>CALFNN010000045.1 GCA_937902925.1 uncultured Opitutaceae bacterium
TCTCCTCGTCGCAGAAAAAAAACTGGGAGTGATAACGGTGGAGCTGCCAGTGACCCAGTTCATGCGCGATAACAAATCGGCGCTCCCCTTCATCGGAAATCGCATCGCTAATCGTAATGATTCCTGTATTACATTTTCTGACCAGATGGCCCCGCGCTTTGGGCAGGCGGTCAACCTCGATCTCAATGCCAAGGTCCCATGCGATGTCCTCAATTCGAATATCGGCGGGTCTGCAAATCCCGTAGGACTCCAACAATCGGTTCGCGCTCGCCTCTGCCGTGATCAGATTTGCGTCACCTTCACGCATTTCCGCCCGACGTGAATGACCGCAACTCGGCGATGAACGCATATTTTGAGGCCATCCTCCCGGCTACCACGATGAAAAGAAAAGGGAGATTGAACAGGCCCTGCACTCCTATCACCTGCTGTAAGCTGTCGTGGTGAGTTATACCCCTTTTTTCGGGTGCCTGTAAATCTGTCGCCCTGAGTTACCATGGGCTGCCGGGGTGAGTTCCGTTACGCCGCCTGTTCTTGCCCCTTATTTTCGGGATGAGTCGTCATTTCTTACAGCGCCTGTCAGAAGACCGAAGTCGGAACTTATCGCGACTAGCCCGAAATCCTCCGCACCGAGATTACTTCCGGGCGCCGTTGCGCGGTAGTTCGCTCAGCAAGCAACCGGCCCCGTTCAACCCGCGAAACTACTCGCGGCGGCTCCAACACGAAAGCGTGTTCGCCTCCATCGTCGCGGCGGGCGAAGCAATCGCTGAGGGTCTGCCACCGGATTTGAAATCCAAGGTGCCGGTGCCGATCCATCGGGTCGTGGCGCTGTCCGATCTCCCGATGGAGTGGACGATGATCGATGGTGACCCGCGTCATGAAGGTTCTGTCAACGCGATGCTGGACCAGGTGATCGCGTGGGGTGGCGCGTTGAAAACGCTGCGCGAGCGGTAAGCGACCTGGCCTCGCTCGACTCTTGTCTCCCCGAAACGTGAAAACCTTGGATCATTCCCTCGTCGTCGTGCGGCGGGCTCTTTTTCGCGCCGGGATCTATCTGCCATTCCTAACCGCCGCTTCATATGCCGCCGCCGCCATGATCGGTTCGCGGCACTTTTCGTCAGTGCCTTGCTCGACGGGCATCGTGCCATCGAGACGGTCTATGGATTTCTCGAACAGCGGCGAACGCGGGGCGAAAGATCCGCTTGCGGCCGACCGGCCTGCGACGCTTAGCCAACCGGGCGCGAATAAGTGAAAGGCCATCCAACGATGTCGGATGCGCGGACCGGGAAACGCAAAATCACCGGCGACGCCGTTCGGCACTTCGTCGGTGATCGCTGAGCGAGGCCTGGCCCCGTCTCATGCGGCTTATTCGGCACTTTAGGCGGACGCAGCCTGACGGATGAAGTCGGCGATTTCCGCCGGCTTCGAAACGTAGATGGCGTGGCTGCCCGGCAGTTCCTTCACCTGCGCCTGCGCGCGCTGGGCCATCATCCGTTGCGCCGGCGGCGGAATCATTTTGTCCTCCGTCGCGACCAGATAGTGGCTCGGCTTGCTACGCCACGCGGGGTTCGTCACGGCGCCCGACAGCGCATCCAGGCCCCACGGGACTTGGGCATCGGCCATGAACGCGGCGGTGTCCGCTTCGACGTCCGCGGCGAACGACGCGGCGAACTTCGAACGGTCGAGGAACAGGTAGCCGTCCTTCGGCGGGAGGATCGGGGGCACGGACGCGCCGGGAGGAGGATTGGCGATGAGCGAGGCGACGGACTCTCCCTGATCGGGCGCGAACGCCGTAATGTAGACAAGGCGCGAGACCTTGGGATGGGTGCCGGCCTCGGTGATCACGACGCCGCCATACGAATGGCCGACGAGCACGACTTCGCCGTCCACGCTCTCGATCGCGGCCTTGGTGGTGGCGACGTCGTCGGCGAGGGACTTGGTCGGGTTCTGCACCACGACGACATGGTGTCCCTGACGCTTCAGGTTTTGATGAACGCCGGCCCAGCCGGAGCCATCGACGAAGCCTCCGTGCACCAGGACGATTGCCTTGCGGGCGTTAGCGCCGTTTCCATTGCCGTTCGCTTGATTCGATTTCTGCGTATTCATGATAATTTCCTTTTGAGCTTTGGGTTTCTTTGTGGGTTGCAGGTGGCGTGTGCCAACCGTGGAACCACTTTATCAGCCCGCCGTGAAACCGCCCAATACCGCCTTTCTTTCGCGGCGATGCTTTTCAGGAATACCAGAAATTCAGGCGGAAGACTGAGGACGGAGGACAGACGACGTCCCGGTCTGCGCTGGTCGCCGTGTCCATAATGTCGCGGGCCTTTTATCTTCGGCCCGCTCTGGACCGCGCCTCAATGGGCGCGGCTACAATGAATCGTGGCGGAATTTTGAGGCGTTCCGCTACTTGCTCCGTCCGCCCAGACGGGAGGCCGTCTGCCGGATCGTGGCTAAAAGCTTTTCCCCGGCGGGAGTCACGTCGCCGCTTTTGGCCGTCGCGATGCCCACGCACATGGCGGCGTCACTGTCGATCAAACGCCGATACAACAGCCGGCTCCCGATCGCCTGCTTGAAAAGCTGACTGACCAGGGCGACGCGTTTACCCGAGCCGATTTCCGTGATGAGCGAATTGATGCTGTCGCTCTCGGTGGCAATAGTGGGACGCAGCGGTGTGAACACGCGCTTCAGGATCCGATGATATTCAGAATTTCTCCGGCGGTCCAGGGCCACCAAAGGCTGCTTCGCCAGCGATTCGAGCGGCACCGCCTTCATTTTCGTCAAGGGATGACCGGACGCCATCGCGACAAAGAACGGGTAGCGCCCGATCTCCTCGAATTCTATTCCCGTCGTGGCTTCCTCGCTGGGCTGCATCATGACCGCAAGATGCAACGTTCCGTTACGCAATTCCTGGCAGAGTTCATCGCTGCCCAGATCATGCAGCACGACCTTCACACCCGGCGTGGATTTTTGAAATTCCGCCAGCGCCCGCGGCAGGATGTGCAAATCCAGCGGCGGCAGATATCCCACCTGCAGCTCGCCAAATTCGCCGCGCGCCAGCGCGCGCACCTTCGCGACTGTTGCGTCCACGTGGGTGAGCACCACCCGGGTCTCCGCCAGGAACAGTTTTCCTTCCTCCGTCAACTGGACGCCGCGGGAAGTGCGGCTCAGCAGGTCCACGCCCAATTCATCCTCCAAATCGGCCACCTGACGACTCAACGCCGGTTGCGCCAAGCGCAGACGCGCAGCGGCCTTGGTGAAATTCAAAGACTCCGCAACAGCCACAAAATATCGGAGATGCCGCAGTTCCATCGCGCGCCCATGGTGCCAAACTGAGCGTGACGCCGCAAGGAAAGGAACACATAAGATGTTACACGTCACGTCGACGGCCTTCGCGGTCTTTATTGCGCTCAGAGGTGGATTCTTCGCCTTCAGTCGAGCGTCCACGGAAGAGGCAGCGCGAGACCGACTCATCGTCGGCGGGGAGCATGCGCTGCACGGAGCCCTCCAGATGCTGGCGGCCGCCGTGGTGGAGTTTGGGTTTCGTCGCGGCAAAAAACTTCTGGTGATTTGGACGGAGCCCAACGCGGGCCGCGCGGCGCCGGTTTTCGACCTAGCGCCCCGAATTCTGGCGTAAATTTCGGGTCGTGCCGCTGACGGTTGGATTAGAAACGTCCGTCAGAAACGCGTATCCCAATAACCGCAGAAAGGATCAATAGGGCTGACGCCGGAAAACGCTGTTCGCCCGAGCAGCTTATCCACGGTTGCCGCCACGACGTCATCGCTGCCGGTATAGCCGTTAACAAAGGTCTTCATCCGCGGCATGTCCTGCAAATGGTATGGGCTATTGAGCGAAACGGCGAGCGTAGGAATCTCGGAAAGGTAGCGCGGTGCATCGAACGCGAAAGGCGCACCCCAATTGATTCGCACGACGGACCGGAAGCTCACGGTCTTCAGGTAAATGAGGTAAAGAATCACATCGAATTTTTCCGAGTAAAAGGTCGGGGATTTGAGTTTGCTGTTTCTCGGATCCGCATGGTCAAACAAACTGACCGTGAATCCAGCCTGTTCGAGCAACCCTCTGAACACCCGAGCACTGTCCCCGCGGCCGGCCATATTCCCACTCTTGTCCGCGATATCAAACATGAGGATGCGGCGGTGCCGCTCGGGCGAAAGAGGCAGGAGTTTCTGGGTGTCCTTTATGAGAGTGACGGATTGGTCGGCACACACCCGCGCCCAACGCAGATGTTCCTCGCAGCGCAGAATCGACAGTGCACTTGGCGGCGGCACCAATTTTCCCTCGGCCTGCTGGCGCTTAAGCTTAAGCGACGCCTTCAGCGCGAGGATGCGCAGCACCGCTTCGTCCAAGCGCTGGTGGCTGAGAAGACCGGTGCGAACGCCTTCTAGCATGAATCGAACGTCCTCCTGAAGATCGATCGAGAAAAGGAACATGTCACAGCCTGCCGCGATGGCTCGGGGAACCGCTTGCATGCGCGGCATGGCCTGCGTGAAGCCGAGCATCGGTGTCGCGTCGGTGACGACAAGCCCGTTGAAACCGAGCCGTTCACGCAAGAGGCTCACGGTGAGCTCTGGCGCCAACGAGGCCGGCAAAATGTCCTCGTCCTTGATCCCGGGGATAAGTTTGCGCGAATACGCCGGCAGGAGCAGGTGCCCCGCCATAATCGTTGCGGCACCGGATTCGATCAGGCCCCGAAAAACCGCGCCAAACGATTTCTCCCACTCATCGACGGACTGAGTATTGACGGAAGGCAACAGGTGTTGGTCTCGATCGTCGACTCCGTCACCGGGCCAATGCTTTACCGTCACCGCCAATCCGCATTCCTGCAGACCCCGCATGTAAGCCAGCGCCATTCGCAGCACCCGCTCCGGAGAGGAGCCGAACGTGCGGATATTGGTGATAGGATTCCGAAAATTATAGTCGATGTCGGCGACAGGCCCAAACGACCAGTTGCAGCCTACCGCGCGGCCCTCCCGACCACAAATGAGCCCAAGACGGTAAGCCTGCTCCTCATCGTCCGTAGCCGCGACTTGCAGGGGCGATCCAAATTCAGTTCCGTCCGTCGCAATGCCGTTGCCACCCCGTTCGAGATTCGCGGCAAACAGAAGTGGAATCGCCGAACGCTCCTGAAGGCGGCGGTGGAACTTCTGCACTTCGATCGCCGGGCGCGGACGAAACATGAAACCGCCCGGCCTGACGGTCTCGAGGATGCGATCAAGCTCCGCCTCATTTTCGTCCGTGACCAACAGACAGAACAACTGGCCGACTTTGTCCTCCAACGACATTTTCCGGTGGGTTGCCTCGACCCACGCGATATCATCGTCGGCGAGATTGAAAGGCTTGCTGTAAAAATCGATCATGCCGCGTCCTGGATTGAATTTCTTTACAATCTTGCCCGCCAAGAGCGATTCGAATTCGATGTTTCGCAAGTCGGGCACGATGTGATTGGCCTCTCGCAACCGATGCGCCTCCCCACACCCACGGCAAACATGCCGGCGAATTTCGCCGCCACAACGCCGCCTCGTCCTCAACCACGATGCTCTCGGGCGGCCTGATTCCTAGCTCATGGGCGGCGCTCAGAATAACTTCGGGATCCGGCTTGGATGTCGCCACCTTGTCTCCGTCCACAATCGCGTCGAACAACTCGCCAACTCCCGATCGCCGCAACCCAAGCGCTGCGTTCTAGTGTCCCGTCAGGTAAGTTCGTAGCATAATGTTCACGTGAGTGACGCGGTGT
>CALFNN010000046.1 GCA_937902925.1 uncultured Opitutaceae bacterium
CATGATGCTGCGGCCTTCCATAAATAGTTGCCTAAGCCCGCCAGCCGCAGCCTAAAGAGCCGTCTTCGCGAGCGAGGCCTGTGAGGATAACTGACAGCGCGACAATTCTCTGAGGTCCGCAGCTGCCACGCCCTAGAATTGCAATTCGACCAAAGCGAACTGCGCGACGGGAAGGCCCGGATCTAAAAACCTCGCTGCAAATCAGCGACTCCGTCCGGCAAAGCCAGGTTGTTTGTCCTGGTTCAATTCATGCCCGCATGTGAGGTTTAAGAAATTCCTCCATATCCTTCCGGATGGATTCCTTTTGGGCGTCGGACAAGGGGCGGCCGCGGCCACCGCCGGACCCTCCGCCACTGCGACCACCACCGCCCGCGGGTCGGGGGGCTTCCGGCTCCATAGGCTGCGGACGTGACTTGGTGGTTTCCTTGAAGACGCCCCGGGCGACCATCATGTATCCGGTCGCCCCGGGGATGCTGGCGAACGCCTGCACCCGGCCAAACATATCGAAGGCCTCGCGTTTCTTGCCGGCCCAGTAAAGCTCGATCACTTGCTGGAGCAGATCCGAAAACTGCGGGGTCGGGCACAGACCGACAAAACCGAGCGGCAACTCCTGCAGCAGTGCATCTCCGGTGCCGCCGCCCGCCGCCCAAACCGCCAGCTTGTTGTCGGTTCGCCGAATCAATTCCGTGACGCGCTCCAGCGGATTTCCCACCTCGTCCTTCGTCGCCTTCATGGTCGGAATTTCCTGGAACATCCGGATCATGAGATCGACGCTGATCGTGCCGCGCGTCTGCACGATCAGCGGCAGATCCGTCGCCAGGCCGATCGCCTTGTAATAGTCGAGCACCGTCTGATCGCTGACGTTCCAGCCGTTGTTCGGCGGGATGGAGACAATGGCATCCGCTCCGCGGGCCGCGGCGTGCCTGGCATAGCGGATGGATGTGGCCGTGTCCCAAGCCATGTTCTGAACCGCGATGGCGATCGCGGCCTTGCCGCCCTTGCCGGCCGACAGGATGGTCTCCGCGCCCTCGATGCGCTCGGCGTCGGAAAGGGTCGACCAGCTGCTGGCAAACACTGGCCAAATCATGCCGCCGAGGCGTCCGCGATTGCAGAATTTGACTTCAGCCGCGAGCGCGTCGGTGTCCAATTTGTCGTCCGGGGTGAAGGGCGTCTCCAGAATGGGATACAACCCGCGCAGCGGTTTGCCGCTCGGTGTCGCGAGGTGCGCGCCCTCGACATCGGCAGCCTCTGCGCGGCTTGACGCATTCAGAACGTATGCGCCCAGAAGTAACGTGCCGGTGGACTGCAAGAACGTGCGCCGACCCAGATGCTTTTCCGATTCATTATCGTTCATGACGTGTAACCTGTCTTATTTGATGTTAAGGGAGTAACCAAAATACACCCTTGGCATGATTTGAAATCCGAACGATTCATCGGCCGAACGGCCAACGTCAGCGCGTCTCATATTTGTAAGAAGCTCCGCGACCATTGACGATCGCCGGCGAGAATCGACACCATCAGCCGGCGCCAGTAGGATGCTCGGGCAAATTCGGTGGACGACCACGACTGGCACGATGCGCGGATCCAGATCTTCGGCTGGCGCTCTGTCAACCGGCACGCGCTCAGCCCGGGCGCAGTGCCAGGACTCGGTCGGCCAACGCACAGACCCGACTTCGGCCTCGATGCAGGCATTCAGGCGGGCGATGCGTGCCATCACCGCGTCGAGTTCGGCCCGGGCGGAAATCTCTTTCGCGTTTTTCCTGCTGCCAATTTCCGGATGCCCCGCCGCCGGACCAACCAACGCAAGGCCTCTATCGTCGCCCTCGTGACGGTTCTGAGCAGGATGTCCTTCGTGAGATCGAGGCCTTTGGGGGCTCAGCTCCGCAGACGGGAAGTCCACGGCTAAAGTGCGAATTCTCGTCTGACTCGAGCCATAAACTCCGTGACCTTGTCACTCGAGTTGGCCGCGCCGAGCGCCTCGACCGGCAGGAAGCCGCGATAACCACCTTGGTCGATCAGGCCCTTGATCCGCTTCAGGTCGACCGGCATCGCGGTCGTGCCGGACCAAACCGTTTCCTTGATCTGCCAGGAGACGGCGTAGGGAATCAGTTTGCCGATTTCCGCATAGGGGTCGCCTTTTCGCAGGCTGCCGATGTCCAGAATGACGCCGAACCATTCCGAGTTCACGGATTGGACGAGCCGGATCGTTTCGTCGGCGGTCTTCAGGAAGTCGTCATGATGCTGAAGCCCGATGACCACGCCGTGCTGGCGGCCGTAGTCCACGCACTCCTGAATGGCGGGCACCATCCAGGCCAGCGTCTCGTCGAACGTGCGGCCCGCCGCAGGTTGCGGACCCGCAAAGATGCGGATGACGGGAGCCCCCAGCTTGCTCGCGACCTCGATCCAGCTCTTGATCATGTTAACGTCGGCCCGCCGCCGGGCAGCATCAGGCGTCGCGAAGTCGTTGCGCACCCCGGTGCCGCTGATCGAAACGCCGTTGACGAATGCCGTCCGCTTCAGCCGGTAGATGTAGTCGTCGGCTGGCACGCTCGGATAACCGGGCATGTAGTATCCCGTCGGATCAAGTGCATCGATGCCGCGCTCGGCGCAAAAGTGGATGACGTCTTCGAGGGTCATCGCGCCGGACCGCAAGGGTCCGTTGAACGAATACGCATTGAGCGAGAGCTTGAGCTTCAGTCCCGCCGTGCGGGAGACGCGCGCCTCAGCCTGGACAGTTTGCGGCAGAAGGGAGCAGGCAGCCGTCGAGGCCGCCAAGCCGCCAAGTCCCCGAATGAAATTCCGGCGCGGGATCTGGGTGTAGTCGTGCGTCTTCATAAATCTTTCCACGTTTTCAGTGTTGAAACCCCGGATTGCAGCTCAAGCCCGAGACCGGAAAGCAATATTCCCTCGGTTTTAAAGCGGCGGCATCGGTGGCGGACGTGTGCTCGAATCGCCAAAGACCGGGCCGGCACCGCGAAGTGGCGCTGGCGGGTCCTGGTTGCGCGAAACCAGCGAGCTGGGAAAACAGGGCCGCCCCAATCGTGAACCTTTCGAAAATCGGGAACAGTGGCGCGGAGCGCGAGCCGCGGCGGATGGGCGAAGAATGGGACATGATTCGTGGGCTACAGCTAAACGCACGGCAGGTGATTCCGTTGCGGGTATTTTCTGATCCGGTGAGAATCCAAGCCTTGATCGCGGCCTGGTCGTTGGGCTTCCCGTGACGTAGCACCGTTCGTTAATGATCTTCTTCCGGCCCTGCGATGAACCCTGCGGGGTCGCGTTCAGTTGCCGTAGGGCTTGGCCGGGTCGTCGGCTGGCGGCGGGCCACCGCGCCGTCCGCCGGGACCACCGCGACTGGGGGAATTGGGCACGGTGAAGGACTCGATGGGATCGGGCTTGGCGGGATCGAAGCCCGCGAAGTCGTCGACGAGCCACTTGGCCGGCTCGACCTTGGCGTCCTTCAGGCCTTGCGCGATGCACTTGGCCAATTCCCACGCGCCGTAGGGGCTGTGGTGCGTGGCATCCTGTCCGCGCGAGAAGAGCAGCCAAGCCGGTTTTTCGCCCATGATGTTCATCATCGTGTCACTCATCGCCGTCAGATCGATCAGCGGCACGTCCAGTTCCTTCGCGACAGCGCGGACGGCGTCGGGGTAGTCGTCGTGTGTGTTACGCACCTTGCCGTCGGCAAATTCGTGCCGCTGCATCGGAGTTACGAGGATGATATGCGCGCCCTTGGCCCGGATATCCTTGGTGTAACTGCGCATCTCATCGGCGTAATTCTTGAAAGCGCCGAACTCCGGGCCCCGCGAGCGTTCCTTCTCGTCATTGTGGCCAAACTGGGTGACGACCCAATCGCCGGGCTTGATGAAGCTAAGGACCTTCGCCAGACGGAGCTCGCCGCGGGAGGCGCTGTAGGCTTCGCCCGATTCGCCGTGGTTGGCGATGGCGACCGTGTTCTTGAAAAAGATTGGGAGAAAATTTCCCCAACTGGTCGTCGGCATGCCGGGCTGGTCGGTCATGGTCGAGTCGCCCATCAGGTAGATGGTGGCAATGTTTTCCACGCGCTCGGCGGTCAGTGAACAGACCGCCGGGTGGGCGTCATTGAACTCAAGCGTGATGCGGTCGTCCCAGGCGATCGCCTCACCCTGGGTTTCGCGCGGCTTGAGGCGGACGACCCGGCCATCGGGCAGCTTGGGCGTGCGGGTGTTGACGATGAAGGAGACTTCCTTCGTCTCGCCCGGCTTGGTCGCGGCGTGCAACACCATCAGCCGGCGAATTTCGGCGCTGACCGTCGTGAGCGAGGCGGCGGACGGATCGCCACCGAGGGTCACGGTCACGCGCCAGTTGCCTTCGGCGGGAACCTTGAAGCTGAAAAAGAATGGCGCGGCTGCCTTCACGCCACCGCCCTTTGCCGGATCGCCGCCCCCGGTGAAGGCCGTCGGCACCACACTAGGAGCGCCTTCGAAACCGAAGCCGCGTGCGTCGTCGTAGGTAAGATCGGGCGTGACCTTGGTCCATCCCGCGCGGGCGGGACCTGATCCGAAGTCGAACTTGATGGATTGGGCGGACGCCGTGGCGGCGGCCCACACGATGGCGGCGAGGACGAGTGTGCGGCGGTGCATGTCTTGTATCTCCTGAGGCGAACGGGTTGCCGGGGTGGGAGAGCCGAAATCAAACCAGTTGACCGAAACCTCAGCGGGGGCTGCAGGGCTGGCACCAATCGATCACGACTCCGTCGAAGCGAGGAGGCAGACCTCCCGCCGGCTCAACGTCAATCCGAAGAGTGAGCAGGACGGTGGTGGGTAAATCACGGCGCCGCTCCAACATCATGCGCGTTGGTAAACCCACCCGTTCTGGGCAGAATTTGGGATCAACCCTTTGCGTGACGGCCACTCGAGCCTAAGTCGTTGATCGAGATTTTCGCATCCGCCGCGTGCCGGAAAGATTGCCTTGGCCCAGCGGAAAACCGGGGTCTGGATTTCGGTAGCCAACCGGGGGGACTACGGACTCGACAGCTGCGGTGGCTGGCACAGCCACAAGGCCCTCGGTGAGCAACGTCGGATAGGTCCGGCGGCGATGCCCATTTTCCGCCACAGCTGCCTGTGCGTGACGGCCTGTCAGCGCGCACCAGCGCGCTACTTTTTCAACGAGCGCACATAGGCGACGAGCGATTTGACGTCGTCGTCGGAGACCCCGCTGATTGCATTCATGATAACTTTGTCCTTTGCGTCTTTCAGGCCAAATTTGATCGACTTGGCGGCCTCCTCGTCGGTGAACTTCGCTTGAAGTGACGCATCGGTCAGATCGTTGATATAGAGTTTGCGCCCCGCCTTCGTGTCGCCGCGACCGTCGTCACCGTGGCATGAGGCGCAGTCTTTCTTCCAAAGGGTTGCCGCATTGGCCGCATAGAGTGAAGGCGTGGCAGAAACGGCGAAACCAAGCGATATGACGGAAATGCGATAGGAAATTTTCATGGTGGAATGACGGGGCAAGACAAAGGATCGGTGTCACAGAAAGACGCGGCAGATCGCGCAAAGGATGCGCCGTAAAGAGGGTGGGCTCCGTGAATCGCCCATGCCGGCGCGCCGGTCGTGCATCCCGGTTTTTGCGACGCCACACATGCCGATTACCTTGATTTAGACACAGCAGAAATTCGTGAGCTATCCGCGACAAGGATTCCGTCTCGGGCGCATCCTTGGCTGACAGGAAACGTCCTGCGTGCATATCTCCCGGTCGCACCTAGTTCCCGCCTGCCCTATTCGAACGGCCCGGTTAGTTCTGTCGCCGGATCGGATTGCTTGAGACAAACGCCATCTACATGAAGTCACCCTATACGCGTCGTGAATTCGCCAAGCTCGCCCTGACCGCTCTGCCAGCGATCAGTTTGTTGTCCGCCGGCCGCTCGCTGCGTGCCGCCGACACCGCGGCGAAGCCGCTGGGCAAGCCGGACTCGAAGTTCGCCGGCGTCCAGGTCGGATTGAACGTGCCCTACAGCTTTGGCGGCAGAACGATGGCCGGCGAGGAGGTGCTCAAGAACTGCCAGGAACTCAATGTGAGCGCAGTCGAGTTACGCGCCCAGCCGGTTGAATTATTTCTCGGCCTGCCCCCGATTATGGTCGCGACCAGAACCGGCACCAGCAAAGCCGGCGCAGCGCTCGACAACAACACCCTGAAAATCCGCGATTGGCGCCGCACGGTCTCGATGGACCGCGTAACGGAGTTTCGCCGGATGTTCGAGGACGGCGGCGTGAAGATCGAAATCCTGAAGGTCGATGACATCACCAAGATGTCGGACGAGGAGATCGACTACAACTTCGCGATGGCAAAGGCGCTGGGCGCGCGGGCCATCTCGACGGAGATTCCCCGCACGGACCAGGATGCGCCGGCGGAAATCGCCCGGGTCGCCGGCGAAATCAAGCGCCTCGGAAGTTTTGCCGACAAGCACCGGCTGATGGTCGGCTACCATGGTCACCTGCATTCGTCAGCCGCGGATTTCGAGACGGCGTTTGCCTTGGCGAAATACAACGAGGCCAATCTCGACATCGGGCACTACGTGGCGGGCGGCAACGGCTCCCCGGGGGAGTTCATGAAGAAGCACCACGACCGCATCACACACATCCACGTCAAGGATCGGAAATGGGATCCGGCGACGAAGAACGGGCCCAACGTGCCGTTTGGCGAAGGCGACACACCAATCAAGGAGGTGCTGCGCCTGATTCGCGACAACAAGTGGAACATCCAGGCGACGATCGAGTTTGAATACAAGGTCCCCGCCGGCTCTGACCGCATGACGGAAATCGCCCGAACCGTGAAGTATTGCCGCGATGCGCTGGTGTGAGACCGAATCTGGGCGCGGCGGCCAGCAGATGTTCTGAAATCTGTCTCGAGGCAGGTCAAAAGCCCGCACTCGATCCCTCTTTATTCATCAAAAACCACAAAATCCTATGGGACGGTAGTGATATGAAAACACACCTATTTGTCGTTTCGCGCGGACTTCTTGCGGCTGCTTTTGTATTCTTGGCCGGGCCAGCGCTGCGCGCCGCCGCAGCCGCGCCAGTGGTCGCCAAACCTGCGGTCAACGTCCCCGTGACCGTCACCGACAACGGTGACACTTGGACGTTGGACAACGGCATCGTCAGGCCCACCATCAACAAGAAGAACGGCAGTTTGCTGTCGGTCATTTATCACAGCATCGAGACGTTGCGCCCTACGATCTGGACGTTGCCGGATCCGCTCCATTCGCCACCGACGCCAGCCGGCAGCGTGATCCCGTCCTGGCAACAGTCGCCGACCGGCACGGTGACCCCGTCGGTGACCATCGACCCGGCGAAGAACAGCGGCGAACGCGCCGAGGTCGCGGTCAAGGGCGTGAACAGCGGCCGCTTTGACATTGAGCTACGCTACACGCTGGAGCGCGGCCAAAGCGGATTTTACAGCTACGCCGAGTTCTCGCACCCGGCGTCGTATCCCGCCGCGAGCGTGCCCGAAAGCCAGTTCATTCTCCAACTCGATCCGAACTTTGACTGGTTCTCCGTCGACGCCGACCGCAACATGCTCGTGCCCTCCACGCAAGACCTGCGAGACGGCGTGGTCATTCACGCGAAAGAGCAAAAGATCCTGAGCACCGGCATTTATAAGAACTCGGTCGAGCACAAATACAGTTACTGTGCCATCATGTATCGGCTTCCCGCCTGGGGCTTCTCCAGCCCCAAAGACCACATCGGCGTCTACTTCATCAATCCCAGCACCGAGTATATCGGTGGCGGCGCCGAGAAGATGGATCTGATCGGCCCGTGGTCGTTTGGCTCGAATACCGCAATTCAGGATTACTGGACTTCCGGTCACTATGCCGGTGGTGCGGGCTTGAACATTCTCGCCGGCCAGGAGTGGAAGAAGGTCATCGGGCCGATCTTCGTCTATTTCAACGCCCTGAAGAACCCGAAGGACCCGACGATGCCCGAGCTGAACACGCTCGCGGCCACGCAGGGCAACCCCGCCGTGCCGCAAACGTGGCACGACAACGCTTTTGCTCTATGGCACGATGCGCTGGCCAAAGCAAAGGAGGTCAAGGCCGCCTGGCCCTTTGACTGGGTCAGCGGCATGGACTACCCGCACAAGAACGAGCGCGGCATTGTCACCGGCCAGTTCGTGCTCAACGACCCGCAGGCCGCGACGACCAAGCTGCCCGGTCTGACCGTCGGCTTGGCGCACCCGGATTTCACCACCACAGCCAGGGGATACACGCAGCGGTCGGGCAATGGTGATGTGATTAAATGGCCGCATGACGGAATTTATTACCAGTTCTGGACCGATGGCACGGATGACGGCAAATTCTACATTCCCAACATCCGCCCCGGGACCTATACCCTCTACGCGTTTGCCGATGGCGTGCTCGGGGAATTGGCGAAGACGGAAATCACCGTGGAAGTGGGCAAGACCCTAGACCTGGGCAAAATCGAGTGGAAGCCCGTGCGCTACGGCAGGCAGATCTGGGAAATCGGCTACCCCAACCGCAACGGCAGTGAATTTTTCAAGGGCAACGAATACTGGGTCTGGGGCTGGGGCTTGCGCTATCCGCTCCTGTTTCCGAACGACGTCACCTACACGATCGGCAAGAGCGACTATCACAAAGACTGGTTCTTCCAGCAGACACCGCACGGCGAGTCGATGGCGTGGCTGAATCCCGAAGCCAAGGATCCGGCCAACCAGCGGTTTGGCTGGATCAAGGCCGAGTCGCTCGAACAATACCCGCAGACGAATCAAAGCGGCCCGTGGCGGATCTATGGCCGCGGTCGCGCCACAACCTGGACCATCAAGTTCACCATGGACAAGGCTGTGCCAGGCAAGGCGACCCTGAGGATCGCGCTGGGGGGCGCCGACGGTAGCGGCGGGCTGGCCATCGGCGTCAACGGCAAGCCTGTGGGCACGATCCGGCCGGTCGCCACCAACGCTCTGCGGTATAACACCGACCGGGGCGTTTGGCATGAATACTCCCAGCCGTTCGATGCCACACTCTTGAAGGCGGGCGAAAACGAGATGACGCTCACTGTCCCCGCCGGAGAACTCACTACCGGCGTTTGTTACGACTATCTGCGCCTCGAACTGGATGAGAATCACAAACTCGCGATGGCGCCCTAGCCATCCAATAGGTAGTCTCCGCAGCCAACCCGACCGACGGGTGGCTAACTGCAACGTTGAGGAAAGTGCCGAAATGGCGCGTCCCTTTAGGCACCCATTCTGGACTGAGACCGCGATCAACGTTGCACGATGCCGACGGCCGAAAAATCGACTCGGCGATTTTGCCCGTGCCGAATTCGTTCTTTTCGGCACAACGCATGGCGTGGGTCGAATCGACCGACGCCTAACTCATTCCCTTGGCTTTTGCCAGTTGCAGCCACGCGGCACGCCGCGATGGGATCAGCGCGAAGACATGGCGGTGTGTCAGGCCGCGTTCGGCCGCGACTTCCCGAATCGCGGACAGACGGGCCTGCATCTGCTGGCCACGAAAATCTAACATGCTCAAGCTGGGGCTTACGCCGATGCCATCAACCTCGGAAAGCCGCCTTCGCCGCGCTCAGCCTGCGGTGGGGGGCATCGGACCGATCACGATGAAGCGCGACTCCTGCGGGCCGAGGGTCAGGGGCAGCGCGATGCTGCCGGTGGCCTTCGCCGCACCGTCGACGGGATGAATTCTTCCGCTCGCTGCATCCCACACTTGCACCTGGCCCTTGCCGTCGACGGTGGCGGTGCGTGTTTGCGTTTCGTTGGATTCGTTGAAGAAGAAATAAACATCCCCATCCTTCAGTGTGCGGTGAATGTATTTCAGGGGCGCGCAGGCGCCATCGAGCTTTACGTCCGGTTTCGGCAGAGCCGCGACGACCCGAGCGGTGATCTCCGGTGAGGGCTCGAGCGTTGCGAAGCGCAGGTCCGGCGCGCTCGTGGCGTTCAGGAACGTCCGATCCACCACCATGGTGGGCGTCCGGCCGACAAAGATGACCCTGCCCCCCGCCGCGGCGAAGGCGCGCAGGCGAGCGAGGACGTTTTTCTGGATGACTGTCGACGTCGGGACGATGACCGCGCGATAAATCTGGCCGCTGAGATTTTTGAGCGTGCCACCCTCGAGCGTGCAGACCGAGGCAAGCGAATCGTGATCGATGTGATCGAAATCGATCTGATGCTCCAGCAATTGCGTGGTGAGCTTCACGGTGACCTCGTCCGCCTCGAGATCGTTCAACCAATAACTATCGGAAGGATGGTAGAGTGCGACTTGTGCCGCCGGCCGGCCCATGGCCAACAGGTAGCTCGCCCGCGTGACATACCAGCCGGTGATGGCCGTGGACTCGGAGGCCGAGGCGGACGGCGTGGCGGCGTTGAGCCCGCGGATGTTCATGAAGTTGATGCCGCGCACCAATTGGTAATCGACCACGAATTTTCCGCCAGCGGAGGTGTTGCCGCCCGATTCTGTCCAGGCCTGGGGGTGGCCGAACAAATGGGCGGCGGAGCCGGCCAACTTCGGAAAGTCCGCCACGATGCCGGGGCCGATCTGGTTGAGATTGTCGACGCCCGGCA
>CALFNN010000047.1 GCA_937902925.1 uncultured Opitutaceae bacterium
ACTCGGATTACCGCAGATACCAAACCACAGAAATATTCGAATATCACCGGCCTGAAAACCGCGCTCCTGCTCAATTTCAAATGCGTTTCGCAACCCCGGAATTACTGACCGCAGATGACTGCTGGCAGACCGGGAAGAGCTCGATTCATTTTGGGCCGTCTTTCCACCTCTGTTTTGATCTGCGGTATCTGCGTAATCTGCGGTTCAACTCCGGGCGGTTCGATTCCAATCCATTTTTCACCGCAGATAACTCGGATTATCGCAGATACCAATCCACAGAAATACCTCCATGAATGCAGACAACGTTGAGATCAGTGAAGTTGTGATCGGTGCAGCGATGAAGGTGCTCAATACCCTTCGGCCAGGCTTGGACGAGAAGCTTTACGAGCGGGCGCTCGTCATCGAGCTCCGCAAGCGCGGCGTGCAATGTGAGCAGCAGAAGGCTCACGAGGTTTTCTACGAGGGCGAACTTATCGGGACGCTCGTGCCCGACCTCATCGTCGCCGAACGGCTGATCGTCGATCCCAAGGTGGTCACGGACTTCAATGAATCGCACGTGGCCCAAATGATCGGCTATTTGAATATCACTGGCTTGAAAACCGCGCTGCTGCTCAATTTCAAACGCGCCAAGCTCGATATCAAACGCGTTTCGCAATCCCAGAATTCCTGACCGCCGATGGCGGGTATGCCGAACCGTGAAGACCGATCCATTATACGCCGTCCTTTTCAGTTCGGCCTTGATCTGCGATCTCTGCGAAATCTGCGGTAAAAATGCCTTGTTAAGATGTCGGTAGGGGCGGCTATGCGGCCGTCATGGCCTCGCGCGAAGGCTGGCTCCGAGCCGCCCTGGGTTCCAACGGCGCTCCGCCTCGATGTAGCCGGGGCCGCTGACTCCGGAGAGAGGTTCTTAGGAACCCAACCGATGCCGCCAATAGCTCGGGTCACGTTTCAACGGCATGACCGCCACGATCCAAACCGTGTCGGATTCGTCGAGGTAAAGGAGCGCATAGGGAAAGCCATCCGCCAGGATGCGGCGCATGTCGCCGTCAATTCGCCGAAGCGGTGCGGCGCTGCGCAGGCTTCGACAATCAGTCTTTCAATCTCGTCGTAAAACCGGCCACCCAATTCCGGTGCGATGTCGGCGCAATACCCGGCAGCCTCCGCGTATTCCTCGTCGGCCTCGGGATGGAAATGATGGGGCTTCACCGACCCACGATCTTGCGGACGCGCGCGGAAACGACTTCACCCGGGATCCCCTTCACCTTGCCGCTGCGGATTTCCTCGACGCGGCGCGAAATGACCGGGCGCCAGGCTTCCTCGACCTTCGGGTCCAGACCACCGTGCTTGGCGAGCATGAGCCGGTCAACCAACTCGGCGACAACGTCGTCGGGCCATAGTTGGGCTTCTTCCACGATTTGGTCGACGGTCAGGGACATGAACGCAGCATGTAGGGTGGTGGGTGGTTTTCAACTCCGGCGTTCGGGCTGCTGGCTGTAGGGGCGATCAGCGGGCTGATGTTGCGGCGGCGGAGATTCTGAAAGCCAAGGACCGAGGGGCCTACAAACGCACGCCTTTCGAGTGAAAGGCGAGTGCGGCAATTTCACGCTGCTGCTTCGGGTCGACATCTATTCGCTCAGAGCTCACTCGATCCAGGGCAAGTCTGGTTTCGATCTCGCAGCGTAGTAGTCGTCGCAGATTGATGTTTCGGTAAGATTTCCTTAGCTCGTGCGAATGAATCAAGTTCGCGCACTTCTGTTTCTGGCGGTGACGCCGTTGGCCGCGGCAATTGAGCCCCGGGCAGTCGCGGAAGCGGCCATGCGGGCATGGGTGTCGCACGACGCGAAAGCGCTGCTCCCGCTATCGCACCCGGAGCTGATTTCGCGGATGAGAAGTGCGCGAATAATTCAGTCCTATCTCGAGGATCATCCAGCCAAGCGAACGGTCTTGAAGTCCGGGTCAGACAAGGAAGTGGTAACGCTCATGTGTGAGGCGTTGGAAACCATCGTGCCGCCGCGAGATGGTCGCTTCGTTTACGAAGATCGTTACGTCGGCACCACGGAAGTTGGAGATTTGGCGCTGGTGACATTTGAGAGTTCAGTGAAATCCGCGGGAAGTTCGTCGAGACCACTGGTCAACCAAGATACGTTCGTGTTGAAACGAAAGGACGGACAATGGCTTTTCCTCTGGTCCATCGCAGTCAGCATCCATGTTGATCTCGATTGGGACCCGCGCCCGTGAAGCCTCCAATGGCGCACAGAGACAGAGATTGATTCCATGTGGGCGATTTTGAAATTCATGACGGTGTGTCTCCTCGCCACCATTGCTTAGGCTTGGGACACAACAAGGAGCATAAGTTAACTTTCCCGTCTGCTAACGTCACGCGAACATGTTCTCGCTCGCTGGAATGGTCATCGTCGTCGTTGCGCTCTTCGCAACCCTGGTCTGGCGGATGTTCAACCGACCGCAGTCGGTTCGGGAGCGAATGAAGGCATGGGCCGGCGAAAACGAACTGGAAATTGTCCGCGCGGAAAGGCGTTACCTTTCGTGCGGTCCATTCAGGTGGAAGCGAGCGGGTGTCGTGTTCCGGGTCGAGGTGCGGATGCGCGACGGCCGGTTGCGGAAGGGATGGATCAGGTTCGGCTATGACGCTTTCTCGCGTCAGCCGTGGTCGGAGAGCTCGGTCTGGGACGAAAGCCTGTGATTCAAGTCCCAGGCAAGTCAGATTGTAAGTCGCGGTTTTCGGCCCGCCCGGAGGTCGGGCACTACCGCGCTGTGCGCAACTGATCGGAAGTGGGTTGCGCGAAAATTCGTGTTTATTGGTGTTCATTCGTGATTTTCTTTGTTTCAGCGTTCCGACCAAAGAAACCCGACCGACCATGACCGACTCGCTTAACGCCCGGCGCGCTCGCCTGATCGATGCTTTGCAACCGGACGACGCCATCCTCCTCGTCGGCGCCGGCGAACCGGTGCCGCTGCCGGAGGGGACCGACCAGAATTATCCGTATCGCAGCCACTCGGAGTATTACTATCTCGCCGGCATGGAGTGCCCCAGCGGCGTGCTCGCGGTCGATTTCAAGGGCGGCGCGTGCGGCGAGTGGGTGTCATTCGTGCCCGACCTCACCGAGCGCGAGCGCATTTGGGATGGGCGTGCGCCGGTGCCGGGAACGACGATCGCCGCGCTCGAGCCGTGGCTCACGCAGCGGCGCGGCCGGCCGATCATCATGCTCGGCGAGCCGCTCCGCGGCGTCCGCGCCGACGCGGCGCTCACGTTCCAGGCGCGCGAAAAACTCCGCCATCTCCGCCGGCCGAAGGACGCAGGCGAGATCGCGCTGATGCGTCGCGCAGCGGCGGCGACGGCGCCGGGTTATGCGCGGCTGCGCGAGTTGATCGCGCCCGGCGTGACGGAGCGCGCGCTGCAGATCGAGATGGAGGTGGAATATCTCCGGCACGGCGCCTCGCGGACGGGCTACGCGTCGATCGTCGGGATCGGGAGCAATTCGGCGATCCTGCACACGGAGCCGACGAGCCACGCGGCGAAGGCGGGGGATTTCGTGCTGGTGGACGCTGCGGCGGAGGTCGACCGCTACATGGTCGACGTGACGCGGACGTTTGTCGTGGGTGAGCCGACGCCGTTTCAGCGCGATCTGCACCAGATCGTGGTGGCGGCGGAGGAGCGGGCGGTGGCGAAGTGCCGGCCCGGCGCGGAGTGGAAGGAAATCCACCTCGGCGCCGCGCGCGACATGGTGGCCGGGCTCGTCGGGATGGGCGTGATGCGCGGCGCGGCGGATTCACTCGTCGAGCAGAATGCGCACCTGTTGTTTTTCCCGCACGGCATCGGGCACATGGTCGGGCTCGGCGTGCGCGACGCGAGCGGCTCGCAGCCGGGCCGCGCGAAGGACCCGCGCCCGTGCCTGGAAAATCTGCGGATGGACCTGACGCTGGCGCCGGGCTACGCGGTGACGGTTGAACCGGGATTGTATTTCATCCCCGCGTTGCTCAACGACCCGAAGCGCCGCGAAAAACATCGCAACGTCGTCAACTGGCCGCTGGTCGACCAGCATATCGGGCTCGGCGGCGTGCGGATCGAGGACACGGTGATCGTGACGAACGGCGAGCCGGAGTCGCTGACCGGCATGATTCCGAAAACGCCATGAGCCGGCGCTCCATTTTCGTCTCGTGCGTCGCCGCAGGGATCGCGGCGGCGGCGGTCGCGGCGGACTATTTTCCGCCGCGCGGCGAATGGGCGCACCGGGCGCCGGCCGAGTTGGGGTTCGATGCGGCGAAGTTGCAGGCGGCGGTCGATTTCGCGGTGGCGAACGAAAGCACGGGACGGCGCGACATGGCGGCGGAGTTGCAGCGGACGTTCGGGGCGCGCGAGCCGGACTTCAAGATTCTCGGGCCGACGCAGCCGCGCGGCGACATGACCGGCGTGATCATTCATCGCGGTTACGTTGCGACCGAGTGGGGCGAGCCGGGGCGCGTGGACATGACGCACAGCGTGACGAAGACTTTTCTCACGACGCTGGTCGGCCTCGCGTGGCAACGCGGGATGATCCGCGACCTCGGCGACCATCCGCGCGACTACCTGCCGACGGGGCTGGGCGACGAATTGTTCGGCTCCGAGCACAACGCGAAAATCACGTGGGAACACCTGTTGCGGCAGACGAGCGACTGGAGCGGCACGCTCTGGGGCGTGCCCGACTGGGCGGACCGGCCGGTCGGGGCGACGCCGGCGGATTATCCGCACCGGCCGATGCACGAGCCGGGGACGTTTTTCAAATACAACGATGTCCGCGTGAACCTGCTGGCGCTCGTGACGCTCAACGTGTGGCGCCGGCCGCTGCCGCAGGTGTTGCGCGAGGAAGTGATGGACCCCATCGGCGCGTCGAACACGTGGCGCTGGCACGGCTACGAGAACTCATGGGTCACAATCGACGGGCAATCGATGCAATCGGTGAGCGGCGGCGGGCACCTCGGCGGCGGGATGTTCATCAACGCCTGGGATATGGCGCGGTTCGGTTATCTGTTTCTCCACGGAGGCAAGTGGGCCGGGCGCGAGATCGTGCCGGAGAAATGGATCGCGCTGGCGCGGACGCCGGGACCGGCGAACGCGAACTACGGCTTCGCGAACTGGTATCTCAACACAGGCCGCAAGCCGCTGCCTGCGGCGCCGGCGAGCCTCGTGCGGTTTGTCGGCAACGGCGAAAACGTGATCGCGATCGACTGGGAGCACGACCTCGTGATGGTCGTCCGCTGGATCAAGAACGACGAGGCGCTGAACGGATTCATCGGCCGCGTGCTCGGGGCGCTCGACGAATGAGGCGGCACGCCGCCGCTGGGGGAATGGTTATGGCGGCGATGTCACGGACACCGAGGCGTTGGCGAACGCGCGACGGCCGTCGGGCCATTGGACCTCGGCCTCGATCCAGTTCGCGCCGTCATACACGGGCGTAAAGGTGTAGCTCAGGTTGCCGAAGGCCGGTTCCTGGTCGCTCGCCTCCCAGACGATTTTTGCGCCGGTCAGGTCCGGGTCCGCGACTTGCAGCGTCACGGTCACCGGCTGGCCGCGAATGACGGAGCCGGTGGGCGCGGTGATCGAGGCGGCGGTGGTGCGCCAGGCCTGACCGGCCGGCGGAGTTTGTGCGGCGAGCCAGGCGGTGACGGCGAAGCAGCGCACGTAGTCGGTCGTGGAGGCCTCGGTGGTGACGTTCCAGAAATCGGCCCAGCGGTCGTAAAAAGGATATGGCGCGTCGGCGGCACCGTCGGAGGGGAAACAGAGCGGCGTGAGTTCGCCGCCGTAGGCCCAGGTCCACGTGAAGCCTTCCTGGATGTTGCCGATGGGGATGCCGTCCTTGGGCAGGATGCGCCGGTCGTTGGCCGAGTATTGGTCCACCACGAAGCGCTGGCGTTTCCAGCCGAGGCCGGTCACGTAGCTCACGTTGACGGGATTGCAGCCGGCCTCGTAGTTCAGGTTGTCGAGCACGGCGGCGACGTAGTCCGGGCTGGGGTTGAATTGCTGGGCGGCGACCAGGTCGAAGGCCTGCTCGGTGGAAAAATACCAGCCGGCGGTGCGCACGCGTTTCGTCGCGTCGGGAAAGCTGGTGCCATAGGCGCTGGCCTGCGACCACGCGAGGCTGACGTTGCCGCCGTCGATGACGGCGGTGACGCACCGGTTGAAATAATCCTGGTCGAGTTGTCCGGCCGTCAGCCGCCCGCTCTTGACCGCGAACGCGTAGTCGCGCGCCGCGTTGCCGTAGCACATATACATCGGCCACCAGCCCCAGTGCCAGGTGTTGCCGCGGTCGGTCGGGTCGGGGAACCAGTCCTTGAGCGCGGCCTGATACTGCGGATCGCCGGTGGCGAGAAACATCTCGCACGCGGCCCACGCGAGATCGTCACGGTCGGTGAAATCGTCGCCGAAGTGCTGGATTTTCTGGTAGGCGCCGTCGAGGCCGTAGCGGGCGATGGCCTCGGTGAGGAATTGCCAGCCGTGCTGGGCGCGCGCCCAATAGTCGGCGGCCGCCTGCGGGTAGGCCTGCTGGAAGCGGGGTGACGACGCGCACTGCGCGAGCGCGGCGACGGCCGCGGCGGTGGCCACGGTGTTCTTCGGCCAGACGACCTGCGGGTCGCCATTTTCCGGCAGCACGTCGCCCTCGTATTCGCGGTTCACGGGATTGACGGCATAGTAAAACGCGCCGTCGGCATCCTGGAGCTTGGCGAGGGCGTCCGCCTCCCACTTGGCCTCCTGCAACACGTCGCTGATGCCATCGCCGCTTTCGGGCAGGCCGAGGTTGTCCAACGCGGCGACGCCCGGCAGCGAGTCCGCGGCGAACATGAGCACGTGCACCACCTGCGCCATGTTCCAGGTGACCTTGCTGTAGTTGGCCGCCTCGAAGTGCCCGCCGGTCACGTCGATGGGGCCCTGATTCACGAAGGGAAACAGTTGCGCCGAGGGACTCGTGAGCCGCGGGGCAATTTGCGGCGGGTTGTCGGAGTTCACCTCTGTGGCGTAGTTCGCGACCGTCTGCCACGTGAAGTCGTAGGGCGCGGCATCGTTCACCGGCACGCCCGCCGGTGCGGTGTGGTCGGCGGCGTGCGTGAAGCGCGTGAACGGCATCGCGACGTCGAAGCCGCTGCGTTGCTCGAGCAGGCCCAGTGCGTAGGTGCGCGCAAAGGCCATCGCGGTGCCCTCGTCGATCCGGAACCGGAGCGAGGCGCCCATGCCGGGCACGACGACGCGATATTCCCCCGGCGTGGTGAAGCCGCTGAAGTCCGCCTCGTAGACGCTTTGATACGGCGTCGGCGTGTAGGTGAAGCCGACATCGCGGCGCTGGATCAGCGAGCCCTGGAAAACGGCCGCGCCGCTGCTCGTGTCCACGAGGGAAAAATTCGTGGCGGCGACGGGCATTTCGCCGGCGTTGCCGAGGTAATAACCGACGAGGGCTTTTTTCGGGAAGGCGGGCAGGTAGCCTTCCTGGTTGACGTGGATCGCGGGATTGAAACGCAACGGGTCGGCGGTGGCGGCGAATCCCATGCTCGCGGGCCAGAGCGTGCCATCGTTCGTCACGTCCACCGACTGGGCGTCGGCGATCGGCGTGTCCAACTGGACGAACAGCGAATTGCCGATCCGCAAATCCCGCCAGTCCAGCGGCGCGTAGATCGGCCGGCGCCGGAAGCCGATACCGTGCGCCGCGACGGGCTGGCCGTTGACCGTCACGTGCAGGCTCGACATGTCGGGCGGCGCAAAATTGCCCTGATCGTCGACCCAGTCCCAACTGTCGACGTGTGCCGGGTCGGGCTGCTTGGCGTTGATGCGGACCAGTTCGAGCAACGTCGGCGACAGAATGCGCAGCGAGTTGTCGCCCGGCTGGGGCACCTGGAGCATCGCTTCATCGATGGCCGGCGGCGGAGGTGGGCCACCTCCGGAGTCCGGCGCCGATTTTCCGGCGAGATCCCACGTGGCGCGGCCGTCATATTGGACGAAGCCCATGCCGGAGAGCGTGCGGCCTTCGAGGTTCACGGCGCTCGCGGGCACTTCGAGGCGGGTCCAGACGCCTGGCGGCGGCAGGGCGCCCATCGGCCACTGATCCGCCGTGCCGTCGGTGCCCCATGGGATCAGGTTCTCGCCCCAGTAAGCGAGATGCGACCACGACGTGCCGTCGGACCAGCCGAGCATGATCTCACGCGGCGGATTGGCGGGATCCAGATAGACCCATGCGAACAATGCGTCGCCCGACCCCACCGCCAGCGTAGCCGAGGCGTCGGCGAAGTTGTGGAAGTGAATACCCGGAGCGAGCGTCGACTGGTGCGCCAGCGTGCCGGAGTGGGGCGCGGGATTGCCGCCGATCCAATTCCAGGAATCGCCGCCGTCCGCGCCGGTCCACGCGCCCGCGGGGATGGCGTCGTCGAACCAGTTCGTATCGGTGGCCACGGCGGGCGACGGGCTGGCGAGGGCGAGCGCGCCGAGGAGAAAGCCGAGACCGAGCGGATGAAGACCAGGCGGGGCGGGGGTGTTTTTCATCGGCGACGTTATGCCCGCAAGGGACGCAACCGCCCAATGGGCTCTGCGCCCCAAACCGGGCGGAAAAAGACCGCGGGTCGCCGGCGGGCGCGACCCGCCACGAATCGACCGGAGCAGCGGGCGGACATTGAAGTTTCCCGGGCGCGGGCATTGAGTCGGGTCCGCATCATGGACGCCGACTTCAAGCTTCGTTCGCCGGAGACCGGCACCGAGTATTGGATTTTTCTGGAGACGCCGCCGGCGTCGGAGCCCAGGCCGCATCCCGCGGTGCTCGTGATGGATGGCGACGACCAGTTTCGATTCGCGGTCGAGGCGTATCGCGAAGTGCGCGTCGCCGGCCGGGTGCCGCCGCTCGTGCTCGCAGGAGTCGGCTACGGGGCGAGCTACGCGAAACCGGCGAACAAACGGCTGCGCGACTACACGGCGACGGCGATGGCGACGGAGGAGGGCAGCGGCGGCGCGGACGCGTTCGTGGCGTTTCTCGAACGGACGCTCTGGCCCGAGCTGGCGCGGCGCTTCCCGTTGCGCGCGGATACCCGCGGCCTCGCGGGACATTCGCTGGGCGCGCTCGCGGCGGTGCACGCGCTGTTTCGGCGAAAGCCGTTTTTCAACCGGTGCCTCGCAAGTGCGCCGTCGCTCTGGTGGGACAATCGCGCGCCGATCTGCGCCGCCCAGCAACTGCAGCGCACGGGCGTCGCGCTGCCGGCGAAACTTTTTCTCGGCGTGGGCGAGGAGGACACGCCGTCGATGACCGGCGACCTCACGCTGCTCGAGGAGCAACTCGCGGCGCTGCCGTTTCCGGGGCTCGAGGTTATTTCGCGGCGGTTTCCCGGACGCGACCACTACAATGCGCTGCCGGACGCGTATCGGGAGGGATTGACGGCGCTGTTTGGCTGAGGAAAGCGCGCCGCGCGCGACAGCCGGCGCACTGCGCGCAGTGGCGGCCGCATTGGCCGGGGCGTGGGGTGGCGGGCGAAAAAAAACCCGCAGCGAACGGGAGTTCGACTGCGGGGTTGAGGGCCATGGGAAACGTCGCACTCACGGGCAGGCTGCGGCCGGAGTCGCCGCCGCGGCCGCAGGGGCCGTGGTGAAATCGGCCGGGCTGGCGGCGCGGGCGGGACTGGCGAGGGCGACGATCACCCCGGCAAGGATGACAAGGGAGATGAATTTGAAGGAGAGTTCGGTTTCGTGTTTCATGGCGGGCGCAATTGGTTACACGGCGCAAGACGCCGGCGCGCCCGGGGGCGGTTGCCGTGGGGGCGGTAAAATTGGCGCCAAAATTTCGCCGGGCGCTGTAACCGCGGATGCAACGGATCGTCGCCCGGGCGGCGGCGCGGCTCGCGCGCAAAATTTGCGCGACGGACAACGGCGCGAATGGACGGCGGTTGCTCGTGGCGCGGCGGCCCGCGGCCGGGGCGCAGGGTTTCCGGCGGCGACCCCTAGATCGACGCGGGCTCCGCGACGGTGCGGGCACCGCCCGCGGTGCCGGTGTTCACGGTCGTGGCGGGCTCGAACAGCAGCACGCTGACCTCCTCGGCGGCCACTGGCCGGTGCTCGACGCCGCGGGGAACGACGAGCATCTCGCCGGCACGCAGCTCGACGGCGCGATCGCGGAATTCCATGCGAAAGGCGCCGGCCACGACGAGAAACAGCTCCTCCTCGTGCTCGTGGGAGTGCCACACGAACTCGCCGCGAAATTTCACGAGCTTCACGTGCTGGCCGTTGAGTGCGGCGACGATCCGCGGGTTCCAATGGTCGGAAATACGGCCGAACTTTTCGGCGAGGTTGATCTTGTTCATGGCTCAGCGGGGAGCGCGAGCACGCGGCGGGCCTCGTCGGCATCCTCATCCTCGACCTGCACGCGCACGCCCAAGCCGGCGAAGAGATAGTGCGGCGCGAGCTGGGAGGTCATCTCGTCGGGCACCCACGCCTTGATGCCGCTGCCCTCGAGGAGGGATTTTTTCAGCATCGCCTCCGAGACCGAGGAACAATGGACGACGGTCGTCATGGGCGGAACGGTGCGCGCGATCGGACCAAAGCGCAAACCCGCCGGCGGCCGGGAGAAACGATCCAACGATCCGCGGTCAGGACCGGACCAGGCTGCGACGGTGCCGGTGGCGGGAGCTGGCGACCGGGGGAGCGAGCGGGGAGGCGTCGGCCGGCGCCGCGAGCGCCACCGGCGCGGCGACCGGGGCGTTGACGACCACTGCGGCCGCGGGCGCCCGGAGGACGGGTTTCGCGCCCGGGCTGGCAAAAGCGGCGACGATGCCGGCGAGAACGATCGTGACGGTGAGCGCGAAGAGTGGTTCGTTTTTCATGCTGCGATGGGCGGGGAGACGCGGTCCATCGCCGGAGGGTTCCCCGCCCGGTCTGGAAATGCCGGGGTATATTTCACCGGGTCGTGTAACCGCCGACGGGCGCATTCGTCCGCGACCGGCGCCGCCGGCCGGTTTGCGATCATTTCACCCTGGCGAACACCACGCAGTCGCGGGCCTCGGGGCCGAGCGTGGGGCACACGTGCCAGCGGCGCAGCACGCCCTCGCGCACCATGCCGGCTTTTTCCATGACGCGGGCGGAGGCGGGGTTGCCGACATCGCAATAGGCCCACGCGCGGAAGAGCGACGGTTGCGCGAGCGACCAATCCACCAGAAAGGTGAGGGCCTCGGTGGCAAAACCGTGGCCCCAGAATTTTTTCGCGAACGCATAGCCGAACATCACCTTGCCCGCCTCGAGCGTCACGCCAATCGACCCGATTGGCGCCGCCGTGCCCTTGAGGCAGAGCAGCCACATGAGGTGACCCTCGCTTTTTTCCCAGCGCGCGATCGATTCGCGCAGAAACATGGTGACGGGCTCGACGCGCTCGTAGGCGCGCCAGCTCAGGTAGCGCGTGACCTCGGGATCGCTCGCGTAATTCTCGAACACCGCCGGCGCATCGGCGACCTGCGGAAGCCGGGCGGTCAACCGGGCGGTGGCGAACGTGGCGGGCGGGCGGACCATGGCAGCGGCGGGACGAAGGCCGTCAGTTCGGCCCCTCGATCTTGTCCTGCAGGGCGACGGCCCAGTCGATGAGGGCGTTGCGCTGCTCGTCCGTGAGCGCCGCATCGCGGTGGATCCAGGTGTAGGATTTCAACGGCATCGTGTGATCGGTGAGCTGGTCGGCGATCGCGCCGAATTTCCGGCCCTGACGCTTCGCGCTGTAGGTGCCGAATTCTGAAAAGTTGAGTTCGCGTTTCCCGTCGTCGATGTGGTTCTCGAGCCACCAGCCGACCGGCTGCACGCCGGCATACCAGGGATAGCGCGTGTTGTCCGAGTGACAATCGTAGCAGGCGACTTCGAGGACATGGCGCACCGCGGGCGGCGTGGGGTAGAGGGTGGCGAGGTCGTCCTTGCCGGGTGGGGTCGCTGAAATATTCCGGGCGGGGCGGATGAACTGCCCGGCGACGGCGGCAACACCCAGCACCAGGAGGATTCTTTTCAGCGGGAAACGCATGTGGAAGGATTGACGCCGGGTGCGGGGAATGAGTTGCGGTTACGAACCGGCCGGCTTGTTCGGCCGGCGCCCGGGCGCGGCTTCAGCCGGCGAGCGCATCGTGGACGAGCGAGACGATGGCGGAAGGGAGCGCGACGCCGCGGGCGAGCTCCTGCGCGCGCGGGCTCATCTTGCGCCAGGTTTTTTTCAGGATATCGACGAACTTCTCGCGGGGATAGTCCGCATGTTGCGCGGCGAAGGCCGTGATTTCGTTTTCCAGGAACACGAGGCACGCCGCGTCCTCGAGTGCCTGGGTGCCGGCCTCGGTTTTCAGGCCGACCTTGGCCACCCACATGCAGACCTCGGCCGCCTCGCTCGTGGAGAAGCCGGCGTCGAGCAGCAGCGCACCCGCGCGCGCCGCCTGCTTGGTGTAGAGCGATTTTCGCCAGGCAAAATAGCCGGCCTTGCCCTCCGGAAAAGTCGCGCGGGGGACGCGCCAGCGCTCGAGGTGCTGGCAGCGTGCGGCGAGGCGCAGGAGGGGCGACGCGGCGGGCACGAGGCGCGCGACCCAGGCCTCCATCCGCTCCGCGTAAACGAGCTCGGCGGCGCGGCCGTCGGACGCGCGGGTGGGATCGGCCATGTGGGCGGCGTCGATGAGATCGCGGGCGCGGGCGTGGGCATCCATGCCGGCGAGTGGAGCGGATCACGGCGGGGCGGGCAAGCCGCGGCACGGACAAGCACGCGCGGGTTTCCGCCGGCCGCCGCCGCCGCGGCCGGGGCGGATCGCATTTCGTGCACAATGCGCGCGGCCGGCGTCACGCAAATTTCACGCACCGATCGCTGGTGCGGGTCAGGAAGTTGCGGC
This sequence comes from uncultured Opitutaceae bacterium, assembly GCA_937902925.1. Taxonomy (GTDB): domain Bacteria; phylum Verrucomicrobiota; class Verrucomicrobiia; order Opitutales; family Opitutaceae; genus CALFNN01. Next base: position 12,856 of record CALFNN010000047.1, read on the forward strand.
AGGCACCGAACGCACGGCGGCGCCACGTGTCCATGGGGCGGTCAATCCAGACCATGAGCCAGCCCAACGAAACGGACATCCCCGTGCGCGTCGCCGCCACGGTCGACGCGTGGAAACGCAAGCTGCTCGACCTCAGCCGGCGCAACCGCGCGCTCCATTTCCAACCGGTGCGCGTCGCCACGATCACGGTCATCGACGAGCGGCCCGGCGAGGTCTTCCGCCGCCTCTATCTGCGCGAACTCCCGGTGCGCTTTCGCGCCCTCGATGCGACCCGGGCGACGCCCGCGGTGGCGACCCGGGGCGGGTCCGCGGCCGAGCCGGCGTTCGCGGAGTTCGTGCCGGCCGAAATCGGCGCCGCGCGGGCCGCGGGCTCCGGCCCCGAGATCGGGCCGCGCGCCACGCCCGCGTTCGCGCCGGTCGGCCTGCCCGCCGTGACGCCGCCGGATTACGACGACGAACCCGTGCCCGCGCCGGCCTACGTTCCCTATGACAGCGAGGCGCCGCTCGAGGCGCACGCCGACGACTGGCTGCAGACGGACAGCTCGCCGGAGGCGCTCGACAAGTCGCTGCGCCGGCTCGCCGAGGTGGCGCGCAGTTCGCTCGAGGAGCAGGGCGTCAACACCCTTTACCTCACGCTCGGCCAGCTCGACTACCAGGAGGCCGACGAGGCGCGCGAGGTGCTGCACGCGCCGCTCGTGATGCTGCCCGTCGCGCTCGCGCGCAAGTCGGCGCGGGCCGGCTATGTGCTCCACGCCGCCGACGAGGACCCGCTCGTCAACCCGGCGCTGGTCGAGCTGCTGCGCCGCAACTTCGGCGTCATCCTGCCCGAGTTGCCGGCGTCCGATGCGATGGCGGACGACTACGACCTGCACGGGTTTTTCGCCGAGGTGGCGAAACGCATCGGCCGCCGCCCCGGATGGTCCGTGCAGCACCGGGTGCATCTCGCGCCGTTTTCCTTCCAAAAATTCGTGATGTATAAGGACCTCGAGGCGAACTGCGCCGCCGCGGTCCAGCACCGCCTGATCCGCCAGCTCGCCACGCGCGCCGGCGGCGCCGTCGTCGGGCTGCCGCCGGACGTGCGCCACCTCGACCTCGACAAGGCGTTCGCCCCCGAGGAGACGTTCCAGATCGTCGATGCCGACGGGAGCCAGCTCCGCGCGCTCGCCGCCGTGGCCCACGCGCACGATCTCGTGATCGAGGGCCCGCCCGGCACGGGTAAATCGCAGACGATCACCAATCTCATCGCGACGTCGCTGGCCGCGGGCAAGACGGTGCTCTTCGTGGCGGAAAAAATGGCGGCGCTCCAGGTGGTGCACCGCCGCCTGGTCGCCGCGGGCCTCGGCGAATTCTGCCTCGAGCTGCATTCGACGAAGGCCAGCAAGCGGGCCGTGATGGCCGAGCTCACCTCCGCGCTGGAGGCCTCGCAGCAGCCGGTCGCGGCGCCCGTGGGGGCGGCCCAGCGGCTGCCGGTCGCGCGGGCCGCGGTCAACGACTACGTGCACGCCGCGCACGCGCCGTTTGCCGAGCTCGGGCTCGCGCCGTTTCACGCCTACGAGGAATTTGCCGCCGTGCGCGCCGCGCCGCGGCTCCCCTACGAGGGACCGGTCGAAACCGTCGGGGCCGCGCAACTCGACACGACCGTGCGCCAGCTGCGTGCGCTGGCGATCGCCGTGCACGAGCTCGGCAATCCGGCGCAGCACCCGTGGCGGGATGCGACCCGGACGGTCTATCTGCCCACGGATCTCGAGGGGATCGAGGAACTCGCCACCGCGCTCACCGCGGCGCTGGCGCCGTTGCGCGGGCAGGGCCCGGCGATCGCCGCGCACCTCGGGCTGCCCGCGATCGAGACGTTCGCCGACGTCGGGGCCGCCGCGGAGGTCGCCGCGCTCTTCGCCCGTTCGCCCGGCGCGCCGCTCGCGGTGCTGCAGGATCCGGCGTGGGCGCACGCGCCCGGTGCGGCCACTGCGCTCATCGAGCGCGGCGCCGAGTGGACCAGACTGCACGCGCGCCTCACGGCCCTGTTCACCGAGGCGGTGTTCGACCAGGAACACGCGGACGACATCGCCTACATCGAGCGGAAGGCGCAGGGCGCCCGCTCGCTCTTCGCGCGGCTCGATGCGCGCTACCGTGCCATCCGCCGCCGCTGGCGCGACTACCGCGCGACCGACTATCCGAAGTCGCTCGTCGAGCAGGCCGCCGACCTGAGGCTCGTCGACCGCCTCCAGCGCGAGCGCGAGGCGCTGCGCGCCCACGAAGCGACGGCGCGCGAATGGTTCGGGGAGCACTGGCGCGGCGAGCGCTCCGACTGGGGGGCGCTCACGCGCTATCTCGCGTGGATCGCGGAGTTTCACCGCGCCCGGCTCCTGCACCGGCTCACACCGCGGGCCGCGGAAATCGCGGCGCAGCCCGCGCCCGACATCCGCGCCGCGCAGCAATTGCAGGCCGCGGCGTCGCTGGCGCGCGGCGCGCTCGCGAAGCTCGGCGCCGCGGTCGGCTGGCCCGATGGCTACCTCGGGACCGAAAGCTTTTCCGGGCAGGCGGCGCGGGCCGAGGCGCTGGTGAAACACCTCACGGCGGCGCCGCGCTGGGCGGCGTTTGCGGCGGCGCGCCAGACGGTCGCGCACGGCATCGCGGCGTCGTTTCTCGACGCGGCGCACCACGGCCGGCTGGGCTACGACGATCTCGACCGGGCGTTCCTGCGCGCGTTTCACGCCGCGTGGATCGCGGCGGCGCTGCGGGCGCGGCCGTTGCTGGAGAAATTCAATGCGGCGGCGCACGAGCAGCGCGTCGCGGAATTCCGCACGCTCGACGAGCAGGTGCTGGTCGAAAACCGCTCGCGCCTCGTGGCGCGTCTGCGCGAGGGCGGCCGGGCCCGGTTGCAGGCGCCGGAGGCGGCGGCGGGCCTGCCGGTCCTGCGCCGCGAGATGGCGCGGCAGCGCGGGCACCAGCCGCTGCGCCGCACGCTGCGCGAGGCCGAGGCCGCGGTGCGCGCGATCAAGCCGTGTTTCCTGATGAGCCCGCTCACGGTGGCGCAATACCTCGACGGGCGCGCGCCGGGTTTCGATCTCGTGATTTTCGACGAGGCGTCGCAACTGCCCGCCGAGGAGGCCGCCGGGGCGATCATCCGCGGGCGGCAGCTCGTCGTGGTCGGCGACCCAAAGCAGCTGCCGCCGACCTCGTTCTTCGCGGTGACCGGATTGCCGGCCGCGACCGGCGGGGCCGACGACGAGGGGCCGCCCGCGCCCGATCCCGAGAGCGTGCTGGAGGAATTCATGGGCGCCGGCATGCCGATGAGCCGGCTCAAGTGGCATTACCGCAGCACGCACGAGTCGCTGATCCAGTTTGCCAACGCGAGTTTCTACGAGGGCGACCTGTGTGTCTTCCCGAGCGCCGCGCACCCGGAGGGCACGGGACTGCAGTTCGAGTTTGTCGAGGGCGGCGTCTACGAGGGCAAGGGGCTCAACGCCGCCGAGGCCCGCCGCGTGGCCGGGAGCGTGGTGGCGTTCGCGCGGCGCCAGCTCGAGCGCCGCGCCCGGGGCGAGCCGATGCGCTCCCTGGGCGTCGGCACGTTCAACCTGCGGCAGCAGCTCGCCATCCAGGACGAACTCGAGGCGCACCGGCGCGCCGACCCGCGGCTGGAGCCGTTTTTCGAGGCCACGGGCGCCGAGCCCTTCTTCGTCAAGAATCTCGAAAACATCCAGGGCGACGAGCGCGACGTGATCTTCCTCAGCGTGACCTATGCGCACGGTCCCGACGGCAAGCTCCGCCAGAATTTCGGCCCGCTCAACGGCGACAACGGCTGGCGCCGGCTCAACGTCATCACGACCCGCGCGCGCCAGCGAATGCGCGTCTTCGCCTCGATGCGCGGCGACGACATCAGCGTCGACGAGGACAGCGTCTCCGGTGCGCGGCTGCTGCGGGCGTTCCTGATCTACGCCGAGCGCGGGCAGCTCGACGGTGCCACGCGGACGATGGTGCCGGCGGCGCCCAGCGATTTTGTCGCGGACGTCGCGCGGGAACTCGCCGGGCGGGGCGTGCAGGTGCGGCCGCAGGTCGGCGTGTCGAGCCACCGCGTGAGCCTCGGCGTGGGCGATGACGAGTTGCCGGGTCGCTTTGTGTGCGGGATCGAGTGCGACGATCCCGGCTACCTCGGCGCGGAGAGCGCGCGCGATCGCGACCGGCTGCGACCGCAGGTGCTCGAGGCGCGGGGCTGGACGATCTTCCGCGCGTGGAGCACGGGGTGGTTTCTCGACCGCCGCGGGCAGCTCGACCGGCTCATGACGCTGATCGAACAAGCGCGCCGCCGGGCGCGCCAGCAACGCGAAGCCGAGCGCCTCGCGCGCGAGCAGGCGGCGCGGGAGGCGGCGGCCCGCGAGGCGGAAGGCGCCGAGCGCGCCCGCCACGACGCCGAGGAGGCGCGCCGGCTTGCGCAAACGCCCTACAAGCGGCCCGTGGCCGAAAATTACCAGGTGACGCCCGGCGCGGCGCGGCACGCAGGCATGGAATTGCTCGCGGCTCCCGAGAGCCAGCTGGTCGAGGCCGTGCTCGAGGTCATCGAATGCGAGGCCCCGATCCACACGAACGACCTGTGTGCGCGGGTTGCGGAGCGCTGGTCGACGCGCGTCGGTGCGCGCATCCAGGAGCGCATCCTCGCGGCCGCGGCCACGGTCGAGCGCGGCAAGCTGGTGCGCCGGCACGAGGCGTTTTGGTGGCGGGCGGATGGACGGTGCGCGTTTCGGTCGCGGGCCGGGGTGCCCACGCCGCCGGACCGCATCGCGCCCGAGGAATACGCGGCCGCGATCACGGCCGTGCTTGCCCGCGGCCACGGTTTTTCGGCGGACCAGCTGGTTGCCGAGCTGCGCAGCGTCCTCGGTTATCCGCGCACGACCGCCGCGTTTGACGAGGTGATCCGGTCGGTCGTGGCGCAGCTGCTCGAGGACGGAAGGCTCCGTGAAGGAACGACCGGGATCAAGCTGCGCCTGCCGCCCGACCGCCGGCGCGCATGAGCGATGGGACGGGAACGGGCGCCGCCGGCGCGCCGAAACAGTTGCGCCCACCGGGCCGGCATGGCAGTTGACAGGGCCTCCCCGTCCCGCCGTGAACCCGCCGACCGACTGCCGCCGCTGCGGCGTTTGCTGTTTCTCCGCCGCGGAGCAGTTCGTCCGCGTGACGGGCGACGACTGGGCGCGGCTCGGCACCGAGGCGGACCGCGCGGCGCATTTCATCGGGCACCGCGCGTTCATGCGGATGCGCGACGGGCATTGCGCGGCGCTGGAAGTCCACCGGACGCCCGGCGGCGCGCCGGATTTTTTCTGCACGCTCTACGAGCGCCGCCCGCAGATCTGCCGCGATCTCGCGCGCGGTTCGCCGGAGTGCCATGGGGAACTGGCGCGGAAACACGCGGACGCCGGCGGGGCGGCGCCACGCGGGCGGTGAACCGGGTTGCGGAAACGGGATTCGCGTTTTCACTGCGGTTCCCACCGTCCTCATCATGACCGGTTTTTCCCCGTCGCTCGATCCCGCCCGCACCGCCGTGCTCCTGATGGACTATCAGGTCGGCATCGTGGCGAATGTCGCCGGCGGCGCGGAGGCATTGCTGGCGCGCGCGAACGCCGTGGCCGCCGCGGCCCGGACCGCCGGGATGACGGTGATTTTCGTCAAGGTCTGCTTTCGCCCGGGGCATCCGGAAATCGGCGCCACGAACCTGCGGTTCAGCGAGCTGAAGGGGACGGCGCGTTTCGCGCGCGACGACCCGGCGACGGAAATTCATCCGGCGGTCGCGCCGCAACCGGGCGACATCGTGGTGATGAAGCGGCGGGTCAGCGCCTTCACCGGCAGCGATCTCGAGGTCATCCTGCGCGCCCGCGGCATCGAGACGCTCGTGCTGGGCGGGATCGCGACGAGCGGGGTCGTGCTCTCGACGCTGCGCCAGGCGGCGGACGCGGACTATCGCCTCGTCGTGCTCGCGGATTGCTGCGCCGATCGCGATGCGGAGGTGCACCGCGTGCTGCTGGAGAAGGTATTTCCGCGCCAGGCGACAGTGACGACAGCGGAGGCGTTTGTCGCGTTGCGGGGCAGACGGAATTGAGTGGCACGCAGCGCGGGGCGGAGGACGGCGGACTGTCAGCGTGCGCGCCGGTTTGCGTTCGCGGCCGCGCCGGCGAATCTGCCGGAACCCACCCCATGAACCCCTCGACTCGTCGCAAATTCATCGGACAGATGGCGGGAGCCGCGGCGGTCGCGGCCCTGCCCGCCGCGCTCCGCGCCCAGGCCGACCGCGCCGGCGCCCGCCGGCCCAACGTCCTCCTGCTCATGGCGGACGATCTCCGGCCCGAATTGCACTGCCACGGCGTGGAGGGAATCCGGACGCCGCACATCGACGCGCTCGCCGCCCGCAGCCTGCGCTTCAACCGCGCCTATTGCCAGTATCCCCTGTGCAACCCATCGCGCTCGTCGATGTTCACCGGACACTATCCCACGCAGACGGGTGTGATGGACAACCGCCAGTGGTGGGGTTACCGGCATCCCGACTACGTCTCGATGTTCCGCCGGTTCCGTGACGCCGGCTACAACACCATCACCGAGGGAAAGATCTTCCATATCGGCATCGATGACACCGATGCGTGGACCGTGGGCGGCGCGCAGCGGCGTTATGCGCCCGACGCCTCCGAACACATCGACGGCGCCGCCAGCGGAGGCGCGGCGGTCGCGGCGGCTGCAACCGCCGACGCGGCGACGCGCACGCAGACGCCGGAGCGCGCCAGCGGATCGGACCGCATCGTGGTGCTCGAGGGCGACGGGGAAACTTACCAGGACTACGGGCACGCAACGCGCGCGATCGCCCGCCTGAAGGAATACAAGGATCGCGACAAACCGTTCCTGCTGGCGTGCGGCTTCACCAATCCCCACAGCCCGCCGCGCGCGCCGCAGCGCTCCTACGATCAATACGACGTGGCCAAGGTGCCGCTGCCGGTCGACTACGCGCCGCGGCCGACGGTCCCGCCCGGGTTTCCCGCGCTCAGCGTGGTGCCGCGCAACACCGACCTCTTCATCGGTCGCGACTCCACGCCGGAATCGGCTCGCGAAATGAAACGGGCCTACTGGGCCGCCGTGTCGTTCCTCGATGAGCAGGTCGGACGCGTCGTCCAGGCGCTGGACGAGCTCAAGCTGGCGGACAACACCATCATCGTCCTGACCACCGACCACGGCTATCATCTCGGCGAGAAAGGCCGCTGGTCGAAGGCGTATTCGCTGTTCGACGTGGCCGTGCGCATCCCGCTGATGATCTCGGTGCCCGGTGGCGCGGCCAACGGCCGGGTCTGCGACCGCAACGTCGAGATGATAAATCTCTATCGCACGATGTGCGAACTTTGCGACGTGCCGCCGCCGGACGGCATCGAGGGTGTGAGCATGACGCCGCTGCTGCACGATCCGGGCGCGGCATGGGACCGACCCGTCTATTCGGTGGTGGCCTATCGCGATGCGCTCGGACGCTCGGTGCTCACCGAGGGCTGGCGCTACACGCAATGGAACGAAGGCGAGGGCGGCGAGGTGCTCTTCGACGAGCACGCCGACCCGCACGAGTTGAAGAATCTCGCGAACGATCCGCAACACGCCGGCAAGCTCGCCGAGCTGCGGGCATTGCTGAACAAGCTGCCGGGGCGCACGCGGTAGGTTTGTCTCTGACCGGGTTGGAAGTCTCCTGACATAAGGTCGTCAGTCGATGGCGGTAGGGTGACGGGGTGTCCGATTCATCCCGTTTCGCGCGGTCGCGGCGTTGCCGCCAGATCTTAACGTGGCGGCGATTGCTCCGAGCGGGCGGGCGGACACGATGCTTTCCATCATGAATACCACCGAAATGGCCACGCGACTCGTCGCGCTTTGCCGCCAGGGGGACTTCGCGTCCGCCCAGCGTGAACTCTACTCGTCCGATCCCGTCAGCCTCGAACCGGCGGGCGGCGCCGGTCCGCGCGAGGTGCGCGGACTCGCCGCGCTCGCCGAGAAGGAGAAAATGTTCGGCCGCACGTTCGAGGTGCACGGCTGCAACGTCAGCGATCCGCTCGTGGCCGATGCGTTCTTCAGTTGCACGATGACGGTCGACGTGACCGAGCGGAAATCAGGCGCGCGCTTTCCGTTGAACGAGCTGTGCGTCTACGAGGTGCGCGACGGCAAGATCGTGAAGGAGCAGTTCTTCTTCACGCCGCAGGGCTGAACCAGCGGGTCGCGCACAGCCGCGGTCAGTAAACCTTTTCGTCGAGCAGCGCGAAGAGGTCGGCTTCGGTGATCCGCTTCTGGGTCATCGAGTCGCGCTCGCGGAGCGTGAACGTGTCGCCGGGCTTTTCGATCGTGTCGAAGTCGATCGTCACGCACCACGGGGTGCCGATCTCGTCCTGGCGGCGGTAGCGTTTGCCGATGTTGCCGCCGTCGTCGTAAAACACGGCGTAGCGGCGCTGGAGTTTCTTGTGGAGGTCCTTCGCGCGGCCGACGAGCGCGTCCTTGTTTTTCAGGAGCGGGAGCACGGCGACCTTCACCGGCGCGATGCGCGGCGAGAGCCGGAGCACGGTGCGCTTTTCCACGTTGCCCTTCTCGTCCTTCACGTCCTCCTCCGCGTAGCCGGCGCAGAGCACGGCGAGGAGGATGCGGTCGACGCCGACGGCGGGCTCGATGACGTGCGGCACGAATTTCTTCTTTGTGGCTTCGTCGAAGATTTCCTGCGGCTTGCCGGACGCCTGCGCGTGCTGGCCGAGATCGTAATTGCCGCGAGCGGCGATGCCCCAGAGCTCCTGCACGCCGAACGGGTAGGCGAACATGATGTCGACGGTGCCCTTCGAGTAGAACGCGAGTTTCTCCTTCGGGTGCGCGTAGAGCGAGAGGTGCGACTCGGGCAGGCCGATCGAAAGCAACCACTGGCGGCACCACTCGATCCATTCCTGGTGGCATTTCGACCAATCGGCGTCCTCGTGGATGAAGTATTCCATCTCCATCTGCTCGAACTCGCGGGAGCGGAAGATGAAGTTGCGCGGCGTGATCTCGTTGCGGAACGACTTGCCGATTTGGGCGATGCCGAACGGCAGCTTCACGCGCCCGGTGTCGACGACGTTCTTGAAGTCGACGAACATGCCTTGCGCCGTCTCGGGGCGGAGGTAGGCGACCGAGGAGGCGTCGCTCATTGCGCCAACGTTCGTCTGGAACATCAAATTGAACCCACGTGGCATAGTAAGCGTGCCAGGGACCGTTGCGTTTGGACCGAGGACTTGGCTTAACTGTTCTTCTTTGATCTCGGTGAAAGAAAGAGCCTCGCCGATCTCATCGCCGCTAGCCAGGAAGCCGCTAATATGGCGCAGCTTTTCACTTCGTTTAAACCAATCTTTCATCATGGTTTTCTCGTCTGCCTCGAGAATGGCGACGTAACCGAGAAATTTTTGAGCAGGCTTATAGAATACTGGCGAAAAAAAGAGCTGGTCTGCGCGGTAACGCTGTTTGCTCTCTCTGCAATCGACCATCGGGTCGGTGAAGCCGGCGACGTGGCCGGAAGCTTCCCAGACCTTCGGGTGCATGATGATCGAGCTCTCGAGGCCGACGATGTCGTCGCGGCGGCGGACCATGTCGTTCCACCAGCAGTCGCGGATGTTTTTCTTGAGCTCGGAGCCGAGGGGGCCGTAGTCGAAGAAACCGTTGAGGCCGCCGTAGATTTCGGACGACTGGAAAATGAAGCCGCGGCGCTTCGCGAGCGCGACGATGTTCTCCATGGAAACGGCGGGCGTGGTGGGTTCGGCGGACATAAGGCGCGAGAGTTAGCCGGGCGCCCCGCCCGCGGTCAATTCCGGGGTTGAGGCGGCGCCAGCCCATGGGCATCCATGAACCTTGCCATGAATTCCCCTACGCGTGCGCTGCTGATCGGAATGTTTCTTTCAGTGGCGGTTGGGCCACGGCTCGACGCCCAGGACGTGACCGTCGGTGAACCGGTCTGGGCCGCATCCGATCCGGCGCCCGACGTGATGCCGGCGCCGAAAAGCCGGCTGCGGCCGGACTACCCCGACGAGATGCGCAAGACCGACGAGATCGGTTACGTGATCATTTACCGCCTCACGGATGCGACCGGAAAAAGTCTGTCGTTGCGGGCGGAGGGCACGCACGTGCCGTTTCAGCGATCGGTCGAGGAGGCAGTTCAAGATTGGGACATCCGCCCGGCGCGGCGCGGCGGGCAGCCCGTGAACGCCGAGATTTGGATGCCGGTGATCTTCAATCCGAAATCGGCGGCCACCAAGGGAGCGGACGCGAGCCCGCGATTGCTCGCCGTGACGCCGGTCATCACCCCGGTCCGGCCCGTGCGCGGGAGCAATTCGCCCGTTGTCCGCCTGCAGCTGACTCTCGATGCGAGTGGCGCGATCACGGCGGCCGTCCCGGAAAATACCGTCGCTCCGAGGGCGCTGACGGCGATCGAGGAGGCTTTGAAAAACTGGCGATTTGCGCCAGCGCGGCGGGGCGGCCAGCCGGTCGCGGCCGAGACCGCGGTGTCGGTGCTCTGCCAGTCGGCGCCACGAGCCGAGCAGGCGAGCATCGTCCCGGCGAAACCGATCCGGTTAAAGAAGCCCGTCTATCCGTTCGCGATGCGGCGATTCGGCATCACGGGGCAGGTGATGATCGACTTCGTGGTCGACAAGACGGGCAAGGTGCAGAATCCCGTCATCGCACAATCGGACAATCCCGCGTTCGAGGAACCGGCGTTGAAGGCGCTGCGCGAGTGGAAATTCGAACCCGCCACGCAGGCGGGCAAGCCGGTCGACGTGAAGCAGCGCGTGCCGATCGTTTTCCAACTGGATGGTGTGGGCAACCGCTCGGCGTTCTCGATCGAGAGTCGCGGCGACCAGTCCAAGCTGCCGCCGGAACTGCAGTATGACACCGCGCCCAAAATTCGCGGCGTGCTCGTGCCAGTCTATCCCTACGCGATGCGGCGCGATCACGTGCGGGGCAAGGTGAAGGCGACGATGCTGATCAACACGCAGGGGCGCGTCACGGCCGTCAAGGTGCAGGCGGCCGACCAGCCGGAGTTCGGCCTCGCGTTCACGGCGGCGCTGGAGGGATTCACGTTCGACCCGGCCCTGAAGAACGGCCGGCCTGTGCCGCACCTGCTGAATTTCGAGCAGGCCTTCAACGACAGCGAACTGCCCGACGACGAGACCGACCGCCTGCTCGCGCTGGAGAAGAAACATCCCGAGCGGATTGTCGGCGCCGGCAAGCTGGATGTGCCGCTCAAGCCGATTTCGCGCCGCCCGCCGCGTTTTCCGACGGGGCTGGCTGAAAACATCACTTCCGGCGAGGCGATGATCGAGTGCCTGGTGGACGAGGATGGCTGGGTGCGCGCCCCGCGGATCGTCAGCGCCTCGGATGCGGCGTTCGGCTATGCGGCGGTGCAGGCGGCCTCGACGTGGTGGTTCGAGCCGCCGAAATCCGGGGGCAAGGATGCGGTGGCCCGTGTGGAAATCCCATTCAGTTTCAAGCTCGAGCCGGCGAAGGCCGGCCGTGGTGGGCCGGCGGCGGGTAACGCAAAACCATCGGAATAGAGCGCCACCGCGGGTGCCGGTAATCCTTGGCGGAGCGATCGTGCCGCGAACGAGCTCGAGGATCGGAGCAACTCCGCCGTTGCTGCGTTCGTCTCGCGCGATAGCAACAAGATCAACCCCTCCGCCCCATGCCTGAATCCACGCGTCGCGAATTTCTCAAAACCACCGCCGTTGCCGGCGCGGCTGTCACGCTCGGCGAACTGTCCCTCCGCTCCGCGCTCGCGGCGGATGTGCCCGCGGCTGCGGGAGCTGTGACGCCGGGGGAAATTCCGGCATCACCGTCATGGGTCGACAAGCCGATGCGCTGGGCGCAGCTCACGCTGGTCGAGGACGACCCGGGGAAGTTCGACCTGCAGTTCTGGTTCGACTACTTTGCGCGGACGCACTCCGACGCGGTGTGCCTGAGCGGCGGCGGCTGTGTGGCGTATTATCCGACCAAGGTTCCGTTTCACCACCGCAGCGCGTGGCTCGGCGACCGCGATGTGCTCGGCGAGTTGATCGCGGGCTGCCGCAAGCTCGGGATGGTCGTCATCGTGCGCACCGATCCGCACGCAACCTACGACGACGTGCAGGCGGCGCATCCCGACTGGATCGCCGTGACCGCGGATGGGAAGCCGCGCCGGCATTGGGCGTCGCCCGAGATGTGGGTCACCTGCGGACTCGGGCCCTACAACTTCGACTTCATGACCGACGTGAAGCGCGAGCTGGCGACGCTCTACCGGCCCGATGGAATTTTCATCAACCGCTGGGACGGCTCCGGCATGTGTTACTGCGAGCATTGCCGCGCGAATTTCAAGACCGCCACCGGCTTCGAGTTGCCGCGGACGAACAATGTGCAGGATCCGGCGCGGCACGCCTACATCCTCTGGCGGCAGCAGCGGTTGTTTGCACTCTGGCGGCATTGGGACGACGCGGTGCGCGCGATCAATCCCGACTCCTGCGTCATCCCGAACGGCGGCGGCGGCGCCACGAGTTCGCTCGACATGAAATACATCGGCGAACTCGCGCCGACGCTGATAGCGGATTACCAGGCGCGGCGTGGGCTGATGCCACCGTGGGCGAACGGCAAACGCGGCAAGGAATTCCGGGCGACGATGGGCCGGAAGCCGATCGTCGGGATCTTCAGCGTCGGGCTCGAGGAGCCGTATCGCTGGAAGGACTCGGTGCAGAACGGCGAGGAAATCCGGCTCTGGGCGATCGACGGCGTGGCGAACGGCCTCCGCCCGTGGTTCACGAAATTTGCGGGCACCATCAACGACCCGCGGTGGCTCAAGCCCGTCGAGGACCTCTACAAATGGTGCCACGGCGCCGAGCGCTACCTGCGCAACGAGCGGCCGCTCGCGCGCGTCGGCCTCGTGCTGTCGCAGCAATCGGCGTGGTTCGTGCCGGCCGAGCGCGGCGGGCGCAGCGATCCGGAGGACGCGGCGCTCGGCTGGTATCAGGCGCTGATCGAGGCGCGCGTGCCGTTCGAGATGGTCCATGACCGGTTGCTCGATGCGGAACACCTCGCGGCGTTCAAGACGCTTATCCTGCCCGACATCACGGCGCTGTCCGACGCGCAGTGCACGCAACTCCGCGAATTCGTCGCGCGCGGCGGTGGCCTGATCGCGACGACCGGCACGTCGCTTCACGACGAAAACGGAGTGAAGCGAAAAGACTTCGGGTTGGCCGATCTCTTCGGGGTGAGTTTCACCGGGAAAACCGAGGGACCGATGCACAACGCTTACCTGCGGCTCGAGCACGAAGCCGCGCCTAATCATCCGCTGCTGGCGGGACTTGAGGACGCGCCACGGATCATCCATGGCATCTGGCGGCTTGAGGTGACGGCGAAGGAAAAATTTCCGCCGCCGCCGCTCACGCTGATTCCGTCGTATCCCGACCTGCCGATGGAGAAAGTCTATGCGCGGGTGCCGAAGACGGATATCGCGCAGGTGTTCCTGCGCGAGAGCGGCGCCGGGCGCGTGGTGTATTTTCCGTGGGATATCGATCGCACCTTCTGGGAAATCCTCGATGTCGATCACGGTCAGCTCCTGCGCAACGCGCTCGCTTGGGCCACAAACGAGCCGGCGCCGGTCACGGTGGCGGGCATCGGCGTGCTGGACGTAACCGTTTGGGAGCAGAAGAAATCGCTCACCGTCCATCTCGTGAACCTGACGAATCCGATGATGATGAAAGGGCCGATCCGTGAGCTGATCCCCGTGGGCGAACAGAAGGTTCGCGTGCGGCTGCCGGATGGAAAAAAAGCGCGCGGTGTGCGGCTGCTGGTGGCGGACGCGGCGGTGCCGCTGCGCCAGACCGGCGAGTGGGTCGAGGCGACCGTGCCCTCGATTCTCGCGCACGAGGTCGTGGCGGTGGATTACGTGTAGAGTGGTTGGCGGCGCCCGAATCCAGGGCGTCGGGAAAAGTTGCAGGGGCGCAGCAGGTCTGCGCCCTGACTCAGGTGTAGCCGGCCTCGTTGAGGCCGGGCCGGGGTCAGCGACCCCGGCTACAATGGCAGCGGTTCCTCAAAGGCCTCGGCCCGAAGAATGTTCACTTCTTCTTGTCGGGCGGCTGCCACTCGAAATACGCGCCGTAGCCGGAGGTCAGGTTGCGCGCGAGCCACGTGCGATATTCGTGATCGGCGAGACGCGTGACGTCGCGGTTGTTGATGGGCGTCGTATTCGTATAAATCGAAACCGTCTGCCGGCCGTTGACGTTGGTCGTGCAGATGAGTTCGTCGCGATAGTCGCCCATGAGATCGGCGGCATACATCACGCGGCCAGTGCCCTCGTTCGGGCCCGGCTCGGGGAGCATGTCGAGGCCCTTGCCGTTGAATTTGCCGAGGCGTTTGCCGTCGTTCGACATCATCTCGTGCTGGCCGCCGAGCCAGTTCACGGGCGTCCACCCACCCAGCCACGGCTGCAGGATGATGTCGCCCTTGGCGTTGAAAAGCAGGGTGTCGCGCACGAAATGGCCGTCGCGATTGGCCATGATTTCCAGGCCGGGCGAGGAGGCGAGGATGTCGGCGACCCAGCCGGTGTGGTCATGCGTCCAGCGCGGATCGTCCTCGCGGTTGATTTTCCAGATCACCTTGCCGGTGTCGGCATCGACGACGTAGGCGCCGGCATTCGTGTTGTCCTCGATGCCGTAGAAAACCTGGCGGCCGGGGAGGCCGGGAATGATGTGCTTCACCGCGACGGTGTCCGGATGGCCGGCGTAGATCGACCAGCGGACGGTGCCGTCGGAATTGAGGCAGGTGCTGCCGTCGAAGACCTCGTCCTTGCCATCGCCGTTGACGTCGGCGTTGACGATGTAATGGGCGCCGCTGCCGTTGGTCTCGCCGAAGCTCTTGAACTGCCAGAGCTGTTTCAGGTCGCGACCGTCGTAGGCGGTGAAGATCTCGTTCTCGTAGAGACCGGACTGCGTGATGATCGCAGGGTGCACGCCGTCGAGGTAGGCGATGCCCATCACGATGCGCGTCGAGGAGCGCGAGAAATCGGAAACCATGGGAGTCCACGGCGTCCGGCGGATCGTCTCGCCCGTCATGCCATTGAGCACGGCGAGATAAACCTGGTCGCCCTCCTGGGCGCGGCAGACGACCTCGTCCTTGCCGTCGCCGTCGAGATCGTAGCACAGCACCGGGCTGTTGTTGTGGCTGCCGAAGCACTGCGACCACCAGACGAGCGGGCGGCGCCAGATGCTCTTGCCGTAGCTGGTGATCGCCTCGATCTCGACGGGCACGCCGGGATCGACGGAGCGCTCGTTGATGCCGTTATCGAGGCGGAACACGGCGTCGGTGACGCCGTCGCCATCGATGTCGCCGAACGCGGCGGTCAGGCCGCCGATCTTCACGTTTGGCGTGAAGCTCGCGATCAGCCCGCTCTTTTTCTCGGCGGGTTCGCGGCCGGCCCACTCGGACGGCGGGCCCTCATGGCCGTCGGGATAGACGGCGCGGACGCGATAGTAGACGATGAGTTCGCCGTCCGGCTGGTCCGGGCCCTCGCCGCGCGTGTGCTGGACGGGGCGGGCGCCGGGCGGATTCGGGTCGAGGAAATTTGTCGAGTCGGTGATCGGAGTGGCGGTGAGCTTCTCGCCCGCGGCGTGGCGGTATTGCGTGCGGTAGACGTTGAAGCCGATGTTGGGCGGATCGTCGGGGAGGAGATTCCAGCTCACGAAAATCTTCCGGTCGCCCGCGGAGCCGGTGACGAGCCGGCGATTTTGCCGGAGAAAACCGGTCGAGCCGGCCGGCGCGCGCACGACGCGGAAGCCGAGATCGGCGTGGCGGATGCCCTCGAGTTGGTAGGCGGCGTTGCCGAGTTCCATGTAGTAGGCGGTGCGCGCCCACGAGCCGCCCATCGCCCAGCCCTCGCGATCGTCCTGCGACGTGATCCGAAACACGAAGCCGCCGAGCGTCTGGTCGGGATCGTAGTTCACCATCTGCCAGACGTTGCCGGCCAGGTCATAGAGGCCCCAGGGATTCGGCGGGAATTGTTTCACCGGCTGGAGGCGCTGGCGCCAGACGCTGATGTCGCGCTCGCCCTTCGCGGAAAAATTCGCGCGCCCCTCGGGCGGGTCGTTGCCCCAGACGTATTTGATGTCGGCGCGGCCGGCCCGCGCGGCGTATTCGAACTCGGACGAAGTCGGGAGCCGGTAGACGCGGCCCTCCTTCTTCGTGCGCCAGTTCGTGTAGGCCCGCACGTCGCTGTAGCGGTTGACGAAAATCACGGGGCGATTCTCGAAGCCGGCGGGGATTTTGCCGTTCGTCCAGTAGGGCGGCGGCGGGTATTTGGCGTCGTCAACGAAGACTTTGTATTCCGCGTTGGTCACCGGGTGATCCGCCATTTCGAAATCATCGAGACGGATCCCGGGGCGTAACGTGCCGCCCTTGATGAGGACGAAATCCTGCGCGGTCGCACGGGATACGCCGAGGCTCAGCACCAGGAGGAGGGGTAACATCCGGGTCATGGCGGGCACGGTCGTGCGGTCAACACGGGCGGTCAATGACCACAGGGTCCGGACAGTTCGACCCGGGGTGGCGCCGGTAACCAAGGCCGCGGCGGGACGTCTCGTGCTTCGAACCCGAAAGCAGAAAACCTCCAGCCAGATTTCACCATGAAAACTCTCGCCAAAATCACCTTGTTCGCGGTCGGTCTTGCCGTGATCGCCCTCCCGCTGCTCAACGCCGCCGACACCGATGCCACGACGCCGGCGCCCGCCGGGAAGCAGACCCACGCCGGCCGGCATCCCCGGATGCGCGCGCTGATGCTCCGCAAGGCGGTGCGCCAGCGCGTGGCGCAGAAACTCAACCTCACCGACGAGCAGAAGACCCAGCTCAAAACGACGCGCACAAATACGGTCGCGGCGGTGAAGGCGATCCGGGCCGACACGAGTCTCACGCCCGAGCAGAAAAAGGCCAAGGTGCGCGAGACGTTGCAGACGGCGCGCGCCGGGTTGAAAAACGTGCTCACCGCCGAGCAGCAGGCGAAGATCGGCAAGCTGCGCCGGTTGATTCGCGCCCGCCGGCAGGCCCGCGGCGCCGCCGGGGTCTGAGCCTGGCGTCGCGCCCGATTTTGGGGAGCCACCGTCCGCCGCCGCGACCACCGCGCGCGGCGGATTTCGTTGGCGACGGCGACCCGGGATTGAAATGGAACCCGGGGGCTGCGCCGCCGGTCAGGACGCGACGCTCCGCCCCGGCGAAGGCTCCAAACTGGAGAGTTGCCGCGCGGCCGGAATTCAATCCGGTTTCATCCCCACAAGATTATCCGCCCAGCCATGAATATGATCCCACTGCGAAAGCTCGCCCTGTGTTCCCTCGTCCTCGCGCTCGCCGGCGGGGCCAGCCTGGCCCTCTGGGGGAGCGACAAACCGGGCAAGGCGGCCGACCATCCGCCCCTCAAATTCCAGACCGATGCGAAGCCGATCAATCGCGATGCCGCGGAGCGGGTCAGCTATTCGAACGTCGTCAAGAAAACCGCGCCCAGCGTCGTCTATGTTTATTCGAGCAAGACCGTGAAGGGGCAGGATATGTCGCAGTTTTTCAACGATCCCATGTTCCGGCGGTTCTTCGGGATCCCCGGCCCGGGCGACGATGGCAATGACGATGGTCGAGGCGGCGGTGGCGGAGGCGGCCGGGGTGGTCGGGGTCGAGGTGGACGTGCTCCCGACCAGAAACAGCAGAGCCTCGGGTCGGGTATCATCATCTCGAGCGACGGCTATATCCTGACGAACAATCACGTCATCGACGGCGCCGACGAAGTGAAGGTCGCCGTGGGCGAGGCGCGGAAGGAATACAAGGCGACCGTGATCGGCCGCGATGCGACCGCGGACGTCGCCGTGTTGAAGATCGACGCCACCGGTCTCACCGCCGCGACCATCGGCGACAGCGAGCAACTGGAAGTGGGCGACGTCGTGCTCGCGATCGGCGATCCGTTCGGCATCGGCCAGTCGGTCAGCCGCGGCATCGTCAGCGCGCTCAGCCGCGGCAACCTCGGCATCGAGGATCTCGAGGATTTCATCCAGACCGACGCGGCGATCAACCCCGGCAATTCCGGCGGGGCGCTCATCGACACCGACGGCCGGGTCATTGGGCTCAACACCGCGATCCTCAGCCGCAGCGGTGGATTCAACGGCGTCGGGTTCGCGATTCCGATCAACCTCGTGCGTTCGATCGCCGAGCAGTTGGTCGCGACCGGCGAGGTGAACCGCGCCTATCTGGGCGTGCAGACCCAGCCGATGACCGAGGAGCTGTCATCCATGTTGAAGGTGACAAATGGGGCGCTCATCGCGGAGGTGAAGCCGGACACGCCGGCCGACAAGGCCGGCCTGAAGGATGGCGACATCATCACCAAGGTCGATGGGACCGCGATCAAGGATGGCCGGCACCTGCAGTTGACGGTGAGCCATATCACACCGGGCACGGAGGCGAACATCGAGTATGTGCGCGATGGCAAGACGGCGACCGTCAAAGTTAAGCTCGCACGCCGGCCGGACGACCTGCTCGCGGGCGGCGGCGCCGAAGGCGGCAAGGACGAGGGCGTGTTGAACGGCGTCGGGATCGGCGACATCACGGCCCAAGTGCGCGACGAGCTCAATCTGCCGCGCCGCGTCCAGGGCGTGGTCATCACGAGCGTCGATCCCGACAGCGCGTCGGCCCGCGCCGGATTGAAGGAGGGCGATGTGATCACCGACCTCGACCGCAAGCCGATCCACAACGCCGACGAGGCGGTGAAGCTGAGCTACGATATCAAGGGACCGAAGGTGCTCGTCCATTTCTGGCGCGACGGCCAGAGCTCCTACCTCGTGGTCGACGAGTCGAAGTAAGTGCGGCGGCCGCGATTGGGCCCGACTGGTTGCGACGACAGCGCGCCGGCTCGCTCGAAAGTAGCAAGTAGCGCCGGCGCCCTGCCGGCGCTCCGCCCGCCTCACTCGAAGCGCAACGCGTCGATCGGGTCGAGCTGCGCGGCGCGGCGGGCCGGATAGTAGCCGAAGAAGATGCCGACGACGGCGCTGAAGGCCACGGCCAGAATCACCGAGCCGGGCGACACATCCACTGGCCAGCCCTTGAGCTGCGCGAGCAACTGCGATCCGCCGATGCCGCACCCCACGCCGGCGAGGCCGCCCATCAGGCTCAGCAACACGGCCTCGATCAGGAATTGCCGCAGGACGTCGCGGGCGTGCGCGCCGACGGCGAGCCGGAGGCCGATCTCACGCGTGCGCTCCGTCACGCTCACCAGCATGATGTTCATGATGCCGATGCCGCCGACCAGCAGCGAGACGCCGGCAATCGCGCCGAGCAGCGCCGTCATGGTCTTGGTTGTCGCCGTCGCCCGCTCGACGATGTCCATCTGGTTGCGCACGATGAAATCGGGGCCGTCGTGTTCGCCCAGCCGGTGGCGGGCGAACAGCAAGTCGGTGATTTGCTGCTCGACCGCGCCGAACGCACCCATGCTGGCGACTTGCACGAGGATCGTGTTCACATAGGTGCGGCGGGCCAGCCGCCGCTGGTGGCTGGTGTAGGGGACGACGATCACGTCGTCCTGATCCTGATTGCCGAGGTTGAATCCCTTGCGCGCCAGCACGCCGATGATGCGGAAGGGCGCGCCGCCGATGCGCAGGATCCGGCCGAGGGGATTCTCGTCGGGAAAGAGCTGGTCGACGATCGTCTGGCCGACCACGGCGACCTTGGCGACGCGTTGCACATCCTGCGGCGAAAACATCGCGCCTTGGGCGACCGGCCAGTCGCGCAGGAAAAGATAGTCGGCGGATTCGCCGAGGATCGTCGTGTTCCAGTTGCGGCCCTCGGCGAGGACCTGGCTGCGGCTGCGCACTTCCGGGCTCACGGCGACCACCTGGGGAATGTCGCGGGCGATGGCCTTGGCGTCGTCCGGGGTGAGCGTGACCCGTCCGCCGAGGCCGCTGCGGACGCCGTTCGTGCGAAAGCTCCCGGGATAGACGAACATGAGATTCTGCCCGAGGTTCGCGATCTGCCCGGCGATGCGCGCCTGGGCGCCGTTGCCGATGCTGACGAGTGCGATCACCGCGCCGACGCCGATGATGATCCCGAGGCCGGTGAGCATCGAGCGCAGCTTGTTGCGCCGCAGGGCGCGCAGGGAGATTTTGAACGTGGTAAGGAGATTCACGCGGAAAGGAAAAATCGGACAGGTTCGTCCCGGCGGTCCGTCATGGATCCATGCCGCGGATCCGGGCCGGCCGGTTGCGGCAGCCGGTTGAATGACGGGAAGTTTCGCGCGACGGCCCGGTTGTTTACCTGACAATTTTGTCAGGTGTTTTGATGGAACCCGGGCGCGGGAACCTCGCGGAAACCCGCTGCGCGAGGGAGGCGGCCGCCGGCGGAAAATATTTTGCTTGATATCTACTACACATGTAGTTTTTTCTACTACATCGCATCGCAATGAAAACCGCCAAACCCTTCAAACCCACCCGCCTCGAGCTGGAGCTGCTCGGCGCCCTGTGGAAACTCGGCGCCGGCTCGATCCGCGAAATCCAGGAAAGCCTGCCCGAGGACCGCCGCCCCGAATACACGACCGTGCAGACGATCGTTTACCGCCTCGAGGAAAAGGGCGCGGTGCGGCGGGCGAAGAAGATCGGCAACGCGCACATCTTCGAGCCGCTCGTCAGCCGGAAATCGGCGGTCGGTTCGCTGATCGAGGATTTCCTCGGTCATTTCGCCGGCTCGCACGAGCCGCTCGTCGCCCACCTGGTCGAGACCGGCCGGATTTCGTCGGCCGAGCTGAAGGAGATGGAGAAACTCCTGAAAGCGCGGCGCGCCGGCGCCGCCGCCGACAAGTAGCCCTCCCGCTTTCGTCCCCTCCGACACCCCATGAAATCCGCGCTCCATACTCTCACCATGCTCTGGCCGTGGACCACGGTCGAGGTGCTCAATCATCTTTGGCAATCCACCGTGGTCGGCCTCGCGGTATTGCTCGGCCTCGCGGTCGGCCGCGGGCTCTCGGCGCGGACGCGCCGCGCGCTCGGCTGGATGGCGCTCGCCAAGTTTGCGCTGCCCGCGAGTTTTTTCCTGCATGCGTTCGCGCGACTCGGCGCGGCGCCCGGGCGCTGGATCGCATCGAGTGCGCTGGCGGGACCGAGGCTGCTGCCGGCGTTGGTCGTGACGGCCCCGCCCGGCGGCGCAGCTTCACCCGTGACGGCCGGCGTGCTCGTCACCGGCGCATGGTTTTTGGGCTTTGGCGGGATGCTGGCGGCGTGGATCGTTCGCGGCACGATTTTACGCCGGCGCATTCGGGCGGAAATGACGCCCGTGCCCGCCGTGCTGCAAGCACCGATCGCCGCGGCGGCGGCCCGGAGCGGATTGCGCGCCGCGCCGCGTTGCGCCATGGTCGCGGCGGACCGCGGCCCGGGCCTGCTGGGGGTCTGCTCGCCGATGGTCGTTCTCCCGCGCGGGTTGGAGGCGACACTGGCGCCCGGGGAACTGGAGTCGGTCCTGATTCACGAATTCGTGCACTGGCGCCGGCGCGACAATCTCTGGAGCGCGCTGCAGGCGTTTTTTGTGAGTCTCTTTTGGTTCCATCCCGTAGTGTGGCTGTTGAATCGCCGGCTCGGCCTCGAGACCGAGCAATCGTGCGACGAACGCGTGCTCGAGATCACGGGCGATCCCGACACGTATGCCGGCGGCATCGTGAAGACGGTCCGCTACGCGCTCGGGGTGCCGCAACCCGGCTTGGCCGGTGCCACGACGCCGCCCGTGATCACCCGGATCAAGAACATCCTCGCGCACGGCGCGCGCCCCGACCGGCCGTGGCTGCGCGGCGTGGTGCTGGCGGGTGGCGCGCTGTTGCTCGCGTTCAGCGGTTACACCGGCTCGTTTGCCGCGCAGCCGTTGCCGGCGAGTGCGGCCGGGGTCCGGGCGGTCGGCGCCGCGCCGGCCCTCGCTGCGGTTCCGGTTTCGAAGGCGCGCGCGGTGGAGCCGACGCTTTCGGTTGATTTCCCCAACGAGGAAATCCGTCAGATCCTCTCCAACGTCGCCAATCTCTTTGAACTCAAGGTCGTCATGCCCGACGCGCTGCAGGGGAAGACAACGATCAAGCTCAACAACGTCACGTGGCGGCAGATTTTTCACGCGGTGCTCGCGCCCGCCGGCTACACCTTTGGGGAGGATGACGGGGTCGTAAGGATCGCGGCCATCGCGCAGCCCGGTGCGACCGCGGCGGTCGTTCCGGCGGAAGGCGGAACGTCCCGCCAACCGGTGCCGACCGGGGTGGTCGAGCGGGCGGACCAGTTGAAACACGAGGCGGAGGCCGCGGGGCTGGCCGCGCAGGCGGCGGACCGGGAGGCCGAGCTGCTGCGAAAGCGTGCCGACGAAAAAGCCGCTTTGCACCAAAACATGATTTCGTTGGATGTGGTGAACGAGCGCCTCCAGGCGTCGGGCCAAAAGATGCTTCCGACCGGCGAAATCGTCTCGCTCGCTCCCGTCGCGACTGCCACCGCGGAGCCGGCTGCACTGGCGGTCGCGGCACAGCCCGTTGCCGCCGCAAGCCCGGCGTCGGCGGAGCCACCAGCCGCGGCCGAATTCAACGGCGAAAGAATCTACGATATCAGCCAGCTCGATCAGGTCCCGGTGGTGCGGTCGCAAGCCCGGCCGGAGTATCCGTTCGCCCTGCGCAAGAAGGGCGTCGCGGGCGAGGCGACGATCGACTTCATCGTCGACACCAACGGCAACGTGGCGAATGCGCACGCCGTGAAATTCACGCACGAGGAGTTCGCCACCTCGGCGGTTGCGGCGGTGAGCCAGTGGAAATTCCGGCCCGGCCGGAAAGGTGGCGCGCCCGTCAACACCCGGATGCAGGTGCCGGTCGTTTTCACGCTCAACGAAAATTAACGGACAGTTGCACGGCGACGGCTGACGTGCCAGACTCGGCGCGTGCGACTCATCGACCTCTCGCAGCCGCTCTTCGACCAGGCGCCGAACTGTCCCGTGCACCCGCCGGTGTCGTTCCGCCGGACGGCCGATCACCCCGCTAATGGCTGGCGGATGGAGGAGATTGCGCTGGCGACGCATACGGGCAGCCACCTCGATGCGCCACTGCACAAGATCGCCGGCGACAAAAGCATCACGGACCTGCCGCTCGAGGGTTTCGCCGGGCTCGCGCGCATCGCCGACCTGCGCGGGCTGGCGGCCGATGCGGCGATCACGCCGGCGATGCTCGCGCCGAAGCTGAAGGGCGTGACGACGCGCGACATCGTGCTGCTCGCGACCGGCTGGGGCGAGAAGCGCGCGAAGACCGACGAGTGGCTGAAGCACTCGCCGTTTCTCTCGCCGGACGGGGCGCGCTGGCTGCTCGAGCATGGCGTGCGCGGCGTTGGCATCGACCATTACTCGATTGGCGGGAGCGGGCCGCTCAACGCCGAGACGCACACGATCCTGCTCGGCGCGGGCGTGTGGGTCGTCGAGGAACTGCGTTTTCCCGCGGAGGTGTTCGCGCTGCCCCAACCGTTGAAATTCTGGGCGCTCCCGATGAACTGGCCCGGCTGCTCGGGCGCCTTCTGCCGGCCGGTGATTGAAGTCGGGTAGCGCCCGCCGGCCTCGTGCCCGGACCGAGCAGTGCCGAAGCGGAGCAACCTATTGGGTTACCCGGCACTGCGGCGGGAAACAGGAAAATGCCACGGCGCGCTCACGGCAACCCGCCGGTGATTTCGCGGAGCTTCGCGAAGAACGCGCGCTTGCGCGGCGAATCGATGCCCCAGTCGACCGGCACGCTTTGATAGCCGTCGGCGAATCCCTCGTCCTTCATCCGGTAGTCGAAGTAGCCCCAGGACGCGCCCGCCCGGAGCGCCGCGACGAAGTTGTTGTCGGGCTTGTCGAAGTCGAAGTGGTCATCCTCGTTGAACACGATCGGCATCGGGTGCCACGACGGCAGCGCGCGCGTCTGCCGGACCATCTGCGCGATGAGCGCGGGGTTCGAGGCCGCGCCGTTGCCATGCACGAGGACGAAATCCGCCACGCGCACAACGCTGTCGTCGGGCACGCGGCGTCCGGTGTAGCTCGTGCTGACCAGCAGCCGCCGGCCGTCGTGCACGGTGCCGTGCACGCGCTCGATCAATTCGTGCACACGGTCGGGCCGGAGGATCGCGTGGTCGTAACCGTTCGTGGTTTCGTTGTTGATCTCGATGACGACATTGCGCCAGCCGTGCGCGAACACCCAGTCGACCGTCCCGTCGACGGCGCGAGTCACCGCCGTCTCGTCGGCGAGCCGCTGGTCCTGGCCGAAATAAAAAATCCCGAGGATGACGACCATCCCGAGTTCGTCGGCGCGATCGAGAATCCGCGCCGCCCGCGCCGCGTAATCCGGGCGCAGCGCGCCGCTGGCGGTGAAGCCGGGGTTTTCCCACGGCTGCCCTTTCGAGTAACCCTCGGGACTGCCGCCCTGGAGGTTGAGCGTGAAGGCGATCAGCCCGTTCCGCCGCCACTCGGGCATCGCGGCGACGAACTCGCGCGTGTTGCGATCCGGGTCCCACGCGTGCGTGTCAGGATAGGCCCAGCGGCCGCGCGTCGCGGGGTTGAGATCGTCGAACACGCCCTGCACGAGCCGCGCGTTGAGCAGCCGGCCCTCGATCGGAACACCCTGCCACACGCGGCCGGCGTAGGTCGGGCGGCCGTTGATCAGGAATTTTTCGCCGGCGATGGAGACCTCCGTGTGGGCGGGAGGCGCGGCGCGGACTGCGACGGCGACAAGAGCGAGCGAGCAGAGCAGTTTCAGGTGCATGGGACGATTCAGTAACGCTGGCCGAATTTCCGGTAGACCATGCTCATCAGCCAGGCGGGGCCGATGAGCAGGAAAACGATGTCGTTGAAAAACGAGGGCTTTTTGCCCTCGATGCGGTGACCGACGAACTGGCCGATCCAGGCGGCCACGAAGACGACGAGGCAGACCTGCCACACCCGCCAAGGCGTGAACAACCCGACCAGTTCGAGGAGCCAGTAGCACAGCGCCATGAAGCACAACAAACCCACGCTGAGGGCGGGCGAGAGCCGCACGTAGAACGCCGTCGCCGCGATAATCGCCGGAATCGACCAGTTGAACCACGGCAGCGTGATGTCCCAGTCCGCGGGCGTCGGGAGCGACCAGATGAAGCCCAGCACGGAGAAGAAGATCGCGGGCACGCAGATCCAGTGGATCAGCTCGTTGGCGTGATGCTGGTGGCTTTCGCCATACTCGGCGAACCACTGGTCGGCGGTTTTCTTCTCGGCCATCGGGGTGGGATTGCGCGGCGGCCATGCAAGCCCGGCGCCGGGGGCGGGTCAACTGCCGGACAGGGCCGGCCCCGGACCGCTGGCCGGTGCCGGGACAAATGCGGCGCCGCACTCCGCCCTTGCGCGCGGCGGGGCGATGCATCCTCTCTTGCGGGATGAAGGTCTCGTTCACGCCCAAGGAATACGCCCGGCTCCTCGAACTCTCCCACCTCGGTCTCTGGGTGGCGGGCGCGCGGCCCGACGATCCCGCGACGATGCCCGAACGCTACGCGGGCATCGCGCAAAAGGTCTTCGCGCTCGCGGCGCCCCTCGGCTGCGCGGACCTCGTCGAGAGCGACGTGAACGGCGAGTTTTTTCCCAACGAGAAAATCACCGCGGGGCCCGCGAGCGAAAAGATCGACCAGTTCGTCGAGGATGCGTTCTGGGGCGAGCTGGTGGCGCGGCTGGCGGAACGCGACCTGCGCCACGAACTCGGGGCGACCAAGCTGGCCGATGAGTTGAGCGACGACGAAAAGGAAAAGCTCGAGCAACTCGAGGACAACTACTGGCGCGAGTTCGAAGCCGACGGCGTCGACCACCTCGTCGTGCTGCGCGGCGGCAAGGGCTGAGCCGGGAGCGTGGCGCCCGGCCGCGCGCGTCATTTCGCTCTCGCCGGCTCCCGCGTCCTGGCCAAGCTGGGGCGAGCTTCAGCTCCATGAAACCCCAACGACCGTTTTTACCGGCGTGCGGCATGCTGGCTTCCGCGATGTTGTTTTTGCTGCCCGCTGGATGTGCGACCGCGCCCGCCGGCAACCCCGCTGTGGCCGAACTGGGGCCGCCGCTGGATCTCGCGGCCAACGCCTACGAGCCCAATAGGCTCGATCGGCAACCGAGGCCGCGGATGCAGACGCGGCCGATCTATCCATTTGAGATGCGTCGTGCGGGCATCGCCGGCCAGGCGGTCGTGGAGTTCATCGTCGATCGCGCCGGCAACGTGCAGCAGGCCCGGGCGGTCGCGGCGACGAACGAGGAATTTGCCCGCGCCGCGGTGCAGTCCGTTGCCGAGTGGAAGTTTTCTCCAGGGATGAAAGACGGCCGCCCGGTCGACACCATCATGCGGACGCCCATCACCTTCGGCCTGGGCCAGTGACGTGGCCCGGCCTCCAGACCCCGGATGAAAACAGTCCGCCATCATTTTGGATTTCTGGTGAGCGTCACCGCCCTGGTGGTGACTGCCAGGGCCGCCCAGCCGGCGGCG
Organism: uncultured Opitutaceae bacterium; assembly: GCA_937902925.1. Taxonomy (GTDB): domain Bacteria; phylum Verrucomicrobiota; class Verrucomicrobiia; order Opitutales; family Opitutaceae; genus CALFNN01. The sequence continues at coordinate 39,365 of CALFNN010000047.1, forward strand.
CACCCGGAGAACGCCCTGGTTGACGGACCGCCGCTGGTCCAAACGTGGACGCCACCCGTCTATCCGCCCGAGGCGCTGGCGGAAAAGGCCGGCGGCAAGGTGACCGTGCGCATCGTCGTGGACGAGAACGGCCACGTGACGTCGGCGCGGTCGCTCCAGACTTCCGATCCACGGCTGGGCGAGGCGGCGGTCGCGGCGGTGAAGCAGTGGACATTCAGCCCGGCGATCGAGAACTGGAAGCTAATCCCGATGTGCCTCGACGTGCCGCTCAGCTTCGATGCAGCGAAAGGAGCCAGGAGCTGGCCTCCGGGAATGCTGCCGCCACCAAGCGTTGTGGTGAACATCCGGCCTGCGCCCCGCACCGCCGCCGTGTTGAAGTCCGCGCCGCTGGGCGACTATCCCGCGTCGTTGGCGGACCGGCGGTTGACGGGAACGGTCACATATATCTGCCGGGTGGACGATGCCGGCCATGCCTCGGGATTGCGGGTGGTCTCCGCCTCGCACGCCGATTTCGTGCCGGCGGTGCTCGCGGCTTTTTCCCGGTGGGAATTTTCGCCGGGGATGCAGGGCGATCTGCCGGTGGCGGGCGAGATGCAGGGCGAAGCCACCTTCGACGCCGTCGCCGCGAAGCCCGCGGAAGTGCTGGCGGCGAACGGCATCACCGCGCCCGACGGCACCGCCCCGGCCGATTGTCCCCTCCCGGTGTTTGTGGTCGATCCGGTGTGGCCCTTCGAGGCGCTGTTCGATGGGGAAGGGGGAGGCGCGAGCGTGGATTTCACCGTGCAACCGGGCGGCACCGTGACGGACGTCCGGGTGCGCGACGCGACGCGGCCGGAGTTCGGCCGCGCGTTGGTGGCGGCGCTCGAGGGGTGGAGCTTCCGCCCCGCGGTGAGCAACGGCCAGCCGGTCGCGGTGGCGCTCGTGAAGCATGCCGAGTTCAAGGCCGTGCCGGTCGACGCCGCGCCGGGCGAATCCAGCGACCCGCTGGTGCGCTTGGTGCGGCTCGCCCGCGTCGGCGAAATCCGCGGGGGCGCGGGCCTCGATGAAAAACCGGCGCCGCTTTACCGCGTGGCGCCGGGCTATCCCGCGGCGTTGCGAACGAGCGGCCGGCCCTCCGGGCAGGCGATCGTGGATTTTGTGATCGACCGCGACGGCCGGGCGCGCCTGCCGCGGGTCGTATCGTCGACCCACGAGGAATTCGGCTGGGCGGCGGCGACCGCGGTGACGCAGTGGGTGTTCAAGGTGCCGCGGCGCGGGGGCGGGCCGACCGAGGTGAAGGTGCAGATCCCGTTTCAATTCACCGCGCCAGCGGAGTGAGCCGCGCGCCAGCGACGGCGCGAGAAATCGAAGCGCGGATGACGTGCAAGCCGATCCGGGGTTTTTTCCCGGGGGAACGGGGACATCGTCCCGCGCGGATGGGCGCCGGAAGGTGTTACGTTGTGGGATATTAAACTCGCCTCGATGACGCCGCGCCGTAGTTCTTCCCGGTCCCAGCAGGAATCCAACCCCGGGTTCCATCGTGTTCCACCCAAAGAATGAACTCTTTTGAAGATCGAGGCGGAGCTGTGTCGTCGACGGGCCTGGCGCCGTCTTTTCCGGCGTTTCCCGGTCTGCCGTTGCCCGATCCCGATCCCAACCGCCGCAATCCGCTCCCGACCGCGGGGATCGGGAGCATCCCTCCGGAGACCCGGAGATTTTTCGACGCGGTGCAGGGAAACATCTTGAAGGGACACGGGCGCGATCATCAGCGGCTGATATTTTTTCGCTTTGCCGGAAACGAAGGACAGAGCCGCCAGCTTCTTTCCGATGCGGTGAACCCGCCGGACGGATCGACACCATGGGTGACCACGGCGTCCGCACAGACGACTCAGACCGAGAACTGGATCCAAGCCCGCCCGTTTATCGAGTTGTTCGAGCGGGAGGAATTGTTCGGCGAAGTAAGATTCACGGATGAGGAAAGAAAGAAGGCCAAAAAAATCATCCTCAAGGCAACGACACAAGTGATCGGGGGCTTGATGCTGTCGAAGGCCGGGTTGGCCAAATTGGGGTTTATCGATGGAGAGGGCCGGGTGCCGCCCTTCAGCGATTTTAGCTACAACTGGCCGGAACCATTTAGTCGTGGACTGAAGGTGGGGCTCGAAGGCGACAAGTTCGCGCAGCGCAAGGCCGACCTGACGAAGGACTGGAGCGCGCCGTTCACCGAGGATTTCGACGGCGTCTTTCTTTTGGCATGTGCCGATAAGAAGACCCTCGACGATAAGCTGGACAAGGAATTCATCCCGTGGCTCGAGCACGCGAGTCATCGCGGCGAGAAGGTGACCGACGGTCGTCAAGAATGCACGACTTGGCGCACGAGCGCGGCTGCCGGCGAGCGCGGCCGTCCACGCGAGGCGTTTGGGTTCGCGGATGGAATCAGCGTGACCCGTTTTTTTGACACAGAGCGCGATGATGTGCGCCCCGGCGATCCCGAGCCGTGGGAATGGATCGATCTGGCGATGGAGGACGTCTTCATTGGCGAGGACCAGAGCCAGGCCTTTGCCGGCGGGTCGTTCGTGGCGTTGCTCAAATTCGAACAGGATGTGGCCCGGTTCCGCGCCTACGAAGACTCGATGGTGGAGGCGATGATGGAGCAGGCGACGATCGATGAAACCCACGCCCGCGTGCTGGCCGAACCTCTTTTGGCGGGACGCAATCGTGCGGGTGATCCGCTGAAGACGGTGCTTTTCAACCTGCCAGGCGCCCCCGAAGTGGTGCGTAAACTCTTTGGCCTCGAACTCAACGTGCCGTTTGGCGGCGCGTTTCCCCCGGAGTTGAATATTTTCGATTTCAAGAACGACGGCGCCGGCAAGGGGTGCCCCTTTCACGCGCACATCAGGAAAATGAACCCGCGGGTCGACCAAGTCAGGAGCTTCGACAAGAAAGGAATCATCGGGGCGCAACTCGTCCGGCGCGGCATGGCTTACGATCCGGCCGGCCTGTTGCCGGCGGCCGAGGCGGCGATCGCAAACCACCAAGCCCCCGTGTGGCCGTCCACCGGCGTCGGGCTGATGTTCATGGCTTTCATGCGCGACCTCAGCGGCCAGTTTGAGCTGTTGCACAACTCCTGGGCCTGGGACACGAGCTTTCCATCCAGCGGCGCAGGGCAATCGGACCCGTTGCTGTTTGGTGGCTTGGGCGGAAAATGGAAATTCGGCCGGGTAACCTTCGATCCCGTGCCCGCCGTCGTAAAGCGACTGGGCGGCACCTACCTGTTCGCGCCGTCGATTCTCTGGCTCGCCCGCGGCGGGCGCCGTCCTTGAGGAGACCATGGATGCGATCGGCCCTTTCCGCTGGCTCGTCTATCAGCAGGATTACCTCTGGTTCCTGGTGGCGCTGGGTTGGGCCCTGCTGCTGATCGCGTGGTGGCGTCTGGGAAGGCCGGCCCGCATGTTTTTGTGGGTGCCATGGGCCGCAGTCGCGGGATTTCTGACGGCGGCGCTGGAGGTTTCGCAGATGGTCACGCCGGTTGAGGTGCAGCCTTCGATTGCGCCGTGGCTCGCGTGGGACCTCGCGCTGGGCGGGTGTTACGCACTGGCCGCGACCGGTTGCTGGTGGGTGGTTGCCGCGCAGAGAAAGAAGAATCGGTCTCGGCTCGCAGGATTGGTCCTTGCCTCGACGGCTTTGCTGGTCGCGGTGCTTAGGTATGCCTACCCGGAGCCGGGAGCGTGGGTGATCGCGGGGCTCTTGAGTGCCGGATCGGCCGCCGTGGCAGCGGGACGAATGCGTGGTGAACGCGTGGCCTTGGCGGCATGGGCGTTGTCGGTCTGGTTTGGAACGGCAGGCCCGTTAGCCGAACGATTTAAAGAGCCACACCGGTTTTCTGAGATAAGCAACTTCGGTCCGTGGGCCGCCGCGTGCGGGTTGGTCGCGATCATCGTGATCGTGCTCGATCTCTATCGGATCACGCAGGCGGGAAAGATCACGGACGAGGGGGACCCCGAAGAATGGCGCCAGCTTGTGCGCAGCCTGGTGCTATGGCTGTTCGCCGGAGTGTTTGTGGCTGCCATCATGGGTCGCTGGGCGCGCGCCAACTTCGAGCGCAACCTGCAATCGAGGACGTTAGTCAGCGCGGGACTGATTGATCGACAGAAGCTGCAAACAATATTGGGAAAGGAATTTCACTTCGACAAGATTTCACGCGGCCGCACGCACAGCGATGGGCGCGAAATACCGTTTGCGACATCTCGCTATCTGGGCAGTGGAATTCTGGGGCCGATAGCCACGCATTTGACGGATATCGAACTGGCCAATCCTGATGTCCGATGGGCTGCCATCATTACGATGCGGGATGGGTGGATGGCGGCTCTTTGCTATTCGACGCGGTTGCCAGGAAACGCCTCGGATGTTGGGGTTTTTGGCCGACCGACGAGAGAAATCTGGCGGGCGTGGGCGGAGCACAGCGCTGACGTGCTGGGTCCGGTCGATTTTTACTACGGCGCTGTCGTGCAGGCGCGCGCACCCCTGATCGGACTTCAGGGGCAAATGCTGGGATGGCTGGCCCTCGATCTTAACGTTGAACATTGGGTGGCGGCGCAAGTGCAGGCGCGGTTGCTGGCCTTTGTCATCGTTGCTTTGGGAGGTGCTCTCCTCGTTGTTAACTGGCGCCAACGCCAGCGCGAGCGCCAGCGTGAAGCCGCGCAGCGAGATGCGGACGCGGCGGCAGCCGCGAATCAACTGAAGAGCGCGTTTCTCGCCAAGGTGAGCCATGAGTTGCGCACGCCCATCCAAAGCCTTCTTGGCTACAGTGAGCTCCTGCGCCAGCGCGTGGCGGACGACTCGAAGGCGTCTGCCTGGCTGGGATCACTGCGCCAGCAGGGCGAGTTGATGACCCGGCTCGTCAATGACCTGATCGACCTGGGCGCGGTGGAAGCCGGGGCGTTTCAGCTTTCACCCAAAGCTGTCGAGCCTGCCGACGTCGTGGCGCAAACTGCAGAAAGTTTCCGTCCCCGGGCGGAGGCCAAGGGACTCAACTTCGCATGCTTCGTCGACCCGAGCATACCGCCCTGGGTGCTAACCGATGGTGAACGACTCCGCCAAATCGTCACAAATCTTCTGAGCAACGCCGTAAAGTTCACGGACTGTGGCGGCGTCACTCTGAGCGCCAGATCGGAGCCTGGAAACAAAGGGACGGCAGACATCATTTTGGTGGTGCGTGATACGGGCCCCGGCATTCCAAGCGCAGCGCAGGCCCGCTTGTTTTCGGCCTTTTCTCGATTGGAAGCCACGGCGACCAAGGAGGGCTCCGGGTTGGGCCTCGCGTTGTCCGCGGCGTTGTGTCGGGCCATGGGCGGCAATCTAACGGTCCAGAGCGATGGCGCGACCGGATGCAGCTTCATCGCGACCATTCGAACGCAGACGACGAAAGGACCGGTGAATACGCGGATCGAAACGCCAGCCGCGGCTTTGCGAGGGCATAGGGTGCTGGTGGTTGACGACAATCCGCTCGTGCGAGAGTTGTTTGTGGCCTTTCTCACGGAGCAGGGCGCATTGTGTGCCGCGGCGGGAAACGGCTCCGAGGCGCTCGCGCAGGCAGCGACCGACGCGTTTGATGTCGTGGTTCTAGATCTCGCTCTGCCTGATACTGACGGCGCGGAAGTGGCTCGACGATTGCGAGCGGAGGATGGACGAGGACGCGCATTGCGTCTCGTTGGCGTGAGTGCTCACGCGGGTGCCGCCGACCGGGCGCGGGCGCTGGCTGCGGGCATGGATGTTTTTCTGACGAAACCGGTGCCATTGGGCGATCTGGCCGCCGCCGTGGCAGGCAGTGCCTCGGGGCCGGAGACGGACACGCTTCCTTTTCGCACCGGCGAGGCGTTGCGCGAACGACTGACGCGCCAGTTTCGGAATGAGCTTCCCGATCAGCGTGTGGCGTTGGCCGAGGCGGTAACGAACCGGGACTGGCAAAGGGTGAGAGTCATGGCGCACCACCTTAAGAATAGTGCAGTCGTAGTTCGTGACGACGAACTCTTCGATACGTGCGCCGGCTTGGAGCAAGCGGCCGGAAGCGCGAATGGGCCGACGGCGTTGGCCTTTTGGACGCGTTGCGAGCGAGTCCTAGACCGCTGGGCCGCACCGGCGGACGCCCCGTTTTCACCGTCGGCTGCGTAAGCCGCCGGGAACGACCATCAACCTCAAACAGCGATCAACATGAAGAAACAAAAATCCACTCGTGGAAAACGTGCGGCCAAGGCTGCAACTGCGAAAACTAATACGGTATCCGCTTCCAAGCTCGCCGCCGACGAAGTCTGCATGAGCGTCGCGGAGTGCGAGGCCTACGCGACCCAGACTTATTGCCCGACGCTTTATTACGGGCTTGGCGCCAAGGCTGCCGCCCTGCTGGTGGTGAAACTCACGAGCGCCGGTGCGATGCAGGTGTTCGCCGGTGACAGTCCGTTGAGCAACAAGCCGGCGGGAGGCAATCTGAAGACGGAGCGCTACACGACGGACACTTACACGCTCCAAAACTCCGCTGACGTGAAGTTTACCCTGAAGCTGAGCGCCTTGAACTCCAAGGCGCCGTCGAACGATCCGGATGCTTTACGCAAGACCGGAAATTTGACGGTCGAAGCTCTCGAATGGCCGCGGCCTTACGATGTCAATCGGGCGCACCTGCTCGGATATCTCGATCCGTTCGGCGGCGACATCAACTATGCCAACTACGGTGGCGTCGATCGCGACGGCGATATCCCGCCCAATCGGACGTTCGAATGCACGTTTCACTACGTGAAGGCTGCGCCCTCGGCTACACCACCCGTCAAGGGCGAGGCGACGCTTACCCTTACCGATGTGGACAGCGGCGGAACGAGCACGGAGACGATCGACCTCACCAAACTCGATGACACCTCGGCGGGCAAAGCCGGCGCCATCCTGATTGCAGTGCGCGTCGCGGGCATCAACTACGAGGACGGTTGCGCCACGCTGGAATTCAACAAGGCCAACATGGATGGAGCGACCCCGCTCACGTTCTCCGGCAAGACGCGTGGTGGAGCAGCGTTCAGCGGCTATCGGCAGTTTCACCTTAACGAGACGACCGATCAACCCTGACCGAGGTCGAGTCCGCTTTCCCAAGTGGTGACAACAGGGCTTTTCGTCACTTGGGACAAAGCCCCAGCTCAAAACGAAGTTCTTCCCGGGAAATCGCGGGGAAAATTGTGCTACCCTGACTTATTCGCATGCGCACCGCTCGTATCGTCATCGTTGAAGACCACGCCCTCGTCCGACAGATGCTCGCGCACCTGATCGAGGAAGAACTGAAACTGAAGGTCGTCGGGCAGTGCGCGACGGCGGCGGATGGCGCCGCCGTCTGCCTGCGCGAAAAGCCGGACCTGGCGGTCATTGACTGGATGCTGCCGGACGGGCGAGGATTCGACATCGTCCGCAACGCCGGGCCGTCGTTGCCCGGAACCCGGTGGATTTGCATGTCGGCGAACGAGCAGGAGCACCTCGTGCGCGAGGCGGTGGGACTCGGGATCCACGGGTTCGTGATGAAGCGGTCCGACTTCAAGATCCTGTGCGACGCGATCCGCGCGGTGCTGGCGGGCGAGAGTTATTATTGCCTCGCCAGTTCGCGGCTGCTCGTCGAATCGATGCGCAGCCAGGCGCAGGCCATCGCGGTGAACCTGACGCCGCGCGAACGCGAGGTGCTGTGCGGCATCGCGCGCGGCGAGAGCCCGAAGGTGATCGCGTCCAATCTCAGTCTCGAGCTGAAGACCGTGCACAACCACCTCGCCAGCCTGAAGGACAAGCTTGGCATCCGTGAGGCGGCGGGTCTGGTGCGCTACGCGATCAAGCACGGCTACGTCGAGGCGCCGTAGACGGGCCGAACGGCGCCGCGTCGAGCGCCGCGCAGAAAGAGGGTGCGTGCCGTGGGCCAGGATGATCGACCTCCGGCGACTGGACGGGGTTTGCTCGGCACGAGGCAGTTGTCGTGGGCAAATCCGGCTTCTTGAGTGCGTGAGGGTGGCGTAGGCTGTTCATTGGTCAAACCGGGGAAAATCGCCGGGTCACCCGGGGGTTCTTCCCGATCCGATTTCATACTTTCCCGCGCATTTCGGCTGGTCGGTCCGCTATGATAGGGCCATGCAAAATCCGCATTCCAAGCATTCCCGGGCGTGCAGATTGGAGCGCCTCAGCGGAGGAGCCGGCTTGGGTGTTAAACCTCATAGCGGTTTGGGTCTTATCCGTATTAATACCTACGTCCGACACGCGGAATCTGTTGAATCTTTACAGTTAATTAATAGCAAAGGCGTCTCCCACCAACGCCCCGCGACCGAGACAAGGGGTTTTGCCCTTATTTTGGCGTGAGGTCGGACCCAGCCCTGCGGCATCCAGCACCTTCCCAGCGATGAAAGCAGCCTTCGGATTTTCTGCGTTAGCATCGGTTGAAGCCGGAATTTTTAGCGGCGGTGAGGTGAACCAAATGGCTTTGAGTGGCGATGCGGACCGGTCGTGGTGGCGAATTGCTCGGGCGACGAGCCGAACGCGATGCAGCACGAACCACCTTGGCGGCCGCGCGGGTGAAGACGACGCCGTTACTCGCATTCATTCCCCGCCGTAGTCGGACCAGTCCAGGCACTCCTTCCGGTTTCCACTTTTACTTCCCACTCCAGTTCTCCAGCGACCCACATGAAAACGCGTTCTTTGCTTCCGCGCCTCGCCCTCGTCTGCCTCGGTCTGCTCGCGAGCGAAACGCGCGCGGCGCCGACGATTAGCAGCCAGCCCTTCGCCGCCACCGTTTCGAGCGGCAACAACATCACGCTGTCAGTCAGGGCTACGCCATTGAGCGGATCGCTGTCGTTTCAGTGGCGTAAGAACACGGGGAGTGTGGTCACCGGGACTTTCCTCAGCGTAGTCACCACGGTGAACGGAGACGGCAGCACCACGTCCGCGCTCAATTTCTCCAATCCTCAGGTTGCCGACGCCGGCAACTACGACGTCATTGTCACGGACGGCTCGGGGAATGTCACGAGCAGCACGGCCGTTGTCGCGATCACGGATGATCCCCCGTCGATCACCGGTCAATCCGAACCGTTTCTTTATGCGCCGATGGGTGGAACCGCCCGCCTATTCGCCAACGTAGTCGGTTCCACGCCGTTCACCATGCAATGGAAGCGCGACGGCGTCGGGCTCGACGGTCCTTACTATGGCACCTCGGTGAGCACAATTGACGTGGCCAATCTCGCGGCCGGCCAGTTTGGCACCTATACGCTCGAGATATCCAACGCCTACGGCTCGACGGTATCGCAGCCCATTCTGGTAACCCAGACGTCGGCGGCGCCCTATCACAATTGGTCGTTCCGCAATCCGACTCCGCAAGGCAACAGCCTTAATTCCCTGACTATCGGGTCGGCGCGCTTGGTGGCGGTTGGCGCAGGCGGGCTCATTCTCACGTCGTCCGATGGCGGGAATAGCTGGCAGGGCCAGTCCGGCGGCATCATGCAGGCGCTCAACTACGTCACCTACGACGCCGCGAAAAGCCAGTATCTCTATGGTGGCGGGTTCACACAGATCGCGACCGCGCCCGATGCGCCCACGCTCACCTGGACGACGCATTATCCGGCGGGAGCCAACGAGAGCTACCCGGGCATCGCCACCGATGGTTCACGCTATGTGGCCGTGGGCGGCGATTTTTCGACGAAGCCGATCAGCGCCGTCGCGCGCATCTCGACCGATGGCGGCCTCACCTGGACGACGCAGGTGCACCCCGGGGTTAATCTGGCGCTGACCAGCGTGGCGTTCGGCGCGCCGAAGTTCGTCGCGGTCGGCCCCAGCGGCACCGTGTTGAACTCCACCGACGGCACATCATGGGGTGCGGTGACTTTCTCGCCCTCGGCCCCGACGGCCAACTTCAACCGGATCGTTTTCGCCAACGGCACGTTCGTGGCGGTCGGTAATGGTGGCATCATCTACACATCGACGGACGGTGCCACGTTTACCCAGCAGACCAATGCGAATACCAACAACCTTTTCAGCGTGGCGCGAGTCTCGGGTTCTGGTGGCACCGCCTTGTGGGCGGCGGTTGGCGCCAACGCCACTGTCCTGACCTCCGCGGATAACGGGATCACCTGGTCCGCCGCCCTGGCGCCGGGTCCGACGACCCTCGCGCTCAACGACATTCAGAGCGACGGGACCAACGTCTACATCGTCGGCCAGGCCGGCCGCATCCTGAAGAGCACCTCGGCCGCGAGTTTTACCGCGGCGTCCCTCACCGAACTCAGCTTCTCGGTTCAGTCCGACTACAGCAACACCATCAACGATGTCATTTGGGATGCGACGACGAGCCAGTTCGTCGCCGTCGCAGCCACCGGCAATATTCATACCTCACCCGACGGGATGAGTTGGACGCGCAGTGCGAGTTTGCCCGCCCTCGGTTTCATCGGCGGAGTCGCCCGATTTGGGTCGCAATTCCTCGCGGCTGCCAATGCACACATTGCGACGTCGAGCGATGGACAGAATTGGACCGACCCAGGAGCCATCTCTGGCGCGAGCGGTTTCAATAGTATCGCCGCGTCCGCGTCCGTGGCCGTGGCGGTCGGGGCCGGCGGCAAGATTTTCAAATCAAGCACCGGAACCGCGTGGACCGCCGCCGCGAGCCCGGGCTCGGGCAACACCGGCTCGGTCCTCAACCGCGTCGTCTATGGCAACGGCCGGTTCATGGCTGTCGGCGGCAACAACAACGGCGGCACCTCGATCGTCATTCGCACGTCCACCGACGGCGATAGTTGGACGACTCTCAACCCCGGCACCGTGGGGCAGCTGTGGGGTGTCGACTATGGCAACGGCATCTGGATGGCGATCGGTTCGGGCACGAGCAGCGGGGGCGGGGCGTTTATCCTCCGTTCCAGCGACAACGGCACCACCTGGCAGCGCGACAATCTTCCGGGTGCGACATTTGCCTACAGTCTCCGTTACCTGAATGGCGCATGGTATTTCGTCGGTAGCTCGAGCGTGCTCGGCGTCTCGCACGACAACGGCGACGACTGGGAGTATGTCCCGCTGTCAGCGCGCCCCGCGGTCCAAACGATGCGCGGCGTTGCCGTGGGCAACGGTTACATGGTCATCGTCGGCAACGACAGCACGATTCTCCGGTCCGCGAACGAAAACAATCCGCCCTCGATCGCAGTCCAGCCGCCGCTCTCGCAGTCGGTCGTGCAGGGATCGACGGCCATGATCAGCGTGACGGCCGGGCAGTCGGTCTCGACGACCTATCAATGGCGCAAGAACGGGACGAATATTTCCACCGTTTCCAATCCATCGGCGGCGAGCCCGACGCTCGTGCTGCCCAATGTGCAGGCCGCGGACCTTGCGAACTACGATGTCGTCATCACCAACTCGGTGGCGTCGACCACGAGCAGTCCAGCCAGGCTCCTGCAGTCCCCCGCGAGTGGTGACACCTTTCCGAACTTCGCCTGGCGCAACCCGCTCCCCGCGGGCGGCACTTTGCAAACGGTGATTTTCGCGCAGTCCAAGTTCGTCGCCGCCGGCGTCGGCGGCCGCGTGCTGACATCGACCGATGGCTCGATATGGACGCCTTCCCTGAACCCCATGCCGGTCGAGAGCATCTACGGGCTCGCCTACGACGGCACGCGATTCATCGCCGCCGGCAGCAGCGGGCGAATTTTCACGGCGACCGATCCGACGGGCGTCTGGACGCAGCGCGCATCCGCCCCGCAGTGGCTCAACGGCGTCACGGTTGCCGGCGCCAATTATGTTGCGATCGGTGGAAATGGCGCGATCTACGCGTCGACGGACGGCAGCAATGGCGCCAATTGGTCGGCCGCCACCTCGCCCACGAACAACCAGCTTCAGGCGGTCGCCGGGACGACCGGGCATTACGTGGCCGTCGGCCAGAACGGGACGATCCTGCATTCGACCAATGCGACGAACTGGACGGTCGTGGCTGCGCCGGCGGGCTATGCATCGCAGCAGCTCAACGGCGTGGCGTTCGTCAACAACCAGTTCGTGATCGTCGGCAGCAATGGCTCGGTGTTGAGTTCGCCCGATGGGACGGCCGGCACTTGGACGGCGCACACGAACCCGTTCGGCGACTGGCTGCGCAGTGTCGTCTACGACGGCTCGAAATACGTGGTGACGGGCGACGGCAACGCCGCCCTTGTCTCGACCGATCTCGACAATTGGTCCCGTTATTCCGTGCCCACGAACACCCCGTGGAATGGGCTGGCCTACAATGGTTCCGACACGTTTGTCGCTGTTGGCGGCGGCGGCGAAATCTGGACCTCGGCCAACGCCCAGAACTGGTTTTCGCACGGGGCGAACGGCGGAGCCAATCGCCTGGCGGATCTGGCTGCGACGCCGGACGGAGGCTTCCTGACGGTCGGTAGCTCGGGGACGGTGGCGTTTTCTGACGACGGGGTGCAGTGGACACGTTTAGTGACACCGGTTTCCAACTGGATGAACGCCGTCGCCCTTTCCGATCAGGTGGCGGTGGCCGTGAGCAGCTTCGGGGATATCGCCGTTACCACGGATGGGCGCAACTGGGTCAATCGCACGGTCGGCGACCATGTCTCCAACAATGGCGTGGTCTTCGCCCAGGGGCGTTTCGTGACGGTCGGCGACAACGGCACGTTCCGCACGTCAACCGATGGCTTCAATTGGACCACGTCGTCCATCGCCGGTCTGACCAATTCGCTGCGTTCGGTCGCCGCGCTCGGCAATCTTTTCATCGCCGTCGGAGATCAAGGCAGAATCTACACCTCGCCCGACGGCACGAACTGGACGGCCCGCGTGAGCGGCACTTCGCAGAACCTCCAGCGCGTGCGGGTGATCGACGGGACGGTCTTCGCGGTGGGCGACAATCGCACCGTCCTGATCTCCGCTGACGGCACGGCCTGGCTTTCCGTCGCGCAATCGACCGACTACAATACTTTCGGGTATAGCTATCACGACATCACACACCTGCCCGATGGCTTTTACATCGCGAGCAGTCAGGGTCAGTTCGTCAAATCGCCCACGCTGTCCACCACTGACGCCTCGACGTGGACACGGGTCGCCCAGCTGGGTTTTGGCGAAAACCTCAACGCTATCGCCGTCAGCAGCGGCAAGGTCGTCGTCGCCGGGGATGGCGGCACAGTGATGGAGTCGGCGCTGCCGGCAGCTGCAGCCGCGCCTGCCATCACGCTTGCGCCCGCGGCTCAGGCGGCGTCGGTCGGTGGCAATGTTCTGCTTTCGGTCGGTGCCACCGGCGCGGGTCCCTTGAGTTATCAGTGGCAGAGGAACGGCACCGATGTCCCCGGCGCCACCGCGGCCGTCTTGATTCTGGCCAACACCCAAACGGCGGCCAGCGGCAGTTACACGGTGGTGGTCAGCGGTCCCGGTGGCGCGCCCGCCACGAGCAGCGCGGTGACCGTGTCCGTTGGCGCTCCCGTCATCGGCAGCTCCCTGACCGCCAGTGGCACCGCCGGGGTGCCGTTCACCTACAACATCGGTGCGAGCAATTCGCCGACGGGATATGGCGCGAGTGGAGTGCCGGCCGGCCTTTCGTTTAATTCCGCCACCGGTGTCATCAGCGGCACGCCCTCGGCGGGGGTGTTCACTGTGACGATCTCGGCGACCAACGCCGGCGGCACCGACACCCGGAACCTTGCGCTCTTCATCGCCGCCGCGGGCAGCGACACTTTCCCGAACTTCGCCTGGCGCAACCCGCTGCCTGCGGGCGGCACGCTGCAAACGGTGATTTTCGCGCAGAACCAGTTCGTTGCCGCCGGCGTCGGCGGCCGCGTGCTGACGTCGCCCGGCGGTTCGGTCTGGACGCCCTCCGCGAACCCGATGCCGGTCGAGACCATCTACGGGCTCGCCTACGACGGCACGCGATTCATCGCCGTTGGCAGCAGCGGAAAGATTTTCACCTCGGCCGATCCAACCGCCGTCTGGACGCAGCGCGCATCCGCCCCGCAATGGTTCTACGGCGTCACGGTTGTCGGCAGTAAATATGTCGCCGTCGGTGGCAACGGCACGATCTACACCTCGACGGACGGCAGCAATGGCGCCAACTGGTCGGCCGCCACTTCGCCCACGAACAATTCTCTCCAGGCCGTCGCGGGCACGACGGGCCACTTCGTGGCCGTCGGGCAGAACGGCACGCTCCTGCATTCGACCGACGCGGCGACCTGGACGATCGTGGCGGCGCCGAGCGGCTATGCGTCGACACAGTTCAACGGCGTGGTCTATCTCAACAACCAGTTCGTGGTGGTGGGCGCCAACGGCTCGGTGCTGAGTTCGCCCGACGGCACCGCCGGCAGCTGGACCGCCCACGTGACCGGCAATGGCGACTGGCTGCACACGGTCGCCTATGACGGCACAAACTATGTCGTCGCGACCGACGGCAACTCCGTCTACGTGTCATCCGACCTGACCAGTTGGTCTTTCCACCCGCTGCCGGTCAACACGCCCCTGTTTGCGCTGACCTACAACGGCGTCGATACGTTCGTTGCCGTGGGTGGCGGCGGCGAAATCTGGAGCTCGACCAACACGACCAACTGGACCTCGCGCGGCGCCACGGGCGGCGCCTATCGGATGATCGACCTCACGACGCTGCCGAATGGGAATTTCCTGGCGGTCGGGAGCAGCGGCCTCACGGCCGTTTCGGCCGACGGCGTTTCGTGGGTGCGCAGTCATCTGCCAAATTCCAACTGGTCGAACGGCGTCGCCGCCAGCGCCTCGGTGATCGTCGCCGTCAGCGGGTTTGGCGACATCGCGACCAGCACCGACGGGATCAGCTGGCTCAATCACCCCGTGGGCGACAATTTTTCGAACAACGGCGTCGCTTACGGACAGAATACCTTCGTGGCGGTCGGCGACCAGGGCAGGTTCCGCACGTCGTCGGACGGCAGCAGCTGGAACACCGGCTCCATCGGCGGCCTCTCCAGCTCGCTCCGGTCCGTGGCCGCGTTTGGCAACCTCTTCATTGCCGTTGGAGACTTGGGAAAGATCTATACCTCGACCGACGGCTCCAACTGGACGCTCCGCACCAGCGGCACAACCCTGAATCTCCAGCGCGTGCGCGTGCTCGACGGCACGGCCTTCGCGCTGGGCGATAACCGCACGGTCCTGGTCTCCACCGATGGCACGACCTGGCTGCCGGTCGCGCAGCCGACCGACTACAATACTTTCGGTTACGGCTATCATGACATCACGCATCTGCCCGACGGCTACTACATCGCGAGCAGCCAGGGCCTGTTCATCAAGTCGCCGACACTCTCCACCACCGACGCGTCGACCTGGACCCGCGTGACCCAGCTCGCGTTCGGCGAGAACCTCAACGCGATCGCGGTCAGCGGCGGGAAAGTCGTCATCGCGGCCGAGGGCGGCACGCTGATGGAATCCGCGCTGCCGGCCGCCGGGGCGGCTCCGGCGATCACGCTTCCGCCCGCCGCCCAGACGGCTTTCACGGGATCGAATCTCCTGCTCTCGGTCGGCGCCACCGGCACCGGCCCGCTGACCTATCAGTGGAAGAAGGATGGCAACGACATCGCCGGCGCCACCGCCGCCGTGCTCGTGTTGGCCAACGCGCAGCCGGGCGCCACCGGCAGCTACACGGTGGTCGTCAGCGGCTCCGGCGGCAGTCCGGCCACGAGCGCCGGGGCGGCGGTGACCGTCAACGCGGTCGTTGCTCCCGTTATCACGTCGCTGCCGATCGCGGCGCAGGTGATCACTTCCGGCGCGAATCTTTCGGTGACGGCGACCGGGACCGGTCCGCTGGCCTACCAGTGGTATCACGGACTGCCGGGTGACATTTCATCCCCGGTTTCGACCAACCCCAATTACACGACCCCGGCGCTCAACAGCTCGGAGCACTACTGGGTGCGGGTTTCCAACGGCGGCGGGTCGGTCGATAGCGTGGCAACCACCGCCTATGCCTTCACCCCGGTCAATCCGGGGAATCTGTCGAATGGCATCAACGGGCTCGCCTACGGGAATTCGACCTATGTCGCCGTCGCCAACGGCAACACGGTTCTGACCTCCTCGGACAACGGTGTCTCCTGGACCCGGCAGATCGGCCTGAACGGAAACAGCCTGCGCGGGGTGGCGTTTGGCGGCGGCACGTTCGTCGCCGTGGGGGATAACGGCACGATCCGCACTTCCACCAACAACGGCGCCACTTGGACGACAGCGACGTCGGGTTCGAATCAATTGAGCGGCGTGATTTACGACGGCACGCAATTCGTCGCCGTCGGGTTCAACAGCACCGTGCTCACCTCGCCGACGGGGACGGTGTGGACGACGCAGTCGCTCGGCGCCTCGGGCGTCAACCTGCAGGGCATCGCGTTCGGCGGCAGCACGCTCACTTACGTGGCGGTTGGACAGAACGGCACGATCTATACCTCGACCAACACCACCAGCTGGAACGCGCACACTTCCGGCACCGCCAACACGCTTTTTGGCGCGGCTTTTGGCGCCGGCAAGTTCGTCGCCGTCGGCAATTCGGGCACGATTCTCGTGTCCTCCGACGCCGCCGGCTCCAGTTGGTCGGCGGCGACTTCGGGGACGACGAACAACCTCAACACCGTCGTTTTTGGCAACAGCCTCTTCATCACGGGTGGCGGCAGCCCGGTGTCCTCGCCCGATGGCACGACTTGGACGAACAACTCCTTCATTCCCGCCAACAGCGGCAGCAACGGGTCATCCGTGAACGCCTCGGTTTATGCGAACAGCCAGTTTGTCATGGCCGGTTTCGCGGGGGCGGTCTTCACCTCGCCCACGGGCGCGGTCAATTCGTGGACGCTCCGCGACACGTTGTTCACGACCAACGTCAATGATGCGATCTACGCGGGAGGCCGGCTGGTGCTCGCGGGCAACAGCGGCGTCATTGCGGTGTTCCCCGATGGCGGCACGCCCGCGCTGCGGTCGCCGGCGGTGGGCGGCGTGACGAATGCGCTCCGCCGGCTTGCTTACGGCAAGGGTCTCTACGTGGCGGTCGGCGACAGCGGGCGGATCCTCACCTCGCCCGACGGGCTGATCTGGACGAACCGCACGTTCGGTTCCACCAACTACACCGCGGTGGCCTACGGCAACGGCCTCTTTGTCGCCGCCGGCGCGGGTGGCGTCTATGTGACCTCGCCCGACGGACTCTCGTGGACGACGGGCGCGGGCACGATCGGCAATGCCATCATCAACGCGATCGACTATGGCGCCAGCGTCTTCGTCGCCGTCGATAGTGCCGGCGGCATCTACACTTCCTCCACCGGCTCCGGTTGGGCGGCGCAATCTTCCCCGGTCGGCACCGCGCTCAACCACGTCGTATTTGCCGGCGGACGGTTTGTGGCGGTCGGCGCCAATAGCGTCGTCCTCACCTCGCCGGCGGGGACCAACTGGACGGCGCAGAATCTCGGCACCACGGGCATTGCCTTGAACAAGGTGGCCTATGGCGACGGCCTCTATCTCGCCGTTCACAGCGGCCCCAGCAATTCGTCCCTGATATTCTTCTCTCGTGACGGCAGCGCCTGGGCCTCCACGAGTCCCGGCGGCGGGGTCGTCAATCAATTCAATACCACCAGTGCGACTTACGGAAACGGTAGTTTTATCGTGAGTGGGCCGGGCGGTGTCACGGTCCGGACGCTCCCGGCGGCCGACTCGGTTTACATCGCCACCCAGCCGGTGGCGACCACGACAGTCACGCCCGGCACTTCCGCCACGCTTTCCGTGACTGCCAATGGCGCCGGGCTGAGCTATCAGTGGTATTCCGGCGTCAGTGGCGACACGTCGGCGCCGGTTGCGGGAGGCACTTCCGCCACTCTCGTCACGCCGGTCATCACCCAGTCGCGTAATTTCTGGGTGCGCGTCACCGGTGGCGGCACCACCGTCGACAGCGCCGCTTCCGCGATTTCGGGTAATGCCGCTCCGCCTTCAATCTCGACGCCGCCCGCGGCGAGTTCGATCACGGCTGGCCAGACGGCAAATTTCTCTGTTCAGGCCTCTGGCACCGGCACGCTCACCTATCAGTGGCTGCGCAGTGGCGTCCCTATCCCCACCGCAACCTCCGTGGGCTACTCGATCCCCGGCGCAAGTCGCACGGACGCCGATTACTATTCGGTCGCGGTCAGCGACGGCTTCAACACGACCGTGTCGGCGCCCGCCCTCCTCTCGGTGGCTCCGAATTCCTATCCGCAGGGTCTGCAATTGGACCCCAACTTCGCCGTCAACATCGAAGCCACCGGCAGCCAGAACACGATCAACAAGATCGCCTTTGCGCCGAACAACAAGTTCATCGCCGCGGGCGACTTCCGGTTTGTCAGCACCACTGTCAACAGCACCACGGCCAGCGCGACGATCAACCGGGTCGCCCGGTTCAACACCGATGGTTCGCTCGACCCGACCTTCGCCCCAACTCTCGTCGGCGCCTCGCCGTTGCTCGCCGTTGGTGCCCAGACGATCGGCGTCAACGCCGGCAAGGTCATCATCGCCGGGCCGATCTCGGTGGTGGCGGTTGGCACCGATACGCGCCGTCTGGTGCGGCTCAACGCCGACGGGTCGCTCGACACGACGTTTAGTATCAATGGCGGCGCCGGGGTCGTGGGCGGCCAAGTCAACGCCGTCATCGTCCAGCCCGCCGACGACAAAGTCGTCGTCGTCGGCACGTTCACGTTCTTCAACAATCTCACGCGCAACCGCATCGTCCGGTTGAACGCGGACGGTTCGCTCGATGGCTCGTTCTATGCCGACGTGAACGGCAACATCAACGCCGCGGCGCTCCAGAGCGACGGCAGGATCCTCATCGGTGGCTCATTCACGGTGGTGGACAATCAGACGCGCAACCGGCTCGCGCGGCTCAACAGCGACGGCACCCTCGACACTTCGTTCAATCCAGCGGTGAGCGGGGTGCCGGCGGCCGGGGCCGACAACACCGTGAACGCCATCGCGGTGACGACCGATGGCTCGAACAAGATCGTCATCGGCGGTTCGTTCCTCAACTACAACAACAACGCCGTCACGCGGCTCGCGCGGATCACCTCCACCGGCGCCTTCGACGCGGGTCTCGCCGCGTTCAACAACACGGTCCTCGATCTCGCGTGTCCGACCGACGGCACAATTTACGTGGCGGGGAGTTTCACGACGGTGAACAACGTGGCGACCGTGAGCTCTGTTGCCGTTGCGCGGTTGGTGCGGCTGACGAGCGCGGGTGCGGTGGACACGGGCTTCAACCCGGGAGCCACGGCGATCAACGGGAACGTCAACACCCTCGCTTTCGATGCCACTGGCAACACCCTGCTGGCGGGCGGCTCTTTCTCGTCCGTCAACAATGCATCGCATGCGACGCTGGCGCGTTTCACCAGCACCGGCACGCTCGACGCCGCGGTCAATCCGACCATCCGGACCAACGCCACGCCGACCGCCATCGCCGCGTTGCCGAACGGCCAGGTGCTCGTCGCCGGTAATTTCACCTCAGTGGGCGGCGTGCCGCGCTTCAATATCGCCCGGTTCAATTTGTCCAATGGCTCCCTCGACGGCTCCTACAACTCGGGCGCGACGCCGAACACCAGCGTGGCGGGAAATATCAACGCGTTGGTGATCGGCGGCGACGGCAAGGCGACGATCGTTGGCGGCTTTACGGCCGTCGGCGGCACGTCGATCAACCGCATTGCGCGACTCAAGGCAACCGACGGCACGCTCGACCCCTCGTTCAACCCGGGGTCGGGCGCGAACATCACGCCGACCTTCCTCATCGAGCAACCCGACGGAAAACTGATCTTCGGCAGCGCCACCAGCTTCACCTACAACGGTGTTACGCGCAGCGGTCTGGTGCGCGTCGCGCCCGACGGTTCGCTCGACGCGAATTTCGTGCCGCCGGCGTTCAACAACACGGTTGTCGCCGCGGCGGTCCAGGCCGACGGGAAGATCGTGGTCGTCGGCAGTTTCACCCAGATCGGCACCACGACGGAGAATTTCGTCGCCCGGCTCAATGCCAGCGACGGTTCGCTCGACACCTCGTTCTCCGTGGGCAGCGGGCCGAACTCGGCGCCATCGGCGGTGGCGGTGCAGGCGGACGGCCATATTCTGATCGGCGGCAATTTCACGACGTTCGCCGGGTCGACCCGCACGCGGATCGCCCGGCTCAACAGCGGCGTGAACGGCCAGACCGACGGTTCGCTCGACGCCTTCGTGCCCAGCGATGGCGGGCCAAGCAGCACCGTGACCGGATTCCTCGTGCAGGAGGACGGGAAGATCGTCGTCCGCGGTAATTTCAGTTCCGTCACCAACGGCACCCCGAATTCGTTCGTCGCCATCCGCTACTCGGCCAGCGGCACGCGCGACACGTCGCTCGTCGCGGAAGGCCTCGGCAGCGCGACCGGCCTCGTCGTCCTCGACGATGGCACGATGGTCGCGATCGGCGCGACCTTCGCCAACTTCAGCGACATCCGGTGGGGTGTCGCGCACTTCGTGGCGGGTTCGCCGATCGCGATCACGCAGCAGCCGCAGTCGACCACGGTCGACGCGGGCACGGCCAACGTTCCATTGTCGGTGGGCGCCACCGGCACCGGGCCGATCACCTACCAGTGGTGGAAGGATGGCGTCCAGATTCCGGGTGCGACCACGTCGTCGTTGAATTTCAACCCGGTGCAATTCTCCGATGGCGCCAACTATTCGGTCGATGTCGCGAATCTCTTTGGCACGATCTCGAGCAACGTCGCTTCGTTGACGGTGAATACGAAACCGATCGTCAACGCGGTATCGCCGAACCAGACGATCGATCCCCAGGGCATGGTGACGATCGGCGTCGACTATGACGACAGCCCCGAGGATAGCGTGCTCCAGTGGTATAAGGACAATGTCCTGATCCCCGGGGCAAACGGCGATCCGTTCACGATCGCCAGCGTGAAGCCGGGCGACGCGGGCAGCTATCACCTCGTCCTCACCAACTCAAAGGGCACGACGACCTCGCCCGACATCGTCATCACCGTCTCCGGGAAACCGGCGATCGTGACGCCGCCGGTTTCCGCCGCGGTTTCGCTGGGCGGCTCGACGACGCTCACCGTGTCGGCCAGCGGCCCAGGCTCGCTTTCCTATCAGTGGCGCAAGAACGGCGTCGCGCTCGCCGGCCAGACCAACCCCACGCTGGTGCTCACCAATATTTCCGCCGGCGATGCCGCCCAATACGATGTCGTTGTCACCAACGCGTCCGGCGGCACGGCGAGCCCGGCGGCATCCGTGGTGATCCATTCGCCGCTGCTCGACGAGGGATTTGCGCCGCCCTTGCTCAGCAGCCCGGTAGCCGGTGCGGGGGTGGCCGTTTTGAGCGATGGTTCGATTGTTCAAGGCAACAATGCCGGATCGCCCACGTTGCTGCGGCAGCGCACGGGTTCGCTCGTGCGGTATCTCGCCGACGGCACGCGCGACAACGCGTTCGATTACAAATTCCCGGCCGATCTTGGCACGGCCTTTGCCATCGCTGCGTTGCCCGACGGTCGCTTCCTCGCCTCGCTCGCTTATCAACGCGGTGTCGGCGCCCCGCCGCGCGGGCGTCTCGCCTTGTTTGCCAACGACGGCACGCCCGATCTCTCGTTTACGCCCTACGACTACGACTTGCTCACGAGTTCGGCCGGGCAGATTCGCGGCATTCTTCCGCTGTTCGACGGCAGCAATCAATTCGTTGCGGTGCTCGCCGCGGGTGCCTTCACGAATCTCAACGGCACCGGCCGCGCCGGCTTGGCGCGATTCAACGCCAATGGCACGCTGGATCCCAACTTTAATGTCTGCACGATGACGCTGAACGGCTCGAGCAGTGGCGTGCTGGCCCGGCCGGCCATCGACGGCAATGGGAAGATCGTCGTGGCGGGTGATTTCGGCTTCTTCAACGGTATTGCTGTCCCCGGTGTCGCACGGCTCAACGCCGACGGCACGACCGACACGAGTTTTGTCCCGTGGAATTTCACCCGGGCGAGCGGCATTCGCGGCATCGTGATCCAGTCGACGAACAAGATAGTCCTCGGGGGACGGTTCACGGTGGACGGGGTGGTAAACATTCCGTTCATCCGCCTCAACCTCGACGGCTCGCTCGACCGCACGTTCAACCTGTCGACGATCGCCCAGGTCAACGGCAACACGGTCTTCGTCAATTCGATGGCGCCCCTCGCCAACGACCGCTTTGTCGCCGCCGAGACGACGCTGCGCGTGTGCAACGCCGACGGCTCGCCCGATGGGTCGTTTACCTCCCCGTCCCTGATCAATATCTCGTCCAGCGCGAACGCATCGTTCTCCACTGTCGTTCCGGTGACGGGCGGTTACGTGGCCGCGGGCGTCTTCGACCTTGTCAACTTCCGCTCGCAGCCGAACCTCATCAAGCTCGACACGGCGGGCAACGTGCAGCCGTTCACTGCCGAGACCTGGGGAGCGGTGAACCTGCCGTTCACCTTTGCGCGCACCAATTCGGGACGCGTGCTCGCGGCGGTCGCAAGTTCGCAGACGCCCACCGGCCTCGCCGACCTGATGCCGGACGGCAGTCTGGCCACCACGCCATTTAGCGCGGCTTTCGCCAACATCAGCAGCGTGAGCAGCATCAATGCGCTGCCCGACGGCCGCATCTTCGCGATTGTGACCAACGGCACGACCGGCGGCACGGAATTGCGCCGGGCACTCGCCGATGGCACGCCCGACTCGGCGCTGACCACGATCGCCCCGCCGGCCGGGCCGGCGATTGACCGCGCCTTCATCCTCCCGGATGGCCGGCCGCTGGTGTATTCGAATTCGGCCGGCGCACAGGACATCGTCAACGGCACTGAAACTGTCCGCCGCCTCAACCTCGACGGTTCGGTCGACGGCGGATTCAACGCGGTCTTCCCCGGTGTCGCCCCGACCGTGACGCGTGACGGGACGAACGTCATCACGTTTGCCGAGTCGCTGGGCATCGAGCCGTTCACCACGGACAGCAATGGCTCGGTCTATTTGCGCTACCGTGCCGCCGGCGGCCTCGTGCGCTTCGAGCGTCTCCTGGCCAATGGCTCGGCCGATCCGAACTTTGCCACGATCACCGTGCCGGAGATCACCGCGGATCGCGGCGCTTTCACCGGCACCTTCACCGATCCGCAACGGCCGACGGCGGGCACCCTGTCCCTGGCCTTTACGGCGGCCCGCCGCCGCGAGTTCCTCGACGCGGCTGTGCAGTCGACCGGCAAGATCATCGTCGCCGGCGAATTCTCCTCGATCACCATCAATGGCGTAACGACCCCGGCGCCGGGTCTCGTGCGGCTCAACGGCGACGGCACGCTCGATTCGACCTTCGCGATGGGCAACGGCCCGCAGTGGACCGCGACCCCCGCCAAGAACGGGCTCGTGCCCGCCGTCGAGGCGATGGTGCAACAATCCGACGGTCGGCTGCTGCTCGTGGGTAACTTCGAGGCTTACGATGGCACCGCCGCGCCGGGCATCGTGCGGATCAACGCCGATGGCTCGCGCGATTCCAGCTATGCCGCCCCGGTGGCGCGTCGCGGCGGCGGCAGTTTCTGGCCGGAGATGCAACTGCAGAACGATGGATCGGTCCTGTTGATGGGATCGTATGTCGTGCCCGGCGAGACTTACGCCCGCGGCCTCGTGCGGATGCTCAATCCCGTGACGAATATCGGCATTCCGCCGCAGTCGCAGTTTATCCTGCCGAACATCCCGGTCGTGCTTTCGGTCGGCGTGACCGGCGCGGGTCCCTTCAGTTATCAGTGGCAAAAGAACGGGAACCCCATCGGCAGCGCCACCGGTCCGACCTACTCGATCGCCAGCCCCGTCGCTTCCGATGCCGGGAGTTACACCGTCGCGGTCACGTCGCCGGCCGGCACGTTCACGAGCGCTCCCGCCATCCTGTCCGTCCCGACTGTCCCGGTCATTCTTGACCAGCCGACCGCGCGCCGCGTGGTGGCTGGAGGCAAGGTTCTGTTCCGCGTGTCCGCCAGCACGGCGACGGGCGGCGCCTCGCTCACCTACAAGTGGCAGAAGAACGGCACCGATATCGGCGGCGCGACCGCTTCCGACTATACAATCCCGAGCGTCGCTGCCGGCGATGCCGCGAGCTACTCGGTCGTCGTCAGCGACGGCACGAACAACATCTCCAGCCAGAACGCGGTGCTCACGGTGCTGACGCCCGATCCCGTGTTGTGGCAGCAGTTCACGGAGTTCGCGGGTGAACAATCGCTCGAGCGCACGATCAATGACGGCAACGGGCACGTTTACGTGCCATGGGGAATCTACGACCGCAACGACGACATGGTTGCCGGCCGGGTGATGGGAGCGCTCGTGCGGCTCAATGTGAGCGACGGCTCGCTCGATCCAACCTTCAAGCTCGACCCGCGCTACAGTCGCGCCTCGCACGTGGCCTTCCAATCCGACGGCCGGCTCATCGTCGCTGTGACCGTGGGCGACGTCGATTCCGTGATCCGCGTCGACACGACCGGCGCAGTGGATGGGACATTCCAGGCGCCGCTCTTTGCGCGGGGCATCCGGTTCGTCACCGTGCAGCCGGATGGCAACGTGCTGGTCGCGGCATCGGAACTGCCGCACGTCGATGCGCCCGCGGGGGCGCTGGCCAGCGCCGCAGCCGGGGTCTTCCGACTCAATGGAGCCAATGGTCATCTCGACGGCGGCTTCACGACGGCCGCGCTAGGCGCCGACCCGGGCGGAAACCTTTCTGTCTTCGGTCCGCCGGTGGTCGACAGCAACAATCGGATCTATCTCGTGGGCATCTTCGGCACCGTCAACGGGACGGCGCGGCCGAACTTCGCCCGTCTCGCCTCGGACGGCACGCTCGACAGCGGTTATGCCAATCCCGCCACGCTGCCCGCGGGCTTCGTGAGCCAGCAGGCGCGCGCGGTGGTGTTCCAGAGCACGGGCAAGGTGGTGATCGTGGGTGGATTCAGCTACAATGGCCGCGGCCAATCCAACGGCGATCGGATCATGGCGATCCGGATGAACACGACCGGCGTGTCCGATGGCACGCTCGACCTGAGCTACCACATGCCGCTGCGCAGTGAGTTGGGTTACAACACCTCGATCGGCGTCCGGATGCGCTACGCCATGGCGCTGCCCAACGACCAACTTCTCGGCGTCAGCGACCGGCTCACGCGATTGAACGCCGACGGCACGGTGGATGGCACCTTCAAGAGTCGCGCCTTCGGCCAGGAGTCGTTCTGGGTTTCGCAGGACGCCGGCGGCCGGTTCTATGTTCCCGATCAAGTCAGCGTCGCCGGCAACGCCCTCACGCTCCAGCTCTGGGGCAATGGCATCGCCCGCTTCGCCGCGGACGGCACGCCCGACGAATCCTTCCAGACCGGTGGCTGGGGCCGCTCGGCGATCACGACCAGCGGCGCCGTCCTCAGCGATGGGCGCGTCTGGGTGGCCGGCGATTTCAATCGCATGGGAAGCGCCAACGTGCCCGGTGTCGCACAGTTCGCGGCGGCGGGTGGATTGACCGGGACGCAGGTCGCCGCACCGAACCGGAGCATGCCTTACGGCGTGGTGACGCCCGCAGGCAACGACCAGATCTTCGTTCTTCTTTCGCCCTCCTTCAACAGCCTCGAGTCTTCGTCCCCCGTCCTGGCGCGAGTCAACACCGACGGCACGCCGGACGGTAACTTCACGCCGGTGCTGCCGGCGGGCTACGTGCTCGGTTCGGCCATGCCGACGGCGGCTCCGGGCGGCCGCGTCGTGCTCGCGCAAGCCTTCCTCGATCCGCAGTCGGTTCTCAACGGGGCGACGGGAGATGCCCTGCTGCGGCTTAACGCCGACGGCGGTCGCGACGGCAACTACACCCCGCCGCTGTCGTCGCTGGCCGCGGTCGATCGCGATGGCAGCAACAACATCACCCAGATCCGCACAGCCGGCGTCAGCGTTGCGCAGGTTCTTGCCGATGACCGGGTGCTGGTCGTCTACGCCGGACTCGACGGCAGCATGCACCTGACGCGGCTGACGGCGACGGGTGGCGTGGACGGGGGCTTCAACGCTCCGTCATTCGGCACCGTGGCGCCGCAGGCTGGCTTCTCCAATATCATCACGGACCCGGTCAAGGGCGTGACCGACCAATTCAATCTCGTTTCCTACGATCCGACCGACCTCGTCCACGCCGCGGTGCAGATGCCGGATGGCCGCGTCTACGTCGGCGGTCGCTTTGCGCTCGCCGGCGCGCCGCGCGGCCTCGTCCGGCTGAACAGCGACGGCTCGGTCGACAGCGCCTTCACGGGTGCGGGCATCGCGTTCAGCAAGGCCGACGCCGGTCCTTACGTCGATGCGCTGGCCGTCGATGCGGCCGGCCGGCTGTATGTCGCGGGCCGGTTCGACAGCTTCAACGGCACCGCGGTCCCCGGACTGTTCCGCCTGAACGCGGACGGCTCGCTCGACACCGGCTGGGCGCCCGGCTTCGCGGTGCGCGACGTGCCAGCCGCCGCCGTGCGCCTGCTCGTGGTGGGCACGAAGCTTTATGCCTTCGGCACGGTCGCCGCCGCGGCCGATGCATTTGAAGGCCCGTATCGCGTCGTCGACATCCCGGCGCCGCCGTCGATCTCGACCCCGCCGGTCACCGCCAATGTCGTTCTGGGCGGCAGCGCCAGCTTCACGGTCGTCGCCGGCGGCACCGGGCCGTTCACTTATCAGTGGTTCAAGAATGGCACGGCGATCGGTGGCGCGACGAACGCTAGCTACGCGATCAACCCGGTCATCGCGGGCGACGCGGCCAGCTACTCAGTGGCGATCACCGGTCCCACCGGCACGACGAGCACGGTGCCGGTGGCGCTGGCGATCAGTGTTCCGCCGACGATCGCGACGCAACCCGTGTCGCAGGCCGTGGCTCAGGGTGCAACCTTCTCGCTCAGCGTCGGCGTGAATGGGACGGCGCCATTCACCTATCAATGGCGCCTCGGCGGCACCCCGATCCCCAATGCGACCAATGCGGCCTACATGGTGGCCGCGGCGCAATTGAGCGACGTGGGCAATTACACGGTGTTCGTCAGCAACGCCGTCGGCAATGCGACGTCGAACGCGGCAAACATAACGGTGGCGCCCACCGGGTTCTCTGCGACGCACGCCGTGGTCGGTGGCGGCTATATTGCCGACGGGATTAACCCCGGCACGGTTACGATCACCAACACATTCAATTACAGCCAGGAACTCTCGGCCCTGAACTGGAGCGTGTTGCTGCCGCCTGGCTTCAAGTTCGTCTCCAGTGTCGACGTGGGCGGGCCGACAGCGCCGCAGCCCAATGATATCGGGACGATCACCTGGCTGTGGTCGAACATTCCCCCGAGTGGTTCGACGTTCACCTATACGCTCAGCGTGCCGGCGAACACGACGGGTGACCAGCAGCTCGCGGCCCTCGTGGAATACACGATCAGCTCCAACAGCCAGGTGGTGCAGATGCTGGCGCAGCCGGATCCGCTGGTCATGAGCCAGCTGCTCTACCACAACGCCGACACCAATGGGAATTGGAAGATCGAGCCCACCGAGTTGTCGCGCGTCATCACGCTCTACAATGCGCGCTATACCTTGCCGGACGGTAGCGGGAAGATCCGCACCGGCGGTTACATGCTGGCCGCCGGGACGGTCGACGGCTTCGCCCCGGACACCTCCCAGGATGGGTCGGCGGCGGTGACCCTGACCCGTTATCATACCGCGGACACGAACAAGAACGGGCGGATCGAACCGAGCGAGCTGTCGCGGGTGATCACCCTCTACAATGCCCGCTACACGGTGCCGGACGGCAGCGGCAAGATCCGCACGGGCTATTACAAGGTGGCGACGCCCGGGACGACTCCCGATGGCTATGCGCCCGATCCCACGCACGAACCTTGATCCTTCACCTTCCCTTGACGCGTTCGACTCGAGCCAGTGCCACCTGACATGAAAACCACCCTTCGTCTTCTCCGAATATTCAGCGCGTTCGTCCTTGCCGGTCTGGCGATGTCGGCCGCGGCAGCGGATTCATATTCGTTTACGGTGACGCCATCGACGACGACCTATGCCGCGAGCGGCGGATACGTGACGGTTACGGTCAACCTGTCTTACGCCAGGTCGATCGCGGCGCTGGATCTCTCGATCGCGACTCCACCCGGCTGGAAATACGTCGCGGCGACCGGCCCCAACGTCCCGCAAACGCCGCCCGAGGCGGGCGATCTCGGGCAGCGCGGACTCGCCTTCGTCTACACGGCGATGCCGGGCTCGCCCGCGAGCTTCAGCGTCACGATCAGCTACCCGCCCGGACTGTCGGGTCCGCAGTCTCTGTCCCTCATCGCCGCCAATTTCACCGACGAGGCCACGTCCAGGATCACGCCGGTCAATCAGGCGGATATCGTGCTGACGCCCCATCGCTGATTTTAAAATGAACACCTCCCTTCGACTTTTCCGGATGCTGGGCGCAGTGGCGCTCGGCGGGACGACCCTGTCGGCACTGGCCACGACCCCCTACACGTTTACGATGACGCCATCGGCGACATCGTATTCCGCGGCGGGCGGGACGCTCACGCTGACCGTAAACCTGGGCTACGACAACGCCGTGCCGATTTCAGCGCTGGACCTGTCGGTCACCACGCCCTCCGGCTGGAAGTATGTTTCCGCGACGGGCGCCAGTGTGCCGCAGAACGCCCCGCAGGCGAACGATCTGGGGCAGGGTGGCCTGGCGTTCGTTTATTCGGCCATGCCGGTTTCTCCGGCAAGCTTCAGCTTCATTGTCAGTTATCCAGCCGGGATGACGGGCAATAAAGTGCTTACCGCGATCGCCGCCAACTTCACGGATGAATTGACGTCCAACGTGGTGACGGTGTCGGTCTCCAGTATCACGATCACACCGGCGCCGACCGCGCCGGCGTTTTCGACGCAGCCCACGAACCAAACTGCGACCTCGGGTCAGAACGCCTCCTTCACGGCAGCGGCGACCGGCTTTCCGGCGCCGGCGCTGAAATGGCAGAAGTCCGCGGATGGAGTTACGAATTGGACGGACTTGGCCGACGGCGGCCGAATCTCGGGCGCCGCGACCGGAACGCTGACCATCACGGGCGCCCTCAGCGCCGATGCGCTCAGTTATCGTGCGGTCGCGACCAATTCCGAGGGCAGCGTGAATTCGAATGCGGTCACCCTGACCGTCAACAAGGCCAGCCAGACGATCACGTTTGGGACGCTTACACCGGTAGCGTTCGGCGCGTCGCCGTTCACGTTGGCGGCGACGGCGAGTTCCGGCCTCGCGGTCAGTTATGCCAGCTCGAACCCCGCCGTCGCCACCGTTGCTGGAAATACCGTGACGGTCGTCGGCGCGGGCAGCGCCGACATCACGGCCAGCCAATCCGGCAATTCGGAATTCAGTGCCGCCACGAGCGTCACCCGGACGCTGTCGGTGAGTCAGGCGGCGCAGACGATCACGTTCAATGCGCCGGCGGCGAAGACGTTTGGCGACGCGGCGTTCACGTTCGATGCGACGGCGAGTTCCGGGCTTGCGGTCAGCTACTCGAGCAATACCCCGACGGTGGCGAC
Organism: uncultured Opitutaceae bacterium; assembly: GCA_937902925.1. GTDB lineage: Bacteria > Verrucomicrobiota > Verrucomicrobiia > Opitutales > Opitutaceae > CALFNN01. Next base: position 68,849 of record CALFNN010000047.1, read on the forward strand.
CGTCACGGGCACGACGATCGCGATCGTTGGCGCCGGCACGTCGGTGATCACGGCCAGCCAGCCGGGAAACACGAACTTTGCCGCCGCCGCGTCGGTGCAGCAAACCCTCACCGTCAACAAGGCGAATCAGGCGATCACGTTTGGCGCGCTCGCCCAGAAGACCTTCGACGCGGCGCCATTCACGCTGAACGCGACGGCGGATTCCTCCCTCTCCGTCAGCTACGCGAGTTCCAACCCGGCGGTCGCGACGGTCAGCGGCAACACGGTCACGATCCACGGCGTCGGCTCCACGACGATCACCGCCAGCCAGGCGGGGAATGCAAATTACAACGCGGCGACGCCGGTCGACCGGAACCTCGATGTCGTCAACGCGATCCAGACGATCACCTTTGCGGCGATTCCCGCGCGCACGTTTGTGCCGAACGACACGTTTCCGCTCGGCGCGACCACGACTTCCGGACTCACCATCAGCTATGTCAGCTCCAATCTGGCGGTCGCGACGGTCAGCGGCGCCACCGTCACCGTCGTCGGCGCCGGCACCACGACGATCACGGCCAGCCAGGCGGGAGATGCCAACTTCGGTCCGGCGGTTTCCGTTCCCCAGCTTCTCACCGTCAACAAGGCCACCGCGACGGTCACCCTCGGCAGCCTGAACCCGACCTACGATAACACGCCAAAATCGGCGACCGTCGCCACCACGCCGTCCAGTCTCAACGTCACCTTCACCTATGATGGCAATGCGACCCCGCCGACCAACGCCGGCACTTACGCCGTGGTCGCCACGGTCAACGACACGAACTATGCCGGCACGGCGAGCGGATCGCTCGTTATCGCCAAGGCGGCACAGGCGATCACGTTTGGGGCCCTCTCCGCGGTCACGTTCGGCGACGCCACCTTCGATCTGACCGCCACGACGACCTCGCCGTTGACGGTCGCCTATACCAGCTCCAATCCCAGCGTTGCCACGGTCAGCGGCAAGACCGTCACGATCGTCGGTGGTGGCACGACGATCATCACCGCGAGCCAGGCGGGCGACGGCAATTATCTCGCCGCCACGAGCCTGCCGCAGACGCTCACGGTCAACAAGGCGGCGGCCACCGTCACGCTCGGCAGCTTGAGCGCCGTTTACAGCGGCAGCGCGAAGAACGCGACCGCGACCACGACGCCAGCGAGTCTCACTGTCGCGTTCACTTACGATGGCAGCGCCACGGCGCCGACCAACGCCGGCAGCTACGCGGTCGTGGGCACCATCGTCAGCACGAATTACCAGGGTTCCGCCAGCGGCACGCTGGCGGTCGCGAAGGCCGACCAGACGATCACGTTTGGCGCGCTGGCCTCGAAGCCGCTCGACTCCGGCGCCTTTGCGCTGACCGCGACCGCCGACTCCGGGTTGGCGATTACCTACACCACGTCCAGTCCGAGTTCCGGGACGGTCGCCACCATCAGCGGGAGCACGGTCACGCTCGTCAACACGGGCACGATCACGGTCACCGCGAGCCAGCCGGGCGACGGCAATCACAACGCCGCCGCCTCGGTTCCCCAGGTTCTGACGGTCCTGAATCAGAGCCAGACGCTCACGTTCGACCAGACCCAGCTTCCCGCCCAGACTTTTGGCGCCTCGCCGTTCACCATCAGTGCCACCAGCAATCGCGGCCTCACCGTGAACTTCGCGAGTTCGGACACGGGCGTCGCGACCGTGAGCGCGAGCACCGTGGGAGGAACCGGCGTTTCGAGTGCGACCGTCACCATCGTCGGAGCCGGCAACGCCACCATCACCGCCAGCCAGCCGGGCGATTCGAACACGGCCGCCGCCGCTGATATCGTCCGCTCGCTGAGCGTCGCGAAAGCCACGGCCACCGTCACGCTCGGCGGTCTGGCGCAGACCTACGATGGCACACCGAGAGTTGTCACCGCGACGACGGTCCCCGTCGGACGCACCGTGACCTTCACCTATGCCGGCAGCGGCACTGCGCCGACTGGCGCCGGCAGTTATGCCATCGTGGGCACGGTCAATGACCCGAATTACGTCGGCGCGGCCAGTGGCACGCTGGTCGTTGCCAAGGCGAGTCAGGCGATCACTTTCGGCGCGCTGCCGGTGAAAGTCCTCGGCAGTGGCACCTTCGCCCTGACGGCCTCCGCGAGTTCCGGCCTCGCGGTCAGCTACGCGAGTTCCAACTCCGCGGTGGCGACGGTGAGCGGCAGCACGGTCACACTGGTCGGCCCGGGCACCACGACGATCACCGCGAGCCAGGCGGGCGACCCTAATTTCCTCCCCGCGACCAACGCGACCCAAACGCTCACCGTCAACGCGGCGCTTGTCCCGACGGTGACGGTTGCATCCAAGGCGCTGACGGCAACCACCGCAATAGTCACTCCGTTTACGCCCGTGACCGCCGCGGGCGGCATCACGCCCTACACGTTCGCGATCTCCCCGACGCTCCCCGGCAACATGTCGTTCAACACGTCGACCGGTGCGGTCTCCGGCACGCCGGCTGCCGCGCTGACCGCGACCACCTTTACGGTCACGATCACGGACGCCACCAACGCATTCGTGAGTCGCACGTTCATCCTCGCGGTCAACGACGCGCTTTCCGCGACGCAGGGCGTTGCGAGCAAGACCCTGACCGTGGGAACCGCGGCCGCCGCTTTCCGCCCGGTCTTCCCCGCGGGTGGCACCGCGCCCTACACATTTGCCGTGTCGCCGACGCTGCCCGTCAACCTGACGTTCAGCACGTCGACCGGCAACGTCGCGGGCCCGCCGGCCGCCGTGGCCACGGCGGCGACTTACACGATCACGATCACGGACAACGTGGGCGCGATCGCGTCGAACACTTTCAGCTTGACGGTGAACGGCGTGGTGGCGGCGACCCAGGCGGTCGCGACCAATATCCTGACGGTGGGCGCGGCGGCGCAGACGTTCACTCCGGTGACGGCCTCCGGCGGCGTTCCGTCCTACACGTTCGGCATCAGTCCCACGCTGCCGGCGGGGCTGAGTCTCAACACCTCGAGCGGCGCGATCACCGGCACGCCGGCCCTGGGCACGATAACCACGACCTATACGATGAGGGTGACCGACAGCGCGGGCGGGACAGCGACCGCCACGTTTGGTCTCACGGTGAACGCGGCGCCGACCTCGACGCTGGCGATCCCGTCCAAGGCGCTCACGGTGAACACGACCGCCACCGCGTTCACTCCCGTGACGGCCTCGGGTGGCACCGCTTCGCTGACCTACGCGGTTTCCCCGGCGCTTCCGGCGGGGTTGTTGCTGAACACTTCGACCGGCGCGATCACCGGCACGCCGACGGTCACGTCCGCCGCCCGGAACTATACGGTCACCGCGGCTGACGCGCTCGGCGCGGCGACGAGCAAGGTCTTCAACCTTACCGTGAATCCCGCGGTGGCCGCGAATCAGGCGGTCGCCAGCCGGACCCTCACTGTCGGCGCGGCGGCGGCCGCATTCAACCCGGTGAACGCATCGGGTGGCACGGCGCCTTACACTTATTCCGTCGCGCCAGCGCTTCCGGCCGGCGTCACCTTGAACACCTCTACCGGTGTGGTCTCGGGCACGCCGACCGTGGTCGCGTTGGCGGCGAACTACACCGTCACCGTCATGGATGCCGCCGGCGCCACGGGGAGCCAGGCCTTCAGCCTCACGGTCAACGGAGCCGTCACTGCGACGCAGGCGATCGGCGCCAAGGTCTTGACTGCCGGGACCGCAGTCGCGACGCCCTTTATTCCGGTGACCGGTGCAGGCGGCACGGCGCCGTATGGTTTCTCGATCGCCCCGGCGGTGCCGGCTGGATTGACGCTGAACACCTCGAATGGGGCGATTTCCGGCACCCCGACTGGCGGGCTGTTGGCGACGACATTCACCGTAACTGTCACCGACGCCTCGAACGCGACGGCCAGTAGCACGTTCAGCCTCACGGTCAACGGTCCGGTGGTCGCGACTCCCGTGATCGCGAACAAGATTCTTACGGCGGGAGCGGCGGCGGTGCCCTTCACTCCGGTGACGGCCTCGGGTGGCACCTCGCCTTATACCTTCGCGGTCGCGCCGGCCTTGCCGGGCAACCTGTTGTTGAACACGTCGACCGGCGCCGTTTCCGGCACGTCGACGGCGCCCGCGTCCTCGGCAACCTACACGGTGACGATCTCCGACAGCCTTGGCTCGTCGGCCACGGGCACCTTTGGCTTGACCGTGAACGCCGCGCTCGCGGCCAACGCGGGAACGATTTCGAGCCGGACGCTTACCGCTGGCTCCCTCGCGATTCCGTTCGCACCGCTGCCGCTGACCGGTGGCACGCCGCCTTACACTTGGTCGATCACGCCGACGCTGTCGGCCGGCCTGTCCCTGGCAGCGAGCACCGGTGTGATTTCAGGCACGCCCGCGGCCTCGGTTGGCGCGACGACCTACACGGTCACGGGCACGGATGGCGCGGGAGCGTCGGTCACCCAATCACTGAGCCTCGTGATCAACGGTGCGTTGACGACGGCGCAGGCGGTCGCGACCAAGTCGCTTACGGCGACCACGCTTGCCACCGCGTTCACGCCCGTGACCGCCGCCGGCGGCACATCGCCCTACACCTTCGTTGTGACGCCGGTGTTGCCGGCGGGTTTGACCACCGACCCCGCGACCGGCGCGATTTCCGGCACGCCCGGTGTGGCGTTGTCGGCGACCACGTTCACCGTGGCGGTGACGGATGCGGCCGGGGCGATTAGCAGCAAGACCTTCAGCTTGACGGTCAGCGGTCAGTTGAACGCAACGCAGGTGACGCCGACCAAGTCGCTCACCGCAACGGCCGCGGTGGTCGCCTTCGCGCCGGTGGTCGGCGCGGGTGGAACGACGCCCTATGGTTATGCGATCTCTCCTTCGCTGCCGACCGGCCTGACGATGAGTGGCACGACGGGAAGCATCACGGGCACGACCGCGGTGGCCCTTGTCGCGACGTCGTTCACCGTCACCGTCACCGACGCTTCCACGGCGACCGCGACCAGCACATTCACCCTGACGGTCAACCCCGCGCTGACCTCGACGCAGGCCCTCGCCAGCAAGGTTCTGACCGTCGGCGCTCCCGCGGTTCCGTTCACGCCGGTGACGGCAGCCGACGGCACGCCGCCCTACACGTTCACCATCTCGCCGGCGCTGCCCACGGCCCTCGCGCTGGATCCGCTCAGCGGCGCCATTGCCGGCACGCCGACCGCGGCGCAGGTGGCGAAGGCCTATACGATCACAGTTACAGACGCCGCAGGCGCGACGACCACCCAAACCTTCGGCCTTACCGTGAATGGCGTCCCGACGGTTGTAGTAGCCCAGGCCGTCTTGACGAAGGCGCTGACAGCGGGGACCGCGGTGACGGCGTTCACGCCGATGCCGCTCACGGGTGGCACGCCGCCGTTCATCTACTCGGTCAGTCCTTTGCTGCCGGCCGGCCTCGGCCTCAACGCCGGCACGGGAGCGATCACCGGCACGGCATCAGCCGCGGCGGCCCCGGCAGTTTACACGATCACCGCGACGGATAGCGCCGGGGCGCAGGTGTCGCAGGCCCTGGCCTTGGTCGTCAACGCGGCCCCGGTCGCGACGACTGCGGTGCCGAGCCAGGCGCTGTCGATCAACGTCGCCGCCACGCCGTTCCTGCCGGTCGCCGTTGCCGGGGGCACGCCGCCTTTCGTTTACACGATCAGTCCGGCACTACCGACGGGGCTTTCGATCTCCTCGAGCACCGGGGCAATCTCCGGGACGCCGACGGTCGTTTCGAATCCCGTGACTTACACGGTCACGGCGACCGATTTCGCCGGAGCGATCGCGAGCGCACCGTTCAGCCTCAAAGTCAACCAGGCGCCCGCCATCACCGCCCAGCCGACCGCGGCTCCGACCTATTTGGTGAACGGCACGCTGACGCTCACCGTGGCCGCCAGCGGCAGCCCGGCCCCAACCTACGTGTGGCGCAAGGATGGCACCCCGATCTCGGGCAACACTTCCGCGACGACTGCGACGCTCACCGTCACACCGCTGCAACTCACCGATGCCGGCAGCTACGACGTGGTCGTGACCAACGAGGTAATCTCCGTCACCAGCAACGCGGTTGTGGCCAACGTCTACCTGTTGCCGGCCATCGCGACGCCGCCGGCCGCGCAGACCATCGTCGCCGGCGGCAGCGCCACCTTCAGTGTGGTGGCTGCGGCCAACCCGGCCCCGCTCTCTTACCAATGGCGTCGCGGCGGCAGTCCGTTCGCCGTCCAGCCGAACGGCCCTTCGCTCACGCTGAGCAATGTCCCGCTCACGGGCGGCGGCTCGATCGATGTCGTCGTCTCGAACCCGGGCGGCTCGGTCACGAGCACGCCCGCGACGCTCACCGTCAACCCGGTGGCGCCGGCCTTTGCCCCCGGCCTGGCCACGACCGCCACCGCGGTGCAGGGCCGCAACTTCTTCTTCCCGGTCGCGATCAACAACACGAGCGCGACGTTCAGCGCCACGGGACTCGGGGGTCCCGGAGGCACGCTCGTGTTGAATTCCGACGGCAGCCTGAGCGGCGCCCCGGCCAATCTCGGCACGTTCTCGATCGTGATCACGGCGACCAACACGACGGCCAGCGCCTCGTTCACGCTGAGCCTCATGGTCCAGCCGCCGCCGCCGATCATCACGAGTCCGGCTTCGGCGGCCGGTCGCGTGGGCATCGCCTACACGCTGAGCGTCGGTTACACCGCCACGGCGACGCCCGCTTCAGGCGTGACGTTCTCGGCGACGGGTCTGCCGTCCGGCCTGACGATCGCGGGCGGCGGGCTCGTCAGCGGCACCCCGACCGCGGCGGGGACCTTTGTCGGCACGCTCACGGCCACGAACGCCACGGCCTCCGTCAGCCAGCCGCTCGTCATCACGATTGAGGCATCGCTGGTCGCGCCGACCTTCTCCAGCAGCACCAGCCTGAGCGGCGTGCAGGGGACCGCGTTCTCGTTCACGCCGGCCTTCGGCGGCGGCCCCTTCACCGCGCCGTTCACGGTCACCGGTCTCCCGGCCGGCATCACGCTGACCGATGCGACCACGGGAAAGATCAGCGGCACGCCCACGGTCATGGGCACGTTCACGGTCAACATCACCGCCACCAATGCCGGCGGCTCGACCACCGTGCCGTTCACCCTGACGATCAATCCCGCGCAGTCGGCGCCCGCGATCTCGAGCGCCAGCAGCCCGCCGGCGGCGTCGACCCCGCGCGTCGGCGTCCCGTTCAGCTTCCAGCTCACCGCGAGCGGCTCGCCGCCCGCCACGCTTTACAACGCCACCGGCTTGCCCGCCGGTCTGACGCTCAACGCTGCGACCGGCGTGATTTCCGGGACGCCGACGGTGTTCGGTTCCTTCGACGTCACGGTCAGCGCCTCGAACTCCGTCGGCACCGGGGCGACCTCGATCTTCACGATCTCGATCTCCCCCTCGACGAGTGCGCCGGGCATCACGAGCGCGCCGGTCGCGCCGGGCCAGGTCGACCAGCCGTTCAACTACACGCTCACCGCGAGCAATTCGCCCACCAGCTTCCAGATCACGTCCGGCACGCTGCCGGACGGGCTGGTGCTCAACGCGGCCACGGGCGCGATCACCGGCGCACCGACGAGCCTCGCGCTCGGCACGACGCGCGTCTGGTTCAACGCCACCGATTCGGTCGGCATCGGCTTTGGCCCGATTTCCGGCCAGTCGCTCGAGGTGCTCTTCACGATCGATCCGGCCGCGGCCACGCCGACGCTCAACGGCAGCTCGACGGCGACCGTCACCGCGCAGGTCGGCCAGTCGTTCCAGTATTCCATCAGCGCCACGAGCACCGCTCCGATCACCAGTTACGGCGCCACCGGTCTTCCGGGCTGGCTCACGCTGGACACGACCACGGGCGTCATTTCCGCCCCCGCCGGTGTTTTGGGTCAGCCCACGACCACGCCGATCGTCATCAGCCTTACGGCGAGCAACGGCAGCGGCACCGGCAGTCCCAAGACTCTGCTTCTCACCGTCGTGCCGGCGCCCGCGACGCCGACCATCGGCGGCGCCATCACCGCCGTCGGCACGGTCGGCGTGACGTTCTCGCCGACATATCAGATCGTCGCCAGCGACGCGCCCACGTCCTACGTTGCCCTCAACCTGCCCAACGGGCTCACGCTCGACGGCACGACCGGCATCATCAGCGGCAAGCCGGCGGTCGCGGGCACATTCAATGTCACGCTCAAGGCTGCGAACGCCAACGGCCTCGGCGCGCCCTCGACGCTCACGATCAATATCGCACCGGCCGGTTCCGCGCCGGCCATCCAGAGCGCCGCGTCCGCGACGTTCCAGGGCGGCGTGGCATTCAGTTATCAGATTACTGTTCGGCCGACCGATGGACCGATTCTCAGTTATGGACTCACCGGCATCCTGCCGCGCGGCCTGACGTTCAACACCGCCACGGGTGAACTCAAGGGCACCTCCTCCGATGACCCGCGCACCTACTCGGTCCAATTGACCGCCACCAACAGCGCCGGCACGAGCGCGCCGCAACCCCTCACCCTCACGCTGTTGCCGGCGCTCGGCGTGCCGTCGCTCGATGCGACGCCGCTTTACGCCACCGGCCAGGTGGGAGTCTCTTCCGGCGCGGGCCAGGATTTCCCCTTCACGATCAGCGCGACGAATCTCACCGGCTCGAAACCCTACACCCCGCCGAACACGATCGATGCGGTCAGTCTGCCGCCGGGCCTCGCGATCAATCCCGCCACTGGTGTGATCCAGGGCAAACCCACGGCCGTCGGCACGACGGTGGCCACGCTGGTCGCCACGAACGCCTCCGGCACGAGCCCGACCCGCAGTCTTACGATCACCATCCTGCCGGCGTTGTCCGCCCCCAGCGTCCTCACCGACACCAGCGGCGCCGCGGGCACGGTCATCGGCCAGGTTGGCCAGCCGTTCAGTTATCAGATCGCCACCTCCGGCACGGTGACGTCCTACGAGATCGTTGGCGCGCCGTCCTGGATGAGCGTCAACGGTGCGACCGGCCTCATCACTGGTCAGCCCGACAAGCCCGGTAATTTCACCGTGCAGCTCGTGGTGAGCAACGACGCGGGCTCGGGCAACGCGGTTCCGCTCGCCCTGTCGATCGCCGCCGCCGCCAACGCGCCAAGGCTGACAAGTTCGCAGACGCCTCCCGCCGGCACGAACGGCACCGCCTTTTCGTTCCCGGTCACGTTCGCCAGCGTCGTGCCGGTGCCGACCTTCACCACGATCCTCGCCACGGGCCTGCCGAATGGCATGCTGGTCGACCCGACCGTCACGATCGATCCGGTCACGGGCGAAGCGTCCGGGAGCATCAGCGGCACGCCGCATGAATCCGGCACGTTCAAGGTGATTATCTCCTCGGTGAACAACTACGCGACGGGCGCGCCCGTGATCATCACCGTCACGGTCAACGCCAACGTCACCTTCGGTCCGTGAGTTTCCGCCTCCACCGATTGCCCTTCGCCGCAGTTTCCTCCCTCTCATGAAATTCCCGCGCTTTTCGCTGTCCCGCCTTGTCATTGGACTCGCCGGCTTGTTGCTCGCACCGCTCGCGCTGCATGCGCAGCAGACCGTCATCGCGACAGCGGGTCAGGTCGGTGTCGCCTACAGTTATCAGTTTACGACCAGCGCCACGCCGCCTGTGCAATACGCCGCCAGTGGACTTCCTGCGGGCCTCGCTATTAACGCTTCGTCGGGACTGATAAGCGGGACCCCCACAACATCGGGCACGTTCATTGCGTCACTTTCGGTGACTCACGGCGGGCAAACCGACAGCAACCCGTATTCGTTCACGATCGCCGCGGCCGCCGGCACCTCCGCCATCACCAGTCCGACGACGGCGACCGGCACCGTGGGGACCGCGTTTAGCTATGTGGCGACGGCGAACAGCAACCCGACCAGCTACAACATCACGGGACTTCCCTCCGGGCTCACCGCCACGGCCGCCGGCGTCATCAGCGGCACACCCACGGTGGCCGGGGCTTCCTCGATTTCGTTGAGCGCAAACAACGCCTCCGGCACCGGTGCCACCGTGACGCTCACGCTCACGGTCGCCGCCGCCGCGACCGCGCCCGCGGTCACCAGCGCGTCGACGGCCTCGGTCGCCGTGAATGCGGCGTTCAGCTATACAATCACGGCGACGAACACGCCGACGTCATTTGCGGCGAGCGGTCTGCCGCTCGGCCTCAGTCTGGACACAGCCACGGGCGCCATCACCGGCACGCCCACGGTGGCCGGCGTTTATACGGTCGGCCTCTCCGCCGCCAACGGCAGCGGCACCAGTGCCACGTTCAATCTTTCGCTCACGGTCGGCTCGCTCTCCGTGATCACGAGCGTGACCACCTCGACGGGAGTCAAGGACGTCGCCTATACTTATACCGCGACGGCGAACCCTGCGGCGACGAGCTTCAACATCAGCGGATTGCCCGCCGGACTCACCGCGAACACCAGCACCGGCGTCATCAGCGGCACGCCGACGGTCGCGGGAGTCTCGTCGATCAGCCTCAGTGCCAACAACGCCACTGGCAGCGGTCCCGTGGCTACCCTGACGCTGACGGTCGGCAACCGGCCCGATGTCACGAGCGTGCTCTCGGCCTCGGGCACGGTCGGCACGCCGTTCAGCTACACGATCCTCGCCAGCTTCAGCCCGACCAGTTACGCCGCCAGCGGCTTGCCCGCCGGGCTCTCGGTTAGCACGACAACCGGCGTCATCAGCGGCACGCCGACGGCGGCAGGTTCCTCCTCTGTGTCGCTCACCGCGACGAACACCTATGGCACCGGCAGCGCCAAGACTCTGGCCATCACCATCGCTGCGGCGGGTTCGGGAGGCTCGGGCAATGTCGCCCCGGCCTTCACGGTGAATCCCCAGAGCGCCAATGCGGCGGTCGGTGGCAGCGTCACGCTGACGGCGACGGCGACCGGCACACCCGCCCCGACGTATCAATGGAAGCTGAACGGCACGAGCGTCACGGGCGCGACGGGTTCGTCCCTCGCCTTGAGCAACCTGCAAGTGGGCGATGCGGGAACCTACACCGTGGTGGCCACCAATGTCGCTGGCTCCGCCACGAGCCAGGCTGCGATCGTTGGCATTACCTCGACCGCGAAGGTCACCGGTTCCGGCAGCGTGGTGGCCACGGCCGTCATTCACCCGAATGGCAACGTTTACGACCAGGTGTTGTTGACCGGCACCTCGGCCACCGTCACGGCGGAGGGCAACAAGGTCACGCGCGTGTCGTTCATCGACCTCAACGACGACATCGTGCAGATTGAGTTCGCGGGAGCGGGCACGCTGTCGATCGTCCTGGATGCTTCCTCCGGCCCCGCGGCGCCGGTCAACTACACCCAGGGCGGAGTGCTCTATATGAAGGGCCACGCGTCGCTGGTGGTGACCGGGGCGAACGAGACGAGCAACCTGACCGTCTTCAGCGTGGGCAAGGCCACGGCCTACGACCCGACGGGCGCCTACAACATCGCGCTGCCGATCGGCGCGACGAACAATCCCGCCAACAACGGCAGCCCGCTGTTCCAGGGCCACGCGGCGACCGCTTACGACGGGGTGGCGGACATCGGCTCGGTGTCGATCTCGAGCACGAACGGCAAGTTCGGCGGATTGCGCACGGCGAACGCGTCGTATTTCGCGACCGTCGGCGACACCGGGGTCTATGCGCCCGGCGTGCAATTCACCGGACCGGTCTATATCGGCGACATCACCGCGTCGAATGCGGCGACGCCGGTGCTGCTGCTCGGCTCGGCGACGGTCACGCAGATCAACGGCGGCGACCTGCAGCAATCGAACGCGCAGCCGGTGAGCGTCAGCGGCGTCACGCAACTGCAGTTTGTGAGTGGCGTCACGTCCAACAACGCGCCGCTGCCCGCGCAAACCAACAAGGCCGTGCTCAAGCAGAACGGCGTCGACGTCACGACCCAGATCGTCGTCAACCCGACGCCATAACCGAATCCGTTCCGATCTCACCCGGGGCGGACGTCGGTCCGCCCGGGAACACGTCGGCGGTTGACACGGCGAAAGCGCCGGCCGGTGAGCGGAAGTCTTTATTGTCCCCAGCGGCTCAATCCGCCGCCGCGGCGCGGTCTTGCCGTCGGCCCCGCGGGGCGTTTGCTCTCGGGCCGACGATGGCGCCAGCCAGCAAGAAAAATCCGACCCTCGCGGTTTGCCTCGTGTTGTTCATCGGCACGTGGCTGCTGTTCGTCCGGGCGATCGGCAACGATTTCGTCAACTACGACGATCCCGACTACGTCACGGCCAACGAGCATGTGCAGCCCGGCCTCACGTGGGCCGGCGTAAAATGGGCGTTCGGCTCGGACGATGTCTCCTACTGGCATCCGCTCACGTGGATTTCGCACCTGATCGACCGCTCGCTGTTTGGCGGCAACCCCGCCGGCCACCACGCGACGAGCGTCGGTCTGCACGCCTGCAATGCAGTGTTGGTGTTCCTGGTCTTCCGCCGGCTCACGGGTGCGTTCTGGACGAGTGCGTTGAACGCGGCGCTGTTCGCCTGGCATCCCCTGCGCGTCGAGTCGGTCGCGTGGGTCGCCGAGCGGAAGGACGTGCTCAGCGGTTTTTTCTGGCTGCTGGCGTTGTGGGCTTACGCGGTTTACGCGGAGCGCCGGCGGGAAAGATCCCCCGGCGCGTGGGGCTGCTACACGCTGGCCCTCGCGGCGTTTGCCGGCGGCTTGATGAGCAAGCCGATGGTGGTGACTTTTCCCCTGGTGCTGCTCGTGGTCGACTACTGGCCGTTGCGGCGCCTGGCGCTGGCGCCCCCGTCCGCGACGGTCTCCGGGACGAGTCCGCGCGAACCGTTGTGGCGGGTGCTGACGGAGAAGCTACCGTTCCTCGGGCTCTCGACGGCGGTGTCGATTGTCACGGTGATCGCGCAGAAAAAAGTCGGCACGCTGTCCGAGGTGCTCCCGTTCGATGCCCGCATGGCCAACGCCGTGGTCGCCGTTGCACGTTACCTCGGGAAACTCGTGTGGCCGTTCGATCTCGCCGTGCTCTATCCGCATCCCGGCCACTGGCCGACGGTGGCCGTTGCCGGCGCGCTGGTGCTTTTCGTCGCGATCAGTGGAACCGTGTGGGCCCAGCGCCGCCGGCGTCCGTGGCTGCTGGCCGGCTGGCTGTGGTGGCTGGTCGCGCTCGCCCCGGTGGCGGGTCTCGTGCAGGTCGGAATCCAGTCGATGGCCGATCGCTACAGTTATCTGCCGATGCTCGGCGTGCAGTTCGCGATCCTCTGGACCCTCCGGGACATCGTGTCGTCGACCGCGGCGCGGCGGACGCTCGTGACCGCCGGCGCGGTGGTGCTCGCCGCCGGTGCGGCACGGACGTGGAATCAAGAGGGCGTATGGCACGACTCGTTGACGCTTTTCGAGCACGCCGTGGCGGTGACGAAGGACAATTATCTCGCGGAAAACAATATTGGCACGCACCTCGTCGGGCTCGGCCGCACCGCGGAGGCGATCGAACACTACCGGCGGAGTCTCGCGATCAAGCCGGATTACCCCGAGGCCCGGAACAATCTCGGCCATGCGCTGGCGAAGCTCGGCCGGGCGCGCGAGGCGGCCGACTGTTTCCGGGCGGCCTTGCGCCTCAAGCCCGACATGATCGCGGCGCACAACAATCTTGGCAACGCGCTCTCCGATCTCGGCCAGGTGGACGAGGCGATCGAGCACTACGAATTCGTCCTCGCGCGGCAGCCGGAGCACGCGGATGCGCTCATGAACTACGGTGTGGCGCTCGCGATGAAAGGCCGGCTGGCGGAAGCGGAGAAGGAAATCCGCATGTCGTTGCGTGTGCGGCCGGATTCGGCGTCGGCCGAAAGCGACCTCGGCAACGTGCTCGCGCTGACGGGCCGTCCCGCCGAGGCGATCGCGAATTACCGGCGGGCGATTGAATTAAGTCCCCGCGATTCCCAATCCTTCAACAACCTGGCCAACGTCAACGCACAGACGGGAGCGCTCGACGACGCGGCGACCAACTATCAGGAAGCGTTGCGCCTCGAGCCAATGAATCCCGAGGCGCACTTGAACTTCGCGCGCGTCCTGGTCCGGCAGGGCCGAAACGCCGCCGCGCTCGAACACGTCAAGGTGGCCCTGCAACAACGGCCTGATTATGCCGAGGCCGCGGCCTTGCTCCAACAGCTCCGGGCGCCGGCATCGGCCGCCACGAAGTAGTGACGGGAAAATAGACGGCATTCGGCCGGCGAGTTTGGCCTTGGCTAACCCTCGACAACGCGCGCTACACAGCGCCCGATGGCAGCGGCAAGATTCGCACGGGCCGCTACGTCTTGGCGGTCCCCGGAACGACCGCCGACGGCTATGCGCCGGATCCGACGCAAGAGCCGTCGCGGGGCCCGGTCCCGGCTGGGAGGGAAAGGGCCGGATGGCAGCAGCACTTAGTCGGTGACAACCCGACCAGGAACCGGGTCAATGGGAGTCCTGCCTTCGCCGAGCCACGCCAGATTTCGACTTTCCGATAACCGGCCACGATCCATATTTCGCCACACGTGATGCACCCCGCTTTCCGCCTTTTTCGAGTCTGTTCTGCGCTGGTCTTCGCCGGGCGGACGATGTCGGCACTGGCGGCCGGACCTTATGCGTTTACCGTGAGTCCGTCGGCAACGACCTACCTGGCGGCGGGCGGCAATCTGACCCTCACGGTTAATTTGAGCTACGGCTCCTCAATTTCGGCGCTCGATCTCTCGCTCACGACCCCAACGGGATGGAAATACGTTTCCGCCTCCGGAACCGCGGTGCCGCAAACTTCACCGCAGCCCGGCGACCTTGGACAGGGTGGCCTCGCCTTCGTTTATACCGCCATGCCGGTTTCTCCCGCCTCCTTTAGCTTCACTGTCAGCTATCCGGCCGGGATGTCGGGCAATAAATCGCTCACGCTCGTCGGTGCCAATTTTACGGACGAGACCACCTCCGCGGTGACGGCGATTACCGCACCGAACATCACGTTGACCTCGACCGGGGGCGCGCCAGGCCTTACGGCGGCTCAAGCGCTCGGCAGCACGATCCTGACGGCGGGCGCGGCTGTGAACTCGTTTACCCCCGTGACGAGCGCCGGGGGCTCGACCCCTTATGTGTATTCGGTCATTCCGGGTCTGCCTGCCGGTTTGTCGATGGCATCGGACACCGGTGCCATCACCGGCACCCCGACGCTCGCAGGGACGAACGCGACCTACACGGTCACCGTTACGGATGGCACCCATGCGACCGCAAGCAACACGTTCAGCCTTGCGGTCATCGGTCTTGCCGGCTCGTCGAATGCCACCATTGCGGGCGCCGGTTTCCTGGCGGGCGCCGGTATTCCTCATCCCAACGGCAACATCTACGATCAGGTGCTGCTCACGGGCAACGTCCTCACGATTGCCAATGGCGCGAACAAGGTCACGCGCACGTCGTTCATCGATCTCAATGACGACATCGTGCAGATTGAATTCGGCGGCGCCGGCACGCTCACCATCTCGCTGACGGACAGCTCCGGACCGGCGGCGCCCGTGAACTACAATCAGCCAGCGGTCAGTTATATGAAGGGTCATGCCTCGATCGTGATTTCCGCGGCGAACGAAACGACCAATCTGACGATTTTCAGCGTTGGCCGTGCCACGGCATTCGATCCGACCGGCGCTTATGATATCCTACTGCCGGTCAGCGCGACCAACGCGCCGGCAAGCAATGGCAGCCCGCTGTTCGTGGGGCATTCCGGGACAAGCTACGACGGCGTGGCGGACATCGCCCGGGTTACAATCCTGAGTTCGAACGGGAAGTTCGGTGGCATTCGGTCCGCGAACGCCAGTTATTTGGGCACGACGGGGATCACTGGCATCATGGCGACGGGCGTGCAATTCACCGGACCGGTCTACATCGGCGACATCGACGCCTCGGGCACGGCATTGCCGGAGATTTTGCTCGGCTCGGCGACGGTCACGCAGATCAACGGCGGCGACCTGCAGCAATCGAACGCGCAGCCGGTGAGCGTCAGCGGCGTCACGCAACTGCAGTTTGTGAGTGGCGTCACGTCCAACAACGCGCCGCTGCCCGCGCAAACCAACAAGGCCGTGCTCAAGCAGAACGGCGTCGACGTCACGACCCAGATCGTCGTCAACCCGACGCCATAGCTCGCAGAATGGGCCCACTGGGATTCGAACCCAGAACCAAAGGATTATGAGCGAGCACAATGGGTGCTCAACTTGATCCGTCGGTGCCCAACTTTCGCACGCTTTGTGCCCTCTTAGGCCCTGATGAGTCAAGGGTTATGAACTATCATCAAGGACACCCATGAACTCATCACTCGATCTCAAAAACGACCCATCAGACCCCAAAAGTGGCCAGAAAATGGCAAAGCGTGCGCTCAGCCCGAAGAGCGGAAAATACTGGGCCGACCGGATTTTTCTCGGAAAAACGACGCGGCAGGGCAGGACGTATTACACCTCCAACTACTATGTGCGGCTCCAACACGCGGGGCAGCGCGAACTCTTCTGCCTGAACACCGCCGACAAGGCGCAGGCCATTAAACAGGCGGAGAGCATCTATTATCTTGTCCGCTCGGACTCCGATGGCTGGCAGCAGGCCTTGGAAAAATACGGCAAGAAGATGGTCATCCGGAGTGACGATCCGACGATTGGCGACTACTTGAAGGCCGTGCAGGAATTGTCCGGCATCGGTCCCGAGACCTTTATCGACTACGCGCGGAAACTCCGCCGGGTCGCGGCCCAGATCTTCGTCAACGAGCATATCCGGCAGGCGAACAAATACGATGCGAGGGCCCTTGGCCGAACGCAGTGGGCCGAAGCGGTCGAAAAAATCCCGCTACGGGAATTGACCGACGAGGCGATCCGTCGCTGGCAGGTGGCTTACGTCGCGGCGAGGCGGGGCGATCCCGTTCAGGAGCAAAGGGCGAAGCACACGGTCGACGCAGTGCTGCGCAGCTGCAAATCCCTCTTCGCAAAAAAACTCGTGAAATGGGCGAAGCATCTCCGGCTGCCTGACCCGCTGCCCTTTCGGAACCTCGAACTCATGACCCGCGGGCTCAGTTCGTTTCGTTATCGGTCGTGCATCGATCCGTTCTCGCTGCTGAACTTGGCGAGGCAGGAACTGCGCGCCGCCAAACCTGAATGCTACAAAATATTTCTGCTGGCATTGGGCGGCGGACTGCGGCGTATGGAAATTGACCGGCTGCTGTGGCGCTCCGTCCTCGTGCAGGAATCCAAGATTCGAATCGAACAGCACGAATTCTTTTCGGCCAAGACGCGCTACTCGGAGGCGGATATCGCCGTGGAAAAAGAACTCATCAGCGAACTCCTGGCGCTGCGCCAGCTGGACGACGAGTTCGTGATTCGCTCATCCAACGCCCCGCGAAATAAAACCACCTATCGTCACTACCGGGCGGCAGAAAATTTCTCGGAGTTGTGCGACTGGCTGCGCAGCAAGGGAGTCGAGGCGCTGAGTCCGATTCACACCCTCCGCAAGGAATTCGGCAGGTTATTGACCGAAGGCTTCGGGATCTATGCGGCATCGACCGCTCTTCGACATTCGAGCGTCCAAGTGACCGCCGCCTTCTATGCCGATGAGACCCGGCGAATCGTGCCTTCCCTGATTGGCCGAAAGTCTATCACCGAAACCAATCTGCCCACGTCGCAACTCACACCCGCAGGTTCCACGGTTGCGGCGTAGGCAAGCAGGTCCGATAGTGTCCATTTCGCCATGTCCAATACCAAGAGGTTCCTGTGCATCCAAAGACGTTAACACCTTCTGAAGTCCACGCATTGCGGCGGACGATTCTGTCGGCCCTGCCGTCGGACGATCCCGAGGAAGACGAGGCGCTTTTTATTCTTCCGCCGGAAGACGTGCCGCCGTTCGCCGGTCAGGGCGAAATCTTCGGACCCGTGTCACCCGGCTTCTGACGCGGCCCGCTCTTTTTCAGCGCCTCGAGCTTCTGCTTCAGTTCCGGAAAACTCTCCACGGCCTGCGCGATGGCGAGCCGCTGCCGCTCAAAGGCTTCATGCAGCCGCATCTGACGAAGCATCCACAGTCTCGGGTGGTCCTTCGCGGGGATTTCACTGAAGGCACGCATTAGCTCGGGACGTCTCGCGATGAACCGTTCAAGACGTGCCTCCTCATCGGCATTCTGCGGTTTTTCGCGCGCGACGGCGGTTTGCGCAGTCAGTTGATTTTTCAAAGATGACATGCGTTCAATCCCCGAAAAAACCTATTTCCTGGTCATATTGCTCGTCGATCGTGAGATTGTAGTGCGCAATCGTTCGCCGCACGACCAGTGCCGGATTTGCCAGCGCCACCACGAGCCCGATCAGGACATCGGGATTAACTTCGGGCACGCCATCTTTTCCCATCAGATGCGCCGCTTCCGCGAATCTGCCGACGGCCGCCGACGGTAGTTCGATTGAAATTTTGGTCTCATCTCCCATGGGGAAATTTCTCCTGATTGCAGAATCAAACCGGAATCAATAACCAGACCGATGTCCACTGTCTTTAGCGGTGAGGCTTAAGCCACCGCTGCACTGCCACGATAGAACCGTCGGTGCCCCGGAGTTTTCGTAACGCGGTGACGGTCGGCGTTCGATTACTTTCCGGCTTGCCGTTCACTCATGCGCGGCGCGCCGGGACTGGCATCAAGTGCGATGCCGTGCTGCCCGCAAAAGTTGCGAATCGTTTTCACGTCTGGGGTGAAACCAATTTCGTCATTCAGGTGGTTCCGAAACTCGCGCATCCGATATTTTGGCTTTGGGCAGGTCCGCATGTAAAGGAGCAGCCCGAACTGCCACTCGTCGGCGGGATTGTGATCCCATCGGCCATTTTGCGTAAATTCCGCGGCTTCTTTGACCGCATCCATCGCGCCCGCCAGTTCACGGAAGAACTTTGCATTGCCCGCTGCGATCGCGCGCCGCATCGCTTCCAATGTAAGCTCAACCAGTCGCGGATCGAGGCCGCGCGCCTGTTTTGGCGGGTGTTTCGCCAGCTCGCGTTTCCAAAGGCACACCAGCAAGTAGGCGCTTAGATCACGTCGACCTGACTTGTAGCGCCGCATGAGGGAATCGAGTTTCTCCAGACCCAATCCCCCATACGTGACCTTGGCGCGTCCCTCGGGAAGCAGCGTCCTGATGCTGGCAGCGAAATCGTTTGCCAGGCCTGCGGAAGCGCCAATCCCGAAGGCCGCATAAAACTGCATCGCGCGCACTGGATCGGGTTTCTTCAGGGACTCCGAGGCGAGCATTCTCACAGTTGAATAACGCTGCCAGAGCGACGCGAATTGCGCCACCGCAGCGCTCTCTGGCGTGTGGCTGAACATCCGCGCGAAATCCTCCGGCGAAAGTTTTTCTGCCTTGGGTGATGGGGGCACGCGAATCAATGGGGCCGACTGGCACGGTTGCCGATGAGATGGAAAAAATCAGCCCGAGTCGCGATACCAGTCAAACGGTTTTGCCGAAATCGCGGGCTCGATTGCTGCGTGAACGATTGGCGCAATGGGGCGAACGAAATCGGCACATGCGCGAGCGTAGGGCGATGCCGGCTCATCCATGCCGGACATACGAGACGTGACTCCAGCTCGTTCCGCGTCGGCCGTTGCGACCTTCGCCCGCCCCGGCCTGTGCTCTCCTCGCTTTCTTCACGACTCGTCAGCCGGTGAGGCAACGCCGCGCGTTCACCGACTCCGCGCCACGCAACCGCCCGGAGACGCTTCACGCCGGCGCCGCATTCACGAGTGACACAGCACGTGTTCGGTTTCGATAACGAGGAGACGGCGACGGCGGGCATGGTCCAATTAGGTCCGATATGAGCGGACGGGAAACGGCCATTGATGTTACGATGGGCCGGCGTGCCAGGGGCGCACGGTTAGCTGGGTGATGAAAGGCTCGGTTGCCGAAAGTGCTCGGTATTCGGCTGGCAGCTCGCGCAGAACTTGCAGACCACAGTGAGCCAGTGCCGGCTCAAGTTGGGCGAGACGGTCACCGCGAATGACGACCTCCTGCTCGCCA
>CALFNN010000048.1 GCA_937902925.1 uncultured Opitutaceae bacterium
CAACCGCCTCCTCAAAAATCCCCACTTTAATCTTGTTTCGTGAACACCGTTGCTGGCGGCTGGTTCGGCTCTTTCGTGACTACCCACTCAGGAGGATTTGTGCCGGCGACTGTCGCGCGACCGATGTGCTGGTAAAGCTTCACCGCGTAAATTTTCCCCACCGTGAGCGGTTCAGCTGAAGCGCGCGAAAATATCATCTGCTTATTCTCAAAGTGGCCGCTCGACACTACGGTGCCCACAATCTCGTCAAAGGATTCATGCGGGCCGGAAGTCGGCGCGACGTGCATCGACTCTGGTGTGAAGGCGTCAACTCTCACTGCCGCGAATTCCCACTTGTCGGGCGTTGGTTGTGGCGTCGACGCACAGCCCGCCATCAGGAGGATAAATGTCGAGAGCGCCGTCTTCATCTTTTGCCCAACGTTTGAGGTCAGACACGACCGGGCGCAGCCCGGTCGTTGTCTGTGCCGACTGGATCGGCCTTCTTCTCTTTCACTTTGCGATCAACGAGGCGAATGAGTGTGCCCATCGTCAATGTCTCGCGGGCTTCCTGCTCGCTAATCGAGACGCCGAATCTCTTCTCGACGTCCAAAATCAGCTCAACATCCGCCAGCGAGTCGTGCGACCAGACGAACTGAAGCTCCCGCCCGAAACTGTCTTCGGGAGCGAGCCGGCGCATGTCGAGAGGCACATGCTCAATGAATGCTGCTCGAATACCGACGGCGACTTCCCTCGCGACGCTGCCGTCAGCGAAGTAGCGCTCATAGAACTCGTCATCCGAAAGCAGGACTCGCCCTTCGAAAATACGATCCAGCGCGCGGTCATCGCGCGTCGACCAGTCCAGATACCAACGTTTGAGGGCAGTGATCATCTTTCCGCCGATCGTTAGAGGCTAGGGCGAGTTTCCGTCCAGCCAACGAGATACGCGGTCCATCTGGCTCTGCATGACACGCGGTTGACAACCCAACCAAAGTCATGAGCCAACAACCCATCGTCCTCACCAACGGACAGCACGAAATCAAAATCTACACGGTCCAGAATCGGGGCCGTTCGGTGTTTCAACTCTCGTATTACGAGGGCGGGCATCGCGAAAGAAAGACGTTCGGCAAACTGTCCGTCGCGCGCCGCGAGGCCAAGCTCGTTCTTGGCCGGCTGGCAGTGAACGGTCACGCCGCCGCCGAGTTATCCACCGCCGACATGGAAAGCTATGTCGTCGCGAAAAAGCACATCGAGTCCACTGGCCTGCCGCTGCACGTCTGCGCCGAGACCTTCGCGCAGGCGCACGCGAAGCTCGTTGGGCGCTCCGTCTCCGTCACCGATGCCGTGGACTTCTACCTCGAATTCCACCGCGACCGCGCCGCCGACCGGACTTTCCTCGAAATGATCGCCGACTTCGCGGAGGGCCGGCGCGCGATGGGTGTTGCGAGCGATTACGTCCAGAACATCAAGCGCCAGCTCGGCCGGCTTGCCGCGGCTTATCCCGGCCGCACCTTGCCGCTTTATCGGACGCCCGATCTCGACAAGTGGCTCGGCGGTCAGAAATGGCACCCGGTCACAAAAAACGACGTGCGCAAAATCTGCATTACGTTCGGAAATTGGGCCAAGGCGAACGGCTATGTGCCGACCAGCCGCCCGACCGAATTCGACGACATGACGATCTACAAGGAGCCGGCGACAAAGGTGGCGATCTACTCGGCCGCCGAACCGCGTGAAGGCGGAGCGCAGAGGCGAGAGCGGAGGGCGCAGAGCTGAGCGTCCAGGGCGGACGGTGGGGCGCGCGACGGGAAAGCAACGTGGCCGGGTCGGTTTCCGCGGGGAAAAAAAGGAACCAGCCTTGCGGCTGGTTCCCGGGCTGAGACACCGTGGGGACCGGTCAATCAATCGTCCTGATCAGCCGATCGGAACAACCGGACGGGCCGCAGAAACCCAAAGAGACCGTGCGCCTCGAAGTCGCTGCCGGCGGTGAAGAACAATTGCGGGGCCGGAGCGGCGATGTCGGGACCGTCGTCGTGATCGTTGTCGCCGTCCTTGTCGTCGTCCGCGTCCATGCCGGACGGCGCGCCCGTGGCGGGCACGGGGGTCATCGCGGCCGGCGGCGTGAGGAACGCGATCGCCCAGAGGCCGTCGATCGTGACGTCGTTGCCGTTGGGCAGCGTGAGGTGGCCGAGGAGGCGGCCGCTCCGCCAGTCGAAGGCGTTGATCTTGCCGTCGCCGAAATTGCCGACGAGCAGGGCGTGCGCGAATTTTCCGAAACGCGCGGGCGCGAGGGCCACGCCCCAGGGCGAGTTGAGCGCGCCGCCGGAGACGAGCCGGCGCACGAGCGTGCCGTCGGGCTTGAAGAGATCGACGAAGCCGTTGCCGGGGCCGGGCTCGTCGTCCTTCAGGTCGGGCGTCTGCTGCCTGGCAAACGTGACGACGAGCCGGCCGCGGACCGCCTGGACGTTGAAGGGCGCGTAGCCCGCCGGCACGCCGGGGTCGGTGAACGACGTCAGCGGCTTGAAGCTCCCGTCGAAGACGTCGACCTGGCCCGAGTGAAAATTCGCGGCGTAGAGCTGCGGTTGATCCTTGCCGGCGAGGGCGAGCGCGAGGCCCTTGTAGATCGCGCCGCCGGCCGAGTTGTCGACCACGGTCATGGGGGCGGCGCCCGTGACCTTGCCGCTCCAGGCGACGATCGTGCCGTCCTCGGTGGCGGCGATGAAGCTGGCGGGCGCGCTGGTGTCGCCGCTGGTGAGGACGAACCGGGCGGTGGAGTTGAAGACCAGGCCGGTGGGCGCGGCGGGAGCGGTGCCGTCGGGGGCGGGGATTTTCACGGGGGCGCGCAGGGTGGCGCCGGTCGCGTCGTAGATCGTCATCACGCCCGTGCCGTTGGCGTTGATCCAGATCGGGCCGGTGGGCGAGGCGGCGATGCCCCAGGGGTTGACGAGGCTGGCGTCGAGGTGATCCGCGTTGTTCGTGATGTCCGAGACGAGGTTGAACTTTTCAAAGCCGGGGTCGGCTTTCGTTCTGTCCTGGGGTCCGTCCTTGGCCGCAGCCGGAAGGCCGGCGAGGACCAGCATCCCCGTGAGCAACAGGCCGTGCGATCGATTCGGTTTCATTTTCATGACTGAGCTTCGTTGGGTTGTTTTGGGTGCGCTGGACCGGGGCGCGACCGACAGGCGGGCGGCGGGGCGGTTGCGCGCGCGGCGGGCGGTTTTTGGTAACAAGATGGTTACCTGCGGCGGGCGCCGGAGCGCGGTCCCGCGGTGGCGGGACGGGCGCCGGTCAAGGGCCGGGGCGCTTGCCCGCGGCGTCCCAAGTGACGCGACCGTCGTAAAGCGAGAAGCCCATGCCGACGACGGCCTGGCCTTCCAGGGCGACGGCGCTCGCGGGGATCTCAAGGCGGATCCACTGGCCGGCGGCCGGCAGCGGGCCCATGTAGTGCCGGCCGGGCGAACCGTCGGCGCCGTAGGCAATCTGGTTCGAGCCCCAATACGCGCGATGCTCCCAGTCGGTCGTGCCCCAGCTCAGCATGAGCTCGGCCGGCGGATTTTGCGGATCGAGGTAGACGTAGGCGTAAAGCACGTCGCCCGGGTTCACGACGAGCGGATCGTAAGCGTAGTTGAACAGGTGCTCGTGGAGGCCGGCGGCGAGAGTCGACTGGTGCGCGACGGTGCCCGAGAACGGCGCGGGGGAACCGGTCACCCATTGCCAGGTGTCGTTGAGGCCGGAGAGTTGCGCGGCGCCGGCGGGCACGGCGTCGTCGATCCACGCGACATCTCCCGACGACGACGGGGGCGGAGTGCCGGAGTCGACCTGCGTCGGTGGCGCGGGCGGCGGGCTGTCCGGCGTCGTATCGCCGGCACTGAAGGCGCCCTGGCTCGCGTTGAAATAGCTTCCGCTCGGACCGGCCTGCAGCGTCACCGCGCGCACCATGTAGAGCGCGCTGCCGTCGGCGGCGCTCGAATCGGTGAAGCTCGTGCCGCTCACGGGCGAGTCGGTCAACCGCGTGAACGGCCCGTCGAAACTCGCGGCGCGATAGACGTGATAACCGAGCACCGCGTCGGGCGACGCATGCCAGGTGAGCGTCGCGGTGCCGTTGGCGACCGCGACACCGACGTCGCCGGGCGGAGCGACCTGGTGGAGGCGCAACGTCGGGTCGCCCATCAGCGCGATATGAACGCCGCGCAACTGCCGGTTCACCTGATTTTGGTAGAGGCCGTTGTTATTCTGGCTCAGCCGAATCCCGTAGCCGATCGTCTCGCCCATGCCCATGGGATGGAAGAACAGGTGCGGCCGCCCGGACCACGCGCAGGCGAGACCGTAGTCGGGCGTCGCGAGCGCGGAGCGCATGATGTTGTCCGACTGGGCCCAGTCGACGAGCCAGCTCCCGAACATCAGGTAGAACGTGGCCTTCGCGTCGAGGTCGACGAGATCGTAGCCCCACACGTCGTTGTAGGGTCCGTGGGTGCCGAGTCCGCCCATGCTGAAGTCGCTGCCGGCGCCGCAACCGTAGGCCCACTGGTAGTCGGTCGCCGTCAGCCTGGTGATCCAGCGATCGTCCGGGGAGGACGTGGCGTCGGCGTCGGCCGTGACGATGCCGGCCGCCCCGAGGAGCGGCGCAAAGTTGCGATAACCGCTCGCGGCGAATGCCTCGCCGTTGAAGTCGCCGAACTGGTTGCCGACGAGGGCGCGGGGCACCGGGCGGACGATCGCCTCACGGTAGTTGTGGTCCTTGTCGAGATAACGCCGCAGCAACTCGAGTTCGCTGGGGTAGGGCGAGAGGGCATAGGTGCCGGGCATGTCGGCGAAGTCGACGCGGCCGACCTCGAGCTCGACGTCCGACGGCAGGTAGCTCTGGTCGTAGACACCGTCGCCGTTCGCGTCGGTCCAGTTGCCGTCCATGTCGCCGTAGAAAACATCGGCGGGCATCGGCCGGGCGAGGTGGCCGTCGACGTTGAGGTTGCCGGAGCGGACCACGGGCACGTGGCCGAAAAGAAAAACCGCCGACATGCGGGACGGGTCGGCGGAGTAGGCGGTTTGGATGAGGTGGCGGACGCTCGCGGGCGAGGCGTCGCGGTCGACGTCGAGGCGGACGACCGACCAGCCATCGCCGGCGAGGTCCTCGCGGAGGCGTTCGAGTTCGGACGCGAGGGCGTCGGCGCAGGTGCGATCGACCACAAGGACGACTTTGCCCCGATCCTCCGCGAGCGGCACGGCGATGCCCGTGCTGATGTAGCCGTAGCCGGTGTAGCCCGCGCCGAGCGCGCTCAGGAGACCCTGCTTGACGATCTGGTATTCATAGGTGACGCCGGTGGCGACGTTGCGATCCGTGTAGCTCGTGGTGCCGCCGGGCAGCGGGGTGCCGGAGCCCCAGTCCGAGTCGCCCGGCGCCTTGCGGAAAACCGTGTAGCCGAGAATCGGCAACGGATCCTGGGGCCACGAGAGGACGATCTGCGGCGGCGCCGCCTGGACGCTGGCGCTCACCTGCACGCTGTAGATCCAGGTGGTCTCGGCCGCCCGGCCGATTCCGGCGGCCGGCACGGCCGCGAACAGGCACACTAACCCACGGATGATTTTTTTCATTGCGCTTTCGGAGTGCGACCGAGCGGTCGCCCCGAATGAGCCCGGGCTGGAAGGTCGGGGTGGGAGTGAGCAAGCGTGGTCGCGGTTGATTTTTTTCAGACGTTGCGAGCACGCTGGCCGCGCCCATTAGCGGGAGCGCATTAACCCCAGTTTACCGGGGAGGTTCCGCCCATCCGCGATTTTTATTTCAGAATCGGTCATGGCTGGCCGCGGCGGCCGCCTACGGGCCGACCGGGACGTTCACTCCCACGGGCAGAACGCTGCCCGAGATCGCACGGGCGCCCTCGTTGACGCCGACGGTGCGGGCGAACGTGTCGAGGATCATGTCGACGTAACGCGTGAGCGTGCGATAGGGCGTGAACGGCACGTAGACGATGTCGTGGGGCTCGAGCAGCACGTCGGGCGCCTGGCCGCGGGCGACGGCCTGGTAGTCGACGATCGCCACCTTCGGCTCCGTCAGCGAACCGCGGACGACGGCGACGTGCGAGAGGTAGGCGTCCTTGATCGTGCCGCCGGCGCTGGCGATGGTCTGGACGAGCGTGAGGCGGTTGACGAAGTTGACCGAACGCGGCTGCGCCACGGCACCGAGCACGTGCACCGACTGGGCCGCGCCCGACGGGAGGTAGACGAAATCGTCGGGCTGGAGGTAGATATTCTGGCTGAGATCGCCCTCGCGCAGCAGCCGGTAAAAATCCACGGAGAGCAACTGGCCGTGACGGACGACGAAGCTATGGCCGAGGTCCGCGGCCTCGTCGGTCGCGCCACGGGAGCTCACGCCGAGCGAGCCGGCGAGGGTGGCGAGCGCCGAGGCGGACGCGGGGCCGCCGGCCTGGGCAATCGCATCGAGCAGCGTCGTGGGGCCGGCCATGGGATAGACGCCCGGCTTGTTGAGCCGGCCGAGAAGCCAGACGCGCTGGCTCGCGACGCCGTGCAGCGTCACGGCGATCGACTGCTTCTCGCGCACGAATTTCTGCAACTCCTCCCCGATCCGATCGCGGGTCTGCGACAGGGTGAGTCCCCAGACGTCGAGCCCGGGCAGCACATAGAAATAGATTTTGCCGTCGGGGCCGACGGTCGTCGTTTCCCGCGTGGAGGGATCGCCGAGGACCTCGATCTCCAGCTGGTCGCCCGGACCGAGCGTGAACGGATTCGCCGGCGGCTGCAGGAGCGACGGGTCGACGGGACGGGCGTCGGGCACCGGCGTGGGCGTCAGGGTCGTCGCCGCGACCGCCGGCGCCGCCGGACCCGACAGGTGGGCGCAGCCGGCGGAGAGGACGATGAGGGCGACGGCCGCGAGGAGCGCGACCGCGAGGCGGGGAGGATTCGAAGTCATGGCGGATGACGGCGGGTGCATTCAGGGACGTTTCAGGCCGTCGACGTGCAGGCCGGTCCAGGTGACGACGGCCGACTCCACGAACGCCGAGGCGGCGGCGTCGAGCAGCTCCTCCCCGCGAATCCAGGGACGATTGCTGACGTAGACGATGTCCTTGGGCTGGAGCTTGAAATCGGCGGTGTGCGCCGCGAGCACGTCGCCGGCGTCGACGACGAAAGTCTCGGGATGGCTGAGCGAGCCGCGCACGATGAGGAGCCGCCGCTTCCAGGCGCGCTCGGTGAAACCGCCGCGGGCGGCGATGGCCTCGAGGGCGCCGGTGTCGGCCGTGAACGCCTGCGGCCCCGGGAAACGGACCTCGCCCAGCACGTAGATCTCCTTCAGGTCGCCGGCGGGGAAATAGAGATAGTCGTCCGGTTCGAGCGGGATGTTTTGCGTGAGATCGCCGGCGGTGAAGAGTTTTTCGAAATCGACGGGCAGATGCCGGCCGCCGCGCGCGAGAAAGCTCCGCGAAAAATCCGCGAGCTCCACGAGGTTGCCGTCGACGAGCCCGGACTCGAGTCCGTGCGCCGAGGCGACGGCCTCGACGATGGTCGTGGGGCGGTCGAGCGGGAAGACGCCCTTTTGCACGACCTTGCCGAGGACGTAGTATTTCTTGCTGTGGAAGGCGACGGGGACGACGAACGCCTGCGGGGCCCGGCGGTAGTTGCCGAGTTCCTGGTCGAGGCGCGCGCGAAATTCGTCGATGGTCAGCCCGGCCGCCTCGACGTTCTGCGCCTCGAGATAGCTGATGCGCCCGTCGGGTCCGACGGGCACGGCCTCGCGGGTGAGCGTGGGCTCGCCAAAGAGACTGAGGTTGACGATATCGCCGGGGCCGAGCGTGAGGTGTTCCTGCCAGGCGGCGCGCTGCGCGGGCGTGACGACGGAGAAAGTCGCCGCGCCAGGCACCACGGCCGGCGCCGGCTCGACGGGAGGCGTCCCGGCCGTCTCGGCCGACCGGAGTCCGTGCGGCGGCAGGCCCAGCGCGGCGAACGCGAGCAGGCATCCGGCCCAGCGGGCAAAATGGCCGTTCACGAGGGATGCGGGCTCGCGGTTGAGGACGGCGCCGACGAGATTGCAACGGGCGTGGCGCAGCGTCTCGAGCAGCGTGCGCGTCTCGGCGGCGTCGGATTTGCCGCTCTCGGCGAGCCAGATGAGATTGGGAATGTTTTCCGCGAGCAGCACGGCCTCGGGCACGGAGGCGGGGGGCAGCTCGACGAGGATGACGACGTTCTCGATCTGGCGCCAGACGTTGAGCGCGGACTGCCATTGCTTGCGGCGCTCGAGGTTCCAGACCCAGCCCGGCAGCGGGATGTGCACCATCGGCTGCGCATCGGGGCCCGAGAGCTTCTCGGCGACCTGCGCGGGGGCGGCGAGGACGCTCGCGGTGAGCGCGGTCGACTCGGCCGCCGTCGCGCCGGGTTGCAGCGCGGAGGATTTTTCCGCGGCGGGCGGGACGGCGCCGAAGCGGCCGGGTTCCGGCGGCGGCCGCGTGGCGATTGTCAGGACCCGGAACCCGCACTGGCTCGCGGCCTGGGCGAGCAGATTGACCCACGTCGAGCGCCCGTCGCTCGGGCGCGACGAGGTGACGCCGCAGACCATGCCGTGATTGGGCGAGTGGCTGAGCCGGCTTTGCAGGGCGATCCACGTCCGGAACGCCCAGCGATCGCGGGCGGCGGTCGGGAGCGCCCGCAGGTCGCCGAGCGTCGCGAGCACCGGCAGCCGGGCGACGCGGCGGACGTCGGCGCTGGTCTTCAGGCGGTTGTCGACGAGTTCCCGGAAAAGAGCCTCGCCCGTGGTGGCGGCGACGCCGAGCGCGCCGCAGAAGACCACGAAGAGGCTGATCTTCAGCCAGGGGCTGTTCATCAAGGCGTCGTCGGCCGAGGCGGGCAGGAGCAGGCGGAAATATCCCGGCGGGCTGGCCTTGAACACGGCGATCGCCCGCTGGCGCGCGACAAGGGCACCATGTGTCGTCTCGAGGGTGCGAAGCCGGTCGAGCACAACCTGGTAGTCCTCACGCGAGGCCGGGGCCGCCGCGGCCGGGGAATGCGCCGGGCCGCGACCGGGCACGGCGCGGGATTGGTCGGCGGCGGGCCGGTGGGCGTATTGCTCGGCCAGCGCCGCCAGCTTGGCCCGCTGTTCGCGAACGAGCGGATGCGCCTCGGTGTAACGCAACAGGAGATTCGCGAGTTCCTCGCGCGCGGCCTGGATTTTCTCGGAGAGTTTGTCGGCGGGCGTGGAGGGATCGAGCGGGGTCTGGACGGAGACGGGCACCTGCAGGCGGGCCGCGGCGAGATCGGCCTCGGTGTCCTGCAGCTGGCGGGTGACGTAGGCGTCGGCCTCGACGGCCTCGGCGCGCTGCGTCTCCTGCGTGAACTTGACGGCCTCGCGGCAATAGAGGTTGGCGAGGGCAGCCACCGATTTCGGTTCGTCGCCGGAGACGGCGACGCTGACGATGTCGGTGTTGCGCTCGGCGGTGAGCTGGAGGCGGCCGGCCAGTTGCTTCGCGGAGAGGACGGGCTGGAACTCCCGGCCGATGTGCTGCAGGAGATCCGGCGCCTGCAGCATGCTGACGAGCGTGGGCGTGGCGAGCGCCTGCGGATGAAACGCGTCGCTGGCGACGGGCGGATCGTAGCGCACCAGTTGCGCGGTGCAGGTGTAGCTGCGGTGCCAGACCCCGAGGCCGAGCGCGAGGCCGGCGGCCATCGCGACCCCGCCACCGAAAAGGAGGCTGCGCCACCGGCGGAGCACGGGCTCGAGCACCGACGTCGCGTCGATGGAAAACGCCGGCGCGGCGGCCGGGCGTCCCGGCGTTTGCCACCCCGGATCCGGGAGACGGATGCCGGGGCGGCGGTTGCCGGGAAAGGAAGGGGGGCGGGGCGCGTTCAGGTCGGGTTCCTGCGAATCATAGCCGTCGTTCATGGAAAAAAAAGGCGCCGCGTCCGGAGGGAAAAAAAAGGTCTGCGTCGACTGACCCGCAGCATACGCCGGGGAGCCGCGCGGCCCCAGTGGGTGCGGGCCTACATTGGGTTGGGGTGGGACCCCAAAAACGCGCGCGAACTATTCCACCAGCCGGTTCTGGATCGCGTAGTGCGTCAGCTCGGCGTTGCTCGCCATGCCGGTCTTCTCGAGAATGCGCGTGCGATAGGTGCTGATGGTCTTGACGCTCAGCGAGAGATCGTGGGCGATCTGCGTCGGGGTCTTGCCGGACGCGATGAGGCGCAGCACGAGGAATTCCCGGTCCGAGAGCCGCTCGTGCGGCGCGGTGTGCAGGTCGAGCGCGAGGTAGGAGGCCATTTTCTCGGCCAGCGCGGGACTGACGTAGCGCCCGCCGGCGACGACTTTTTTCACCGCCCCGACCAGCGCGTCGGGCGCGCTTTCCTTCGTCATGTAGCCGGACGCACCGACCTTGAGCAACCGCACGGCGAACTGGTCCTCGGGATGCATGCTCAGGACGAGCACGGGAAGTTTCGGCCGGTGCTGGTGGATTTCCTTCAACACCTCGAGGCCGGTGCGTCCCGGCATGGAGATGTCGAGGATGACGACGTCCCACGACTCGTGCCACACGCGCTCGATGGCCTCGGCGGCGTTGCCGGCCTCGCCGAACTCGGCGCGGCGGAACTCGGTCGCGAGGATCTGCTTCAAACCCTGGCGCACGACGGCATGGTCATCCGTGATCAGGATTCTCATGGGGAAGGCCGGTGCGTGGCGGCGCCAGCCCGGGCTGGCCGGGTCCGGGGATCGGGGCGCGCACGGTGACCGTGGTGCCCTGGCCGGGCTGGCCGGCGAGGCTCACCTCGCCGCCGACGAGCGCGGCGCGTTCGCGCATGCCGATCAGGCCGATGGAGCGCGTGCTGGCGATCTCGTCCTCGGTGATGCCGCGGCCGTCGTCGTGAACGGTGAGCACCAGCCGGCCGCCGTCCTCGGCGAGACGCACTTCCACGCGGGCGGCGGAGGCGTGGCGCATGATGTTGGTGAGGGTCTCCTGGAAGATGCGGAAAAAAACCGTGGTGAAATCCTGGTCCCAGATCGTGTCCTTCACCAGCGAGGTGACGACGCAGGGCAGGCCGGTGCGGGTCTGGAATTCATGGGCCTGCCACTCGATCGCGGCGACCAGGCCGAGATCGTCGAGGATGCCCGGCCGCAGCTCGGTGGCGATGCGGCGGACGGTCTGGATCGTCGCGTCGATGTGCGCGGACATGGCCTTGATCTTCTGGTGCAGGCTGCGGCCGTTCCGGGGGACGCGGCTGGCGAGCCACGCGAGATCCATCTTGAGCCCGGTCAGGGCCTGGCCGAGTTCGTCGTGCACCTCGCGCGCGATGCGGGTGCGCTCCTCCTCGCGGACGTATTGCAGGTAACCGGTGAGCGCGCGCAGTTGCTCGTGCGAACGGCGGAGACGATCCTCGGCGCGGTGCCGCTCGGTGCGCTCCACGGATTCGCGCAGCGCCCGCCGCACGGCGGGCACCAGCCGCGTGAGCCGGGTCTTCAGCACGTAGTCGGTCGCGCCGCTCTTGAGCGTCTCGATCGCGACCTCCTCGCCCATGGTGCCGGTGACAAAAATGAACGGGACGTCGGGCGCCCGCTCGCGCGCGATGGCGAGCGCCTCGTAACCGTCGAAGGCGGGCAGCGCGTAGTCCGAGAGAATCAAGTCGGGCGGCGCCTGCGCGAGCTGCTCCTGAAAACGTTCGCGGTTCTCGACCCGCACGATCGAAAAATCGACGCCCCCCTGGCGCAGGACGTGTTCGACAAGCTCGGCATGCAGCCGGCTGTCCTCGACCAGCAGGATGCGCAGCCCCGGCGACGAGGCGGCCGGGGTCGGAGGCGCCGTGCGTTGAGGATTGGCCTTCATCGCGATGCTGCCGGGACCCACCGGGCCGGCTCAGGTTTCCGCGGCCACGCTGGCGGATGCCGCGGCGGCGTGGCCGGTGGGGCCCGGGGGCGGCACGTTGGTGGCCAGCCAGAAGGTTTCGAGCTGGCGGGCGACCAGGATGAATTCGGCGAAGTCGAGCGGTTTCACCACGTAGGCGCTCGCGCCGAGTTTGTAGCTGGCGCGCACGTCCCGCTCCTCGCGCGACGAGGTGAGCATGACGACCGGGATGTGGCACAACATCGGATCGGCCTTGATTTGACGCAGGACTTCCAAGCCGTCGATCCGGGGCATCTTCAGGTCGAGCAGGACCACGGCGGGGTTCCCGGGCGGCCGATCGTGGAAGACGCCGCTGGCGCGGAGATAGTCCAGCGCCTCGGCCCCGTCGCACACGTGGATCATGGTGCCGGCGGGAAACGGCCGCGCCAGCGCGTGGGCGAGCAGTTCGACGATCAGCGGGTCGTCGTCGACGAGCAGGAGGTGCCTATTCTCGCTCACGGGGCGCCTCCTTCCCGTGGGGCAGGGTGAAGTGGAAAACGGCGCCGGCGTCGACGGTGCCCTCGGCCCACGTGCGACCGCCGTGGCGCTGGATGATGCGGCGCACGTTGGCGAGGCCGATGCCGGTGCCCTCGAACTCCGCGGCGGAGTGCAGCCGCTGGAACACGCCGAAAAGCTTGTCGGCGTATTTCATGTCGAAGCCGACGCCGTTGTCGCGGATGAAGACCTCGGTCTCCTCCGGGCCCGCGATGCCGCCGACCTCGATGACCGCCTCGGGGCGCGGGCGGGTGTATTTCAGGGCGTTGGCCATGAGGTTGAACACGGCCTGCCGCAGCAGGAACGGATCGCCGGTGGCCTCCGGCAGATCGCCGATGATCAAGGTGACGCGGCGGTCCTTGGTCTCGGCGGCCAGGTCGCGCTGCGCTTCACGGAAAATGTCGGCGAGGTTGAAACGCACGCGGCGCAGCTCGGCGCGCCCGGTGCGGGCGAACGACAGCAGGTCGGAGATCATCTGCGCCATCTGGCGGGCGGACTGGCGGATGGTGTCCAGATGGTGCCGGCTCATGGCGTCCAGTTGCGCGCCAATTTCGCCCTCGAGCATCTCGACGAACCCGCTGATGTGCATCACGGGGGCGCGCAGGTCGTGGGAGATGGAGTAGGAGAATGCCTCCATCTCCTTGTAGGCGGCCTGCAATTCGGCCGTGCGCGCCTCGACGCGCGCCTCGAGTTCGGCGTTGAGCCGGCGGATTTGGTCCTCGGTCTCCTTGCGGGCCGTGACATCGCGCGCGATCTTCGAAAAGCCGTAGAGCGTGCCCCGGTCGTCGCGCAAGGCGGTGATGACGCCGCTCGACCAGAAGCGGGTGCCGTCCTTGCGCACATTCCAGCGTTCCTGCTGGAAGCGGCCCTCGGCCGTGGCGACGGCCAGAGCCTGCTCGGGTTTCTTGCGCTCGAGATCCTGGGGCGTGTAGAAGCGGCTGAACCGGCGGCCGACGATCTCCGGGGCGCGATAACCGTAGAGCCGCTGGGCGCCGCTGTTCCAGGTGGTCACGCGGCCGTGGGTGTCGAGCATGTAGATCGCGTAGTCCTCCGCGCTCTCGACGATCAGGCGGAACCGTTCCTCGCTCTTCCGCAGCGCCTCCTCGGTGCGCCGCCGCTCGGTGATGTCGCGCACGAAGCTCGTGAACACGACGGGGCCGTCGCCGGGGATGCGGGTGAGGGTGAGTTCGACGGGAAACTCGGCGCCGTTGGCGCGGCGGGCGCTCAGCTCGGTGCGCTGGCCGATCAGCCGGCCGCGACCGGTTTTCAGGTAGCGGGCGAGGCCCTTGCGGTGGGCGCCGAGCGCGGCGCGCGGCACGATGAGGTCCGCCATGTCGCGGCCGAGCGCGAGTTCGCGGCTGTAGCCGAAGGTTTTTTCCGCCGCGGGATTCCACTCGATGATCCGGCCCTCGTGGTCGATCGACACGATGGCATCGAGCGCGGTCTCGACCACCGCGGCCTTGCGCGCCTCGCTCCGGCGGAGCGCCCCCTCGGCCTGCTTGCGGTCGGTGATATCGCGCATGAACGCAGTGAAGAACGGCGGATTGCTCGCCGTGATCTGCGTGATCGCGAGCTCCACGGAAAACTCCGTGCTGTCGGCCCGCCGCGCGACGAGCTCGATCGGCCGGCCGATGAGGCTGCCGACGCCGGTCATCAGGTAGTCAGAGAGACCCGGCAGGTATTTTTCTCTCAACGCCTGCGGGACGATCAGGGCGTCGAGGCGCTGGCCGAGCGCGGCGGCGCGGGGGTAGCCAAAGATTTTTTCGGCCGCGGGGTTCCATTCGCGGACGATGCCGCCGTGGTCGATGCTGACGATGGCGTCGAGCGACGTCTCGAGGATGGCGGTCTTGCGCATTTCGCTCTCGCGCAGCGCGGCGGCGGCGGCGAGGCGGTCGGTGATATCGTGGGCGATCAGCTGCAACGCCGGCTCGTTTTGGAAAGTGAGCCGGATGGCCGCGGTTTCCACGGCCACGATGCTGCCGTCGAGGCGCACGAAGGCGTCCTCGATGAACCCGAGCGCGGGCAGCGGTTGCCCGGCCGGCTCCGGGCTCCAGGGCGACGCCGAACCGCGCTCGAGGATCTCGCGCAGCCGCCGGGCCACGGCGTCGCGTCCGGCCGGCGGCACAAAATCGGCGAGCGGCTTTCCCTCCAGTTGCGCCGGGTCGGTGGCGCCCAGGAGCTTTTGCGCCGCGGTGTTGACGAACGCGATGTGCTCGCCGCTCACGACGAGCAGGGCATCGGGGCAGAGCTCGACGAGGCGGCGGTAGCGCTCCTCGCTCTTGCGCAGCGCCTCCTGCGCACGCATGCGCTCGGTGACGTCGCGCGTGACAAGCGTGAAACCGCGGAGCTTTGCCGCCTCGTCGCGGAGCGCGCTGATGTCGACCTGCGCCCAGAACGGGCTGTCGCCCTGGCGGACGCGCCAGCCTTCCTCCCGGTGGAGACCCTCCGTCGCGGCGGTGGCAAGGTCCCGGGCCGGTTTGCCCGCCCCGCGCTCGTCCACCGGGTAGAAGCGGCCGAAGTGTTCGCCGATGATTTCGCCGGCGCGGTGACCCATGATGAGCTCGGCGCCGGCATTCCAGCTCGAGATGCGGCCGTCGGGATCGAGCATGACGATCGCGTAGTCCTTCACGCCGCCGACGAGGAGCCGGAAGCGTTCCTCGCTCTCGCGCAGGTCGCGCTCGGCCTGCTTGCGCTTGCGGCGTTCCTCGGCGAGGCGCAGCGCGCGCTGCACCGCGGGCACGAGGCCTTTCAGCCGGGACTTCAGCACGTAGTCCGTGGCGCCGCCGCGCAACGAATCGATGGCGAGTTCCTCGCCCATGGAACCCGTCACGAAGATGAACGGCGTGTCCGGACAACGATCGTGCGCGATCGCGAGGGCGCTGAAGCCGTCGAACGAGGGGAGGCCGTGGTCGGAGAGAATCAGGTCGGGGGGATGACGCTCGAGCTCGCGCTTGAAATCGTCGCGGGTCTCGACGCGCTTGGCGTGAAACGCGAGGCCGCCCTCGCGCAGCTCATGATTGATGAGCACCACGTCGGTGGCAACGTCCTCGAGCATCAGGATGCGAAGCTCTTTTTTCACGATGTAAGGTTGGGGTGGTTTGTCCCTTAAAACACGGTAGGCCACCGGGTCGCGACGAGACAGTGGGTGGAGACCTGAAATCCGGCGGGGGTCCGCACCCAATGAACGTCGGTTGTAAGTGACGACGGACCCCGCAGGCGCGGGCCCGTTCCGCGGGGCATCGCCCGGTGGCGGCGGACCGCCCGCGGCCGCCGGGCTGCGAATCGCGCGATCGCCGGGTGGTCCCGTGTGGGATGCACTCAGCGACCGAGGCCGAGCGGCAGCGAAAGGAGCGCAAGGCCGTCGTCGACGATCTGGACGGTGGCACTGCCGGGCTGGCCGACGAGGTAGGCGGCATCCGGTGCGATGGTGACCGTCACCGTCTCCGTGCCCTCGATCTCGTGATCGTCGACGGGCGTGATCTTGAGATTCAGGGTGGATTGTCCGGCGGGAATCGTGACCGTGTCGGGAAGCTGCTGGTAGTCGATGCCGTTGCCCGCGGTGCCGCCGACCGCGAGATGCACCGTCGCCGGCTCGGTGAGCGACGCTCCCTGGCGGGAGATCTGGAACTGGCCCGGCACCGGGCCGAACTCCATCGCCAGCGGCAACGTCGCACGGATGGTCACCGTCGGCTGCGGCGGGGGAGGCGGGGCGGGCGGCGTGGTGACAGCCGCGACATTGGAGTAACCGGACGCGCCGGCGGCGTTCGTCGCGCGGACGCGATAATAATAAGCCGTGTCGCCCGTGAGGCTACCGTCGGTGTAACCGGTGGTGTTCGCGGCGAGGGTGGCGATGCGCGTGAATGTCGCGCCGTCGCCGGACCGCTCGACGTCGAAGCCCTGCTCGTTGTCGGCGTGATCGGCCCAGGCGAGGGCCACCGTGGTGGAGGAAGTGGCGGAGGCGGAGAGATTGTCCGGCGCGGCCGGCGGCACGGGCGTGGGCGCCGGGGTGGTGGCGCTGGCGGTGTTCGAATAGGCGGAATCGCCGGCGGCGTTGAACGCGCGCACGCGGTAATAGTAGGTCGTGCTGGCCGCGACACTCGTATCGGAGTAAGCCGCGGTGTCCGCCGCGAGCGTCGCGATCGGCTGGAAGCTGGCGTCATCGGTCGAGCGCTCGACTTGAAAACCCTGCTCGTCACTGGCGCGATCGGTCCACGCCAGGTCGATTCGGGTGGACGACACGGCGGTCGCGGCGAGCCCGGTGGGCGCGGCGGGCGGCGTGGGCGTCGCCGCGCCGCTCAGGACCTTGCGGAGGTTCAGGCGGCCGCCGCTGACGCACTTGCCGGCCAGCGCCGGAAGCGGATCGGTGCCGGAGAGAATCCGCTGGATGATCTGGCGGTAGGTGTCGGTGGGAAACTGGGCCCGGGCGAGCGCGACGGCACCCGAGACCTCCGCGGCGGCCATCGAGGTGCCGTCGTCGTAGCGGTAGTCGCTGTCGCTGCCGTTCCAGCACGAGAAGATGTTGTAGCCCGGCGCGCCGAGATCGACGGTGGTGGCGCCGTAGTCGGAGAAGAACGCGAGGTTGTCGTTCCGATCGGTGGCGGCGACGGCGACGATGTTGTCGAGGTCGTAGCTCGACGGATAGAGCGGCTGCGCGTCGTTGTCCTGCGTGCTGTTGCCCGCCGCGGCGACGAAAATGATCCCGGCGTCGCGGGCGGCGGCGATCGCATCATGCAGCGCGCTGGATTCGAACGAGGGTCCGCCCCAGCTCGCGTTGATGATGTTGGCGCCGTGGGCGCGCGCATAGTCGATGCAGGTGATCGCGTCCGACACGGCGCCGTTGCCCTGCGCGTCGATGAACTTCAGCGCCATCAACTGCACGCGCCACGCGACGCCGGTGACGCCGAGGGAGTTGTTGCCGAGTCCGCCGATCGTGCCGGCCACATGCGAACCGTGGCCGTAGTCGTCGTCGGGATTGCCGTTCCCGGCGATGGCGTTGATGCCGTGCACGTCGTCCACATAACCGTCGCCGTCGTCGTCGCGACCGTTGCCGGCGATCTCGCCGGGATTGGTCCACAGGTTCGCGGCGAGATCCTCGTGCGTCGCGCGGATGCCGGTGTCGACGACCGCGACCACCACGCCGGGCGCGCCGGTGCGGAGGTCCCATGCGTCGCGCGCGTCGACGTCGGCGCCGGGCGTGCCGTCGTAGAGGCCGGTGTTGTGCAGGCCCCACAATTCGCCGCTCTGGTAGCGGGGGTCGTCGGGATCGGTCGCGAGCACGTGGACGATCGCGTCGGGCTCGGCGTATTCCGCGAGGCCGGATTGCCGGAGAAGAGCGAGGGCCGTCGCGACGGCGGTGCCCGCCGGCAACTGGACGATCTGCAGATTGCCGACCGCCGGGAACGTGCGCAGCACGCTGGCGCCCGGGAGGAGATTTGCGATGGCGAGCACGCCGCCGGCGCGGGGTTTCGCCAGAATGCGATCGGCGCGAAACAGCGTGGTCGCGGACGCGGAGAGCTGGGCGTGAAGGCGGGGACTGAGCAGCCCGGCCAGCACGACGGACAAACCCGCCATGAGGCAGGTAAGCAGGCGGCGCGATCGGCGGCAAGAAGCAGAGGGTGGGTGGCGGTGGGCGGGTTTGGGATTCAGATTCATGGACGGCGGGAGGTTTGTTCGTGGGTGGGGCGCGCAAACGATCGCGCCGTGTGCGTCCATTAGATTCCCACGGACGGAAAAAGGCATTGGGGTTGCCACCTGAAACATGTCCCCCGCGGACCCCAACGACGCGCATGAACAATAACCGGCGAGCGCCCGCCCATCCGGCGGACGCTCAAGCGGGCGCGCACGGACGACCGTGGCGCGGGCGACAACGGGCGATCCCGTGTCCTACGAGTTCGCCGGTGCGGACACGATCGCCTCGGCGCGGTGCATCGACTGCACGTAGGCGTTGAAACTGACCGCGACCTCCGAGCGCGCGGCGGGCCATTCGCTCTCGTCGGCCGCGCGCACCGCCTTCAAATCCTCGCGCAGCGTGTGCCGGTGCGCGTCGACCTCGACGGCGGTCGCCTTGAATCGGGCCTGCGTGTCCGGATCGAGATCCTCAGCCTCGCTCCGCAGCCCCGCCATGATGCGGTCGGTCGCCTGGATCCGGCCGAGCACCTTGGCGGTCACGTCGTCGCGCGCCGCGGCCTGGACGTCGGGCGTGAGAGGACCGGTCGGGCCGGAATCGAGGACCTCCAGCGCGCCGATGGTCACGATGCCGCTGGCTTCCGCGGCCGTGCGGTCCTGCCATTCGCCGAGCGATTCGAAGTTTCTCGGGTCCACGGTGCCGGGCATGGCATACATGC
Organism: uncultured Opitutaceae bacterium; assembly: GCA_937902925.1. Lineage (GTDB taxonomy): Bacteria > Verrucomicrobiota > Verrucomicrobiia > Opitutales > Opitutaceae > CALFNN01. Next base: position 18,674 of record CALFNN010000048.1, read on the forward strand.
CGCCCAGCCCGGGACGGGAGGCGCTGAAATTCATGCCAGCGGATTCGGGGACGATGACCTGGGGCAGATCGGCGAACCCGGCGGGCTCGCCATAAGCGTTGACGAAACGATCGGTGGCCGCCGGTGCGGAGGGTGCACCGGCGGCAGCGGCGGCGAAAAAGGTGAAGAGGACGAGCGTGGTTGGCACGATGGTTTTCATGACATTCCTTTTTGTGAGCGCCCCGGAATGAGGTGCCGGCGATTTCCCGCTTGGAGCATGCCGGCGTGGCGCGGCGGGGCCCGGAGCATGGCCGGCAATAATTTAGGCGCCCGACTGGGTTACTCACCCACCGGGGGCGATCATGCATCGCGCTCGATATCGCCGCGCGAAAACGGGCACCTTGCATGACCGGGCGCAGTCGCGGCCGGCGCGCTCGTTGGAGGTCTCGACCTACTGCCACGCCGGCCGCCGCGGCGTTAGCATGACCGCAATCATCACGGCCATGGCCTCAACCATCTATTTCCCGCCTCCACGACCGGCACTGAAGCTTGTTCGCACGACGCCGCCCGCGCCAGCGGCGATCGCCCACGCGGGCGATGAGCCGGCCGCGCGCGAGGCGGACGCGGGCCAGGTGCGCGACCCCGCACTCGAGGAAGCGTGGCGAAAGCTGCATCGCGCCCGCGAACTGTTCGAGGCTGAGCAGGCGCACCTGCGCGACGATCGGCTGAAGCTCGCTGCTCGGGAAACGGAGTTGCAGATCCGCGAACAGAACCTCGCCTGCCGCGAGTCGCGGGTGGCGGAGCTGGAACGCCGCCCGGCCGCGGCGGCGGAAGCGGTGCCAACCCTTCGACACAAGCCCGCCGCTGCGGGGCCGGCGGTGGCGCGGGTGGCGGGCGGACCGCTGAAGATCGCGCGAGCGCTGTTTCGCGGCGGGGATTAGCCGGACTCGCCCGCCCGCTGGCGTTTACGGCGGCGGCCAGGGACGCGGGTGGTAGTTTTCGTCGCAGACCGGCGACCTGGTGCCGGGCGGCAGGACTTGGAGCGTTTTCAAGAACTCGATGATGGAGTTTTGCTCGCCGGCGGTCTGGTCGAGAAACGCCCGGCGGGTGGCCGCGGCCTCGCCGCCGTGAGCCAGGATCGCCTGGCGCAGCGTGGTGAACTGACCGTGGTGAAAGAACGGCGGCTCGTTCGCGGCGCCCCAGAGTCTCGCGGTGAGAAATTTCCGGTTGCCGGCGAAGAAGCCCGCGGAGCCGTTGGGCTCGTTCATGTCGAGCGGCTCGATGTTCGGGTCGCCCGGACCGTCGCAGAGATCGTGGAGCTTGAAATCCGTGTAGGCGGGCACGAGAAGCACGCCGGTTTTTTTGTCCGGCGCGAGGCGGGGCGGCGGCAGCCGGTCGTCGGTGAGATCGACGGCGAGCGTGGGCGCGTCGCCGACGCGCAGGTTGGTCGGCGGGTTGTAGGGATTCGGTTCGCGGAAAACCCAGCCGTCGCGATCGAGCGGCAGCGCCGGCACGTGGCACGTCGCGCAGCCGATGGCCTGAAAACGCCGTTCGCCCGTGAGCACGGCACGCTCGATCGCGGGGATGCGCGGAATCACGCGACCGGGCACGGCCATCGTGGCTTGATAGACGACCGCGGCGGTGACGTCCGCGCGCGTCAGTTCGTTCGCGACGCCGTCGCCGTCGGGATCGGTGTCGCGGCCGAAACGCTCGGTGGACTGCATGCCGTGGTGCTGGTTGAAGGCGTTGTTGGTGAATTCGCGCAGCGAGATGACGCGACCCGCCTGATGAAACGGGCGGATGATGAGGCTCGGCGGCGTGGCGGCGTCGGTGGCGAGGCTGGGCGCGGAGAGGCCGGCGACCTGCGAAACATCCCAGGTGCCATCGGCGCGGCGAAGGACGGTGCCGTAGGAAATTCCCTTCGAGACGAGCGGCCGGCCTTGCCCCGGTGGCGTGGCGTCGCGGATTGCCTGGAGATCGCGTGTGATTTGGCGCGCGAGCATTTCGATGAAGCCCGAGCCGAACATCCCGATCGTCGCGCGGGAATCGGCGACGGTTTGGAGCGACACGGTGCGGCCGAGTTCATCGACACTGCCCCTGGTCGGCTGCGGGTCGCCGTGATCGAACGTCATGAAATCGAAGCGCTGGCCGAGGACGAAGACATTGGAGACGACGTCGCCGCCGCCGCCCGGAATGCCGAAGGGCTGGTTGTGGCAGCCGGCGCACGAATTCGAGTCGGGGCCGGAAAGACGGTTGAAGGCGCGCGGAAAAACGAGCGGCTGCGTCGGGTCGGCGAGGACGGCGCCGGTGCCTTTCGTCAGCGGGCGACCGCAGCCTTCCTGGTCGGTCCACACGGCGGTGAAGAGCATGCGGCCAAACTCGGCGAGCTCGACCGGGGACAGTTTGAATTCGTCGCCGTCCTGCAGGTGATGCGGGATCGCGACTTCGCGGCCGAGTTGAGTGTCACCGTTGAACTGGGCTTGGAGCGACGGGGCGAGAATAAGGAGAAGCGAGGCGAAGGATCGCGTGGGGAGGTGCATGGAGGGGTGGGGCAGCCGGCAGGGAGCCCGCGGGGTGCGGGAAAAAAGTTGGGCACGGGGCGGGATGGCACGCCCGCCCCGCGCTGTGACATGGCGTAACGACTCTCAACAAACCCCCGTGGTCGCGGGGGAAGGGGGACTACTTCATCCAGCCGGGCGGACATTTGTGCATCTGGATGTTGCCGCCGCCCGGCTGTTCGCCGCCCAGATCGCCGGCGGCATGATAGCCGTTCGACAGCGTGAGGTCGAACGTGTCGTCGCGACCCGGCTCGCCGCGATCGCAGGCGATCACGGTCGCGGTGCCGGGCGCGCCGTCGATCGTGACGTCGTAGTTGATCGTCGCGCAGTCCGGGTCGTTGGGGTCGATGGTGAAACCCGTCACGGCGGTCGCATGCACCTTCATGCCGCTGCCGTGATCGTTGTATTCGAGATGGCCCCAGAATGCGCCGCGCCGGATGCCGCCGCCGACGCCGAACGTGCCCTTGGCGCCGCTCGGAGTGCCGACGATCCAGCCGCCGCCGGTGAGCTTGCCGCATTCGGATGGCGGCGGCGGCGTGCCGCCGGAGGACACGATGCCGGCGCGCGCGGCGCCGAACAACCCGTTCATGCAACCGAATTCGACGATATGCAGCGCCGCCACCGCGATCCCGGTGTCGGTGGCGGTCTGCTCGTTGATGATCACCTGGCCGCCGGGAAAATCGACGACCTGGTTGGGCTTGCCGGTCACGACCACGGCCTGGCCGTCGAGCACGAGACCCTGGATATTTGTGCTCGCGGCTAAATCCGCCTTGCCGTTGGCCTTCGCCGTGGCGGTCGCGTTCGAGCCCGCGAAATTGACGCTGAGTTCTGACATGCCGCCGTCGGGCGGCATGAGCTCGAGCATCATGTTGACGATGCTGGTTTCCGCCACGGTCTGCGACCCATCGCCGGTGACATCGGCGGTGGCGTTGTCGATGAGGATCGCACTCTGCACGTCGTCGACGTTGGAGATCGATTGATGGAGCGAGCCGCCGGTGTCGGGCAGCGGGCCGGTGTCGCAGAGCGTGAGCCCGCCGGGCGGGTTGGTGGTGTCGGTGATCACGACGGCGCTGGCCTGGCCGCTGTAGGAGACAGTGGCGGCCTGCGCGCGGGCCACGGAGGCGCCGGCCACCGGCCAGCCGAGGAGGCTGACGGTTATTGCGGCGGCGCGGATGCTGGACGAACGGAGAGCTGCATTACTCATGGGATTTTTTTGTTAATGATTGCGATGGACGAAACCCGCGCCGGCGGCAAAAACCGCCGTCGTGGGCGGCTGCCAGCGTAGGGATCGCCGCGAAACGCGGGAGCCGGGTGCGCGCCCGAAAAAAACGCAACGGGCGCCCCAAGCGCGCACCGACCGCGCCCCATGACGGTCCCCCCGTTTATCCCTAGCGCGCGATCCGACGCTTCAGCGGCAGACGCTGTCGGACACGGGCCAGCCCACCGCAGCCCGCCCACCGTGTGAAGCCAGCGCGCAATGCGGCACGACCAGCGGGCCACCGGACACGGCGCGAGAATAAATGTCGATCGTGGCCTCGGCGGTGTCGCTCCAGTCGAATCGGCGCGCCCGCTCCAGTCCCGCCGCCCGCAATTGTTCGCGCATGGGTTCATCGTCCGCGAGGCGGGCGAGTTGCACCTTGATCTGGTCGACGTCCTCCGGATCGAGGGATGCGGCGGCGTCGTGGCAGACCTCGCGGAGCGCGCCGCGCGTGGCGGCGAGCACCGGACACCCGCACGCCATCGCCTCCAGCGGCGGCAACCCGAAGCCCTCGAAGAGCGAGGGGTAGACAAAAACGTCGGCCGCGCGATACCACATCGCCAGGTCGGCATCCGGCACGAAGCCGAGGCAGCGGACGTCCTCGCGATAGGGCGACTGCCGGATGGCGGCGTGGATCGCGGGTGCCCCGTGCCAGTCGCTGCCCCCGAGCACGAGCTGCCACGGCGAGGGCGACTCCGCCTTGAAGCGATTGAACGCCGCGATGAGCCGCACGTGATTTTTCGCGGGATGCTCGAGGCGCGCGACGTAGAGGAAAAACGGCGGGCGCAGGCCGTGGCGTTGCAGGATGGCGGCCCGGGCCTCCGTCCGGCCGTGCGGCGTGAACCGCGCGTGGTCGAGACCGTTGGGGATCACGCTGACGCGCTGCGGCGGCACCCGGAAATACGTGCCGATGTCGCGCGCGGTGGCCCGGCTCACGGTGATGATTTCGTCCTGGCGCCGCGCCAGCTGTCGCACGGCGATCCGGCCGTAGAGCATCCGGGCCCAGTCGTATTTGTGCGGCACGTGGAACGGCGCGAGGTCGTGGATCGTGGCAACGAGGGCGCACGGGCGCGGCCAGAGCATCCGGCGGTAGCTCGGCACGTGCAGCACGTCGAGCCCGAGTTGCCGGGCGAGCCGGGGAAGCTCCACTTGGTGCCAGAGGATGTTTTTCGCCGGCGCCCGGTGGCGCTCGGCGACGGGGACGAGCCGCACCGCGTCGCGGGCGAAATCGAACAGCGGCAAATCCTCCTCGAGCACAAACAGCGTCAGCCGGGGCCGGCGCTCCGCCGCGAGCAGCGCGCGCACGAGCGCGAGCACATACTGGCCGACGCCCGACCGGCCGCGCTGCATCACGGAGGTGGTAATGCCGACGTGCATCAGGCCGCCTCCAGCAGCGTTTCGTCGAGGCCGGAAAGCTCCAGCACGTTGCGCACGTTGGCCTGCGCCCCGACGAAATGAATTTCGAGTTCCATCTGCTCCGCCCAGCGTTGCAGGCGCAGCATCAGGGCGGCGCCGGTGCTGTCGATGAACCGCAGGCGCGAGAGGTCGATCGGGAAGGCCTCGCGGGTCCCGCCAAGTTCGAGGAGGTGTTGCACCGTCCGGTCCCAGACCTCGCCGGTGTTCGCCGCGGTGATCTCGCCCGCCCACGCAACCGAGCGGATCGATCCGCCGGGTTGGACGATCATGGAACCGTCCGGGAAAGTTTCCATTTGCTGCGCCGCCTCCGCCACGCTGCGAGCGATGACAAAATGATCGGTCAGCCGCAGCCGGTCCAGCGCGTCGCGCACCGCCGCACTGGGTGACAACACCACGAACCGCCGGGCGCGGGCGTTCAGTTGCTGGCGCCAGCGCCCGAGCAGCGCCACGCCGGTGCTGTCGATGGCCTCGACCCGGGACAAATCCAGCAGACAGTCGCGCGTCTCCGCGCGCAACTCCTGCCAGCGCGCGGCATGCCGGCGCAGCGCTTCGGCCGTGAGCAGCCGGCCGGCCTCGACGCGCAGCCAGCGATAGGTGTGGCAGGCCCCGGGCGGAACCGACAGGCCGGCGGGGTCGGTGCGGCGATGCAACCGCCAGGCCTGCTTGGCGAGCGCGGGCAGAAAGCGGAGCAGGTCGTCGGCATAGCGCCGAAACAACCGCCGCGGTTCCTGCAGCAGGCGGAAAATCCATTCGGTGCCGCTCTGGCGCATCCAGACCGGCGCGCGGCGCACCCGGCCGGCGAGGAAATCGATCGTGGCGCCGACGCCGATCACGACCGGCACGCCGAGTCCGCGGTGGTGCATCGCGATCCATTTTTCCTGCTTCGGGCAGCCGAAGGAAACCAACAGCACGTCGGGCCGGGCGGCGCGGACGCGCCGGACAATTTCCTCGTGATCCATTTCCAGCAGGCCGGCGAAGGGCGGGGCGTAATGGCCGGCGACTTGAAGCGCGGGATATTGGGAACGGAGTCGCGCCGCGGCGGCGGCCGCGACACCCGGCGCCGCGCCGAGGAAAAACACCCGCCGCCCGTTCGCCGCCGCCGCCGCGATGAGGCGGGGCACGATGTCCGCCCCGGCGGCCCGCCCGGGAAGCCGGTTGCCGAGACAGCGTGACGCCCACACCAACGGCGTGCCGTCGCAGAGCACAAGATCGGCCTCCAGCAGAATCCGGCGCAGCTCGACATCGCGGCTGGCCTGCACGAGAAAATCGACGTTTGCGGTGACGACGTAGTGGGGACGCCGAGTCGCGATCATGGCGTCGATCCGGCCGACCGCGTCGGCGAGCGCGACGTGATCGAAGGGAATCCCAAGAATCGCGACCGGCCAGCCGGCGGCGGCGCGCTCGCCGGTTTCGCCGGCGGCTGTCGCCGGGCCCGGCCTGGCGCGGGCCTCGGGCCTGGCGGAAATGGTGGCGGCGGTCATGCGCCGATTGAACGCCGGCGCGGTCGCGGCGGGTATGGGGACTGTCCCTTCCTTCCCGCGGGCCGGCGCCAAAACCCGCATCGAAACTGGGGCCAACACCCACTTTGGCGGACCGCCGCGGTAATTTAAACTGCTGGCGAAATGACCCGCCAAACGAAGTCCCGCGCGAAGCGTCGCGTCGACGCGTATCCGTTGTCCCCGCTGCAGCAAGGCATGCTCTACCACACGCTCGCCGGCCGGGAGCCGGGAGTGGACGTGGAACAGGTGTATTGCGAGTTGGGCGGGCCGCCCGACGCCGCGGTGCTCGCGGAGGCGTGGCGGATCGTCGTCGAGCGCCACGAGATCCTGCGCACGTGCTTCGACTGGCCGGCGGGCGGCGAGCCGCGGCAGATGGTCCTGCCGGCATCGGAGGTGAATTGCGCGGTGCGGGAGATTTCCTGGGGCGCCGGGGTGCCGGACGGGCCCGGCTCATACCTGGAAGCCGACCGCCGGGAGAGCTTCGACCTCGCGGTGGCGCCGCCGTGGCGGCTCGCGCTGGTTCAACCCGCAGAGGGCCGCCGCTGGTTGGTCTTCACTTTTCACCACGTGTTGCTCGACGGGCGCGCCCTGGCCGCGGTCTTGCGCGAGACGTTCGATCTTGCCGATGCGCTGGCGGCGGGCGGCCAGCCGGCGCCGGCGCCGGCGCACCGTTACCGGGACTACATCGATTGGTTGCAGGCGCTCGACTGGACGCGCGCGGAAAAATACTGGCGCGAGCAGTTGCGCGGTTTCACGCAGGCCACGCCGCTGCCGTTTCCCCCGCCGGCCGACGCGCTCGCCGTGGCGGCGGGAACGGAGCTGCGCCACGAGGTGGAGCTGCGGTTCGACGCCGCGGCGACCGCGCGCCTCCACGCCGCGGCGCGGCGGCACGACGTGACGCTCAACACGCTCGTCCAGGCCGCGTGGGCGGTGACGCTCGGCCGCCACGGAGGGGAGCGCGACGTGGTGTTTGGCGCGGTGCGCGCCTGCCGGCATATTCCCATCGAAGGCGCCGGATCGACGGTCGGCTTGTTCATCAACACGGTGCCCGTGCGGGTCCGCCTCGAGCCCGACGGCGAGCTGGGCCCGTGGCTGCAGGACCTGCGCGAGCAGTGGCTCGCGCTGCGCGACCACGAGCACGCGCCGCTGGCGAAGGTCCAGCAGTGGAGCGAGGTGCCGGCCGGCCAGCCGTTGTTCGAGACGCTCGTCAATTTTCAGGAGCCGTCGTGGGATGCCGCGCTGCGCGCGCTGGGCGGAAAGTGGCTGGACCGGCGCTTTGCCATTCGCAGCCAGCCGAACTTTCCCCTCGCGGTGGACGCCTACGGCGGAGCGGAGCTGGTCATCAAGCTGCTGCACGACCGGCGGCGCGTCGCCGACGAGGCCGCGGTGCGGTTGCTCGGGCACTATCGCACGGTGCTCGAGGCGATGACCGACGACGCGCCGCCGCGGCTCGGCGATCTCCCGTTGCTCACGCCGGCGGAGACGCGGCAGGTGCTCGTCGAGTGGAACCACACCACGGAGGAGTTCCCGCGCGCCCGTTGCGTGCATCAGTTTTTCGAGGCCCGGGCGAAGGATGCCCCCGGGCGCCTCGCGGTGGCCGATGCGGGCGCACGGCTCACCTACGGGGAACTGAACCGCCGCGCCAACCAACTGGCGCACCGGCTGAAGTCGTTCGGAGTCGGGCCCGAGGTGCCGGTCGCAGTGTGCCTGGAGCGATCCGTCGAGATGATCGTTGCCTGGCTCGGAATCGTGAAGGCCGGGGGCGCGTGGGTGCCGTTGGATCCGGAGTATCCCGCGGCGCGGCTGGCCTTTCAACTGCGCGACTGCCGGGCGCCGGTGGTGCTGACGCAACCGCGTTTTTGTGCCGTGCTCGCGGCGGCGGCGGATGCCACCGTGCTGACGATCACGGCGGCGGGCGGCGAATTCCGTGACGAGCCCGAGGGGAACCTCGCGGTGGTCACGACTGCGCGCAACCTCGCCTATGTCATCTACACGTCGGGTTCCACGGGGGAGCCGAAGGGAGTCGAGGTCGAGCACCGGGCGCTGCTCAATCTCGTGACGTGGCACCGGCGGACTTATCGCGTCACCGCGGACGACCGCGCGTCGCAGCTCGCCAGCCCGGCGTTTGACGCCGCCATCTGGGAAATCTGGCCGTATCTCGCCGCGGGCGCGAGCGTGCACATCGTCGATGCGGAAACCCGGCTGGCGCCGGCGGCGTTGGTGACCTGGCTGGGGCAAAACGAAATCACGCTCGCTTTTCTCCCGACGCCGCTGGCCGAGGCGGTGATGGAGGAATCCTGGCCCGCGGGGACGCGGCTGCGGGCGCTGCTCACCGGGGGCGACCGGCTCCAGCGGAGACCGCCGGCCGAATTTCCCTGTGCGGTCATTAATCACTACGGGCCGACCGAGGGCACGGTCGTCGCGACGAGTTCGACGGTGGCGCCGCACGGGCCCGCCTTGCTCACGCCGGCAATCGGCCGGCCGATCGCCAATACGCGCGCTTACGTGCTCGATGCCCGGGGCCGGCCGGTTCCGGCCGGGGTGGCGGGCGAGTTGTTCATCGGGGGCGAGGGCCTGGCGCGGGGTTATCTCGGCCGGCCGGAATTGACCGCCGAAAAATTTGTCCCGGATCCGTTTCACCCGACGCGCGACGCGCGACTCTATCGGACGGGTGACTTGGTGCGCTGGCGTGCCGACGGGGAACTCGAGTTCATCGGCCGCCGCGATGAACAAGTGAAGATCCGGGGCTGCCGGGTGGAGCCGGCGGAAATCGAAACGGCGCTCAACGCGCACCCCGCGGTGCGCGAAAGCCTCGTCGTCGCCTGCGACGGGCCGGCGGGACAGCGGCGGCTCGCCGGCTATGCGCTCGCGCGCGCCGGGGCGGCGCGGCCGACGCGGGCGGAGTTGGAAGGTTTCCTGCGAAAATCCCTGCCTGCGCACATGGTCCCGTCGGCGTTCGTCTGGCTGGCGGCCTGGCCGCTGACCCCGAACGGCAAGATCGACCGGCGGGCGTTGCCGTCCCCGGCCAGCGGCCCCGAGACCGATCCGGCCTTCACCGCACCGCGCAAGCGGCTCGAGCAGACGGTCGCACGCATCTGGATGGAAGTTCTTGGCCGCGGCGCCATCGGCGTGGAGGACGGGTTTTTCGCGCTCGGCGGCCACTCGCTGCTCGCTGCGCGCGTGATCGCGCGGCTGCACGCCGCCGGTCACCCGGCGGCGTCGGTGCGCCTGTTGTTCGATCACCCGACGCTCGGCGAATTTGCCCGCGCGCTCGCGGATCTGATCCCCACCGGTGACCGGCCGCGGCCACCCGTGCGCCTGTTCAAGCGGCATCACGCCGCGGCGAGACCCGTCCTGGCCCGAGCCGGGTGAAGCCCGCCATGCACTCCGCACCCATCCTGATTCCCGCGAACGAGGCCGACGAAAATCCGCCGGTGGCGGAGCCGCCGCTTTTGCCCGCTTCGTCGGGCCAGCGGCGCCTCTGGTTTCTTGATCAGATGGAGCGGGGCCGTCCGCTCTACAACGTGCCCCAGCTCGTGCGGCTGCGCGGCCGGTTGGAGGAACGGGCGCTGGATCGGGCGCTGGCGGCGATCATGCAGCGGCACGAGGTGTTGCGCACCTCCTTCGTCGCCGTGGGCACGGAGCCGATGCAAATCGTGGCGACCTCGTGGATGCTTGAGCTGCCGCTGACCGATCTCGAGGCGGTCGAACCCGGCCGGCGGGAAGCGGAACTGCACCGGCTGGCGGACGAGGAGGCCCGGCGGCCGTTCGACCTGGCCCAGGGCCCCATGCTCCGCGCGCGCCTGTTCCGGCTCGGCCCGACGGAGCACGCGCTGATGCTCGTGCTGCACCATATCGCGTCCGACGGCTGGTCGATGGCGGTGCTCTATCGCGAACTCGGGGAATCCTACGCCGCATGCGCCCGGGGCGCCGAGGCGCGTCTGCCCGAGCTCCGGGTGCAATACGCGGATTTTGCGGCCTGGCAGGGCGACGGCCTCCGGGGAATGGCGCTCGACCGGCTCCTGGGATTTTGGAAACAACAACTGGCGGGCGCGCCCGCGGTGCTGGAGTTGCCGACGGACCGGGCGCGTCCCCCGGTGCAGTCGCATCGCGGCGCAATCGTAAGCGAGCGGTTTTCGCCCCGGTTGCTCGCGGACCTGACCGCGTTCAGCGTGCGACGGCGCGCGACGCTGTTCATGACCCTGCTCGCGGCGTTCAACGTGGTGCTCCAGCGGCATTCGGGGCAGGACGACATCGTCGTCGGTTCGCCGCAGGCCGGCCGCGACGAGGCGGAGACCGAGAACCTGATCGGCTTTTTCATCAACACGCTGGCGCTGCGCACGAATCTCGCCGGCGATCCGACGTTCACGGAGCTGCTGGATCGCGTCCGGGACGTGACGCTCGCCGCCTTCGAGCATCGCGAGCTGCCGTTCGAAAAACTCGTCGGGGAACTGCAGCCGGAACGCAACCTGAGCTTCGAGCCGGTGTGCCAGGTGATCTTCGCGTTGCAGAACATGCCGGTCGCCCCGCTGACGATGCCCGGCCTCGAGGTCGCCATCGAGCCCGTCCACACGGGGACGGCGAAAACCGACCTTTCGGTCTGGGCGAGCGAGGAGGAGGGCGGGTTGCTGGTCACGGCCGAATACGCGACGGATTTGTTCGAGGCGGGGACAATGCGGCGATGGCTGGGGCATTTTCGCACGGTGCTGGAAAGCATCGTGGTGGACGCCGACCGCCCGCTTTCCCAATTGCCGCTCCTGACCCGGGCGGAGAGACAGCAGCTCGAGACGGCGTGGAACGCAACGCACACGGACTACGACCGGGAAAAAACCGTCGCGGAATTGTTCGCGGCGCAGTGCGCCCGGACGCCCGCCGCGGTGGCGCTGGTGTTCGAGGGCCGGGAGCTTACCTACGCTGCGCTCGACGCGCGGGCGGAGCGGCTGGCGGCGCGCCTGCGGGAACTCGGAGCCGGCGCCGACGTGCTCGTCGGAGTCTGCGTCGAGCGTTCGCTGGAAATGATGGTCGGGCTGCTGGGCATCCTGAAGTCGGGTGCGGCCTATGTGCCGCTCGACCCGACCTATCCCGCCGAGCGACTGGCGTTCATGCTGCAGGACGCGGAGGCGCCCGTGCTGGTCACCCAACGGGCGTTGCTGCCGAAACTCCCGGCGCACTCGTGCGCGGCGATCTGCGTGGACGACGAGCCGGCCGGATCATCCCCGCCGTCCGTCGGCGAAGGGCGGCACGGCGCGCCGGCCTCGGCGGATAACCTGGCCTACGTGCTCTACACGTCCGGCTCCACGGGAAACCCGAAAGGCGTGATGGTCACGCACCGCAACGTGGTGAACTTTTTTGCCGGCATGGACCGCGTGCTCGGGACCGAACCCGGAGTGTGGCTGGCCGTGACCAGCATTTCCTTCGATATCTCGGTGCTGGAGTTGTGCTGGACGCTGACGCGCGGCTACAAGGTGGTGATCCTGTCCGACCGGGCCCGCCTCGGCGACGCCGGTGCGCCGCGCCGTGGCCGCGAGGGAAGGGCGGTGGACCTCAGCCTGTTTTATTTTGCGAGCGACGACGCGTCGAACCAGGGCGAAAAATACCGGTTGCTGCTGGAGGGGGCGAAGTTTGCGGACACCCATGGCTTTGGCGCGGTGTGGACGCCCGAGCGGCATTTTCATTCGTTCGGCGGACTCTACCCGAACCCGGCGGTCACGAGCGCGGCGATCGCGGCGGTGACGCAGCGCGTGCAGATCCGGGCCGGCAGCGTCGTGCTGCCGCTGCACGATCCCCTGCGCGTGGCCGAGGAGTGGTCGGTGGTGGACAACCTTTCGGGCGGCCGCGTGGCGCTGTCCTTCGCCACAGGCTGGCACGACCGCGATTTCGCGCTCGCGCCGCAAAACTACGCCACGCGGAAGGACGTGATGCGGGAGGGCATCGACATCGTGCGCCGGCTCTGGCGCGGCGAGGAACGGCGCGTCACCGGCGGGCGCGGCGGCGAACTGACGGTAAAGATTTTTCCGCGCCCGGTGCAGCGGGAGCTGCCGGTCTGGGTCACCACGGCGGGCAACGTTGAAACCTTCCGGCTCGCGGGCGAGCTGGGCGCGAACGTGCTCACGCACCTGCTCGGGCAGGACGCCGCCGCGCTGGAGGAAAAAATCCGCGCCTATCGGGCGGCACGGGCGCAGCACGGGTTCGACGAGGGATGCGTGACGGTGGCGCTGCACACCTTCGTCGGCGACGACGCCGCGGCCGTCCGGCAGAAAGTGCGCGGGCCGTTCTGCCGTTACCTGATCGAATCGCTGGATTTGTTGAAAGCGCTCTCCGAATCGCTGTTTCCCGGCGTGCGCTACGACCGGCTCACGGCGCCCGAGCAACAGTTGCTCGCGGAGCACGCCTTCGAGCGTTTCTTCGGCGTCAACGCGCTGTTCGGCACGCCGGAGACGTGTGGGCGCGTGGTGGAAAATCTCGGGCGGATCGGCGTCGACGAGGTCGCCTGCCTGATCGATTTCGGCGTGGACACGGATTCGGCGCTCGCCGCGCTGGCGCCGCTGGCGCGCGTGCGGGAGGAATGCCAGCGCCAGCCGGAGCCGGCGGGCGAGGATTATTCCCTCGCCGCGCAGCTCGCGCGGCACGGCGTCACGCATTTGCAGTGCACGCCGTCGTTCGCGCGGCTCCTGGCCGCCGCACCCGATTCGTGGCGCGCGCTCCGGCCGTTGCGCAAGCTGCTGGTGGGGGGCGAGGCGCTGCCCGCCGGCCTGGCGGACGAACTCGCCCGGGGCACCGACGGTGACGTGATCAACATGTATGGCCCGACCGAGACGACGATCTGGTCGACGACCCATCGCGTCTCGCGCGACGAGGAGCATACGGGGACCGCGGCGATCGGCCGGCCCGTCGCGAACACGCAGGTTTATCTCTGCGATCCGCGCCTCCGGGCGGTGCCGATCGGCGTGCCGGGGGAACTTTATCTGGGCGGAGACGGCGTCGCGCGCGGCTACTGGCGCCGGCCGGAACTCACGGCGGAGAAATTTCTCGCGAACCCGTTCCGGCCGGGCGAACGGATTTATCGCACGGGCGATCTCGCGCGCTACCGGTCGGACGGCACGATCGAATTCCTCGGTCGCACCGATCACCAGGTCAAGCTGCGCGGCCACCGCATCGAACTCGGGGAGATCGAGGCGGCGCTGGGCCGGCATCCGGCCGTCCGCCACTGCGTGGTCGTGCTGCGCGCCGAGCCCCCGGGCGAACCGCGGCTGGTCGCCTACCTCGTGGCGGGAGAAAAGGCCCCGCCGGTCGCGGAGGAGCTGAAGGATTTTCTCCGCCGCGGACTGCCTGCGCAGATGGTGCCGGAAGTTTTCGTGCCGGTTGCGCGTCTGCCGCTGACGCCGAATGGCAAAGTGGACCGCAAGGCCCTGCCCGCGCCGCAGACGGAACGGCCGCCGGCCGCCGCCGCCTTCGCCGCGCCCGCCGCCGGCCTCGAGCAGACCATCGCGGCGGTGTGGAAGGATGTCCTCGCGATCGATCAGCCCGGGGCCGACGATAATTTTTTCGAGTTCGGCGGACATTCCCTGCAGGTCGTGCAGGTGCAGGGCCGGTTGCGGGAGGCGCTCGGGGTCGAGCTGCCGGTCATCAAGCTCTTCCAGCATCCCACCATTCGTTCGCTGGCCCGACACCTCGCCGGCGAAACGACCGACGGGGACTTCCAGCAGAAAATCGCGGACCGGGCGCGACGCGGCCGAGCCGCCCCCATTCACCGCCGGCCCAACGGAGCCGGTGTCCACGCATGAACCGGAGCGAAGCATCGGGCGAGAGCATCGCCATCATCGGGCTCGCGGGACGGTTCCCGCGCGCGGAAAACCTGCGCGAATTCTGGCGCCACCTGCGGGAAGGACGGGAAATGGTGAGTTTTTTTGGGGATGACGAGGTCGAGTGGTCGCGCTTCGACGGGCCGCCGGAGAGTCGCAGCAACGTGGTAAAAGCGCGCGCCGTGCTCGAGCGGGCCGAATGGTTCGACGCCGGGTTCTTCGGCGTCACGCCGCGGGAGGCCGAGAGCACGGATCCCCAGCACCGGGTCCTGCTCGAGTGCGCGTGGGAGGCGCTGGAAAATGCCGGCGTCGATCCCGGGACGTTCGACGGCCTGATCGGTGTGTTTGCCGGTGCGAGCATGAACACCTACCTGCTCAATAATATCCTCGCGCCCGGCGCCGCCGTCACGCCGCCGGGCGGGCTTCAGTTGATGCTGGCGGGCGAGAAGGATTTCCTGACGACGCGGATTTCCTACAAGTTGAATCTGCGCGGACCGAGCCTGAACATCCAGACGGCCTGCTCGACGTCGCTGGTCGCCGTCGCCGTCGCGTGCCAGAACCTGCTGTCCTACCAGTGCGACCTCGCGCTCGCGGGAGGAGTCTCGATCACGTTTCCGCAGAAGAAGGGCCAGCAGCACCAGGAGGGCGCCATCGTCTCGCCCGACGGGCATTGTCGCGCGTTCGATGCGCGCGCCGCCGGGACCGTGGGCGGCGACGGTGCCGGCCTCGTGGTGTTGAAGCGGCTGCCCGAGGCGCTGGCGGATGGCGACCACATCCATGCGATCATCCGCGGCACGGCGGTGAACAACGATGGCGCGCTCAAGGGCGGCTACACCGCGCCGAGCAGCGATGGCCAGGCCGAGGTGATCGCGCTGGCGCAGGCGGCGGCGGGGGTCGAGCCGGACACGATTTCCTACATCGAGGCGCACGGCACGGCCACGCCCATCGGGGACCCGATCGAGGTCGCAGGGCTGACGAAGGCGTTTGGCGGGCGGACGCGGGCGCGGCATTTCTGCGCGCTCGGGTCGGTCAAGAGCAACCTCGGGCACCTGGATGCGGCCGCCGGCATCGCCGGGCTGATCAAGACGGTGCTGGCGCTGCAACAGGGCGAACTGCCGCCGACGCTGCACTTCGAGCGGCCGAACCCGAAGATCGATTTCGACCACAGTCCGTTTTTTGTGAATGGCACGCTGCGCGCGTGGCCGCGCGGCGCCGTGCCGCGGCGGGCGGGGGTGAGTTCGTTCGGGATCGGCGGCACCAACGCGCATGTCGTCCTCGAGGAAGCGCCGCTCCCGCCGGCGTCCGGCGCCTCGCGGCCGTGGCAGTTGCTGTTGTTGTCCGCGAAGACGCCGACCGCGCTGGAGGCGGCAACCCGCAATCTCGTCGCGCACCTGCGGGAAAACCCGGAGGCGAACCTGGCGGACGTGGCCTACACCCTGCAGACCGGCCGCCGGCCGATGCGCCACCGGCGCATGGTGGTCTGTCAATCCGTCGCGGATGCGATCCAGGCGCTGGAATCCGGCGACACGGCCCGCGTCTTCACGGGCGAGACCAGCGGGAGCGGGACGCCGGTGGCTTTCATGTTTCCCGGCCAGGGCGCGCAACGCGTCAACCTGGGCCGCGAGCTTTACGCGATCGAGCGGGATTTCCGCGCCGAGATCGACGCCTGCTGCGAGGCGATGAAACCGCGGCTGCGGCTCGACCTGCGCGAGGTGATGTTTCCGGCGACGGAATGCACGGAGGAGGCGGCGGCGCGGCTCGGCCAGACGATGCTGACCCAGCCGGCGTTGTTCACGATCGAGTTCGCCCTGGCGCGGCTGTGGCAGAGCTGGGGAATCCGCCCGCAGGCCATGCTCGGCCACAGCCTCGGCGAATACGTCGCCGCGTGCCTCGCCGGCGTGCTGAGCCGCGACGACGCACTTGCACTGGTCGTGGAGCGGGCGCGATTGATGCAAAAGCAGCCGCCCGGGGCGATGCTGGCCGTGCGGCTGCCGGAGCAGGAACTGGTCGCGCAACTGGGGCCGGGGCTTTCGCTGGCGGCCGTCAATGCGCCGAACCTCGGCGTCGCCTCGGGGCCGGTCGACGCGATCGCGGCGCTGGAGCAGCGGCTCGCACTGCGGGGAGCGGCGGGCCGGCGGCTGCCGACGTCGCACGCGTTCCATTCCGCCATGATGGAGCCGGTCATGCCGCGGTTCGCGGAAACCGTGCGCGGATTCCGGCTGCAGCCGCCGCAGATTCCCTGGGTGTCGAATGTCACGGGCCGGTGGATCACCCCGCAGGAGGCGGGCGATCCGAATTATTGGGCGGCGCACCTCCGGCACACGGTGCGCTTTGCCGACGGGGTCGGCCGGCTGGCGGCGGGAGAATGCCGCGCGGCGCTCGAGGTGGGGCCGGGCCAGACGCTCGCGACGCTGGCGCGGCAGCATCCGGCGACGGCGGCCGGGGCGGTCGCCGTGGTCGCCTCGCTCGGCAAAACGGGGAAAAACGATTCCGAGTGCGCGAGCCTGTTGCACGCGCTCGGCCGGCTGTGGATCGCGGGAGTGGCGGTCGACTGGCGGGGATTTTACGCGCACGAGCAGCGCCGGCGGATGCCGTTGCCGACCTATCCGTTCGAGCGGAAGCGGTATTGGATCGATCCCGCCGGTGCCACCGCGGAGACCACGCCCGCGGGGAAGAGCGAGGCGACGGAACCGGCGCCGGCGGGCGGCGATGGCATTGTGGCGGAGCTCCGGAAGATTTTCGGCGGGCTGTCGGGCATCGATCTTTCGTCGGAGAGCGCGACGGCGTCTTTTTTCGAGCTGGGTTTCGATTCGCTGTTCCTGACGCAGGCGAGTCTCGCGGTGCAGCGGCGCTTCGGCGTCGAGGTGAGCTTTCGCCAGTTGCGGGAGGAGTTGGTCACGCTGGAAAAACTGGCGGCCCGCCTCGAGCAGCGGCCGGCAATGGCGGGGACGACGGGCGGCGGGACGACGGCGATCACCAGCCGGCCGGACTCCGCGGTCCTGCCGCTGACGGATGCGCAACGGGAAGTCTGGTTTGCAGCGCAGCTCGGCCCGGAGGTTTCCTCGGCCTACAACGAGTCCTGCCGCCTGCATCTGCGCGGCGACCTCGACGTGGCCGTGCTCAAGTCGGCGCTGCAGGAAGTCGTCGGCCGCCACGAGGCGTTGCGCACGACCGTGAACCGGGAAGGCGACGGGCAGCGGATCGCGGCCGGCGTGGAGATCGAGCTCCCGGTCGCGGACCTTTCGGATTTGGCGGAAACCGAGGCGGAGACGCGGGCGGGCCGGCTGATCGAACGCGAGGCGCAGGAACCGTTCGACCTGGTGCGCGGACCGCTGCTGCGCGCGCATCTCGTGCGGGTGAGCGGCCGCCACCATCTGCTGATGATCGCGGTGCACCACGTGATTTGCGACGGCTGGTCGCTGGGCGTGATGCTCGGGGAAATCGGCCAGCTTTACTCCGCGAGTTGCCGCGGGGTGGCGGCCGGGTTGCCGCCGCCCGTGCAATTTGGCGCCTATGCGGCGCGCGAGGCGGAGGCGCAACGGACGCCGGCGTTTGCGGCCGACGAGGCCTACTGGCTCGCGCAGTTCGCGGACGGCGTGCCGGTGCTGGAGTTGCCGGCGGACCGGCCGCGGCCGGTGGCCCGCACCTACGCGGCCGGGCACCGGTTGCACACGTTGCCGCCGGGGGTCGCCGCGGCGGTGAAAAAACTCGGCGCCGGGCACCAATGCACGACGTTCGCGGTGCTGCTCGCGGCGTTCAACGTTCTGCTGCACCGGCTGAGCGGCCAGGACGAAATCGTGGTCGGCGTGCCAGCGGCGGCCCAGGTGCTCGGCGGGGCGGAGAGCCTCGTCGGCCATTGCGCCAATCTGCTGCCGGTGTGCAGCCGGCTGGTCCCGGAGCAACCGTTCGGGGCCTACCTCGACGCCACGCGCCAGAAACTTTTCGAGGTGCTGGAGCACTGGCGGTATCCGTTCGGGCGGCTGGTGCAAAAGCTGAACCTGCCGCGCCACCCGAACCGGGTGCCGCTGGCGAACGTCGTGTTCAACGCCACGCGGCTGCGCGGGGCACTGCGGTTCGAGGGGCTCGAAGCCGAGGTGACGGGCAATGCCAAGCGCTTCGTGAACTTCGACCTGAACTTCAACTTCGCCAGCACGGGCGACTCCCTTTCGTTCGGTTGCTACTACAGCGCGGAATTGTTCGACGATGCGACGATCGAGCGGCTGCTGGGACAGTATCAGACACTGCTCGAAGGCATCGCGGCGGATTCGACGACTCCGGTGTCCGCCCTGCCGCTGCTGGAGCCGGTGGAGCGACGGCGCCTGCTCCGCGACTGGAACGACACGGCGATGGATTTTCCCGGCGAGTGCTGCATCCACCAGTTGTTCGAGGCCCAGGCGCGGCGAACCCCGGAGGCGACGGCGCTGGTCGGCGGACGCGAACGGCTGACGTATCGCGAACTGAACGAGCGGGCCGATGCGCTCGCCACGCGCCTGCAGGCGGCCGGCGTGGGCCCTGACCGCCTGGTGGGGATCTATCTCGAACGAACCCCGCTGCTGGTCATTTCGCTTCTCGCGGTGCTCAAGGCCGGCGGGGCCTATGTGCCGCTCGATCCCGCCTATCCGGCGGAGCGGCTCGCGCTCATCGCCGGTCACGCGCAGTGGCCGGTGCTGCTGACCAAACGAAAACTTGCCGACCGTCTGCCGGCGGGCGACGCGAACGTCGTCATGGTCGACGACCCATCGGCCGAACCGGCCGCCGCCGGCCTGTCCCCGACGGCTGCTCGCGCGACCGGCGGAAATCTTGCCTATGTGATCTACACTTCCGGTTCGACGGGCCGGCCGAAGGGCGTGGCGATCGAGCATCGGAGCGTGGTGGCGCTGATTGCCTGGGCGTGCCGGAACTACGAGCCCGCGGAACTGGCGGGAGTCCTTTGCGCGACGTCGGTGTGTTTCGACGTTTCCGTGTTCGAGCTGTTTGTGCCGCTCTGTGCCGGCGGCAAAGTCATCCTGGCGGACAACATTCTCCACGTGCCGTCGCTGCCGGCGGCGGGTGAAATCACGCTGCTCAGCACCGTGCCGTCGGCGGCCGCCGAGTTGGTGCGGGCGAATTACATCCCGGCTTCGGTTCGCACGATCAACCTCGCGGGCGAGGCGCTGCCGCAGCGGCTCGTCGAGGAACTGTATCGGTTGCCCCACATCGAGCGGGTCTTCGATCTCTACGGACCGACGGAGTCCACGGTTTACTCGACCTGCGCACTGCGCCAGCGCGGCGGGCGGGCGACGATCGGCCGGCCGCTGGCCAACGAACAGGCCTACATCCTCGATCGCTGGCGCCAGCCGGTGCCCATCGGTGTGGCGGGCGAGCTTTATCTGGGCGGGGCGGGTCTGGCCCGCGGTTACCTGGGCCGGCCGGAATTGACGGAGGAGAAATTCGTGGCGAATCCGTTCGGTCCCGGCGCGAGGATGTATCGCACCGGAGACCGGGCGCGCTACCGGGCGGACGGGAGCATCGAGTATCTCGGGCGCCTCGACCACCAGGTGAAGCTGCGCGGGTTTCGCGTCGAGCTCGGAGAAATCGAGACGGTGCTGCGCCAGCATCCGGCCGTGGGCGAATGCGTCGTCGTGGTGCGGGCGGATCGCCCGGGCGACCAGCAGCTCGTGGCCTACGTCACCCCGGACCGCGGCGGCCGGCCGGATCCCGGCGACTTGCGCCGGCACGTGGAGCAGCGATTGCCGGCCTACATGGTGCCGGCGGCGACGGTGGTATTGGAAAAGCTGCCCGTGACGCCGAACGGCAAGGTCGACCGCCGGGCGCTGCCCGCGCCCGGGCAGGGCGGCACGGACGGCGGCG
The DNA here is from genome assembly GCA_937902925.1 of uncultured Opitutaceae bacterium. GTDB lineage: Bacteria > Verrucomicrobiota > Verrucomicrobiia > Opitutales > Opitutaceae > CALFNN01. The sequence continues at coordinate 39,036 of CALFNN010000048.1, forward strand.
GCGGCGAGGCGGCGCCGCGCACAACGACCGAGGAACTGCTGGTGGAGATCTGGAGCGCGGTGCTCGGGCGGGGCAGCATGGGCATCCACGCCAACTTCTTCGAGCTGGGCGGCCACTCCCTGCTCGCGGCGCAGGTCATCGCGCGGGTGCGCGACGGGTTGGGCGTCGAGCTGACGCTGCGGCAGTTTTTCGCCGCGCCCACGGTGGCCGGGCTGGCGCGGGCGGTGGAGGAGGCCCTGGTGGAGGAAATCAAAACAATGTCGGACGAGGAGGCGAGCCGGCAGGCCGGCGAGGCCATGTTATCCGGGAGGAGCTGAGCATGATACTCAACGAGGAGACTTTTTCACCCCGCGCGGAATTGTCCGTCTCGCAATACGCGCTGCTGGAGCGACGGCTGCAGCGGGCGCGGCACGCGAGCCTGAAACCCGCCGGACCGCCGCCGGCGATCCCGCGCCGGGGGGCAGCGGACAACCTGCCGCTGGCCCTCGCGCAGGAGCGGCTGTGGTTCCTGCATCAGCTCGAGCCGCGCAGCGCCGTCTACAATCTCTGCCAGGCGGTGCGCCTGCGCGGATCGCTCGACATCCCGGCGCTCGAGCGCGGCCTCAACGAGATCATCCGCCGGCACGAGACGCTGCGGACCAATTTCATCGCGACCGAGGGCAGCCCGGTGCAGCGCATCGCGGCCAGCCGCACGCTCGCCCTCCAGCTGGTGGACCTGGCGGCGCGGCCGGACGCGGTGCGCGAGGAGGAATTGCGCTGGCGGCTCCAGGAGGAATCGCGCCGGCCGTTCGACCTCGCGCGCGATCTGCTGCTGCGGGCGCTGCTGGTGCGAATCGGCCCCGAGGACCACGCGCTGCTGCTGACGATGCATCACATCGTTTCCGACGGCTGGTCGCTCGGGTTGCTCCTGGGCGAACTGGCCGCGGGCTACGAGGCGTTCCGCGCGGGCGAGCCGGTGGCGCTGGCCGAGCTGCCGGTGCAGTATGCCGACTACGCCCTGTGGGAACGAAAGCAACTGGGCCGCGCGGCGCTCGAGCAACAACTGGCCTATTGGAAAAAACAACTGGGCGGCCGGCTGCCCGCCCTCGAGTTGCCGACCGATCATCCGCGGCTGGCGGCGCCGATGGCGCACGGGGCCGCGCGGTCGCTGCAATTGTCCGCGCCGCTGACGCAGTCGCTCAAGACGCTCAGCCAGCAGGAGGGCGCGACACTGTTCATGACGTTGCTGGCGGCATTCCAGGTGCTGCTCCATCGCTACACGGGACACGAGGACATCGTGGTCGGCTCGGTCGTCGCGGGCCGGCGCCAGTCGGAGCTGGAAAAGTTGATCGGGTTCTTCGTCAACACGCTCGTGTTTCGCGGCGATCTTTCGGGCAACCCGACGTTTCGCGAGTTGCTGGGCCGCATGCGCGAGGTGGTGCTGGGCGCGCTGGCGCACCAGGACCTGCCGTTTGCCCGGCTGGTGGAGGAGATGCGGCCGGACCGCGATCTGAGCCGGAATCCGCTTTTCCAGGTGATGCTCGTGTTGCAGAACATGCCGGCGGCCCCGGCGGCGCTGCCGGGACTCGAGGTGCAGCCGCAGGATGTCGACAGTGGCACGGCGAAGTTCGAGCTGACGCTCGCTCTGACCGAAAGCCCCGACGGGCTGCGGGCCGTGCTCGAATACAACGCGGATCTGTTCGAGCGGGAGACCATGAAGCGCATGCTCGAACACTTTCAGGCGCTGCTCGAGGGGATCGCCGCGAATCCCGACCGGCGGATCGCGGTGCTGCCCGTGCTCACGCCCGTCGAGCGCCAGCAGGTCCTGGTGACGTGGAACGACACCCGCACGGAATATCCGCGCGAGAAAACCATCGCCCGTCTGTTCGCCGAGCAGGCGGCAAAATCGCCCGACGCCGTGGCGGTGGCCTTCGAGGGGCGCACGCTGACCTATCGTGAACTGGAGGCACGCAGCGGTGAGCTGGCCGGCCGGCTGCGCGAGGTGGGTGTCCGGGCGGAAACCCTCGTCGGAGTCTGTCTTGAACGGTCGCTCGAACTCGTCATCGCCCTGCTCGGCATCGTGCGGGCCGGTGGCGCCTATGTCTCGTTCGACCCGGCCTACCCGCCGGAGCGGCTGGCGTTTATGCTCGATGACACCCGCGCCCCCGTGGTGCTCACGCAGGCCAAACTGCGCGCCGGCGTGGACCGGTTCGTCGCGGCGCGGCCGGCCGGCGCGGGCGGCGGAACTCCGGCCGTGATCTGTCTAGACGCCGGGTGGCCGCCCCGGGCCGGGAAGGCGCGGGCGCCATTTTCGGGACCGGAACTCACCGCGGACAATCTCGCGTATGTCAGCTACACGTCGGGCTCCACCGGACGGCCGAAGGGCGTGTGCGTCACCCATCGCGGAGTGGTGCGCCTGGTGAAGAATCCAAACTTCGCGCGCTTCGAGGCGGGCGAGATCTTCCTGCAACTCGCCCCGGTCGCGTTCGACGCCTCGACGCTGGAAATCTGGGGACCGCTGTTGAACGGCGGACGGCTGGAGGTGTTCCGGCCGGGTCCCGCCTCGCTCGCCGAGCTGGGCGAGGCGATTCAGGCGCGCGGGATCACGACGCTGTGGCTCACCGCCGGACTATTCCACCAGATGGTCGAGGAGCAGATCGACCGGCTGCAAAACGTGCGGCAGTTGCTCGCGGGTGGCGACGTGCTGTCCGTGCCGCACGTCACGCGGGCGCTGGAACATCTTCCGCGCACCCAGCTCATCAATGGCTACGGTCCGACGGAAAACACGACCTTCACCTGTTGTCACCGCATCACGGCCCCGCCGGCCGCGAACCGCCCCGTGCCGATCGGCCGGCCGGTGGCGAACACGCAGGTGCGCATCCTCGACCTGCAGTTGCAGCCGGTGCCCGTGGGCGTGCCGGGCGAACTTTACACGGGGGGCGATGGCCTGGCGCGCGGCTACCTGAACCGTCCGGCGCTGACGGCGGAAAAATTCACGGGCGATCCGCTCGGGTGCGAGCCGGGGGCGCGCTGGTATCGAACCGGCGACCGCGCGCGCTGGCTGCCCGACGGCACCATCGAGTTCCTCGGGCGGATGGACCGGCAGGTGAAAATCCGCGGCTTCCGGGTCGAGCCCGCGGAGATCGAGGCGTTTCTCGCCACGCACCCGGCGGTCAGGGAATGCGCGGTGGTTGCGCGCGACGACGCGTCGGGCCAGAAACGACTGGTGGCCTACCTGGTCGCGCCGGGGACGCCGCCGCCCGCGGCCGGGGGATGGCGCGGCTTCCTGGAGCGCAAGCTCCCGGACTATCTGATTCCCTCGGCCTTCGTGGTGCTGCCGGCGCTGCCACTGTCGCCGAACGGCAAGCTGGAACTCGCGGCGCTCCCCGAGCCGGACGGCGGCCGGCCGGAATTGCAGCGGGCCTACGTCGCGCCGCGCGACGCCGTGGAGCGGCAGCTCGCCGGGATCTGGGAGGAGGTGCTCGGCGTGCATCCTGTCGGCGTGCGCGACCGGTTTTTCGATCTCGGCGGGCATTCGCTCCTGGCCGTGCGGCTGGTGGCGCAGATCGAGCGGAGTTTCGGAAAGAAACTTCCCGTGGCCGCGGTGTTCCAGCACGGCACGGTCGAGCAACTGAGTCCGCTGCTGCAGGCGCAGCCCTCGCGCTACGTGCCGCCGGCTACGTCGATCGTCGAGTTCCGCTCGGAAGGCGGCCGCCCGCCCCTGTTCCTCGTGCATGGGGTGGGGGGCGGAATGTTCTGGGGTTATGCGAACCTCACGCGGCATCTCGACGCCGACCAGCCGGTCTTTGGATTCAAGTCACGCGGGTTGGATGGCCTGGAGGAGTGGCCGACGATCGAGGAAATGGCGGCGCACTACGTCGCCGACCTGCAGGCGTTCCAGCCGCAGGGACCCTACCTGCTCGGCGGCTATTGCTTCGGCGGCAACGTGGCTTACGAGATGGCCCGCCAGCTCCACGCGCAGGGCGAGCAGGTCGCGCTGCTCGCGTTGATGAACTGTGCGCCGCCCAACACCGACTACGAGAATCCGCGCCTGCGGTGGTCGCCGCGCTGGCTGGCGGGGTTCATCGGGAATTTCTTCTATTGGGTCGGCAGCTTCCTTTTCCGCTGGACGCCACGGGAACGCCGCGAGTTTGTCCGGTGGAAGCTCCGGCTCGTCGCCAAGAAAGTCACCGCGCTGTTCGGATGCCGGGGCACGGAACTGGGGCGGTGCGACGTGGACGAACTCGTCGACCTCGCGGCCTACGCGGACGGCGAACGCCGGCTGTGGGAGACGCACGTGCGCGCGCTGATCCGCTATCATCCCCAGCCCTACGCGGGCCGGGTGACGCTGTTCCGGACGCGCGGGCATTCGCTGTTCTGCTCGTTCGACGAAAACTACGGCTGGGGCGAACTGGCCGCCGGCGGGGTCGGGTGCAAAATCATTCCCGGCGAGCACGGCAACATCCTCGATGAGGCGCACGTCGGGGCGATGGCGGACGAGGTGCGCGGCTGCCTGCAGGCGCCCGGTGGGAACGGCAGCGGGGAGCGCAAGCCATGAACCGGGGCTGGAGCAACGTCGACCCGGTCGCGGGCCCCCGGACAAATGACGCGGGCCGCGGCATCCCGGCCCTGCCGTTGCAGGGCGACGAAGTGCACGTGTGGTGGGCCCGGCTGGACGAGGCCGCCCGGGAGGAGCCGCCGGAGGCGCGGGCGGCGCTCTCGCGGGACGAATTGGAACGGGCGGCACAGTTTTATTTCGCGAGCGACTCCCGGCGCTATGTCGCCGGCCGGACGATTCTGCGCCGGCTGCTCGGTCGTTATCTCGGGCGGAATCCGGCCAGTCTGGCCTTCGCTTACGGCCGCCACGGCAAGCCGCGGCTGGTGTCGGCGCCGCACCGGGCCGCCATCTTTTTCAACGTGACCCACGCGGACGGGCTGGCCCTGTTTGCCATCACGCGCAGTGACGAGGTGGGCATCGACGTCGAGCGCGTGCGCGAAATTCCCGAATGGGAGCGGATCTCGGCCGCGTGCTTCGATCCGCGCGAGCACGTGCGCCTCCGCCGCGTGCCGTCCGCGCACCGGCGCGAGGCGTTCTTCCGGGCGTGGACGCGCCAGGAGGCCGTGCTGAAGGCGCTCGGCCTCGGCCTGGGCGGCCCGCTGCCGCCGGCCGGCCGGGGGGCGCTCGACGAGTTTTCCGTGCGCACGTTCCTCCCGGCTCCGGGCTATGTGGCGGCGCTGGCGGTGGCCCGGGGCGGCTGCCGCACGAGCTGCGTGGCATGGCCCCGCGGCGATCCGCTGACGGCGGGCCGGATCGCCCAAAGCGGATGGCCGGCGCGGGATGGAAACGGCCGCGGAACCGGAGGCGAAATCTCATGAACCTAATTCGTTTTGTTTTGCGCGGGTCGCGACCCCTGGTGGTCTGGACATTTGTCGCGGCGGTGCTCAGCGGTGCGTGCAACGCCGGGTTGATTGCGATGGTGAACCTGGTGCTCGGCGCCTCGGGCACGCCCAGCGGGCGCCTCGTCTGGGCGTTCGTGGCGCTCGGGGCGGGGCGGCTGCTGACCAACTCGCTGGCGCAGGTGACGCTGGCGAATTTCTCGCAACAGAGTTCGGCACGGTTGCGGCGCGAACTCGTGCAAAAAATCCTGGCGGTGCCCCTGCGGCAACTCGAGGAGATCGGCGCGCCGCGGCTGATGGTGGCCCTCACGGAGGATGTGCTCAGCATCACGGAGGCGATGCTCGGCATCCCGAGTTTCACGGTGAATCTCGCGATCCTGGTCGGCGGGGCGGCCTATCTCGGCTGGCTGTCGCCCAAGGTGCTGGTCGCGATGGCGGGATTCATCGTGCTGGGCGCCGTGGTCCACCGGCTGCTGATCCGCCGGGGCTTTGCGTTCCTCACGGCGGCGCGGGAGGAGCAGGACGGGCTGTTCCGGCATTTTCGGTCGCTGACCGAGGGCATCAAGGAGCTGAAGCTGCACCGCGAGCGGCGCGGCGTCTTTTTCAACCAGAACATCCAGTCCTCCACCGCGGCCTACCAGCGCCTGAACATCGCGGCGGAGATGCGCTTCATCCTCGCGCACAACTGGAGTCACCTCCTGTTCTTCACGCTGATCGGGTTGATCCTCTTCCTGCTGCCGCGGATGGAAAATCTCAGTCCGCAGGCACTGACGGGTTATATCGTCGCCACCCTCTATCTCATGGGTCCGCTGTCCGGGGTGCTGGGCAGTCTCTCGGTCTTCGGTCGCGCAAGTGTCGCGCTGCGCAAGATCGACGAGCTCGGGCTCGCGCTCGAGGTGCGGGCGGGGGACGACTGCCCGACGGGCCGGGCGGTGCCGCGGGCGTCCTTCGAGCGCCTCGAGCTCGTCGGGGTCACGCATTCGTATCACCGGGAACGGGAGGACGATCATTTTCTGCTCGGCCCGATCAGCCTGACCTTCCGCCCGGGGGAACTGGTCTTTCTCGTCGGCGGCAACGGCAGCGGCAAATCGACGCTCGCGAAGGTCATCACGGGCCTCTATCCGCCGGCGGAGGGAGAAATCCGGCTGAACGGCGCGGCGGTGGCCCGGCACAACCGCGACGATTACCGGCAGAACTTCTCCGCGGTGTTTGCGGATTTTCACCTGTTCGAAAACCTCCTCGGCCTCGAGCAGGCCGATCTGGATGCGCAGGCGCGCCGGTATCTCGCGCAACTGCATCTCGACCACAAGGTCAAGGTGCGCGCCGGCGTGCTCTCGACGACGCAGCTTTCGCAGGGCCAGCGCAAGCGGCTCGCACTGTTGACCGCCTATCTCGAGGACCGGCCGTTCTACCTGTTCGATGAATGGGCCTCGGACCAGGATCCGTTGTTCAAGGAAGTGTTCTACACGCAGCTCCTGCCGGAACTCCGGGCGCGGAACAAGACAGTGTTGGTGATCACGCACGACGACCGCTACTTCCATCTCGCCGACCGGGTCGTCAAACTCGACTACGGTCAGATCGTCACGGAGAGCCCGGAAGCACGAACGTTTTCCGAGTCGCTGACGGTGCCGGCCGGCTGCCGCCGGGCGGCCGAGCAGGTGTCCGTCGGTTGAACCGGAGCCGATGAGGGTGAGCGGCGCCCTCGGGGTAAACACCGGTGAGGTCGGGTCCGGCCGCCTTTTCGCCGCCTGGTTGTCCGCCGGTCCTCCGACCGCCCGGTCCCGTCAAGCGGTGCCCGTGAAGCGGGGTTTCGCGCGACCGTTTGGACTGACGTTTCGTCACGACGAGCGTCACTAGCGCCGGCCGAGAAACAGGTCGCGACCGCGGACGAGCGCGTCGAGCTTTCGATCCGCGATGGAGCGTTTGAGCATCCAGAAGCCGCAGTCGGGGTGAACCCACTTCACGCGGCCGGCGCCGGCTTTCTTCTCGGCGGCGGCGATCCGCGCGGCGACCTCGTCGGGCGTCTCGACGTGGTTCACCTTGATGTCGATCACGCCAATCCCGAGCGCGATTTTCGGGTCGATCAACTTGAGGGCGTCGAGGTCGCTGGCAGGGCGGTGGGCAAGCTCGAGGACGAGGTGGTCGGCGTGGAGCGCGTTGAGGAACGCCGCGAGCGCCTTCCAGTTTCCTTTCTGGATCGTCTGGCCGCCATAGTTGCCGAAGCAGAAATGCACGGCGCGCTGGGTGCCGCGACCGATCGCGTCGAGGACGATGTTGATGGCGCGGGCGGCGAGCGGTCCGTCGGCGGGGTTGCCGGGAATGTTGGCTTCGTCGACCTGGATGCACGCGGCGGGCAGGCCGGGCATCTGCGCGGCGAGCACTTCCGCGAGCGCGAGCGTGAGCGCCTCGAACTCGCCGTAGTGGTGGTCGAGCAGCGTCCGCGCGAGCATGTAGGGACTCGTGACGGTGAATTTGAAATCGCCGCCGGCGACGCCGGCCGCGCGCTGGCAGTCGGCGAGGAGGTTGAGCGAGCCTTCGCCGAGCGGCCCGATGACGACGCCCGCGGGTTTGCGGCGAAAACCCATCGGCGAGTGACGGGAGAACTCCTCCGTCACCGAGCGGCCGACGACCGACGAGATGCCGGCCATCGGGCGGATGAAATACTCGATCATGCCGTTCGTGTCGGGATGATTGACATCGAAACGATAGAGTTCGCCGTCGGTCGGCAAATCGATGCCGGCCTGGCGCTGGGTGTCGAACACGACGCGCGTCGCGTCGACGACGGCCTGTTCGCTCGGGAGGGCGGCGAGCCAGTCGGGCACCGGATAGGAGCCGACGGTGGTGGTGAGGATGCGGGGCTTGGGCATGGGTGGAATCAGGTGTTGAGGATGAGCGGTGACGCCGCGGTGGCGGCCGGCGCGGGCCGGAGCCAGCGGCGGAGTTGGCGCTGGAAAAGATTCGCGAGCGTGTCGCCCGGCGTCACCAGGACACCCCAGCCACTCCGGCCGGGGTTGATCGGGACCTCCGCCGGGAGCTGGCTTTCGCACATGCGGCGGTCCTCATCGAGCACGCGCACGGCAAACTCGAGTTGCGCGGTCGCGGGCGGGCCGCGGAAATCCGGGGAGATCGCGAGCGACCAGAACACCGTGCAACTCGTCCGCGTGCGAGGGGAGGGCACGTGCAGGAGCACGCGCTCGTCGCCATCGGCGAAGCTCTGGCGGATCGTGGTGAAGTTCGGCAAATACCCGCGCTGGCGGCGATGATGGGCGCTCTGGAGTTTTCCCGGCTGCTCATGCGGCGAGGCGAGCGCGGGAAAGGGCGCGTCCATCTGAAACCCGCCGTCGTCGGTCGCGCGGATATCCATCGGCGGGAGCCGGTGGTCGGCGGCCTTCCCGAGGGTGGCCGCGTGCGCGAACGCAAAATGCGTCATGTCGAGGTAGTTTTCGACTTCGCGTCGCCAGCCGGAATTGAAAGGAGTGGGCGGGCCGAGCACGTAACTCCAGTGTGCGTCCTCGAACTCCGGCACACTCGGCAACTCGTGCGTGCGTCCGTCGCCGAGCGGGGCGGCGGCGAGTTTCACCCAGATAAACCCGTAGCGTTCCTGCACCGCGTAGGTGCGCAGGTGCGAGAGCGCGAGTTTTTCGGCATTCGGCTCGAGCAGCGACGGAATCGACTGGCACGCACCGGCGGCGTTGAACCGCCAGCCGTGATAGGCGCACATCAGCTCGCCGTCACGGATGCATCCGGCGGAAAGCCGCGCGCCCTTGTGTGGACACGCGACGTCGGCGGCGAGCAGGCGGCCATCGGCGAAGCGCGCGACGACGAGCTCCGTTTCGAGCAGCGTCGCGCCAATGACGGACCCCGGCGCCAGATCGAGGGCGCGGGCGACGGGCTGCCACGTCCGCCGGAGCGCGGCGAAAACATCATCCTCGGTCAGTTCCATGAGTCGGTAAAACGGAGGGTGGCTGGGTGGCGGAGGGAAGATGACAGGCGACCGTCCAACTCGCGCCGGTCACCTCGCGCAGCGCGGGGCGTTCCAGCGCGCAGGGAGCGAAGCAATCCGGGCAGCGCGGGTGAAACGCGCAGCCGCCCGGGAGCCGGCTCGGGTCGGCCGGCTCGCCCGCGACCTCGAGCTTCATCGGCCGGTCGGGATCGGGCCATGGCACGGCGGCGAGCAGCGCCTTGGTGTAGGGATGCCGCGGCGACTCGAACAGCTGCGCGGTGGGCGCGAGCTCGACAATCCGGCCGGCATACATGACGGCGACGCGGTCACAAAAATGGCGCACGACGTCGAGGTTGTGCGCCACGAGGAGATAGGTGAGCTTGAATTCCGCCTGGAGGTCCTTGAGGAGATTCAGAATCTGGGCCTGCACGGACACGTCGAGGGCTGACACGGCCTCGTCGGCGACGACGAGCGATGGCCGCATGATCAGCGCGCGGGCGATGCCGATCCGCTGGCGCTGGCCGCCGGAGAAGGCATGGGGATAGCGCGCGCGATGGCCGGGCTTGAGGCCGACTTTTTTCAGGATGTCGTCGACCCGCGCCTGGAGTTCGGCGCCTTTCGCGAGACCGTGCACGACGAGAGGTTCGCCGACGATCTCGGCGACCGTCATCCGCGGGTTGAGCGAGGAAAACGGATCCTGAAAAACCATCTGCAGGTGCGGACGCAGCGGCTTGAGCGCGGATTCGGACAGCGCCGCGAGGTCCGTGAGCCCGCCCGCGGGCGGGCGAAACAACACCTGGCCGGCGCTCGGCGTCAGGGCCCGCAGGATGCAGCGGACCGTGGTCGTCTTGCCGGAGCCGGACTCGCCGACGAGCCCGAGAGTCTCGCCGGCATTCAGGTCGAAGCTTACGTCGTCGACCGCTTGCACCGTGGCCACGAGACGCGACCGGAAACCGCGACTGCGAATCGGGAAACTCTTGGAGAGGCCGCGGACGGAAAGCAGCGGAGGGTTCATGGCAGGATTTCCTCCGCGCGCACGCACGCGACCTCGCGCCCGGTGGAAACCGTCCGCAGGTCGGGCGGGCCGCCGACATCGCAGCGCCCTGGTTGCGCGAACGGACAGCGGGGATGGAACGGGCACCCGGACGGAATCGCGTTGAGCGGCGGCACGGAGCCGGGGATCGAGGCGAGGCGCCGGCCGACGTTGAGCGCCGGGATCGACTGGAGCAGGCCCTGCGTGTAGGGATGCCGCGGGTGCTTGATCACCTCGCGGACCGGGCCGTGCTCGACGATCCGGCCAAGATACATGACGGCAACCTCATCGGCGACCTGCGCCACGACGCCGAGGTCGTGCGTGATGAGGAGCACGGAGCAGCCGAGCTCCCGCTGGAGTGATTTGATGAGATGGAGGATTTGCGCCTGGATGGTGACGTCGAGCGCGGTGGTCGGCTCGTCGGCGATGAGCAGTTCCGGATGGCAGATGAGCGCGATGGCGATGCCGACCCGCTGCCGCATGCCACCGGAGAGCTCATGCGGATATTGATCGACCCGCCGCTCGGGCGCGGCGATGCCGACCTTGCGGAGAATCTCGATGGCGCGACGGCGCGCCTCGGCACGCGAAACCTCCTCGTGCAACTGGAGCGCCTCCGCGAGGTGGGCGCCGATGGTGTGCACCGGCGAGAGCGCAGCGACGGGCTCCTGAAAAATCATGCTCACCAGGCCGCCGCGAATATGGAACAGGTGTTCGTCGCCCTCGGCGAGTTGAGCGACGTCGATTGGTTCTCCACGGCGCGGCAAGAGGCGGATCTGGCCGCCGACGATCCGGCCAGGGCTCTGCACCAACCGGAGGATCGAGTAGGAGGTGACCGTCTTGCCGCAGCCGGATTCGCCGACGAGGGCGAGCGTCCGGCCACGAGGAATCGAGAACGTCACGCCGTCGACGGCAGGGAGCGTGCCCTCCTCGGTGAGGAAATGCGTTTTCAGGTCGACGACCTCGAGCACGTTGTCGGCCTTCATGTCAGCGCGTGGCGTAGGGATCCGCGGCGTCGCGGAGGCCGTCGCCGAGGAAGTTGAAGCTGAGGACCGTGAGGACGATCATGACCACCGGCATGAGCAGCCATGGGTAGTTGGCGACAGTCTGGATGCTCAGGCAGTCCTGCAGCATGACGCCCCAGCTCACGATCGGCGGGCGCAGCCCGAGGCCGAGGAACGAGAGCGAGGTTTCGCCGAGGATCATCGCGGGAACGCTCATCGTGAGGACCACGATGATGTGGCTCGTGAAGCCGGGCAGGAGATGGCGAAACAGGATCCGGGTGTGCGACGCGCCGATCAGCCGGGCGGCGGTCGCGTAGTCCTCCTCGCGCAGCGCGAGGATTTTTCCGCGCACGACCCGCGCGAGATTGGTCCAGCCGAGCAGGGCCAGGACGATGGTGATGGCGAAATAGGTTGCGAGCGGCGACCAGTCGGGCGGCAGCACGGCGCCGAGCGCCAGCCAGAGCGGCAGATGCGGAAACGAGTTGATGATCTCGATGGCGCGCTGGATCACGTTGTCCACCGCGCCGCCGACGTAGCCCGAGACGCCGCCGATCGTGACGCCGAGGAGAAACGTGACCGCGATGGCGACGAGTCCGACCGAGAGACTGATGCGCGAGCCGTAGATCATCCGGCTGCAGAGATCGCGGCCATATTTGTCCGCGCCGAAGAAATAGCATTCCTGCGCCGGGTCCTCGACGCCGAAGAAATGCCGGTCGGAGTGGATGAAGCCCCAGAGCGTGTAGGATTCGCCAGAGACGAAAAAGCCCAAGGCGACGGGATGGGTTTCGTCCTCGACGTAGGATTTCTTGAACGTGACGGGATCGATCAGGCGCCGCATCGCCGGCACGAAGAGTCCGTGCGCCAGCGAAACGCGCGGCAGTTGCGGCGGGCAATAGGCGTGCGACAGATCGCGCCATTCGCGCGAATGCGGCGCGAAAAACTCGGCCCCCAGCGCAAGCGTGTAGAAGACGGCGAGGGCGTGGAGGGCGACGACCGCGACGCGGTGCCGCCGGAAACGCCGCCACGTCAGCGCCCACGGCGACAGCGAACCGGCCTCGCGCGGAGGCGGGCGCGCAGTCGATGCGATGGTGGTGGTGGCGTTCATCGGCGGGCGTCAGATGAGCTCGCTCAGCCGCACGGCCGTGGGGCGAAGCGGCAGCAGGTCGAGGAGCTTCACCGGGCGGTGGGTGGCGATCGACTCGTTCGCGGCGATGCCGACAAGGATCGAGGCCGCGCCCTGCTCGTGGCCAGCGGCGCGGCCGAACGGGTCGGCGGGCGCGTCGGCAGCGAAGAGATTCGCCATCAACGCCGGGTCGGCACCGCCGTGGCCGCCCTTGGCGCGCTCGACCTCGACCTCGTAGCTCGGCTGGAAGTGCGGATAGACGCGGATGAACTCGCTCGGCCGGTCGGCGGTCGATTGCTCGCGGTCGAGTTCCGCGTCGCTCTGGCCGCGGATGATGTGGGTGCCGAGGAATTCGTGGTATTCGAGCGTGCCGCGGTCGCCGGTGAAACTGACGCGCATGCCTTCGCGCGAGGAAAAGCTGACGAGCGAATAGGTCAGGAGTTCGCCGGTGCGGTAGCGGACGAGGGCGCCCATGTTGTCGTAGATGTCGATCCCGTCGCCAAAGACGTTCCGGTCGCGCACGTAGCCGCTGTCGGCCTCGGCGCGGAGGTAGAGCGATTCGAGATTGCCGCCGTCGCGCAGGTTGAGGCGGAACGGATCGGTGGCGGCCGCCGGCTCGTCGGTGTAGCGCGGATAGCGGGTGAGGGCCTCGTCGCCGCGGGCGACCGCATTGGCCCGCCCGTAGAAATCGAGCTGGCCGCGGGCGAAGACCTCGTCGGGGATCGCGTCGAGCCACCAGTTGACGAGATCGAAGTGGTGCGTGCTCTTGTGGACGAGCAGCCCGCCCGACTCCGCGAGGTGAGCGTGCCAGCGGCGGTAGTAGTCCACGCCATGCCGCATATCGAGGACGTATTCGAGATTCACCGCGCGCACCCGGCCGATGGTCCCGGCGGCGAGGAGCTCCTTCACGCGCGTGCGGTAGGCCTGCCAGCGATAGTTGAACCCGACCCGCACGCGGCGGCCGGTGGCGTCGACGGCGGCCAGGACCGCCGCGCATTTCCCCGCGTCGATCGTCATGGGTTTCTCGGTGATGACATCGCAGCCGGCGCGGAGGGACCGCATGATGTAGTCGTGATGAGTCGAGTCCTTCGAGGTCACGATCACGACGTCGGGCCGTTGCTCGCGGAGCATGGCGTCGAAGCGGTCCGCCGTGTAGGTCGGAAGCGCCCGGTAGCCGAGCGAGCCGGCGAGCAGGGCGTCGTAGTGCGCGAGGCGCGCGGCGCTCAGGTCGCAGAGGGCGAGGAGTTCGGCGTCCGCGGCGTGCCGCGTGACGAGCGGCTCGATGAAACTAATCGCGCGGCCGCCGGTGCCGACAATGACGTAACGTTTTTTGGTCATGGAAGAAAGGGCCGGACCGTTCAGCCGCGGCGGGAGCCGAGGCGGATCCGCGGATCGAGCCAGAGGAGGAGGAGATCGCTGACGAGCGTGCCGCAGACGCCGAGGACACTCAGGACCATCAGCATCGAACCGGCGAAATACGTGTCCTGGTTCAGAAGCGCCGAGAGCATTTCCGGCCCGATGATCGGCAGGCTGAGCACCAGGGCGATGATGGCGCCGCCGGACAGCAGGTGCGGAAACAGGCCGCCCAGCCCCGAGACGAACGGGTTCAGGGCGATGCGCACCGGATATTTCAGCAGGAGCCGCAACGGACGGCAGCCGCGGGCGCGCGCGGCTGTCACGTAGGGCTTGCGCAGTTCATCGAGGAGATTCGCGCGCATCACGCGGATCATGCCGGCGGTGCCGCCGAGCCCGAGGACGAGGACGGGCACCCAGACGTGCTGGAGGAGGTCGACGAACTTGCCCCAGGTCCACGCGAGCTGTGTCGCATAACGTGGTGAGAAGAGCCCGGTCACCTCGAGGCCGAACCAGTCCTTGCTGAGATAAATCAGGATGAGGGCGCACAGGAACGCCGGCACCGACATGCCGACGAAGCCGAGGAACGTGAGCAGATAATCGCCGGCGGAATACTGGCGGACCGCGGCGTAGATGCCGGTCGGGAGCGCGAGGGCCCAGGTGAACAGGATGGTGAACCCCGAGATCGCGAGTGTCAGCAGGATGCGGTCGCCCACGATGTCGTTCACGGGACGGTTGTATTCCATCGAGCGGCCGAGATTGCCCTGGAGCAGGCCCTCGTCGCGCGCGCGGAACGAGGTGAACCACGTGAGCCCGACCCAGCGGAGGTAGCGGCGAAACTGGCTCTCCTCGAGGTGGAAGTTCACCCGGAGATCGTCGATCTGCGCGCTCGCGGACGCGTCGCCCGTGAGTTCGAGTTCCTGCACGCGGGCGGTGATGAAATCGCCCGGCGGCAGCTGGATCACGGTGAACACCATCGCCGACACGATCGTCATCGTCGGGACCATCACGAGGAGCCGGCGGCCGATGAAGGGATGGCGAAACGCGACCAGCCCGAGGCCGGCGAGGACGCCACCGGCGACGAGCCAGCGCAGCAATGTCGCCAGCACGGCTCCGGCGCGGCCCGTCGCCGAGGGCGGGGCGGCGGCGTTGATCGCATCGGGCATGGGAACGATGTGCGCGATTTCGGTTTTCGTCTGCGCGATTGTCCCGGGGCCGTCCGCGGGTTTCTCCCAGAAGTAGGTTTCCATGCCCGTGTTCGCGGGCGTCATGTAGGGTGTGCCGGTGATCGCGTGGTCGGGGACGTTGCGCAGGCCGTTCTTCACGACGACGAGTTGCGGCGGGGGGGTGGCGATGGAGATCGACCAGACGTTCTCCGCCGCGATGTGCTGGATTTCGCGGAAATATTTGATCGCCCCGGCACGCGAGGTCGCCGTGTAGGCTTGGTCGAGAATCTCCATTTCCCGGCGCAGCGGATGATCGCGCGGCGGCTCGATGGCGCCTTTCTGGGCCCGGGCCGCCGGGTCGCCGTAGAGGCCGCCGTAGCGATACCAGAGGCCGTAGCCGGGCGCAAAAAAAGATTCGCCGAACGTCGGCACGAAATTGCGCGGATCGAGGAGCGGGTCGAATTCGGTGTCGCCCGTCCAGACATCGAAGTCGTGCTTGAACGCGGCCTTTTCGGCGTAGAACAGCGGGCGGCCCTCGGTGCGCAGGATCGTGCGGACGCCGACCCGCGCCCAATCGTCGATCACGAATTGCGCGGGCTCGGCCGTGACGTTGGCGGTCGCGACGTAGAGGAAGAACGTCATGCGCGAGCCGTCGGCAAAAGTCCGGAAGCCCTCGCGGTCGCGGTGCGCGAGGCCGAGGTCGTCGAGGAGCCGGTTTGCCTGGGCGGGATCGTGGGCGGTGAAACTCGAGAACAATTCCGGGCTGTGAAAATCCGAGAGCGGGCCGCCGTCGAGCTGCGCGGGTTCGCCCTGGCCGTTGAACACGGCATTGATGATGGCGCGGCGGTCGATGGCGAGCGAGAGGGACTGGCGGAAGCGTTTGTCGTTCAGGAGCGCCGCTTTTTTCCCGGTGTCCGGCTGGGTGGGATCGATCTGGCGGTTCAGCACGGGGAAAATCGTGAACGCGGAGCGCGTCGCCGGAAACCAGTGGAGCACGTGGTAGCCGCCCGACGCCATGCCGCCGAGCAGGAGCGTGTGGTCCTCGGGGAAGATGTGGCGGTCCTGCATCGAGAGCTCGCCGTTGCTCGCGGCGACGGGGATCAGGGCCGGCGTCTTCACGTCGATCACGATGCGGTCGAGGTAGGGCAGTTGGTGGCCGGCGGAATCGACGGCGCAATAATACGGGTTGCGCACGAACGTGTAGGGCGCGCTCGGCTTGTAGCTGCGAAAAATCCACGGCGAGAGCCGCGGGCAGGCCGGGTTGCGCCATTCCTTCATCCGCCGGTAAACGGCGATCGGGCTGCCGAGCTTCAGCGCGGCCATCGTCCGCCGGATCAGCGCCTGGTCGCCGACGGCGGGATGATACTGGCGCAGGTAGTGCGCGGGAAACAGGATGTCGAACTGGTCGGCGGTGCGGGCGGCGCAGGTCGGAAAATAGGGATTGGGCAGCGGAAAGTGGAAGCGGACGCGGAGATCGTCGATTTTTTCCACCGTGCCCAGCTGCCCGGCGATCCGCATGAAGCGCGGCGCCTGCTTGAAGTAGAGCACCTCCCACTGCCACCAGAACATGATGTCGTCGGCGGTGAACGGCGCGCCGTCGGACCATTTCATGCCGCGGCGGAGCGTGAAGGTGAAGTCCCGCTGGTCGGGCGAAACGTCGAGCGATTTCGCGATGTAGGGGACGACCGGGTAGCCCTGCGGCGACCAACGCATGAGCGTCGGCGTCGTGAGCAGCGACTGCGTCGTCAGCACGTCGCGCTCGGAATTGGCCAACCGATACCAGGTGCCGCCATAGTTGCCCAATCCGTCGCAGCCCTCGAGCACGAGCGGCTCGGGCCCGACGCGCGCCGCGACCGGCGGCAGTTTTCCATCGCGCACAAAGTCGTCGAGGATCGGCGCCTCCTGCCGCGGCCACCAGGCGGCGGCGGCGCCCGCGGCATAGTCGACGGTTTGCACGACGACCGGAGGATGCGCGCGATCCAGGGTGACGGCGCGCGAGGCTTCGACCCGGGCGACGAGCGCGGGAGCGGGGGGCGGGGGCGGAGTTTTCACGTCCGGGCGAAAGCCGCGGGCGACGAGAAAAAGGAGACCGCCGATGCCGGCCGCCACGGAAAGATAACCGAGGAGGATTCGCGCAAGACCCTTCACCTTGGCGGCGGCACGGTGGCGGAGAGAAAACCGGAATCGACCAGGGCGGACAGGCCGGCCGCGAGGAAGGCCGCCTGCTTTTCGCGCGCGGCCTCGTCGAAGTGGACGTGATCGACGAAGGCGGCGGGCACGAGCGGCAGCGAAAACGCATGCAGGTCGAGCGTGGGCACGCCGGCGGCGGCCATGACCTCGTCGGCGGCGCGGTTGTAGCGGTCCACGTCGGCGGCGAAGCGGTGGAATTTCTGGCAGCGCGCGTTGTGCACGCGGTCGATCACGGGGCTGATCCTCACCCAGACCACGCGGAGCCCGGTTGGTGCGGTCTCGGCGAGGATGGCACGCAGATTCGCGGCGTA
This sequence comes from uncultured Opitutaceae bacterium, assembly GCA_937902925.1. Taxonomy (GTDB): domain Bacteria; phylum Verrucomicrobiota; class Verrucomicrobiia; order Opitutales; family Opitutaceae; genus CALFNN01. The sequence continues at coordinate 56,532 of CALFNN010000048.1, forward strand.
TTCGTCGAGGGGAACGCGCCGTTCGCCCGTGAGCGGGTCGGTGCGCAAATCGTGGAGGCCGCAGTTGAGGAGGAGAATGTCGGCGGCGATGGGATTTTGGACGCGGCGGCGGCGCAGGTATTCGAGCACCATCCGTGAATCGCCGCCATTGGCGCCCTTCGGGTCGTCCAGGTTCGTGCTGGTGCCCGTGGCGTCGTCCCGCTTGCGGTCGTAGCCGAAACGCGGGGCGACGAGTCGCTCGAACGCCGGCCCGTAGTCGATGGAAATGCTGTCGCCGACGACGAACACGCGGGGCCGCGCCGCGACGGGCGGGCCGATGGCCGGGAGCCGGCCGCGCTCGATCGGCGATGCGGCGTGAAGATCCGGGACGTCCGCGCAATGGTCGACGGTGAGCCCGCGGACGTTTTTCAAAACGAACACCGGCACGTCCGGCGCATGCGTCGCGGTGACGTGGCTGACGCGGATATCGGTGACATCGTCGAGGACGAACGGCGGACGCGCGTCACCGGTGGCCGTGCGCACGTCGATCGCGTGCAGCGTGACGCCGCGCAGGTGTCGCAGGAAGAAACCGTAGGCGGGCGTCCGGCGAAAATGAAAGGGTTCCGGATAGCCAGCCTCGAGTTCCTCGACCGCGCAGGCCGCGTCGTAGGCCGTGCCGCCGCCACGGAAGGCGAGGCGGATGTTGCTGAACGTAACGTCCTCGATCGGATGGCCCGGGATGCCGGAGATGAGGCAGCCGAGGCGGGGGTCGATGTCGCTGGCGGTGATGTTGCTGAGGACCACGCGGCGGACCACGCTGACCGGCGGCTGGCTGTAGCCGCGGCCGGGGCGGTTGCCAAGCCGGAGGAAGATCGGCGGGTTCGCGACATCGCGCAGCGTGAGGTTCGTGACGGTGATGTCCTCGAGGATCCCGCCGTCGACGGCCTCGAGGGCAAGGCCGCGGCAATATTCGAACACGCAGTTCGAGATCGTGATGTTCTTGAAGCCGCCGAAGGACTCGGTGCCGAGCTTGATGCGCCCCGTCGGGCCGCCGTGGTTCGCGAGCGTGCCCGGCTGCGGGCCGAAGGCGAGCGCGCCGGTCGCGCCCGCCGGGGCGGGCCGCGTGAAATCGGTGCGCCGCTGGCGGGTGCCGTCGAGCAGCGTGCCGAGATCGTAGCCGCTGACGAAGCAGTTGGTGATGGTGACGTTTTCGGTGGCGCGGGCATAGCCGAGCGCGGCGCTGCTTTTCAGGCAGATGCCGTCGTCGAACGGCGAGTTCACGCTGCAATTCGAGATGCGCACGTTGCGGCAGCCGTCGAAGTCCATGCCGTCGCGTTGCGTGTCGATTGTCACGTGATCGACCGTGAGATTGTCGGTGCCGCTGGCGAGGATCGCGAAGTGGCCGCCCTGCAGGAGGGAAAAATCGCGGAGCAGGACGTTGCGGCAGTCCTTCAGGGCGATGCCCTTGTTGCCGGCGCCTGCGGGCACGCTCGGCGTGCGAACGAGGCTCTTGCCGAAGATCCGGCCGGGGCCGACGATCGCGATGTCCTCGAGCCCCACGCCGGAAATCAGGCTGTTGCGCCAGTGGCTGTTGCCGAAATGCGAAAGCTTCTGCGCATCCGGCGCGGTCTCGGGCTCCGGGGGATCGAAGGGATGGCGCTCGTAGGGCGCCGCCTCCAGGACGGCGCCCGGGCCCAGCGAGAGCGTGATCCGGCTCTGCAACCGGAGCGAAGCGGAAAGGTAGGTGCCGGCGGAAAGGTGGACGACGCCGCCGCCGGCGGCGTGCGCGGCGTCGATGGCCCGCTGGATGGCCGGGGAGTCGAGCGTGGAGCCGTCGGCGGCGGCACCGAAGGTTTTGACGTCGAAGATTCCGTCCGGCGGCGGAGATGTGGCGGCGGAATGAGGAGCGGGATCGGGCAACATCGGAAAAAAGGTGGGAAGGGGCCAACGGCGGGTCGAACCGTTCCGACACGATTTGGGTTTCAACGGCTCTACAGAAGCGACGGGAAACTTATACGAATAGAATAAATCGCGAATTGCTAAAAACTATCGGCGGCTCCGCCGTCGACGGGCAGGACGACGCCGGTGACGAACCGGGCGGCGGGTGAGGCGAGATAGACGGCAGCCCAGCCGATGTCGTCGGGGTCGCCGAAGCGGGCGAGCGGCGTGCGACCAAGAATCCTGGCCTTGCGTGCCGGGTCGCCGCTCAACGCACGGTCGAGCATCTCGGACGCGATCCAGCCGGGCGCAATCGCGTTGACCCGGACGCCGTGCGGTCCCCATTCGGTCGAGAGCGTGCGCACGATGCCGAGATAGGCGCTCTTCGCGGCCGAGTAGGCGACGACGGCTGGCATGCCGATCAGGGCCGTCATCGACGCCGTGAAGAGGATGCAACCGGATTTGCGCTCCACCATGCGGCGGCCGACCTCGCGGGTGAGGGCGAAGGCCCCGGACACGTGCGTTTCCAGCACGCCGGCGAATTCGGCGTCGCTCGTCTGCACCGCGGGTTTTTTCAGATGCACGCCGGCGTTGTTGATCAGGATCGTGACGGGACCGGCGAGCTGCCCGGCGGCGGCGGCGAGCGCGGGCACGGTCGCGAGCTTCGTGATGTCGCCCGCCAGCGGGAAGGCGCCGGCGCCGAGGGCGGCGCAGGCCTTTGCGAGTTCGTTCTCGCGCCGGCCCACCAGCACCACTTTTGCGCCCGTGGCGACGAGGCAGCGCGCCATGCCGAAGCCGAGGCCGGTGCCGCCGCCGGTGATGAGCGCGGTCTGGCCGGTGAGATCGAACGCGGCGGTGGGTGAGGGAAGATTCATGCGCGGCAGCCGGCGGCGAGCGCCGGCGTTTCCTGGTGCTTATACATGATGAAATACTCGCGGTGGCCGAGGCGTTCCGGTTTGCTCGGTTCGCCGCGCGCAATCCGGACGATGAGGTCGCCGAGTTCGTGTCCCGCCTGCGCGAGCGTCAGATCGCCGTCGAGGACGCGGCCGGCGTTGAAGTCCATGTCCTCCTCCATTGCGCGAAAGGTCGCGCGGTTGCCGGTGACCTTGACGAGCGGTGCGACCGGGCTGCCGATGACGCTGCCGCGACCGGTGACGAAAAGAACGATCTGCGCGCCCGCGCTGATGAGGTCCATGATGCCCTCGGTGTCGTTGGGATTGGTATAGCCGAACTGCATGAAGTGCGCGTCGGGCACGCTGTCCATGATCCAGAGACCGGGACCGCGCGGCGCCTCGGCGACGCGAATCACGCCCTGGATCGGCCGCGTGCCGCCCTTCGCGAAGGCGCCGAGACTTTTTTCTTCGATCGTCGTGAGGCCGCCGGCGAAGTTTCCCGGCGACACGGAATACTGGCGGACCTCGCGGCAATAGCGCTCGGCCTTCGCATACGCGGCGGCGAGTTGTTCAGTCGCGCCGGCGTGGGCGGCGCGCGCCAGCAGGTGTGCGCGCAGGCCGATCATCTCGACGGTCTCCTCGAAGATCGCGCGGCCGCCGGCGTCGACGAGCAGATCGAAAAACGCGCCGACGGCCGGGTTGCCGGCGAGACCCGAGGTGCCGTCCGACCCGCCGCATTCCGCGCCGACCGTGAGATCGGCGGGCCCCATCGCGACGCGCGGGGTATCGGCGCGGATCTGCGTGCGCAGCCGCCGGGCAAGGTCCTTGCCCGCGGCCACGGATTTGCCCGTGCCGCCGAGTTGCTGGATGAAAAACCACTCGGCAGGCCGGCCCGACGCGCGGACGACCTGCGCGATCTTTTCCGGCTGCGTGTATTCGCAGCCGAGCCCGACCGAGAGGACGGCGCCGATGTTCGGGTGCCGCGCGAGCGCGAGCATGAGCCGGATGGCGTAGGCGTTGTCGTAGCAGCCGGGAAATCCGATGACGTGGACGTCGTCCTCGCCGGCGGCGATGGCGTGCGCGACGTGCTGGGCGCACTCGACGGTGTAGACGACGAGGACAAGGTTGCGGATGCCTTTGCGGCCGTCGGGACGCAGGTAACCGGTCCAACTGGCAGCGGAGAAAGCGGCGGCGTCAGACATACGCGGAATTCGTATCGCTCGGCGCGCCGGTCTGGCGATCGAGCGAGCTGGAGCGCTCGTCGAGATCGCTCGCGAGGTTGTGAAGATGCACCCACGCGCCGCGCGCGACCGGCTGAGTCGCCCGGCCGATCGGCGCGCCGAACTTCACGACCGCGGCGCCAGATGCCAGATCTACGAGGGCGATCTTGTGCCCGCGGGCGATCGCTTCGCGGGCGGGAATTTCGCGGAGTCCGGCGACGGAGCCCGTGAGCGTCACCGGGCCGGCGGGGGCGTCGTCGAGGAGCGTCGCGACATTGTCGGCGGGGTGAATTTGGAATGCACGCGGAGGCATGGCGGGGCGCCGGTTCAGAGGATGCCGAACTTCTTGAAGGCGGCGGTGGCGCGCATGCCGCCATCGATCGCCTTGCGGACGAGTTTTTCACCGCGCGCCTTGGCGAGGGCGCGGGTGATGACGTCGCGCTCGACGGCGCGCGGGACGATGACAACGCCGTCCAAGTCGCCGAAAACCAGGTCGCCCGGCTCGATCCACACGCCACCGATTTCAATCGCACAACGGAAGGCGGCGACGGCGGTTCGCACGGACGAATCCTGCGCGTAGCGTCCGCGGCTGAACACGGGCCAGTTCTGCTCGAGGACCTTCGGGGTGTCGCGATGAAAGCCATCGATCACGGCGCCGGCCGCGCCGCGCTTCCGAGCGGCGGCCGTGAGCAGTTCACCCCAATACGCGCAGCGCAGGGCGCCGCCGCCGGCGACATAGACCTCGCGCGGCTTCAGGTCGTCGAGCGCCTCGGTCAGCAACCCGAACGGCTTTTTCTGCGGGCCGTGGACATCGATCATGAGGACGGGCATCGCCCGGCCGACGACCATCATGTAGTCGCGGAGCGGCTGGACGGGCGCCGGCAGGAATTGGTGATAGCGGCCGAGCGCGTCGAGGATGTCGCCCACGACGGGCGTGTAGAGTTCCCGCTGGATCAACGTGAACAGCTCGGGGTCGGATTTCCATTCGGGGGTCATCGGTGGTGCCGGCAGGATTCGCGCATCGCCGGGCCGGCGAAAGCGACGGTTGGCTTATTCAAATAAGAGCGAGCGCCCGGGCGACGACCGGCGCAAGGTCCAGGAGGCCGTGGTGAAATCCGCGGCGGGCCTTATTCGTATAAATGAGGCGGCGTTTGCCGTGGGGGCGTCGATCCGGAGAGTCGCCCGCCCAAGGCAAGAAAGCCGGCAACCCAGCTGTATTTCCGTTCCCCCCAGTTCCCCGCCCACAGCCCTACACCATGAAATCGCCCTGTTCGAACCGGTTCGTTCCCTGTCCGTCGCGCCTCCTGTTTCTCGCGCTGACGTCCCTCTGCCTTTGCTCGCTGCCGCTCCGCGGCCAGGCTCCGGCGCGGCCCGCCACCCCGGCGGAGCTGGCGCGTTACGACACGAATCACAATGGCGTGCTCGACCCCGCCGAAAAGGCGGCCGAGACCGACGACGAGGCGAAGCGGGCGAAAACCGCCGGCGAGCAAGCCGACTCGCTGGTGGTCCTTTCGCCGTTCGAGGTGACGGGCGAGAACACGCGCGGCTATTATGCCGCGAACACGATGTCGGGCACGCGCCTCAATACGAAACTGGAGGACCTGGCCTCCTCGATCAGCATCGTGACCAAGGAGCAGATGCAGGACTTCGCGCTCCTCGATATGAACGACATCTTCTCCTACGAGGTGAGCACGGAGGGCACGGGCAACTACACCGATTTTCTCGTCGATCGCCGCGGCAACGTGGCGGACAACATCTCCGACAATCCCGTGGGCGCGAACCGCATCCGCGGCGTCGGCCCGGCGAACACCGCCTTCGGCAACTTCCAGACGAGCGGCCGCACGCCGATCGATCCGACGATGCTGGAGAGCGTCGAGATCAGCCGCGGTCCGAACTCCAATATCTTCGGGCTCGGCAACGCCGCCGGCACCGTGAACCTCGTCCCCGCCGCCGCCAATCTGTTCCGCAACCGCACCCAGGTCGAGTTCCGGGCCGACAGCTACGATGGCAATCGCGGCAGCCTGGACATCAACCGGGTCCTGAAGAAGGGCGTCCTGGCCATCCGCGGCAGCGCGGTTTTCCAGCACGACGGATTCGAGCGCAAGCCGTCGGGCACCGACACGCAGCGCTACAACGCGATGGTGAAGTTTCAGCCGTTCAAGAACACGACGCTGCGCGCCGGCTACTACTATTACTACCTGAACGGCACGCGGGCGAACACGATCACGCCCCGCGATGGGATCTCCTACTGGAAAAGCGTGGGCTCGCCCTCGTGGGATCCGTCGACGTTCACGCTCAAGCGCAATGGCGTCACGGTCGGCACCTACACCGTCGGTGCGACGCTGCCCGACTACCTGGTGCAGTCGACGTTCGTCAACCACTCGCAGCTTTTCATCGACCAGTCGGGCCTGAACCTCTGGTCGGTTGGGCAAACCCCCTCGACCAGCAATCCCAATGCGCCCAACTCGTCGGACCGCTACCTCGAACCGGCGCCGTTTCCCGTCCGCACGAACCAGCCGCTCTTTGCCACCACGCCGGCGGTGTCCGACAAGTCGCTCTACGACTGGGACTCGATCAACCTGGGCGCGACGAACTTTGTCGACGATCGCGACAACCTGGCGACGGCCGAGCTGGAACAGATTTTCGTCCACACGCCGCGGCAGCTGCTGGCGGCGCAGCTCGGCTGGTTCCGCGAGGACGCGAAGCGCTACGACCGGAACCTGATCGGTTCCGCGGCGGGCGCGGGGGTGGCGGGCTATCTCAATGTCGACATCAACGAGCGCCTGCTCGACGGCACGCCGAATCCCTATTTCGGCCGGCCCTACATCGGGGTCGCCGAGCCGCTCAGTGCGCGCGACAAGTTTCAAAACAACACGTATCGCGCGCAGGTCGTCTACGAGCTCGATTTCCGGCACGACGACGGCAAGCGGTCGTGGCTCGGCCAGCACCAGTTGTCGGGCTACTACGAGTTCAAGGATTCCACGACGCGGGTGTATCGTTACCGCGACGTGATCGGCGACGTGCACTCCTGGCTGCCCGCGGGCAATCCGCGCGGCAACCAGGCCACGAACGCCGGCGCCACGATCGCGCGCGGCTATTTCCACTACTACCTTGGCGACAATGTCGGCAACAACGTCGACTACGCGCCCACGAGTTTCGCCTACGGGACCTATCCGTTCGTCTGGTATAACGGCAGCACCAAGCAGTGGGTGTCGGAGCCGGCAACGTTGACCGAAGTGGCCTCGCAGGACAATTCCGGCGGCACGCAGAACCAGCGACGCGAACTCAAGACCGACGGCCTCGTGTTGCAGAGCCACCTCGTGCGCGACCGCGTCGTCACGACGTTCGGCCTGCGGCAGGACAAGAGCTACACGCTCTTCGGCGCGCCATCGAAACTCACGGCCGACGGCCTCGAGTTCGATTATCCCGCGACCAACGCGTGGGCCGGCGACTGGCTCGCACGCAGTGGGCGGACGAAAACCGCCGGCGTGGTGGTAAAGGTGCTGCCGTGGCTGAACTTCTACGCGAACAAGTCGGACAGTTTCCAGCCGACCACGCCGTCGCAGAACGTCCTGCGGCAGGAACTGCCGAATCCGCAGGGGAAGGGCGACGACTACGGCTTCACGCTGAATTTGTTCGGCGGCAAGCTGGTCGTGCGCGCGAACCAATACACGACGAAGCAGATCAATTCGCCTTACGGCCAGAGCGGCACGTTCGCCACGCGGCTCCTCGGGATCGATTTTGGCGCCTTCAATAACAACAAGACGGTCGCCGTCACCCGCCAGGCGACGCTGTGGGTCCAGGCCGCCGCCGCCGCCCGCGGCGAGACGCTGACGACCGACCAGGTCCAGGCCGAGGTCTACAAGGAGATGCAACTGACCGCGGACGACCTCGCGGCGTTTCAGCGGCTGCCGATCACGGACATCTCGGACATCACGGGCAAGGGGAAGGAAATCGAAATCAACTACAACCCGAACCAGTTTTGGACGGTGAAGTTGAACATCGCCCAACAGAAGGCGATCGACTCGAACCTCTCGCCGGCGCTCCTCGCGTGGGGCAACCAGCGGATCCCGGTGTGGCAATCGCTGATCGATGCGCGCACGGGGAAGAACTATTGGACCACGGACTACGGCGGGGGCAACGGCACGCCGGAGCAGTTTTACGCGAACCAGGTCCTGACGCCGGTCCGCCTCGCCCAGGCCACCGAGGGCCAGTCGCGGCCGCAGGTGCGCGAATACCGCATCAACGCGAGCACGAACCTGCAACTGGGCGCGCTCACGGAGAACGCGATCCTCAAGCGCTTCAACATCGGCGGCGCCGCGCGGTGGGAGAGCCAGGGTGCGATCGGCTACTATGGGCTGCAGCAACTGCCCGCCTCGATCACCGATCTCGATCCGACGCGGCCCATCTGGGACAAGGCGCACCTGTATCTCGACGCCTTCGTCGGCTATCGCACGCGGCTCTTCCACGACAAGGTCGGCGCGAAGTTCCAGTTGAACGTGCGCAACCTGAACGAGGGCGGCCGCCTCCAGCCCCTGGCGGCTTTCCCCGATGGCACGGCGAACAGCTTCCGCATCATCGACCCGCGCCAGTTCATCTTCAGCGCGACGTTCGATCTTTGAGTGCCGCGCCGCGGGAAAAACTTCGCGGCGCGCGGCGAGCAATCGTTTCGATGCCGGCCGCCTGCTGGTGCGGGCGGTCGATCGCGGTGCCATTTTCGCGGCGTGTGACCACAAATCTATCTGTATCGACCGGGCCGGCGTTGAGCGGTCCCAGCCGATTCCCCGAGCGTTCGCGCTCCCTTCGGTATCCCCGTTCCCCATGACTCTGTTTCCTCGCGATCTCCCGTCGGTGGCCAAGGCCGCTGCCCTTCATCTCTGCCTCCTCGGCGGACTATTTGCCGCCGGCCCGGCTGCCCGGGGGCAGAGTCTCCTGACCAACGGCGACTTCTCCGCTTCCGACGCGACCACGCATCTGCCCAACAACTGGACGCCCGAACCCGCGTCCGCGAGCTGGGTGCATGTGGCCTCGCCCGATCCGACCTCGCCGGGTTCCGGCTACGCGCAGGTGCTCGAGATCGACACGCAGAACGCCGGCACGAGCAGCCTCGGGTTCGTATCGCAGAGCCTGAACGTCGCGACCTCCGCCGCACCGCTCACGCCGAACAATTACTACGCCGCGCGCGTCCGGGTGCGGGGAACGGCGAACGGACTCGCGAAGCTCGAGGTCAAGCGCTTCAGCGGCAGCACCGAAATCCTCCCGCGGATCGATTCGCCGGCGTCCAGCACCGCGTGGTCGCGCGTGCAGGTTGGTTTCGACACCTTCCCGGTGGACGACGATGACGATCCCTCCACGCCATCGCTCCCGGTCACACGGATCGAGGTGCTGCTCCGCTACAAGAAGGATGCGACGGCGGCCGGGCAGACGGTGTATTTTGCCGGCGCCGAATTGCTGGACGGCACGAATTCCGCCCTCGGCGCCATCACGCTGGTTCCGACCTTCGAGAGCATCGGGGTGTATGTGCCGATCGACGGCGCGATCATTCCCGGCGCGAGCGGACACTCGGTCGAGCTTTCCTATCGGACCGCCGGCGGAGCGACGTGGCTGCCGGCGCTGGCGCCCGATCCTTACACCACCGAGAACGAGTTTCGTGGCAGCGTGGTGCTGCTCCAGCCGAACCAGAGTTACGAGGTGCAGGCGGTCTTGAAGCTGAACGGCGTGCCGATCGGCGTGCCGCAAACGGCGACGGTTTCCACCTGGATCGAGACCGGGACGCTCGACGCCTTGGGAAGAGTCACGACAAACATTCCCGTCGCGGCCCACTCCACGTCGCCTCTCACGATCACGGGCGGCGGGACGGATGAGAACCATTGGGTCCGCTACCAGGCGGCGGCCGGCGGCAGCACCATCGATGTCGGCACGAGCTCCGACAACGCCGTCTTCATCAACAATGCCGCCTACGTGATCGTCGACGGACTCACGATCAAGGGCGGAAAGAAAAAGGCGGTCTACATCAGCAACTCGCACCACATCCGGCTGATCAATTGCGACATTTCCGGCTGGAGCGAGGCCGGCACTTTCGGGCTCAACACGACGTCGAGCCCCGAGGTCAAATACGGCTACTTCGCCGCCGCCCCGTTCACGAACGCGACGCTGATCAACTTGCGCGGCGGCGTTTACGTCCAGGGCGCCAACTCCACCCAGGTCGTGATCGCGCGGAATCTCATTCACAATCCGGTCGGCAAGTCGTCGACCTGGGCTTTTGCCGGCAACACGAATCATCCCGCCGGCCCCTCGGGCATCGTCCTCGACACGACCGGCGGCAACAATGTCGTCCGCGACAACGACATCATCGCGGGCGACGGTCATCGGTTCAACGACGTGATCGAGGGCAGCCAGAACGGCGCGACGACCGGCGGCCCGTCGCTCGACACGGATATCTCCGGCAATCTGCTTTCGGCGTCGAACGACGACGGCACCGAACTCGACGGCGGCCAGAAGAACATCCGCTACTGGCACAACTGGATCGACGGCACGCATTCGCAGATCAGCACCGTGCCGGCACTGCAGGGGCCGTCCTACATTTTCCAGAATCTGTTCGTCGGCGGCGACGAGCGCGGCACGACGGAGGACGGCTTCAAGCTCGGTGGCGCGCCCGGCGTCGCGCACTTCATCAACAACACCGTCTATACCGAGAACTATGCCTTCTCCGGCGGCCACTCGGGCGGGAGCTTCAACACGACCATCTTCACGCGAAACAATCTCTTCACCGGTCCCGTGGTCGGAAACGGACTCGTTAAATTCGACAAGGCTGGCTCGTGGTCGATCCTGGGCGACATCGATTACGATCTCATTCCCGTCAACGGCATCAACGCGACGGACCTCGCGGCGAAGGAGCCGAACCGGACCGAGGGCTATCCTGATTTTTCCAATGCGGACGAGCGCTCGTTCCTCCTGATGCCGGGCTCCGCGGGAATCGGAGCGGGCGTGGCCGTCGCCAACATCACGCCGTCCGGGGTGGAGCATCCCGATCTCGGCGCGGTCGATCCCGCCACGGCGTCCGCGGCGTGGCCGCTGCGCACCGGCGCGCCCGATGTGTTTCCGATGCGCAGCGTCGTGCGGCTGCGCGCGGGCACCACGGCGGTGACGAGCCTGCAATTGCTGGCGCCCGGCGCCACCGGCGGCACGTGGACTGCGGCGGCCGGCGAACCGTGGCTCCTGCTCTCGAGCCGCAGCGGCGGAACGGGCGAAGCGGCGCAGGCGATCAATTGCACCGTGGATGCGAGTGCGCTGGCGGTGGGCCTGCATCGCACCTTCGTTTCCTTCCGCACCGACACCGGCGCGCTGCGCACCGCGCTGGTCGACGTCGAGGTCGAGCCGGCCACCGATGTCGTCTTCAGCATGGAAGCCGAGGCGGGATTGCCGTCGGGCGGTTTCGAGGCGATGGCGGACGCGAGTGCAAGCGGTGGCGTTTATGCGCACGCCTACTCGGGCGCCTCCGGGTCCATTCGGCAAAACTTCACCGTGCCGGCCGACGGCAACTACTGGGTGCACGCCCGCGTGCGCGGCGACGGCCCGAGCGCCCAGTTGCAGAACCAGAATTCGTTCAATCTGCACGTGGACGACGCCACCGATCTGGAATGGGATATCGCGGGCCTCGGCACCGACTGGAGTTGGGACACCGCCCAGGTTGTGCCGGCGACCGTGACCGCGGACATCACCGGACCGATCTTCCTCACGGCGGGCGCGCACTTCATCGAGGTGAAGAAACTTTCGTTCGGGATCGGCCTCGACGTCATCGTGGTCAGCAACAGCCCGTTTTCCCCGCGCGTCGCAACTCCGGTGTTCAGCCCCGTCGGCGGCAACTACACGGCGGCGCAGACGGTGACGATTTCCTCGGCGACGCCGGGTGCGACCATCCGCTACACGACCGACGGAAGCCCGCCGACGCGCGCGACCGGTCTCATCTACACCGGTCCGGTCACGCTCGATCAAACCACGTTGCTCCGCGCCGTCGCCTTCAAGGATCAGATGGAGGACAGCCGTCCGCTCGCTGACAAATATTCCTTCGGCGCGCAGGGCGGTCCCGTCGCCGCGCCGGTGTTCAGCCCGGCGGCTGGACTCTATCGCGCAGCGCAGAGCGTCACGATGTCCAGCGCGACCGGCGGCGCGACGATCCGCTACACGATCGACGGCAGCGCTCCGAGCGAGACCCACGGTTCCGTTTACGGTGGTCCAGTCGACGTCGGCGCGACGACCACGCTGCGGGCCATGGCGTTCGCGGACGGCTTGCCCGACAGTGCGGTCACGAGCGGAACGTATACGCTGCAACCCGCGGCGCCGAGCTTCAGTCCCGCGGGCGGCGCTTACTCGAGCGCGCAGTCCGTGGCGATCGCGACGACCACGAACGGCGCGACGATCCGCTACACGACCGACGGCAGCATCCCGAGCGAGACGAACGGTGCGATTTATGCCGGGCCGCTGAACATCGCCGCCACCACCACCCTCAACGCGGTCGCCACGATGACTGGCTGGACGGACAGCGTGGTGACGAGCGCCGTTTATACGATCAGCACCCCGCAGGTCGCCGCGCCGACCTTCAGTCCGGCCGGCGGAACCTACGCGAGCGCACAGTCGGTGACCCTCGCGACCGCGACGGCCGGCGCGACGATTCGTTACACGACGGACGGCAGCACGCCGACTGAAACGGCGGGCACGATCTACGCCGGCGCCGTGAGTGTCAGTGCCTCCGCGACGCTGAAGGCGATCGCCTATCTCGCGGGCATGGCCGACAGCGCGGTTTCGAGCGCGACTTACACCATCAACAGCGGCTCCGGCGGTGGCGCGTCGTTCCAGATGGCCGGCAACGTGGTCGCGATGGAGGCGGAGCACTTCACCTCCCGGACTTCCTCGACGGACAACTGGACGGTGATCACCGATCCGAACGCGAGCGGCGGCGCGGCGAACAATGCCGTCCAGTCGCTGCCGAACGATGGCACCGCCTACCCGGCGTTCAACCCGACCGCCGCGTCGCTCGGCTACGCGATCAACGTGCCGGCGGGTTCGGCCGCGAATTTTTACGTCCACGTCCGCGATTTCGGCGCGACGTCGAGTGACGACTCAATCTACGTCTCGCTCGACGGCGGGAGCACGACGCAGGTGATCTCGGCCGGCCGCACGCTCGACTGGAAATCGTCGCCGTCGTCATTCGCGCTCCCTGCGGGCTTTCACACGCTCACCATCTGGGATCGCGAGGATGGCATCGAGCTCGACAAGATTGTCGTCAGCAACAGTTCGACGCCGCCGACCGGCACCGGCCCAGCCGAGAGCGCGCAGTCGCAGGCGGCGGCGCCGGTCTTCAGCCCCGACGGCGGCAGCTACGCCGGCACGCAGACGGTGACGATCACGACCGCGACGGCAGGCGCGACGATCCGCTACACGACGGACGGCAGTGCGCCGAGCGAGACGAGCGGCACGATTTACACGACGCCGCTGACGATCGACGCGACGACCACCGTGAACGCGATCGCTTATCTCGACGGCATCAGCGACAGTTCGATTTCCAGCGCCACCTACACGATCGACACCGGTCCGATGGGGCCGACGGCGTTCATGATGACGGGCAACGTCGTGGCGATGGAGGCGGAACATTTTTCGTCGCAGACGGCGGCCGGTGGCAAGGACTGGACGCCGATCCACGAGGATGCGGCGAGCGGCTCGGGCAACAACGCGGTGCAGATCCTGCCGAACACCGGCGGCGCCTCGCTCGCACCGGACGTGTCCACCCCGCACGTCGATTACCTCGTCAACGTGCCCGCCGGATCCGCGGCCAGCTTCTATGTGCACCTGCTCGACCGCGGCCCGTCGAGCACCGACGACTCGGTCTACATTTCGATCGACGACAGCACGACGACATTTCAGCAGGTGACCGCATTCCCCACTTATGTGTGGAAGTCGACGAGCGCGCCGTTCGCGATCGGCGCCGGCCTGCATACGATCACGATCTGGATGCGCGAGGATGGGGCGATCGTCGACAAACTCGCCGTCACGACCAGTTCGACGGCGCCCACCGGCACCGGGCCGGCGGAAAGTCCACGGCAGGCCGTGACGGCGCCGGTGTTGACTCTGCCCGCGGGTCTCACGGTCGAGGCGACCGGACCGACGGGCGCGGCGGTGTCGTTCGCCGCGAGCGCAACCGATGCGTTTGGAAATCCGCTGACACCCGAGGTGACGCCCGCTTCCGGCAGCACGTTCCCGCTCGGTGCAACGACCGTGAATGCCACGGTCACCGATGCGGCTGGCAACACCTTGACCGCCTCGTTCACGGTGACCGTCGCGGACACGACCGCGCCGAGCCTGACGCTGCCGGCGAACATCGTGCTCGACGCAACCAGTGCGGCGGGTGCGACTGCGACGTTCACTACGAGTGCCGCCGATTTGGTGGATCGCGCCGTGCCGGTCGCCGTGAGTGCGACATCCGGCAGCACATTCCCGATTGGAGCGACGAGGGTAACAGCATCGGCCCACGATGCCGCGGGAAACTCGGCGACGGGTTCCTTTACCGTCACCGTAAATCCAACGGCGCCAGCAATCACGACCGAGCCACTGGCACAGACGGCGACGGTGAACGACACGGTGACACTCAGCGCCGCGGTGAGCGGAATTCCGGCGCCGGCGCTGCAATGGCAGAAGGATGGGGCGGACATTCCCGGAGCCACCTCGGCTTCATTGACGCTCGCGAGTATCACGACGGCCGACGCCGGTGCTTATACGCTGGTCGCGACAAACGACGCGGGGACGGTGGCAAGCGACGCGACCGTGCTCACGGTCAATAAAGCCGTCGCCAACGTGGCGCTGGACGACGCGAGTGTGGTTTACGACGGCTTGGCGCATCCGCTCACCGCGACCACGGTGCCCGCCGGACTGCCGGTCACGCTGACGTATGACGGCGGCAGCACGCCACCGATTGCCGCCGGCAGCTATACGGTCGTCGCGACCGTGAGCGACGCCAACTACCTCGGCACGGCGACAGCGACACTCACGATCGCGAAGGCGCCGGCGGCCATCACGCTCGGCGATCTCGTGCAAAACTACGATGGCATGCCCAAATCGGTCAGCGTAGCGACGACGCCGGCGGGCCTCGGATTCAGTGTCACCTACGACGGCAATCCGCAGCCACCGACGGCGCCGGGCGCTCATGCGGTGGTGGTTGCCATCGTCGATCCCAACTACACCGGCACCGCGACTGGCACGCTCACGATTGGCGTGACGGCGCTGGTCCGGCACGCGCCCACAATCAACGGCACGGTCGATGGCTCGGTGCAGACGCTGTCGGGGGAAAGCTTCACGCTGAACGGCGGCGCCGCGGTGACGGGCGACGTGCTGGTTCCCGGAACGCCGGCGGTTCGGCTCAACGGGAGTCCCAATTACGGCGGCACGCTCGACGGCAATGGCGGCGATTCGCCGGCGGGATATCAGGTCACGCTCAACGGGGGAGTGGCGCTGCGTCACATCGTGCGCCGCACCGATCCCGTCGCGATGCCGGTGGTCGCAGCGCCGCCGGCGCCATCGGGCTCGCGTGATGTTGTGCTGAATCAAACCGGGCAGGACGCCGGCGATTTCGCGACGGTGCGCAACCTCACGCTCAACGGGAACGTGGGCGCGATTGCCGTGCCGGCCGGCGCGTATGGCAACCTCACCGCGAACGGCGGCAGCGGCTTTGTCCTCGGCGTCGCCGGAGCGACCGGGCCGGCGGTCTACGATTTGCAGGCGCTTACATTGAACGGCAGCGCGCAACTCCAGATCGTCGGGCCCGTGGTGCTGACGCTGGCGAACGGGTTGACATTGAACGGCACGGTCGGCGCGTCGGCGCATCCCGAGTGGCTGACGCTGCGGATCGCGTCGGGCGGGCTGACCCTGAACGGCAATGTGGTTCTCGCCGGCAACGTAGTCGCGCCTTCCGGCACAATCACGATCAACGGCGGCAGTCAGCTCCTCGGCACGACGGTCAGCGACCGCCTGGTCCTGAACGGGAACGCCGAGCTGCGCCAGCCGTCGCCGTGAGCGGGGAGGATAGGGGAACGTGCCCGGCTTTATTTGTATCAGGGCCGGACGGATTGGGCGGCGACTGATTCTGGCAATGCTGGCCAGGCGCCCCGAGCAGTCACGGGCGCCCAACCCCTGTTCCCCCGACCCCATGAAATCCTGCTCGAAAATGTTTCCCTGCCCGGATTCCGATTTCCGGGCGCACGCGCGCCGCGTCGGTCTGGCGGCGCTGTTGGCCGGCATCGCCACGACGGCGGCCTTTGGACAAAACCTGCTCACTAACGGCGACTTTTCATCCTTCGATTCCATCACGCACCTGCCGAACAGCTGGTCGGTTGAATCTGCGAGTGCGAGTTGGGTGCACGTCGTGCAGCCCGACCCGACGTCGCCCGGCTCCGGCTATTCCCAGGTGCTCGAAATCGACACGCAGAACGCGGGGACGAGCAGTCTCGGGTATGTCTCGCAGAGTTTGAATGTCGCCAGCTCCGGGGCGCCTCTCACGCCGAACAACAACTATGCGGCACGCGTCTGGGTGAGTGAGAACGGCACCTCGATCGGGCTCGGGGAAGTCGAGGTCAAGCGGTTCACCGGCAGCGGCGGCAGCACCGAGTTCAAGCCGCGCATCGACTCTCCGCATTCGGGCTCGACGTGGACGCGGATCCAGGTCGGCTTCGACACGAATCCCGTCGATGACGACGCCGACCCGGGCACGCCGGATGTCCCGATTACGCGGGTCGAGGTTTTGTTGCGCTACAAGAAGGACGCCACGGCCGACGGAAAGCACGTGTATTTCGCCGGCGCCGAACTGCTCGACGGTTCGAACTCGACACTTGGGTCGCTCACGCTCGTGCCCACCTTCGAGAGCGTCGGGGTCTACGCCCCGATCAACGGCGCCATCGTGCCGGGGCCAACCGGCCACACGGTGGAGCTTTCCTACCGGCCGACCGGGACGACCACCTGGCTCCCGGCGCTCAACGCCGACGGCTATACGACGGAAAACGAATTTCGCGGGAGCATCCTGCAACTCGACGCGGGTCAGGGCTACGACGTGCAGGCGGTCTTGAAGCTGAACGGCACGACCATCGGCTCGGCGCAGACGGCGTCCATTACGACCTGGACGGACAGCGAGACGGTCACCAACGACCGGCCGATTTCGTCCCAATCCACGACGCTGACCATCACCGATGCGGGAGCCGATGACAGCCACTGGACGCATTATCATCCCTCCGGTTCGAGCGCGACCATCGACGTCGGCTCCACCGCGGACAATGCCATCTACGTCAACAACGCCGCCTACGTGGTCATCGACGGCCTCACGATCAAGGGCGGCAAAAGGAAGGCGATCTACATCAACAATTCGCACCACATCCGGATTCGCAATTGCGACATTTCCGGCTGGAGCGAGGCGGGCACCTTTGGACAAAACACCACATCCGGCTACGAAGTTAAATATGGTTACTTCACCGGCTCGCCGTTCACGAAGGACAATCTGATCAACCTGCGCGGCGGCATCTACGTCTATGGTCCCGGCAGCTACGCCATCGTGATCGAGCGCAACCTGATTCACCACCCGGTGGGCCGTTCCGCCAGCTGGGCTTACTCCGACAACAGCAATCACCCGGCCGGGCCCTCGGGCATCATTCTCGAAACGACGGGCGGCAATCACGTCATCCGCGACAACGACATCATCGCCGGCGACGACAACGCGATCTTCGGCGGGCATCGGTTCAACGACGTCATTGAAGGCAAGGAAAACGGGCTGACCACCGGCGGTCCGTCGCTCGACACGGACATTTCCGGCAATGTCCTTTCCGGCTCCAACGACGACGGCACGGAACTCGACGGCGGGCAGAAAAACATCCGCTATTGGAACAACTGGGTCGAGGGCACGCATTCGCAGATCAGCACCGTGCCGGCGCTCCAGGGGCCATCGTATATCTTCAAGAATATCTTCGTCGGCGGCGACGAGCGCGGCACGACCGAGGACGGGTTCAAGCTCGGCGGCGCGCCGGGCATCGCCCATTTCATCAACAACACCGTTTACACGCAGAACTACGCCTTCTCCGGCGGCCACTCGGGCGGGAGTTTCTTCACGACGATTGCCACCCGCAACAACCTCTTCACCGGACCGGTGGTCGGCAACGGGCTCGTCAAATTCGACAAGTCCGGCGCGTGGTCGCTTCTCGGCGACGCGGACTACGACCTCATCCCGGTCAATGGCATCAATGCGATCAGCCCGGCGACGAAGGAGCCGAACCACGTCGAGGGTTATCCCGACTTTTCCGATCCGGATGGGCGTTCATTCCTGCTGATGCCGGGCTCGGCGGGCGCCGCGGCGGGCGTCGTCGTGCCGAACGTCACGCCGGACGGCGTGAGCACGCCCGACATGGGGGCCGTCGACGTTGCCACTTCGGCGTCGTCGTTTCCGCTGCGCGCCGCGACGCCCGACGTGTTTCCGCTCCGCAGCGTCGTCCGGTTGCGCACGGGCACGCAGTCCACGGCGGCACTCCAATTGAACGCGCCCACGTCCACGGGCAGCACGTGGTCGGCCACGCCGGGCGAGAGCTGGCTTTCGCTCTCGGCTGCCAGCGGCAGCACCGGCAGCACCGGCAGCAGCGTGCAGCCGATCACGTGCACCATCGACGCGACCGGACTGACCGTCGGCCCGCACCACACGTTCATCTCGTTCCGCACCGACCAGGGCGCACTGCGCACGGCACTCCTCGATGTCGAAGTCGAGCCCGCCACGGATATTTCGTTTACGATGGAGGCGGAGGATGGGCTGCCGTCGGGCGGTTTCGCGCTCGTCTCGGATTCGAGCGCGAGCGGCGGCGCCTATGCCCACGCCTATTCCGGCGCGAGCGGCTCGATCCGGCAGGACTTCACCATCGCGACGGCGGGCGACTACTACGTGCACGCCCGGGTGCGGGCCGATGGCCCGAGCGCCCAGTTGCAGAATCAGAACTCGTTCAATCTGCACGTCGACAACGCCACCGATCTCGCGTGGAGCTTTGCCGGCGTCGGCACCGACTGGAGCTGGGACACCGCGCGGGTCGTCCCGGCGACCGTCACCGCGGACGTGACGGGTCCGATCAACTTCGCGACCGGCGCGCACTACATCGAGATCGAAAAGGACTCCCCGGGCGTGCAGCTCGACACGATTGTCGTGAGCAACAGTCCGTTTCCGCCGCGCGTGGCGACGCCCGCGTTCAGCCCCGGCGGCGGCACCTACACGAGCACGCAATCCGTGACGATCACCTCGGCGACGAGCGGCGCGACGATCCGCTACACGACGGACGGCAGCGCACCCACGCGCACCAACGGCACGATCTACACCGGCGCCGTCAACATCGGGGCGACCACGCTCCTCCGCGCCATCGCCTACAAGGACCAGATGGAGGACAGCAAGCCGCTGGAGGATTTTTATTCGCTCGGCGGCGCCTTTCAGATGAGCGACATCGGCGGGGGCGTTTACCAGGCGGTCGCAGAGGCGGAAAACTATACGGCGAAGGTCGATGGAACGGATAGTTGGTCGACTGTTTCCGATACCAACGCAAGTGGCGGCGAACGGATCGACGTCACCCCCGACGACGGCACGGCCTACGCGACATTCGACTCCGCGGCGGCGCACGTGGACTACATGATCAACGTGCCGAGCGGCGCGCCTGGGAGCTTCTACATCCACCTGCGGGCTCTCGCCGCAAACTCGAACGCCGACTCCGTCTATCTTTCGATCGACGACGACACTACCAGCCCAATCCAGCTAAACCTCGATCACACCGGCGCGTTCACGTGGCGCACGTCGAGCGCGCTCTCGATCGGGACCGGTTTGCACTCGGTCACCGTGTGGGAACGCGAGGACGGCGCGGCCGTCGACAAGCTGGTCGTCAGCAGCAGTTCGACGCCGCCGACCGGCACCGGTCCGGCGGAGAGCTCGCGCTCCGGCACGCAACAGGTCGCGGCGCCGGCCTTCAGCCCCGGCGAAGGCGTCTATTTCGACTCGAAGTCGGTCACGATCACCTGTGCGACGAGTGGGGCGACGATCCGTTACACGACCGATGGCAGCGCGCCGACGCAGACGAACGGCACGATCTACAGCAGTGCGATTTCGATCGCCTCGCCGACGGCGCTGCGCGCGATCGCCTATGAAAGCGGGCTGGCGGACAGCGATGTCACGAGCGCGGTCTACACGATCGCGACCGTCGAACCGGCCTACAGCCCGGTGGCGGGCACCTACAGCACCGGGCAGACGGTGACGATTTCCACGACGACCAGCGGCGCGGCCATCCGCTACACGACCGACGGCAGCATTCCGACTTCGTCGACCGGCACGCTCTACACGGGCCCGGTCACGCTCAGTTCAACCGCGGCGACGACGCTCAACGCGATCGCCTACGTCAGCGGGCTGGCCGACAGCGTGGTCATGAGCGGCACCTACTCGATCCAGGTGGCGGCGCCGACGTTCAGTCCCGGCGCCGGCACGTATGCGGGCACGCAATCGGTCACGATTTCCTCGGCGACGAGCGGGGCCGCGATTTATTACACGACCGACGGCACGACGCCCACCACAACGACCGGCACCCTCTATACCGGCGCTGTCAGCCTCGGCGCCACGACGACGCTGAAGGCCATCGCCACCAAGAGCGGGTGGGTCAACAGCACGGTGACGACGGGAGTCTTCACCATCACCGCCGCCCAGGTCGCGGCGCCGACGTTCAGCCCGGCGGCCGGAACCTATGACCTGGCACAGTCCGTGACGATCTCGACCACGACCGGCGGCGCCACGATCTATTACACGACGGATGGAACGACGCCCACGCCCTCCTCGGGGCTGACTTACACGGGGCCGGTCACCATCGCGGTGCCGACGACGCTGAAGGCGATGGCGGCGGCCGCCGGCATGACCGACAGCACGGTGACGAGCGGCAGCTACACGATCACCGCCTTCCAGCCCGACGGCAACGGCGACTTCGTCATGGAGGCGGAGCACGACACCTCGATCGTGGGCTCGATCGACGACTGGACCGCGATCACCGATTCGAGCGCGAGCGGCGGTGGCTCGAACAATGCAATGCAATCGTTGCCCAATGACGGCACGGCCTACGCGACGTTCGATTCGTCCGCGGCGCACCTCGATTATCTGATCAACGTGCCGACGGGCGGAAATTACTACGTGCATATCCGCGACTATGGCGCGACCTCGAGCGACGATTCGGTCTATGTCTCGATCGACGACGGTTCGACGACGCAGACCGTGACCGCCGGCCGCACGCTCGACTGGAAATCCTCGCCGGGCACCCTGGCGATTGCGAGCGGTCTGCACACGGTTACGGTCTGGGACCGTGAGGACGGCGCCGAGATCGACAAGATCGTCGTCAGCACCAGCTCGACTCCGCCAACCGGAACGGGCCCCGCCGAAAGCGCACGCTATTAATCCTCCGACCACCGACCCGCGCACCGCAAAATGAAGACCACCTTTCTCCTGACCTCCACCGCGCTGTCGCTGATCCTGGTCTGCGCGATAGGGTCGGCGCAGGGCGCCTCGGAGGCGGGCGGAATTCGCCGGCTGGATCTGGTCCCGACGTTTCAAAGCATCGGGGCTTACGTCACGCTGGCGGGTCCGCTCGACGGATTGTCGGCGGAGCTCTCTTATCGTCCGACGGGTGCTCCGGAATGGCAGCGTGCACTGGCGCCGGTCGCCTGTCCGGCGGACGACGAATTCCGCGGCAGCATCCTGCTGCTGGCGCCGGCCACCCGTTACGAAGTCAAGGCGCAGGTGCGGCGCGGCGATACGGTGGTCGCCGAGCAGACCGCGGTGACCACGACCTGGGCCGATACCGTGCCGATCGCGCGCGAGGTGATGTTGCCACCTGGAACTGCCGCAAAGCCGCTGGTCATTTCCGATCGCGGGACGCCCGACGGCTGGATTCGCTATCGAGCTGCACCCGGCGGCAGCACGATCGACGCCGGGACGGCGGCGCCGAACGCCGTCCTCGTGAAGAATGCCGCCTACGTGATCGTCGAAGGCCTGACGATCCGCGGCGGCGCGAGCGACGCGGTGCAGGTGCTCGATTCGCATGACGTGCGGATTGCCGACTGCGACATCGCGGGGTGGGGCGATCCGGGCAAGTGGGGCTTCTACAGTGACGCGAAGCGCAAGCAGTGGTCTTACCTCGATGCCTCGGGAAAGATTATCGACCGGCAGGCGGGCATCCGCGTGCACGGTGCCGGGAGCGAGCGCGTCGTTCTCGAGCAGAATCTCATTCACGACCCGCGGGGCACCGCGAGCTGCTGGGCGTTCGAGCATCCGCACGGCCCGAGCGGCATCGTGCTGTCGGAGACGGGTGGCCACAACGTCGTCCGTTACAACGATCTCATCGCGGGCGACGGTCACCGCTGGAATGATGCGATCGAGTCGGAGTTCAACGGCGAGGTGAACGGCGGCCCATATCGCGACACCGACCTCTACGGCAATTTGCTCGTCAGCCCGAACGACGACGGCACCGAGCTCGATGGTGGGCAGATGAACGTGCGCTACTGGGACAACTGGATCGAGGGCGGACTCTGCGGCGTGAGCACGGCGCCAAATCTGAAGGGACCCTCGTATGTTTTTCGAAACCTGATCGTGAGCGGCGACGAGCGCGGGGCCTGTGGCGCCGGGTTCAAGCTGGGCGGCGATCCGGGCGTGACGTTTCTGCTGAACAACACGGTCTACGTCGGCAACTACGGGCTGACGAGCGGGCACTACGGAAAAAATCCGTCCGTCGTTTTCTCGCGGGACAACGTTTTCGCCGGACCGGCGGGCGGACTTGGGCGGGTGCGGGTCGATCAGTCGGTGGCGGGCGACCTCGAGCACGATCTGATCCCGTCGGACGGCCTCGTGGGAACCGATGTCTCGCAACCGGGCCGGGAAAGCACGGCGGCGTTCGCCATGCCGCGTTTCGCGGCGCCCGACGAAAGAGACTTTCGTCTGGTGGCAGGGGCATCAGCGTCAGGTGCAAGCGGGGCCGAAGCGCTCCCGAACCTCGGGAGTGGACTGATGGGTGCGATACCGGGAGCCGCCGGGCGGTTCAGCTGGCCGCTGCGACCGGGCGCGCCCGAGCTCGCGCCGGGACGAAAAGTGGTCCGCGTGCAGGCCGGAGCCACGGCCAGTTTTTCCCTGGCGGTCTCGGCCGACGGTTCTTGGCGGGCCGAGGCGGGTGAACCGTGGCTGCGACTGACCCCGGATGCGGCGGGACGGACGCTCGCGGGCGAGATCGATGCGCATGAGCTCGCGGTCGGCACCCATCGGACGTTTGCGAGCGTGCGCGATTCGCGCGGGCGGCTGCGCAGCGTGCCGCTCGAGGTCGAGGTGGAGCCGGCGGCGGCGGTCACGTTTCGTTTTGAACCGGAGAAGAGCCTGCCGCTCGCGGGCTTCAAGGACGCAACCGCGCCGGGTGCCTCCGGCGGCGAGTTCGTGCAGGTGGTATCGACGGAAGGGGCCGGTCGGATGGCGTTTCCTTTCGATGTGAAGAAGGCGGACAAGTTTTTTGTCCTGGCCCGCGTCCGCGCCGCCGGCCCGGTCGCGAAGATCGGCACGCAGGATTCGGTCGCGCTGCAGATCGACGACGGGGCGGCGATGACTTGGGATTTCTTCAGCGCCGGCACCGGCACGTGGCAGTGGGTGCGGGCGACGCCCAAGGAAAATGTGGCGGGTGCGTTCGCGCTCGCGGCCGGCCGGCACCTGATCCAGATCGGCCCGCGCGAGATCGGCGCGCAGGTGGATGAGGTGATCGTTTCGACGAGCCCGTTTCCGCCGGCGGCGTTGTGACCGGCGGTGGTGTTTCGCGAACAATCCGGAGTCGAAGCCGGGTGCGGGAGCCAAGTCGGGGCAGGCGCGCGAAAAAATAGAAATTTGAACTGTATAAGTTACGGCTGTTTTGCGCCGCCCGCAGCGGTGGCGATGACTCCGGGCAACGTTCGCCGCCGTGTTCCCAAAGGTGGTGGTTCCCGCACTCAAACCTCGATTCCCATGAATATTCCCCGGTTCCCTCTGATCTCTTCTGCGGCGTTGGTCGCGGCGATTTTCCTCTGTCCCTTGCATGGCCAGACCAAGGCAACACCGGCGCCGGCGCGGGCCGATGCGCCATCGGCCGCCGCGGTCCAGCTCTCGCCCTTCGAAGTCACCGCCGCGCAGGACGAAGGCTACGCCCCGAGCGAAACCCTTTCCGGCACGAAGGTGCGCACACCGGTGCGCGACATTCCGATGAATCTCCAGGTCGTGACGTCCGACTTCATCGAGGACATCGGCGCGTTCGATCTGCAGGAGGCGATGGCCTACAACGCGTCGGTGGTGGTGAGCGACAATGCGTATCAAGCGACGATTCGCGGCTTCAATAGCGACTGGCAGTTGCGGAACGGCTTTCGTTACTACAAGCGCACGGACGCCACGAAGGTCGCGCGCATCGAGCAGATCAGCGGTCCGGCCGCGGTGCTTTACGGCATCACGCAGCCCGGCGGCATCCTCAACGTGATCACGAAGCAGCCGACCGGCAACAACTCCGGCTGGCTCCGCGAAACCTACTCCACCACCGACCGCGAGCGGACCGAGGGAAACTTCAACTATCGGATCAACGACAAGGTCTCGCTCCTGCTGGTCGGATCCTACCAGCGCGACGCCGCGCAGGACGCCTTCGCGGACAATTACTTTCGCAGCCTCAGTCCGACGCTGAGTTGGAAGCTTTCCGACAAGACCAAGCTCGTGGTCGACTTCGATTGGACCCAATACAACCACCACCTGTCTTCCGGCTTCCTGGCCTACAACAGCGTTCCGATCCAGGCGTCGACCAGCGTCGGGGGCTTCGACGTCCCGCGCTCGTTCAATTACGAAGGGCCGAACAATCACTACGATGAGACGACGCGGACGTCGTTCGTGACGCTGGAACACACGTTCAACCGCAACGCCTCGGTGCGCCTGACCTACAATTTGCACCAGCAGAAATCGACGGAGGAATACATGGGCATCGGCACGACGAAGGCGCCGTCCGGCAACGCGGAGGGCATCGCGAAGAACACGCCGGTGGTCGAGGGCACGTGGCGGTATTTTATCCTCAACAATCGCATGCAGACGGTGGCGGCCGACGGGCTGTTCCGTTTTGAGACCGGCGCGGTCAAGCACCAGATCCTGGTCGGCGGGCAGGCCGGCGTGGACAAGTTCTACTCGCCGCGGTGGTATGACTGGGATACCGCGAAGAACAACTACGTCTGGCGTTACTGGACGCTGACCGATCGCAACCCGGATCTGCAGAAGCCGGCGGACGTCGACTACATCTTCCAGACGGCGCTCTCCACCCAGTCGCGGCGCGAGGAAAACACGGTCGCCTCGGCCTACCTGACGCACCAGGCCCGTTTCTTCAACGATCGCTTCATCACGCTCGCGGGCGTCTTCTACAGCTCGGTTGACGACTACATCCGCGCGTTCAGCGGCGAGCAGCAGCGCTACAGCGCCTCGAAGGCGAGCCCGCAGATCGGCGCGGTGGCGCGGCCGCTGGACTGGCTGTCGGTTTACGCGCTCTATGCGACATCGCTCTATCCCCAGGCCGGCGGCGCGACCGGCGGCTTCGGCGAGATTTTTCCGCCGGTGCAGGGCAAGAGCTTCGAATACGGGCTGAAGTTCGACACCCCGGGCCGGCAGGTTTCGGGCACGTTGAGCATCTACGACATTCGCCAGAAAAACCGGGTCATCTTCGATTCCACCGCACCCAACGCGAACAATCCGACCGCGGATCCGAACCTGCCGCTCGGTGCGAACGTGCCGACCGGCGAGACGATGTCGAAGGGCGTCGACTTCAATTTGTATTACCGCCCGTTGCACGATCTGCAGCTCATCGGCAGCTATGCCTACAACGACACGGAGATCCTGCACGACTCGCAGCCGTATCTGGTCGGGCGCAAGGTGACGCCGTTCTACCGCAACCGGGCCGCGTTGTGGGCGAAATACGCGCCGACCGAGTGGCGCGGCTGGTCGTTCGGCCTCGGCCCGACGTGGCACGGGCACGCGTTGCGCGGCTATTCATCGTCGAGCGCCTCGGGCATTCCCAACACCGCCAAGGCCGAGTTCAACGCGCAGGCCGTCGTCAGCTTCACGCACAAGATCGAGGGCTACAAGACGACCTTCGCGGTGAACTGCCGCAATGTCCTCCGCGACGAGACCGTGACGGGCGGCAAGGGCGACGTCGGCTATTATTTCGTCGAGCCGCGTGAGGTGCGTTTCAGCGCCACGGTGGCGTTCTAAGCCGCGCCCGTGGCCGGTCCCGCCGACAAAATCTTGTTGGGGGGCGTTGCCGGTTTCGGCAACGTCGGGCGGACGCTCAGCCGGTTTTTGCGCGAGCACCGCGCGGGCGCCGCCCGCCTGGTCGCCGCGTTCGATCCGGCGCCGTCCGCCCGGCGGGCCGCGGCGGCGGAGCACGGCCTCGCGGCGACGGGGAGCCTGGAGGAACTGCTCGGGCTCAAGCTCGACTTCATCGTGATCGCCTCGACGTCGGCGGCGCACACGGACCAGGTGGTCGCGGCGGCGGCCGCGGGTTGCCATGTTTTTTGCGAGAAGCCGATCGCGCTGAACCTGCCCGATGCCGACCGGGCGATCGCGGCCGTTGAGCGGGCGGGCGTCGTTGGACAGGTTAATTATTCGCTCCGCTATATCGAAGCCTACCGCGCGCTTCGGGCTTGGGCGCAGGCCGGCCGGTTTGGGCGCGTGCTGTCGGTTAGTCACGTCCGCACGCGCGGCTTTGGCCTCCACGCCGGCGGAGCGGAGCATCCCGCGGTCTCCGCCCCGGAGGCGTCCGGCGGCTGGGCGGTGCACCATGCCTGCCACGGACTCGATCTGCTGCACTGGCTTGGCGGTCCCTTCACTTCCGTCTACGGGAGGACGGCGACAACGGCGCCCAACGGGGCGGAGGAACTCGTGCAGGGGCTCCTGACTTTCGCGAACGGCGCGACCGGCCACGTGAGCGACTCGGTTTGCGCGCTCCGCGATCACTATACGCAGATCGTCGGCTCGGCCGGAAGCGCGGTCCTGACCGGGGAGCGCGAGCACACCGCCCTGCGCTTTCGCGCCGAAGGCGCGCCGGCCGATGAGCTGGTCTGCGTGCGCGATGTGAAGAATCACGGCGTCGCGTTCGATCAGTTTTTCTCGTGCATCCGCCGCGGCGAACCGTCGCCAGATTCGCTGCGTGATGCCCGGCCCTCGCTCGCCGCCGCGCTCGGCCTTCAGGAGTCGGCCCGCACGGGTCGTATCATCGAGCTCGGATGAGAAGGCGCGGTCAGCCGCGGAGCGCCCGCACGGTCCGTCCCTCGACCCATGTGCCGGCGACGAGCATGCACAAGGGAACATCCGGCTGTCCGCGCTCGCTGCGGTGCACGAGATCGATCAGGAACTCCACGGCCTTGGCGCCGATCAGGTTGGGGTTTTCCCAGATGCCCGAATAAAGGGCGCCGCTGTCGGGCACGGTGAGAAGCGCGAAGCCGACCTGGGCCGGGACATCCACCCCGGCCTCACGCAGCCAGTCGCGCACCTCCGGCCAGATGGCGAGGACGACGTCGGGGCGGTGGCGCTTGAACCAGGTGAGGAACGTCTTTCGCTCAAGCGGCTGGCCGAGCAGGAGCGGCAGGCGGTGCTTTTCCGGGAGTTCCCGCTGCTCGCTCCAGAACGCGGCCGACCAGTTGCGATCGGCCCGCCGGTCGCTTTCGGCTGCGAGTGCGAGGCCGGGCCGCCGGTAGCCAAGCGCGACAAGCCGGCGAAACGCCATCTCCATCGACCGATAGGTGTGCAAGGCGGCGATGTGCAGCTGCGGCTCCGCGAGCGTATAGCCGAAGGTCACGGCGGAAAACCGGTCGAACGGGAATGCCAGTTTCATTCCGGCGCGCGGCTGCGGGGCGACGAGGATGCCGCCGATATTGCGGGCCGAGAGAATCTGCTCCATCCGCGCGCAGGTCATGCCGCGCGTCTGGAGGCGGAACTCCTCGAGGCGGTAGCCCAGTTCGCGGGCCCGGGTGTTGGCCCCGTCGTAGTAGCCCCGAAACGCGGGGAAATTCCGCCAGGTTTCGCCCTCGGGATAGTTCGAAAGCCACGCGAGCGAGGCCTGGAATTTCACCGGGCGCCGCGACTTCCGGTAAGCCGACAACCCGGCGAGGTAGGGGTCGGGACAATAGCCAAGCCGCTGCGCGATCGCCTGGATGCGCTCGCAGGTGCCCGCGGAAACATCCGGGTGGCGACGCAGGGCGAGCGACACGGTTGCTTGCGTGACGCCGGCCTCGCGGGCGAGATCTTTCTGGGTGGGGCGGCGCGTGGCCACGGGAGGGTTCATAGGAACGGGGGACGGAAGGAGGCGAGCGCTAATTGACCGCCGCGGGCGACGATGGAGCTTATTCAGATAAGGTAAACCTGGGTCCGCTGGCTTATCTGTATGAGCGGCGGAGGGTTTGGCGGGGGTGGGGTGACATGGCGTCGTCGAACGCATGTTTTCCGCGCAGTCGCCACGCACGCTGCAATTTCCCATCCGGGCGGTCACCAGCGGGCCCCGGCACCATTTCTTCGGCTACTATGACAAGTCGCCGTGGGATTTCAGCGGCCGGTGGATCCTGGGCCTGGAGACGACATTCATGGACCGTCCGCCGACGGAGCACGATGTCGCGACGATCGGCTTGATCGACACCGCCCGCGGCAACGCGTGGCGGCCGGTGGCGGAGACACGGGCCTGGAACTGGCAGCAGGGCTGCATGCTGCAGTGGCTCGACGGCGGCCGCGGTGGCGAAATCATCTTCAACGACCGTCGGGACGGGGAACTGGTGGCCCGGATCGTGCACCCGGACGCCGGTCGCGAACGCGTGCTCGGCCGCCCGGTCTACGGCGTCAACGCCGCGGGGACGCATGCCGTCTCGCTCAATTTTGCGCGGCTGCATCACCAGCGTCCCGGCTACGGTTATGCCGGGGTCGACGATCCGTGGCGGCGGGAAGACGAACCGGCGGAAGACGGCCTCCACGCCATGGATCTCGCGACCGGCCAGAGCCGCCTCATCCTGAGCATCGCCGCCGCGGCCGCATTTCAGCGTCGACCGGAATTCACGGGCCGGGTCCACCGGT
Organism: uncultured Opitutaceae bacterium; assembly: GCA_937902925.1. GTDB lineage: Bacteria > Verrucomicrobiota > Verrucomicrobiia > Opitutales > Opitutaceae > CALFNN01. The sequence goes on from CALFNN010000048.1 coordinate 85,727, forward strand.
TCAATCACGCCCAGTTCAGCCATGACGGCCGGCGTTTCGCCTGTCTGCACCGTTGCAAAACGCCCAACCAGGAGGTCGGCGACACGCGGCTCCTGACGCTGAATCTCGACGGTTCCGCGTTGCGCAGCCTTTCCGACCACGGACTCGTCTCGCATTACGACTGGCGCGGCAGCGACGCGATCCTTGCCTGGGCGCGGCGCGACGGCCTTGGGGATCACTATTTCCTTTTTCCCGACGGCAGCGGCTCCGCCCAACGGGTGGGCGATGGAGTCCTGACGTGCGACGGTCATTGCTCGTTCTCCCCCGATGGCGAGTGGGTCCTGACGGACACCTATCCGGACACGACGCAGCACCGGACGCTCCTGCTGTATCGCTGGGCGACGGGTGAACGCATCGACATCGGCCGTTTCCATGCGCCGCCGCTCGACTGGCAGATCCGCTGCGATCTCCACCCGCGCTGGAGTCCCGACGGCCGGCAGGTCTGCGTCGACTCGATTCACGAGGGTTCGCGCCAGATCTATGTCGTCGACGTCAGTGAGATCAGGGCCGGGGCCTGACGCGGTTTCATCGTGCCCGTGAAGCCCCGGCCAAAAAAAAGTGCCGTCGCCCCGCGGGCGAAACGGCCGCACGCATTTCCGCTCGCGACCGTTCGCGCGGATCTGCTCGACTACTGCGAGCGGCTGCGCGACCGCGACGGTCCGCACGGAGCCTACCGGATGGCAGTCCGCGCCCGATGCGATCTCTACTCGTCGTGCGACGTCGCGATCCTGCGGACGGTGATCGGGGAAAACCTGAAGAAATCGCTCGGCGGCGGGGCGCGCGCCGAGTGGAGCAACCACATCAACAGCTTTGCGGCGCACGATTTTGGCGGGCCGCGCGACGGGAGCTACGTGGACACGCTGGGTCATTCGCCGCTGCACGCGAACGGCATGGTCATTGGCGCCCTCGGCGTGCTCGGCGGCCGTCAGGCGCAGCCGGTGCGGCTTTACGACAGTTTTGCCGGACCCGGGCAAGTGGGGCCGTGGCTCGAATCACTCGACTGGAGCGGGGCGTGGCGGTCGTCGCATTTGTTCTGGGGCGGGGTGCATTGCTTCAGTTTCAGCGCCCGGGCCACGACGGACTGGCTGGCGGCGACCTTTTCGTGGCTCGAAGCCAACCTCGATGCGCAGAGCGGCTGGTGGCGCGCGGGGGTCGCCTACGACGATCGGCACCAAGGTCTCGGCGGCGCGGTGCACCTGTTGCCGCTCTACGAACATCACGGTAAAATTTTCCCCCTCCCGGAGCGGGTCATCGACAGTGTGCTCGCGCTGCAGCTGCCGCGCGGCTCGTGGCTCGAGCCACGCAACGCGTCCGAGAACCGCCACGTGATGCACTACCTCGAGCTCGACGCGCTTTACGCCCTCGTGCTCATGCGGCGGTTCGCCCCCGACTACCGTGCGGGCGACATCGCCACCGCGGCGCGGCGCTACGGACGCCTCGTGCGCGACTATTACGGGAAGCAGGCGCGGGAACTTTACCGGCTTCATCCCCACATGGTGCTCGCCGCCGCGGGCACCTTTGGCGGGTTGCACCAACTCCTGCCCGACGAGTTTGTCGACGCCGTGGCCTGGTCGGACATTTTCAGCGACCGGCGATTCTATCTCACCCGCGAGGTGGAGCGCCTGTGAGCCCACGCGCTCCGGCGTGCACGGAATATTTCCACACCATGCAGCATTTGATCCGGCCAGTCTCGACGCTCAACGGCCTGTGGGACTTCGCGTTTCTTGGTCCCTGCGATCTTGCGGCGTTCAACCCCATGGCGCCCCCGGCCTGCCCTGAGAAAATGCCGGTGCCAGCCGCCTTCGACGCGCTGCCGGCTTACGCGGGCCAGCGCGGCGCGGCGGTTTTTCGGCGGCGCTTTTCGGTGCCGCCGGGGCGACCGGCCCGGATCGAGTTTGGCGCCGTGTCCCTTTGGACGCGGGTGTATGTCGACGGGCTCTTCCGCCGGGAGCATGCCTGCGGTTATGCGCCGTTCGCGGTCGAGGTGCCGCCGGAGGCGCACGCCGAGCGCGAGTTGCTCGTCCTGGTCGACAACCGCTTCGACTTCGCCCGGGTGCCGATGCACGAGGAGTATTTCGATTTCTACCAATACGGCGGGATTATTCGCGACGTGACGCTGCATGTCCTGCCGGCGAGGGCGCCTTTCGTCGAAAGGGTGCAGGTCTGGCCGGCGGAGGGTTACCGCGAGGGCCGGGTGAATGTGACCATCGAATTTGGCGGGAGCGTGCCGGCGGTCGTCTCGTTCACCACCCAGTTCGACCGGGCAGAGCCGGAAATCCACCACGAGGTGAAGCTTCAGGGGGCGCAGGCGGTCCTTGCGCTAACGGTGCCGGCACCCCGGATCTGGTCGCCGGACTCGCCCGCGCTCCACACCCTCCGGGTGACGGTCCGATCGCCCGGCATGGAGACCGACCTCGACGATGCCGCCGTGCGGTTTGGCCTCCGGCGGATCAAGGCGCATGGGGGAGCCCTGTGGCTGAACGGCGAACGCCTGAAATTACGCGGCTACAATCGGCACGAGTGGCATCCAAACTACGGTCCCTGCACGCCGACGTTGCAGATGATCGCCGATCTCCAGCTCCTGCGGGATCTCGGATGCAATTTCATCCGTGGTTCGCACTACCCGCAGGACCAGCGGTTCCTCGACCTCTGCGACGAACTGGGCTTTCTCGTCTGGGAAGAGAATCTCGGCTGGGGACAGAGGGCGAAGACCTTCGACAGCGAAAAATTCCGCCGCGACCACGAGGCGGCCCTGCGCGCGATGGTGCGGGCAAGCAGCCATCATCCCTCGGTGATCATTTGGGGATTTCTGAACGAAGCCGGCACGGACGAGGCCTACGTGCGCCCCGTCTTGGAACAGACCGTTGCGACCTTGCGGTCCCTCGACCCCACGCGGCTCGTGAGCTACGCGAGCATGTTCGCCCTGACGGACCGCCATTTTGACCTGGTCGATGTGATCGCGCTTAACCTCTATCCGGGCTGGTATGGTTGCGAGGGGGCGGAGGCGCCATTGGAACTCATCGCTCCGTTCATCCGGAAATGCCTCACGCAGCTCGACGCGGCGGGGTTCGCGGAGAAGCCGGTCGTCATCTCCGAAATCGGTGCCGAGGGTCTCTACGGCTGGCATGATGCGCATCACGGTTTCTTCACGGAGGAGTATCAGGCCGAATACCTGCGCCGGGCGAGCGAGGAGGCTCTCGGCAACCCCCGGTGCAGCGGTGTGGCGCTCTGGCATTTTAGCGACGTGCGGACCTATGGCGGTGGCTGGTCGCTCAAGCGCCCGCGGACCTTCAACAACAAGGGAACGCTCGACGAATACCGCCGTCCCAAGGCGGCCTACGCCGCGGTTCGATCAGTCTTTTCCGGCGGCCGGCACGGGCCTCGATAGCATGGGTCGGTGTGCCGCGGAGCGTGCCAAACGCGACCATACCAGTTGGAGATGGCGCCCCCACGGGGAATCGAACCCCGCTTTGAAGATTGAGAATCTCCTGTCCTAACCGATAGACGATGAGGGCGAAAATCGGAGGGTGAGAGAGTCCTGTTTTCATTCGATGCGTCAAGCGCGTTTGCAACGCGCCGGTCGCAACCGCGGGCCTCCCCGCCAGATGGCTGGAACTCGCATCGTAAATCGGTTTCTTCACCCGATCATGGACCACCCCGTCCGTTCGCTGGTTTTGCTCGGCGCCGTGCACTTCGCCCGGGCGATCGCTGTCGGAGAAGAGAACCCGGAGGCCCCGGCTGCCGGCATCGGCGGCAAAGCGCCGATCCCGGCGAACCATTTGTCGAAGCATGCGGCGGCGCTGCTGGCGGAGGGTTTGCCGAAAGTGGAAACGAAAAAAAACGACGCGGCCGGGGCGGCGGCGAAACCGGTGGCGAACCCCGAGGATGCGCCGGCCAACGGCATCGTGCGTCTGCCGAGATACGTGGTGCATGAGCCGCGGCTGCCAACGCCGCAAGAAGTCATGACCCGGAAGGAACTCGAGCACTACGCGATGGACCGCTACATCGGTCCCGAAGACGGATTTGATCGTGGCTTCCTCAACGTTTTCACGATTGCCGGGCTGTGGAAGAAAATCCCCATTTTGGGCGGCTTTCCGTTTGTCGGTTCCGAAACGAACGAGGACCGGGGGCTGCGGCTGTATGACGAGGCGGAGCGGAAACGGAAAATGGAGGAGATGGCGGGCCTGATGTCGCTGATGAAAGAATCCGGTGACGCCGCCGGGGCAAAAAAACTGAAGGCGGAAACGGACAAGACCTTTATCCGCCGGGCGGATTACGGAAAATAGATTTCAGTAGAAAACCGTCCGGTCGAGCGAGCGGTATTGAATCGCCTCGAGCAGATGAGGCGCCGCGATCGCATCGGCGCCGGCGAGATCGGCGATGGTTCGGGCGACCTTGAGGATGCGGTCGTAGGCGCGGGCGGAGAGATGCAGTTGTTCCATCGCCTGCTGCAGGAGATCACCGAGAGTCGGGTCGATTGCGCAATGTTTGCGGATTTGGGCGTGCGTCATCCGGGCGTTGGCGGTGATGCGCGTGCCGCTGAAGCGCGATTGCTGCCGGGTGCGGGCGGACTGCGTTCGCTGTCGCATCGGCTCCGATGCCTCGCCCGGCTTTTCGCTGCGCAGGTCCGTGAGGGAGAGGGCGGGCGCCTCGATGTGGAGATCGATGCGATCGAGCAGGGGGCCGCTGATCCGGGCCCGGTAGCGCTGGATCTGCGTCGGTGTGCAACGGCATTCGTGCTTCGAGTCGCCGAGATACCCGCACGGGCACGGGTTCATCGCGGCGACGAGCATGAAGGCGCACGGCAGGGTCACCTTGCCGG
>CALFNN010000049.1 GCA_937902925.1 uncultured Opitutaceae bacterium
CGCCGCAAGGCCATGCTCGAGGACATCGCCGTCCTCACCGGCGGCCGCTGCATCACCGAGGACCTCGGCCTCAAGCTTGAGAACCTCCAGATCAGCGACCTTGGCCGCGCGAAGCGCATCACGGTCGACAAGGAGAACACGACCATCGTCGAGGGTTCGGGCAAATCGTCTGACATCCAGGGCCGCGTGAAGCAAATCCGCCGTCAGATCGACGAGACCACATCCGACTACGATCGCGAGAAGCTCCAGGAGCGCCTCGCGAAGCTCGCCGGCGGCGTGGCAGTCATCAACGTCGGCGCCGCGACTGAGACCGAAATGAAGGAAAAGAAGGCCCGCGTCGAAGACGCGCTGCACGCCACGCGCGCGGCCGTCGAGGAAGGCATCGTCCCTGGTGGCGGGGTCGCCCTCCTTCGCACGCTCAAGGTCATCGACGCCATCAAGCTCGAGGGTGACGAAGCCATCGGCGCGCAGATTGTGCGCCGGGCGATCGAGTCTCCCATCCGGATGCTCTGCTCCAACGCAGGCGTCGAGGGCGCGGTGGTCGTCGGCCAGATCCTCGCCAACAAGGGCAGCTACGGCTACAACGTCGCCACCGGCGACTACGAGGACCTCGTCAAGGCCGGTGTGGTTGACCCGACGAAGGTCACCCGCACCGCGCTGCAGAACGCGGCCTCGGTTGCCGGCCTGTTGCTCACCACCGAGTGCATGATCACCGAGATTCCGGAGAAGAAGGAAGCTCCGGCCCCGGGTGGTCACGGCGGCGGCATGGGCGGCATGGATTACTGAGCCAGATAATTCTGCGCGGAAAATTCCGCACGTTTTCAAAAGGCGCACTCTACGGAGTGCGCCTTTTTTGTGATGGCGGAGGCCGCATCGAGCTCCCATAGCTGGTCGTGAGTCCCGTATGAACTTGGTCGAACAGGTCAAACTTGCCGGTGTCGTCGGCGCCGGCGGCGGCGGATTTCCAACGCACGTCAAACTCACCGCGAAGGCCGACACCGTCATCGCCAATGGCGCGGAATGCGAGCCGTTGCTCCACAAGGATGCGATCGTCATGGAACACCAGGCGGTCGAGATGGTGAAGGGCATCCAACTCGCGATGGGAGCCGTCGGCGCGACGGCCGGCATCGTCGGCATCAAGGCGAAGAACAAGCACGCGGTCGAGGCCGTCGAGGCGGCGTGCCAGGGCACTGCGGTGCGCGTCCATTTGCTCGGCGACTACTACCCGGCGGGCGATGAATACGACCTCGTTTACGAGGTGACCGGCCGGTTGATCCCGCCGGGCGGGATTCCGATCCAGGTTGGCGCGGTGGTCTGCAACGTCGAGACGTTCGTCAACATCACCGCCGCAGCCGAGGGTCGGGCCGTCACCCGAAAGACCCTGACGATCGCCGGTGCCGTGCGCGAGCCGATGACCCTCACGGTGCCGATCGGCACAAGCCTGCGGGACTGTATCGCCGCGGCGGGCGGTGCGACAGTGGCGGACCCCGTGCTCTGCATCGGCGGGATGATGATGGGTGAAACGACCGACGATCTCGACCGGCCCGTCACAAAGACGACGGGCGGCGCGATCGTGCTCGCGCGCGACCACCACGTGGTCGACCGCAAGCTCAAGCCGGCTCCGGCGCAGAACGCGATCGGCAAATCCGCGTGCGACCAGTGCCGCTATTGCACGGAGCTCTGTCCGCGTTACCTGCTCGGCTATCCGGTCGAGCCGCACCAGGTGATGCGGAGCCTGGCGTTCACGTCGACGGGCACGGAATACTGGAACCAGTGGGCGGCGATGTGCTGCTCGTGCGGCCTCTGCACGCTCTACGCGTGCCCCGAGGAACTTTTCCCCAAGGAAGCCTGCGACCAGTCGAAGGCGGAGATGAAAAAGACGAATTTCAAGTGGACCGGGCCGACCAGCGTGAAGCCGCATCCCATGCGCGATGGACGGCGCCTCCCGATCAAGACGCTGATGAAGAAACTTCACATCGCGCAATACGATCACCCGGCGCCGCTCCAGCACGTTACACTTTCGCCGCGGCGCCTCGTGTTGCCGCTCAAGCAAAGCGCCGGCTCCGCGGGCACGGCTTTCGTCAAAGCCGGCGACCGGGTGAACGAGGGCCAGGTTCTCGGTGACGTGCCGGAAAAAACGTTGGGCGCCGCCGTCCACGCGCCGTTTGCGGCGACGGTGGTCGAGGTTACGGCGAAACACATTGTGCTCACCCGTTAAAGAATTCCATGACTGAAAAATCCATTGGCTTGGTCGAACTCTCCAGCGTGGTGGCCGGGTTTCTCGTGGCGGACGCCGCGTTGAAGGCGGGCACGGTGAGGCTCGTGTTGTCGCGGTCGATTTGCTCGGGGAAATACATGGTGTTGATCGCCGGCGATCCGTCGGCCGTGCAAAGCGCGGTCACCGCCGGTTGCGAGGCCGCGAACGGTTGCCTGATCGACAGCTTTGTCATCACCAACATCCACCCCGATGTGATCACGGCGCTTGGCCGCGCCTCCGCGGCGCCGCCCGACGGCGCGCTGGGCATCCTCGAATCCTTCAATGTCGCAACGTTGATCAAGGCGGCCGATGCCGCGGCGAAGAGCGCGCCGGTTCAACTCATGGAAGTCCGCGTCGCGATGGCACTCGGCGGCAAGGCGTTCGTCACCATGACTGGCGATGTCGCCGCAGTGCAAAACGCCGTGGCGGCCGGCCGGGCGATCATTGCCGACGCCGGAATGCTCGTGAATGCGGCGGTCATCACCCGGCCCCATCCGGATGTTTACCGGGAAGTAATCTGAGGTTCGAGCCGTCGCAATCGGTTCGGCTCCGCCGCTACCTCGTGTGAATCGCCAGATCGACGAGGTTGGCGCCGGGTTTGAGGTCGACGATGATCGGCCCGGAGCCGGGGGCGAGGCTCGTGTAGTGCCGGGCCGCCTCCATCGACGGCACGAGGACGAAATCCTTCGAAACGTGGATCACCTCCACGCGATAGCGGCCGGGAACCGGGCCGAATTTCCTGTCGATGTAGTAGCGGCCGGGTTTTCCGACCTTGCGATATTTGTCGTTATAGAAAATCGCGGCGGCTGGCAGGTTTGGATCGTCGACCGGAGTGAACGTCACCCAGCCGGCGAACATCGGGACGCCGTCGATCGTCATCACGCCCTCGACCGGCACGCGTTCACGGTCGGTCAGCAGCGCGTTTCGGCGGAGCCAGTTGAGCAACAGCGACGGCCATTCGCCGGTGTAGGGATCGCCCGCGTAGAGGCCGCGGCCATGCGCGCCGTCGCCGCCGAAGACGTGCAACTCCGCCTCGACGCCGGCGGCTCGCAGTGCCTGCAACTGGCGCAGGCTGTTCTGCGGATCGATGGCTTCGTCGCGCAGCGTGAGCAGCATGAAGGTGGGCGGCGTGTCGGGCCGCACCGGCTTCACGCCCTCGCCGTCCTGCTGGAGGGGAATGCCGTAGACCGGCACCACAAAATCCGGCCGGCTCGAAACCCGTTCGACGGGATCGTCCGATTGCGGCGCGCCGGCATCGAAGATTTCACCGAGCTTCGCGGCGATGATTCCGCCCGCCGAGAATCCGATGACGCCGAGCCGCCGCGGGTTGACGCCATACTCCGCGGCGTGAAAGCGCACGAAGCGGACGGCGCGCGCGGCGTCGAGCCACGCGACCGGTCGATCGTAGCCCGCCGGACGGATGCGATAGGACAACACGAAGGCGTGAATGCCCTGGGTGTTCAGCCACTGGGCGACCTGCACGCCCTCCCAGTCCATCGCGCGTTCGCGAAATCCGCCGCCCGGGCAGACAATCATCGCGCAGCCGGTCGCGTGTTCCTTGGGCGCGAGGAAGACGTCGAGGTGTGGGCGGTCTTCCGGTCCGGCGCCCTTGGCCTCCGGAGCCGGGCCTTCCCAGAGAAAAACAGATCGCAGGTCGACGCGATCGATCTGCCGGGTGGCAGCGGCGGCTTCGGCGGCAAGAGTGCTGCCGGCAGAGGCGAGTGATGCGACAACAACCAACGCGCGAAAGAGGGATCGGCGGGCAAGGGAGAGCATGGCGATGAAGAGCGGGGTCCGACGACTAGCCGGGCAAGGATCGGAAACGAGGTTTACTCGGAGGGCAGACCGAGCTTCGTTGAATCGCCCCGATGATCAAGCAACTCGCGCACCTCTGTCTCAAGACCAGCCAACTCGATCGCATGACCGAATTCTACCGCGATCGACTCGGGGCGACCCTGAAGTTCAGCTATCTTTCCACGGCCGGCCGGCCGGCCGGTTGTTACTTTGCCTTCGGCGAAAACACGTTCGTGGAAGTCTTCGACCACGCCGACGCGCATCGCCGGAGCAACTCGCCGAAACCGCTCGAGCCGCTCGAGGACCCGCGCGACCCGTGGCTCGCCCGCTACAATCATTTTTGCGTGCAGGTCGAGCGCCTCGACGAGTTTGTCGCGCTCCTCGAGGCGCGCGGCGTGAACGTGACCGGTCGGAAGACGGGCAACGACCGGTCCCGGCAGGCCTGGATCAAGGATCCGGACGGGAACCTGATCGAGTTGCAGGAATACACGCCGGAGAGCCGGCAGTTCACCGGCGAGGATTTTCGCGGGACGTGACGGATCGGCCCGGGTGGGCCGGACACGGGTCGCGACGTTTTGCTTTCGCTGCGCCGGCTTCCGTGTTTCCGTGGCGCATCATGGAAGTTATTTTTCTCGGCACGGGCACTTCGCAGGGCGTGCCGATGATCGCGTGCGGTTGCGCCGTCTGCGCGTCGCCCGATCCGCGAAATCATCGCACGCGGACCTCGATCCACGTCGTGATGGACGGACTCCACGTGCAGGTCGATGCGGCGCCGGAATTCCGGCTGCAATGCCTGCGCGAGAAGATCGAAAAACTCGATCTCTTCATCCTCACCCATGGGCACGCCGATCACATCGCGGGCATGGACGATCTCCGGCGTTTTTGCGATCTGATCGGGGGCGAAGCGCTGACCGTGCATACGACCGAGGAGGGGATGGGTCGCGTGCTTGCGATGTATCCCTACGCCATGGCGGAGCGACCGATCGCGAAAGGTTACGCGGCATTCAAGCTCGTCGACATGCCGCCGGTGCTCGATCTCCCGCAGGGCACGATCCAGTCGACGCTGCTGCCGCATGGCGGCATCAACACGCTTGGCCTGGTCTTCACCGAGCGCAGCAGCGGGAAAAAGTTCGTTTACTACACGGACTGCAAACGCGTGCCCCGCGAGGCGATCGCGTTCGCCCGCGGCGCCGATGCGGTCGTGCTCGACGGCCTGCGGCCGCTGCCGCATCCGTCGCACCTGTCGGTCGAAGAGGCGGTCGCCGTCGCGCGGGAGATCGGTGCCCCGCGCACACTGCTCACGCATCTCACTCATTTGAGCGACCACATGGCGCTCGCGGCCGCGCTGCCCCGGGGAGTGGAGCCCGCTTTTGACGGACTGCGCTTGCAACTCTAGCCCGTTCGCCAGGTCGGTCCTGTGTCATAGCATGAATTTCCGGGAATTCGGGCTTGCTTTAATCCATACCAACTTAATGTAGATTAAAACAGTCGGTAAACATGAAGCTCTCCAAGAAAGGCGAATACGCGCTTCGCTCGCTCATCAACCTCGGCATTGCCGGCGAGGTGGGCCGGTCGCTTGTCCAGGTTGGCGAGTTGGCCGACAACGAGCAGTTGCCGGTCAAGTTTCTGGAGCAAATCATGCAGGCGTTGAAGGAAGGCGGCCTCGTGGAGAGCGAGCGGGGCAAGTTCGGCGGCTATCGTCTCGCGAAGTCGCCGAACAAGATCACGATCGGCGAGGTGGTGCGGCTGATCGACGGACCGCTGGCGCCGATCGGCTGCGTGAGCCAGAGCGCTTACGAGAAATGCACGTGCCCGGATGAGGCGCATTGCGGGCTGCGGATGCTGATGCTCGATGTCCGCAATGCCATCGCCGGCATTCTCGACCGCTACACGCTGGCCGATGTCGTCGGCGTCACGTTGCGCAAACTCCGCCGCGATGGATTGCCGCTGCCGTTTTCTCCCGAGGCGGAGGTGGCGGCGGCGCCTCGTCTCACGGCTCGCGTCGCCCGCAAGCTCGCCCGCCGCTCCAAGGCGCCGCGCCTCGACGAGACCGAGGGCGTGCTGCACCAGCTCCTCGGCGACTATTCCATTTAACCGCATTCGTCATGCCCGTCTCCACCATCGATTCCACCTCCGATTCGTCCGCGCTGCCCGACTGGATCGCGATCGTTCGCGAAAAGGTCGAAAGCCTGCGTTTCGGCATCGTCCAACTGGTCGTTCACGACGGCCGCGTCACGCAGATCGAGCGGACGGAGAAAACCCGCCTGCCCGTCTCGTCGGACGCGCGCGCCGACCGGTGAAAATCTTTGCCCACCGGTTTCCACCGGCGGCGTTCCATAAACCGAATCCAACCATCATTCGAGTCGGCTGACCTGGCCACAGGAGGTTCGCTCCCCATCGCAACCCTACCACTCCCATGAGGAACATTATTCGATTCCACGCCGCGCTGCTGATGGCGGCCGCGCTTCCAACCATTTTGCCCGCCGCGCCAGGGGACAACTCCGAGCTGTCCGATTTGCGCGAGCAGGTGCGCCTGCTGGAGCAACAGATCAAGGTCATCTCCCAAAAGATCGAAGCCCGGGAGCAGGCAGCCGCGCCGGCGCCGGCCGCGCCGAAAATCACGATCAGCGACAAGGGCTTCACGTTTGTCTCGGCCGACAGCGCCAACCTGCTCAAGATTCGCGGCCTCGCGCAGCTCGACAGCCGGCTGTTCTTCGGCGACGGCGGCGGCATCGCCAACAACGCGTTTGTGCTGCGCCGGGCGCGGTTTATCACGGAGGGGCAATTCGCCGGCAATTACGGCTTCCAGTTCGTCGGCGATTTTGGCGGCAGCGCGGTCAGCTTGGTCGACGCGAACTTCACCGTGACCCTCGACAAGGCGCTCCAGTTCAAGTTCGGCAAGTTCAAGTCGCCGGTCGGCCTCGAACTGCTCCAGTCCGATTCATGGACTTTCTTCAACGAGCGCTCGATCGTGACGAACCTCGTCCCAAATCGCGATCTCGGTATCCAGGCATCGGGTGCTCTGCTGGGTGGCGCGCTCAACTATCAGCTCGGCGTCTTCGGCGGCCTGGGCGACGGCGGCAGCAGCAACAACACGGACTTCGACAACGAGAAGGAGATCGTCGGGCGGCTCTTCGCCTCGCCGTTCAAGAATGACGCCGGTTCGCCTCTGCAAGGCCTTGCCTTTGGTATTTCCGGAACTCAGGGCCGCGCCAAGACCGCCTCCGGTCGCACGGCCGGTTACCGCACCGATGGACAGCAGACATTTTTTTCCTACAGTGCGACGACCGTGGCGGACGGCCAGAACTGGCGGGTCTCGCCCCAGTTCGACTATCGCAACGGGTCGTTCGGAGCGCTGGGCGAGTATGTCGTCTCCACCGTTAATGTTCGTCCCGGCGCCACCGGCCCGAAGGCGGAACTGCAAAACAAAGGCTGGCAGCTCGCCGCCGGTTATGTGCTAACTGGCGAAGCCTCCTCCTACGGCGGCGTGGTGCCGCGGAATAATTTCGACTACGCCGCCGGCACCTGGGGCGCCTTCGAATTTGTCGCGCGGATCGCCGACCTGAAGGTCGATGACGCCGCGTTTCCGCTCTACGCGTCCGCCGCGAGCAACGCCGACGAGGCGCGGTCGGCCGGCCTCGGCGTGAACTGGTATTTGAGCAAGGCGGTGATGTTCAAACTCGACTACTATCAAACCCGATTCGGTTTCAGCCCGCTCGCGCCCGCGGTCCTCACCGCGCAAATCCTGCGGCAGGACGAAAAGTCATTCATCAGCCGCTTCCAGCTTTCATTCTGAAATCGATCGACGCGCATCTTTTTTCACCATGAAGACAATTTTTATTCTTCTCCTCAGTTTCGTCATCGTCGGGGCGGCCCGCGCGGAAAAAGTCACCCTCCGGGTCGGCTATTTCCCCAACGTCACCCACGCCCAGGGCGTGATCGGCAGCCAGACGACCCGGGAAAAACACGGCTGGTTCGAGCAACGCCTCGGACCGGACGTGACGATCCAGTGGTATCCGTTCAACGCCGGGCCGGGCGCGATGGAGGCGATTTTTGCCGGCTCCATCGACCTGACCTATGTTGGCCCGAATCCCGCGTTGAATGCCTACATTCGTTCGCAGGGCGACGAGATCCGCGTGCTCGCGGGCGCGGCCGAGGGCGGCGCGGCGCTCGTGGTGCAAGGCGACGGCCGCATCGCCCAGCCGGCCGATTTCAAGGGACGGCATATCGCGACGCCGCAACTCGGCAACACGCAGGATGTCGCCGCGCGTGCCTGGCTCAAGAAACAGGGTTTCAAGGTCACGCTCACGGGCGGCGATGTCGCGGTCGTGCCGACGGCGAATCCCGACCAGCTGCAGCTTTTCCAGCAGGGAAAACTCGACGCCGTGTGGACGGTCGAGCCGTGGGTCTCGCGCCTCGAGCTCGAGGCCGGCGGAAAGATATTCCTCGAGCAGAAAGATGCCGTGACGACCGTGCTGGTCGCGAGCGTGGGCCTCTTGAAAGCGCATCCGGCGCTGGCGCAGAAATTTCTCGCCGCGCACCGGGAGCTGACGGCCTGGCTGGGGACGCACCCGGACGACGCGAAGGCACTCGTGCGCGCCGGCCTGACCGCCGAGCTGCGGCGCGACATGCCCGCGACCATCGTTGCCGGTGCCTGGCGCCGGCTGCATTTCACCGATCAAGTGACCCAGACCCAGTTCGCCGCGCTCGTGGTCGATGCGCAGGGCGTCGGGTTCCTGCGCAACGCCATCCCCCTCGACCGGCTTTTTAGCGGACAGCCATGACCCTCCAGACCGAAGTGCAAAACGAGGCCTCCTCGAAACTCTCCGTGCAGCACGTGAGCAAGACGTTCCGTTCGCGCGCGCGCGTCGTGCATGCGCTCGACGACGTCTCGCTGGATGTCGGCGAGGGCGAGTTTGTCTGTCTCGTCGGCCCGAGCGGTTGTGGGAAATCCACGCTGCTCAACATCATCGCCGGGCTCGACCTCGCGGATGGCGGCCGCGTGCTGACCGACGGCGCACCTGTCGCGGCGCCAGGGCGCGACCGCATGATGATGTTTCAGGAGTCGGCGCTGTTTCCGTGGCTCGACGTGTTGAGCAACGTGTTGTTCGGCCTGAAGCTCAAGCCCGGCCTTGACGCCGGCGAGCGCCGCAAGGTCGCCGAGTTCTACCTGAAGCTCGTCGGGCTGGAAAAATTCCACCGCGCGTTCGTCCATGAACTGTCCGGCGGGATGAAGCAGCGGGTGGCGCTCGCCCGCGCGCTGGCGCCCAATCCCCGCGCGCTGCTGATGGACGAGCCGTTCGCGGCGCTCGATGCGCTCACGCGCGAGCAACTCTACGGCGATCTGCAGCGGATCTGGCAGGAACGGAAGAAGACGATCGTGTTCGTGACGCACAACGTCCGCGAGGCGTGCTGCCTCGGCGACCGGGTCGTGTTGTTTTCGCCGCATCCGGGGCGCATCCGCGAGGAGTTCAAAATCGACCTGCCGCGACCGCGGGACATCAACAGCGTGGACCTCGCGCGCTATTCGACGCGCATCACGGCGGCGCTCAAAAATTACGCCCGCCCCGAATCCGGCGCGGAGCTGGTGGAGGTGGCCGAATGAGACGCACCCTGAAAGCCCTGGTGTTTTTCGCGGGCCTGCTGCTGGCGTGGGAGGCGGTGTGCCTCGCCCGCATCTGGTCGCCCGTGCTCGTGCCGTCGCCGGTGAGCGTTGGCCGCTACCTGTGGGAGGCGGCGAACGATGGCACGTTGGGCAGCGCGACGGTGGTCACCTTGCGCCGGCTGGTCCTCGGCTATTGCTTTGGGCTGGCGATCGGGCTGCCGCTTGGATTGCTGACCGCACGGTTCAAGGTCGTGGGCGACACGCTCGGCCTGCTGGCGCTTGGGTTGCAGACGCTGCCCAGCGTCTGCTGGGTGCCGCTCGCCTTGCTGTGGTTTGGCCAGACGGAGGCGGCGATGTTTTTCGTCGTCGTCATGGGCACGATCTGGTCGGTGATCATTGCGACCGAGAACGGCGTGAAAAACGTGCCCCCGATCTATGCCCGCGCCGCGCGCACGATGGGTTCGAGCGGCCTGCACACCTGGCTGCGCGTGCTGCTGCCCGCGGCGCTGCCGTTCATCGTGGGCGGCATGAAGCAGGGCTGGGCGTTTGCCTGGCGTTCGCTGATGGCGGCGGAGATTTATGTCACGATTCTCAGCGGCTTTGGGCTCGGCCACCTGCTTCACTACGGCCGCGAACTCAACGCCATGGAACAGGTCATCGGAATCATGCTTGTGCTGTTGCTCATCGGCCTGATCGCCGACAAAGTCCTGTTCTCGCCGTGGGAACGCTTCCTCCACCGGCGTTGGGGCACGGCCAAGTAGTCCGCCGCCGTTTTCCGCTCCTTTCCTTCCCACCCGAAACTCAACCCGAATCCGATCATGGCAAAAATCTACAACGACATCACGGAGACCATCGGCAACACGCCGCTCGTGCGCCTCAATCGCACCGCCGCCGCCCACGGCGCCCAGGCGGACATTCTCCTCAAGCTCGAGTTCTTCAATCCGCTCTCCAGCGTCAAGGACCGGATCGGCTTCTCGATGATCGACGACGCCCTCAAGAGCGGGAAGATCAACGCCAAGTCCGTCCTGATCGAGCCGACCTCGGGCAACACCGGCATCGCGCTCGCGTTCGTCGCCGCCGCCAAGGGACTCAAGCTCATTCTCACCATGCCCGAGACGATGACGATGGAGCGGCGCAAGATCCTGAAGATCCTCGGCGCGCGCCTCGTTCTCACCGAGGGACCGAAGGGCATGAAGGGCGCCATCGCCAAGGCCGAGGAACTCGCCGCGAAGATCCCGAACAGCGTCATCCTCCAGCAATTCTCCAATCCCGCCAATCCCGCCATCCATCGCCGGACCACGGCCGAGGAAATCTGGCGCGATACCGACGGCAAGGTCGACATCGTCGTGTCCGGCATCGGCACCGGCGGCACCATCACGGGTGTCGGCGAAGTGCTGAAGGCGCGGAAACCGTCCATCAAGATGATCGCGCTCGAGCCCGACAGTTCCCCCGTCCTCTCCGGCGGCGCGCCGGGCCCGCACAAGCTGCAGGGCCTCGGCGCCGGCTTCATCCCCTCGATCCTGAACACCAAGATCTACGACGAGGTCATCCGCGTGAAGGAGGCCGATTCCGGCCCGATCAGCAAGCAGGTCAACGCGCTCGATGGCATCCCGATCGGCATTTCCTCCGGCGCCGCGGTGTGGGCCGCGATCCAGGTTTCGAAGCGCCCGGAAAACAAAGGCAAACAGATCGTTGCGATCATCCCCTCGAGCAGCGAACGCTATCTTTCGTCATGGCTGTTCGCGGATGTGAACGTCGAGAGCGATTCGGTCGACGATCTTATTGCGCCGGCGACGGTCTGAGCTCCCGGCGCGCCCCGCCCGGACGGCGGCGAGGCGCGTCCCGTAATTTCTTTCCGCACCTTCGCACGAAGGCCGGATACTGTTATTCAAGGCGGTGCATGGACGGTCGCACCACCCGCGTTAGTGCGATGTTGACCAGACCCCTGGAATCGATCGCGCCACTCCCACTGGCCTCGTCGGTCTATTTCCACTCATGTTCGCATCACGTTTTCGTTTTTCTCGCCTGCGCGGCGATCGCAAGCGTCCGTCGGCCGCTCGGAGTCGCATCGCGTCCGGCGCAACGGTGGCGTTTCAGAGCGGGAATTCCTCCTGAGTCATGCGCACCATTGCAATTATCGGCGGCGGACCGAGCGGCACGCTGGTCGCGACGCATCTGCTGCGGCGCGCGCCGCCCGACACGCGCGTCTTACTGATCGAGCGCCGGCCGTCGATCGGCCGGGGCGTCGCTTACGACACGGAATGCGCGGGGCACCTTCTCAATGTGCCCGCGGGTCGCATGAGCGCGTTTTCCGATGCCCCGCAGCATTTCATGGACTGGGTAGCGACCCACGCCGGACGGCCGGGGTTTCCCGACAAGGCGGACCCGGGGGATTTTTTGCCGCGCCGGCTGTATGGAATCTATCTCGGCGACGTGCTGGCCGAAGCGCGGCGGGCGGCGCCGCCGGGCGTTTCGCTGGAAATCGTAGCCGGCGAGGCCGTCGATTTGGAGGAGGTTGCGGGCCGTGGCCGGCTTACCTTGGCTGACGGTGGCGCATTCGAGGCGGATCGAGTCGTCCTCGCGTTGGGTAACCTGCCCGGCGAATATCCCATCCCGCGTTCGCTGCCGGCTTATCGCAGCCCGCGTTACGTGCACATTCCGTGGCGGGGCGACACCCTTGCCGGTCTCAAGCCCGACGACGACGTCCTGCTGGTGGGACAGGGATTGACGGCGACGGATTTGATGGTGCAGCTCGACGGCGCGGGGCATCGCGGGACGATTCACGCACTTTCGCGCCACGGACTTCGGGTGCAGGTGCACCGCTCGGTTCAGCCTTATCGCTCATTTCTCGCCGACGAATCGGCGCCGGGTACGGCGCGCGCATGGGTGCGCCGGGTTCGAGCGGAAGTGCGCGCCGCCGCCGAACTCGGCGTCGACTGGCGGGCGGTGGTCGATGGACTTCGGCCGCATGCCCAAGCCATCTGGTAGTCGTTTTCGTGGGAAGACCGCGCGCGATTTCTCCGCCACGTGCGCCCCTTCTGGGAGATTCACCGGCACCGGCTGGCCCCGGCGACGGCGGCCGTGGTCGATCGCCTGGTCGCGCAGGGCCGGCTGAAATTCTACGCCGGCCGATTGCAGGCGCTCGAGGCAAGCGAGGCGGGTGCGCATGTTTTGTTTCGCCGGCGGGGGACGCTGCAACACGTCTCGTTGCGCGTGGCCAAGGTCATCAATTGCACCGGCCCACGCACGGACTACTCGAAATACCAGCATCCACTTCTGATTCACCTGCTGGCCCGCAGCCTGATCGATCACGACCCGCTGGCGCTGGGCATCAATGCGCTGCCGACCGGCGAAGTATTGCGCTACCGCGGCGGACCGACGGGCTGGTTGTTCACGCTCGGCGCGCCGCTGAAGGGCGTGCTGTGGGAATCGACGGCGATGCCGGAGATTCGCGAGCAGGCCAGGGCACTGGCGGAAAAACTGCTCGCGGCCTGAGTCCCCGGCGCGGCGCAACGTCAGGACGATCCGATTTCCCGCGTGGCATCGGCGCGCTGGCCGGCTTGGAACCAGCGATAAAAACTCACGCCGAACGCGAGGCCGGCCGTGCCCATCCCGACGATCTTCATGCCGACGCCGGCCAGGAGCTGATCGTCCAACGCGGAGAAATTCGGAAAGAGACGCGGAGCGTATTCGTAAGTGGGGTAGAGGACGTCGTCGGAAAACGTGATGTAGGCGAAGACCGGCGTCATCAGCACGAGCACCGAGAAGAGGTAGAGCATCTGGACGGCGTAGCTGGCGCGCGGCAGCGCGCGGGAGGGACTCAAAATCGGCCACCAGTAAAGCAGCGATACGGCGAAGAACATGACATGTTCGCCGACATGGATGAGTTTGTCCTGCAGCGCCCAGTCGTAGAGCCACGGCGCATGCCAGACGCTGATCACGATCGCGTAGAGGATGGCGCACATCAGGGGATGCACCAGCCAGCGCAAGCCGTGCTTCATCGCGGGCCGCGCCAGCACCGAGTCGGCCATCCACCACGGAAGCCCGAGGAGGAAAAGCACGGGCACCGCCTTCATCAGGAGTTCGTGTTGCAGCATGTGCGCGCTGAAGAGGAAACGTTCGCCGATCTGGTCGAGCGGCGAACCGACGGCGAGGTAGAAGATGACGAGCGACGAGTAAAACAGCCACGCCTGCGTCCGCGGAAACGGCGTGCCCGGCGGCGCCAGCCGCGCGCGGAGCGGCCCGGCCAGCACGGCCCACAGCCAGCCCAGGAGCACGAGCCCGCCGACGAGGTAGGGTTCGTTGTGCCAGTGGCGCCAGTCGATCATGGAAAAAAACAAGGCGGCCCGAAGGCCGCCCGTGACGCAAGAGGGTTTTCCAAACCGGCTCCGCGCTCAGGTCGGCAGCGGCAGGGCGGCCTCGACGGAGAAGAGCTGCAACAACGCCCACATCGTGCCGCCGGCCAGGATCAGGCCGATGAAAAACAGGATCGTGCAGAACGGCTTGTCCCAGCGCAGGTGCATGAAATAAAAAATGACGAACATGAATTTCACGGTCGAGAGCGTGATGAGCGCGGTGACGATCATCCATTTGGCGAACGGCAGGTAGACCGCGATGATCTCGACGCCGGTGATGACGGCGAGGAGCATCGCGATCTGGACGTAGGTGTGAAACTTGTTGGCGTCGTGCCCGTGGTCGGGGGCGTGGTCGGCGGTGACAGCGTGTGAACTCATGGTGGATTCAGCGGTGATGGCCTAGGTCGGGGTTTATCCCCGACGAGTCGGGCGTAAAGCCCGACCTACGGGATCAGAGATATTCGAGGAGATAGACGGCGGTGAAGATGACGATCCAGACGATGTCGACGAAGTGCCAGTAAAGGCCCATCGACTCGACGTCGATCGCGTGGTGTTCGTTGAAGTCGACCGGAACGCGCGAGCGGCCGAGCCAGAAGCTGGCGCCGATGCAGACGAGGGCGCCGGCAATCGCCGCGAATTCCGTGCTCATGAACGTGGCCATCGAGTGACCGTTGAAACCCTGCAGCGACCACACCAGCCCGAGCACGACTTTCATCGAGAGCAGGAAGGAGCCGAACAGCGCGGCGATGTGCAGGAGAGTCGTGGACCACAGGCGCTGGCCCTCGGCGTTCACCGGCTTGAATGAGCGGACATACATGAGCCCGAGCCACAGGACGCCGATCGCCACGTGGCAGCCGTGCGTCCCGGTGAGAGTGAAGAACGTCGAGCCGAGCAGGCTGTTCGAGATCGTCATGTGCTTCTCGATGACGAAATTGTTGAATTCGAACACCTGGCAACCGAGGAAGATCGAGCCGAAGAACATCGTCGTGAGCAGCGACCAGCGGCAGCTCTTCACGTTGCCTTTCTGGATCGCGTTCACCGCGAGCGCCATCATGAGCGACGACATCAGCAGGATGAACGTCGAGAACGACGTCAGCTGGATGTCGAACACGTCCACCGGCCGGATGCTGCCCGCGGGCGGGTGCAACCGGTAGATGAGATGGGTCGAGATGAGCGTGCCGAAGAACATGCAATCCGACGCCAGAAACGCCCACATGAGGAGTTTCTTGTGCGGAATGCCGGTCGAGGTGCTCGGATCGTGGTGGTGGTCGATGGTGGCCGCGTGGCTGGTCATGGAAACAAAGGCTGAAGAGGTTAGTGCTTGGCCGCTGGCGTGTCGTCGTGCGCGCGGCCGTCCTTGTCGAGATGCAGGTGATAGCCCTCGTTACCTTCCAGCGACCACAGGTAGATGCCGGTCAGCATGATCGCAGCCCCCGTGAGGGTCACACCGAGTTTCAAGTGGATGCCGGGATGAGTCCAGTCGGCGTCGATCGCGCTGACGCCGATTGCGCCCACGAGAATGCCGACGCCCGTGATGAACGGATAGATGGAGGAAAACGGCATGTGGATGCCGCCGTGCGCCGCCTCGGCCTTCTCGTGCTCCGCCTGCTCCTGCGCGATTTCTTCCTTGTGGTGCTTTTCATACCACCAGGCATCGCGGGCATGAACGGTCGGGATGACGCGGAAGTTATACTCCGGCGGTGGATTCGGGAGCGACCACTCGAGGGTGCGCCCGTCCCACACGTCGCGACCGACGCGCTCGCCCTTAAAGTAGGTGTAGACCATCACGATGAAGTAAATCAGGATGCCGATGCCGAGAAAGAACGCGCCGCACGTCGAAATGAAGTTGGCGGTATCCCAGCCCATGTTGTGGTCGTAGGTGAAGGTGCGGCGGGGCATGCCGTTCAGGCCGAGGAAGTGCATCGGGAAGAACGTCACGTTGAAGCCGACGAAGATCACCCAGAAGGAAAGCTTGCCCCAGAACTCGCTGACCTTGCGGCCAAAGATCAACGGGAACCAGTAATGGATGCCCGCGAGCAGCGCGAAGATCGAGCCGCCGATCAGCACATAGTGAAAGTGCGCGATGACGAAATAGCTGTCCTGCTGCTGCGCGTCCGCGGGCGCGGCGGAGTGCATGACACCCGAGAGGCCGCCGATCATGAACATCCAAATGAAGCCCAGCGCGAACATCATCGGCGTGCGCATCTGGAGGTGGCCGCCCCAGAGGGTGCCGATCCAGTTGAAGATTTTCACGCCGGTCGGCACCGCAATGCACATCGTGGCGAGCGCGAAGGCCGACGTGGCGACCGTGCCCATGCCCGTCGTGAACATATGGTGGCTCCACACCGCAAAGCCGAGGAAACCGATGCAGGCGCCGGAGAAGACGACGATCGGATAGCCGTAGAGCGGCTTGCGGGAGAAGCAGGGGAGGATCTCCGAGATGATGCCCATCGCGGGCAGGATCAGGATGTAAACCTCGGGGTGGCCGAATACCCAGAACAAGTGCTGCCAGAGGATCGGCATGCCGCCGCCGGACACCTCGAAGAAATTGGTGTCGAACTGGCGATCCATCAGCACCTCGACCAGCGCGATCGTGATCGCGGGGAAGGAGAGGATGATCAGGAACGACGTGACGAGTGTCATCCACACGAACACCGGCAGCCGCATCATCGTCATGCCCGGCGCGCGCATGTTGATGATCGTGACGATGAAGTTGAGCGAGGCGGCGATCGACGCGACGCCGAGCATCTGCAGGCCCATCACCCAGAAATCGATCGAGTGCTGCGGGATGAACTGCTTCGAGGTCAGCGGCGCGTAGCCGAACCAGCCGCCGTTGGGCGCGCCCCAGTGGTCGACCGGCAGGAACCAGCCGATGTTGAGGATGATCGCGCCGGCGACGAACGTCCACAGCGAGAACGCGTTCAGCCGCGGGAAGGCGACGTCGCGCGCGCCGATCTGCAGCGGCATGATGAAATTGAAGAACGCGGCCGACAGCGGCATCACGGCGAGGAAGATCATCGTCGTGCCGTGCATCGTGAACATCGTGTTGTATTGCT
>CALFNN010000050.1 GCA_937902925.1 uncultured Opitutaceae bacterium
CCGACATGACCGGCGGCGTGAAGGAAAAATACGACAAGCTCATCCTCCACGACGAGCGCGGCATCACGCCGATCCGCCGCTGGGGCCAGCCCGAGGACATCGGCCGCGCCGTCCGCGCGATCGCGGAGGACCGGTTTCCGTTTTCGACGGGCGCGGCGTTCGACGTCGATGGCGGTTATCATCTGCACCGGCTGTGAAAATCGGCGGCGTGGCACTGGCGGTCGGTCTGGCGTGCGCGGCGGCGGCGGGTGCAGCCGAATCTCCGGACGGCCTGCTGGTCGGCGAGGTGTGGGCGGGCGCTCCGGTGAGCTTCGCGTTACTGACGCAGGCCGGAAAGCAGCTCGTCGCCTATTACGATGCGGAGCGCCGGATCACGGTTGCCGCGCGCGACCTCGGCAGCGACGCCTGGACGACGGTCCATCCCGAGGGCGTCACGCATCCAGGCCGCCCGCGGGCGTCGAACGTCACTGGCTGGGACAGCCATAATTACCTGCGACTCGCGGTCGATCGCGACGGTTGCGTGCACCTCGCGGGCAACATGCACGTCGATCCCTTGGTATACTACCGCACCCGCCGGCCGCTCGATCTTGCGAGCCTGGAGCGGATCGACCGGATGACCGGCGAGCGCGAGACGCGCTGCACCTATCCGGTGTTTTTCACGAATGCGGCGGGTGACCTGATGTTTCGCTACCGCGACGGCAGCAGTGGCGACGGGAGCGACCTTTACAACATCTACGACCCGGCGACGCGCACGTGGCGCCGCGTGCTCGACACGCCGGTGCTCGACGGCGAAGGCCGGCGCAACGCCTACGCGATCGAGCCCACGCTCGGGCCGGACGGCCGGTTTCATCTCGTCTGGATGTGGCGCGATACGCCCGATTGCGCGACGAACAACAATCTGTCCTATGCCCGCAGCCGCGATTTCGTGCATTGGGAAAACAGCCGCGGCGAGCCATTGCCGCTGCCGATCACGCTCGGGCGCGGCGAGATCATCGATCCCGCGAAGCCGCACGAAGGCATGATCAACATGACCTTCAGCCTTGGTTTCGATGCGCAGCAACGTCCGGTCGTCGTCTGGCACCGCTACGATGCGCAGGGGCGTTCGCAAATCTACGCGGGCCGGCCCGCCTCGAACGCGGCGGGCGGCTGGATGACGCGCCAGCTCAGCGCGTGGGATTTCCGGTGGCAGTTTTCCGGCGGCGGCTCGATCCCCGCGGAGGTGAGGCTCGGCGCGCCACATGTGACGCCGGACGGCACGCTCCTGCTCGACTACTCGACCGACAAGGTCGGCGCGGGACGCTGGCGGTTGAACGGCGACACGCTGGAACCAGTGGCGCAACTGCCCGCGGCCCCGCCGGCGTTGCCGGCGGAACTCCTGCGGCCACGGAGGCCGGGCATGGAGGTGCAGACCGTGGTTTCGCGGGCCGGCGGCCGGCGCTACGTGCTCCGCTGGGAGACGCTCCCGCGCAATCGCGACCTGCCGCGTGCCGAGGCGCCGCCGCCTGGTGAGCTGCGGCTTTACGAGTTGCCCGATGCCGACACCGATGGGGCGATGCGCGTCGGCTCCTGAGTTTCTCCCGCCCGCGTCAATCGATTGCGCTCCGTTGGCCGTCCGATGCCGTGAAAAGCTGCCGCAAATTTCCTGGAAACGCATCCGCCATCCTGGCGATGGCCGCGGTTTTTTCCGGTTGCAGCCATGTGCCGCTTCAATCGCGAGTGATCTTCGCCAACGCCGCGATCAACGGGCGGCCCGTGCGCCTGGCGATCGATACCGGCGCCTCGATGAATTGGCTCTACAGTTCCGAGGCGGGCCGTCTGGGGTTGCGCTCCACGCCAATCCAGCCCGCAGACGCGGCGGCGGAGACACCGAAAGGATTGTCGGAGCCGGTGAACATCGTCGTCGACGCGCAGACCTACACGGCGCCGTTTGCGACGATCGGCGTGCCGTGGATTGCGCGTGCGCTGTCGCGGCTGGCCGGCGTGCAGGATGTGGCGGGGTCGTTCGGCTGGCCGGCGTTGCGTGACGGCATCCTGGTGTTCGACGCCTCTCACCACACGGTCAGCAGCGTCGAAAAAATCCCGGCCGATGCGGCTGGCTGGTTGAAGCTGAAGCTGAAGCCCGATCGGAACGACGGCCTGTTTGTCGAGATCACGATGAAGGACGGCGCCGTCCGCACCTTTCTCGTCGATACCGGAGATCCGGGCGGCATCACACTATCGCCGGCACTCTGGCAGGAATGGCGGGCAACCCACCCGCACGCGCGCACCACGACGGGGTTTAGCTGGTTTCTGGGACGAACCCGGCTGGAACGCCGGGAAGTCACGCAGGTGGGCGAGATCCAGCTCGGTCCGCTCACGATCACGCGGGTGTCGGTGTGCCGGCAGACGGCCTACGAGTCGGGGATGAACCTGCATGACGGAACCCTGGGCCTGCAGGCACTGGAACATCTGAACTTGATCGTGGACGGCAGGCACGGTGTCGCCTACGCGCGGCCGAAGCCGGCGGGGGCGCCGGCGCCGCGGCCGGAGCATCGCGATTGGATCGCGGGCGAGAGTGTCAGGCTGAACGTCGCACCCCAGTTCGTCTTCGCCGCGTCGACCCGGCGGCAGATCGGCGACCCCGCGGGCGCCGTGGCGGATTTTACCCGCGCGCTCGAGCTCGAGCCCGGCAATGCGGAGATTTATTTCGAGCGTGGCGTAGCGAAGGAAAACAGCGGCGATCACGACGGCGCCATCGCCGACGCGAGCTGCGCGCTCGAAATCGAACCCAAGCGGGTCAGCCTTTACAGCTTGCGCGGCGCCGCGCGGCTGAACAAGGCGGAGCTGGACGGGGCGATCGGGGATTTCGACCGGGCGATCGCGCTCGATCCGCAGAACGCGAGCGCCCACCTGTTTCGCGGCATGGCCCGGCTGGGCAAAGGCGATGCCGCGGGCGCCATCGCGGACCTCGATCGCGTGCTCGCGCTGGATCCTTCGAATCCGTCGCCCTACGGCATCCGGGGCGTCGCGCGGCTGGCGCGGCAGGATTTCCGTGGCGCCATTGCCGATCTCGATCGCGGTGTCGAATCCGACCCGAAAAACGCCAGCCTCCATGCGGCGCGCGGGGCGGCCCGGTTCGAGACCGCCGATCGCGGCGGGGCCGCGGCGGACTTCCGGCAGGCGTTCGAACTCGACCCCAAGACCTCATCGGGCGGACTGGCGGCGGGCGATGCGTTGCAGATGCAGGGCGACGACACGGACGCGCTGGCCCAATACGACAAGGCCGTCGCACTGAACGTGAGCGACGCGGTCGACGCCGCATGGCGCCGCCAGCTTCTTCTCCGGCGATTGGGCCGCCCGGCCGACGCCTTTGCCAAAATCGCCGCCGGCTGGAAGGATCGCTGGAAGCTGGCGCTGGCACGGTATCTGACGGATGGCCTCGACGAAAACGGTCTCCTGGCCGAGGCGGGCCGAGGTGAAAAAAGCGAGCAGGCCACGCGAGAATGCGACGCGTGCTACTGCATCGGCGCGATGCGTCTGGTTCACGGCGACCACTCCGGCGCGCGTGAATTCTGGCAACGATGCGGCGCGCCGGCCTACGCGGGGTTGGTCACGGCCAAACTCGCCGGCGAAGAACTCGCGCGGCTCGACGAGCGCAATCCGGCGGGCTGACTCGTGGCGGCGGCTCCGCGCCATTTTACGTATTACGTGAAAATGCGTCCGGCGGCGATGGCGCTCGCGGCGGGTGGCAGGCGGGGGTGCGCTACGCCCGGCGCAGCGTGGGTCCTTCGACCCAGCGGGCGGGCGTCGTCGTCAACGTCGGCCACTTGGGCAGACCGCGCTCGTTGCGTTGCAACTGGGCGATGACCTGCTCGGTGGCGCGCGTCCCAAGTTCGCGCGGTTGCTGGTCGAGACCCGCGGACGGGCGGGATTTGAACAGCAGGTTGAGACAAACGTAGCCGTGCTGCGCGGGAATGCGCGCGCCGCAGCTTTCCATCCAGTCGACCGGATGAGTGAAGTGACTGATCACGACATCCGGCTTGAAGCGCCGGAACCACGGCACGAAGGCATCGCGCCGGACCTCCGGGGTGAGTTGCAGCGGCACCCGCTCGATGTCCGGCCGGCTGTGTTGAAACGCGAGGAACGCGGCGCCCCATCGGTGCTGAAGCCGGTCGTTGCGACCGCGCTCGAGGAAAAGACCGGGGCGCCGGTAGCCGCGCGCCGCGATCGACTCCAGGGTGTCCATCATCGAGCGATAGTGGTTGCAGCAGACGCAATGCAGCGCCGGCTGGCGGATGTTATAGTCGGTGTAGACGGCGGCGTAGCGGGACCAGTCGAGCTGCGAGAAATCGGGCGTATACCACGCGGGGAGCAGCACGAGGCCGTGGATGCCGCGCGATTTCAAAATGAAATCGAGCCGCGGCAGCGTCAGTCCGGCGTCGCCGACGACGAACGGCTCCATCTTGAAACCGAGCTCCGCCGCGCGCGCGGTGGCGCCGCGGATCAGTTCCTGGTGAAACAGCCCGTGGGGCTCGCGGCTGGGCTCCGCGATGTCGACGATCGCCAGCACGCCGCGAAACGTGCTGCCGCGGGAGCGGCGGAGCTCGGACATGAGCGAGCCGGCGAGCGGGTTGGGGCGGTAGCCGGCCGCCTGCGCGGCTTTTTTCACGCGCTGCTCCGTGGCGGCGGCGATCCGCCCGCGGCCGCTGAGCGCGTTCGAAACAGTGGCGGGCGAAAGCCGGAGCGTGCGCGCGAGCGAGCGTAGGGTGGCCATGGGGCGGGCGAGGGGATTTTGCCGAACTGTTCAGCATTTCGGTCCGTTGCCGGCGCGAGACAACGCTTTTGTCCGGGCGAGTGGTGGGGCGGGCGCGGCGCCGCTTCGACCGTCGGTGCCGATCATCCCGATCCTTCCCCGCGGGTTCGAACCCTCCACGGCGCCGGACGATTTTCCGCTGGGTCTTGTAGCCCGGTGGCTGCATTTTTTGGTGCGCATATTTTGCGGGGCGGCGAGGAAGATGGCTTGGGAATCAGAGTGAAAAACGACGCGGATGCGTGTCTCAGGTCATCAGCGCGATGAAGGCGCATAATAACTTTGCCACCACAACCGGCAGTGGTTGACCGCGCGAAGAACACAAGCCGTAGTGGCGGCCCGCGATTCTCGCGCCTGGCGGGCGCCCTTCCGTTACCCGCGGTTTTTCAAGTTTTCTCCATCCATTCTACTCCCATGTCTGTGCAGCAGCTGCCTGTGTCTCATCCGGCCAACGGCCTTCAGGACTTCATCGCCATCTCCCGTTACGCCCGCTATTCGCCCGAAAAGCGCCGGCGCGAGACATGGGCCGAGGCCGTGGCGCGCGTGCGCAACATGCACCTCGCGCATTTTTCCGACCGCTCGCTCGCCGAGGCCAGGCGCGTGGCGCTCGCCGCCGGCGAGGTTACGCCGGGTGAGATCGCGGCAGTGGAGCGGCTCGGCGGCGGCCTGCACGCGGCGATCCGGGCGGCGTTCGACGCGGTGGCGCGCCGTGAGGTGCTGCCGTCGATGCGCTCGCTGCAGTTCGGCGGCGAGGCGATCCTCACCAAGCACGCGCGCATCTACAATTGCTGCTTCACTTACATCGACCGGATCGAGGCGTTTCGCGAATCGCTCTATTTGTTGCTGTGCGGCTGCGGGGTCGGTTTCTCGGTGCAACGGCACCATATCGCCAAGCTCCCGGCCTTCGCGCCGCGCGACGAGAGCCTGACGCCGATCACGTTCATGGTGCCCGACACGATCGAGGGCTGGGCGGACGCGCTGCACGCGCTGATGGAAAACGCCGTGGCCGGCCGGCCGGTGCAGTTCGATTATTCGCAGATCCGCCCCGAAGGCGCGCCGCTGCGGATTTCCGGCGGCAAGGCGCCGGGCGCCGCGCCGTTGTTCAACGCCCTGTCGCACATCGAGCACCTCGTGCGGGGCGCAGCAGGGCGGAAACTGCGCCCGATCGAGGCCTACGACATCCTGATGTGGGCGGCGAAGGCGGTGCTCTCGGGTGGGGTGCGACGCTCGGCGACGATCTGCCTCTTCTCGGTCGACGACGCCGAGATGGCCGCAGCGAAGACCGGCAACTGGTTCGCCGACCAGCCCCAGCGCGCGGCCAGCAACAACTCGGCGGTGATCGTGCGCGCCACGGCGACGCGGATGGAATTCGACCGGCTCTTCGAGGCGCAGAAGCAGTTCGGCGAGCCCGGGTTTTATTTCGTCGAGGACGCGGAATACGGCGCCAATCCCTGCGTCGAGATCGGGCTCCATCCGCGGCTGAAGCTCGACGCCGCCGCCATCGCCCGCCTGCGCGAGCTCGGCCACGAAGGCGAGTTGCGCGAGGGCGACGAACTCTCCGGCGTCCAGTTCTGCAATCTCGCGACGATCTCCGCCTCGGCCGCCGAGACGCCGGCGGATTTTTACCGGCTGTGTGCGCATGCCGCGCTGATCGGCACGCTGCAGGCGGGCTACACGGAGTTCGGCTATCTGTCGCCGGTCTCGCGGGTGATCACGGAGCGCGAGGCGCTGCTCGGCGTTTCGCTTTGCGGCATCCTCGACCGGCCCGACGTGCTGCTCGATCCAGCCGTGCTCCGCGCGGGCGCGGCCGTGGTCAAGGCGGTCAACGCCGTCGTCGCGCGCGCCCTCGGCATCCAGCCGGCGGCGCGCACCACCTGCGTGAAGCCCGAGGGCACGGCGAGCCTGTTGCTCGGCACGAGCAGCGGCCTGCACCCGCACCACGCGCCGCGTTATTTCCGCCGCGTGCAGGCCAACATCCACGATCCGGTTTATCTGCATTTCCGCAAAACCAACCCGCACATGGTCGAGTCGAGCGTCTACGATCCCAACGGCCGAACCGAGGTGATCACGTTTCCGGTCGAGGGTCCGGCGTTCGGTATTTATCGCGAGGACCTGTCGGCGGTGAAACATCTCGAATACGTCCGCCTTGTGCAGGAAAACTGGGTGCAGGCCGGTCGCCGGCACGAGCGCCATGCGCCGGGGCTGCATCACAACGTTTCGTGCACCATCTCCGTCCGACCGCACGAGTGGCCTGCGGTGGCGGATTTCATCTGGGCGCACCGGCATGATTTTACCGGTGTCGCGCTGCTGCAGGATTGCGGCGACAAGGCCTACGTCCAGGCGCCGCGCGAGGGCGTCGCGACCGCCGAGGACGTCGCGAAGTGGAACACGCTCGTCCACGAACCCGTCGACTACACGACGCTGGAGGAAGCCGAGGACATCACCGAGCTCAAGCAAACCGTCGCCTGCGCCGGCGGCGCGTGCGAGATCGTTTAGCCGGTTGATGGCCGAGTTTTCGCTCGCGACGTGGCCGCGCACCGGCACGTTCGCGAGCGTGCTGCTGACCTGTCAGTCCGGATTCGAAACGCTGCTCGCGCGCGAGCTGACCGAGCTGCACGGAATGACCGTGGCCGAGAAGGGTCCGGGCTGGGTGCGGGCGGGGCCGGGAGGTCAGGCCGGCCAGGATCTGGCCTTTCCGCTGTTGTCGTTCCGTGAACCGGTGGAGGTGCGGGGCGACTCGGTGAACGCGCTCGCCGCCCGCGTCGCGGAATTCTTTCTCGGCAGCCTGCGCGGCGAGCGGATCGACTCTGCCTGGCCGAGCGTGTGGCTGGGTCCGCAGGAAATCGTCGGACTTGGACGGCGGATTTCGGCCGTCGAGGCGGCGTGGGGCGAGCTGCTGAAGAAAAAATTGTCGCGTGTGGCGAAGCTGGCGGTGGCGGACGTGCCGCGCGGCGTCGGGCCGGCGCGCGGACTGTTCGTTTTTTTCGCGGACTTTGGGCGGGCGTTCGTGGCCCGGGAGGCGTTTGTCCCTGGCCAGCGCCGGATGGCCGACGACGAACTCGCGCCGTCGCGCAGCTACCTGAAAGTCGAGGAGGCCTACATCGTGCTCGGACGCGAGCCGGCGGCGGGCGAGACGGTGTGCGATCTTGGCGCCGCGCCGGGCGGATGGAGTTACAGCGCGGCGAAACGCGGCGCGCGGGTGGTCGCGATTGACAACGGTCCGCTGAAAGGCGGGGCGCTCGGGCATCCGCAGATCGCGCATCGCTGCGAGGATGCGTTCAGATTTGCACCACGGGACGGCGAGACCTTCGACTGGCTGTTCTGCGACATGCTCGAGGAGCCGCACCATGTGTTGCAGCACATCGTCACGCCGTGGCTTGCGCGCGGCTGGTGCCGGCGCTTCGTGGTGAACCTGAAATTCGGCCGCGTGGACCCGATTGCGCTGTTGCGGGAACTGCGGGCGACGGATTCGCCGTTCATCGGCTACGCGCGGGACGCGCGAATCCGCCAGCTTTACCATGACCGGGAGGAATTCACGGTCGTGGGCAACGTGAGCGGCCGCTGATCTCGGCAAACGCAACCTGCACTTTTGTTTGGTTTCGGCCGCGGGCTGAGTCAGGTTGCGGCATGCCTCATTTTTCCAAACCTGATCCGCGTTCGCGGCCGGCGGCCGGTCCCGCGTCGTCCCCCGGAGAGTTCGTCGCCCCAACCGGAGCGATGCGGCCGCGTGGTTCGACCGAATATCGGGGGGAAGAGACGCCAACATCGCAGGCGATGAAGCAGAAAGCGGCCGCGGTTCCGGTGGGGGCGGCGGGTGAGAATGAAGCGATCGCCATGGCGGGTTCGCGGAGCGGACCGGCACGGCATGACGAGTTGAAGATTTGCGGGCTGGCGGCGGTGAAGGCGCGGTTCGCGCGCGACCCCGGTTCGATCAAGCGGTTGTTTTTCGATCACGCGACAGGGCAGCGCGTCGGCGTGATCTGCCGCGTGCTTGCGCAGCAAAAAAAAATCTATCGGCAGGTCGAGGCCGCCGAGCTCGAGAAAATCTCCGGCTCGGTCCATCACGGCGGGATCGTGGCGGTGGTTTACGCCCCGCCATTGCGCTTGGTTGCGCCGGCCGATGTGTCGGCGTGGGCAAAGCGCGGCGAGGCGGTGCTGGTGCTCGATCGGATCGGCAACGCCCACAATCTTGGCGCCATCGCGCGGACGGCGGCGTTTTTCGGCGTGCCGCGGATCGTGATTCCCGACGACACGACGGCGGCGCGGCCGACGGATGCGGCGCACCGCGTGGCCGAGGGCGGATTCGAGCACCTCGAAGTCTGGCAAACGAAGGATTTGGCGGGTTTCGCCCGTGAACTCGCGGCGGCGGGCTACGAGGTGATTGGCGCGGCGACGCGCGGCGGGCGGCCGGACGCACCACAGACCAAAGGCCGGAAGCCGTTCGCCCTTTTGCTGGGCAACGAGGAACAGGGACTCGCTCCCGAAGTCGCGGCGGCCTGCACGCGGCTCGTGACGATTCCCGGCAGCGGGAAAATCGAGTCGCTCAACGTCTCGGTGGCCGCTGCGGTTTTGCTGTGGGAGTTGCTCGCGCGGCGCGGTCAGTAGTCGTCCATGATCGCCCAGACGTGCCACGCGAAGCGGAGGTTGAAGAACACGAATCCCGAGAGCAAAAGCACCAGCACGATCTGCTCGCCGCGGCTGAGCCAAGCAACTACGCCGATCGGAGCATTGAGAACGGCGACGACGATCAGGTAGTCGCGCAGCCGGCGCGACCGGCGCTGGCGGAGGGAGACGTTGTAGAGTCCGGCGGCGTTGTCGCGGGCGAGGTTGTCGCGGAGGATGCCGTGGACCTCGTTGGGACGGTTGGCGACGGCGTTGTGGCCCAGCGCCGGGCGACCGCCGAGGGCGATGCGCGCCAGTTCGCGGACGTCGATCCGGCCGCGATGGGCGGGCGTGACGCCGGGGTCGGGGGCGGGTTGCGAGTCAACGGCGGGGATGGAATCACGGGGAGCTTCGTTGGCGCGTTCGAATTCCGTCGGCTTGAACGCGTAGAATTTCCGCGGGGGATCGGAGTCGTCGTGCATGACGCGGGGACGGCGGGATGCGCACGCAATGCGATCAGTAGTCCTCCAGCAGCACCCACATGATCCACGTGATGGCTGCGCTGAAAAAAGTGATGGCGGCGAGGACCGCGAACACGCTCACCGGATTGACTCCGACGACGAAGAGCGAACTGGAGGTCAGCCCGTTGACGCCGAAGATGAGCGCCCAGTAATCGCGCCGCCGGCGCGACCGGCGGCGGACCAGCGGCATGACCTCGTTGAGCCCCGCGGCATCGGCCTTCGCCAGGTTGTGTTGCAGCATCGCATGAACGTCGTTCGGACGGTTGGGCGGCGGAGTGGCGGAGAGCAGCGGACCGGTAGTGAGGGCCTGGCGCGTGAGCTCGCGGACATCGATGGGGCCGTCGGATGCGGGCACGACGCCGGGATCGCGGACGGGTGGTGGAACGGGGGCGGCGTTCGGCCGCGGTTGGTTGACGGTCTCGAACTCGCGCGGTTTGAGCCCGTAGGTCTTGCGGGGTGGGGCGGGCTCGTCGCTCATGAGAGGCGGCAGTATGCGAACGGGGCATTGAAGGTAAAGCGCCGGCTGGCCGGACGCTTTTCGCTTTCGTTCCGAGGGAAAACGGGCACAGGCTCGGCGCGAGAACGATTCCATGGTTGCGACCAGCAGCTCCGATTCCCCCGCGGCCCAACCGTCCGCCGCCTTCGACTGGCCGCTCTGTTTCGAGGCGGAGGGATTGATCGCGCGCTGCATCGCGGCATTCTTGGAGCGAAATTCCTTTGCCCGCCGGCTGGCCGAGAGGATGCGCGACGAGACGGGGACGGACTTTTTCGAGTGGGTCGATCACCTTGTCCTCGGGACGGAGCAGGCGGATGCCCTGCGCGCGGCGGGATTTGTCGAGGAGCCGGTCGAGGCTCCTGCAAGTGCGGTGGTTCTCTGGCATCCGAAAGCGATGATGCCGCGGGTGCTGCTGCGCGCGGACGGCGGACACGGGGAAATGCCGTCGGCACTGGCGATCCGGCCCGAGGTGCTGGCGGATTTTCTGGCGGCGCACGATCTGGACGTGGAAACCGAAGGGGCGTATGGCGCGCGGCTGCGACAGGCGCTGATCAATCAGGAAGGCGGGACGACGCTGATGGCGGTCGAGCGACTGGGCTATCGGGGCTACGCGGTGCGCGAACCGGACGAAGAATTCGTGCGGGGCATGCTGCGAGCCCGCGAATTGTGGCGGACGCGAAAGCGGGATTTCGGCATCGGGGGTGACACCGAGGCGGTGCGACACGCGATGGCGCGGCTCGGAGAGGTGCTGGGACTCGTGGACCGCGACGCGGCGTGCGAGCTGTTTTTCGCCGAGGAGCGCCGGTTCTGGGAGGCGCGGAACCGGGCGGCGCAGATCCAGAAACGGCGGCAGGATCGATTGGGTTTGGGCTGGGGCAACCACGACCATCACACGTTCCGCTGCTCGCGGGCGCATTTCGCGGACCTGATGGAGTTTTTGGCGCGGCTCGGGTTTGAGAAACGCGAGCGCTACTACGCGGGCGCGGAAGCGGGATGGGGCGCGCAGATCGCGGAGCAGCGAGTGGCGGGCATCGTGGTGTTTGCCGACGTGGACCTGATGCCGGAGGAGACGCAGATCGATTTTTCGACACAGCGACTGCCGGCGTCGCCGCAGCTGCGGACGGTCGGACTGTGGTGCGGACTGCACGGCGACAGTTTTTTGCAGGCGGGGATGCATCACCTCGAGGCGCGATTCGATTTCGCGCGGCTGCGTGACCAGCTGGCGGGCGCGGGCGTGAACACGATGAAGCCGTTTTCCGATTTCGACTTTCTGCGGCAGGCCTTCACCGAGGGCGAACGATGGAGCGTGCGCCCGGAGCGGATCGATGCGCTGTTGCAGCCGGGGTCGATCACGCCGGCGCAGGCGGAGGGGTTTAAGCGCGACGGCGCGATCGGCAGTCACCTCGAAAACCTGCAGCGCAAGGGCGGCTTCAAGGGATTCAATCAAAAGTCGGTGAGCGCGATCATCGCGGCGACGGATCCGCGGAAAAACCAGATGAGCCATGCCGACGGCTGACGAATCGTTCCGATCCGCCGGACAACTCGAATGAGATCTTCGCGCCACCCATCGCCCGGGCGCCGGAACCCGGATGAGGTCATGCCGGTCTGCCGCCGCCGTGCCTGACGCCACCGACATGGAACTGGCCGAAGCCGAGGCGGAGCTGCTGCGGCGGGCGCAGGCGGGCGACGAAGACGCGTTCGGCGAACTGATGCGGGCGCACCACGAACGGGTATTCCGGCGCGTGGCCGCCATCGTCCGGAACGAGCATGATGCGCGTGACGTCTCACAGGAGATATGGGTCGCGGTGTGGCACAGCCTGAAGGATTACCGGGGCGAATCGAAATTCTCGACGTGGCTTTACGCCGTCGCGACGCGGCGCGCGATCGATCACCTGCGACGGCGGAAGCGATGGTTCGACCGGTTCCTGCCGTTTCGCGACGAAGGAGCCGCCGAGGCCGCGGGGTTTGCGGCGCCGACCGACGATCCGCGCAGCGCGCTGGAACGGACGGAGCGCGACGGACGTTTCGAACGGGCGATCGCGGCGCTGCCGCCCAAGCATCGTTCTGTGCTCGCGTTGCGGGAGGTGGAGGGACTTTCCTACGAGGAAATTGCCGAGACTTTAAAATGCCGGCCGGGCACCGTGATGTCCCGGCTATTCAAAGCGCGCCGGTTGCTGGCGCAAAAACTGGAGAACATGTCATGAAAACGATTCGATCCGTCATCGCCCTCGCGCTGCTTGTCGCCGCGCCGCTCCTCTCGCTGGCCGCCGGCGGCGGAGGCACGCGCGTCCGAGCGATCATGATCGTCGCGTCGAACGAGAAGGCGAAGTCCGACCCGAAGCTGGCGCCCTACGAGGCGAACCTGCGGCGGATCCTGCGCTTCGAAAGCTACCGGGCGGTGGGCGAAGGCTCCGCCGTGGTCGCGGCGAACGGCGAGGCATCGATCGCCTTGACGCGTGGGCATCGCATCGAACTCGTCGGCGAGGGTGGGTCGATCCGCGCCACGTGGTTCGAGGGCGGGCGCAAGGTGATCGCGCTCGCGCTGCCGCCCGGCAAACCATCGGTGCTGGGCGGGCCGCCGTGGGGCGACAAGGGCGAAGTGTGCGCCGTGATCATTGTGCCCGAATAAATTACGCGAGCGGGAAAAAAGATGAATAAATGGCGGCGGGGCTTCGTCCCAAGGGGCGAACCAACATTAATGCCATGAAAAACAAATTCATTCTCGCCTCAGTTTTCGCCGCCTTGAGCGGCTTCGCAGGTTTCGCCAATACGGCGGTGGCCGGCAGTGATGTGCACATCAACATCGGTTTCGGAGTGCGGCCCGCGCCGATCGTGGTCGCGCCGGCCTTCCGGGCGCCGGTCGTGGTCGTCGATCACCGGCGCGACGAGCCGCGTGGATATTGGAAGGAAGTCGTCGTGAAGACCTGGGTTCCGGCTCGCTGGGTCGTGAGCCACGGATTTCGCGGTCACGAAGTCCGCACCTATCAAGCCGGCTATTTCGCCTACAACACCGAGCGCGTCTGGGTGGATCTCGGTCGCGGTGGCGACCTTTATTGCCGCGACTGACCGTCACCGATCAGCCGGAAGAATCCTTGGTCCGAACATGAACTGTCGATCCGCCCAACGCCTGCTCTCGGCCGAACGGGACGGCGCGCCCGCCAGCGGCGCGCGCGCCGACCTCGAGGGCCATCTCGCGGCATGCGGCGAGTGCCGGCAGTTTCGCGCGACGATCGCGGAAGCAGCGGATGCGTGGCGGGCGTCGATGGCGCAGATCCGTGTGCCGGATGCAGAGCGGGCGTGGCAGGAGGTCCGCCGTGAGATTCGCGCGGGCGATTCCCGGCCGGCGCGATCGGCGCCGTGGGGTGCACGCTGGCTGCTCCCCCTCGGCGCGGCGGCGGCACTCGCAGCGGTGGCGGTGATGGTCGTGCCGCTCTGGCGGCAGGGACCGGCCGCGACGCCGGAGGTGCACCCGCGGCAGGTGGCGCGCAACGACGTGGTCGAAGTGCCCGATGGCGGGTCGTCGGTCGTCTACGTGGACGCGAAGAGCGGCTGGCTCGTCGTCTGGGCCGTCGATGCCAAGCAGGCCGCGGGCGGCTGACACAACGCGACGGCTCGGTGGCAAAGTTGTCAGCGCGCGAACCGCAGGAAGCCCACGCGCAGTGCGAAAGCGGCGGCGAGGGCGAACAGCAGGACGAAGGCCGTGTTAACCATCACGGCGAACCAGTAGCGGAGCGGCGTCGCGGCGCGATGGATCGGAGCGGAGCGGCGAAACAAACTGCTCAACCACCGCGCAACCCCGGCCTCGAGCTCGCGGCGCACGCGCAGGCCGCCGAAGAATGCCAGCAGGAAGAACGCGAGGCCCAGGAGGGTGAACGGACTGAAACGCACGAGTGCGGCTACGGGGCGGCGATGATCGTCACCGTTTCGCCGGGCTGCGTCGGAATGTCGTAGGCGAATTCGTGCGGCGGCGTATAGCTGACAGGCTTGGCCTCGGGCGAGACGAGCATCGCGGGCGCGGGTGGGGTGAAGAAAAACGGGTTGGAATTGTCGCCGATCCCCGCGGCGAGTTTCGTGCCGTCGGCATGGGCGAGCGGAAAACGCGAGCGGATGCGGAGGTTGCCCCCGAGGTGGGAGACGATTTCCGCCGCGGCGATCTTTCCGCCGCTCCAGGCGAGCGCGGCGATCTCGAAGCCGCCACGGGCGCGGAGTCCGGCGACTTTTCCCCGCGGCCATGCGTCGGGCAGCGCGGGCAGCAAGTCGACGGCGCCATCCTGGCTTTGGAGGAAAAGTTCGGCGATGCCGGCGGTGCAGCCGAAGTTGCCATCGATCTGGAAAGGCGGGTGCGCATCGAAGAGATTGGGGTAGGTGCCGCCTCCGTCGGTCATGTTGGTGCCGAGGTCGCCAACGAGGCGGAGCTGGTCGGTGATGAGCTTGTAGGCATGGTTGCCGTCGAGGAAGCGGGCCCAGCAGTTGACCTTCCAGCCCATCGACCAGCCGGTGGAAACGTCGCCGCGATACTCCAGCGACTGGCGCGCGGCGGCGAAGAGGGCGGGCGTGCGTCGCGGCGAAATCTCATTCGACGGGAACAGCGCGTAGAGATGCGAAATGTGGCGGTGGTCGTCCTTGGGGTTGTCCCAGTCGCCCAGCCATTCCTGCAGTTGATTGTAACGCCCGATCTGGAGCGGCGGAAGCCGGTCGCGGGCGGCGAGGAGTTGCTTTTGAAAATCGGCGTCGAGCCCGAGGATCGCGGCGGCGCGGGCGACATTGGTGAAAAGTTCGAACAGGATTTCGTTGTCCATCGTGATGCCGAAATCGAGGCGCGAATCGCCGTTGTTCGGTCGCGCCTTCGGCGTGTTCTCGGGTGAGACCGAAGGACAGAGTCCGAGCCAGTGATGCGTCGGCTCATCGACGAGGACGTCGAGGAAGAATTGCGCGGCGCCCTTCATCACCGGGTAAATGCCGCGGAGGTAGGCTTCGTCGCCGCCGAACGCGTAGTGGTTCCAGAGATGTTCGCTGAACCAGCCGCCGCCGCTCGGCCACATGCCCGGCCCGGGGCCGTCGACCGGCCCGGCGATGCGCCAGAGATCGGTGTTGTGGTGCAGCACCCAGCCCCGGGCGCCGTAGAGCGTCTGCGCGGTGCGCGCGCCCGTGACGGACAGATCGCGGGCCATCGCGATGAACGGCTCGTGCAACTCCGCGAGGTTCGTGGATTCGGCGGGCCAGTAATTCATCTCGGTATTGATGTTCACCGTGTATTTCGAATCCC
The DNA here is from genome assembly GCA_937902925.1 of uncultured Opitutaceae bacterium. Classification (GTDB taxonomy): domain Bacteria; phylum Verrucomicrobiota; class Verrucomicrobiia; order Opitutales; family Opitutaceae; genus CALFNN01. The sequence continues at coordinate 15,675 of CALFNN010000050.1, forward strand.
ACGGCGGGCGGACGAGGTCGTTCCACTTGCCCTGCAGATTCGCCGGCTGCGAGCCGGGCTGCGAGGTGCTGATCAGCAGGTAGCGGCCAAACTGAAAGTAGAGCGCGGCGAGCGCGGGGTCGTCGCTCCTGGCGAAATCGCGGACGCGTTCGTCGGTGGGCCGCGCGGCGGCCGGCGTGGTGCCGAGGTCGAGGGAGACGCGGTCGAACTGGGCGCGGTAGGCGGCGATGTGCGCGGCGCGCAGCGTGGCAAAATCCTTTTTCTGCGCGCCGCCGAGCGCGGCGCGGACGCGGCTCGCGGGGTCGGCGGAGATGTCGTGGTAGTTCACGAAGTTGGTGCCGATGCCGATGAGCAGCGTGGCGGTGGTGCCGCGGTTGAGCATGACGTTGCCACCGACGGTGGTCAGCTCGCCGTCGGTGTGCAGCACGCGGACGTGGGCCTCGAATTTCACCCGGCCGGGGATCGATTCCTGATCGGGCGTGATGCCGGCGAGAACCAGCGAGCCATCGGGGTCGGCGCGGACCGAGTGGAGCTGCGGACTCGCCCAATCGGCGGTGAACGTGAGTGCGCGGGGCCGGCTCGCGGTCAGATGGACGACGATGACGTGGTCGGTGAGCGAGGCAAAGATCTCGCGCGTGTAGTGGACGTCGCCGACGTCGTAGGAGACGCGGGCGACGGCGTCGTTGAGGCTGAGTTCACGGCGATAATTGGAAAACCGCTCGTGCCCCGTGAAGTGGAGCCGGAGGTCGCCGACGGGCTGGTATGACATGCCGTTGGGCCGGTTGCGGCCGGGCATGACTTTTTCGGCGGCGAGGTTCGAAGCGCCGACATAGTCGCCGGCGAAGATGAGCCGGCGGATTTCGGGAAAGGCCTCGCGGGCGGTCGGCACGTTGTTGTCGTGCGGGCCGCCGGCCCACACCGTGTCCTCGTTGAGCGCCAGCCGCTCCTCGGCCGGGCCGCCGAAGACCATCGCGGCGAGCCGGCCGTTGCCGACAGGCAGCGCCTCGACCCATTGCGCCGCGGGCCGCGGATACCAGAGCAGCAGATCGGATCGGGGCGGGGCGACGGGTCCGGCGGAAGCGGCGGCGGAAAGCGAGCTAGTCAGCAAGGAGAATGCGAGCGCGGCGAGGCCGGGGATTTTTTTCATGCTAATGAATCATCAAGGTTGTCCGGACCCCCGCTGGCGAGCGAAACGCGCAGGGTGGGAAGGCGGTTTCCCGCGCGGCGAGGAACGAGGTGGCTGAGGGGAAGCGCGGGGAGCCGGGCGGCCTGTTACTGTAACCGGCCGCCGGCATTGCGCCGGGCCCGCACGGCGGGTTGATAGTTATAAACGACGGAAAAACCGCTCACAAAAACAGGAGCGTCCACCAAACCGCCCCGGGGGCTTTCCGGCCGTTTCCCCCAAGCAAAAGACCTACGTGCGATGAAAAACACCCTGCATTGTCGGCGGCGTTCGCTGCTGTTTATCGGCTTGATTCTCGGCTGGCTGCTGCCGGCCTTGTCCCTCCCGGCGCAACCCGCCGCGACGGGCGCCATCACCGGCCGCGTCTTCAACCCCGCCACCGGCGAATACGTGCAAAACGCCGAGGTCCGCCTGCAAGGCACGAACCGCGTCGTCACGAGCGCCAACGACGGCTCGTTCAGCCTCCCCAATGTTCCCGCCGGATCGGCCACGGTGCAGGTCAGCTACACGGGCTACGACACCGCCACGGTGCGGCTCGACGTCGCGCCCGGCGTTACCGCCCGCGCCGACGTCAACCTGACCAGTGTCCGTTACCAGCAGGAGGCGACGGGGGAGGCCGTGAAGATGCAGGCGTTCACGGTGTCGACCGAGCGCGAGGGCAACGCCAAGGCCATCATGGACCAGAAGCAGTCGATGAACGTGAGCAACATCGTGGCGGCGGAAACCTTCGGCAACACCGCCGAGGGCAACGTGGGCGAATTTCTCAAATATCTTCCCGGCATCCAGCTCGACTACGTCGAGGCCGACGCGCGGAATCCCCGCATCCGCGGCCTGCCGGCGCAGTTCACGAGCGTGACCTTCGGCGGCATGGACCTGGCCAGCGCCGACGGCTTCATCCAGAACAACGGCACCGACAACGGCGGCGGCGCGGGCGCCGGCGGCCGGTCGTTCGGCTTCGAGCAGGTTTCCATGAGCAGTGTCGATGCCGTCGAGGTCAGTTTCACGGTGAACGCCTCACAGCCCGCGAGCTCGGCGGCCGGCGTGATCGACCTGCGGCCGAAGCATGCCTACGAGCGCAACGGCCAGCGGATCACGGCCGACGTGAGTGCGATGGCCAACGGCGAGGAGCTCTTCCTCGACAAGGTCACCAAGCCCGACGACCACGCCCGGCACCTGATCGTGCCGAACGCCTCCTTCGAATATGCGAACTCGTTCCTCAACCACCGCCTCGGCGTGCTCTTCAGTGTCAACGAGTCGAACATCTTCAACGAGCAGCGGCAGTATGTTCCCACCTACGATACGACGCCGACGGCCGCCAACCCCAAGCCGATCGTCATCACGCGCATCCAATACAAGGACGGCCCGAAGCTCACCGAACGCAGCACGATGTCGTTCACGCTCGATTACAAGGCCACGGACAAGCTGACCTTCTCGCTCATCGGCACGCTGAACAACTACGGCATGTTCACGAGCAATCGCAGCTTTGGCGTCACGACCACGCGCGCCAACCTCGCCAACAGCGACGGCTGGACGGGCTGGACCAACGTCCCGATCACCGGCCTCACGTCCTCCTGGTCCTACCTGCGCAAACGAACCCACGGCTACACCTACCTGCCGACGTTCGAATACAAGACGCACAATCTCCTCGTCACCGGCTCCGCGGTGGTCAGCCAGTCGGAGAACAACTACGCCGGCAACGAGTCCTACCGGCTCCCGGGCAGCAATATTGGCGGCGTCAGTCTTGCCACGACCGGCATGACGGTGAACGCCACGCGCTCGCCCGACGATCTGTATGCCTGGAAGGTCGTGCAGACCGGCGGTCTCGACTGGTCGAATCTCGCGAACTACAAGGCTTCGGCGACCGGGTTTCCAACCTTCGGCTACGACGGCCGCTACAACCGCGTGCTCAAGTATCAGGCCAAGGTCGACGCCAGGTATGACACCGCGCTCGAGGTGCCCACATGGTTCAAGGCCGGCGCGAACGTTGGGGAGACCGCGTATATTTTCCAAAACCCGACAGCGTGGCAGAGTTGGAATTATATCGGGCCGGGCGGCGGCGCCGGCGGCAGTTGGTCGCTCTATCCCTCCGCGGCGGTTTTCTCGCCGGGGCACGGCGGTTATTTCGATTCGACGACCGGCGGCACCCCCGCCATCGCCGACCACAATATCATCGGCGACCTGTTCAGCTCGCATCCGGAATACTTCGGGCACAACGACAGTGCCGCCAACTATCTGGCGTCGTTCGTCACCGCGCCGAAATACATCCGCGAGGAGATCGACGCGGCCTACGCGATGTTCGACTCCAAGCCGCTGACGCGGGTCGAGGTGCAGGCCGGGCTGCGCTGGGAACGGACGCGCGACGAGACCAAGGACTTCAACCAGGTGCCCACCGCGAAGGTCGTGGCGGCGGGCTTTCCGGTGACGGCGTCGACCGGCGTGGCCTCGACGATTCCCGGGATCCAATACCAGTATTTCAGCACGCCGCGCATCGCACGCTCCAACGAATACGACGACTTGTTCCCGAGCGGCAGCGTGAAATACCTGGTCACGCCGAATCTGCAGGCGCTGTTCGGCTACAGCTACACGGTGACGCGGCCGGCGTATGGCGATTTGTCGGGCACCTACACGGAAAACGACACGACGCTGGAGATCAACGCGCCGAACCCCGACTTGAAGCCGCAATACTCCAACAACTATTCCGCGCGCCTGATGTATTATTTCGAGCCGGTCGGCTCGCTGGGCGTCGGGGTGTTCGAGAACGACATCAAGAACTTCACGCAGTCCCAGCGGATCAAGGGCATCGCCTCCGACTTCGGCTTCGACGATCCCCTCTACGACGACTACACCGTGATCCAGAAGAACAACATCGACGGCAAGGTGATCTATCGCGGCGCGACGGTGGAATACCGGCAGTCGCTCTCGTTCCTGCCGAAGCCGTTCGACGGCCTGAGCGTGTTCGGCAACTATACGCGCACCTACACCGAGATGCTGGTGCCGGATCCGACCCAGCTCCACGCTTCCGGGAGCCCGTATAATTTCGGCTGGGTGCCCGGCGTTTCGCCGCACGTGATCAACGGGGGCCTCAACTACAAACATGGCCGGCTCACCCTCGGCGTGAACGCCCACTGGACCGCGGACACGCCGACGACCAGCACCTACAACACGTGGATGCAGCAGAGCACGAAATACGACGTCAACGCCTCGTATAACCTGACGCCCAACTTCAGCCTCTACTTCTACTCGCGCAACATCACGAACGAGCCGGACCACACCTATCTGGGCACGGACCGCCAGCATATCGGCGGCGGCCGGGCGATCGAATACTACGGCGCCTATCTTTACGCGGGCATCAAGGGCACCTTCTGAGCCAGTGGCCGGCCGTATGGTTCCGGTCGGGCCACACCAGACACGGCTGGCGGCGGGCCGTGGGAGGCGGAGAGGCTGGGCTCTCCGCCTTTTTTTTCGACCATGTCCGCGGGCGGCCGAATCGAGCGGTCTTCGTTCCGGCGCCGCCACGGGGTCGGGCGTGGGCCGTCACTCGAAACAGACCAACCGATTTTCCCGCCGCGGCACGGCATGCGCGGCGACCGTCCCGCGCCGGCGTGGACAGGAGCGACCGTCGACCCAGCGACCCAGCAGCTGCGTGGCGGTGGCGATCTCGGGCAGCCCCTTTTCGCCCCGCTGGATTAAACCCGTGAGCAGGTCGATGGCCGTGGCGCCGATCTGCGGCGTCAACTCGTCGATGCCGGCGCAACCCGAGGCGGCCGACGTGCTGGTCGTCGCAAACCCCACCGGTCCCGGCAGCCGCAAGTTGAGCATGGCGGCAAAGCGATAGCACAACTGGTCGTTGTGCGCGACGATCACGTCCGGTTTTTCGCGGCGGAACCAGGCGGCGAGTTTCGCCGGGTCCGGGCCGGTGAAGATAAACGGCCGGACGATATAGTTCTCGTGGAAGATCCCGTCCCACGCCACGGCGGCATTGAACGCATGATAGACGCGGTCGATGTGCTCGCGGCTCTGCGCCAGTCCGATCCGGTGGTAGCCGAGCCGATGCAGCGACTGGCAGAGCAACTGCGTGTTCTTGAAGTGATGCGGGATCACGCGATGCACCTCCGGCGCGGTCACACTCGAGGTCGTGGCGACGATGGCGAATTCGCGCCAGTCGAGCAGCCGCGGCAGCGGGATGGTCACGGCCATCGGCAGCAGCAACACGCCCTCGACGCCCCGGCCGCGCAGGGTCCGGCGCAGACTGCGCGCCGCGTCCTGGCTGGTGTCGGTATGCAGCGTGCTGAAACCGTAGCCGCGAGCCTCGGCCTGGCGCCGGGCCCCGCGCAGGACGCCCGCCGCATAATTGTTATACGGCCCGTCCGGCAGCATGGTGGTGATGGCGCAGATCGAACCTTGAAACGCCAGTTTACGCCGGATGCGCAAGTGGTGCATCAGCTTCGCGATGGCCGGGTCGGGCCGGTAGCCGAGCGCCCGGGCGGCCTTCTGCACCTGCGCCCGCAGCCGGGCGGATACCGCGACATGGCTGCGCAAGGCCCGGGAGACGGTCATCGCGCTGACGCCGGCGGCCTTGGCCACCATTCTCATCGAGGGTTGCGCCGTGGGACCGGCGGCGGCGCCAGTGGGGTTGATCATGCGGAAGGCCGGTTACCGTAACGCGGGAGATGGAAAATCGGCGCGATGCGACGAACCGCAACCGGCCGGGTCAGTTTTCCTGGAGACACGGGTGGCGGTGGCGGGTCCCGCGATTTGGATGGTGGCGGTCATGGCTTCACGAAACGTCCGACGAATCCGCCGCCACTGTGAAGGTCGATCGTCAGCGTGTCGCCGCGGCGGGCTCCGCGATTTTCCATCTTCACGGCGCCGTCGTTCGCGGGATCGTCGCGCACCAGCGTTGCCCGATAGTCGCCGTCGCCGAGGAATGCCAGCGGCACGCGGATCGTCTCCGCCGGGCCGGCGTGCATCACGGCGAGCAGCCACATCGTCCCGCTGCGGCGGGCGAAGAGCGAGAGTTCGCCGATGCGCGACTGCGGCAGCACGATGGTTTCGTCCCATACGGGCTGGATGCTCTTGATCACATCGACCGCGGGATTGTCGAGGACGCTCTGGGGATGCGCCGCGATGGTGAGGATCGGGCTCTGGAACGTGGCGAGCGCCGCGACCTGGTGGGCCCAGGTCGAGTCAGCCCGCCGGGCGCTGAACACCATGGTCGTGTAGTCGGCCGGCCCCGCGAGATACCGGGTGAAAGGGAGGATCGTCTCGTGCCGGGCGCGCTCGACCAGCCGGCTCGACTCCATGCCGCGGACGGCCTCGCGGATCATCTCGTTCGGGAAGGTGCGGAGCCGGCCGGTCGGCTTGTTCGCGCCGTGAAAATCGACCACGCACTGGTATTCGGCGGCCTTCCGGAGCAGCGCGTCGTAGAGGTCGATGTTCTCCTTCGCCTCGTGGTCGAAGAAATCGATCTTCGCGCCGGCGACGCCGAGGCGGTGCAGGCGGGAGAAGAATTCCTCGCGCGCCTCGGGCGTCCGGAGTTGGCGGCTGTGGCGCCAGAACAGGACGCGCACGCCCTGCTGCCGCGAGTAGTCGACGAACTCCCTGATCTGCTCGTCCGGCCAGCCGTAGGCGAAGCCCTCGAGGATCTGGTATTTCGCGCCAATCAGGCCGCCGAGGCGGGAGAACTCCTTCATCGTCTCGAGCGAGTCCGGCCCGCCGCCGTCGATATATTTCCAGACGCCGAGACCCGGCGCGACCCACGGGGTGGCGCGGCCCTCGGGAAAGAGTTTCGGGTCCGGCGGCGGGCAGAGGTCGGGGATGACGTCGCTGTTCACGATCGCGTTGAGGTCGCGGCCGGCGAGGACGACGCGCCATGGCGTGGTGATCGTGCCGGTGACGGTCGCGGGCTTGCCGAGCCGCTTCGCCTCTTCGCGACCGTAGCGCAGCTCATACGGATAATTGACGGGTTCGCGGTTGCCGAGACCGACGATCCAGCCGCGGCGGCCGTCGGCCTCGAGGCCCATGCCGCTGTAGTTCACGAGATTCGCCTCGGCGATCACGCCGTAACCGGCGCCGCCCGGGAGTTCGAACGTGGCCGGCGGGCCGGCCCACTGGCCGGCGGGCACGTCGTCAATCCGCATCTTTTTGTATTCGGCCTCATAGTGGCCGTCGAGGTCGTGGAACCACATCGTCGCGCCGGACGGCACGATGAATTCGGAGTATTCGTCGGGTGTCCGGGCCGCATCGTCGGCGCCGGGCACGACGATCCGGTAGCCGACGCCGGAGTCGAACGCGCGCACCTCGAGCGTGAACGGCGTCATCGTGAGGTCGTTCGTGAACGAGACCGCCGCGCCGTTGCAATGGTTGACGGCGGTCGAGTGCACGCCGTGCCACGGATAGGTTTCGTCGATCGCGAAACGGTCGACCTTGGCGAAGATGACCCCGGAGGCGAGATCGTCGCCGTCGAGGTCGAACTTGATCGGCGAGGGCTCGATCACCGTCGTGTCGCCCAGCTTCACGGCGTAGGTCAGCCGTTCGGCATTCGGCGAGAGGATGAATTTCACCTGGCCGTTGGGGCTGACCACCTGCACTTCCTCGAACGGCACGACGCGCTGCGAGCGCCGCGAACTGCTGCGCTGACCGCGACCGCGGCCCTCGGCCCGGTTGGCGGGGGCTCGCGCGTCGCCGGGCGGCACGGGCGTTTGCGCGACGGCGTTCGCGGCCGCGATCGTCACGGCAAGGAAGGCAAGGAGGTGTTTGAGGAATGATTTCATCGCGTGTCTTGGGTGGGGCCGGCTCTCCGGGCCGGCCTGGGTTTTGGGGTGGTTTGCGCCGGGCGGTCGCGACGACGCGGGAGCTTGGGCCCGCTCGGGGAGCGGCCGCCGGCGCCAACCATTGGGTGTTTCGCGTTCACTTCGGTGCGGGCGAGACTTGGACGGTTTTCGTCTTCCAATCGACGGTCACCGTCGTGCCGTCGGCGAAGGTGCTGCGCTCCTGCGTGTGATCGGCGTCGAGAAATTCGTGATTGGTCAGCTCGAGCAGCGCGACGCGGCGGTGGAGCGCGGTCATTTGCTCGAGCACACCGGCCTGACGCGGGATCTGCTCGAGGCTGGTGCGCGGGAAGCCGCCGTTGAGCATGCCGTAAAGCCAGTTCGGCCGGTCGTCGCGGTTCATCCGTGCCTCGCCGCCGCCGGGCGAATACGGCGTCAGCACGGCATCGTGATAGACGAGGCTGAAGAGCGGCACGGGAATGCCGGCTTTGCCCGGCCCGAGCGACGACGAGTAGTCGGTGTAGGGCACGGTCCAGTCGCAGCCGGCCTCGGTGCCGACGGTGCCGAGGTTGGCACGGGCCCAGCGAAACACGTTCGCGATGGCGCGCTTGGCCTCGGTGCGCGTGGTCGGGTGCTCGGGGTTGAAATCCTGGTCGGGCGGGACGTAGCCGAAGACATCGAGGTAGCTGCCGTCGGGCTTGATGCCATGGGCGAAGATCCCGGCGTAGTTTTTCTCGAGGTGGCCGAGCATGAAGCGGGCGTTGAGGGCGGTCTGCTTGCCGCCGTCCCACGCGGTGAGGTAGGAGATCGGGCCTTCCTTGACGGAGCCGAAGCGGGTGCCGGGAAAGAGCGTGGGCAGGCCCGCGCTGTCTTCCTCGTGCACGGCGAACTCGGGGTTGAACGACGGGGCGTCGACGTAGTAATCGCGATATTGGTCGTGCAGAGTGAACAGGTAGCCGGCCGCGCGACAGGCGTCGGCGAGTTGCCTCATGCCCTCGTAGCCACCGGGCTCGGGCGCGACGGGCAGCACGTCGGGATGCTGGCGGTCGTAGCCGCGGCGTGGCCAGCCGGTGAGGACAAAGTTGAGGCGTGGAAGCCCGCTGGCCTTCAGGTCGCGCACCTGCCGCGCGCGCTCGGCGAACGGCGTCATCTGGTGGTTCCGCGCCGGATCGGTTTTGTCGTAGAGCCGGCTGGCGGGAACGATGTTGCGCAGGACGGAGACGCGCGACTCGATCGTGCCGACGAGCGATGCGACCTTGGGCGAGCGCGCGATTTTTTCGGTGAGCGGCACCCAGAGGCCGGTCGCGATCGCATAGGCGCGGTAACGCTTCGCAAGGTCGACGTAGTTGCCCCGGTCGAAAAACACCATCCGTCCGCCTCGTGGATAACCGAGTTTGCCGAGTTGCGCCCGCCAGCGCGGGCCGATGACCGTCGGGCCGCCGGCGGGATGACTCCATTGGTAGGCGGCATCGTCCGGCGTCTCGACAATGAGCATCATCGCGGCGGGTCCTTTTTCGAAGCCCCACCACGATTGGGACCAGCACTCGACGACATCGCTCTGGATTTCGCTCGTGTCGTTCGGATGGCCGGCATCGCCGCGGATCGGGTTATAGGCGGCCGGCCAGTGGCGCGGGAGCAGGATGCCGCGGAAATGATTGAGCACGGTGTAGTCGACGTCGCGCGCATCGAGCGCCTGCGGCCAGTCGAGCTGGCGGATCGCGGCGCCGTGCGTCTCATCCGCCGCGATGCCGAATACCAGTTCCTCGTCGGCGCCCTCGAGCGCCAGGGTGAGGTAGAGCGGAGCGTCAACCGTGGCGTCGCCGTGCTTCCAGTGGTCCAGCGTGATCTTCACGCCGGTCTCGGCGCCAGAATCGTAGGGCGCAATGGCGATGCGGCCGGCACTCGCGAGGCGCGTGGCGAACTCGTCGCCGCCGGCCTTGAGCTTCAGGTCGCCATCGTGCGACGGCACCATGCTCCACGTGACGCCGCCGGCCTTGACCGTGAGCGCGAGGTCGGCGGCGACGAGGGTGACCGTTTGTTTCCGGCCGGCGACGGTCCAGACGCCGGCCGATTGGGAAACGTTGACGAGCGGTGCGCCCCAGTCGGCGCGCGGGAGCGGCTGGGCGGTGGCGATCGAAGCGGAGGCAAGGGCGACGACGGTGATCAGGATCGAGCGCATGGGAATTCGGGGATCGGGAAAAACAAGGAGGGCAAAACCCAGGGTGGGGGGGGACGGCCGCCCCGGCGTCACGGAAGGCTGTTCACCGCAAAAGCTCCTGCTCCTCGTCGCGGCCGGGCTCGTCGAGGAGCTGGATGCAGGAGGCGGGGCCGAGATCGGGGTCGGTCCATTCGCGAATCGCCCAGACGGCTTTTTTCGCGGGCGTCACCTCGATGAGCTGAACGATCTTCGGCCAGTCGGCCTTGTTGCGGACGACCCCGCTCCAGTTGGTGATGACGGTATTGCCGTTGGCGAGGCGCATGACCTCGTGCACGCTGCCGATCTTGATGCCGGGCACGTCGCCATCCTTGATTTCCCAGACGATCCCGCCCTGCGGATCGACCTCGCGGGCCCAGGCGTGCTGGTTGCCGGAGATGAGCGTGTTGCCGTTGGGGAGCCGCACGGCCTGCCAGACCGAAGGCGCGTCGCACGACCAGAGCTCGTTCCAGTTCCTGTCGTATTCGATGACCCGGCCGAGATCGAGGTGCGCGATGAGGTAGGTGCCGGCCTTCGTCAGGCGGACGTTGCGGAACTGCGCGTGGATGTGCGTCGGATCGCCGGGGTATTTCGTGCGCAGCTCGTGCTCCATCTCGACCCGGCCGGTCTTGAGGTTGTAGAGGATGAGTTTCGCGGGGACGCCGTTGCGCAGGAAGAGCACGCGGTCCGGGCCGACGGGCTGGGCCGAGTGGCACTCGTTCCAGTAGGGCTTGCCCTTCGGGTTCAGCCAGTCCCGGCCATCGGGGCCGGCGAGCTTCGGGCATTTGTAATCGTAGATCGTTTTCCCGCCCGCATCGATTTTGCGCCAGCCGGTCTTGTAGGCGAAGACGATGTCGCCGTTCGAGAGCCGGTGCAGGTCGGAGAACTCGCTCTCCTCGCCGTTGGTCTCGTCCTTGCGCGGGATCCGGTAGGTCCAGACGACCTTGCCGTCGCGGACGAGAAACATCGTGGCGACGTCCTTCCGCGTGTCCCATTCGCCGGTGTAGAGAAAATCGTGTTGCGCGAGACCGCGGCCGGGCAGCACCGCGGGCGCCTCGGGGTAGGGGGGCTCCGGGGCCTGCGCGGCGACGGGTGCCGGCGATTGGGCAAGCGCAGGCAGCGCCAACAGCGCAGCGCAAGTGCGGAAATGAAACCGGATCGAGAAGTTCACGGGGTGGAAACCGATGCCGCTCCCGGCGCGGCGAAGCTCTCGCCGATGGCCTTGAGTTGCGCGAGGAATTCGGGCGCGTAGGTGCCGTCTTTTTGGATCGGCGTATCCCATGTGGTCACGCCGCCGGCCCCGGCGACCTTTTTGCTGAACGCGACCGCTTGCTCCGTGGAAAAACGCGGCGCGCCCTGGCCCCAGCGTTCGCCGAGATAACTCAACACGTGAACCTGCGCGCCGTCGGCCAGTCCGTCCTGCACGCGCTTCGCTGTCCAGAGGTCGGGCTGGTCGATCTCGCCGGCGAGGTAGTCCTCGTGCGGTGTGATCGAGACCGTGCGATAAATCACGCCGGGATTGAAGGCGACGGCGGCGCGCGGATTGCCGGCGCGCGCGGCGGCGGCGAAGCTGGCGAAATTCGGCTCGTCGGCGGTGCGATACATCGTGTTCGGCCAGTAACAACCGTCGAACCACCACCCGGCGACGCGATCGCCCCAGCGCAGCGACCATTCGCGAATCACGGCCTCCCAGTGCCGCTGGAATGCGGCGTTGCGGTCGGCCCCGTTCTCCCACTGCAGCGCCGCCCGGGCTGTGCGATCGCCCGCGGGTGCGCCGGAGGGGAGATAGACGAGCAACTTGAGCCCGCGCCGGGCGAGCGCGACACTGAGGTCCGCCACGAGGTCGCGATGCGACAGCTTGCCCGGTGCGATGCCGGTGAGCCGGTCGTAGGTGGCGTTGGGCGAAAGGTAGTAACCGGAATTCTGGCCGATGCTGATGAGAAAATACCCGGCGCCGACGGCCTTGAGCTGATCTGCGAGCGCGTCGACGTTGAAGTGATCGACGAGGTCGTTCCAGTGCTCGACGCTGGCCGGCTCGCGGTCGGTGCGCGCGCGCCAGTCGGCGAGATAGTGCGACATGACGCCCCACCGGGCCTCACGCATCCACGCGGCGCGGGACGGCGCCTCCGCGGCCCGGGCGGTTCCGGCGGGCAGCACGGCGAAAATGAACAAAAGTGGGGCGAGCCGGCGGAACATGGCGTGATGGGAGCGGGCGCGGCGAAGGGAGCTTGCAGACAAGCGGTCCCGCGCAATTGGCGAAAGGCGACCGCGGCTTATATGGTTAACCATCTCGCCGCGAACCTTGGGGCATGCGGAAAAATGGCCGCAACCGCACGGGCCGCGACGCGTCTTTTCGACCACGTTGTCCTCGAAAAACCTCCTGCTGACTCTGCTATCCCTCGTGGCCGCCGGCGCCACGGCCCTGGCGTGGCGCCAGCGACTCGAGCTGATGGCGTTGCGGACGGACGGCGAGCGCAGTATGCTCGAGGCCCGCCTCGCGGATTTCAAAAAGCGCAATTTCGAGCTGCAGACCGAGCTGGCCGCAATGCACGCCGGGAAGGCGGCCGGGGAATCGGCGGCGGACGCGGTGGCCTCCGGGGACGGCGCGGCGGTTTCGCCGGGCGCCGCGGCCATCTTGAAGCAGGCGGCCGACGTTGCGGCCGAGGCCGGCGGCCTGTCGAAACGCGACGAGGATCTCGAGTTGCTCGCGGCGCTGGCGGATTTGCCGGAGTTTCAAAAAATGCTGGCGTTGCAGGAACGCGGGAAGGTCGACGAAAAATATGCGGCGCTTTTCAAAAAATTGAAACTGTCGCCGGACGAGCTGGCGCGGCTCCAGACGCTGCTCGCCGACCGGCAGGGCGCGTTCGCCGATGCGATGATGGCCGCGGGTGCGCAGGGGCTCACGGGCAAGGAGGCGCGGCAGGTCGCGAACGAGGTGGCGAAAGCGAGCCAGAAGGACATCACCGCCAGCATCAAGGATCTCCTCGGCCCGCAACGGTTCAACCAGTTTCAGTCCTACGAGCGGACGCAGCCCCAGCGCGAGATGGTCGACCAGCTGGCGCAGCGGCTGAGCTACACGTCGACGCCACTGACGCCCCGGCAACAGGACCAGCTCGTGACCGTGCTGGCGACGGCGGCGGCGCCGCCGAAAACGAATCCCGCGGGCGCGCCGAAAGCGAAACCCGCCGCGCCGATTCCGGCGCTCCCGGGCGCGCTGTCCGGAATGGGCATCGGGTCGGGTGCGCAGGCGCCGATCGTGGACGCCGCCGTGGGCAAGGCACAGGCGTTTCTCTCGCCCCGGCAGATCGCGGCGCTGCAGCAACTGCAGCAGGAGCAAAACGCGCAGCAGACGCTCGGCAATCTGTTGCGCACCGGCACGGTCAACGCGCCGCCGAAGCCGGCGAAGCCGAAAGGGTAGAGACGGTTCGAGGTGGGGCCGGCTCCCCGAGCCGGCCTGGGTTTGAGGTTAATTTGCCGGCGGCAACCCAGGCCGCTGCGGAGAAGCGGCTCAGCGTCCGGAAAGAATTCGTCGACGAAACGGCGGGCGGAAATCCCGCCCTATTTCGCCGCGCTCACCAGCACGACATACATGTTGGCGGCGGCGGGGGCGCCGTCGGCGTTCGAGCCGAGGGTGAGGCTGCCGTCCGGTGCGACGGCACGCCGGAAGAGTTTCATCGGCTGGCCGTTGACGGTGAGCGTGCGGCCGGTCGGTTCGAATTGTTTGGCGAGCCACTCGGGCACGGCCACGCGTTCGTCGTGAGCGACGGTCACCACCGAGCCGCCGGTCACCGCGAGCTCGACAAGGTCAACTGCGCTGTAGCGCTGGTCGGCGTCGGCGATCTGGATCCAGTCCGCGCCGGCGAGCTCGGCGGGCAGGTCGGTGAACGGATAGTCGCGGTCGACGTAGATATTCTTGCCGTTGGCCGCGTTGATCTCGACGTGGACGATGGTCGCGGTCGGACCGGTGTAGTTCAGGGTCCTGATGAATTTTCCAAGCATCGACGAAGCGATGCCGCCGGTCGTCGAAACACCGGTGGCCGACGACGCGGTGAGCCCGGGGTGAGCCGGCCCCTGCGCGGCCAAGCGCACCGGCACCACCGCGGGCATCGTCGTGGTGTAACCGCCCTCGGCGGCGAACGGCGCCGACCGAATCGTGACGCTGCCCGCCTTCAGTCCGGCGCTCGTGGCGTGGACGGTGATGACGCCGGCGGCGCGGGTCGCGCGGACGGCGACGCGGTTGATGCCGGCCTCGAGATCGAGGTAGGGGTTGTTGATCGAATTGATTTTGCCGCTGTTGTAGCCGCCGCGCCACACGGCGGGGCCATCGGTCTCGAAGTCGGCGCGCTGCTGAAAGGTCGGGCAACGCTCGCCGCGCGCATCGACCGCCTCGACATCGATCAGCGCGATGTCCTCGCCGTTGGCGCGCAAGCCATCCGGGCCGGTCATGGCAGTGAGCTTGAGCGCGACGGCGGGGCCGACGGTGTGCTTCGACTCGGTGGCGACGACTTTGCCGTCGACGGAAGCGACGGCCTTGATCTCGCCCGGTGCCCAGGCGACGTCCTTGAACGTGAAAAGGTAGTGGTCCGACACCTGGCCGTGGCCGAGCGACTTGCCGTTGAGGAAAAGTTCCACGTCAGAGGCGTTCGAGGCGACATAGACGTTTTTCTTCGTGCCGGCGGGATACGTCCAGTGGCCGATGATGTGAACCTGTGGATCGCTGCGGAACATCGCGGCACAAACGTAGTAGGCTTCCTTCGGCAGGCGGACGCCGTCGACTTCGCCACCGGCGCGGTCGACTTCGGCTGGCACGCGGCCGCCGCTCGTCGAGTCGGAGAAAATCCAGTTCGCGCCGCCGCTGTGCGCGGGTGAGCCGAGCTTCTTCACGTATTGGCTCACCTGGTTGACGGCGTATTGCTCGGACGTGAGATCGTAGGTCATGCCCTTCGCCTCGGGATAGCCGAAGTTCGGCGGCGAGGCGTCATCCCACACGCGGCGCGGCGACTCCTCGCGGTCATATTCGCCCTCGACGACGGGCAGGCGGGCGATCTCACGGCCACCCTCGGTGCCCTCGCCGATATCCATGAACTCGGCCGTGATCTGGTCGGCGCGGCGGTGGGTGTAGGCGCGTCCGCCGTGGGGATCGAATTCGTCCATGTAGCCGCGCAACTGCTTCGCGTGGTCGTGCGTGACCTTCTGGTTGCCGCCTTCCCAGATGAGGATCGAGGGGTCGTTGCGGAAGTAGACGATCACGTCGCGAAACGCCATCGCGCGCAGCGTCCACGCGGCGCCGCGGGTGTCGGACTCGCCATCGGTGCCGGGCTGGAGCGTGACGAGGCCGAGCCGGTCGTCGGCGGAGATTTGCGCGGGGCCGGCCGCGCTGTGGCCCCAGCGGACGAAATTGCCGCCGGCCTCCTTCATCAGTTGGAGCGTGTAGAAGTGCATCCAGTCGGGTTGGGCGGCGCCGAGGCCGGGCCATTCGTCGGTGGGCTTCTGACCCCAGCCGTGGAGTTTCAAATGCCGGCCGTTGATGGAGAAACCGCTGGCGGCGTCCCAGCGCACCGTGCGAATGCCGAGCGGGACCTCGCTGGTGTCGATGGCCACGCCGCCGACGAGGAGCGAGCAGACGACGCGATACAGATACGGGTAAGCGGGCTCCCACAGGCGCGGATGAGCGAGGGCGCCGGAGACCTTGACAGTCGCGCTGGCGCCGGCGGCGACCGGCTGGGTTTGGTTGAGCGCGAGCGCAACCTGCCCCGCGGCGTCGATCAGGTCGACGCGCACGGTGACGTTTTCGGCGGTGGCGCGCCCGTTCTGCACCGGCACCTCGACGCCAATCTGAGCGGATGCGTCGGTGATGCTCGTGGCGTAGGCGTAGGGTCCGGCGGTCTGGAGAAAACTATAGAGCGGCAGGGAAATGTGCAGCGGGTCGGTGACGTAGAGGCGGACGTTGCGATAAATGCCGCCATGGGCCGGATGCCAGTGCGGATTGTTCCACGGGATCTGGTCGGCCTGGAGATCGTCGAGGTTTTCGGGAATTGATTCGTTCACCCGGCGCGAAAGCTGGCCGAGGTTCGGATTCTCGGTCGAGGAAAGTTTCGTGACGGGACTGCCGTTGCGCTTGGCGAGCTCGGCGATCGTGCCGGCGTCGAGCGGGTCCTTCATGAAGCGGTTGTCGACCATCACGGCGAGGACGTTGGGCGCGCCGATCTTGAGGTGCGGCGTGAGGTCGAAGCCGAAGGGAGTGAAGCCGGTTTTCGCGACGCCGAGTTTCATTCCGTTGAGATAAACCTCGGCAATCTGGCGGACGGCCTCGAACTCGATGAAGACCTTTTTGCCGGCCCACGCCGCCGGGGCGGTGAACGTCTTCCGATACCACGTGCGACCACCCCACTGGATTTGTTCGCCGCGGTGTCCGGGTGTCGACCAGTTGTCGAAGGTGTCGACGTCGTTGTAGGTGTGCGGCGCGGTCACGAGCGCCCAGTCGCGATCGTCGAAGCCCGGCGCCTGCGCGCCGGCCGGATCGTCCTTGAGGAACCGCCAGTCGGGATTGAAATTAAGCGTGAGCCGCCCGGCTGCCTGCGCGACGGAAGCGAGGAGGGCGAAGGCCAGCAGACCGAAAGCAAGGGAGCCGCCGGCACGGCGCGCGGCGGCAGCGGGGTTGAGCCGATTCATGCCCCGAGACAACCGGCGTCCGCGGGGCGTCGCCAGCGCGACTCTAGTTATGCCGTTAACTCGGACGCAGCGGACGCGCGCCGGGCTTCGATCCGCCAGCCCAGCTCAGATCTTGCCGAGGATCTCCTTCACGCGCGCCCAGGCGGCATCATGGGCTTTTTTGTTGGCCTCGTTCGCATCGGGAGCCTCGCCGGCGCGCATGAACCCGTGGCCGGCGCCGTCGTAGATGACCGTCTCGTAAGTCTTGCCCGCGGCTTTCATCGCCTCGGTGGCTTTCGGAACCGTGGCGCTGACGCGCGCGTCGTTGCCCGCGTAGAAGCCGTAGACGGGCGCCTTGATTTTCGCCATGTCGTCCGCGCTTGGCGGCGTGCCGTAGCAGACGAACGCCGCCTTCAGGTCGGGATTGTTGGTCGCGTAGCGGAACGACTGGCCGCCGCCCCAGCAGAAGCCGATGACGACGAGCTTGCCGTTGCACGCGGGGAGCTTGGTGACGTAGTCCGCCGCGGCGTTGAGGTCGGCGGTGATCTGGTCGGCATGGTTGCGCGTGAGCTCGCCGATCTTCTGGCTGATTTCGGAACTGGTCAGTTCCGACGTGCCGCCGCCTTTCGCGCCCAGGCCCCAGAGCAAGTCGGGCGCGATCGCGATGTAGCCGGCCTCGGCGAACTCGTCGACGACGCTGCGCGCCCAGTTGGACAGGCCGAAAATCTCGTGGATCACGAGGACGGCGGGCGCCTTGTCGCTGCGCTCGGGATAACCGACGTAGCAGCCGACCTCGCGGTTGTCGTGCTTGACGGTGACCCACTCGAGGTGGCGGGGAGACTTGTCGAGCCGCGCGAGCGGGAAATTATCGTCGGCGGCGCGGGTGAGGACGGCGGTCGACAGTGCGGCCGCGAGAACGAGGAGCAGGCGTTTCATGGTGGGAACAGGGTGAGTGGAACGGAAAATCACGTCATCTTCTTTTTCGCCTCGGCGGGCGGCTCGACCTTCGTCGTGCCGACGTCCTTGACCTCGACGGTCGTGGTCTGGTCGATGGGAAAATCGTTGCCGTTGAAATTCATCGAGGCTTGCAGCGTGACCTCGTATTTCGCGAGGAGACCGTCCTTGAGCCAGAACTTGACCGAGCCCTTCGGATTCGCAATCGCCGGGCCGTTGCCGTCGCGTCCGCCGAACGCGAGCTGGGCCTTCACGCCGTCGGCGGTGAGCTCGCTGACGTAGGCGCCGTCGACCAGCTTCAGTGCCGCCGTGTGCGCGGCGAGGTCGACGGCGGTGGCGGCGGGAATCTTGGTGTTGCGCGCGATGACCCCGATGAACCGGCCGGGTCCCTCGGCCTGATCCGCCTCGGCCAGCGACTGCCAGCCGTCCTGGCCCTTCACGGCGCCCTTGTCGCCCTGCAGCACGACCTCCATGGAGTTGTCGCCGAACGACGAGGTCACATAGGTGGCGCCGCCTTTCTCGGTTTTGCCGTTCACCGGGCCGGGTGTGAAGCCGCCGCTCGCACTGACACTGGTCGCGGTCCAGCTGTAGTTGGCCTGGTCGCCGAGTTTTTTCGCGGCGGCGGTGACGTCGTCGGCCGGAGTGGCGAAGAGGGCGCGCGACGAGGTCGCGAGCAGGAGGCAGGTGGCGAAGCGGAGGTTTCGGTTCATGGGGCGAACGCGGGGTGGAGTTTGCGGCCGGCGGGGTGCCGGCGGCGGTATCGGCGGACGAACATGCTGGTTCGCGGCCGTTTCGCGAACGGAAAATGAGAGCGGGCCCGGCGGGATCGTCCGGCGCCGGTTAAAGATATAACCGGCACCGGACTTGGAGCCACCCGGTCCGGGCACCTGCATCGCGCGATGAACTCCGTCTACCCACCCTGCCGGACGAATGTTAGCCGGGTTTGGTCCTTTCTGGCCAGGGGGCTCGTGGCGCTCGGCGCGGTGGCGGCCATGCCTTGGGCCTCGGCCGCCGAATTCAGTGCCGCCGCTCCGGCGCAGCTTGCCGCCGCGGTCAAAAAATCGCATCCGGGCGACACGATCATCCTCGCGGATGGCACGTGGCGCGATGCGGCGATCGACCTCGCGGTGGGCGGAACCTCGTCCGCGCCGCTGGTGCTGCGCGCGCAGACGCCGGGCGGGGTGGTCTTCACCGGGGCATCGTCGCTCACGTTTTCGGCTGCCCACGTCGAGGTCGACGGAGTGGTGTTCAAGGACGGCTCGCCGGCGAAGGGCAACGTGGTCGAGTTCGACTCCGACGATTGCCGGCTGACGAATTCCGCCGTCGTCGATTTCAATCCCGTTGACCCGGCGAAGGGTTATTATTGGGTTTATTTTCACGGCAACCGCAACCGCGTCGACCACTGCCTGTTCCAGGGCAAGAACCACTACGAGCCGCTCGTCGGGAACAACATCAACGGCAGCCGCTACAACACGGTCGAGTTTTCGCACTTCAAGGACATCGCCTACGTCAACCAGAACGGCCGCGAGATCTTCCGCGTCTGGGGCTACGGCGGCAACGAGGAACTCGGGCCGGACGGGGCGTTCTTCACGATCGCGAACAATCTCTTCGAGCACGCGCACGGCGAGGGCCAGGAGATCATCTCGCTGAAGTCGAACCGGAATGTCGTGCGCAACAACACCATTCGCGGCACGCGGGGTGGCATCACCAACCGCAGCGGCAACTACAACACCATCGAGGGCAATTTCATCTTCGGCGACGGCCAGGCGGGCACCTACGGGTTGCGCATCACGGGCCAGTATCACCGCATCCTCCACAACTACATCGAGGGCGTCAGCGGCTTCGGGATCAACGTCATGTGCGGCGAGCTTTTCCTCGAGCCGTTGACCGACGGCTTCAAGCCGATCCTGCGCGAGGGCACTGTGCACGGCCGCGTGCCGGCCTACAACCAGCCGCGCAACACGACCGTGGCCTACAACACGATTGTGAATTGTGGCGGACCCGGCCTCGTGATCGGCAGCGACTACCGATCCGGCTGGCCCGCGCGCCAGCGCGTGCTGCTGCCGGAATTCTGCCACATCGCGAACAACCTCATCGGCCAATCCGCCGGCGGCGTGGCCGTGAGCATCACGGCGCCGGACCGGAAGCCGCCGCTCGACCGGCTGGAGTTCGCGGGCAACACCTACGACGGCAATCTCGTGAACGGCGGCGCGATCAAGGCCGAACCGGTGCCGGCCGGGATCGTGGCGCAGGAACTCAAGTTCGTGCGCGACGCGGCCGGCGCGCTGCGGCCGGCCGACGCGGCGCTCGCGCAAAGCTCCGCCGCGGCCGCGCCGGCGGTCTTCTCGAAGGAAGCGAGCCCGTTCCGGCCGCTCACGGCCGCGGACGTCGGGCCCGACTGGGTGAAGGCGCGCCGCGCGGCGGGCGATCCGGCGTTTCGCTAAAAGACGGGCGACGGGTCGGTGGCGCGGACACGCGGTCCGCCGAGCCCCGGGGGCATCAGCCTTTGCCGCGCGGCCGGCGGATTTTTGCGATGATGGCGTCCTTCTGCGGCACGCTCAGCGCGGCGGTGCCGGCCACGAACTTTGCGGCATCGTCGGGAAACTGCCGCGCCCAGATGAGCGTGACGTGGTCGAAGGCGGCCGCACGGAGCGCGGGATCGGAGATCAACGGCAACGCGTCGAGCGCGACGGGGCGGTTGACGTAGCGATAGGTGGTGTCGGTCGTGAAAAGCCAGAGGAGCGGATCGAGTTGCGGGTCCGGCGTGCGGGCGTGCAGCCATTTCGTGGCGGCGGGCACGTCGCGATCGGCCCAGCGACAGAAGATGCGCGCGGTGGCGTCGAGGCGCACGACGCCGGCCGGCTGTGACTCGGCCCACGCCATGGCGGCGGGCGCATCGGACTCGGCCCAGAACGCGGCCAGCGTGCCGATGGCGTAGTCGCGACCAGTCGTGGTGGGTTGCGCTTGGAGCCAGGCGAGCGACTTGGCGGGCGAGGAGGTTTTGGCGATTTGGCGGGCTGCGAGCTCGAGCGGCGCGTTGTCGATGATGGGCGCGCCTGCTTTTTGCGCGGTCAGGTCTTTGTGTTCGACGTAGTCGTCACCCATCGGCGCGTGGACGGCGGCGCGGCGATAGAGGCCCCACTTGGGGCGATACTCGGTCGCGTCGGGCCGCGAAATCTCGACGCCGGTCCGGCCCTGAAACGCATCGCCATCGACCGAGACCATGATCTCGCCGTCGGCGTGTGGCGAGGTCTTGACGCGGATGCGGACGGTTTGCCACGTGTGCGGCTGCCAGGTGAATTTCCGGGCGATGATCTTCGGACCGGCGCGGTTGACCTCGACGGTGGCGAAGTCGGTGCCGCCCTGGATCGAAAGCGTCACCAGCGGGGCGCCATCGTCGCCGTTGATGCCCTTGAGCTGGAAGATGTGGCAGAATCCGCCGCTGCCGCGAAAACCCGGGCTGCCGCGCCACGTCGTGGCATATTCGAACGTGTCGCCGTTCTTCTGGTGCGGGCCGAGGCCCTTTACCTCGGCTCGCTGGCGGTCCGTGTTGTGAGTGTCGCGATCGCCGTCCCACCACTCGGCGTTGTAGCGCTCGAACATCCGGAAGGTGCCGCCGCCCTCGTCGGTGATGTTGACCAGATCGTCGGGGACGAACCTGGCGGTCGCGGGATAATATTTCACCGACGGTTCCTCGACCGCATCGAAGCTGCTGAGGCCCGTGGCGGTGGTGGCGTGGGTAACCGGAGCGAGCAGCGCGGCGCCGAGCAACAAGCAGCGGGAAGCGCGGAAGATGGAGTTCACGGGATTGGTGGCGGGCGGTTGGGTCTGCCGGCCGAAACAGCGGGGAAGCGATCCTGACGGAAAGGAGGGAAACGACATGGAGCGGGGAGCCAGCGAACCGAAGAGGCGAGAATGACGGCGCCGCACGCGAAGTGTCGCGAGCGGCAAAAGTTATATACTTAACCGGGCGCTCCTCCCAGCCGGGGTTCGGATCAACGGAACGATCGACGTTACCGGGCGGGATTCAGGATTTCCGTGCCGGCGAGGAGCACGACGCCGCGGCCGTGGAGGTCGTCGCTCGGCCGTTTGCGGTCGGCGTAGAATTCGAGATCGAGGCCGATGTTCGTGCCTTCGCAAGTGCCGTTCACGACGCCTTCGGGCGTGATGGCGGTGGCGCAGAGCCCGGCGAACGCCTTGCGGGCGGCAGCCATGTCCTCGGCCGGAAGCCAGCCGCGGTTCACGCCGCGCGCGATCGCATAGGCGAACATCGCGGTGCAGGAGGTTTCCTCCCAGAGTTGTTTCTGATCGAGCACCTGGCGCCAGACGCCGGACTCGGGTTGCAGCGCGATGACGCCGGCGACCTGACGGCGGTAGATGTCGAGGAGCTTCGCGCGATCGGGATTATTGTCGGACATCGCGGACAGGATTTCGACGGTGGCGACCATGGCCCAGCCGTTGGCGCGGCCCCATTTCCACGGCGAGTGCTTCTTCTCGTGCTCGAAGTAGGCGTGGAACCAGACGCCGTCCGTGTCCTGCAGGCGCGACGCCATGTTGATCACGTTTTGCGCGGCATCGTGGAGATGCTTGTCGTCGCCCGTGTATTTCGCCCAGCGCACGAGGAAGGGGCAGCCCATGTAGAGGTCGTCGATCCAGATCGTGCCCGGGTCCATGATCTTGCTGACGTTGCTGGAAGCCGGGCGCCAGAACGTGCCGTCGGGGAGGCGATCCTGCTTCGTGGCGATCCAGTCGGCGATGCGGGCGACGACGGCTTTCTGCTCAGGGATGACCTGCGCGGGATAACGCAGCATGCCCTCGAGATATTGCACGCCCATCGCGCCGCACGAGTCGAGGTTGCCAAGGCGGAGGAGCCCGCCGATCTTCGCGCGGCGGCTGAACGTGCGCCAGTCTTCGTCGGAGACCTTGGCGCGGACGGATTCGAGCCAGGAAAAATAGCGGCCGGCGATCCGGTTGTGCTCGAGGGCGAAATTGAGCGGGGCCTGGTCGCCGGTGGCGTCGGTCGAGCGGATGACGCCGTAGAGCGTGACGCCCCAGGGATAGTTCCACGTGATGCCCTCGGGTTGTTTTGCGGCCTCGGCGTCCCTGATCGAAGTGATGGCCGGATAATCCCCGTCCGTCAGCTCGTGGATCTGGTGGTTGGCGACGAGGCGGAGGACGGCGCGGATCGAGTCGTCGGTCTTGCCGGAGAGATCGGGCGCCGCAGACTGCGCGCGCGCGACGAGGGATGCGCCCGCGAAGAGCGCGATCGGGAGGAGGTGAGGGAATTTGGGTGGACGCATAAATGGGAAGTTAGAAGGCGGGCGGGATGGTGTCATGATCGGCGAATGAACATGTGCGGCGGCCCGATTCCAAGGGTTAGGGTTCGGCGATGAATTCGATGACGGCGCTTTCGACGGCGCGACGGAGCGGCGAGGCGAGACCCCCGGCCATGAGGGTGGCGCCGTCGACGACCTGGTTGTCGAGCGCGAGGCGCGAGCGGGCGCCCGCGGGGAGATTGAGCTCGCGGACGCGGTAGCGTTTCGCGGGATCGAGACCGCGCGGCTTCACCGGGCCGAAGGCCGCCTCGCCGAGTTGATAGACGAACAGCACGGCGCGCGAGCGGTCGGGCGCGACGTAGTCGAGTGCGGCGCGCTTGCCCTCGTAGGGCGACTCCAGCCGGTAGAGATCGCCTTGGGCGATGAGATCGCGCAGCGAATTTTTGTAGAGGGCGATCGAGGCCGTGATGGTTTGCTTTTCCTCCGCCGTCATCTTCGCCACGTCGCGGTCGACGCCGAACGCACCCGTGAGCGCGACGTCGCAGGCGAACTTCACGGGACGGTGGCCCATGTCGGTGACGTGCGCGGCGATCGTTTCGGCCGGGAAGAAATGTCCGAAGCCCCATTGGATGTAGATGCGCTGGAGCGGATCGGTGTTGTCGCTCGGCCAGAACGAGTGGAAATATTTCAACGCGCCATAGTCGACGCGGCCGGAGCCGCCGGCGCAGACCATCGCCATGATGGCAGGATATTTTTCCGCCATCCGGTGCATCACGTCGTAGAGCGCCCACTGATAGTCGATGAGCAGGTGCTGCTGTTCATCGGGCGGCAGGTAGGGCGAGCCGGGCTGGGTGACGTAGCGGTTGCAGTCCCACTTCACGTAGGCGATGCCGGGATTCGGCGCGAAGGTGTCGTCGATGACTTTCCACGTGAACTCCTTCGCCTCGGGGCGCGTGAGGTCGAGGATGAGCTGGTTGCGGCCGAACTGGAGTTCGCGTTTCGGCTGGCGGATGACCCAGTCGGGATGCGCGACGAACAGGTCGCTGGCGGGGTTCGTCATCTCGGGCTCGAGCCAGATGCCGAACTTGATGCCGCGCTTCGCCGCCTCGTCGGCGAGGTAGGAGAGGCCATGGGGGAGCTTCTTTTTGTTGACCTGCCATTCGCCGAGGCCGGCGCGGTCGGTGTCGCGCGGGTGGTTGTTGCCGAACCAGCCGTCGTCGAGGAGGAACAGATCGACGCCGAGATCCTTCGCGCCGTCGAAGAGCGCGACGATTTTCTTTTCGTCGAAATCCATGTGTGTCGCCTCCCAGTTGTTGAGCAGGACGGGGCGGGGCTTGTCGCCGTCGCGGATGCCGTAGCGTCGGGCCCAGCGGTGAAAATTGCGGCTGACCTGGCCCTTGCCGGCGGCGGACCACGTCCAGAGCATCGCGGGCGTGGTGAAGGTTTTGCCGCGCGCGAGCCGGTATTCCTCGCCGAAGGGATTGATGCCGCAGAGGGCGCGCAGGCGGTTGTCCCAGTCGAGGTCGAAGGCGAACTGGAAGCTTCCCGACCACGCGAGCGTGCCGCCGAAAACTTCGCCGGTTTCCTCGCGGGCCGGGCCGTCGAGGGCGAGGAGGAACGACGGGTTGCGCATTTGCTGCGCGCGCACCCCGAGCTTGGAGTCGAGGACCTTCAGCCCGGGGGCGAGACGCTCCTCGACCAACCCGGCTTCGCGCATGTAATTCCCCTGAAATTGCGTGAGCCAATAGCTGTCGGCTTTCACGACCGGCGCCGACGACGCGAAGCGGGACAGCACGACCGGCGCCGGCTCGTCGTGCGAGATTTCGGCCCATTGCTCGATGACGTCCTCGGCCTGGTAGGCGCGGAAGCAGAGCGTGGCGAAGAACGGATAGGCGGGGTCCTTGAGCTTGATCCGGGTGACGACAACGTTCGCATCGCGCGGATCGGCGGCGGTCTCGTGGCTGAGGTAGGCGAGCTCGGTCGAGGTGTTGCCGTCGGCGTGGACGGCCTGGAGCGCGGGTTCGAGCAGGTAGCCGTTGCCGGCGGGCGGATGAAATTCATCCTCACGGGCGGGCGGGCGGCGCGGGGCGGCGACGGCGGCGGTCGCGCGCCCGTAGCCGAGTTCGTAGAGGCGTCCGTCGGCGGCAACGGTCAGGGTGAGGGCGGAATGCGCCGTGCCGACCGTGACGACGGATGGCTCCGCGGCGATCGCGAACGAGGCGGCGAACAGGCAACCCGACAGGAGAAGGTAAACAGGACGACGGGTCAGGACCGGCATGACGGTAAACGGGGTGGGCGTGGGCGGATGGCCAGTGTGGGTCAAAAGGAGGACCGACAAAGGCGCCCGGGGCTTATATGGTTAACTGTGCAACGCGAACCCCGGGCGGGCAAGATGTCTCCGGGGAGGGTGCATCCTTTCGGGTAAAAAGGCGTCTGGCGTGTCAACTGCCGGGAGCACGAATCCTGTTGCCCCCCGCCGCGGGATCGCCTGCATTCCACGCCCGGAAGTTCCACCTCACACCCAACCTCAAATCATGAAAATCCGTTTCCCGATCCTCGCCCTCGCCAGCGCGCTGGCCCTGATGCCGGCGCTCCGCGCCCAAGACGAAATGCCCAAGAAAATGGCCCCCAAGGAAGAGCAGACCGAGCTCGGGGGAAAGATGGAGAAGATCAACCGTGCGTTCCGCGTCCTCAACAAGGTGGACCCGAACACGAAACTCGCCCAGGTCGCCGATCCGGCGAAAAACGAGGATTCGCTGAAGCAGGTGGCGATCATGCTCGAGAACGCCGAGGCGGGGGCCAAGCTCCAGCCGGCGCTGACGTCGAAAAAGCCCGCGGACGAGCAGGCGAAGTTCGTCGACGATTTTCACGCGCAGATGAAGACGCTCGTCGAGAACATCGGTAAACTCCAGACGGCGCTCAAGGCCGGCGACAACGCCACGGCCGTCAGTATCGTCGCGGACCTCAAGAAGGAGGAGAACGACGGCCACACGGAATTCCGCCCGAAACGGGGCAAGAAGATGTGACCCGCGCTACACCAAGCTGGACAAAACGCCGCCGGAATTTCCGGCGGCGTTTTTTTCGGACTGGCCGACAGCGGGCGGCGAAATTGCGGGTTGCCTCGCCGGTCGCGAGCGGCGGTCATCTGGCACCCCCGATCATGAATACCCCCTCGCTGTTCCGCGGGCTGTGTTGGGCGACTGCCTTGGGCGCCGCCTCCGCTTTGGCCCAGTCGCCCGCCTCGCCGGCGTCGTCGTCTGCCGGCGCGGGTGGCATGACGCCGTTTCCCGTTTCGATCCAGGTCGACGCCACGCAGACCCGCGGCGCGCTGCACCCGATCTGGCGGTTCTTCGGCGCGGACGAGCCAAACTACGCCACGATGAAGGACGGCCGGAAGCTGATCGGCGAACTCGGCGAGTTGAAGCCGGACGCGGTCTATTTCCGCGCGCACAACCTGCTCAATACCGGCGACGGCACGCCGGCGTTCAAGTGGGGCAGCACGAACATTTACACCGAGGACGCGCAGGGCCGGCCGGTTTACGATTGGACGATCGTCGACCACATCTTCGACACCTACCGGGCGCGCGGGGTGCATCCCTACGCGCAGCTCGGGTTCATGCCGGAGGCGCTGTCGAGTCACCCCGAGCCTTATCAGCACGAATGGCGGCCGGGCTTCCGCTACGACCTGATCAGCACCGGCTGGGCTTACCCACCGAAGGATTATTCGAAATGGGCCGAGCTCGTCTATCAATGGGTGAGGCACTGCGTCGAACGCTACGGTCGCGCCGAGGTGGAGCAGTGGTATTGGGAGGTGTGGAACGAGGCGAACGGTGCGGCCTACTGGCACGGCACGCCGGATGAATTCTACAAGCTGCATGACTACGCCGTCGATGCGATCCGGCGGGCGCTGCCCACCGCACGCGTGGGCGGGCCGGACGTGGCGGGCGCGGGCGGAAAGTTCATGGAGGGATTTCTCGAGCATGTCGCGCGCGGGAAAAACTACGCGACGGGGGCGATCGGCACGCCGACGGATTTTCTGTCGTTCCACGCGAAGGGCTCGCCGGTCTACGTCGACGGCCATGTGCGGATGGGCATCTCGAACCAGCTCCGGACGGTCGACACCGGTTTTTCGATGATCGCCGCCGTGCCGGAATTGAAGGACAAGCCGATCGTCATTGGCGAGTCGGACCCCGAGGGCTGCGCAGCCTGCCAGGGCCCGCAAAACGGTTACCGCAACGGCACGATGTATTCGAGTTACACCGCGGCGGTGTTTGCGCGCAAGCACCTGCTCGCCGAAAAGCACGGCGTGAACCTCGCGGGCGCGCTGACATGGGCGTTCGAGTTCGAGAACCAGCCGTATTTCGCCGGCTTCCGCGCGCTCGGCAGCAACGGGCTCGACCTGCCGGTGCTCAACGTGTTTCGGATGTTCAGCAAGATGAGCGGCCAGCGCCTCGCGACGACGAGCTCGGGCGAGGTGCCGCTCGACGACATCATGCGCCGCGGCGTCCGCCAGCAGCCGGATGTCGGCGCGTTCGCCAGCGTCGACGGCCGCAAGCTCTGCGTGATGGTCTGGCACTACCACGACGACGATGTCCCCGGCCCCGATGCGGACGTCGAACTCACGGCGACGGGTCTCGGGGTGACGGCCGGGACCGCGACGCTGGCGCACTACCGTGTCGACGGCGACCACAGCAATTCCTACACGGCGTGGCAGCAGCTCGGTTCGCCGATCGCGCCGAACGAGAAACAATATGCCGAGCTGGAGAAGGCCGGCCAACTCGCCGAACTCGCCGCGCCGGCGCCGGTGCGGATCGAGAATGGCGCGGCAAAATTGAAGTTTCGGCTTCCGCGCCAGGGTGTGTCGCTGCTGGTGCTCGAGCTGCCCGCCGCAAACTAACTGACGCGTCATGCGCTGGCGGATCGCCCTTCTCGTCAGCGCGGCGGTGGCGATCAGTTACCTCGACCGCCAGACGCTGCCGTGGGCGATCAAGGCGATCCAGGCGGACATCCCGATCACGAACCAGGCGAAGGCGTTTCTCGATTCGGCGTTTCTCGTGGCTTATGGGCTGATGTATCTCGGCGGCGGGCGGCTGCTCGACTGGCTGGGCACGCGGCGGGGATTTTTGATCGTGATGATTTTCTGGTCGCTGGCGTGCGCGAGCCACGGCTTCGCGGGCGGCGTGCTGATGCTCGCGGCGAGCCGGCTGCTGCTCGGCATCGGCGAGGGCGGCGGGTTTCCGGCGGCGACGCGGGCGGTCGGGGAATGGTTTCCCGTGGCGGAGCGCGCGACGGCGATGGGGATCATCAACGCCGGCTCGGCCGTGGGCGCGGTGGTGGCGCCAGCCTTCATCTCGTTCGTGCTGTTGAATGTCGGCTGGCTGGGCCTGGCGCCCTGGCGCTGGGTTTTTTTCCTGACCGGCGCGTTTGGCCTCATCTGGGCCGTGGGTTGGTGGAAAATTTATTTTCTCCCCGCCGGGCTGGAGGGCACGAACCGAAGCGAAAACGCGCGACGGCCGGCGGCTCCGCTGGGCGAATTGCTGCGGCACCGTGAAATCTGGGGAGTGATCGTCGCGAAGTTCATGAGCGATGCGGCGTGGTATTTTTACCTGTTCTGGCTGCCGAAATACCTGTTCGACGCGCGGCATTTCGACCTGAAGGCGGCGGGTGCGGTGGGCTGGATCCCGTATGCGGCGTCGGGCGTCGGCAGTCTGTGCGGCGGCGCGCTATGCGGCCGGCTGATGAATGGCGGCGCGTCCGTCAACGCGGCGCGGAAAATCGCCGCGGGCCTGAGTGCGGCGGTGATGCCGTGCGTGATGTTCGTGCCGCACGCGCCGTCGGTCGCGTGGGTGATCGCGCTGTTCAGCGTGGCGTTTGCCGGGCAGCAGTCATGGTCGACGATCGTGATGGTGCTGCCGACCGACCTCGTGCCGCCGTCGTCGGTCGGCACGGTTGCCGGGCTGATCGGGCTCGGCGGCGCGATGGGCGGCGTGGTGCTCGGGCAGACCGCCGGCTGGCTGCTCGACCACGGGTTCAGTTACACGCCGATCCTGGTCATCGCGGGCTCGCTCCACGTGCTGGGATTCATCACCATCTGCCTCGCGTTGCCGCGCATCAAACCGCTCGCCCTTTCGTCTGGCCCCGGAACCTGAAATGAAAATCACCGAAGTCCGCACCCGCGTCGTCCAATGGAAGGGCAAGACCGTCCCGCTGCCGCCGCATTTCTGCACGAACCCGATGGATCTGCTCGCGCCCTCGCTGTCGCCGGCGACGATGGGCGCGTTCACGTTTCACGGCTGGCTGATCGTCGAGCTGTTCACGGACAACGGTCTCGTCGGCATCGGCAACGCCGCGCTGGCGCCGCAACTCACGAAGCAGCTCATCGACCTGCAATTCAAGCCGCTGCTGCTCGGCGCCGATCCGTGGGATCACGAGTTGCTGTGGCAGCACATGTATCGGAAGACGATGGCCTATGGCCGCAAGGGCATCGCGCTCGTCGCGATCAGCGCGGTCGACATCGCGATCTGGGATTTGCTCGGCAAGTCGGCGAAGCAACCGGCGTATCGGCTGATGGGCGGACGGACGAAGCCGCGGATTCCCGTTTATGCGAGCCGGCTCTACTCGACGCCACTCGACGAACTCGCGAGCGAGTCGGCGAAATACAAACGCGAAGGCTACAAGGCGATGAAGCTGCGGATGGGCTGGGGCCCGGTCGACGGTGCCGAGGGGATGCAGCACAACGTCGCGCTCGTGCGCACGGTGCGCGAGACGGTCGGCGATGGCATCGACATCATGGCGGATGCCTACATGGGCTGGACGCGCGACTATGCGCTGCGGATGCTGCCGCTGCTGGAACCGTTCAACCTGCGCTGGCTCGAGGAACCGGTGATTCCTGACGACATCTCGGGTTACGCCGAGCTGCGGCGGCGCGGGCGGATTCCGATCTCCGGCGGCGAGCACGAGCACACGCTGCACGGCTTCCGCGAGCTGATCGAGGCCGGGGCGGTCGACGTCATCCAGTTCGACACGAACCGTGTCGGCGGGTTGACGGCGGCGCGCAAGATCGCGGCGCTGGCCGAGGCGCATCAGATCCCGGTGATCCCGCACGCGGGGCAGATGCACAATTACCATGTCGTGATGGCGTCGCTGAATTCGCCGATGGCGGAATACTTCCCGCCGGTCGATGTCGAGGTGGGGAACGAGTTGTTCTGGTATATCTTCAAGGGCGAGCCGGTGGCGAAGGACGGCTTCGTCGACCTCGACGAGAACACGCCGGGGCTTGGACTGACGATCGACGAGAAGGCGTTGAAAAAATTCAACGTGATCGAGTGAGAAGGAGGCGTCGGAAAATGGGAAAATGGGAAGCCGGGAAACCCGGAAGAAATCCGCGGCGATTTGAATTCGTGGCTTCCTGAATTCCTGCTTAACTTCGTTTCGAATTCACATGGCTGCACCACGCGTCGCATTTCTCGGGCTCGGCATCATGGGCGGCGGCATGGCGCGCCGGCTCCTCGGCGCGGGGATTCCGTTGACGGTCTACAATCGCAACCGTGCGAGGGCGGAGGCGCTCGTCCCGCTCGGCGCGCGTGTGGCCGCGACGGCGCGCGAAGCGGCGGCGGAGGCGGATGTCGTGTTCAGCATGGTGGCCGACGACAACGCGTCGCGGGCAATGTGGCTCGGCGAGAACGGCGCGCTCGCGGGGGCGAAGAAGGGCGCGGTGCTGGTCGAGTGCAGCACGCTGAGCGTGGAGTGGGTGAACGATCTCGCGCTGGCGGCCGCGCATTCGGGGCACGACTTCGTCGACGCCCCGGTGACCGGCAGCAAAAGTCAGGCGGCGGCGGGCGAGTTGAATTTCATTGTGGGCGGATCGACGGCGGCCCTCGACCGGATCCGGCCGATGCTCGGGCCGATGAGCAAGAGCATCACGCACCTCGGGCCGACCGGCAGCGGCGCGCTGGTGAAGCTCATCAATAATTTCGTCTGCGGCGTGCAGGTGGCGGCGATGGCGGAGGCGCTGGCGCTGGTCGAGCGCAGTGGGATCGATCGTGCGACGGCGTTGAGCGTGCTCCTCGATGGTGCGCCGGGCAGTCCGCTCGTGAAGGTGGTGACGGCGCGGATGACCGCGGGCGACTTCACGCCGAATTTCCTGCTGAAGCTGATGGCGAAGGATCTCGGCTACGCGGTGAACGAAGGCGCGGCGCGCGGCGTGTCGCCGGCCACAGCGGTGGCGGCGTTGGAAGTTTTTCAGAAGGCGATCGCCGCGGGGCACGGCGAGAAGGATATGTCTGCCGTCATCGAGCCGCTGCGCGCGGCGACGTAGCCGGCGCGCGTTTGCGCGCACGCCGCCGCGGCGCCCGGCGTTTTCACGTATTACGTGAAAATGCGTCGACACTTTTTGGGGTCGGGCAGGATGACGCGGAAGGACTCCGAAAGAAAGATTTGTCGCGTTGACAGGGATGCGGCGGGTCGTCACGCACACCGGGCGTGTCACCCCACACCCCAGCCGCGGCCCCCGGCGCAGCGCCCACGCGCGCGCGGCATGTCGTGCTCGGGTTCATCGTCGTGCTGGCGATCATCACCTACATCGACCGCGTGTGCATTTCCCAGGCGGCGCCGGACATGCGGCGCGACCTCGGGCTGAACGAATCGCAGATGGGCTGGGTGTTCTCGGCGTTCACGCTGATGTATGCACTGTGCGAAATTCCCGGCGGCTGGGCGGGCGATCGGTTCGGGCCACGCAGCATCCTGATGAAGGTCGTCGTGATGTGGTCCGTGTTCACGGCGGCGACGGGGTGGGCGTGGAACTATGTTTCGCTGCTCGTGTGCCGCACGCTGTTTGGCGTGGGCGAGGCGGGATGTTTTCCCAACGCGACGAAAATCTTCACCATCTGGCTGCCGTCGAGCGAGCGCGTGCGGGCGCAGGGCATCCTCTGGCTGAGCGCGCGCTGGGGCGGGGCCTTCACCCCGGCGCTGGTCGCGGTCGTCATGAACTTCGTGAACTGGCGCGCCACGTTTGGAATCTTCGGGCTGCTCGGCGTGGTCTGGGCGGTGGCGTTTTTCCGCTGGTTTCGCGACCGGCCGGCGGAGCACCCGGCGGTCAACGCCGCCGAGCTGGCGTTGCTCGACGGGGCCGAACGGAACGCGCCGGCGCACGTGGCGATTCCGTGGGGCAAGCTGCTCGCGAGCCGCACAGTGTGGCTGCTGTGGCTCCAGTATTTCTGCATGTCCTACGGGTGGTATTTCTACATCACCTGGCTGCCGACATATCTGCGCGAGGCGCGGCACGTGCCGCTCGAAAAAAGCGCGGTGCTCGCCGGGCTGCCGCTGTTTTTTGGCGGCATGGGCTGCTTTGTCGGCGGGTGGCTCGCGAAGCGGCTGGCGAATCGCTGGGCCAGCGTGGCTCGCGGCCGGCGCGCCACGGCGTGCGGGGGGCTGTTCGCGGCGGGAGCGATGCTGGTCATTGCCACGCGGATCGGCGATCCGGTGTTCGCAATGGTGGCGATGGGGCTGGCGAGTTTTTGCAACGACCTCGCGATGGCGCCGGACTGGGCTGCGTGCATGGATGTCGGCGGCCGGCTGGCCGGATCGCTGTCGGGCAGCATGAACATGATGGGCAACCTCGGCGGCGCGGTCGGGCCGCTCGTCGTGGGCTACATTCTGACGGCGGGAAAAGCGACGGCGGATGCGCCGCCGTCGCCCGAGAGCTGGACGACGGCGTTTCTGGTCGCCGCGGCGATTTACGGCGTGGGCGCGGTGGCGTGGATCTTCATCGACCCGGTGACGCCGCTGGAAAGCGATCCGGACGAGACGCAGGTGGCGTGGCGGACGTAGCGCCTGCCGGGCGGCGAGAGCTGCCGGCGAAATTGGGAGCGCCGTGAGTCGAATTTACTTTTCGCGCAACGTAGTGCCTTCCCTCCACTGCGAAGGAAGCTTGGTGGTGCCCATGACATCGTGGAGGAGAGATCGAAGAACCTCCGCGCGCTCCGCGATCAGTGGGATTCGGTCGATTATCGGATCGGCGCCAAGGCGGGAATCAACGAATCCGAGGCGCCATTGGCGTTCAAGTCGAACCACGGCGACGTGAATGGTGACTATTACTATTTGTGGATGGAGCGGTGGATTCCCGATAAAACCTATGTGGCTTTGCGCACCAAAAGTTTTGCGAACCCGAAGTGGGAAGGTGTTCGCGTCAACTTCCCGGACCCGCTGCCCAAGCATGGCACAATCCTGCCGATCACTGCGGCCGAAGCGAAAGCGCTAGCGGCTGCGTTTCCCTGACGCTTGAGGGATTTAAGAAAGGAACTTTGATGACACCAAAGACTTTGATGTTTGCGAAGGCGGCGCTGCTATGTCGAGGTGCAGATCACCGACCAGCAGGGGATGCTGGCCCCTCCGCCGCGCCAGAGACTCGGTTCAGCGTCGAAGGAGCCGGAGCGATTGTCGGCGTGGATAACGGCGACCAGACGAACATGGAGACCTGCAAGGCTGACCACCGAATGGCCTGCTACAGCCGGGCGCAGGTCATTATCCAGGCCGCATGCCGTCCAAACCTGATAACGCTCAAGGACCAGTCGGACAGTTAGCCTGCGAAACAGCTCACTATCGAAGCCCGACCAACCGGGCGGGGCGTCGCCGGCCTGGGGCCGCGACCGCGCTCAATACGTCGCGCGACCGCCGGAGATATCGCAGACGGCGCCAGTGCTGAACGAGGCCTCGTCGGAGCAGAGCCACGCGACCATCGCGGCGATTTCCTCGACGCGGCCGAAGCGGCCCATCGGGATCTTCGAGAGCATGTATTGCACGTGCTCCGGCGACATCTGCTTGAGGATGTCGGTCTCGACGACGGCCGGCGCGAGGCAGGTCACGCGGATTTCGGTGTTCGCGAGCTCCTTGCCGAGCGACTTGGTGAGCCCGATCACGCCGGCCTTCGCCGCGCTGTAGTGCGACGCGTTCGGGTTGCCCTCCTTGCCGGCGATGGAGGCGATGCTGACGATCCGGCCGGCGTTGCGCGGCAGCATGAGCGGCACGACGGCGCGGCAGCACAGAAACACGGCGAAGAGGTCGAGCTCCATCACGGCGCGCCACTCGGCGGTCGTGCATTCCCAGAGCTTTTTTGAGACGCCGGCGATGCCGGCGTTGTTGACGAGGATGTCGACGGCGCCGAAGCGCGCCTGCGATGCTTGTGCGGCGGCGTTGACGCGGGCCTCGTCAGTCACGTCGACGGCGGCAGTGTGGACACGGGCAGGGTCGCCGAGTTTTTTCGCGGCGGCCGCGAGCGCGTCGGGATTATTGTCCCAGAGGCTGCAGTTGGCGCCGGAGGCGAGCAGGCGTTGGGCGATCGCGAAGCCGATGCCGCGCGCCGCGCCGGTGACGATGGCGGACTTTCCGTGCAGGTCGATTTGGTTCATGGGGCGATGAGTCGGGAAAGTCTTCAGGGTTCATCGGGCAACTCCAGCCAACTCTTCGATGGGCGAGCGATCAGCGTATTGCCGGGCGGAGCGGGCAGGAGCGCCGCCGCCGCGACCCCAGCCGCATCACGGCAGCTCGCGGATCTTGATGTTCCGATACCAGCACTCGTCGTTGTGGTAGGTGAGCATGATCGGGCCGGCGATCTTGGCGCCGAAACCGGGCGCATTCTTGAATTTGCTCCGGGCGATGCCGGCTTTCACTTCCGGGCTGTCGAGTTCGTAGGCGAGGACCTTCACGCCGTTGAGCCAATGCTCGACATGCAGGCCGTTCACAACGAGGCGGGAGAAATTCCACGCTCCGGCGGGACGGAGCGGCTTGTCGGCGGCGGGCGGCAGGACGTCGTAGAAAGCGGCGGTTTGATAGAGCGGACCGCGCAGGGCGTCGGGATGACGGGCGTCGTCGATCATCTGGTATTCCTGGCCGGGCGCCGACGGGCGGTCCTCGGTGACGAAGTATTTCACGCCGTTGTTGCCGCCCTCGGCGATCTTCCACTCCCATGTCAGTTCGAAATTGTTGAACTTTTGCGCGGTGATCAGCTCGACGCCCTTGACCTTGGGGACGGTCTTGAGCGTGCCGTCCTTGATTTCCCAGCCGAGCGCGGGGAGGCCCTTGAGCCGGTAGCCGCGCCAGCCGGCGAAGGTGCGGCCGTCGAAGAGGGATTTCCAGCCGGCGGCGGATTCGCGCCCGGTGACGGTGTTGTCGGCGGCGGGGCCAATGCAGCCGGAAAGCAGAAGGGTGGGGAGGAAGAGAAGGAGGTGACGTAGCGGCATGGGGAAGAGCGGAAGGCTGCCGCTTGCGCGCTTTCAGCGCAACGCATTCCCGCCGCAGTCGGGCGCATCGCGCATGCGGAGGATTCGGCGGTCCCGGCGAATTCAGTGCCCGGTGCGACCGGACGGGCGCACCAGGATTTTTGACGAGAGGGGAGGCCCGGCCAGGGCCGGCTCGACCGGCCCAATCGGGGTTTTCGTGACAGCAGCGTTACATTTCGCCGTCCGGCCGGGAACCGCGGAGTTGCAGCTTGCTAAAGCCTTTTAGCTATTTCAACACGCCAGCCTGATGAGCGCGCGATCAATGTCATTCCAGCTCCGCGGTCTTCGATTCGGTGGCGATCGAATCGCGCGGTTCGTGACGTGGCTCGCGCTGGCTGGCGGCATGGCGGGCGCCGGATCGGCGCCGGCCAGGGGTGGGTCGATCGATCTCACGGGCGCGAGCCTGGTGTTGCCAGCGGGATTGTCGGGACCCGAAAAAAAAGCGGCCGAGATGCTGGTGGACGAGGTCGCCAAGCGGAGTCAGGTCCGCTGGCCGATGACCGACCGGCTGCCGCCGGCCGGAACGCCGGCGGTGGTCCTCGGGCCCCGGGCAGCGCTGGAGCGGGAATATCCCGCGTTAAAAAATTCGCTGGCCGGCGGTGACGCGGCCAAGGCGGAGGGTTACCAGGTCGCCTCGCTCGCGTCGGGGACGGTGCTCGTGGCGGGCAACGATGCGCGGGGCGTGCTCTTCGGCGCCGGCCGGCTCCTGCGCCTGCTCGATTACCGGCGGGGAGGAGTGGCGGTGGCGGGCGGGCTCGCGATTACCGCCGCGCCGCGTTATCCGTTGCGCGGTCATCAGGTCGGCTACCGGCCGAAGACGAATGCCTACGACGGCTGGAATGTCGCGCAATGGGAGCAATACGTTCGCGACCTCGTCGTGTTTGGCGCGAATGCGATCGAAGGCATTCCGCCCCGCTCCGACGACGCGGCGGACAGTCCCCATTTTTCGCTGCCGCCGCTCCGGATGATGGCGGAGCAGTCGCGCCTGGCCCAGGAATACGGGATCGAATACTGGGTCTGGTATCCGGCGATGGACCGGGACTACGGGGACCCGGCGGTCGTCGCCTCGGCGTTGAAAGAGTGGGGCGACGTTCTGCGGCAACTGCCGCAGGTCGATGCGGTGTTCGTGCCGGGAGGCGATCCGGGGCACACGCCGCCGAAGGATTTGTTTCCGCTGCTGGAAAAGCAGGCGGCGCAACTCCGCCGCCTGCATCCCCGGGCGACGCTGTGGGTGTCGCCCCAGGGCTTCAGCGCCGAGTGGCTGGAGGATTTTTACCGGATCCTGAACACGGAGCCGGCCTGGCTCGAGGGCGTCGTGTTCGGGCCGCAGCAACGCGAGAGCCTCGAGGAATTGCGGGCGCGCGTGCCGCGGCGCTACAAGCTCCGGTTTTATCCGGACATCACGCACACGCTCACCGCCCAATATCCGGTGACCGCGTGGGACCATGCCTACGCCGCGACCCTCAATCGCGAGCCGATCAACCCGCGGCCGGTCGACGAGGCGGCGATCTTCCGCCGGCTGCAGCCCTTCGCCGCAGAGGGGTTTCTCACCTACTCGGAAGGTTGCAACGACGATGTGAACAAGTGTCTCTGGAGCGGTCTCGCGTGGAATCCGACGGCGGACGTGAAGGACATCCTGCTCGACTACAGCCGCTATTTCATCGGGGCGTCGCACGCGGAACGCTTTGCCCAGGGACTGCTCGACCTGGAGCGCAACTGGCGCGGGCCGTTGCGGGACAACGCCGGGGTGGAGGCGACGCTGAAGGAATTTCAGGCGATGGAAACCGATGCGACGCCCGCGCTGCGGCAGAACTGGCGTTTTCAGGAAGGACTCTACCGCGCCTACTACGACGCCACGATTCGCACCCGGCTGCTCGCGGAAACGGCGCAGGAGGACCGGGCGCTGGAGGAATTGCGGCGCGCGCCCTCGGCTGGCAGCGAGGCGGCGCTCGCGGCGGCCAACGCGGCGCTCGAGCCCCCGGCGGTCCGGCCAGCCGCGGACGAACGCGCGCGCGTCTTCGAGCTGGCCGAGGCGCTGTTCCAGAGCATCCACATGCAGTTGAGCGTTTCCCGCTATCAGGCGATCGCGGTCGGGCGCGGCGCCAATCTCGACCTCATCGATACGCCGCTCAGCGATGCGCCGTGGCTGCGCGAGCAGTTCGCCGCGATCCGGGCGCTTCCGACCGAGGCCGACCGGTTGGGTCGCATCGACGAGATCGTCAACTGGACCAATCCGGGTCCCGGCGGATTCTACGACGACCTGGGCAAACCGGGCGCGGAGCCGCATTTGGTTCGTGCGGCCGCCTACACCGATGACCCGGCGAGCCTCACGACTCCGATGACGGGGTTCGGGCTCAAGCACAAGGGGCCGGACCGCCGGGTGTCATCGTCCGATTTCGCGGAGACGCTCTTCGACCAGCCGCTGGAGTTGGAATACCACGGACTGGACCGCGCGGCGCGCTATCGCGTGCGCGTGATCTATGGCGACGAAATCGCCGGGGAGGTCCGACTCGTGGCGAATCGCCAGTGGGAACTTCAGCCGCTGCAGCCGAAGGACATGACGTGCCGGCCGCTCGAATTCGCCGTTCCCGCCGCGGCCACCGCCGGCGGGGAGTTGCGCCTGAGTTGGTCCGGGCAGCCGGACCGCGGCGGCAACGGCCGCGGCGTCCAAGTCGCCGAAGTCTGGCTGCTTCGCGCTCCCTAGCGCCACGACCCGGGACCGAATTTCCTCCTCTCCGCATTTCGCTTCGAACCCACCTCACCCACCATGAATGCAATCCAGTCCCACAGACATCGGATCGCCGAGCGGCTGCTCCGCATCGGCGGTCTTTTCCTCGGCCTCGTCGGTTTCCTCGCTTCCACCGACGCCCAGATCGCGACCAAGGGTGCGATCAAGGGCACCGTAAGCAATGCCGCCACCGGCGCTTTCCTGCAAGGCGTCGAGGTCAATCTCGTCAACACGCCTTTTTCCACCACCACCGAACGCGACGGAAGCTTCACGCTCTCCAATGTTCCGGCCGGTTCCTACCGACTGAAGGCGTTTTATACCAGCTACGACACCAAGGAAGCCTCCGTCGAGGTGGGCGGCGGGCAGACGGTCAACCTGGCGCTGACCCTCAGCACCGATGTTTACCGGCTCGACGCCGTCACGGTCTCCGATGTCCGGGACGGCAACGCCGCGGCCATCACCGAACAACGGAACGCCGCCAACGTCTTGAGCGTCGCCTCGATGGATGCCTATGGCGATGTCGCCGACGGGAATATCGGCAGCTTCCTGCAGAACCTGCCGGGCGTCGCGGTGCTGAAAGAGGCCGGTGATATCGTCGGTGTCCAAGTGCGGGGCATGCCGCCCGAACTCAGCAACATGTCCATGGACGGCACGAGAACGGCGGCGGCCATCTCGGGTTTTACGCCGCAGGGCGACCGGGCGGGCTTGATCGATCAGATCCCATCCGAATTCATCAAGGAGGTGCAGGTCACCAAGTCCAACACGCCGGAACAATCCGCCGACTCGCTGGGCGGAACCGTGAATCTCGTCACCAAGTCGGCCTTCGACTTCAGTGGCCGCCTCATCACCTACCGCGCCGGCTTCTACCGGAACGTCTATCGCGACAATTTCCACCAGTTTGGCCCGACCGGATCCTTCTCCTTCCTCGATACCTTCGGCAAGGATCGCCAGTTTGGCGTGGCCGTGTCCGCGAGCTACACCAAGACGCCGAACATCCGCGACATCGTGCAGTTGAACGCCTACGATGCCGACAACTACCTCAATGCGCGCGCCCGGGCGTATAATGACCAGAACACGCGGGTCCGCGCGGGGATCAACGCGAAGTTGGAATACCGGGTTGACCCAAGCCTGCACCTGGCGCTCAGCCTGGAAAAAAGCTATTACGCTTCCGACAACGACCGCATCGACTGGGACGTCAAGTCCCTCGGCAAGGACCGCGTGGCGGATTACAACGTGGTCAGCCGCGCGAAGATCGAGACGGGCGCGAACCCGAAGAACACCGCCGGTTCCACGGCCGGCATCGCTCCCGGCTACGACAACAGTTACAGCGAAATGGTGAACCCCACGGTCACCAACAAGGCGGAGAAGGAGGTGAAGCGTTCGCACCAGTATAAGGTGGGCGTCAGTGCGGAAAAAACGTGGGCCGACTCGAATCTGACCTTCAGCGCCTCGTTCAATCCTTCTTCCTACGACAACAACTTCTGGGGCTTCATCGCGACGCGCCGCGCCGGCGTGCCCGTTGGAATCGCGGTCAACATCGACCCGCACATCCCGATCTTCACCCAGACCTACGGGCCCACGGTCGGCGTCGGCGCCGATTTCAACAACTACAACGGATCCCGCTTCGAGCAACCGGACATCACCCGCGAGGAAGTCGGCGACGTGAAAGTCGACTACACGAAGAACTTTTCCCTGGGCGAGCAGCCGGTCGCGTTCAAGGCCGGCTATGACCTGCGCAACCAGCACCGCTGGCTGATCGATTCCTACCGCCCGACCTGGAACTATGCCGGGCCGGATGGCGTGGTCGGCCCGAATTCCAAGACGGGGACGAACGATGACAACCTCAAGCAGTTCCTGTTTCCCGCCTCCTACAGTTACACGCTGTTCAACAACTCGAGCCATTTGCTCCAGGAGGACACGTTCAGCCGCCAACTGGTCGACGAGAGCTTCCGGACGAATCCGGCGTCATGGGTGCCCTCCGGCACTTCCGTCACCGACCACGGCCTGCCGTCGATCGTCTCCGAGAGCGTGCCGGCTTATTACGGCGAGTTCATCTTCAAGCTGGGCCGCCTCAACATCCTGACGGGCGTGCGCTACGAGGAGACGAAGGTGCGGGCGCTGGGCACCTTCGCCGATCCGGCCGCCCTCAACCAGAAGCAGATCACCGTGCACCGCTCGTATCACTTCTGGTTCCCGAGCGTTCACCTGCGCTATGCGCTGACCCATAATCTCCTGCTGCGCGGGGCCGTTTCCACCAGCAGCGCACGGCCGGCGTTCAGCGACATGATTCCGGACACCTCCGTCGGCTATTACCTCGACGGCACGGGCCTTGGCCAGGTCAACCAGAACAACCCCGGCCTCCAGCCGGATTACACGCGCAACTACGACCTGTCGGCGGAATACTACATCGAGCCCGCGGGCGTCCTTTCCGTCGGTGTGTTCCACAAGGACATCAGCAACTTCATTTACAGCATTCACCAGGTCATCCCCGACGGCGCGGACAATGGCTTCAACGGCAACTACGAGGGCTACGATCTCTACACGACCGGCAACGTGGGCAGCGCCAAGGTCGAGGGACTCGAGGCCAACTACAGCCAGCAGTTCCGCTTCCTGCCGGCGCCGTTCAACGGACTTTCCGGCTTCGTCAACTACACGGGCATCTGGACGCAGGGTTCCTTTGCCGACGGCGCCTCGGCCCTCCCGCACTTCGTGCCGCGCACGTGGAACATCGGCGGCGTCTACAACACCCGGCGGTTCGAGGCGCGCGTCACCTATCACTTCAAGAGCAGCTACCTGGACTCGTATGCCCCGGCCCCGGAGGACGAGTCGGTGGTCCAGACCGATCCGACGGTGGACGCCACGATCAAGTATAAGGTGAGCCCGAAGCTCGAATTCTACATCGATGGGGTCAACATCTTCAACCACACTGCGGAGTATACGACCAACGTGGAACCCCGGCACCGCAACCGCATTGGCACCTACGGCGTGCACCTGAACTTCGGCGTGAGCGGCCGGTTTTGAAAATGGCGGACCGACCTGTCCGAGATTCGCTTGAGCGCTCGCCCGGCGCCCTGCCGGGCGACCGCACCGGCGGAGCCGCCGGTTTCCATCGATGACCCCGCTTGAATTCTCCGAGGGCCTTCGTTCCGGCCGGCGGCTTTTCGGCACGATGGTCGCGTCGACTTCGCCGCATTGGGTTTCGATGCTGGCGGAGTTGCCCGCGGACTTCGTGTTCATCGACACCGAGCACATCGCCATCGACCGCGAGAAGTTGTCGTGGATGTGCCAGGCCTATCGCCACGCGGGATTGCCGCCGGTCGTCCGCATTCCCTCGCCCGATCCGGACGCCGCCTGCCAGGCGCTGGACGGCGGAGCCTGTGCGCTGGTGGCGCCCTACATCGAAACCGCCGCACAGGTGCGGGCGCTGGTGGGCGCGGTCAAGGGACGCCCGCTGAAAGGCGCCCGGCTGGCGGCGGCGCTGGACGGGCGCGCGCCGTTGGAGCCGGTGCTCCAAACCTACCTTGAGGAACGCAATCGGGCGAGCGTGCTGATCGCCAACATCGAGAGCGCCCCGGCGATCAATGCGCTCGACGAGATTCTCGCCGTCGCGGGACTCGATGCCGTGCTCGTCGGTCCGCACGATCTTTCCTGCAGCCTCGGCCTGCCCGAACGTTACGACGCGCCGGAATTCGGGGCCGCGGTCGGCACGATTTTCCGGAAGGCGCGCGCAGCGGGACTGGGCGCGGGGATTCATTCCTGGATGCCCGTCGCGCGGGAGGCCGCCTGGTGCGAGGCCGGCGCGAACTTCATCATCCATAGTTCGGACCTGCGGGCCGCGCGCGACACGCTCGGGGCGGAACTTCGCGCGCTCCGGCAGCGGACGGGCGTTCAGGCGAACTAGCGCGGGCGAAGGCGGTCGGGCCGATGAATTTCCCCCGGCCTCACCGCCGGGAAACTGGCCCCACCGTGCAGACCTGCGCTATCGCATGCGGCCGTGGCCGTTTCCCGCTTCGGCCGCGAACCGCGCCGCGGCGGCGTCCATGCCCCGCAGGATCTCCGTGGTCGACCTGCCCTGCTGTTCGCGGGCGGCGGCGATCACCGTCTCGCACTCGAGGTCGTCGAAGGCGCGCGTCGCGTCGAGCAACTGCGACTGGGCTTCGTCCGGAATGACGATGAAACCGTGTTTGTCGGCGTGAATGAGCTGGCCGGGCCGGATCCTCGTGCCGAAGACCGCGACCTCGCAGCCCCACCGCACCGGCCACGTGTGCGCATGACTGACGGCGAGGCGCCGGGCCAGCGCCTTGAAGCCCGCATTTTTCATCTCGTCGAGATCCCGGATGGCGCCGTCCGTGATCGTGCCCACGCAGTCGAGCGTGCGCGCGATGTTGGCGCCGACCTCGCCCCAGATCGAGCCGTAGCACGCGGGCCGGTCGAGGTCCTGCACGACGACGATTTTTGGCCCGGGCTGTGAGGCGAGATATTCCCGGTAGCGGGCAAAATTTTCCGGATTCGTGTGCCGGGCCGCCGGGTCGCCCCCGGTGATGACAACCGTCATCGCGATCCCGACCATCGGGCCCATCTCGGGCATGAAGTCGCGAGTCTCCTCGAGATTCACGAGCGAGCGCGGATCGGCCGGGGTGAGCTGCTCCAGCGCGTTGGCGATCGTGCAGCTGTTCCAGCGTTTCAGTTTCAGCAGCGCGGCGGGCGAAGGCCGGTCCGGCGGCCGGTGACCGTTGCGGGTGGCGGCGGATGATGGGAGAGGAGCGCTCATGCCTTGCTAAAAGCCTTTAGCATCGGGCGCAAACCGTCAATGACGCAGTGCCACGGAGCGACGAAAATGCGACGCGGCATCCCGCGCGCCCGACGGAAATCAGGTTCCCGTCGAGGCGCGTCGCACGATCTGCAGCGGCAACACCCGGTGGGGAGTGCCGGCTTCCCGGCCGGTGAAGAGCTCCAGAAGGAGTTCGGCGGCCTCCGCGTGCAACTGTTCCTCGGACGACCCGACGCAGGTGAGCGGCGGCGCGAGATGCGGCGAGGCGGCGTGATCGCCGACGCCGACGACCCGGATGTTGCCCGGGATCGAGCGCCCGCTCTCCCGGATGGCATGATACGCGCCGATCGCGAGGGCGTCGTTGGTGGCGAACAGCCCGTCGGTCGGGGGATGGCGGCGCAGGAGGGCTCGCGTCGCGCGATAGCCGTCGTCCTCCGCCCGGCCACGGCACGTGACCCTGGCCGGGCGCCGGCCGGTGGCGTTCCGCACGGCAGTATCGAAGTCGAGCG
Source organism: uncultured Opitutaceae bacterium (assembly GCA_937902925.1). GTDB lineage: Bacteria > Verrucomicrobiota > Verrucomicrobiia > Opitutales > Opitutaceae > CALFNN01. The sequence continues at coordinate 58,986 of CALFNN010000050.1, forward strand.
CGCGTCTGGCGGTGCTGGCGGTCCCCATGGCGGGCACCAGCACGGCGACCTGCCGGCAACCCGCCGCGAGCAGGAGCCCGGCGGCGGCCCCGCCGGTTTCCGGGCTCGCCAGGACGGACGCGAAATTCGGGAGGCTCCGGTTGATGAGGACGACGGGGTAGGGAATCCTGGCGGAGGCGAGAAAGCGGTCGTCGGCTTTCACCGTGTTGGTGATGATCGCGCCGCTGAACCGATGCTGGTCGAGCAGTCCGGGGAGCTGGCTCAACTCGCCGGCATTGAACATTTCGATCGTGATCGTGAAACGCGTGTGCGAGTTCCGGTCCTTCACCGCGTTGTGCAGGGCTCGCACCGTGTGGCTCACCAGGGTGAGCGGAGCCTCGAACGGCGTGATCACGGCGAGCAGCGCCTGGGAGGTGCCCGGCGTGTGGAGGCTGAGCTGCCGGGCAAAAATATTCGGCACGTAGCCGAGCTTTTGCGCCGCGGCGCGGATGCGCTTCACGGACTCCTCGGAAATCCGCCGCTCTTTCGAGCGTCCGTTCAAGACCGACGACACGGCGGCAATGGAGAGGCCCGTGTGCTCCGCGAGCTGAATCAGGTTGACGTGGCGGGGGCGGCGGGCGGGCATGCGGCGGAAGGTCGGACCGGGACACAAGGCGCCGCGCGCGAACGGACGAGTCGAGCTTTTTCCAGCGGGGAAAAGGATCGCCGGGTCCCGGCGGGCCGGCCGTGGCGAGTTGCACCACGCCTTTCGCGCCCGGCGTCGTTTGCCCGCCGGCGGGCCGCTACGGCGCGCATTTGCCGCCCTGGCGCAACGTGACGACGCTGGCGTGACCGTCGGGAAACAGGGTGACGGCGATCAATCGCGTGTATTCGCTGCTGCCCAGGGGGGCGATGTCCTGACCGCTGAGCGCCTTGACGATCCGGGGGACGGTGCCGCGGTGGCCGACAACGAGGGTCGACTCGCCCGGTCGCGCGGTGGCGCGAATCTTCGCAATCAAACCCTCGAGATCTTCCTGTGCGACCACGACCGGCGCCACGTGACTGCGCTCCGCCGTCGGCGCGGCGGTCTGCTGGGTCCGCCGGAGGTTGGTCGTGTAGATGTGCGTGATGTGGGCGTCGGCGAGCAGGTCGGCGAGGGCCTGAGCCTGGCAGAATCCCTTGGCGGTCAGCGATGGATCCGGTTCGGCGCTCCCGCGGTCCTCATGTCGCGTGACAAATATCGTCGACTGGGCCCGGACGCCGCCGGGAAACAACCAAGCCGTCAGGGCGAGTCCGAGCAGCGCGGTCGAGCGGAGACTCATGGCGGCCTAGACCCGGTTCAGCTGCGGCCGGCCGGACTCGACGACGAACGAGGCGCGGGTGTTGCGCGGCGCGCCGGGCCGGCTCACGTGGGGCACCGTCTGAAAATCGGTTCGCCACTCCCTGGGCGTGACCTCGCACCGGACGTAACCGCGCTCGTCGTTGTAATACTTCACAAACGGATTTTCGGAGAGTGTTTGTTCCAAGGCGACCGGCCGGTCGACGCCGTCGCCGCCCGAGGTGATCGAGGTGCCGACAAATTCCGTCGCCACGGATTGCGAGTCGAGCTCGTCGAAATCCGCGATGAGATTATTCGCCCAGTTGTTGTGGATGTCGCCGGAAATGACCACGGGATTGTTGACGTGGCGGTCGTGAAAATGGCGCAGCAGGCGGCGGCGCTCGAATTCGTAGCCGGACCATTTGTCCATGATGTAGGTGACTTCCGGGCCGGGAGTAGAGTCGAGGCGGGCCATCATGATCTGCTGCGCCACCACGTTCCACGAGGCCGCCGACTGTTCGAGTCCGTCGAAGAGCCACTGGCGTTGGGTGTCGCCCATCAGCGTGCCCTTCGGGTCCATCAACACCGGACTCGGCGGCTTGTCGCCGTCGCCCTCGGGTTGGTCGGTCCGATATTGGCGCGTATCGAGCACGTGAAACGAGGCGAGCCGTCCGAACGCGAGGCGGCGGTAGAGCAGCATGTCGGGCCCGTGCGGCAGCGCGGAGCGGCGGAGCGGCATGTGCTCGAAGTAAGCCTGGTAGGCGGCGGCGCGGCGGATCAGGAATTGTTCGGGTGGAAACTGATCGGGATGCTCGTGGATCGCGTTCGCGTAGTTGTTGCTCACCTCGTGGTCGTCCCACGTCACGATCCAGGGCGCCGCGGCGTGTGCGGCCTGCAGGGCGGGATCGCATTTGTAGACCGCGTAGCGGGCGCGATAATCGTCCAGGGAAAAGCTTTCCGGCAGGTGGTGATGGCGCACCGCGTTCTTCGGGTCCTTCTTTTCGTAGATGTAGTCGCCGAGATGGACCACGAGATCGAGATCCTCGCGGGCCATATGTTCGAAGGCGGTGTAATAACCGGATTCGTATTTCTGGCACGAGGCGAACGCGAAGCGGAGCCGCTCCGGCAGGGTGCCGGGAGCCGGCGCGGTGCGCGTGCGGCCCTTGGCGCTGATCTCGCCACCCGCCTTGAATTGATACCAATACCAGCGGTCCGGTCGCAGGCCATCGACTTCGACGTGCACGGAATGAGCCCAGTCCGGGCTGGCCACCGCGGCGCCGCGACGAACGACGCGCGCCATCGCCTCGTCCTCGGCAACCTGCCATGCGACCTCGACCGGCTCGGACGGCATGCCGCCGCCAGCTTCGAGCGGACGCGGCGCCAGGCGCGTCCAGAGCACGAATCCATCCGGCGCGGGATCGCCGGAGGCGACGCCGAGTTGAAAGGGGTATGCCGGAAACTTCGGCAGGTTCACGACGGCGCCGAGCACACGCGACGAACAAAGCGCGGCGGCGGCGAAGGAAGCGGTCCCGAGGACAAATGAGCGGCGGCTGAGGCGCTGCGCGCCGGCAAGTGGATAGAGTGGCGGTCCGGACATGCCGGACAAATCACACGGGGAAAACAGACGCGGTCAACGAGTGGACGGGCGAGACACCCACTTGTTACCTAAATGACTTTTATGTGACGCGGCACCGGGGGCGAAGAACGAGCGACGCAACCTGCCCGGCACCCCGGCAATTCACGCCGGAAAGTGTTTTCGAGCGTGCCGAGTCCTGGACTCAGTCGAACCGGTCTGCCGCCAGGTTTTCCAGGAACATCGAGTGCTCGACAGGTGGCGGCGGCGCGGGAGCGGCATCGCCGGCGAGGGTTGCGGGTGCCGCAGGTGCGGCGGTCGGGCGGCGGCTGGCCCGTGCGGGCACCAGCGCATAGACGACACGGCGGCCCATCGCATGGGCGACGTTTTCGAGTTGGCGGAGGCTGATGGTGCCGGCGGTCTCGGATTTTTCGAATTGGTGAACCGCCTGGGGACTGACGTCGAGACGCTCGGCTACCTCGCGGAGCCCGAGCCCGAGTTCCAGGCGGATCGATTTCAACCGGTCGGAGCCAGTCCGGGTGAATTCGATTCCCGTGGAGCCCTGGGGTGAGGAGGATGATGGCATCAAGTTATAGCTTGATTTGTGGCCTCGGATGTCAAGTTATAACTTGAAAAACGGGGCGCCGTCAATCGACAGACGATCAAGCTGATGGCTCCCTTGGTGCGAGATGGGTGGCGACGTGCGTCCGTTCAAGCCGATGCCCCATCGCGGCTGCCGCGTCCGGCTGCGGGGCGGGCTTGCCGATTGTTCCGATCGTCGGGTGACCGACTCCAACCTTTTCCGGGCCGGTTCGTCCGGCGCTCGAAGCGGGCCGCACGTTCGAATCGGTCCCCGGCTCGCTACCGAACCTCCACCCCACATCAATCCAGGGCGAAGCCTGCCTCGCGATTTGCGAAGGGTGCCGCCGTTCCGATCACCCCGTTCATGAGAGCTCTTCTTTCCGTCGCCTTGGTGGCGGCCTGCACCGCGCCGATCGCGGCCGCGGCCGAGACCGGTCTATTGTTCTACCTTTCCGGCGACCACGAGCTCACGGCGGACTACGCCGCCAGCGGTCAGGCTGAGCCGACGGTATCGCGCGGGGTCGAGGTCATCCCCGGCGGCGCGAAAGGACCGGCGTTCCAGTGCGCCGATTCGCAGGTGATGGCCTATTGGGCCCCCGGCAACATCTACGCCCAGCGCGGGACCCTCTCGTTTTTCTGGCGGTCGCGCTACGCGGTCGGCCCGACGGAGTTTCCCGTCTTCCGGGTGGCCTTCGCCGATCACTCGAGCTGGGACATGGTCTGGCTCCGCATCGACTACAACGGCCA
>CALFNN010000051.1 GCA_937902925.1 uncultured Opitutaceae bacterium
ATCCGCTTCTTGCCGAGCAGGTCGATCCACCAGTTGCCGGCCTTCTCCCCGCCGGGCTCGATTTGGGGTTTCAAGGACGAATCCCTTACCGCCAGCGCAGCGAGGAAGGTTTTAATCGGTTCGGGGAAAGATTCCATGCACGTAATATTCCATGCATGTAATAAGTTTTCAAGCCGTATTTCTCGCGGCTACTTGCCAGGCGACGGGACAGCCTTGCCGTCGCCACCGGGCTTTTCGATGAGAACCGTATTCGTGCTCAACTCGATGATGGTTAAGGCCCCGTTTGACGCGATCAGAGTGCGATGAGCAACACTGCGATAGCCCGTCACGCCGGGCAGATCGGCGGAAGCCCGTGCATTGTCAGATTGCGGGGGATACATGCGGCCATCGGTTCGCCAGTTGGCCGGGTTGGCCGGAACGCCGCTGTGCTCGTCTTCCACCGCGTTTAGGACCGTTGCGATCAGGGCCAACGCTTCGTCATGGCTGGCCGCCACCGGGGCGGCGGTGAGCCGGGCGAGAAAAAGACGAAGGCGGGCGGCCTTGGTTAGCACGGAAATGATCCTAGCGTTGGGAGGTAACCCATCAAGCAATCGCCAGCATAGCCGAACCCTTCCGGCGCTTTCTTGGACGAAATCGGCATTTTTCAGGAGGTTTGCGCGCCGGTCTCGGGGGAATCCGATGCGGAGCGCACGGAGAGCCGGCTGATGAACGGTTCGTTTTTGTCCGCCTGTGAACGGAACTGGGCCGGCATGTCGCGCAGGCAATCGAGATGGAAATTGGCGATCTCTGGCAGGAGCAAAGCGAGGTGAGCGCCATCCACGACGACTTCATAGTTGGCGAACGAGAGCACCAATTGCTCGCTTTCGCCGCTGCCCTGATGACACGCGGCGGAAAAATGCGCCCACGGGAACACCCATTTGTCGCCGTTCCACGAGTGAATTTGAAGCGTGCGCACCGGCGCTGCTGACAGATCGCACGAGCGACTGTGCGGCAATTCTGCCGCACGGCGCAGTCGGAGTGTTTCTTGTAGTGTGCTCATAAGGTGATTTTGGGCCGCGTCGCGTTGCGGGTGTTAAGCTGTGTGGCGGCCTCATGCAGACGCACCCGCTCGGATGCCGCCATTGCGCGGCGCGTCCATGCCGGCAGGCGTTCACGCAGTCCGCGACGGTCAGGCGAGCCGGGGAGTTTCATTTCCAATGCGAGCCCACGGTCCCCGCTTTGCTCGATGCTGGCGCGCAGGTCGGCTTTACTGTCCGTGAAAACAATGGCCCGCTTTCGCCCGCGCGAGATGGCGACATACCATTGGTTGCGGTTCGTCGCAGCGCGGCAGGCCGCATCCGCCAGCAGCACGGTGTCCACGGTCTTGCCCTGCGAGGCATAGGACGTGACGGCATAGCCGCGATTGAACAGCCGTTGTTGTGGCGAGAGCGTCTTTACCGTTTGACGGTCGTCTTCGATCGTTAGCGAGCCATCGACGTGAACACGGCGCACCGTCACGAGTTCGCCGTTGGTGATGGCGTGACCCTCCTTGGATTTGCCGTTGAACTTCAGTTGCAGCCTGTCGCCGCGAGCGATGTTGGTGTCCCGTTCGGTGGCAATCGCCAGCCGATGGGTATGCCGGTAGCCCATGGTTGAGCGCCGGCCATTCTTGATGAGCACCACGCCGCGCTCGTTGGTCCCGACGATGGGGCAGAGATCGCCTTTGGCTAAACGTCCGTAGCGTTTGATCACGTAGGCGAATTGGCCCGCTTCATAGAACCGCGCATCTTGTTTTTGCGCTTCGTTGAAATCGACCGCTTGGAAAGTCTTCAACGCAACGCCGGAGCCGATGCGCCCGCCCGCTTGGAGTTCCGCCCGGATCGTTTCATTCATGGCGTTCACCTCGTTCCAAGTTTGGGCCACGACCAACGCGCGTTCATGGCGGTCAAGGCTGGCGAGGTATTCCCGAGCCAGCAGTGCGCGGCGATCATCCGGCGCGACCTCGCGAATGCACCCCAGTCGATCCAAGCAATCGAACGACTCGGCAATCTGGCCGGACGAAGCCGCCTTTACCGCCTTGCGGTAACCAGCCACGAACGCGCGCTCTGCTTCTGACTTTGCCCGCGCCGGGTCTTGGCGGCGAATCTCCCGCAGCGTCGCCGCCTTCAAACCGCTGAACTTTTCGATGGCGCGCAACGCATCCGAAGCCTGCACGGCACCATGCTGCCGGGTGTCACCCGATAGGATCAATCGGCCACCATGCGTTTTCACCAAGGCCACCAGTTCGCCCAATTGCTTCCCGCCAATCTGGCCGGCCTCATCCACGAGCACCACCGCACGCGATGGCAGCGTTTTCGTTTCAAGACAGTGCGAGAGCGTTGTGGCGGTGAGGCCGTCCGCGCAGAGGTCGGCGACTTGCTGGCGTTGCGGTGCCAGCACGACCACCGGATGGCCGGCGGCCTCGAGTCCCTGAGTCACTTCGCGCAAGGTGAAACTCTTGCCCGTGCCTGCGCTGCCGCGAAACAGGGTGATGAAATCCCGGCTGGCGAGAATCTGTTTCGCGGCTGCCGCCTGTTCTTCCGACAGCGCGGGCGCGGGCCGATAGTCCCGGTTGAGGGGCGAGTGCCCATTGCGGCCGTCATGGGCGGCGACCACGATCCCGAGTTCACAGCGCAGCACCTCGCGCGAGGTGAGTTTGCTCGTGCCGTCTTCCCGGATGTAGGCGCGCTTCTCAATAGCGTCGCGCAATGCGGCCAGGTCGAAATCCTCGCCGCGACCACGCGCCAGCGCCGCCGACATCAATTCGTAATCGTTCACCACGGAGCGCCGTTCAAAAATATGCTCATCGGCCCACGCGGTGATGCCCGCCACGTTGGCCGGTTTTGCCGTTTGTGGTTGAACGGAGCGCAATGCCGCGAGCGCCTTCGTTTCATCCGCCGTCAATTGTTTCGCCCAGGACGGGCGCAACCGGTCGGCCGTCGAGTCCTTGAGTTTCCGCCGCCGGTTGCCGTGCGCGATGCGCTTGCGCAGTTCGCCCACGTTGGTGACGGGTGATCCTATTTCCAAATGCTGTTTGGTCTCCTCATTGATTTGCTGGTTTCGTTTTGAAAACCGCGCGATGACCGAGGTTGGGACACCTTTGATTTCAAAACCACGGGCCGTGTTTTCGATCCCGTAGCCGAGCGCCCGGAGACCCTTGCAGAGTTCGTGCCGGTAGAAATTCGTGGCAAAACTTTGGGCGCGATACATGCCCGCCGGTTGCAGCCCCTTCCAGCGATTCTCAACCGGATCGAACGTCGCGTTGAACACGACGCAATGCGTGTGGAGGTGCGGGTCGAGTTCCCGGCTCGTGTCGTGCCGGAAACACGCGGTCACGAGGTTTCCGGTAACGCGCTCGCTATTCTGTCCGGCCTTCCGCACGCGGGTCTCAGCGAACTTTTCCAGCTCCAGCATGGTTTGCCGGACGGCCTCATTGTGCAGGGCGATAATACGATCATCTTGATAGAGGGCGACGACCGACACGCTCTTTGGCGGCGCAATCGCGAAGTCGAAAAAGATGCGTCGATTGGCGACGGTATCTTTGCCCCCTTCCTGACGAACCGTGTTCATCCGCTGACCGAGCTTCTGACCGGTCGCCGGATTCATGCCCTCGCATAACGCAAGGAAAGCCGCCTCGTTCACCGTGCCTCGCAGTCCCAATTTTTCCGCACCCTGACCGAACCATTCACCGGCAACTTTCGTCCCTTGGGAATAGTAGTCACCCACACTCAGGTGCTCCCGAAAATACTGCCTCGCATTCACGAGACTGAACTGGATTCGCGGTTGAATCATAGTGGTTAAATCCGACTTGGCGGTAATGATTTGTGTAACGTAGCCACGTTACTTTTTGCCTGAGACACAGCACCCCTTAGCGCTGCGCGTAACGTTTCGATCTTCATAAGTGCGACACACGGCGTGTCGCATGACGCGGAGCGTCAACCGGCGCAGACCTGCGCCCCGGAGGGAATAGGGGCAGTCGCCCGGCTGGCAGTTGCGCCTATTCCCGACTTCCACGAAGACACGCCGCGCTGCGCTGTTTCGGCGTGCCCTCGTGGACCCGCGGAGCGTGCGGCACGCGCGCGGAGACATGGGGACGCTCCTCGCTTTCGCCCGCCGTCCGCCTCCGCTGGCCGCCACCTGGCGAGCACGCTGCGGCTCCCGGCTCGGCTTCGCTCGTCGCGTCCCCAAGACTCCGCGCCGGCCGCCGGTTGTGGCGCACCCGCGCCACGTAAGAAATAGGATCAGCTCGGCTTGGCTGCACCCGCCAGTTCGCGACTGGCGCGCACCGTCCGCACCTCGCGTTGGATGAATCCGGCGAGTGCCTTCAACTGAACCGGGCCGAGTGCCTTGAGCGATGCGACGGCAGTTTTAAGGTCCAACTTTTCCGTCGCGAACCGATAGACCTGCTCGCCATCCCAACCGAGTTCGCGCGCACCGGCGAAGATCGCCCGGTAAAAATCGTTCTGGTA
>CALFNN010000052.1 GCA_937902925.1 uncultured Opitutaceae bacterium
TTGCGCCCGCCGTTGACGACCGCGATGGCGGAGAGTTCCTGCCGCAATCCTTCCCGCGTGGCATAGGCCGCGTGCAGGCCGTGCTCGTCAGGCTTTAACGCCACACAGTCGGTCGCCTTTCCTGCGCTGAGCGAGTGCTTGAGATTTTCAAGCGAGAGGCCGCCAAGGTTTTGATTGAGGGCTTCGGCGAGCACTACGTGACCACGCTGGACGCTTGCGCGCTCGAACAAATGGTTGCGTGCCTGCGCGAGCGCTTCCGCCTCGCCCGGTTTGGTAAGTGCCACCGGTCCGCGACGACGAGCCGCATCGACCAGCGTTTCGAGCGCCTGCACGCGCCCCGGCGAAAAATCCGCCCGCTGACGCCGACGAACCTCCGTCGTGGTGATTTCGGCGAGTTTTGAGCTGCGGGTCTGAGTCGTGATGCCGTGGATCTCGCGCGTCGTTGGCTCCCGTCCGTGTTTTTTCCTGAACACTGCAATTTCTATTTCGATCTGCGCGCGGCGTTTCGACGCCGTGGCGCGGTCCTCGGCGCTCACGCCAGCGACTTCGAAACCTTCGACGACACCGCGCTCGGTGCGGACGGCTTCGATTTCGTAGCCGGCGGCGAGCACGCCGCGAGCGAGTTCGTTCTGATAGACTTTACCCGCGTAGCGGATGGCCTCGACCATTTCGCGTTCAGTGAGCGCGAACCATTTGTCGGCTTTGGCATCGAAGGTCGCGTTGGCCGTGACGAGGTGCGTGTGGAGTTGCGCATCGAGCGCCCGCGAGGCGTCGTGCTCGAAACGCGCGGCGCAGAGGTTACCGGTGATCGCCGTTTGCTCCGACCACGCGGCGTCGCCACAACGCACTCGCCGCGCGGCGAATCGCTCCAGTTCGGCAAAGGCAACGCTGACGGCATCACGATGTGCCTGACGCAACCGCGCGTCGCCAAACGTCACGGCCAGCAACGAAACACTCTTCGGCGCCGAGCACTGAAAATCCAAAAAAGCGATTCGGCCTGCGCCCGTCCGCGCCGTCAATTTCCTGCCGGTGAGTGGATGGCGGTTACAACGCAGTCGCTCGAACGCTTGATCATTGGCGCCGATTTCGCGGCCTGCGAGTCCAAGTTTTTCTGCGGCCTGGCCGAGCCAAGCACCGGTGACGGATTCCTTCTCCGAATAGTAGTCGTTCGCAGTGAGATGCTCCCCGAGGTAGGTCGAGCCACTCCGGATCTTTGCCATCGTGAACATAGCTCGGCTCCGGACTTACATGGCGGCTCCGGCCCGGTGCCGGAGCAGGGCGCCGCTTGGCGCTAGCGCGAACCCTCCGGCTTCCGCGCGCCGCGCTGCGGCCAGAGCATCGGGGCTTGACGGTGCAGGGCTTTTAATCACGAATACATGTGTTAGCATGTTAAAACATGTTGTCAATTTAGAAAAACCTGTTCTCCTCGATCCCAACGTCATCTGCTCTCCCAATGAAAAAAAAGAAAGCATCTCCGCAACGCATCGGCCTGAGCCTCCGCCAGAAACTCGTGCCACATGTCCTCAGCAAGTCCCAGGTGTTGGGGATGAATCCAAATGAGTTCGTGAACGACTGCGTCGAAGAATGCACCGGCATCATGGACGAGGCGAATCCGGTCGACGTCACGATTCCGTGGATCATCGAGGAATACCGACGCCGCTATCGGGCCAAAGGCGGTCCGATGGAAAAACGACTGACGCCGCAACAATATGCGCTAGTCTCTGCGATCGATGAATTGAATCAGGACCTCACGACCATGCGCCATGATGTGATGAATTTAGCCGAGGACGAGGCGCCGAGAATCGACCCCGCGACGTTCGACGTGATCAAGTTCTTTCGCAAACAACGCGATGCGCTGATGGCTGAGGCGATGGCGACCAGAATGTCACCCAATCGCGTGATTCTTCGGGAGCCTAATTCAGAGAAAAATAATCCCGCAGAATCGAAGCCATGACGCTGCGGCCCTTTTCGCGCGGTGGCACGCCAAGGGCGGAAACAAAAATTGAAAAGAGAGGACAAAAATGAACAAAGAAAAATCGCCCCCCGAAAACGACCGACTGCTGCTCATTTCCGAAATGGCGGCTGAAATGCGCTCCTCCCGTAAAACCGTCCGTCGACGGATCGAGTCGGGCAAACTCACCGCCGCCTTCAAAGAAGGAGGCCGGTGGCTGATCTGGCGGAGCAAACTTCTGGCCTACCTCGGGGCGGGAGGCGACCGTGCTTAAATATCTCATTCCGCCGGACGCCAGGCACCGGACGTATCGGGGGCGCTACAAGGTCGGCGATAACCCGAAGCTGCACGAGGTCACCTTGCACACCACCGTCAAGGAAGTCGCCGACAAGCTGCTTCGGGAAATCCATGAAGACGCCCAGCGTGAATCCGTTGAACTGATCCCGGCGGCGTTCACGCGAAAAGCCAAACGGCGTCCTCTCCCCGAGTTGTTGGACGAATACCTGGATGGCCTGCAAAAAAATGGCCGGTCCGCGGATCACGTGCGCATCGTGAAGCTGCGTTTCCTGGCCTTGGCCAAAGGGTGCCGTTGGTCGTGCATGGCGGATGTGACCACGCGGAAGTTTATCGAATGGCGGGATGCTCAAACCGACTATCAGGCGCGCACGTTAAATAATTACTACGAGGCGGCGCGGGCGTTCTTCAACTGGGTCGACCGCAACTACGAGATTCCCAATCCCCTGAAGCGCGTGGAAAATCTGGATGTGCCGGTCAGATATCCGCAGGGACCACGCGCCTTTTCCGCCGATGAACTGCGAAAGCTTTTCGACATCGCCAAACCCCAGCGACGGTTTTTCTACCGCCTGATGGCTTTCACCGGCTTGCGGCGGCAGGAAGCCAAACGGCTTTGCTGGGGCGATATTCACCTCGATGAGAATCCGGGCTTTTTCCTGCGCTCCGAGGCGACGAAGGCTCGTCGGGCCGACTGGCTGCCGATCTTAACGGCGTTGGCGTCTGAACTGCGGGCCGCGCGCCCCGAGAACTGGCAGGCCAACATGCTGGTGTTTCGCCGCGGCGTGGCCGATCCCGACACGTTGCGTCGCGACATGGCCAAGGTGGGAATCCCCTTGAAAGATAATTTGGGCCGGCCGGTCGGTATCCACACGTTTCGCCGGACGTTCATCAGCCAACTGCAGAAACACGGGGTGCATTCGCGCGTGATCATGCAATTGGCCAGACACAAGAGCCTGCGCCTGACGGACTGGACCTATACCGACACCACGAAGCTGCCGCTAGCGGAAGGGATCGAGTCGCTCGCGGCGATGGCGGCGCCGGTCACTCCATGCGGTTCTCCACTTGGAATCGGCCAAACGGCCGCTTCCCTGCCGGCAAAAGCGCCTCAAATCTCTCCACGTAGTTCTCCACTTATTTCCGGCCAAAACCGGGTTTTGGTGTCCAAGACTGTCCAAGTCGAAAAATCGGGTTCGGCGGTCGTGGCTTCAGAAGTCGTTGCAACGGAGGAAGATTGTCCAGCTTTGGCGCACGCTGTCCACTGTATCCAAAACTCTGATAAATGCCCGGGGTGGGGGTCGAACCCACAAGACTTTCGTCGGTAGATTTTGAGGTCTGGCAGTCTGTGGTCTGCCATGAGACTGTATTCAAATAATCCTCGCAAGGTTGCGTGTTTTTTGATAGTAAAAGCGCAGCGTCGAATGTGCTGGTTCAGGCTACAAACGACGCTTCCAATGCAGAACAATCCAACCCAACGCCAAACAATCGGAGGCTCCCATGTATGATGATTACAAGGGAGTTGTTGACGAGTTTGGCCAGCGGGTTCCGGGATTATCGGAGCGAAACGGTTTGTGCTACATGATGCTCCGAGTAGAGCGCCCCGATGGCCGGATGACGCCTCGCCGCATCCCGCTCGAATCGACCACCGTGCCCGACTGCATCGCCGAAATGGCGCGCAAGCGCCGCATCCGGGATCAGGGCGACAAAGCCTGGGAGCCCCTGATCATTCCATTCTTCTCCGTCTGCTGCGACCGTTACTTGGAGTTTCACGGATCGCTGGAGCACCGGCTCAAGTGCAAAGCGACCCTTGACCGCGAAGGCCAGAGCCTGCGCCGGTGGACGCGGCATTTGGGCCGCGTGCGGGTGAATGCGATCACGCGCCTGATGATCAATTCCCACATGCAAAAACGGCTCCGCGGCGGCCGGAATCCGCGCACCGTGAACATCGATCTGATCCACTTGCGGCAGGTCCTGAAATTCGCGCGGGACAATGGCTACATCAACGACCGCCTGCCGACCGAGGGAATCAAACCGCTCCGCTGGAAACCGAAGGTGCGCCCTCTCCTTCAGGACGAGCAATTCGCCCTGCTCTGCCAAGCGGCGGACGCCTCGACCAACCGTTCCGGCCCGATCTTCGCCGATTTTATCCGCTTCCTCGCCTACAGCGGCGGGCGCTACCGCGAATCGCTCCGGCTAAAATGGCGGGACGTTTCGTTCCCGCTGCGCCAGGTCACGTTCGGCAGCGACGGTCTCGCCAAGAACGGCAAGGCCCGCGTGGTGGATTTCAATCCGGCGCTCGAAGCCCATCTGTGCGCGATGCACGCGCGCCGCGCGCCCGATTGCAAATTCATGTTTCCGTCGCCCCAGCGCGGCAGCCGGGACGTTCCCACGCGCGATTTGCGCGGCAGCATGTTTATCATTCGCGAGCAAGTCGGCCTGCAATGGGTTGGGTTTCACGACCTCCGCCATTTCTTCGCGAGCTACTGCGTGATGTCGGGCCTCGACTTCAAGACCATCGCCGAATGGCTCGGCCACGAGTCCGGCACGGGTCTCATCGACAAAGTTTACGGCCATCTCGCCGCCGATCACAAGCGCCGCATGGCACAAAAAGTCTCCTTCAGTCTCGCGGAACAGGCGGCCGCGTCTACGTCGCCAACCGCACCTGCGGCGCTCCCGACACCCACCGTGCCGGCGACGCCCACGACTCCTAAAATCGTGTCACCCGCCATTTCAGATTTGGACTCTTCCAACGGTGTAGCCCACCCTACCAACGATGCCCCAAGCGAACGCGCGCTCTTCTCTGTTTATTAGCTCCGTGCAGAAGGAGCTGGCGGCGGAACGCCGGGCGCTGAAGCAATTTGTGCACAGCGACCCGCTGTTGCGCCGGTTCTTCGATGTCTTCCTGTTCGAGGATCTGCCGGCGTCCGGACGGCGGGCGGACCACGTGTATTTGAGCGAGGTCGATCGTTGCGATGTTTACGTGGGTCTTTTCGGTCAGGACTACGGTTACGAAGACGCCACCGGAGTCTCGCCCACCGAGCGTGAATTCGATCAAGCCACGGCCCGCGGCAAAGAGCGCCTCGTCTTCGTGAAAGGCGCCAGCGACGCGACCCGGCATCCCAAGATGCTGGCGCTCATTCGCAAGGCCGGCGATCAAGTCATCCGCCGCCGTTTCGAGACCGCGCCCGAACTCATCGCCGCGGTCTATGCCAGTCTCGTCGAGCATTTGGAACGGACGGGCGACATCCGCAGCCTGCCGTTCGATGCGGCCGCGTGCCCGCGCGCCACGCTCGACGATCTTTCACCCGAAAAAATGACGGCGTTTCTCGCCCGTGCGCAGCGCAGCCGCGATTTCGCGGTCCCGCCGGCCACACCCCTGCGGGACGCTCTCGTTCATCTGGACCTGCTTGATCGCGATCACCCCAGCCATGCGGCGGTTTTGCTTTTTGGCCGACGCCCGCAGCGTTTTCTTCTGACGTCCCATGTCAAGTGCCTCCACTTCCACGGCACGGAAATGCAAAAGCCAATCCCGTCCTATCAACTTTATGAGGGCACGGTCTTCGAGTTGGTCGATCAAGCCGTGGATTTCGTCATGTCCAAGATCAACCGGGC
>CALFNN010000053.1 GCA_937902925.1 uncultured Opitutaceae bacterium
AATCCTCCTCGTAGGTCTCGGCGCCGATGACGCCCTTGCCGCCGCGCTTCTGCGAGCGGTAGTCGGCGACGCGGGTGCGCTTGATGAAGCCGGCGTGGGAGACGGTCATGACGCAGCCCTCGTTGGGGACGACGTCCTCCATGCGGAAGTCCTCGGCGGCGGCGACGATCTCGGTGCGGCGCGGCGAGGTGTATTTCTCCTTCATCTCGCCGAGTTCCTTTTTGATCAGCGCCATCAGGACGGACTCGGACTCGAGAATCGCGCGGAGTTCGAGGATGAGTTTTTCGAGGGCGAGGTATTCGGCCTCGATCTTGCCGCGCTCAAGTCCGGTGAGCTGGTAGAGGCGGAGCTCGAGGATCGCGTCGGTCTGGCGGTCGGAGAGGGGATACTTCGCCATCAGGCGAACCTTGGCCTCCTCGCGATTTTGCGAGGCGCGGATGATCTTGACGAAGTCGTCGAGGTTATCGAGGGCGATGATGTAGCCCTCGAGGATGTGGGCGCGGTCGAGCGCCTCGCGGAGGCGGAACTGCGTGCGGCGGGTGACGACATCGCGGCGGTGCTCGATGTAGCACTCGATGAGTTCCTTGATGTTCATCTGCTTCGGCCGCTTCTTGTCGAGGGCGAGCAGGGTGACGCCGAAGGAGGATTCGAGCGCGGTCTTCTGGAAGAGCTGGTTGATGACGACCTTCGCCTGCTCGCCGCGCTTCAGCTCGATGACGATGCGCGTGTTTTCGTCGGACTCGTCGCGGAGATCGCGGATGCCGTCGATCTGCTTTTCACCGACGAGTTCCGCGATGCGAAGGACGAGGGTGTTGCGGTTGACGTTGTACGGGATCTCCGTGATGACGATCTGCTCCATGCCGCCCTTGAGTTCCTCGGTGTGGGCCTTGCCGCGCGTGCGGACGATGCCCTTGCCGGTCTTCAGGTAGCTGAGGATGCCCTCGCGGCCGGAAATGATGCCGCCAGTCGGATAGTCGGGCCCCTTGACGATGTTACAGAGGTCGTCGACGGAGATGCGCGGGTGGTCGATGATGGCGCACGTCGCGTCGATGATCTCGTCGAGATTGTGCGGGGGGATGTTCGTGGTCATGCCAACCGCGATGCCGGTCGAGCCGTTCATCAACAGATTGGGCAGCGCGGACGGGAGCACGGTCGGCTCCGTCGTCGACTCTTTGTAATTGGGAACGAAGTCGACGGTGTCTTCCTCGATGTCCTTCAACAAATCCTCGGCGATATCCTTCAGCCGCGCCTCGGTGTAACGATAGGCGGCCGGCGGATCGCCATCGACGGAACCGAAATTGCCCTGCGGGTCGATCAGCGGATAACGCATGACCCACGGCTGGGCCAGGCGGACGAGCGTGTCGTAAACCGACGAGTCGCCGTGCGGGTGGTAATTTTTCAGCACTTCACCGACGACGCCGGCGCACTTGTCGAACGGGCGGTTGTGCAGCAAGCCTTCGCGCATCATCGCGTAGAGCACGCGACGTTGCACGGGCTTCAGGCCGTCGCGCGCGTCGGGCAGGGCGCGCGAGACGATGACGGACATCGAATACTCGATGTAGGCCGTCTGCATGATGTCGGTGATGTTGGCCGAGGAGAGTTTTTCGGGAGCGGTGGACACGGGCGAATGGGCGATGGGTTATGGGTGATAGGTAATGGGTCGACGGTCACGCAGCTGCGGGTTTCAAGCACCCATAACCCATGACCTCTGACCGATGACCTTTCTCACACGTCGAGGAATTGGACGTTCAGCGCGTTGTCCTCGATGAACTGGCGGCGCGGCGGGACTTCGTCGCCCATGAGGAGCGTGAAGAGCGCGTCGGCTTTCGCGGCATCGTCGATGTTCACCTTGAGCAAGCGGCGCTTCTCGGGATCCATCGTCGTCTCGAAGAGCTGCTTCGGGTTCATTTCGCCGAGGCCCTTGTAGCGCTGGATGCTGAGGCCCTTGCGGCCGTTGGCGCGGATTTGCGCGACGATCTCGAGCGGGCTGCGCAGGCCGGTCTTGACCTCGCTCTTCTGCCCGGGGTTTTCCGTCATCGTGAAGCGCGCATCTTCCGTGGCGCCGAATTTTGCAATGTCGAGGCCGGTGGCGGCGAGGGCCTTGAGCAGCTTCGTCATCTCGGTGCTCTCGAAGATTTCGTGGATCGTGACACGCTTCTGCGCGGACGCGGGTTTTCTCTCCGCCGGGAACGGCGGGGCGGAGCCGGCCTCGCCGTTTCCGGGGACCTCGACCTGCTCGGTCATGTCCGCATTGAGCTTGTGCAACTGGAGGAATTTCGCGCGGGCGGCTTCGTCGCGCAGGAATTCGTGGCTCTCCTGGTTACCCTGGCGGATGCGCGCGACGTAGCGCGGAAGCGCGAGCGTGGCGGCATCGTGGGTGTCGAGGAATTCGCCGAGCTCCGCGCCATAGCGCGTGACGCCGGCGCCGAGTTTTTCGAGCGCGGCGAGATGCTCGACGATCTTGTCGACCTGCGTGGGCGAGAACGTGTGCGCCTCGGCCCCGAGGCGAGCGAGCACGACATCCTCGGAGCCGAGTTCGAGCAGGATGCGGTTGAGCTGTTCGTCATTGTCGACGTATTGCTCGCGTTTCTTGCGCTTGATCTTGTAGAGCGGCGGCTGGGCGATGTAGACGTAGCCGCGTTCGATGAGACCCTTCATCTGGCGGTAGATGAACGTGAGGAGCAGCGTGCGGATGTGGGAGCCGTCCACGTCGGCGTCCGTCATGATGATGATCTTGTGGTAACGCGCCTTCGCGGCGTTGAAGCCGCCGACGGATTCGTCGCCCTCGCCGATGCCCGTGCCGCAGGCGGTGATGAGGGTGCGGATTTCCTCGTTCGACAGCACCTTGTCGAGGCGGGCCTTCTCGGTGTTGATGAGTTTGCCGCGCAGCGGGAGGATCGCTTGATTCTGGCGGTTGCGGCCCTGCTTGGCGGAGCCGCCGGCGGAGTCGCCCTCGACGATGAACATCTCGGAAAACTCGGGATCGCGCTCGGAGCAGTCGGCGAGTTTGCCGGGAAGGCCGCCGCCGGAGAGCGCGCCCTTGCGGACGGTCTCGCGGGCCTTGCGCGCGGCCTCGCGGGCGCGGGCGGCGTTGAGCGACTTGTCGACGATGCGCTTCGCGATCGGCGGGTTCATCTCGAAGTATTGCATCAGCCCCTCGTAGGTGACGGAGCCGACGACGCTCTCCACCTCGGGCGAGAGGAGCTTCACCTTGGTCTGCGACTCGAACTTCGGATCGCTGTGCTTGATGGAGATGACGGCGGCGAGGCCTTCGCGCACGTCGTCGCCGGTGATCTGCGGATCCTTGTCCTTGAGGAGATTGTTGGCCTTGGAGAACTGGTTGATCGCGCGGGTGAGCGCGCTGCGGAAGCCGGAGAGATGCGTGCCGCCGTCCGGGTTGTGAATCGTGTTGGTGTAGCAGAGGACCTGGTCGTTGTAGGTGTCGTTGTATTGGAGGACGACCTCGCAGTGGATCTCGGCGGGCTTTTCGTCGAGCTGGAGCTTGGTTTCCTTGGTGAAGCGGATCGGTTTCGGGTGGAGGGCCTGCTTGCCCTGGTTGATCTGCTTCACGAACTCCTCGACGCCGTCCTTGTAATAGTAGCGCTCCGGCTTGGCCTCGGCGGGGCGTTCGTCGGTGAAAATGATTTCGAGGCCGGAATTGAGGAACGCGAGTTCACGGAGGCGCTGGCTGATGCGGCTGGCCTGGAAGACGGTGGTGTCGCGGAAGATTTCCGCGTCGGGCTTGAACGTGATGTAGGTGCCCGTGCCCTTGGCCTTGCCGACGACCTCGAGCTTTTGCACGGTCTTGCCGCGCTCGAATTTCATGTGGTGGACGGACCCGCCGCGGGAGACCTCGACTTCGAACCACTCCGAGACCGCGTTGACGCACTTGGCGCCGACTCCGTGCGTGCCGCCGGAGAACTTGTAGCCGCCCTGCCCGTATTTGCCGCCGGAGTGGAGCGTCGTGAGGACCATCTCGACACCGGGAATCTTGTAGGTCGGATGGATGTCGACCGGGATGCCACGGCCGTTGTCGCGGATGCTGATCGAACCGTCGACGTGGATGTTGACCTCGATGCGGGAACAGAAGTTGGCGAGATGTTCGTCGACGGAATTGTCGAGGACCTCGGAAACGCAGTGGTGCAACGCGCGCTCGTCGGTGCCGCCGATATACATGCCAGGCTTCTTCCGAACGGCCTCAAGTCCCTCGAGTTTTCCGAGCTTGGAGGCGTCGTAGGCGTCGGCGCCGGCCTGGTTGATTAGGTTGCGTTCTGCGTCGGATTGATCGGCCATGAAAGGGTTGGTGAGGGTGAAAAATGAAAGGAAAATCCTCTCGCGGAACGCCAACAGTGGCGAGGGTTTTTTTGAGAAAAATCGGGGCCGGAAACCGCTGTTTTTTCGCGATTAAGGGGCTTGACGCCCGGGGGGCTATCCCCCTCCCGGGTAAGGCCGGGAAAAGGAGGGGATTTCGCCCAGCGGACGGCCCGAATCGGGCGCTTTTTGACCCCGACTGACCACCAAAAGGGGACTTGGTTTGCCAAGCGGCGGGCCAGTGCGTATCGGGTCGGGCGTGGCGTTGCTCGATTCTCGCGCGGAAAATGGCCAGGAAACGCGTTCAGCGCGAGGGGTCCGATGCGCGGGCCTGGTCCTGGCGGCGGCGGCGTTGGTCTCGTATTTCAACGCGTTGTCGGCGCCCTTCCTGTTCGACGACATCCCGTCGATCACGAACAACCCGACGATTCGCAATTTGCGCTCGTCGTTGGAGCCACTCGCGTCGCCCGTGGTGCGGGGAGCCGGGGTCGCGGGCCGGCCGGTCGTCAATCTGTCGCTGGCGGTCAACCGCTGGCTGGGCGGCGAAGACGTGTGGGGCTATCACCTGTTCAACGTGCTGGTGCACTTGGGCGCCGGGCTGGCGCTGTTCGGAGTGGTCCGGCGGACGCTCCGGCTCGGCGCAAGGGAGGCGGTCACGGACCACGCGACGCCGGTGGCCTTTTGTTGCGCGCTGCTGTGGCTGGTGCATCCGCTCCAGACGGAGTCGGTGACCTGCGTGATCCAGCGCACGGAGTCGATGGTCGGGCTGTTTTATCTGCTCACGTTTTATGGATTCATCCGCAGCGCGGAAATGGGCGCAGGGCGCGGCTGGGCGGCGCTGGCCGTTGCGGCCTGCTGGATCGGAGCGGCGACCAAGGAGGTCGTGGCCACCGCCCCGTTGCTGGTGTTTCTTTACGATCGAACCTTCCTCGCGGGCTCATTCCGCGCGGCGTGGCGGCAACGAAAGCGGCTGCACCTCGCGCTCGCGTCGAGCTGGCTCGTCGTGGCCGCGCTGGTGGCGCGATCGGATTGGCGCGGCGGGACGGTCGGGTTCGGTCACGGCGTCGCGGCGTGGGAGTATGCGCTGACGCAGTGTCGCGCGGTGGTTCTTTATCTGCGGCTGGCGGTGTGGCCGCATCCGCTGGTGCTCGACTATGGGACCGGCGTCGTGCGCGATCCGCTGGCGGTGCTGCCGCAGGCCGGGCTGTTGGTGGCGCTGCTGGCGGCGACTGTCGTCGCGTTGTGGCGGTGGCCGCAGGCAGGCTTTGCAGGCGCGTGGTTTTTCGTCATCCTCGCACCGAGTTCGAGCGTGGTGCCGCTCGTGACGCAGACGATGGCCGAGCATCGGATGTATCTGCCGCTGGCGGCCGTCGTCACGCTGGCCATGGCGGCGGTTTGGAACCTGACGGGACGGCGCGGACTCTGGGTCGCCGGCGCGCTGGCGGTCGCCGGCAGCTTGGTCACGCTGGCGCGCAATACGGATTACCGGACCGTCGAGACGATCTGGCGCGACAATCTGGCGAAATGGCCGGCAAACGTCCGGGCGCATTATACGCTGGCGGAAATCGCCGAAGGCACCGGGCGTTTCGAGGAGGCGATCGCGCATGGCGAAGCGGCGGTGGCGCTGGCGCCGGCGGACGCCACGGCGCAGTTCAGCCTTGCGTTCAGCCTCGACCGGGCGGGCCGGCTGGAAGAGTCGGCGGCCCATTACCGCGAGGCGGTGCGGCTGGAGCCGGAGTCCGCCGGCGCGCACATCAACCTCGGGACGGTTCTCGCCAAGCTCGGCCGGTTCGACGAGGCCGTGGTCGAGTGCGCGAGCGCGGTCCGGCTGCAGGCGGACTCGGCCGAGAACCAGTTCAACCTGGCGCAGATGCTTTATCAGACGGGTGACGTGGCGGGAGCGGTCACGCGTTATGAGACCGCCGCCCGGCTCAAGCCTGACGCGGCGGAAACGCATTTCCGGTTGGGGAACGCGCGCGTGAAGCTCGGGCAGATGACCGAGGCCGTCGCCGCGTTCCGCGAGGCGGTGCGGCTCGCGCCGGGACAGGTCGAGGCGCGCAGCAATCTCGCGGGAGCGCTCCTGATGCTGCACCGCCCCGCGGAGGCGGTGCCGGTTTACGAGGAGGCGTTGCGCCTCAAGCCCGCCGACCCGAATGTGCGCGCCAACCTGGAGCGCGCGCGGGAAATGGCGCGGACCGCCGGGACCGGCCGGTGAGGGCCGGAGCTTTCGTTTGACCGCCGCGGCGCCGGTTGCACAGTGATGGGCGCATGGCTCACCTCACCGTCGAAGCGTTGCTCATCCTCCAAGACCGCGATGTCAAGCGACTGGCCCTGGAGGCGCAACTGAAGGCGGTGCCGCGTGACATCGCACTGGTGGAGCAGCGAATCGCCGCGGAGAAGGCCGCGATCGAGACGGCGCGGACGGAAGTGCGGGCGCTGGAGTCGAAAAAGAAACTGCTCGAGACCGAGATCGGTTCCACCGAGGAGAAACTCGCGAAATACCGGACGCAGCAGTCGCTCGTCAAAAAGAACGACGAATACCAGGCGCTCGGCCACCAGATCGAAACCACGCAGAAGGAAATCGGCGACTTCGAGGGCCAGGAGCTCGAGGTGATGTATTCGATCGACGAGGCGAAGAAGCGGTTTGCCGCGGCGGAGGCGGAATTGAAGGCGAACATCTCCGGCCACGAGGCGCGGATCAAGATGCTGCGGGAGCGCGAAACGAGTCTGACGACGGAGCTGCAGGCGGCGCAGGCCGCGGTCGCGGAGGCGCGGCCGCCGGTCGGCGAGGCACGGGTGCGGATTTACGACCGCATCGCGGCGCGCAACATGCCGGCGGTCGTCCCGATTCACGACGGGAAATGCGGCGGCTGCCACCTGAAGGTTTCGAGCGAGGTCGATTCCACGGCGCGCGGGAAAGGCGTGGACGGCGCCGGCGCGCTGGCCACGTGCGACCAGTGCGGGCGGATTGTCTACTGGGAGGCCTGATCGCACGCCGCGATTTGCGGCGACCGGGAAAATCACCACGCGAGGCCGAGCGGCGCCAGGGCCGCCCGCAGCGCGCCGGGATCGAAGAGGTCGATGCGTCCATCCCGCCAGAGGACGGCGAACCGTTTGCCATCGGGAAGAAAGCGCATCGAGACCGCCAGGCCGGAGGAGACCGGCACGTCGAAGCTCACCAGTTCCGCGCCGTCCCGCGTGGACACGAGGTGCAGGCGCTCGTCGCGGGTGATCGCGGCGTAGTCGCCACTCCCGGCGAGCGCGAACGTGGTGATATTGCCGCCCGACGCGCCGGTCAGCGTGGCCTTGGGACGCCACGTGGCGGTGTCCCAGAGCGTGCTGGTTTTCTGGTCGTTCGAGGTCAGCGCCGTCCGTCCGTCGCGGCTCCACGCGGCCTCGCCGAATGCCGGGCCGGGCAGTTCCGCGACGACGCCGCCGTCGGCCGCGCGATGCACGCGCAGCCGCTGGCGCGCGGCGTCCGGGCCGGCCCCGTCGCAGTTGACGAGCACCTGCGTGCCATCCGGGCTCAAGGCGCCCATGTAGGCGCCGGGGGTTTTCCAGCGGGCCAGGCGATGGATGCCCACTGCGTCCACTGCGAGTGTCTCGATTTCGCCGGTGGAGAGGTTGACGAGAACCAGGCGCCGGCCGTCGATGGTGTGATCGGTCATGACGAAGCCGGGCTCGGGATCGAGCATCTCCGCTGGACCGACGACCACCTCCCTCGCTTCTGTCGCGTTGAACCGGTAGCGCTGCAGGCCCGTAAGCTGCGAGCAGCGGAGCAGCGTGTCGCCACCCGGCCCGAGGGCCACGGCGGCAACGTCGAAACCCCTGGCGACTCCCGTATCGAGTTCAAAGGCGAGCCGGCCCGTGCGGGCGTCGCGAATCTGGGTGTAGCGACCCAGCGCCACGGCGAACCAGCGGCCGTCGGGCGTCACGTCGAAGCCGCATTCGGTCGAATTGAAATGGTAACCGTCGACGCGCGGCGCGGGGATGACGGAGAATCCCGCGGGGCGATCCACCCGCCAGCGGGTCGCCACGCCCTCGAGCGAGGCGGTCACGAACGTGTCCACGGCGGAGGTGGCGCTGAGCAGGCCGGGCGAGACCTCGTTGATCGCGACCACCGGTTCCCCGGTTGCAAAACCGGTCAGATGGATGAGCGGGCTGGAGCTGCGCGCGGCGAGCAGCGCGTCGCCGCCGACGATCGCGAGGGCGACGACGCCCCGTTCGCCCGTCGGCTGCTTTTGCAGCAGGCGTCCGTCGCGCGAGTCATAGACGGCGATGGTGTTGTCGAGCAGGCCGACGGCCAGCAGGAGGCCGTCGCTCGTCCACGCGACCTTCGTGCTCGGGTTTGGCAGGGTCAGGATTTGCGCCGGAGTCCACGTGTCGGCGGAGAGAATCCAGACCCGGTTCAGCGCGAGGGTCGTGGCGCTGCCGGTGGCGGCGACGTGTTTCCCGTCGGGTGAAAACCGCACCGTCGTAAAACAATCGCCCTCCTCCCATCGCGCCACTTCCGCGCCGTCGGCGATGCGGTGGAGCGAGAGCCCCCTGCCCGGCAGACCGAGCACGAGCAATCTTCCGTCCGGGCTGAAATCGTAGTCGTCGTTCAGGTCTTCGACCAACTGTGCCCGGCCCGGCAGCGGACGGGCGCCGATCGTGAGAAACGGGCGGGACTCGGTGGTGCGCCACACGCGCAGCGTTTCGTCCCGAAAGCGAAGCATCAGCATTGAACCGTCGCGGCTGAACCGGAGCGGGCCGACCGGCGGGGCGGGCTGACGCTCGAGTTGCAGGAGCGGCGTCGCCTCGCCCCATCGCCGCAAGAAGGCGGGATCGCGCAACAGCCCGCTGCCATCGCGGGGCTCAAAGGCGGCGAGGCGCCCCGACGGATCGAAGGCGATTTGTCCCGGCGATCCGATCCGGAGATCCCAGGTCTCCTCCGGATGGACGTCGGTGAGCATCAAGGCACTCGCGGCTTCCGCGCGCAGATCGGCGCCCGGATGGACGTGTGCGGCCTCGGCGAGGGCGGCGAGCGCCTGGGCGCGGCGACCGGGCTCGGCGGTGCGCCGGACCGCGCGGGCCTCGGCGAGGCGAGCCTCGCGCAGGCGCTCGCGCGCGCCGGCTTCCGCGAGCCGCGCCTGCGCCAGTGCGTCGGCGGTGCGGGCACGCTCGCGGGCGATTTTCGCGGCGGCGAGCGACGAGCCCGTCGCGAGTGCGCAGACGAGCAGCCACACCAGCGCGAGCGCCGGGCGCCGGCGGCACCAGCGGATGAAATGGCCCATCGCGGAGACGGGACGCGCGGCGATCGACTCGCCGGCCAGAAACCGGCGGAGATCCTCGGCGAGCGCGGCGGCGCCCGCGTAACGGCGGACCGGATCGCGTTCGAGACACTTCAGACAGATGGTCTCGAGGTCGCGCGGCACGGCTGGCGCGAGCAATCGCGGCGACGGAGGCTCGGCGGTGGCGAGCAGGCCGGACAGCTCCGCGGGCGAGGCCCCGGCGAACGGGGTCCGTCCCGTCAGCATCTCGAAGAGCACGATGCCGAGCGCGTAGAGATCGGCGGCGGCCGTGAGCGCCGCGCCGCCGCCACCCAGCGCCTCGGGCGCGACGTAGTGGGGCGTGCCGAGGACTTCGCCGGCGGGGGTCAGGCCGGCCCCCGGTTCGAGCTGGGCGGCGAGCCCGAAATCGGCGACTCGCGGTTCGTCGGCATCGAGGAGGATGTTGGACGGCTTGAGATCGCGGTGCAGCACGCCGGCGGCGTGCGCGTGGGCGAGGGCGGAGGCGGTCTTCTGGAGCAGCGCGGCGGCCGCGCGCGGCGCAAACGGCCGTTCCCGCAGCCGGCGCGCGAGATCGCCGTCCTCGACGTAGTCCATCGAGAAATAGACGTGACCGTCGGCGCGACCGGAATCGTGAATCGCGACGATGTGCGGATGGTGCAGCCGCGCGACCGTCTGCGCCTCGCGGAGGAAACGCAGCTCGAGCTCGGTGGTGGCGGAGCCGGAGGGGATGACCTTGAGGGCGACGATGCGGCCGAGGCGGGTCTGGCGGGCGGCGTAGACGCGGCCCATGCCGCCGCGGCCGAGTTCGTCGATGATCTCATACGGGCCGATGCGGTCGGGCCCGCCGCGCCCGGCGTCGCGGGGCAACGGCGGATCAAAACCGGCGGAGTCCCCGGACCCGGCGGCGAGCACGCGTTCGCCGGCGCAGCGCAGGCAGACGCCGCCGCTTTCGAACGGCGTGGCCGTGGAACGGCGGCAGCGCGGGCAAGTGGTGACGGGACTGGCGGCTTCGCGCATGATGGAGCTGAGACGGATTGCGGAAAGCGCGGGGAAAGATTGCGCGCGCGACGCGGGAAAATTCAGCGGCGCAGGGCCTGGAGGAGGTGTTGCATCTCGCTTTTCACCTCGGCGGGATCCTGCACCGTGGCGGCGACCTCGAGTTGCACGAGTTCGGCGTAGCGGTGGTTGAGGCGGTGAATCCACACGGCGACGTTGGCGCGCGTGGTGGTGAGTTCGCGGGCGGCGTCATCGTAGTCGCCGCGGCCGGGCGTCGCGCTGAGGAAGGGCTTGAGCACCGTGAAGTGGCGTGCGCGGCCGGCGGCGGATTGTTCCTCCTCGAGGCGGTGGAGGGCGCGGGCGAGGAGGGTGAGCGCCCAGCCGGTCTCGTAGGCGTCGGCGGGGTCGAGTTGCGGCTGGTCGAGCGCGACGAACTGCCGCTCGGCATCCGGCGTGGTCCATTCGACGAAACGCACCTGGCCGCCGCGTTTCTGCGCCGACGTGCGTTCGAAATGGTCACTGAGAAAATGACGCAGCGCGCCGAGGAGATAACCGCGAAAGCGACCCTTGGCCGGATCGGGGCGGTCGAGAAAGTCGCTGTCGAGGAGGTAGGCGAAAAATCCCTGCGTGAGGTCCTCGGCATCCGCCGGCGCGCGGCCGCGGCGGCGGAGATAGCCGTAAATCGGAAGCCAGTAGGCGGTGCAGAGTTTTTCGAGCGCCGCGGGCCGGTCGAGGGAATCGCTGCGGGCTCGCAGAACGACGCTCCACGGAGTGGGGGAGAACGTGGCGCCGGGCGCGGTGGAAACGGGCTCGGACATGAGCGTGGGAACGGAACCGGCCTGCCACCGGTTGCCGCCACTGTCCGCGGCCCGGTCCGGCCGGGTCAAGGGAGTTCTGGCGGGCACGGGATCAGGCGGAGCCGGGAGGAAGCGCGCCCGGGAAGCCGCCGGCGGAAAACCGACTGGGGCGCGCAGGAGCGGAAGGCACCGGCCATGACTCCGCCCCGCGCGGAAAATCCGGCGCGGGGCGGAGCAGGGGAGGGGAGTTAGAAGGCGAGCACGCCGGCGACATCGGTGGTGGTCGAACCGCCGGACACGATCGTGACGTCGATGCTGGCGCCGTTGGGCGCAATCGTGACGGTGTAGCCGGTTGCCGGCACCAGGCCCGTGACGAAGTGATGCGCCGTGGTTGCGGGGACCGAATACGTGACGCCCGCGAACGGCGTGGCGACGTCGTGCTTGAACATCACCACGGTGTCGAGGATGAGGGCGCCGTCGAAAGCCGTGCCGCCGGTGCTCGACACGAGCGCGGTGGGATCGGCGGGCTGATTCGCATCGGCGCCCTGGAGCACGTGGAGGAAGCGGATGTCGGTGAGGTTGGCGGGATTCTCGATGACGATGCGGTGGGTCGAGGGCTCGAGTTGCGCCTTCGGGTTGAGAGCGTTGCCGATCGCCGCGGCCGAGACGGTGGCGCCGGCCGGGAGGAGGCTGCTCACGTAGAGGTGCTGGCCGTTCGGCGTGGTCGTGGTGATGACGTTGCCGTTGACGGTCGGCGAGGCGGTGAGTGCGAGGTTGAAGCGCTTGAAGAGACCGGCGGTCTTCGAGGTGGCGCGATCGTAGACGACGATGGAGTCGGGCTTCAGCCAAAGGATCGAACGGCTGGCGTGGAGGATATCGAGCGCGGCATTCGCGGGCGTCCAGACATTGGCCCGGTTGTAGAGATTCGTCGTGTCGCTGAACGTGTAGGTGTAGTTCGTCTGCACGCTGACGGTCGTGGTCGGATCGCCGACGCCGCCGCCGAACTGCCACTGCGAGCCGTTGGCCCAGAACGGACCTTCCCACCAGCCGAGGCTGGTCGGGACGCCGTTGGCGCACCAGTTTTTCAGCGAGAGCGTGTTGTGGTAGTCGGTGGTGAGGCCGACGATGTTGTTGTCGTAGTTGGCGACGCCCTTCGTGAGCCACTCGCCCTTGCGGTAGAATTCGAACTGGTTCGCGTCGGCCTGCTGGTGATAGATCGAATTCCAGCTCGAGCGGAAATCGAACATCGTGCCGTTCGCGGACCAGTCGGTGTGCTCGACGAGGCGGCCCTGCGGCGCGTCGTAGAACGCGGTCGGATAATTCGGGCGCGGATCGGTCGCGGGCGCGGCGGCCGGATCGAGGAGCGTGAACGCGAGCAGCGCGTCCTGCACGCCGTAGGACCAGGGGTTCTGGATGCGGGTGAGGAGATTTTGCGCGCCGCCCTCGACGGCGTTGACGGCGAACCAGCGCTCGGCGTTGAGGCGGGAGTTGTCGCCATTTTTCTGATCGAGCATCGCGAGCAGCGCGAACGGTTGCACGAAATCGGGCGTGATCCAGAGGCGCAGGATGTCGCCGTAGCTGGCCATTTGATAGACCGGCCCGAGATAGGCGTCGCTCGCGAAAACTTTCGCGGACGGCACGAGCGAGGACGTCATGCCCTGCACGAAGCGGTCCCAGACGGGCGGGTTGTTGGCGAGGGCGACCTGCGGGCCGGAGAGCAGCGGGTCGGCGAAGCCGGCGGTCTTGAGCGCGAGGAGCTGGCCGAAGATGTAGGCGTAGGAATGGCCGTAGAGCATGCCCTCGGGCGGGAGGCCGCCGCTGGCGAGGCCGACGGACGCGTTCGCCGGAAGATTGTAGGCGGAACGGACGGCCGCAGGATCGCCGAGCATCGCGAATTCCTGGTAGAGCCAGGCGCCGGTGGCGTTGGCGATGTAGCTGCGGAGCGTGTTGCCGAGGACGGCGTCGGGAGCGGCGGGATTCAGCGCGGGGTCGTCGACGGGATCGAAGGAGAGGGACATCATCGTGACGAGCCGTCCGTGGGCGATGTAGTAATTATTCGACGCCATGCGGTAGGCATTGATGCCGCCCGGGAGGAGCGCGGTGCTGTTCGTCATGCCGATCGGGACGGGATGATCGCCGCCGCAGGTGGAGGCGTTGAGGCATTCGTTGGCCCAGCGCAGGAAGACGGTGCGGATGGTGGCCTTGTCCGCGGCGGTGAGGATCGGCGTGACACCGTCGGCCTGCGTGGCGTTGTAGATCCAGTCGACGATGAGCGGCCAGCACTCGGAGTTGGCGTTGGCGCGATTGTAGACGGAGAAGAGCGGATCGCGGAACGGCGCGCCGGTGAGCGAACCCTTGGCGGCCTCGTTCATCGCGACCATGAGCAGATTGCGGGCGCGCTGCGCGTGCAGGATGCGGTTCGCGGAGTTGGGATCGATGAGCGAATGAAACGCGAAGACGAGCGCGTCTTGCTCGGTGATCACGCCTTGATAGCCCTGCGTGTCGCCGAGGTCGGGATAAACCGGATTCTGGACGCCGCCCGGGAAGCACTTCGTGTTGTAGTCGCTGATGCACTGGTTGAGCACGGCCACGAGCCCCTGCGCATAGATGGGATTCGAGGCGTTCGCCCAGCTCTGGAGCTTCGGCAAATCCGCCGGCGTAAGCCACAGGCGCGGGTGCGTCGCGACGGGCAGCGGAATCGGCGCCGGCGTGTAGAAGGTCGCGGTCTCGGTGATGGCGTAGGCCGGCATCGTGAACGTGGTCGCGAAGGAAAAGGAATTCGCGACGGGCGCGCCGCCGCTCCACTGCTTGAACCACTGGCCGGCGGGCGGGGAGCCGGCGGTGATCGTGACCGTCGCGCCCGGTGCGAAGTTGCCGCCGCCGCTGCCGTTCACGACGGTCACCGCGTAGGTTGAAGGCGGTGGCGGCGGAGGCGTGCTGCCTCCACCCGACGAACCGCCGGAGCTCGACGAACCGCCGCCGACATACTGGTCCTGGGCCGCGCTCGCGGTGGCGCCAAGGGCGTCGGTAACCGTGAGCGTGAACTTGAAGTCACCGCCCGTCGTCGGCGTGCCGCTAAACACGCCGGCTGGACTGATCGACATGCCGGGGGACACCGTGCCGGCGGTGATCGACCACGTGTAGGGCGTTTTGCCACCGGTGGCGGTCACCGCCTTGGTGTAGGAGGCGCCGACCGTGAGCGGATCGAGGATGGCGTATTGGGTGGCGAGCGGAGCGGGCGGGGTCGTGCCGCCACTTGATCCGCCGCCCGATCCCCCGGAGTTGGAGCCGCCGGAAGAGCCTGTGCCGGGTGCGTTTTCCGCGAGGGTGAGCGAGGCGAACGCCGTCGCGTTTTTCGAATCGGTCACCTTCAGGTAGAGCGAAAACGGATAACTGTAGACCCAGGAACTGCCCGTCGAAGGTGTGCCGCTGATGACGCCGGTGGCGCCGTTCAGGGTGAGCCCCGGCGGCAGGCCGCCGGATTGGATCGTCCACGTGTAGGGGCTGGTGCCGCCGCTGGCGGCGAGCGGTTGCGAGTAAGGCGTGCCGCCGACCGAGGCCGGCATGGTTTTGGTCGAGATGACAAGCGAGGCCGCCTGGACGACCGTCGTGAGCAGGAGCGCGATGCCGCCGTAGCGGGCAAGCAACGGAAGCCGGAAGCGGCTGGGAAGTGCGGTGGGTTGGCTGGATTTCATGGGATGATATGCGATCTGCGGGGGCGGATAGCCTCCGTTGCCCATTAATTGCGGAAAACGCCGGGCGGAATTACACGCGGTTTTACGCAGCGGCGGGCGGATGCCACCCGGGCCGGTTGCGCGAGTTCTTTCCTGGCGGCGGAATCGTTTTCGACCGGCACCGCTTCACGCCATCGATACCGCCACACGGGCGGCCTTTTGCCGTGAACCACCCCAGCAAGACGCGCCACGGGGCTAACGGCCGCGCAGGCGGTTCCAGAAGTGGCGAGCCCGGTAAGTGGTGCGGCGGGCGGCAGTGAAGGGCGCGTCGGGCGCGGCCAGGCCGTCGGCATCGATGCGGTAGAGCGGTTGACGATCCCAACCGGAGTTGTCGGCCCCACCGATGCGAAAGGCATGCCGATAGTGCCCGCGGACGCGCTCGAGGGCAACCGGGGAGAACCGGCCGTAGGGGAACACGAAGCTTTGCACCGCGTGCCCGAGGCGGGCGGCGAGGAGCGCCTGGGGGACGACGATTTCGGCGTGGAGATCGACTCCCTCCCGGTCGAGCGGGCAATGCGTGAAGCCGTGGGCGGCGATTGCCACGCGGCCGCTTTGCGCAAGCTCGCGCAGTTCCGGCCACGTGCAAAATCCACCGTAGTTGGGGTGGTTGTGATTCACGTCCGATTCCTGGGTGAGCCGGTCGCAGGCTGGCGCGGCGACTTCCTCCCGCACGACGACGGGTGGCACGGCGAGGAGGGCGCGCAGGTTGTGTTTTTCCAGCAACGGGAAAACGACGGCGTAAAAGTCGAAGTAAGCGTCGTCGAACGTCAGACAGATATTGAGGCGCCGCGGGTCGAGTGGCTCCCCCGGCAAGGCACAGGTGTAGCGGCCGGCGATATGCGCGAAATGCGCATCGAGCATCGCGGGCGCGTTGCCCTGCGGGCCGGCCCGCGCGCGGTGATACATCAACGCCAGCAGGCTCATGCGTGGCGGCGGTTGGCTTCGTCCAGCAGGAGATATTTCCAGAAGACGGTCTGCGCCTTGTAGGCGCTGATCACGAGTCCCTCGCCGCCCTGCAGGCAGCCGCGCTGCAGCAGGTAGCTTTTGAAAAACATCCACACGCTCCGAGATACCGCCTTGAGCGGACCAGCGGTCCGGCGGCCGGCGTTCTGCGCGGCGAAGAGGCCGCCGTAGTGGCGCATCTTGCGGAGGAAATCGTCGAGCGAGTCATACGAGTAGTGGCGGATCGGATGGCGCAGGCGCCGCCCGACGAGATGGGAAGCCTGCACGCGTTCGTGGACTTCGCTCTCGCAAAAGTTGGTTGCGCGGCGGTTGAACAGGCGATCATGGCAGTCGGGATGCCAGCCGCACGACGTGATGCGGCGGCCGTTGAAGTAATTATGGAAGGGCATGGCGTAGACGATGCGTTCGTCCAGCGGCAGGGCGGCGATTTCGGCGGCGAGGCCCGCGGAGACGACTTCGTCGCTGTCGATCGAGAGGATCCAATCATGTCGCGCGAGGGCGACCGCCTGTTGGTGGGCGCGGCCAAAACCCGGAAACGTTCCCTCGAGCCGGAACAGCTGCACGTTTGGGTGGCGTTGCGCGATGGCCATGGTGTTGTCGGTCGATCCGGTGTCGAAGACGACCACCTCGTCGCACCAATGCAGCGCAGTGAGCACCTCCGCGAGGTGGGCCCCGCTGTCCTTGGTTAGAATCGTCGCGCTGATGGGTGCGGCGTTGGGGCGGGGATGACGGCTGGGGCGGAGCGTGTGAACCGTGGCGGTGAAAACACGGGCAGCCAGCGGGTCGGCCAGGCGGACGGCTTGGTCGGTCAGGAGGAACGTCGAACCGGACATGGCTCCATGCTAGCGCGGCGCCGTGAAACCGTCTGTCGGCTCCGGCACGAATCTCCTGTCGGGCGCGGGATGACGGCCGCGATCCGCTCAGGAGCGGTGCGCCTCGTTCCAACGCACGGCGGCGCGGACGAGTTCGGCGGCGTCGACAAGGCCGAGCTTTTCGCGGATCCGCACGTGATAAGTCTGCACGGTCTTGATGCTGATCCGCAGGTCGTCGGCAACGCGACGGGTGGAGTGCCCTTCGCCAATGCGCCGGAATACGTCCAGCTCGCGGTCGCTGAGGCTTTCGGGCGTGGCCGGCCGGTCGTCGTCGGCGGGGCGTCCGACCATGCGCTCGGCGAGCGTGGCGAGGACGGCGGCGTCGGCGTAGATTTTGCCGGCGTGCACCTGGCGGATGGCGGTGACGATCTGCCCGGTCGACTCGCGTTTCATCACATAACCGCGCGCCCCGGCGCGCAGCGCGCGCTCGACCTCGCCGATCTCCTCGTGCATCGAGAGCACCAGCACGCGCACGGTCGGCGCCTGGCGGCGCAAATCCTTGATCAGGTCGAGGCCCGAGCCGCGCTTGAGCGAAAGGTCCACGATGGCCACGTCGGGCGGAGCGGCCGTCATGGCCGCAAGTGCCGGGGCCGGGTCGCCGGCCTCGCCGACCACTTCCAGGTCCGGCTGCAGGCGCAGGAGGCTGCCGAGCCACTCGCGCACGAGCGGATGATCGTCGACCAGAAAAATGCGGAGGCGGCGCGGGCTCACGCGGGGGAAGATGCAGTTGCGATCCGCGGCAGATGACAGATGACGCGGGTGCCCGCCCCGGGCGCCGGGACCACCGACAGCACGCCGCCGATCAGCGAGGCGCGATGCGCCATGATCTGGAGGCCCAGGCCGCTCCCGCGCGTCGCGGTTGGCGGAACGCCGCAGCCATCGTCCTCCACCATGAGAAAAGACGCGTCAGTGGTGCCACCGAGCAGGATATTGACGCGGGCGGGCCGGGCGTGGCGCAGCGCGTTGCGCATGGCTTCCTGGGCAATGCGAAACAGCTGGGCCGCGGTGGCGGCGTCGTTGATCACGGGTCGACCCTCCACCTTGAAACGGCACGGCACGCCGCTGGCGGTGCCCTTGGCGGCAAGGTCGGCAAGCTCGTTGGCCAGGTTCCCCGGCTCGATGCTGGCGAGCAGAAGGCCGCGGGCGAGGCTGCGCGTCTTGCTGATGCCCTCCTCGACATATTTCACGATGGTCTGGGCGTCGTGCGCGTCCGCGGGCGCCCGGGAGGCAAGGTGTTCGGCGAGCACTTTCGCGGCGAACGCGGTCCCGACCAGTTGCTGGCAGAGATCGTCGTGCAGTTCCCGGCCGATCGCGTTGCGTTCGCGCGCGGCGATGTCGAGGAGCTCGCGTTCGAGCCGCTGGCGTTCGTCGTTGGCTTGTTGCAAGGCGCGCGTGCGCTCGTCGACGCGACGGTCGAGTTCCCGGTAGAGCGAAAGCAGCCCGTGCATCACCCAGACCAGCACCAGATACACGGCGAGATCGGTCAGGCGGTTCCAGAACACGATCAACGGATAGGGATAGGGGCCATTGGCCAGATCGCCGCCCACCCGGGTGGCGATGCAAATGACGGCAACGACGCCGCCGACCCGCGGGCCGAGCCACGCCACCGTCAGCGTGATGGGGATCAAGTAGAACAGCTCGAGCGAAACCCGGATGCCGGTCAGGTAGTCGACCCAACCGATCAGCGCGACGATGATGGCGACAATCATGACGGGCCGGCGGCCGCGGGTGCCGGATTGATCGGCCAAGCGCACGAGCAGTCGAAAATCGACGGGTCGCGAAGGTCGCGAGGGCGGGGACGAGTCCGGCACAGGCGAAAAATCGAACCGACCGGACGACGCGTCAAGCGTGGCCCGGCGACCGGCGGGTGGCAGCCGGCGGGCGTTGGACGAATGCTCAGGAGACTTCATCCGGGTGGGCCGGGGGCGGGAGGCGTTGCCGATCGGCGAATGCACGTTCAGGGGCCGGCCGCGAAGGGATTCCGCCGGCGGCGCCAGCCGGCAGCGAAAGCCAGGCGGTTTGAGCGATTTGCTTCATGGAATTTGGCAGGTTGGCCTCAGTCTGCCTGAATTGCGGCCCGATGTCTGTCGGGCGAGGCCTGACGCGATGCGAGGCGAGGGCGGTCTTGCGTTCGCGCGGCCACGGCGTAGGTTCGCCGACCTTAGCTTTGGGGCCTGGTCGTCGCTCCGAGTTCTTTGATCCCAAGGCGCGGGTAACGCCGCGCCCGATAGAAGTTCGGAGAGGAAAGTCCGGACACCACAGGGCAGGATGCCGCACGAGCTTCACGGCAAGTGCGGGCGGCGCGCGTCAAGGCGCGTTGACGGACAGTGTCACAGAAAACAAACCGCCACGCGGGCAACCGCGGGGTCAGGGTGAAAAGGTGGGGTAAGAGCCCACCGCGCCGGCAGCAATGACGGCGGCACGACAAACCCCTTCCGGTGCAAGACTAAATAGGTGACTGGGCGGCCCGTCCGATAGTCACGGGTAAGTCGCACCCTGCTTCGCTCGCGCAAGCGGTCGACGCAGGGCAGGTCCGCCGCAAGGTGGACGTGAGAGAAATGACGGCCGAAGCGCCGCAAGGCGCGGAACAGAATCCGGCTTACCGGCCCCAAAGCTAAGCTTAAATTACGGCGGCGATATCTGCTCGTTGCCGATTTGTGACCGATCGGCAACGCGACCGTAACAACGGGCGGGCACGGTGCTCCGCGTGAAACCTACACGCACCCACGACCGTCGTTGTCGCTTGCTTGCCGCCCTCGCGGCGCTTGCCGCTTTTGCGCCATTGCGCGCCCAGAGCGTCGCCTATTCCCCGTCGCACACGCAGGACACTGCTCCGGCCAGGCCGGAAAAAGAGCAGGACCAAACCGTCCGACTCGAGGAAATCGAGGTTTCGGCCCCCCGCACGTCCGCGCTCTCGACGGCGGTGACCGACAGCTCGCTGGACACGCTCCAACCGCAGTCGGTCATCAGCCTCGACTACATCGCCAACAACGTCGCGCC
The DNA here is from genome assembly GCA_937902925.1 of uncultured Opitutaceae bacterium. GTDB lineage: Bacteria > Verrucomicrobiota > Verrucomicrobiia > Opitutales > Opitutaceae > CALFNN01. Next base: position 19,947 of record CALFNN010000053.1, read on the forward strand.
GAGCGCCGACTACGCGACGATCGTGAACATCGCCCCGAGCGTTTCGAACGTCGAGACCAACGGCCCCGGACTCAGCGAGGCGAAGCACACGACGCTGCGCGGCATCGACGACGGCGGCTACAACGTCACGTTCGACGGGATTCCGTTCGGCGACTACAATTCCTACAGTCATCACACCACGAGCTATTTTCCCGCGAAGCTGATCGGCCGCGTGGACATCGACCGCGGCCCCGGCACGGCGAGCACCATCGGTCTCGCCACCTTTGGCGGCACGATGGCGCTCTACTCCAAGGATCCGCGCACGGAAATGTCGTTCGTGCCGACGCTCAGTTTTGGCAGCTGGGACACCAAGCTCTACCATTTCGAGGGCAATACCGGCCTGCTGCCCGCGCTCAAGAACGGCTCCGCCATCGCGAGCTACCAGCGCATGGAGACCGACGGCTACCGCACCAACGCCGACATGGTGCGCGACACCTACTACTTCAAGTATCTCCAACCCATCGGCAAGAATACGACCCTCACCGTGCTGAGCAGCGTGAACAAGATCACGTTCGGCAACCCGAGCACGGTCACCCAATCGACGATCGATACCTTCGGCCGGAACTTCGGACTGAAGGACGATAACGCGGCGAACAAACTCGACCTGCTCAACCGCCGCTACAATTATCAGGCCAAGAAGGCCGACTTCGAGGACATCGGGCTTCAGACCGTCCTGGGCAACGGTTGGAAACTCGACAACAAGGTTTACACCGACTCCTACAACAACGCGAGCCACGAGAAACCCAAGCTCGGTTCCGGCGCGGCGGCGGGCACGATGCTCGGCTCGTTAAAACTAAACGAATACCGCACCGTGGGCGACAGCTTCGCGCTCGTGAATGAAAGCGAGCTGGGCACGTTCAAGACGGGCTTCTGGCACGACTTCACCAAGAACCATCGCTACACCTACGGCGTTAACTACGACACCACGGGCGCCGACGCCATCGACCTGTCCTCGACCGCGCTCTACAAGGCCGCCGCGCCCGGCGGCAATCCGCTGACGCTGCCCGGCCAGATCGGCTACGATTACAAATACCTGCTGGTGGACAAGGACTCCACGTTCGAGCCCTTCGCCGAATACGAATGGCGCGCGACCCCGGACCTCACCTTCAACGGCGGTGTCAAATACCTGACGTTCACCCGCGACTTCAACGCCGTGGTCAACCAGACCTCGGGCCGCCAGGCGCTCGTCGATTCCCGCACCGACTCGGACACGACGCCTTCGCTGTCGGCGCGCTATTCACTCCGGAAGGACTGGTCGGTTTACGCCCAGTGGGCCCAGGGCTTCCAGATCCTGTCCGAGGGCAACTCCTTCTACGTCGATAACAAGAATCTTTCGAGCATCGACGTGAAGCCCCAGCTCTCGACCAACTATCAACTGGGAACCGTGTTCAAGCAGGACCGTTTCAACGCCGACTTCGACGTCTATTGGATCGATTTCAAAAATTACGCCTACAACGGCCCCGCCGATTCGTCGGGTGACCCGATCTACTATGGCATCGCCAAGGGTGCCTACTACGGCGGCGCCGAGGCCGAGGCGACGTATTACGTCGGGAGCGGATTGAGCGTGTATGCCAACGGCTCGATCAACAACGCCAAGTTCAAGAAATCGAAAATCGATGTGCCGCAGGTGGCGAAGAACACCTCGGCGTTTGGCTTCGCCTACAATCAGGGCGGGATCTTCGGTTCGTTCGCCGCGAAATATGTCGGCAGCTGGGCGGTCTACGACACCATCTCGAATCCCGATATCGCCGGCGGCGGGGCGTCGCGTCGCGCCGACAGCGCCAGCTACACCCTCGCCGATGCCTCCATCGGCTACAGCCTCAAGCTCGGGAATAACTTTCTCCGCAGCGTCAAGGTGCGCCTCCAGATCAGCAATCTCTTCGACCGGAAGGTGCAGGTGCTGGACGGCATCGATGCCAACCCGGCCAACGCCTACACCAAGGACACCTTCAACGTCCTGCCTACGCGGAATTATTTCCTGACGGTTTCGGGCGAGTTCTGAACCAGCCCCGGCGGCGGGCCGGAACCGTCAGCCCGTCCAACCGCCGCCGTCATCGTGACGGCGGCGTTTCATTTTCAAACCATCCTCCGCGGAGCCGGACGTTCCCGCGAAATTTAACCCAATCGCCACGCACGGTCCCTCGCCTCCGGATATTTTCCCACTCCCTTTATTGCCATGCGCTCCCGTTTGCCCGCCTTCCTCGCCCTCGCCCTGACATTCGTTTCCGCCCAGTTCGCCGCCGGGTCCGCCGACAGCCGCCACGTGCTGGTGGTCGTCTGGGATGGCATGCGGCCCGATTTCGTCACGGCGGCGACCACGCCGAACCTGTGGCGGCTGGCGCAGCGCGGCGTGTTCTTTGCGCACCACCATCCGGTTTATCTCAGCGCCACCGAGGTGAACGGCACCGCCATCGCAACGGGTGCCTATCCCGCGCACAGCTTCGTGATCGCCAACTCCGATTTCCGCCCGCCGATCGATCCGCAGAAGGAGATCGCCATCGAGGATCCCGCCACGATCCGGCGCGGCGACGAGGTCAGCGCCGGCCATTATCTCGGGGCGCCGACGGTGGCTGAGATCCTGCACGCGCACGGCGTGCCCACGATCATCGCCGGCTCGAAGCAGGTCGCGCTGCTCCACGACCGGGCCCGCCGCCCCAACGATCCCGGCGTCTCGCCGGTCCTCTACGAGGGCGCCGTGCTGCCGCCGCGGCTGGAGGATCCGCTCGCGGCGGCGCTCGGGCCGTTTCCACCGATTGCCAAACGGCAGGACAAGATTGCGCGCGATGCGTGGACCACGCAGGCGCTGCTCAGCCAGCTCTGGCGGGGCGGCGTGCCGCCGTATTCGCTGCTGTGGCTGGCCGAACCCGATTTTTCGCAGCACGCCACGGGGCCGGGCTCGGAACAATCGCTCGAAGCGATCAAGAGCAGCGACACCAACCTCGGACTCGTGCTCGCCAATCTCGAAAAACGCGGCCTGCTCGACACCACCGACGTCATGGTCGTCTCCGACCACGGATTCTCCACCGTCGGCCGCAAGGTCGACGTGGCGGTCGAACTCTCGAAGGGCGGCTTTGCGGCGACACGCGTCGCCCTCGGCGGACTCCAGTCGGGCAGCGTGCTCGCGATCTCGAACGGCGGCAGCACGCTGCTCTACGTCGGCGGACACGAGGCGGACGTTTGCCGGCGGCTGGCCGCGTTTCTCCAGCAGCAGGACTGGGCCGGCGTCATCTTTTCCCGCGAGCCGCTCGACGGCACGTTTCCGCTCGCCGACGCGCATATCGATTCGCCGCAGGCGCCCGATTTTGTCCTCTCGTTGCGCTGGTCGCGCGACAGGAGCGCCAACGGCACACCGGGGTTGCAGGTCTCCGATCTTTCGCCGAAGGCGAAAAAGGAGGGGAATCACGCCAGCCTGAGCGCCTACGACATGCACAACACCCTTGTCGCGACCGGCCCCGATTTTCGGGGTGGCGTCACGGACACGCTGCCTTCGGCCAACACCGATCTTGCGCCGACGATCCTCTGGTTGCTCGGATTTCACGCCGAGGCCGCGAAGATGGACGGCCGCGTATTGAGCGAAGCGCTCGATGTCGGCGACGCCCCGGCGCTCAAGTCCTACGAGGTGAAACGCCTCACCGCCCGGCACGAGGGCGCCGGCGGCGTCTGGGAGCAGTATCTCCAAGTCAGCGAAGTCAACGGCGTCCGCTATCTCGACGAGGGCAACGGCGAACTCCGCCCCCAGCCGAGTTCTTGATAGCGCGACGCGGCCGCTGGCGCCCCGCCGGTCGCGTGAGGACGATCGCCGGAGACCCGCGGTTGTCCGAGCTCAGAGGTGGCTGACCTCGGTGGCGTAGGCAGCAGCGCCCGACAGGTAGCTGAAGTCGACGCGCCGGAAGGATATCACCTGCGGGCAGATCGGCGGGAAGGTGCCATTGGCGAACAACTGGTCGAAGCCCCATTGTCGGGCGGGCGGATCGTAATAAGCCGAGCCCCAGGCTCCGTTGGCGATGCGGGTGTTATACATGGACACGAGCGAGCCGCGGATTGCGACGGCCTTGCCCGACCAGCTTTCCAGGAAGCGCGGCATGTTATGCACGCCGCCACTGTATTCCTGCGTGCCGGAGGAGGTGCCGGAGGTCGTGTTGCTGCCCGAGATGAGGGCGGCGGCGACTTCGGTGCTGGCGCTCGCCGTGGGCTTGGCGGTCCGGTAGCTGTTATAAGCGGAGCCGCTGGCGTTGGTGGTCGGCGCGGTTTTGGTTCCGTTTCCGGTGGCAAAATAGTCGGGCGACAGGATGGTGACGGCATCCGCGGCGATGGCGACGGGAGTTTCGGCGCTGGCGGTGATCGCCGTGCCGGACGCCGAGTCGTCGGGATACTGGGCGGAATTGCCGGTGCCGGACGTGCCCACGGTGCCGTCGGCGTTGAAATGGCCGAGGATATAGACCGGGGAATTCGTCGCAATCGTGAGGCCGCTGACCGAGTTGACAGCCGGAACCATGCTGCTGTGGTTGGCGACAGCGCCGTTGGAAAGGATCACGGCGGTCTGGGTTGTGGTGGCGGCGGACGAGATGTCGACGTAGATGCCGCCGTTCCAGCCGGTGGAACCGGAGGTGTATTTATCGTAGCCATTGGTCGAGCCCGTGCCCCATTTGGCGGCGTTGTCGGCGGCGACAATATCGGTGCCAACGGTGCCGTTGCCCGAGGCCGTCATGTCGGTCAGTGCCGTCTTCAGCGCGGCCATGTTGAGCTGGACCAGATTGATCCCCTTGGATTGGTGCTGATCGTAGAGGCCGGCCGTGACATAGGTGTTGTTGCTGGAGACGGTGCTCGCATACTTGATGTATTGCACGACGCTCGCCGGGGCCGTGCCGAGCTTGATGCCGCCGTTGGGGCCGATGTTGGCGGTGGGAGTGCCGACGGGCGCCGAGCGGGGGTCGCCGTAGAGTGTGATATTGCCGACGAGATTGTTGGAGGAGTCGACCTGGACCTTGATGTAGAGGGCGGCCTTGTTGGAAAATTTGCCCTCCTCGATCGCGTCTTTCGCGACTTTGTAGGGGTCGGTGCTGGCAGCCGCGGTCATCGCGGGTTCGATCAGCGAGTGGGGACCGTAGCCGTGACCATAGCCGGTGCCAGTGCCGACGACGGAGCCGTCGTCGGCGGTGTCATCCGTGGCGAGGATGTCGGTGTTCGTGACGCTGTCGTGCGCGACGACTTCGCTGAATCCCATCGGATTGTAGGACTGGATGCCCATCGCGGCCGTCTGCAGGTTGCCCTTCCAGGTCTGGGAGGCGAACTGGCTGAACGACGCCGTGCGGTTGGCGGTCACCAGCGGGATCAGGTTGTTGATGCCGTTCGTGCTGCTGTCGGCACCCATGGTGCTGTCGTTCCAGACCCCGCCCGAGGTGCGCATGCTGGCGAGATTTGTGCCGGTGCTGTCGGTCGCGAAGTTGACGGGCGAGGTGGACGACATGGAGCTACCCTCCTGCGCGGCCGAGGTCGTGCCGCGCCAGGCATGATAAACGTTGCCCGAAGCGCTGACCGGCCCGTGGAAGGCGAGCGTGACGCCGTTCGAGACCGAGCCGACGAAGAGGTTGCCGTTAACGTGCACCGGACCGTAGATGTCCATCTGCGGGAGCGGATTCACCTCGAGGTCGTTGCCGCTGTAGAAAATCGCATAGGCGAACAACGGTGCGCCGCGGATCGAGACCTTCTCCTCGATATACGACGTGACAGGCGGGCCGCCGCCGGCCGCCGGGACGACCGTGGCCTTGCTGAGCACGGTGACGTCGCGACGGTAAACGTAACGGCCGACGAGCGGGTCGTAGCGGTTGTTCGGGTCGTTCGGGTCCACGTAGTAGAGGGACGTGGCGGGCACGCGCGTGACCGTGCCGGCCTTGAGTTCGAGCGTGCTGGTGTCGACGTGACTGCCGGTGGTGCTCGAGAAATAGGTCGACGAGAGACTGGAGGGAAACCCGATGGAGACGCTGCTGTTGCCGCTGAAGGTCGGATTCATCTTGGTGCTGAAAGCCTGGGCGACCTGATAGCAGCCGTATTCCGCCACCGCCTCGGCGGCGTTGCGGGCCTCGAGCCAGCAGGCGCTGCGCGAGTTGAGCCGGCGCTCGCTCAGCGACCACTGCATGACCGAGCCGGCCAGCGTGAGCAGCACGAACGAGAACAGCAGGACCGTGATGAGGGCGGAGCCGCGTTGGCGCCGCGGAAGCGGGAGGCGGGGAAGTGTTTTCATAGGTCGATCAGCCGCGGGGGGCGACGGTGAAATTGTAGGTGTTGCCCGTCTGGGAGAGCGTGCCGCGCTCGGTGAGCGACTCGGAAATCTGGGTGTCGATCATCACGCTCCGATTCTGGTGATTGTAGAACAGCGCGGGAGTCACCGTGGAACCGGAGGCGTTGGTCGCGAGGCCCTGCGCCAGTTGCGTGACGATCGGATAGGACGCGGCGGTGCCGGTGACCTTGTTGGCCAGAATCGTATACATGGGCGCCGATTTCACGTCCACCGGCGCGGCCGACAGGTCGACGTCGAAACGGTGCACCGGTCCGGAGTTGAGGGTGGTGTTCGTCACTTCGCGATAGTAGCCGACCAGCCGCGTGATCATGCTGATGCCCTGGCTGGTCTGCGACGGGTCGGTGTAGACCAGCAGGAGAAAATCGCCGACCTGGCCGTCGGCCACGGAAGCGTCGGCCGTCGAGGAGCCGGAACCCGTGGAGCGCGTGCTGAAATCGGGATAGAGTAGGAAAAAATTCGCCGTGACCGCATCGGTGTCCATCTGGCTGGTGAAGCTGCGGATGTCCCGGTTGATCATGAGCCGGGCCCGGTCGGCGTAATACATTTTCAAGCCCTGGCGCATGAACGCCACGATGCCCATGGTGGCAAATCCCATGACGGTGACGGCCATGAGCGTCTCCACGAGGGTGAAGGCGCGCGCGTGCCGGCGAAACATTGGAAGAATGGAGTTCATGGGATCAGAAAGTCTGCACGGCCGACCGGACGGTGCGGACCGAGTCCCGGGCGAACTTGATGCGTCCGCCGTCCACATACTGCCATGTGTAGAAGATCACCAGACCGTAGGCCTTGAACTTCGAGGGCGACGTGGGGGTGAGGTCGGAAATCTGGACCCAGAAGTCCATGTGCAGATCCGATTTCCCCGGCGTCGTGCTCGGATACGCCGTCAGCGTGGTATTGGCGTTCGGCCAGATCGCCGCCCAAGTCGTCGTGCCGGCGGCGGCGCGGCTGTCCATGTCGAACGATTGCAGGTTGTCGACCACGCCGGTTGGCGTCGTGCCGGGGGTCGCCGCGGCCATGGTGCTGAGCGCCACGGACGACGGCGTGGTGCTGAGCTGGATGACCGTGGTGCTTTGATCCTTCAGCGTAGGCAGGACGAACGACGTGGTCAGCTGCGGATTGTTTTGGGTGTCCGTCGGGCTGGCGTTGACGAACTGCTGCAACGGCGTGTTCTTCAACTGCTCGATGTAACCCTGGACGATGGTCAGCGCGCAGTTTTGTGCGACGCTGGCCGACGCGAGCCGGCGGGTCTGCATCAGCGCGGCCAACATGGCTGCCATCATGATGGTCATGATTCCGAGGGCGGTGACCACCTCGATGAGGGTCATCCCGGATTTTTGCCGGCGGGGCAGGGTAGATTTTGCGATCACAGTAAGCTGAGCTGGGTTGCTGTTGCTGCCAGAGACTAGCAGAAATTGGTTTGTTTACCTAGTGCCATCAGGCCTGAAAAATGCCCCTAATGACTAGAGGCGTTCGGCCCTATCGGTGGCCGATCGACCCCCAGTGCGCGAGCCGCGCGCGGTCCAACCGCAGGTTTCGAGGCGGCGCCTCGAAGGGAAATCGGCCGGCGGCGTCATGGCCGTAGGAGAATAGTTCATGGCCGATCAACGCGAAGCGCGGCAAATGTGCCGGCACCGGCACGCTAATGGTGTGAGCGTCAGGTTTCCGGCCGTCCGGCAAATCAGGACACTACCTCTGAGACAAAACCCTTGACTCTCCTGCGGGCGTTTGAGTCTTTGGC
>CALFNN010000054.1 GCA_937902925.1 uncultured Opitutaceae bacterium
CGCAGCAGTAGTCGAACTCGATGCCCTGCCCGATCCGGTTCGGGCCGCCGCCGAGGATCATGATTTTTTTCTTCGCCGACGGCATGACCTCGTTCTCGTCGCCGTAGCTCGAATAATAATAGGGCGTGAACGCCTCGAACTCCGCGGCGCAGGTGTCGACGAGGCGATAGGTCGTGGCGATCCCGCGTTTTTTCCGCTCGGCACGGACGGCGTCGAAGTCGCTCTTCAGGATGTGCGCCAGTTGCACGTCGGAAAAACCAAACTGCTTCGCGCGACGGAACGCATCGGTCTCGAGCGTCGCGAGACTTTGTTTCCGCAATGCCTCCTCCATCTCCCAAATCTCCCGGAGTTGGTGCAAAAACCACGGATCGATCTTGGTGAGATCGAAGATATTCTCGACCGTGTAGCCCGCACGAAACGCATGGCGGATGTAATAGACCCGCTCGGCGTTCGGCGTCCCCAGTTTCGTGTTGATGGTCTCTTCCTCGAAAGCCTCGTCCCCGCCGAACTTGCCGCCGCCGCCGAAGCCGCGGGCGCCGGTCTCGAGCGAACGCAGGCATTTCTGGATCGACTCCTTGAAGGTCCGGCCGATCGCCATCGCCTCGCCGACCGACTTCATGGCCGAGGTGAGCGTTGGATCGGCGTCGATGAATTTTTCGAAGGTGAAACGCGGGATCTTCGTCACCACGTAGTCGATCGTCGGCTCGAAACTCGCCGGCGTCAGCCGCGTGATGTCGTTCCTCAGTTCGTCGAGCGAGTAGCCGACCGCCAGTTTTGCCGCGATCTTCGCAATCGGAAAGCCCGTCGCCTTCGACGCGAGCGCGGAACTGCGGCTGACCCGCGGGTTCATCTCGATCACGACCATCCGGCCGGTCACGGGATCGACGGAAAACTGGATGTTGGAGCCGCCGGTCTCGACGCCGATCTCGCGGATCACGGCAAACGACGCATCGCGCATCACCTGGTATTCCTTGTCCGTCAGGGTCATCGCGGGTGCGACGGTGATCGAGTCGCCGGTGTGGACGCCCATCGGGTCGAAATTCTCGATCGAGCAGATGACGACGCACTGGTCCTTGTGGTCGCGCATGACCTCCATCTCGAATTCCTTCCAGCCAAGGAGGCACTCCTCCACCAGGACCTCGTGCACGGGCGACAGATCGAGGCCGTTCGCGACGATGCGGTCGAACTCCTCCTTGTTGTAAGCGATGCCGCCACCCGAGCCGCCGAGCGTGAACGACGGCCGGATGATCAAGGGGAACATCGCAAGGTGTTCGGCCGCCGCCTGGGCCTCGGTCATCGACTTCACGGTCCGCGAGCGCGCGACATCGAGCCCGATCCGGATCATCGCCTGCTTGAAGAGCTCCCGATCCTCTCCCTTGTTGATGGCCGCGGGTTTCGCCCCGATCATCTCGACGCCGTATTTTTCGAGGATGCCCGCCTTGTGGAGCTCCATCGAGAGGTTGAGCGCGGTCTGGCCACCCAGGGTCGGCAGGAGCGCCGAGGGGCGCTCGACCGCGATGATCTTCTCCACGATGTCGACCGTCAGCGGCTCGATGTAGGTCACATCCGCGAACTCCGGGTCGGTCATGATCGTCGCCGGATTGGAATTCACGAGGATGACCCGATAGCCCTCCTCTTTCAGCGCCTTGCACGCCTGCGTGCCCGAATAATCGAACTCACAGGCCTGGCCGATCACGATGGGGCCGGCGCCGATGATGAGGATGGATTTCAGGTCGGTGCGTTTGGGCATGGGCGCAGATTTCGACGAGGGTTGAGCGCGCCCAAACGCTCGGCAAGCGGGAAAGCGGTCGTAAAGGGAGATGGCCGCGAGCCGCGCGTTGACGAGGCCGGGCGGCGCCACCTTTGTCGGAGGGCGCCCAAGCGAAGGACCCCGAAACGCCATGAGCCGAAAGCAAAAACTTCCCGCGTCGCCCGGCGGGGTTGCGGCCTCCACCCGTCCGGCCGGGGCGGGGTCAATTGCGGGTTGGCCCCGTGGGGACTGGCTCTGGGCGGCGACGCTGGTTGCCGCCATCTTTCTCTCCTACCTGCCGGTCGCGCACGCCGGGTTCATCTGGGACGACGACGCCCACCTGACCGCGAATCCGTGCATCGTCGGGCCACTGGGACTAAAGGAGATTTGGACAACACCGGCGGCCAATTATTTTCCCCTGGTCCTGACCAGCCTCTGGGTGCAACACGCCCTCTGGGGACTCACGCCGCTGCCCTATCACGTCGTCAACGTCCTCCTGCACGCCGGGAGCGCCGTCCTTCTCTGGCGCGTTCTCCGGCGATTGAAAGTCCGCGGTGCCTGGCTCGGGGCCGCACTCTGGGCCCTGCATCCCGTGCAAGTGGAGTCGGTCGCCTGGATTTCGGAGATGAAAAACACCCAGTCGGGTTTCCTCTATCTCGCCGCCATCTGGTTTTTTCTTCGCTGGGTTGAGCAAAGCGAAGCGGTGGACCGGCTGCGGCCATCCCGCAACTACACCCTGGCCCTTTCCCTCGGCGCCCTCGCGATCTTGAGTAAACCCTCGACCGTGATGCTGCCCGTCGCCCTCGGCCTTGCCTGGTGGTGGCTGACGAAACGCTGGCGCTGGCGGCAATTGCTCTGGCTGGCGCCCTTCGGATTTCTCTCGGCCGCCGCCGCCGGCTGGACGATTTGGGAGCAGAAATTTCACTCCGGCGCGATCGGCGCCACCTGGAACCAGACCTTTCCCGAACGCTTCGCCATCGCCGGCCGGGTCATCTGGTTCTATCTCGGTAAACTCCTCTGGCCGGACCGGTTGATCTTTGTCTACCCACGGTGGTCCATCGATCCCGCAAACGTAACGGCCTTTGTCCCCGCGATCGGCGCACTCGTTGGGCTGGCCGTTCTCGCGTGGTTCGCCCGGGGCGCCTCGCGACCCCTGTGGTTCGCCTTCGGCTATTTTGTCGCCCTGTTGGTTCCGGTGCTCGGGTTCTTCAGTATCTACTTTTTCCGCTATTCCTTTGTCGGGGATCATTTTCAATATCTCGCGAGCATCGGTCCCCTCGCTCTCACGGCCGCCGCGATCGCAACCGCCACCGATTTCCTCCGCCAGCGCCATGCTCTGGTTTCGTGCGCCCTTGGGGCGGTGCCCCTTGTCACGCTTGGCGCCCTCACGTGGCGCCACACCGGGACGTTTCGCGACCTCGAGACCCTCTGGCGCACCACGTTCGATCGCAATCCCACCTGCTGGCTCGCGGCTTACAATCTCGGCACCGCCATCGCCCCGACGGGAAAACTCGACGAGGCGGACGGACTCTTTCGAAAAGCCCTCGCCCTCAAGCCCGATTATACCGAGGCCCACATCAATCTCGGCAACGTGCTCCTGCAGGAGGGACGTGGAGACGAGGCGAAGGCCTGTTACGAGACGGCGCTCAAATTAAATCCCAACGAACCCGAGGCCCATTACGACATGGGCTTGGTCTTCCTCCGCGAAGGCAAGCCGGACGCGGCGATTCTCCACCTGCAGGCTTCGCTCGCGGTCCACCCCGAAGACGCCGACGCCCACTATAATCTTGGCCGCGCCCTCGACCTCGAGGACCGGACTGGCGAGGCAATCGCGCACTATCAACGGGCACGCCTCCTAAAGCCCGACGATTCCCGAATCGCCAACGATCTCGCCGTCGATCTCTTCGAAGCCGGCCGGCCGGGAGACGCCGTGGCCCTCTGGGAAAAAGTGCTCACGGAAGACCCGTCCAATCTCGACGTCCGCTACCGGCTCGCCTGGGTGCTCGCGACTTCGCCGGACCCCGCCGTCCGCGACGGCGCCCGCGCCGTCGCGCTCGCCGAGGAAACGGTCCGCATCACCCGCGGCGAAAACCCGCTGTTTCTCTGCGCCCTTGCGGCCGGCTACGCCGAAACCGGCCGCTTCGCGGACGCGGTCGAAACCGCGCAGCATGCGTTACGGCTGGCGCCGCCCGCCGGCGATCGCGAACTCGCGCAGAGTTTGCAGGGCCAGATTATCCTCTACGAGCGGCATTCGCCGGTGCGCGATCCCGGGTCGTCCCGAGCCGCGAAATCCAAGGGCCACCCCTAGCTGGACCGGGCGGAACCCGGTTGGAATTTATACCCGGCGCCGGGTCACCCGCCTCTGCATCGTCCCCGTCGCCAACCCGCCAAAAACCGCCCGCTCAACGATACAAGCGGCAGTGCGTTTGCGGCGCCGCCCACGCGCTCGGCACCCTCGTCCGCCCCTTTTTCTCCGTCCTCCCCATGCTCGCACTTCTTTCCCTCGCTGTCCTGCCGCATTTCAATCTCGACGCCTACGAGCGACCGCGAGTCGTTCAACAAGCCGGGGCCGCGCTCACGGTCGAACCGAAAACCATCACCGCTGCCCGCAATCCCAAAAGCGCCGGCGGGCTCCACGACTTTTCCTCCGATGGCGACTACTGGTGGCCCGATCCGAAAAATCCCGACGGCCCCTACCTCCAGCGGGACGGCATGAGCAACCCCGGGAACTTCGTCGCCCACCGCCAGTTCCTGCTGACCTTCGGCCGCACGTTCGATGCCCTTGCCGCCGCCTATAAATTGACGCACGAGGAGCGCTTCGCCGCCGCCGCGGTGAAGCACCTGCACGCGTGGTTTGTCGATCCGGCGACCAAGATGAATCCGAGTCTCCTCTATTCGCAGGCGATCCACGGGCGTTTCACCGGCCGCAGCATCGGTGTCATCGACACCCTCCACCTCGCCGAGGTGGCGCTCGGCATCGAGGCCTTGCGCGGCTCGAAGGCTTTCACGAAAGACGAGGAGGCCGCCGTCACGGGCTGGTTCCGCGACTACCTCACGTGGCTGACGACGCATCCCTACGGCGTCGAGGAAAGCAACGCGAAGAACAACCACGGCACCTGCGCCTGGCTGCAGATCGCCTGCTTCGCCCACCTGACCGGTAACCAGGAAAAACTCGCCGCCGCCCGGACGCGATTCAAGGACGTCCTCCTGCCGAATCAGATGGCGCCCGACGGCAGCTTCCCGCAGGAACTCCGCCGCACGAAGCCCTACGGCTACTCCATCTTCAACCTCGATGTGATGACGGCCCTCGCCGTCGTCGGCTCGACGCCGCAGGAGAACCTGATGACCTGGTCGCTCCCCGACGGCCGCAGTCTCGTGAAAGGAGTCGCCTGGCTCGCCCCCTATCTTGCCGACAAAAATCTCTGGCTGAAGGAAGTTCACCGCGCCTCGCTAAACCAGAATGCCGACGCCACGATGACCGGCGAACTCGTGCAGCCCGACGTCATGTATTGGGCCGACTGGCCGGTCCGGCAACCCTGCCTGATTTTCGGTGCCCTGGCTGCGAGCCGCGCGGACTGGCTGGAAACGTGGAAAAAGCTCAATCCCGATCCCAGCGTCGAGGAAATCATCCGCAACTATCCCATCCGCCAGCCGGTCCTGTGGGTGAACTAGCAGCGGCGCGAAGCGGGCTCGGCCGAAGCAACTCGTTTCCCTGTCCTTGCCGCAGCCAACGCCACGCGACGGCTTCGTTACGATTCGAACCGCCGGCAAACAACCTGTTGTCATCGCGAGCGAAAGAGGACTGGCTGGGGCCGCCCTGATTCCGACACTGCCGTCGGCCAGTGGCGAGAAAGCATGAAGCCCTACCTCCCTGCCGCGCTCTCTTCGCTCGCCGTTCTCCTCACTTCGCCGGTTTTGGGCGAAGAAGCCCAACCGAAACCCGCCGCGATCGGCGTCTCGGTCGCCGAAGTCATCGACATCCGTGCAGTCGGCAACCAACCGTCGGAATGCCGGCTTGCCCTGAGCCTCACGGGCGATGCCGTCGCCGATGCCTACAGCCTGCACCGGATTCACGTGACGAAGGCCGTGGACGAATTGGGCCGCGACCTGACGAAGCCCGACAACCAGCCGGTCCAGTTGGCGAGCGTCTATAACTATGCGTCGGCGGAGGACGAGCAGCGACGGCTGGCCGCGGTCGCCGCCGAAGTCGCCCGCCGGCGGGAAATCCGCGAAGGCATGGTCGCAAGCAGCGCCCCCCTGCCGATAACGATGCCCGGACGCGCGCTGCCATCGCCCACACCGCGTCCCGTCATCAGCCTGCGCAATCCCTCCCGCCAGTCGGCGACGATCAAATTGATCGAGGGCGAAATCGAGTTGTTCCGGCCCACCGCGGACAACGGCGGGACGGTGCTCTTCCCTGGGATTCTGGGACGGCCGGCGGAACCGGTGCAAGACGCGGCGCTCGCGGGCGCCGATGTCCGGCTCATGTATGTGACTCCCGAGTCCTACGAGGCAAAACGCCCCGAAGCCGGCGCCGACGCCAAGGATCCCGCGAGTCCGTGGAGCGACGAATTCGCGAATTCCCTGAAGTCGCAGGTCCGCCAAGCGTCCCTCACCCGTCGCGCCGGAGCGTATTTTTTCCTGCACGACCCACGCCACGAGGTCGTGGACCTCGACTTGCAGACGCCGGACGGAAAGTCGCTCGGTCCACGGGTCGGCAGCGGGATCGGCGACCTCCGCGCGTTCTCGCTTGGCCAGCCGCCGCCGGCCAATGCGCAACTGGTCGTGCACCTCGCGACTCCGCACGCCCTCACGACCTATCCCTTCAAGCTCGAGAATATCGCGCTCCCGTAGACAGGGATTCAGCCGAGCTTGCCGAGGTCGACCCCGAGCACTTTCGCCGCGGCGGCCTTGTCGCCCTTGCAGGTGATCAGGACGTGGTCGACGTATTGCTTCTCCTGGCCGGCGAGATACTCCGTAAGCGTCGGCCAGTGCTTCAATTCCCGCAGGCGCAAGGGGAGTTGCTGGGAGGTGATGACCCGGGTCTCCGTCGTCGCGACAATCTTCGAGACGACTTGAAAAAGTTCCGTGAGATTGCCCGGCCAGTGGTAGGCCGTCATGACGCTCAGGGCGTCGTCGGTGAACTCCACGAGCTTCGCATCGAAGAGCGGATTGGTCGCCTGCGCCGCATAGTGCTTCACGAGGAGCGGGATGTCCTCGGCGCGGTCGCGCAGCGGCGAAAGCTGCACGGGCAGCGACGCGACGCGGTAGAACAACTCGTCGTGGAACTTGCCCTCGTCGGTCAGTTTCTCGAGATCCTCGGTCGTCGTGCAGATGAGCCGGAAACCGTGCGCCGTGTTGCGCAGGACACTGACCAACTCCTTCTGCACGGACTCGGTGAGGCATTGCAGGTGCTGGAGAAAAAGGGTCCCGCCCTTCGCATTCTTGACCCAGGCGCCCCCCTCGCCGTTCTGCCCGAGGAGCCCGTCGCGAAAATTCGCCTCGGAACTGAGCGAGCAGTCGATGCGGACGAACGCCGTCTCGGGAGCCCCGCTCGCCGCATGAAGAATCTCGGCGACCACGATCTTGCCGGTGCCGTTCTCGCCGATCAGGAGGACCGGGGTCCGGACCGTGGCCAGTTTCTTGATCTGCTGGATGAGTTTCGTGAGGCGGGCACTCTTGCCGATCAAGCGGCTCTCGATGTCCGCCGCCTTCGCCCCGGGCACGAGCCCGCTCGCCGCGCGCTCCGCCTGAAACTGCCGAAACTCGATCCCACGCCGCAGGGTCGCGATCAGTTCATCGACCCGAAACGGTTTTTGCAGGTAGTCGAAAGCCCCGAACTTCAGCGCCTGGACCGCACTCTCGGTCGAGGCGTAAGCCGTCATGATGATGACGACCGCTCCCGGATCGTAGAGCTTCAGCTGCTTCAGGAGCGTGATCCCGTCCATCGGCTTCATGTCGATGTCGGCCAGGACGAGATCGTATTTTTCCGCCTTGTAGCGGACCAGGCCCTTCTCGCCATCGGTCGCAAACGAGGTCGCAAAGCCCGTCGGCTGGATGACAGCGTCGAGCATCTCGTGGATGGAGACGAGGTCGTCGACGATGAGGACGGAAGGCATGGCGCAAAAAAGACGGGACGGCGACGTTCCGGGGAACGGAGCGGGTTGTCAACCGGCGCGCGGGCGGCGCCTACTGGAGGCCACCCGCGACGGCACCGAGTTGAAAGATCGGCAGGAACATCGCCATGACGATGCCGCCCACGACCACGCCAAGAAAGACAATGAGCATCGGCTCGATCAGCGAGGTCAGAGCGCCAACCGTCGCCTCGCACTCGACGTCGTAAAAATCGGCAATCTTGTTCATCATGCCGTCGACGTTGCCGGTGGACTCACCCGCCTTCACCATGTGCTTCATCATCGGCGGGAAAAACTCGTTGGACGCGAGGACCTCGGAGACCTGGCCGCCCTGGCTCACGTGCTTCGCGATTTCCGAGCAGGCGTCCTCGATCTGCACCTTGCCGCTCGCGGCGGAAACGATTTCCAGGGTGCGCAGGATGGGCACGCCCGAACGGATGAGCGTCGCATAGGTGCGGCAGAAGCGCGACAGCGCAATCTTGTGGACCAGGTTGCCGAAAATCGGCGCGCGGACGAGAAACTTGTCCTTCGCCCGCCGGCCGTTGGGGGTCGCGACAAATTTGCCGACCGTCCAATAGATGCCGTAGACGGTGATGCCGATCGCCCACCACCACTTCTTCATGAAGTTCGACAGGTTGATGAGGAACTGCGTCGGCGCGGGCAATTTTGCCCCGAAGTCCGCGAACATCGCGGCGAAGACCGGGATCACGAAAATAAGGAGGACGTTGACGAGCGCGATCGCGAGGCCGATGACCGCAATCGGATAGGTCATCGCCGACTTGACCTTCTTCGTCAGCTTGACCGTGGACTCGAAGTAGCCCGCGACCTTCATCAGGATTTCCGCCAGGCCGCCGCTCGCCTCGCCGGCCTCGACCATCGAGACAAAGAGCGTGTTGAAGGATCGCGGGAATTTCTTCACCGCGGCCGAAAAGGAATTGCCCTGGGAAATCTCCGCCCGCACATCGCGGATGACGATCCGGAAGCAGGCATCCTCCGTCTGATCCTGCAGCGCCTCCAGGCACTGGACGAGGGGCAGGCCGGCGGTCAGGAGGGACGCGATCTGCTGGGTGAAGAGCGCCAGCTCACCGAGCGGGAGCTTGTAGGTCTTGGATTTTTTCTCGAGCGCCTTCTGTTTCGCAAGCGCCTGCGCCGCCTTGACACTGAGACCTTTTTTCTGGGCGGAATCCGAGCGGGTGGTTTGGGCCTGCGCAGCCGTCGCGGAAGAAAGCAATGCCATGGCTTGAGACAAAAGTAACCCGTCCCCGCCCGCAATCTCATTTCGGAGCCCGCGGGGGTAAAAATCCCGTGAGAAACACGTAGGGACGGCGCGACGCGGGCGCCGTGTCATGGCAGGCGCGGCGGCCCGACGTGGATTCCGCCGAGCAAACGCGGCCCGGCCTCCACGAAAACTCCTCCCTTGACAGTCTAGGCGAGATCCACCCAATGTCCACCGCCACCTAGATAGACTAGGGAGCAACCATTATGGCCAAAGAAAAACCGGACCTCGTCTACGGAACCCTGGACATGTTGATTTTGAAATCGCTGCAGCATGACCCGATGCACGGTCTTGGCATCGCCGACCGGATCCAGCAAATGTCGGACTCCGTGCTGCGGGTCGAACAGGGTTCGCTCTACCCGGCGCTGTATCGCCTGGAGGCGGAAGGCTGGGTCGCCGCCGATTGGGGAGTGTCGGACAATAACCGCCGGGCGCGCTATTACCGGTTGACGAGCGCTGGACGAAGGCAGCTCGCGGCGGAAACCGATCATTGGGTTCGGATCACGTCGGCCATTAATCTCGTCCTCGCCCAAGGCTAGCATCGATTCGCCATGCGGGGCCTGAATGCCATCCTTTACCGCGTGCACGCGCTCCTCCACCGGGGAACGCACGAGGCGGAAATGGCGGAGGAACTCGGCCAGCACCTGGACGGCCTGATCAGCCGCCATCTCGCGGCGGGCCTGTCGCCGGCGGACGCCCGCACGGCGGCGCTGCGAGCCTTTGGCGGCGTCGAACAACTGAAAGAACGCTGCCGCGATGAACGCCGCTTCCGCTGGCTGGAGGAGGCGGGACAGGACTTGAGGCACACGCTGCGTCTACTCCGGAAGAATCCAGGCTTCACGACTGTCGCCGTCCTCTCGCTCGTCATCGGGATCGGCGCCAATACTGCTGTCTTCAGCCTCTGCAACGAGGTGCTGTTAAAAGCGCTTCCCGTCGATCAGCCGCAGGACCTGGTTCTCCTTCGCTCGGGCGCGGCCTCCCCCGCCGCCTCGTCCCCGGGGACCAATGGCGATGCTGGCCGGCCCGGGGCTGCGTCAGGTCCTTTCGCCGGCACTACGTTTTCTCCCGTAACTTTTGCACACCTCCGGACGAGCGCCGCGGATCTGGCCGAGTTGTTCGCGTTCGCACCGCTCCCCCAATTGAGTGTCCTGATCGACGGTCAGCCGGAGGTCGTTCCCCTCACCCAACTGGTTTCCGGCAACTACTACGCCGGGCTCCAGGTGCGCCCGGCCCTCGGCCGCGTTCTCACCGCCCGCGACGACCGCCCCGAAGCTGCGCCCGTCGCCGTGATTTCCTATCGTTACTGGCAACGACGTTTTCTTCGCGATCCCGCCGCCGTCGGCAAGGTCGTCTGGCTTAACAACGCACCGGTCACGATCGTCGGCGTCACCCGGCCCGACTTCGCCGGCTCCCTGCAGATCGGTGAATCGCCGGACTTCTCCGTGCCGCTCGCGGTCGCCCCTCGATTGGGAGTGGACAGAGCCAGCCGGGGTGATCCGCACTCCCCGGCACTGGGGTCGCTTCGCATTATGGGTCGCCTTGCCCCCGGCGTGACGTTTGACCAGCTGCGGGTGCGAATGGACGAACGGCTTCGGGAGGCTGGCTTGGACGCATTTCCCGAATTCAGGTCGCAGCGGACCTTTCCGCCATTGGTCGTGGAGTCAGGGCGCCAGGGACTCGACGAGGCGCGTCAGGCCTACCGACCTTCGCTCCTCATCCTGGCCGGGATCGCCGGGATCGTCCTGCTGATCGCCTGCGTGAACGTCGCAAACCTGCTTCTCGCCCGCACGACGGCACGCCGGCGGGAAATTGCCGTTCGTCTCGCGCTCGGGGCGAGCGGGGGAAGAATCATCCGCCAGTTGCTGACCGAAAACCTGCTGCTCGCGTTTCTCGGCGCAGGGTTCGGCGCGCTCCTCGCCTGGTGGGGCAAGGACATTCTGCTCAGCCTGCGTCCTGCCGGGGCCGGGGCCCTGATCCTCGAACTTCCCCTCGATTGGCGGGTCCTCGGGCTGACGACCGCCCTGACCGTGATCGCGGGACTGGTTTTTGGACTGGCGCCCGCCTTCTATGCGACACAAGTCGAACTCAAATCGGAACTCCGTCTCGCCGGAGCCCAGGGCCGGGCGGGCGGCGTCGCACCCGCGAAAGCGCTCATCGTCGTGCAGGTCGCGCTCTCGCTCGTCCTCTTGGTGGGGGCCGGCCTTTTCACTCGCACGGTCCGGAACCTCCAGTCGGTCGACCTGGGCTTCAACCGCACCCGGCTTCTCTTGTTTCAGATCGACGCGGTCGGGGCCGGGCGCGATCGCGACCAGGTGGGCAACTTGTATCGCCGCCTGAATGAGCGGATCGCCCATTTGCCGGGGGTGCAGGCCAGCACGTATTCCCTGCAGCCTCTCCTCGGTGGAAAAAAAATGGTCGCCGTGGGCTCGCCGCGCAACCCGCCGGGGGAACCGGGCGACAGGACCCTCAGTATCCCCGTCGAACTAAATGGCGTCGGCTCCGGCTTCTTTTCGACATTCGAAATTCCCATGCTGGCGGGCCGCCCATTCACGGCCCGCGAGGAGACGCCGGGCGCTGACGCGGTAATCGTCAACGAAACTCTCGCCCGCATCTGGTTCGGAAACGAAAACGCCCTCGGACAGCGCACCTCGTGGGGCGAAATCGTGGGTGTCGTCCGCGATGCGACGTATGGCGACCTGCGGCCCGCGACCGCACCGACCGCCTATCTCCCGTTTGGGCAAGCGGCGTCACCGGCCCTCGCGCCCGAAGCGAAAGGCAACTTCGCCATCCGGACGACGAGCGATCCCCTCACTCTCCTGCCCTCGATTCGCCGCACCCTCCGCGGCATCGATCCCAAGTTGCCCCTCTTTGACGTTCGAACGGAAGAGGCGGACGTCGACCGGCTGCTCCAGCAGGAGCGCCTGTTCGCACGCTTGTCGCGCCTCTTCGGAGCCCTCGCCCTTGCCCTCGTGTGCGTGGGTCTCTACGGCCTCATGTCCTACTCCGTCCTTCGTCGAAAGACCGAGATCGGCATCCGTCTCGCACTGGGCGCCCTGCCCCGCCGGGTTCAGCGGATGATTCTCGCCGAAGCGCTCGGACTGGTGGGCGCCGGCCTCGGACTCGGCCTCATCATTGCCACGGTCGCCACGCCGCAAATCGCGGCCCTCCTTTACGATTTATCGCCTTATGATCCCCTGACTTTCGGCGGGGTGGCGATCGCGTTGGTGGCGATCGGGGTTCTCGCCTGCTGGATCCCGGCGTCCCGCGCCGCACGGATCCATGCGATGACCGCACTCCGCTGCGAATAGACCGCCGATGATTGCACCGGATTCAGGCGCTCTTTTTGTTCATCGGCCGGTCGGACCCGCGGCCAAGCGCAAGCGCGGGGGTCTCGCGCCGACTCTCGCCGAGTCCGGGTCACGGGTGAGCGCCCGTCCGACGACCGACGCTCGCGATCCCGGCCCGGCGCCGCTCGAACCCGAGACTCCGGAAGCCGGCGAAAAGTCCGCGCCGGACCTGATGGCCTGCCTGGCGCGCGTCCGCCGGCACGACCAAGCTGCCGCCCGCGAACTAATCGCGCAGCTCCATCCGATTGTCCTTCGCACCGTGCGGCGGCATCTCCCGCGCCGCTACGCCGTCGAAGACATGATGCAGGAAGTCTACCTGAAAGTCTTCACCCACCTGGACCAGTATCGCAACATCGCTCCTTTCACGCACTGGGTCGCGAAGATTGCCCTTCGAACCTGCTTTACTCACCTGCGCACCCAGCAGTCGCGCCCCGACCTGCGCTTCGGTGACTTGAACTTGTCCGCCGGCGAGATGGTCGAGGCCGCGGACGCCGACCCGTCCCAGCGGCGCCGGAGCGAGGCCTTTGCCGATCGGGAATTGCTGGGGCTCCTCCTTGCCCGGCTGAACGCCGAGGACCGCAAGGTGATCGAGCTATTTCATCTCGAGCAAAAAAGTATCGCCGAGATCAGCGACCTCACCGGCTGGAACATGGAGTTTGCCAAAATGCGGGTCTTTCGCGCGCGCCGCAAACTGCAACGGGCGCTCACCCAGTTGCCGCGATGGGATTTGGCGGGCCTTCGGCGCTCGACCAAGCGAACGACAGGCACACCCCGCAGTGCGAAATTTTCCACCGAGATGGACGCAGCCCTGGAGCCGCGGGCAGCATAGTCGCGCCGCCGGGAGTGACTCCGGCCGGCGGGGAGCAGGAATCATTCTCCCCAAATGAAGATCGCCCCCGTGGCTAACGGCGCACCCTGTTTAACGCGGCAACGCCTGCACGATCAGAACCAATCCGATCCCAATCAGCCCGCCATGGACGACACGGAGAAAGGCATCGCCTTTCAAACCATGGTTAAGCCGGCGTCCAATGCCTATCCCGACGACCGCGGCGGGTAGCGACAGCAGATAATACCGGGTCAGCGCCGCGCTCCAAAGCCCCAGGCTCGCGTATCCGGCCATTCCAACCGCACTGGCCACGAGAAAATAGCCCTGGAGGGTCGCCCGGAAATGCCGGGGTGACCATCGCCGCAGGGCGCCATACACCGCCAACGGGGGACCGTTCATGCCGTAAGCCCCGCCCAGAACACCTGAACAAAAGCCGGAACCGATCAGCCAGCCCCAATGGTCGTGAGGAAGATGCAACCGGTTCCGGGCAGTGAGGGAGTAGAGGGCAAAAATCGCGATGACCGTGCCCAGGATTGCCTTCACGACCGCGTCATCGACCCGCGCCAGCAGCAGGAGACCCAAGGGAATCCCGCCGAGGGCGGAAACGATCAGCCAAGAGGCGCTACGCATCTCAATTCGGCGCCAATCTTGGGCGACGATGACCGCCGCGACCGTCACCGAAACGAGAACCGCCAGCGGAGCGGCCACCGCCACCGGCAAACGTAACGCAAGCAGTGGCACCGCAATCAACGCCTCGCCGAACCCCAGGGTGGACCTGACCACCGTCGCGATGAAGATGACCCCCACGACATAAATCGTCCCAGCTTCCATTTCTGGTCGACCATGCCTTTACGGGTGCATGCTTCCAGTATAAATGAATCCGCGGGCACCAACGATCGCTCCGGTGAAGGCCGGCGAAATAATTCCCGACAAATTTTTCCCGCATGCCGCCTTTTCGGGAGCCCTGAAGGAAGTCGCGCCAGCCGCGATCCAACCACTGCGCACATGAGTCCTGGTTCCACCCTCCCTCGAGAGATCGCAGAACGTTCCGCGTCATTCGGTGACCTTGGGCACGCCTGCCTGCGTGAATTGGGGCGGATCCTGTCGCGCATCCAATCGGTCAACGGCGCGCGCGAACTGCTTGGGGTTTACCGCGGGTGCCATGAGGCGATCAATTTCATCATCTTTCTGGACTTACGTTGACATCCTTTTTCCGCTATTAAAAGTAAAGTTAGTTAACTAGCGTAAAAACGCTATTTAATTTGTGTTTTCACTATAATACGAATTTAATTGCTACTTATTTTATTTATCACAATTAGCATTATAATGCTCTTAAAGCCATTAATTGATGTTAAATAGCACTTTTACTCATCATGGACATATCTCTTAACACTCCGGCCGAACTTCAGCAAAAACTGGGATCGGGCCTTCGCGGGCTTCGCCTCCAGAAGAATTTTACCCAAAAAGAATTAGCTGAAAAAGCCGGGGTCGCGCCGCGCTCCCTGACCAACCTGGAGAATGGAAAAGGTTCGTCGATCGAGACCCTCGTCCGGGCGCTGAAGGCACTGGGCGCTACCAGTGCCATCGAGAATCTCGCCCCGGCGGCGACCATCAGCCCCCTGGCCTTGCTCCGGACTCCCACTCCGCCTCAACGGGCACGCAAGCCCAGAAAAAAATCGCCGCTGTGAGCACCCCGGTCATTCAAGTTCGGATCTGGAACACCCTGGTGGGTGCCGTGGCGCTGGATCCTCGTCTCGGGTGCTACGCCTTCGAATACGATCCGGCATGGCGCCGCCAGGGCATCGAACTGGCGCCGCGAATGATGCCCACCTCGAGCCCGGAGCAGGTCTTTGTTTTTCCCGCCCTCGGCGAATCGTTCAAGCGGCTCCCGGGCTTGCTCGCGGATGCGCTGCCCGACGACTTCGGAAACGCGCTCATCGACGCCTGGATGGCGACCAAGGGTGTGGCGCGGGAGTCGATTACTTCCCTCGACCGGCTGGCCTACATGGGCAAACGGGGACTCGGCGCGCTGGAATTCCGGCCGGCGAAAGGCGCCGGGCGGCAAAGCGCCCAGCCTCTCGAGATGAAATCGCTCGTGGAAGCGGCGCGGCGGGTGCTGCACGGCAACTTTGCCGGCGACCTGCCCGCTCAGGCGGCACTCGCCAACATGATCCGGGTCGGCACGTCCGCCGGCGGTGCCCGGGCCAAGGCAGTGATAGCCTGGCACCCGGTCACCAACGAAATTCGCAGCGGCCAGTTCGACACGGACGACGGCTTCGAGCACTGGCTCCTGAAATTCGACGGCGTCGGTCGCGATTGGGAGCTGGGCACGACCGCCGACTATGGGCGGATTGAATACGCCTACTATCTCATGGCCACCCGGCATGCCGGCATTGCGATGGCGCCCAGCCGCCTGTTGTCCGAAAATGGCCGGGCGCATTTCATGACCAAACGCTTCGACCGCGAGGGGAACATCAAGCATCACCTGCAATCGCTCTGCGCCCTCTCCCACTTGGACTACAAACAGCGCGCCACTCACGCCTATGAACAGTATCTGATCGCGATCAAGGACCTGGGACTCGGCGATCAGGCGCTGGACCAGGGCTTCCGGCGCATGGCCTTCAATGTGATGGCGCGCAATTGCGACGATCACACCAAGAACTTTGGCTTTCGACTGAAGCAAGGCGGCCGCTGGGAATTGGCGCCCGCCTATGACGTCACCCATGCGCACAATCCGCAGGGCGAATGGACGAGCCAGCACCTCCTGAGCGTCAACGGAAAGTTTGAGGCGATTGCGCGGGACGATCTCCTGGTCGTGGCCGACCGCTTTGGCGTGCCGCGGGCGGGTGCCGTGCTGGACCAGGTCAAGGCCGCGGTCGGGACCTGGCCCGACCTCGCCCGGGAGGCGGGCGTGCCCGAGGCCAAGGCCCGCCAGGTGGCTCAAGACTTCCGTTTGGTCTGACCCTTCCCGCCCCAGCGATGCCGCCGCCGGTTTATTGAACGCACGTGCGGCTCGCGGTAAAATGCGAGGGTTCCGCCCGCGTGAATCGGCGTGACGGGAAAAGCCGGAACGGCCGGGCTTCGCCATGCCCGCGAATCCTCAGACCGGTCCTCCCAACGAAATCCATTTCACGAACCGGTCCATCGGGAAAAGTCCGTCCCACGGGCTGTCGAAATACGTCATCCGGCCGAGCTCCGGAAACCGCTCGACCCCGCGGGCCGAGGCCGCGCTGGCGAACTCCAGTTTCCGCGCCCCCGACACCGCCATGCCGACGGTTTGAATGCCCGGATGCGCGAACGCCACCGCCTCGCGAATATCGTCCACCGCGCGAACGGTGATCACGCGGGCGTAGCACGGCTCCGCGAGCCCCGCGGCCGTCTCGTCGAACAGCACGGTCCACTCCGTGCCCGCCGAGCGCCACACTTCGCCCGTGAATTCGTAGCGCATCCGCATGCTCTCGATCTTCGCCGCCGTGCCGGCGTCGACCGCCGCCTTGGGGATGCGGATCGCCGCCTTGGCCATCTCCGCCGCGAGCGCCTCCGCAAATTCCCGCGGCGAAACGCCGCCACCACGCTCGACAAAGATCGTGTGCGGCGAGGCACACGCGTATTGGTCGAAGACCGATGCGTCCGTGGCCGCATGCCGCGCCGCCCTCCGGCCCAGGCGCGGATTGGCCAGGGCCTCATGGCCGATGACCATGAAGGAAAGTTTCGGCCCGAAAACAATATCTTCCGTGGCGTGGCGCTTGGGCAGATTCAGGATGCTTTCCACCGCCTCGCGGCCACCCCACGCCAGCCGCACATCGGCCAGCGCGGAAAGTTGCCCGGCCGCCTTGGCATCGTCGCGCGAAAAGTAGACGACCGCGAGCGAAGCGAGGATGTCGTCCCCGCGCAGCACCCGGCCATCGCGCAGGCGAACTTCCAGCCCCCGGAATCCGTCGAGGAGCGCCGGGAGCACGCGGGCAAAGCTGTTCGCGGCCTTCAGGAGATTCGCGTTGCGCGTGATAATCGACTGCGCCAGCGCCAGCATGCCGAGGAGCGGCACGTTGCCGGCGAGCCAGTGCGCCACCAAGCCCCGCGGTTGCGCCCGCAGCAGGCGCCGGTTCGTGCCGTCGCTCGCCCGAAATCCATCCATGAAACCGCGCCGTCCCCGCAGCGACCGGTCGGCCATCAAGCGCAGCGCCCCGGAATCGCACCAGGTGGTCAGGAAAAGGAGCCCTTGCTGGCGGAGCGGCGCCAACGGCGACCCCGGATCGGCCCAGCGCTTCGCCGCCGCCGACACGAGCGCGATCAGTTCGTCGATCGAGTAAGCGTCCAGGCGATCCCGTCCGCGGCGCAGTTGTGCCGCGAGTGCCGGCAGGTCCTCGACCGCCGGTAGTCGCGCGAGATCGATTCCCGCCTGCAAGTCGCCCGGCACCTGATTCGCCGTGCCATCGAACAAGAGTCGCGCCCCGGCGACCGTGGTTGCCCGTCCCGCCTCACCGACCGTCGTCGCCGGGCGCGCGACCTTGTCGCCCATGATGTCACCGCATCCGCGCAGCTCCGCTTCCTTGGCGCGGCCGATGACCCTGAATTGCGTGCCCCGCCAGGCGCCCGCCGCCGCATCGCGGGCCGTCACGACCCCCACGTCATCGGTCAGCACGGCGATGCCGGGATACGAGTGGGGCACGGGGGTCAGGAATTCGAGCAGTCCTTCCTGTCCGTCGGGCAGCGGCTGCAGGGTCACCGGATCGCGCACCACGACTTCCGCGAACGCCGGGGCATATTTGCAACCGTCCGGTCCATCCGGATAAGTCACGCCCATTTGCTCGGTGAAGCCATAGAAGTCGACCACCGCGCCGGCCGGCACCCCGAAGACCTGCTCCATCGCCGCATTGAACTGCGATCGCGAGACCCGTTCATCGGCCAGTTTTTTCCAGCCCCCGATGTGCACGACGTGTGAACCGGCGGGCAGTCGAAACGACCGGCCCGCCCGCAGCAAGGGCAGCACCGCATGCACGTAGAGCACAAACGTAAACCCGAAAACGACGACCGGTTCGTTGCCCCGCGCACAGTCCTCGAGCGCCGCGGCGAAATCCGCTTCCCGCAGCGTCAGCCGGCCGTGCTCGTCGGCGTCCATGCAATATCGCGCCTCGCGCGCGAGGTTCAGGAAGCCGCGCAGGGCCGCGCCCCGGGCGCCGGGTCCCTGCCCGCCGGCGGTCCGCGGGTCCACGTCCAGCACGAGGAACGGACGGCGGCGCGGCCCGAGCACCTCTGCGATCACCGCCGCGAGCGCCCGCACCTGGCGTTTCGCGGTGATCCGGTCGATCTCGATGGAACTCGGCACCCCGCTGGTCGCCGACGATTGCAACCGGGTCGTGATCTGGGCCTCGTCGACCGAACGAAGCAGCGCCGCATTCTCCTTGAACGCCTGCACCGGCAGAAACGGCAGCTCCGTGCAGTCGCGGAACACGGAGTCCGCCCGAAACCCGCGCCGTTCGCAAAACCGCCGATAGGCGGCGCAGGCGGCGAAGTGATGCCGATAGGATTGGTTGAGCGCCGCGAGCAGCAGTTCGCGTTTTTCCGCCGCCGGCAAACCAAAGGGTCGCGCGGCCAGCAAGGTTTCGATCGCCTCGGCGGTGGCGGCATTCATCGCGGGGTCTCGTCGGCGGCCGCGAGCACGGCCGCAATCAGCGCCGCATCGACTGTCCGCGGATTTGCCCGGGCGCAGGCATCACGGAGCGCCCCCTGCGTGATCGTTTCCAATCCCGTCCGCCATGCCCGCGTCCCGCCGGCCAAGTAGGCGCCGAGCGGCCGGTCTTCTCCCACCTTCGCCCGCAGGTCGGCAACCGCCGCCTGCAAACCGGCGCAGTCCGTAAGGCCCAGCGCCGCGGCCAACCGGTCGTATTTCGCGCGCGTCGCGGGATCCTCCCCGTTGACCGCGATGGCTGCCCCGAGCAACGCCCCGCAGGCGCGGCCGTGAGCCACGCCGAAGCGGCCCAACTGGTGCGTGATCGCATGGCCGATGCCGGGCACCTTCAAATTCTGCACCCAGCCGGCCATCATGGCGGCGTGCATGGCCTCGAGCCGCAGCCCCGGATCGTCCGGCTGCGCCCACGTTCCCGGGAGCACCCGGAAAAGAATGCGCGCCGCAGTCTCCGCGAACGTGTCGGCGAGCGGGTTCGAGAATTTTGAAACATAGCCTTCCAGCGCGTGCGCCAGGGCGTCGAGGCCCGCCGCGGCGACGACCGGGGGCGGCACTCCCACCGTCAGCCCGGGATCGAGGATGACGACATCCGGCAGCAGATCGTGCGCAACGATGGCGAGTTTGCCGCCGGTTTCATCCGAGAAGATCGCCGTCGAACTCACTTCCGAACCTGTGCCGGCGGTCGTCGGCACGGCGACGAAACGAGCCTTGCCCCGTAACGGCGGAAGCCCGAACGGGCGCAGGAGGCGAGCGAGGTCGGCATCCGGGTGCTCATAAAAAATCCACAGGAGCTTGCCCGTGTCCAACACCGAGCCCCCGCCGATCGCCACGATCCAGTCGGGACGGAACGCCGCCACCCTCGCCAGCGCGGGCTGAAGTTTGGCGAGATCCGGCTCGCCCGCCGGCGCCTCGAGCACGAGGACCTCGTGCGTCTGGATCGCGGCGGGAATTTTTTCCGCGAGGCGCGGATCGCGCAACAAACTGCGCGAGCAAAGCACCACGGCCCGGGCGGCATCGAGCGCCCGGAGTGCTCCCAGGCACCCGTTGCCGGCGAAGACCTCGCCGGCGGAAATAAAACGGGGAAGCGGAAGGCGGAGCCGGAGCATGGTCAGTTTTTGGCGGGGCCCGCCGCAAGCTGCACTGCCACCAGCCTCGCGAGGTCGGCCCGCTTCACTTTCCCGGTGTCACTGCGCGGAATTTCGGCCACGGCAACAAACCGCGCCGGCACCTTGAATTTTTCCAGCCGCTCCAGGCAGAACCGCTGCAGGCCAGCCTCGTCGAAGCCATGCCCCGGTCGCAGCACCACGGCGGCGACGATCGCTTCGCCGGTCAGGCCACCCAGACCCTCGAGACCGACGGCCCCGGTGTCATGGACGGCGGGAAAAGTCCCGACGACTTTCTCGACCTCGCCCGGGTGCACCTTGTAGCCACCGACATTGATCAGGTCCTTCAACCGGCCGGTAATCCACAGGCAGCCACTCGCGTCGAGATGGCCGAGATCGCCCGTGTGCAGCCAGCCGTCCGGAAAGGCCGCCGCGGTTTGCGCCTCGTCGGCCCAGTAGCCGCGCGCGACCGCGGGACCCCGCACCACGACCTCGCCCGTTTCTCCCGCCGGCGCCCGGCCGCCGCTGCTGCCGCGGATCTCCAGTTCGACGTGCGGCAGCGGTTTGCCGACGGCCCGGTAGTGATCCGGTCCGCTGCGCGTTAGCGAGATGAACGCCGACCGGGACGCTTCCGTCAGGCCGTAGTAGACCATGATGTCGAGCCGCGGCAGCAGGGTCTGGAGCTGCGCCGTGCGCTCCGGCGGCAGCGGGGCGGAGTTGACGACGCAAAAACGCAGTTTCGCCCCCTTGCTCGCGAGCACCGGTCCATACTGGTCGAGCAACATCCCAAAGCCCATCGGGGTGCCCGGAAACCCCGTGGCCCGAAAGGACTCCAGCGCCTTTAAAACCCGTCCCACGCGCACGAGACCGTTTTCCGTGTAAACCGCACCGCCGCTCATCAGGTTGCAGTATACATGGCCCAGCCCGAAATTGTGCGAAAGGGGCAGGATCACGACTTCGCGATCGTCCGGGGTGTAGCGAACGAATTCGACAATGCTGCGCAGCGCCGCGAGCACGTTTTCATGCGTGAGCATCACGCCTTTCGGACCACCCGTGGCGCCGGTCGTATACATGAGCGCCGCAAGATCGCCCGGGGCCCGCTGCTCGCAAAAAACGCCGTCCGGTTCCGCCGCTAACGCCGCCGCGGCACTGCCCACCCGCGGATCGCTCCATGGCCCCGCGCCATCGATCACGAAAATTTTCTCGATGGCCGCGGCGATCGGTGCGGCCGCGGCGAGACGCTTCAATCCCGCCTCGTCGGTCAGGAGAATCCGCGGGCAGGCCTGCGCCGCGAGGGCCGCAAACGACTCCGCCGTGACCGACGCGTCACACGGCACACTGACCAAGCCCGCGAGCAAATTGGCAAAATGGGCCCGCACAAAGGCGATGCTGTTGGGCAGGACGACGGCGCTGCGGTCGCCCGGACGCGCTCCCGTCGCCCGCAACGCCCGGGCGAGGCGGCCGGCGCCGGCGGCGAGTTCGGCATAAGTCACCGTTCCTCCCGGGTCGGCGACGGCTTCGCGCGGGCCAAATCGCTCCGCTCCCTTCAGCAAGATATCCGCGAGGGTCGTCATGCGCCGGGCCCCATCCTCACGCCCCGGGTTTCAGCGCGAGATACTTCTTCACCATCTCCTGCAGATCGGACACGGACTCGATGTCGATCGCGTCCGTCACCTCGAACGCCACGTCGAACTCCCGCTCGACCGCCATCAGGAGATTGACGTGGCCCAGGGAATCCCACGCCGGGAGATCCCCGGCGGTCAGGTCCTCATGATAGTCGGCCTCCTTGATTTTCAGGGTTTCGAGGACGATGCATTTAAGTTTTTGATCAACGTCGCTCATGAGGGTGTTTCATTTGCAGGGTCATCGCTTCCGCGCGGCCGGATCAACGACCACTGGTCGCCCACTGTTTGAAGCTCAAGGAGAACGATCCGTCTGCGGGATCCGCGGTCCTTCGATCCGCTGCTCGTTACCGGGCACATCACACGAACGATTTCCCAAGGACGAATCCATGGGGCCAGCCGCGCCCCCGCGCACGCCCGGGTTGGAGCCCATGCCGCGTTTCCCTCGCAACCGGTGCGGCCTCCTGTTTCGCCGGCTCCCGGCGCCATCCGGAGCAGTCGGTTCGGGTAGACGTTGTCACGTGGATTAGAGCACTAGCGCCCGACCCATTAAACGCAAGTCCGCCGCCGCGCACTCGGCCGCAGGAAAATTCGTTCGCCTCGATCCCGATCCGCGCCCACGGCACGCTCGAAGTCAACTGCACCCGCCACCATGACATTCGTAGTGGCGGATTTTCCGTTTGGGGGAGCCCGTCCCCTGACCTCGTCGTGTCTGAGCACCCGAAAGCCGTTCACGCAGCGGGCGATCATGCGCGCAGGGCGCTAAACCCTGCTTCCGAGAAGATCGCCCGCCTCGTGGCTCATCCCGCCGCGCAAGCTCGGCCACCGTGACCGGAGCACCCGTGTGCCGCGCTGCAAGTCGTCCAAGGTCGCACCGGGCTCCACACAACCCAAACGTCGTTCATCCACGGCGCCCAACCGCCGCCCTCCAACGTGAAATCGAGCCCGTCCAGCCGCCCGCACTTATGCCGGCCGATCTGCGGGACACTAAACCGGAAATCGGCAGCACGTTGTCGAAGTCATGACAACCGGTCGAAAGTGAACGGTGAAGGTCGGCCTAGCTTGGCCTCTGATCGAGGTAAGAAAAAGCAAGACATGCAAGCCAGGCTGTCCAGCAAGGGCCAGGTCGTGCTGCCGGCGCCGATGCGGCAGGCCTTGGGGCTGCGCGCACGATCCCGAGTGTCGCTGGAGGAACGGGACGGGAGGATTTTCATCCGGCCGGCGGGGCCGCGTCAGGCGATCGAACCCATCGGGTATCTGGCTGCGGGCACCATTCGCCTGTCGGCCCATGACTATCGGCTGGATGGGTTCGCCGGCGAGGACGATATCCCGAGTCCATGATCACACCGCTGCGGCAGTGGGAGGTCATCAAGGTCCGGATCAACCCGGAGGATCGCGCCGAACATCCCGCCGTGATCGTTTCCCCGGACGAACTCTGCGCCGACCTCGAGAAGACCAGGCTCAACGTGCTCTATGGCTCCACCCGGCGACCCGGCCAGGCGGTGCGGGGGCATGAGATCCTGCTCAACGGCGCGGATAGACTGGAGCGCCCCACCGTGGTTAAATGCGTATATTTTTTCGGAGTTGACCGCCGCAAGGTCACCGCCGTGCTCGGCCGGGTGACGGCGAAACGCCCCGGTGGCAGATCAGCCGGACTATCGTGGCGGGTTCCGGTTTCCGTTGTGCGGGATACCCCGCGCGACCGGGCGGCCTGTCTGGGAGCGATACTACCTTGCTTGGAGTGGTGCAGGACGTCGTCGCAACGCATCGCGCCGAAATACTGGAAGGAACCGGTTGAAGTGAACCCGGCGCTGCTCGCCACGATAAGACGCCCGATTGCCGAACTGAGTCCCCTGCGCATGGCGGCGACGCATGAACGCGTCTCGCCGTCGCCAACTTCCCGCCTTCCACGGCACGGGCAAGTCGCGCCGCAAGATCGCGGAAATTTTTCGGCGCGTGATTCGGTAGCGGAGGAACCGGGAAGATGGGCTCGCCGGGCCGGCGCCCCAGCAGTGTCGGCAACCTCCGGAGCGGAGGATTTTGGGCAGACCGTCTGGTCCCCGGGGGTTGCGCGGCGCTTTATTTCGTTGCGCTCTCCCGGCGTTCCTCTAGCTCCCACGCCATACCCCACCGCTTGGAAATATAGCGCCGCTCCACTCGGCGCCCTATTTCGCACCTTACCGTTGCCGGCTCGTTGCTGCGAACCTGGTGAACGTTTTCCCTCGTCCGAGACCCATTGCTCGAAGCTTACCCCATGAACCTAAGCAATCCTGCGCGCACCCCCGCGCGCCGACTGATGCTCGCGTCGGCCTGCCTCATGACCGTGGCAAGTCCGCTTTCTCGTGCTCAACTAGCCCCGGCCACCTCACCCAATGCCGCCACGCTGGCACGATACGACAAGAACAATAATGGAAAACTCGACGCCGACGAAGTGGCGGCGATGGAGGCCGACCAAAAGAAGTCGGTGCCGGTGGAGACCACGCCGGCCACGGCGGCCAATGACGTGGTGGCCTTGTCCCCCTTCGAAGTCGTCTCCGATACGAAAGGCTACTACGCTTCAAACACGATGTCCGGCACGCGCTTCAATGCGAAGCTCGATGACCTCGCCTCGTCGATCAGCGTCGTGACCAAGCAGCAGATGTCCGACTTCGCGATGCTCGATATCAACGACATCTTCGCCTATACCGGCAACACCGAGGGGACTGAGACCTACACCGACACGAACATCGATCGCAAGGGCAGCCCGGCCGACAACGTGCAGGCGAATCCCCAGGGGGCCAACCGCATTCGGGGTATCGCGCCCGCCAATGTCTCGCTCGGCAACATCGAGACCATGGGCCGCGTGCCGCTCGACCCGATCGCGGTCGATGCCATCGAGATCAGCCGTGGGCCCAACGCCAATGTCTTCGGCCTCGGTAATCCGTCCGGCACGGTCAACCAGGTGGCGGCGGCCGCCAATCTGACGCGCAACCGCTCCCAAGTGCAGCTGCGCGGCGACAGCTACGGCGGGTTCCGCACCAGTCTCGATGTCAACCGTGTGTTGCTGAAGGGCGAACTCGCCGTTCGCGGCAGCGCGGTTTTTCAGCACGACGCCTACACGCTCAAGCCATCCGGCACCAACACGGAGCGCTTCAACGGCATGATCAAGTTCCAGCCCTTCAAGTCGACGACGATCACGGCCGCGACCTCCTACTACAAGATGAACGGCAACCGCCCCAATTCGCTGCCCCCGCGCGACAACATCACCTACTGGATCAACAGTGGCCGGCCGACCTGGGATCCCACCACCCAGCAGATTCACATCAACGGCGCCACGATCGGCACCTTCTCCGCCTTGACCTACAACGGTCCCGACTATTTCAGCCCCTCCGTTCTGGGTGGCAGCCACAGCCAGATGTTCATCGACCAAAATGGCGTCGGCTATTGGTCCGCTCCCCAAGCCTTCAACAACACCTCGGCGCTTTTGGCCGGGGCCACGACGCGCGGGCCGACCGCCGGCGGCCAGGCCGACCGCTTCCTCCTGACGACCGGCTTCGCGGGGGCGGCGGGTGGCGTGCCCACTTCGCAGCCGCTGTTCACCACCACGCCCGCCGTCACCGACAAAGCCATCTACGACTGGTCGTCGATCAACATTTCTTCCCCCAACCGGCTGATGGATCGAACGATCACGTCAACGGTCCAACTCGACCAGATCCTCCTCAATACGCCGCTGCAAACCCTGGCGTTCCAGTTG
Source organism: uncultured Opitutaceae bacterium (assembly GCA_937902925.1). Classification (GTDB taxonomy): domain Bacteria; phylum Verrucomicrobiota; class Verrucomicrobiia; order Opitutales; family Opitutaceae; genus CALFNN01. The sequence goes on from CALFNN010000054.1 coordinate 25,478, forward strand.
GCGGCGATGCGCGAAGACTCGCAGCGCTATACGCGCAACACGGTCGGCGTGCGCAATTCCGAAGGCCAGTCGGGCCAGGTGGAAATCGACATCAACGAGCGGCTGCTCGATGGCACGCCCAACCCGTATTTCCTTCGTCCGTTCATGGCCTCGGACAAGCCGATCAGCCAGTGGACGCCGCAGAAATGGGACACTTATCGGGGGCAGTTTGCCTACAAACTCGATCTGACCCACGAATCGAACCTGCTCAAGTGGCTGGGTCTGCAGCAACTCACGGCCTACAACGAATACAAATACCGGATTAACCGGCAGTGGACCTTCCGCCAGTCGTTCATCACCGACAAGAGCTGGCTTTCGCCCGGCAGCTATCTCGGCTACCAAGCCGCCCCGGCCGGAACTCCGGCGGCGCAGGGCATTGTTAATCCCCTGCTCCGTTTTTATGTCGGCGACAATGCGGGCAACAACATCGACTACGCGCCCGGCGACTACAACGACAACGGCACCTACAATTTCGTCTGGGGCCGGGCGGCGGACGGCACGCTTCCCGCGGCTTGGAACAGTGAACCAACGACCATCGGCCTCGTTGCCGCCGACAAGAGCGGCGCCCGAAACAATTTCAAGCAGATCATCAAGACGAGCGGAGCCGTGCTGCAAAGCCATCTTCTGAACGACGCCTTCGTTGCCACGCTGGGACTCCGGGAAGACAAACTCTATTCCAAGTTTGGCCTGGCCGACCCGGCGACCAATGAAACCTTCCTCACGGCCGACAAGCGCAATTTCAACTACGATCTGGCCAATCACTGGGCCGCCGGCGACTACCAGTTCGATCGGGGCAAGACCACCAATGTCCAGTATGTGGTCCGGCCCTTCCGCGATCTGCCGTTTCTCAAATCCATGGATGAGCACGCCGGGGCCGGGCACGCCGTCGCGAGCGCGTTGCGCGGCATGTCCCTGAACTACAACCGGGCCAACAGCTTTGTCCCGCAAACTCCCGCCCAGGATCTCTACGGGAATATCCTGCCGCCGACCACCGGCGAGGACAAGAGTTTCGGCCTGGGGCTCAACCTATTGGACGGCAAAGTCGTCCTGCGCGTCACGCACTACGACACCGTCATGCGCGACATCCGCTATGGCGACGCCAACACCGTCAATGGGCGTGTCATCCGCACCGACCTGCTGCTGGTTGCGTCGACGCCCGCCAAGTTCGTGCTCCAAAATGTCGCCGGCGGAACCTCCGCGACGTTCGGACCGAACAACAACCAAGCCGGCTGGATTAAAACGATGAATCCGACCTGGACCGATGCCCAGGTCTTCACCGAATTCTCGAAACAAATCGGCCTCTCCGAGTCGCAGATCCTCGCCTTGATCAATCCCAATCCGGGCATTGCCGCCACCAATGACGTCGCGGCGCGCGGCACCGAGGTCGAACTCAATGTCAATCTGACGCCGTGGTGGACCGTCGCGGCCAACGTCTCCGACACGCAGGCCTACATCCGCAACGTTTCGGGCACCCTCCAGAAGTGGATCGACGAACGCATGAAAGTCTGGACCACGCTCGTCGACCAGGCCGCGGCCGTCAATTGGACCGCGGCTCAACTGGCGGCCGAGCCGCAGCATCTCTGGTGGACCCACAATTACGGCGGCACGCAAACCGCCCAGCAAAACTTCATCGCGTTTGTGCAGGTGCCCTACAACGTCATCAAGCAGCTCGATGGTCAGGCGAATCCGCAGACCCGCCGCTACACCGCCAAGGTCAGCACCAATCTCCGCCTGTCGGGCCTCACCGAACACCGCCTCCTGCGGAACTTCAATGTCGGCGGCGCCGTGCGCTGGGAGGACAAGGGCGCGATCGGTTTCTACGGCAAGCAGCAACTGCCCGCGGCGATCACGGACATCGATGTCACCAAGCCCATCTGGGACAAGGGCCACTATTACTATGACGCGATGGTCGGCTATCGGACCAAGCTCTGGTCGGACAAGATTGGCGCGACCATCCAGCTCAATGTGAAAAACATCTTCGAAGGCGGCCGGCTCCAGCGGGTCGGCGCCTATCCGGATGGCACCGCGATGAATTTCCGCATCATCGATCCGCGCCAGTTCATCCTCACCGCAACGTTCGACATGTAACGGACACCGCCACGTCCTTGCTCAAGGACGCTGGCGTTTCTGAGGCCGTGGCTCGTGACATTATCGGGGCACGAGCGCGCAGCGATTTCCCGGGATTACACCCACTTTGACGAAAGCTCGAAGCGCAAAGCCCTTTCCAAGCTACCCGACGTTACCGCGCTGCCTTCGTCGAAAAAGCCGAAGCCTTCAAAGATCGAGGGCGAAACGCAGGGCCGTCTTGATCTGCTCCATCTGCGGAGCTGGCCGTAGGCGACGGCGGCGGCCCACATCGCCGCCAGGATCTCCGCCCGACGGGCGGTGGGGAGGCTTTTCAGAAACCGTGGTGTCGCCAGCAGCCTCACGGCTCGAGATCGGCCAGCCCGGTCACTTCGCGCAGGCGGTCCGCGCGCCGTGCCCGGGCGGTCTCGCGGCGCATCGCCTCCCCCGCCCTCGCGGTCTGGCGGGCGGTGAGTCCGTAGTCCGCGGCAAAGTAGCCGGCATCCGCTTCGGTG
>CALFNN010000055.1 GCA_937902925.1 uncultured Opitutaceae bacterium
GCCTTTGCTTTCTTAGTTACCCCAAAACTCCCGCTAGGCGGGAGAAGTGTTAAACTGAATGAGAAGAGGGATAGTCGGGAACCGACAGCGGTCAACTACAAGTTTTCAAAATCTACCACTTATTTGTCATTTGATTAAATACCAGTTACTTAATGGCTATCAATTTTCCTACTTCAAAGACGATTCATCGGTGGCGCCCAACCGCGTGGCTCAAGGTCGCAGGCGACGACGCGGAGATCTTTCTCCAAGGCCAGTTTAGCAACGATCTGCGCGGCCTCGCTGTGGGGGCGGGGGCGGTTTACGGGCTCTGGCTCGACGTCAAGGGCCGGGTTTTGGCGGACAGTTTTGTCCTTCGCGGCGACGCGGGAAAATCTGCCGGGGCGAACCCTGGGTTCTGGGTCGGCAGCTATTTTTCGGCGGCCACGGTGATTCGCGATCGATTGGAGAGCCATGTGATCGCGGACGACGTGACGATCGAGGACCAGACCGCTTCGTGGGCGGCGGTTTCGCTGTTGGGGCCGGAGGCGGGCAGGCTGGGGGCGGAGCAATATCTCCCGCGAGACGGCGCTTTTTCCTCGCTGGTTTTTTCGGGGCGCAGAACGCGCGAGGAAAATACCGAATGGGTTTTCCCGATCGCGGCGGGCGAAACTGTGCGCCAGCTGTTCGCCGGCCTCCCGGAGCTCGACGCGACCGCGATGGAGCGGCAGCGGATCGCGGCGGGCATTCCCGCCGTGCCCGCGGATGTGGGGCCGGGCGATTTGCCGAACGAGGGCGGGCTCGACCGCGATGCGATTTCCTACACGAAGGGCTGCTACCTTGGCCAGGAGGTGATGGCGCGGCTCAAGTCGATGGGCCGGGTGCGCCGGCGGCTGTTGCGTGTGACGGGAATCGCTTCGGAATTTCCCGCGCGGCCCGCGGCGCTTTTTCTCGGCGAGCGCAAGGTGGGTGAGTTGCGTTCGGCGGTGAAAGCAGAGTCCGGCGGCTTCACGGGATTGGCGATGCTTTCCCTAATGCACTTGGAGCCGGCGGTCAGCCTGGCGTTCGGAGCGAACGGTGAACCGGCGGTGCAACTCGAGGACGGGCCATGACCGAACTGGAGCAACTCACGCGGCTGTGCGAGCGACTCGGGGCGCCGCCGGCGCAGGCGGCGACGATGGCGGCGCAATTGGCGAAGCGCGCGACCCAACTGGCGGCCGAGCGCGGCGTCACGCGCGAGGTGGCAATGACGCGGTTGCTCGAGCTGGTGACGAAAGGGCGTGGGGGCGAGGTGCCGGCCGAATTTGCGCCGCCGCCGGTCCCGCCGGCGACGTGACGGAAATTTTCCGTAAAGCGGGAGCCCGCGCGCGGCCGGTGGCGGATTGGGTTTGACCGCGGCGCGCCTCGTTCCTTCGCTCGCGCAACGCTCATGCCCCGATGAACAAAGCCGCCTTGGTCGATGAAGTGCAGAAAATCCTGAGCGACGGCACCTCGAGGGCGGCGGCGGAACGGGCGACGGAAGCGGTGCTCGATGCCGTGAAGCGTGGATTGCGGCGCGACAAGGAAGTCTCGCTCGTCGGGTTCGGCACGTTCGCGGTCGCCGTGCGGCCGGCGCGACGCGGATTCAATCCGCACACCCGCCAGCCGATGAAAATCCGCGCCGTAAAGACCGTCCGCTTCCGCGCCGGTGGCGAATTGCGGACGCAGGCGTGAGCAGCGGAACGGGGTTGGGTGCGCTTCCGGGTCGACTCGGAGCGAGCGGCGGATTTTCTGACGCGTGCATTCCGCGATGAAATCCTTGCTGCTGGAAAAGTTTCGCACCGCATTTGGCCGCGCACCGGAGATCGTGGCCCGCGCGCCGGGCCGGATCGAGTTCATCGGCAACCACACGGACTACAACGGCGGCACGGTGCTCGGAGCGGCCATCGATCGCGGGGTCTGGGTCGCGCTGGCGCGCCGGGACGACGGGCGCCGGCGGTTCGCGAGCGACCAGGGCGGCGAAGTGGTGGCGGTCGCCGCCAACCAGCTCGACAAACTTTCCGGCCCGCACGCTTGGGTGAATTATCCGCTCGGCGTGCTGGTGGCGCTGCGGGACGCGGGCCTGGCGCTGCCGTCCGGTTTCGATTACCTGGCGGTCTCCGATCTGCCGACGGGGGCGGGATTGAGCAGCAGTGCGGCGATCGAACTCGCCTCGGGCCTCGCGTTCCTCGCCGCGACCGGCCAGACGGTGCCGCGAGAGACGCTGGTGCAGCTCGGGCGCTACGCCGAAAACAAGTTCGTCGGGGTGCCGTGCGGCATTCTCGACCAGGGCGTGTCGGGCTTCGGGCGGAAGGATCACCTGGTGTTCATCGATTGCCGGGGACCGCGATTCGACACGGTGCCGCTGCCCGCCGGCGCGCACATCTGGATTTTCAACACGCATACGAAACACGCGCTGGTCGACGGCCTGTATGCGGCGCGGCATCGCGAGTGCATGGCCGCCGCCCGCGCGTTGGGCGTGGCCCTGCTGGCTGACCTGTCGCCGGCGGCCCTCGCCGCGGCCGGAAAAAAACTCGACCCGCTCGAAGCCCGGCGGGCGAAGCATATCGTCGAGGAGATTGCCCGCGTCGATGCGACGGTGGTCGCGCTGCGGGCGGGAGATCTCACGGCAGTGGGCGAGCTGCTGACCGCCTCGCATCGCAGTTCGCAGCACTTGTTCGAGAACAGCACGGCCGAGCTCGATTTTCTGGTCGACGCGCTGGTCGGGGTGCCCGCGGTTTACGGGGCGCGACTCACCGGTGGCGGATTCGGCGGTGCGGTGATGGCGCTGGCGTCGGGCGATTTCGGCCCGGCCGATGCGGACGCGGTGAGCGGAGCCTACGCGGGGAAATTTGGCGCCCGGCCCGATGTCCTGCACGCGCAAACGGGGGACGGGGCGATGCGAGTGGCGCTCTGACGCCGCGTTAGAAGAGCACGGAAACCTCGTGCAGCCACGCGTCGACCCACGCGTGGAAATACAGGAAATAGGACGCACCCGCGATCGCGAGCATCGGTCCGAACGGCACGTGCGCGCCGAAGGCCAGCGCGGTCGGTTCGCCTTCGGGCGTCTCGGACGGGGGCGCGACCGGCGAAGCCTTGCCGGAGATTTTCTGCCAGATCCACGCGACGGCGAACCACGCGGTGCCGACCACGGCGCCGCCGAAAATGGAGAACACGGCTCCCTGCCAGCCGCAGAACGCGCCGATCGCCCCGACGAATTTCACGTCGCCGAAGCCCATGGCTTCCTTCTTCAAGACCGCCTCGGCGAGGAGCGCGATCCACAGCACAAGGCCGGAACCCACGAGCAAACCGAGGAGCGAGGCGACGCCGGCGCGCAGGCTATCCGCAAGGAAGAAGCCGGTGGATTCACCATGCAGCGCCGGCACTGCCAGCGAAAGCAGCACCCCGACGACGCCGAGGCCGAGAGTGAAGACGTCGGGAATGATGAAGTGATCGAGATCGATGAACGTGGCGGCGACGAGTGAACCGAGGAAAATCCAGCCACACACGGCAACGGCCGGCGGAAACAGGCACCAGCACGCGCTGAACAGCGCGGCGGTCAGCAGCTCGACGAACGGGTAGCGGAAGGAAAACTTGCGGCCGCAGCAGCGGGCGCGACCGCGGAGGATCAGCCACGAGAGAACCGGGATGTTGTCATGCCACTTGATCGGCTGGCCGCAGGCACAGTGCGAACCGGGCGAGACGATCGACTCCTCCTTGGGCAGCCGGTAGATGACCACATTGAGAAAGCTCCCGACGCAGGCGCCGACGGCGAAGGCCACGAGGGGAAAAAACCACGGAAACGCGGCGTTAACTTCGACGAAGGAGGCAAACATGGGGTGCCGGATTCCGGGTGCGGAGAATCGGAAAGTCAAACGCCGCGCCTAGCCGGCGAGCGCGGCGCGGGCGGCGGACGCCATCGCGGGTGCCGTTTGGCCCGCGGGCACGCCGCTCCAGATCTCGAGGGATTTCGCGCCCTGGTGCACGAGCATCGCGAGACCGTTGGCGTGCGGCACGTCCAGCGCCCGGGCGGCGCGCAGCAGCGCGGTCTGCGGGGGATTATAGATCATGTCAAAGACGGCGGCGGGCCGCGGAAGGTCTCGGAGCTCGACAGGCGTGGGATCGGAGTCGCGCAGGCCGGCGCTGGTGGCGTTGATCACGAGCGCACCCGGCGGCGCGATCGCGCTCCCGCCGAGTTGCTCCAGAGCGAAGCCGCGGAGCGGAATCCCGCCGGCCAGCGGCGCGAGGATCCCGAGCAACGCGTCGAGGTTGGTGCGCGTGCGATTGACGATGGCGAGCGAGGCGCAGCGGCGCTGGAGACATTCCACCGCGGCGCCGCGCGCGGCGCCGCCGGCTCCGAGGAGGACGACGTGGGCGCCGCCGAGTTCGCGCCCGAGGGTTTCGCGGACCGCGGTGGCCAGGCCGTAGCCGTCGGTGTTGAAGCCGCGCCAGCCGCGATCGGTCCGGTGGAGGGTGTTGACGGCGCCGACAGGGCGCGCCGCGGGATCGACGGTGGCGACGCGATCGTAGGCGATGACCTTGTGCGGCACGGTGAGATTGACGCCGTGAAATCCCTTCGCGTGCAGCAGGTCGAGGGCGCGGGGCAGGTCGTCCGGGGGCACGTCGAAGCGAAAATATTTCCAGTCCGCGAAACGCGCGTCCGTTCGCGCGAGAGCGGCGAGGGCGGCGTTGTGCATCGGCGGGCTGAGCGAGTGTCCGATCGGATGACCGAGGACGGCGAGCGCGGTGCCGGCCGGCGACCACGACTGGAGGTCGTGCAACATGAGGACGGGATCGGTCATCGTTCCCGTTCTCTTAATCGTTCCCGTTCCCGCAGGGCGAGGGAGATTTCGAAAACGAAAGCCGCGGCGGGGACGCGAATGATGGCTACGGCTGCACGTGCCGCTCGTAGGTGGATTCGAATTCCTCGACAAACCCCGCGAAGAGCCGCGCCCGGCCGAGTTCACCGCCCGCCGTGTAGTGGCTGACGAGATTGCGGCAGCTGCGACAGAGCACCTCGCGCACCGGAGTCGGGGCCAGGTCGCTGAGTTTCGGCACGAAGCTGCCCGAGCGCATCGATTCGAGGACTTCGTCCGCATCGCGAAAGATCCCGCGTTCAAACGGATCGACGAAGAACGGGAGGTCATCCGTGAAGCAGCCGACGACAAAATGGCTGGGCAGCCCGACCGGTTCGAGCTCGAGCCCGACGCGGCCGGCGACCAGCAGATAAACGATGCTGAGCGAGAGCGGGATGCCGGTGCGACGCGCGAGCACCTGGTCGAGGAAGCTGTTCAGGGGATCGGTGTAGTGCTCGACGTTGCCGTGGAAGCCCCATTCGTGAAAGAGGACGCGATTGATGACGCGGCATTTTTCGCGGGCGCTGGAGGGCTCGGCGATGAGCTCGAGGCAGCGGGCGGCGATTGCGTCCAGGCTGCGGCAGCAGCCGCCGACATCGAGGTGCGGCTCGACGGTGCGGGCGAGAAGCAGCGAGCCCGTCTCCAACTCGTAGTTGAGCGAGCGGATGAAGCCGCGGAACTCGGCGACCGGATCCGTGAATTTCAACTCGTCGAGAAACCAAGTCGCGTGGTGGGCGAGCACGCGATTGGGCCCCCGCGCCACGGCCTGGAGGAACGGTGCGACGGCCGGCCCGACGTGCGCGAAATGAGCGAGCAACGCACGGCGCACCGACGCACTGGGGTCGTCGAGGAGACTCAGCAGCGCTTCCCGCCGTGCCGCACTGAGTGTTTCCGTTTCCACGGGCCGATGCGAAAAAGATTTCCGGCGCGGCGCAATCTGGAAACGCACGCGGGTCGGAAAAATACTTCTTGCCGGGTGCGTTTGCGCGGGCGGCCGAAAATTCGGCGCGCGTTGCGCGGCAATCGATCCGGCGAACCCGACGCCGTCCGGGGCGGCCCGACGGCGGCGCGGGCGGGGATGGGGCCGGCGTTACGGGGGAGTGTCGCGCGTGCCAAACAGCGCCGTGCCGACGCGAACCAGCGTGCTGCCGGCGGCGACGGCAACTTCGAGATCGCCGGTCATGCCCATGGAGAGTTCGCGCAGCGGTGCGCCACCGCGCAGGGCGAGTTCGTCGCGGAGCGCGCGGAGACGGACGAACGTCCGCGTGGCGTGGGCGGCGGTCGCCGCGGGGGTGGCGCCGAGCGGCGCGATCGTCATCAAGCCGTCGACCCGGAGATTTTTTTTCGCGAGGGCGGCATCGAGCAGGCGCGGTGCATCGGAGAGATCGGCGCCGAACTTGGCGGGATCGTGGCCGGCGTTGATCTGGAGAAGGACGGGAAGCGTCCGGCCGAGCTCGGCGGCGGCGCGATCGAGGTGATCGAGGAGTTTTTCGCCGTCGACGCTTTGCACCCGGTCGAAATGCCGGGCGGCGATCCTGGCCTTGTTGGATTGGAGGTGGCCGATGAGCTCCCAGGCGACGGCGGCGGTCGTCCGGGCGCGTTTTTCGACGGCTTCCTGGACCCGATTTTCACCGACGGCGCGCAGGCCGTAGCGAGCGGCGTAGCCGGCGGCGGCGGCGGGGTGGGTCTTGGTGACGGCGAGCAGCTCGACTTCCCGTGGATCGCGACCCGCGGCGGCGCAGGCGGTGGCGATCCGCGCGCGGACGGCGTCGGCCCGGCGGACAAATTCCTCGTAAGCGACAAGCATGGCGCGGTGTTAGAAGAACTACTTAAGGGTTTACGACGGAGGGTAAGCTCATAGTCTTCCGACAACAACGAGCGCTAATCATGCAAATTGAAAACTTTAAAATCTTTGCCGACCTCGTCGAGACGAAGAGCTTTTCGAAGTCGGCGAAGCTGAATGGCATCACGCAATCGGCGGTGAGCCAGCAGGCGAGGGCGATGGAGCGGCATTTCAAGGCGCTGTTGATCGATCGGAGCCAGAAGCAGTTCCAACTCACCCGCGAGGGCCAGCGGGTCTACGACTCGGCCAAGGAGATGCTCCACACTTACGAGAAGCTGCTCTCGGAACTGCAGGAGCTGAAGAAGGTGATCAGCGGCACCATCCGGATCTCCACGATCTACTCGATCGGGCTCCATGAGCTGCCGCCGTTCATCAAGAAGTTCCTGCATGACTTTCCCTCGGTCAATGTGCGCGTTGAATACCGGCGCTCGAATCTCGTTTACGAGGATATCCTGCACAACTCGGTGGATTTCGGGCTGGTGGCGTTTCCGGTGAAACAGCGGCAGATCGAGGTGCTGCCGTTTCGCAACGACCACCTCGTGCTCATCGCCCACCCGCAACATCCGATCGCGAAGCGGACCGAGGTCGAGATCAAGGAACTGACCGGGCAGAAGTTCATCGGCTTCGACCCCGACATCCCGACGCGCAAGGCGGTCGACCAGATTTTCCGCGAGAACAAGCTCGAGATCGAGCCGGTCATGGAATTCGACAACATCGAGACGGTGAAGCGCGCGGTGGAAATCGACCACGGCATCGCGATCGTGCCACAGGCGACCGTGATGCAGGAGGGCAAGCAGGGCACCCTGGCGGTGTTGCAGTTCAAGGGCCGGGAGTTCACGCGGCCCCTCGCCATCCTGCACCGCAAGGGCCGCGTGCTCACGCCGGCGATGCGAAAGTTCATCGAGACCCTCGGCCTCGATCTCCCGGAAATGCGCGATTCCTGAGCCGGACGGAAAACCGGGAAGAGAATTTGCGGCGATGACTCATACCGGGTATACCTGATTCCAAGGCATGAAACCTCTTCATCTCATTTACGGGCTGACCGCCGTGGCGCTGGTGGCCGGCGCGGCTACTTACGTCAAGCACGCCGACGCGGTCGAGCCGCCGGCCGCCCCGGCGCCCGCAACGCCGGCACTGGCGGAACTGCCCGACCTCGGTGCGGCGCCGGCTTGGCGGTTGAAGGACGTGGACGGCAACGTCGTCAGTTCCGAGCAGTTCAAGGGCAAGGTCGTGGTGGTCGATTTTTGGGCGACCTGGTGCGGCCCGTGCCGTGAGGAGATCCCCGGCTACGCCGACCTCCAGCGGAAGTATGGCAAGGACGGCTTCGCGATCATCGGGGTCTCGATGGATGAGGCCGGGCCGGGCGTGGTGAAGCAGTTTGTGGAAAAATATGGCGTCAACTACCAGATCGTCATGAACGACGATGCCGTGACCTCGGCATTTGGCCAGATGGAGGCGATTCCCACCACGTTTCTCATCGATCGCAGCGGGCAGTTGCGCGACCGGAAAGTGGGCGCGGAGCCGACGGCGGAATACGAGCGAAAAGTGGTGTCGCTGTTGAATTGAAGGGACTTGGTGGCGGTCGTGGGTGGCAAATACGCGTGAGCGCGGCCCCGCCCGGGACTGCCGGGTCTCCGGCGATTTTTCTCCGAGCGGTCGCGCCGGAAAAAAAGAAGGGGCCGGCGATAACCCCTTAACGCCGGCCCCACTTTTTCTATTCCGGCTTTGCAGCCGGTTTCACGCTACCCAAAACCCTGCTTTGGGCAGGACGGGATCGATTGAGCACTGCGCGTGCCAGTCCGTGTGACTATTTTGCAACGTCAATCGACGGCAAAATTCGTGACCTGCGCGAGCTCGTCGGCGACCAGCCGGTCGCTGCGGCAACGGGGCATCTTGTGCTGGCCGCCCCACTTTCCCCGGTAAGTCAGCCAGTGCCGGAACACTCCCGGCATCACGAGACGGACCGTGGGCGACTCGAGGCCGCCACCCTTCCGTTTGGCGGCGTAGTCGTCGTTGAGCCGCTGCAACTCGACGTCGAGCTCCGCGGCCATCGGGGGGCCGATCGGCGTTGCAACGGTGCCCGGTTTCAACTCGATCCACCACTCGTGCCGGCCGCGGTTGGCGCCGGTCAGGGAGTTCGCAAACAGCGGCGCGACGTGAAAGTTCGTGATCGTCCAGTCGTGCCGGCGGCAGACGGCGAGCAGGGCCTCGGTCAACTCCTTCTCGATGACGTGTTCGCCGAACGCGCTCAACTGGAGTTTGGTGCGCCCCACGTAGATCAGGCGCGGCGGCTCGGTCGAGACGAACCGCACCACGTCACCGATCACGTGGCGGACGAGGCCGCCGGGCGTGGTGAGCAGCAAGGCGTAGTCGACGCCCGGCCGCACGCCCTCGAGCGGCACGGCCTTCGGGCCGAGTTGGTCGAGCCGGGCCTCGTCGAAATCCGTCATCGGCAGAAATTCGAAAAACAGGCCCGCGTCCGTCATCAGCCGCAAACCCGCCACGGCCTCCGCGTCCTGGGCGGCGATGAAACCCTCGGATGCCGGGTAGACCTCGTGAAACTTGACCGTCGGCCCGAGGACGGTGCGGAGTTCGTCGTAGAACGGCGCGATCGGCACGCCACCGTGGACGAAGCACTCGAAGTTGGGCCAGAGCCCCTGGAGGTTGGTGACGCGGCGCTTGCCCTCCGACGAATGTTCGCGGAGGGCGGCGGCCAGGATCAGGACCCAGCTCGGGATCCCCGCGAGCATCGTGATGTCGAGCGTGCTGGCGCGCTTGACGATCGCATCGATCTTGGCGGGCCAGTCGCCCAACTGCGCGATGGTCGTGCCGGGTTCGTAGAGATGCTTTTCCACCCACGCGGGCAGGTTGAGCGCGGCGATGCCGCTCAGGTCACCCGCGTAGGCCTCGTTCGGCCCGGCCTCCGGGAGCGCCGTCAGCGCCGTGGAACCCCCGAGAAACAAATGGCGCCCGCGAAAGACGCCGGCGTGTTTTGCGCGCACCGTATAATAGAGCAGCGAGTCCAGGCCGGTCTGGCGGAAATGCGCCAGCATCTCCTCGGTGACCGGCAGGTATTTGGTCGCACCGGCGGTGGTGCCCGACGACACGGCGAACAACGCGCACCGGCCCGGCCACAGCACACCGGCTTCGCCGCGGCGCATCCGCTCGATCGCCGGCGCGATCTGCTCGTAGGTGCGCGGTGCGATGCGCGAGCGGAATTTGTCGTAGGCGGTGCCGGCCTCGATGCCCGCGTCCCGCCAGAAGGACGTCGCCGCCAGTTGCGGCACGAGGCCCTTGAACGTGCGCTGTTGCGCGGCCACGGCACCGCGCTTCCGCCGCAAGCGCCACTCCGCCCGGGCGGTGAGCAGTCCAGCGCCGAACGTATAAAAACTTTTTGGCCAGGCCGGCATGGCAGCGCGTCGCTGCTCAGGCAGCGCCGCCGGTGACGGAGCCGCAAGCGAATTCACGCGGCCAGCCGGGTCTTACCTGATTTTAGCCGGCGGTAGAATGCCGCCACCGTCGGCAGGAACTCGAAGTAGTGAAAGATGAGCGAGGCGTGCTGCACCGGTGTCCGGCCGGCGCCGGCGGCAACGATCTCCAGCTCGCCGCCGGGGAAAAATGCCGCGAGCGCCGTCGCGAACGCCGCGCGCGTCGGGGAGTCCGCGGCGAGCGCCGCGGATTCCTTCTCGGCGTAGAGCACGAGCGCGGGCGCGGTGCAGAGCGGTTGGCGTGCCGGGCCCGACCAGGCGGAGAGCGGGGGCATTTCCCGCAGCGCCTGCACGCGTTCGCAGGCGCCGGTGGCGCCGATTTGCTGGATCGCGCCGAGCACCGCGGCCCGCAGATGCCGCAGTTCGGAGGCGGTCATCAACGTGCGGAGCGCGGTGCGGTTTTGCGCGCCCGCCTCGAACATCTTCGCGAAGATCGCCCGCGATTTCTCGATGGCCGTGGGCTCGACGCGCCCGCCGGCATCGAGATAGGGCTTGAGGGCGCGGCCGATGAGCGTCGACGGTTTCGGCTCGCCGGGCGTGACGATATCGGCGGCACAGGCCACCGGGCTGACGAACACGAGACCCGCGAGTTCCGGCGACCGGCCGGCGGCCCGGGTGCGCCGGAGCCACTCCAGCGCCAGCCCGACGCCGAAGCTGACGGCGAAGATGACCGGCCGCTGGCCGTGGATCGCGTTGAGTTCCTCCACCAGGTCGTCGAGCTGGGCGCAGATCAGCGCCGGCGAAAACCCGTCGCGGGCATAGTTGAAATAGTAAACGCTGCCATGCCGCAGCAGCAGTCCGCGCAGGAGGAAGACCTGCTCCGTCGAATCCGGCACGAAGCCGCCGAGCACGATGGTCGGCACGCCGCCGAAACGGTGTTCGCGCAGCAGCCCGGCGCGCTGCCGCGGCACGGCGAGTCCGCGGGCGAGCAGGTCGTCCTGGGCGCGGGTGATGGCGCACAGATGCGGGCGCGGGCGCGGCGGGCGGAGCTTGTAGGCAGTCGAGCGGAAGAAGGTGTGGACGGGCTGGGGTGGGGCGAAACGCGCGAACGCCACGAAGGCCGACAGGGCGGGGAAGAGGTTGGGCGTGGGCATGACCCACGACGGCGCGACGTGCGCGGAGGGTTGGCAAAACGAAAGCACCGCCGTCACCGGAATGTTGCGCGCGCGAAACGCGGGCGTGACTTTCGCGCGGCCTTGCGCGTTTCTCGGTCCGCACCATGCCGCTCCCGCCCGTCATCTTCGAGGACGACTCGCTCATCGCGTTCGACAAGCCGAGCGGGCTGCTCGTCGCGCCCGACCGCTGGGACAAATCCCGCGAGAATCTCATGGATCTCGTGCACGCGAAAATGGGTCACGGCGTGGCCAACGTCCACCGCCTCGATGCCGACACGAGCGGCCTGTTGTTGTGCGCGAAGACGAAGCCGGCGCTCGATTTCCTCAGCGGCCAGTTTCAATCGAAAACCGTCATGAAAAAATACCATGCCGTGGTCGTGGTGCTGCCCGCCGACGAGGCGATGAAGGTGGTGGCGCCGGTCCGCGATGCCGCGGGCGCGCTGCCGGACGCGTTCACGGTCGAACTCGCGCTCGGGGAGGACGAGCGGCAGAAGGGCCGGATGCGGGTCTTCAAGGGCCGCGGGGGCAAGGAGTGCACGACGGAATTCCGCACGCTCGAGCGGTTCGGGCGATTCGCGTTCGTCGAGTGCCGGCCGCTCACGGGCCGCACGCACCAGTTGCGGGTGCATCTCGCCGCGGCTGGGGCGCCGATCCTGAACGATCCGTTCTATGGCAACCCCGATATCAAGCTCCTCCTGTCGGAGCTGAAACGTCGTTACAAGGGGCGCGACGAGGAGAAGCCGCTGATCGCGCGGCTCGCGCTCCACGCGAGCGGACTGACCCTGAAGCATCCGGCGACGCGCGAACCATGCACGCTGCTCGCGCCGCTGCCACATGAGTTCGAGGTGGCGCTGAAATATCTGCGCAAGTTCGCCCCGCGGGGCCCGACGAGGGCGTTCTGACCGCGCGCAGTGTCCCAATCGGCGGGCGTGCCGCTATTAACTACGTGTTGCCGTGGCGCGGCCGAACCGTGTCCGGCGCCATCTCCGCCCCATGAAAACCCGCCTCCTTCGTTATTTTCTTCTGGCTGCGTTCGCCGGCGGCCTGGTCCTGCCCGCGTTTGCCCAGGCCAAAAAGAAACGCAACGCCGACGGTCGCGTCGATCTCGAGAGCGAGATGCCGGCTGACGCGCACCGGTTGAAGCTGGGCGACGCCGCGCCGGATTTTTCGCTCAAGGGGGTCGACGGCAAAACCTACTCGCTGGCGGATTTCAAGGATGTGCCCGCCCTCATGGTCGTGTTTCTCTCGAATCATTGCCCGTATTCGCACGCCGCGGAGACGCGGCTCCTGCCCCTCGCGCGCGAGTTTGCCGGCAAGGGTCTCGCAGTCGTCGCCATCAATCCCAACAGCCCCGAGAGCGTCGCCGTCTCCGAGCTGGGTTACAGCAAATACAACGACAGCTACGGGGAGATGATCCTCTACGCGAAGGAGCAGGGCTTTCCCTTTCCCTACCTCTATGACGGCGACACCCAGCAGACCGCCAGGAATTACGGCTGCCTCGCGACGCCCCACGTCTTCCTGTTCGATCGCGCGCGCCGGCTCCGCTATGCCGGTCGCGTCGACGACTCGCGTTTCGAGGAGGTGAAGACCGTCACGTCCTTCGACGCGCGGAACGCCGTCGTCGAGCTGCTCGCCGGCAAACCGGTCACGGTCGCGACCACGATCGTC
Organism: uncultured Opitutaceae bacterium; assembly: GCA_937902925.1. Taxonomy (GTDB): domain Bacteria; phylum Verrucomicrobiota; class Verrucomicrobiia; order Opitutales; family Opitutaceae; genus CALFNN01. Next base: position 12,965 of record CALFNN010000055.1, read on the forward strand.
GTCGGGTGCGCGACGAAATGGAATTCGAACCGGGCCGAGATCGCGCAGGCCGACGAAAAATGGAAGAGCGAGCCGGTGAAACTGGCCGACATCGACGCGGCCGGCGTCGCCGCGCTGGCGAAGAACGCCACCAACCGCCTCCGCCTGATCAACGTCTGGGCCACGTGGTGTGCGCCGTGCGTCGCGGAATTTCCCGAACTGGTTGCGCTCTCCCGCCGGCTCGGCAACCGCGACTTCGAGCTGGTCACGGTCAGCCTGGACGACCCGAAAATGGCCCCGCAGGCGAAGGCGTTCCTCGAGCGACAGCACGCCGCGCCGCCCGGCCGGCTCAAGCGCCTGCTCGCGGTCGAGGGCCGCGATGCCGTCAACTATCTCTACACCGGCGCGAGCACCGACGCGCTCGTGCAGGCGCTCGATCCCGCGTGGCCCGGCCCGTTGCCGCACACGGTCGTCATCGCACCCGGCGGGAAGATCGTCTACCGGCACAACGGCGCCGTGGATCCGGCGGAACTGCTGGCGAAAATCATCGCCGAGCTTGGGCCCTACTACACGCCCTAGGTGCGGAAAAAAGTCTTCCGGTGCGGGTTTCGCGCATCGACACGCGCGGCCGGCGTATTTTTCATGCGGGTCCCCTCGCGCGTCGTCCGCGCTTCCACGTTTTCTTTGCTCTTGCTCGCATGACCGCTCCCGTCTCCTCCGCCCCCCTCGGTTTCGGCATCGTCGGCCTCGGCATGATCGCCGAGTTTCACGCCCAGGCCATCGCGGCATTGTCGGGCGCGAAACTCGTCGGCATCGCGTCGCGCAACGCCGACAAGGTCCACGCCTTCGCCGCGAAGCACCAGGTGGCGTTTCCCACGACCGACATTGCCGCGCTCGTGGCGCGGCCCGACATCGACATCGTGTGCATCACGACGCCAAGCGGCGCGCATCTGGAGCCATCGCTCGCGGCGATCCGGGCGGGGAAACATCTCGTCATCGAGAAGCCCATCGAGATCACCACGGCGCGCACCGACGAGATTCTCCGCGCCGCCGACGCGAAGGGCGTGCGCATCGCGCCGATTTTCCAGGGCCGTTTCGGCGACGGCGCCCGCACGGTGAAGGCCGCGATCGACGCCGGCCGCCTCGGGCGCCTCGTGCTCGCGAGCAACTACGTGAAGTGGCACCGCACGGCGCAGTATTACACCCCACCGCGCGGGCTGCAGGCCAACGACGGCGGCGGCGCCGTCATCAACCAGGCGATCCACGGGCTCGACCTGCTCCTGTGGTTCGTCGGGATGCCGGCGGAGGTTTTCGCCTGGAAAACCCGCCGCGTCCATACCGGGATCGAGGTCGAGGATACCGCGTGCGCCGCACTCAAATTTGCCAGCGGTGCGCTGGGCGCCTTCGAGGCCAGCACGGCGCTGTGGCCCGGCTGGTCGCGGCGTCACGAGATCTGCGGCGAGCACGGCTCCATCGTGCTCGAGGACGATCGCATTGCGAAATGGGAGTTCCGCGAGGCCCGCCCCGAGGACGGCGCCATCCGCGCCGCGCAGTCGAACGCGCTCGGCTCCGGCGCGAGCAATCCCGGCGCGATCAGCATCGAGGGGCACCGCCGCCAGTTGCAGGATTTCGTCGACGCGTTGCGCGAAGGCCGCGCGCCCGCGCTCGACGGCCACGAAGGCCGGAAGGCGGTCGCGTTCGTCAATGCGATCTACGACTCCGCCGAGCGTGGCGTGCCCGTGAAGCTGGCCTGAAACCAAACCCCCTATGACCCCTGATTCCCCTCCGCAACCCTGGTGGCGCTCGTTCAGCCGCGCGCACTGGTTTGTCTTCATCGTGGCGGCGCTCGCGTGGCTCTTCGACTGCTTCGACCAGCAGGTCTTCAACCTCACGCGGGGCGGCGCGATGGACGCGCTGCTCGCCGACAAGACGAAGGCGACGGAATACGGCTCCTACACGACTTCGGTCTTCCTGATCGGCTGGTCGATCGGCGGGCTGATCTTCGGGGCATTGGGCGACCGGTTCGGCCGGGCGCGCATGCTCACCTGGACCATCCTGCTCTATTCGCTGAGCACCGGCCTGAACGCGTTCTCGACCGGGTTCACCGACTTCTGCGTTTACCGGTTCATCACGGGACTCGGGGTCGGCGGCGTGTTCGGGCTGGCGGTGGCGCTCGTGGCGGATTCGGTGCCGGATCACACGCGCGCTCCCGCGCTCGGCCTGCTGCAGGCGCTGTCGACGTGGGGAAATCTCGCCGCCGGCGGCGCCGGCATGGCGATCGGGGCGCTCGGTCGGCAACACCTGCTCCCGTTCGGCTTCGCGCCGTGGCAGGCGCTGTTCCTCGTCGGCGCGATTCCCGCGCTGCTCTCCGTGTTCGTGTTGACGAAGCTGAAGGAGCCGGAGAAGTGGGTGCATGCCCGCGCCGAGGGCAAGAAGACCGGCGTCCAGTTCGGCTCCTACGCCACGCTGTTGTGGCATCCCAAATGGCGGAAGAACGCCTGGATCGGCCTGATCGCGTGCACCGCGGGCATCATCGGGTTGTGGGGCATCGGCAATTTTCACCCGCAGATCGTCGGCGACATCATCGCGCGCGGCGCCGTGGCGCGCGGCTTGACGGGCGAGGCGCTCGCCGGCGAGAAAGCCTACTGGCAGGCGACCGGCTTGTTGCTCCAGAATGTCGGCGGCTTCCTCGGCATGCTCACGCTGGCCAAACTGGCGCAGACCCAGGGGCGGAAATTTGCCTTCGGACTCGCGCTGCTGTTGTCGTTCCTCTCGACGGTGCTCGTTTTCAAATTCATGCGCGAGCGCGACCAGATGTATTGGATGCTCCCGATCATGGGCTTCGGGCAACTCTCGGTCTTCGGCGTGTATGCGGTTTATTTGCCCGAACTCTTCCCCATCAGCCTGCGCAGCACAGGCACGAGTTTCTGCTACAACGTCGGCCGGATGGTCGCGGCCACGGCGCCGTTCACGGTCGGCCGGATCACGAAAAGTCTCGGCGGCAACATCGAGGGCTTCCGGACCGCCGGCCTGTGGATGAGCCTCGTGCTCCTGATCGGCATCGTCGTGCTGCCGCTGCTCCCCGAGACGAAGGACCGGCCGCTGCCGGACGAGTGAGGCGGGATTGGCAGCTTTGGAAGGAATAATCGCACCAGACGGACGGAAGAGAGCGATCACCCGCCAGTCGGACGACGCACGATCGTTGGGACACCGGCTCCGAAACTCTGGAGTGCGCGCAACCAAATGCCGCCGGTCTGCCGATAAGCGTCCGCACCGGGCGCGCCGAGGAGTTTGGTGAGCGCGGCATTCGTTTCGTTGACGAGTGCTTGCGTGGCGGTGCGCGCAGCCGTCGGATCGGCGGCGGCCTGCATGATTGCCTGCGCCCGCTGCTGGGTGGACTGCTGGAGGGCGTAGGTGGCCGCCGCGTTGTCCGCCGGCAGGTTGAAATGATTCACGATCTCCACCGCCGCACGGTAGCCGATGTCCTGGCCTCGTTGGAATTCGGCAAAACGTGCGTCGCCGAGGATCGCGCGATATTGTTCGTTGAGCGCGCTCTGGTCGGCCGCGCGTTGCGCGGGGCTCACGGGAGTTCCGATGGCTCCGGCGCCAGTCTTTGCGTCCGCGACGCTGCGAACGTCATACATGGCCCGGAATTCCGCCTCGGTCGGCTGGAACGCCGTCATTTTCCGGCGGAGGGCCAGGGCGGACGGTGAGAGATTCAGGTCGTAGAGTTCCAGTTCCTCGGGCGTAAGGATTTTGGCGAGGTCCGCGCGTTTCTCCCGCTCCAGCAGGGCGAGGCTTTCAGGATTGTTGCCCCCCGAAGTCGCGGCGTTGCGGGCAATGGCCGCGTAGTCGTTGTCGAGGTCGGCGACGCGTTCGATCTTGTCTTCCGGCAGGAAGCCGAGCCGCCGATGCGCCAGGGTCAATTGCGGGAGCGGGGGAATCGCGCCGCTGAAAACGTCCTTGGTCTCGGGCAGATTTTTTGCGTCGAGGTCGTCGAGGGCCTTCTCCCACGCGAGATTCTCGGCTCTCGATTCCGTGCGCCAGAAGGGGCGGTCGATGGCCGCTCGCAGCAGAGCGTAGCGCTTCTCCTTCGTGGTATCGCCGAGCTCCCAGATGACCATATCGCGAATGAATTTTTCCGGAAACCCGTCATGGCGAAGTGCGGCCACCAGCGCCTTAGGATCGCCGCTCTTCAACGCGGCCGCGAGCGGTGCGTCCAGCACGGGCGGGATTGAAGTCGTGGCGCCGGCTGCGCGATCCGGGGTGGAGGCGGCGCCAGCCGCTTGGCCGGTTTTCGTCGCCACGCCGGCTTCAGATGCCCGGTGGGCCGGAAGGGAATCGGCCGCGGGAAACGTGCGTTGCCAGTAGAGGTAACCGAGCGCCGCGTTGGCGACGAGCGATACGCAGGCAAGGATGGTCGGGGCTTTCATGTGGTTTTGGAAATGGGGTTGGTGTTGCGCGTCAGAACCGCGGTGGCGATGGACGCTCAAGGCTTCGCAGCCAGGCGCCGGCGGATCGCTTGTAGCCATCGAGACCCGCGGGCGTGAGCAAGGGGGTGAGTTGTTCGTTTGCGGTTTGCGCGAGCTGCCGAAGCTGGACGGCCTGCTGCTCCGGCGTCTGATTCGGCGTGGCGTGTATCGCCGCCTCGCGAGCGAGCGTGTCGCGCTGGATTTGGTAGACGGCCATGGCGTTTTCCGTGGGCAAATTGAGTTGTTGTGCGATCATATACGCCTCCTGGTAGCCGCGGTCCGAGGCGATCTCGTAGACGGCGAACCGCGTGTCACCAAGGGCTGACTTGATCTGGGCATTCAGGGTTTGTTGCGCCTGCTGCACCTCCGCTGGCGGCAGGGTGGTCGATCCGATGCGAAACTTGTCGTCGAAGGCGGATTTCAGGGTGAACAGCGCGCGAAACTCCTCCTCGCTGGGATTAAACTCCGGGAGCTGCCGGATGGCCACGGCGACCGGAGAAGTGCGGAAATCATACTGATCGAATTCCTCCGGGGTGAGGATTTGGCGCAAGTCCTTCTCCCGTTCCTTATCGAGCAGCGCCAACCGTTCGACATCCCACGGCATGCGCATCGTCGACTGCGATAAGAGCTGCTGCCGCATCTGGCTGTAGTCGGCGTCCAACGCCTCAATGCGGTCCTGTTTTTCGACCGATAAAGGACCGTAAGCGCGACTGAGCGTCAGGCTGTGATACTCGCCTTCCTCGGGAAAGAGGTCCCGGAGAATTTTAGCCCGGGCGAGCTGACTTTCGCCAAATGCCGCGACTAGTGTGGCCGAGGGTGACGTGGACTCGGTCGTTTTCCAATACGGCGGTGGGGGCGAGGCCTTGATTGCCGCGACCCGCTTCAGGTTGTCGTGATTGCGCAGCAGGGCGACCACCGCACCGCGGGCGGCGGCCCGAGAAAACCCGGCGGCGAGCAGGTTGGCGGCGAAAGTTGCCGGGTCGTCGGAGAGGAGCCGCTCGAACGTCGTCCCACCCGATTTGAATTTTGGCGCGACCCCCGCCAGCCCGGATCCATCTGCCGCGGAGCGGGCGGGAGTCCCCGCGACTTGGCCTCCGTTCAGGCTGGAGCCCATTGCCGTGGGGCCGTCGGAGCCCCGCCGTTCAAGCCGAACGCCGGGAGGCTGCCGGTTCGCCAGGCCGGCGATGAACAGCGCGTTGGCGGCAAGCGACACGACGATGAGTGCGGCGAGGGACATGGATTTTACAGTGCTCATGAGATTCAGAAGGGTGAGGGTTGCGAACGTGCCGCCGGCCGTCACGCCCGCGGTGACGGCGGCGCTCGTGACGCCTACGGCGAGGCCCGTGGGCGCGGCGGTGACGGCCTGTTCGGTCAGGATCGCGGCGAAGGCTGCGCTGCTGGAGCGGATGCCGCGGCAGGCGAGGAGGCCGTGGAGTTTGTCGAGGGCGCGCTCGACGCGCATGCGAGCGGCGTTTTCCGAAAGGCCGAGTTTGGCGCCCACCTCCGCGAACGGGCGGCGCTCAAAAAACCGGAACACGATGGCGTCGCGATCGGTGCGGGCGAGTTCATGCATGGCGTCGTCCAGCACGGGCCGGATGTGTTTCCAGTCGGCCGGGGCCGCGGTTTCCGTGGTCATGTCATGCATGGTTTGCGCCTCCTGTTCCCGCTCTCGCCGGCGGACTTCCGAGCGGACGACCTTGCAGGCGATATTATGGGCGGTCGTGTAGAGCCAGCCCGCCAGAACCCGCCGGTCGGCCGGAGGGGGAGGCTGGGCCGCCAGCTTGATGAACACCGCCTGGGTGACGTCTTTCGCCAGATGCGTGTCGCCATTGAGTTTTCGCAACGCGGCCGAGTAGACGAGGTCGACATAGCGCTTCACCAATTCCGCGAACGCCTCGTCCGAGCGGTCCTCGGCGTAGCGCCGCAGCAGTTCCAGGTCATCAGACATCGGGGTGGGTTTGAGATAGACCCCGCCGGATGCGGAATCACACAAAAAAGGGACCGCGATTGGCAGCGGCGGCAATTCACCCGCCTGCCATCGTGCGTGGATAGCGAAAGATGGGATGGCGGGTAACGGCTCCGGTTTTTTTTGTTCGGTTTGGAAATCGGCGGGGGTTGTGGATTGATTGGAAACGACCGCCATGCCCGACGATGCCCAACTGCTCCGCCGTTACGCCGAGGAGAAATCCGAGGCGGCATTCGCGGAGTTGGTGCGGCGGCATCTCGATCTCGTCCACTCGGCGGCCTTGCGGCTGGTGGGCGGCGATGCGCACCGGGCGCAGGATGTAACCCAGATTGTTTTCCACGTGCTGGCCCGCAAGGCGCCCAAGCTCATCCGTCATCCAGTGCTCGCCGGCTGGCTCTACACCGCCACGCACCACGCGGCGACGAAGGTCGTGCGCGCCGAGTGGCGCCGCCATGTCCGCGAACAGGGGGCCCATGCCATGAACGAACTGCTCGCCGCCGCCGCCCCCGCCACCGACTGGGACCATGTGCGGCCCGTGCTCGACACCGCCATGCGCGAGTTGAACGACCGCGACCGCGAAGCGGTGCTGCTGCGTTTTTTTGAGCGCCGGACGTTCGCCGACATCGGCGGGGCGCTGGGCCTGACCGAGGACGCCGCGCGGATGCGCGTCGAGCGCGCCCTCGACAAACTGCATGCGCTGTTGTCCCGCCGCGGCGTCACGTCGACCGCCGCCGCCCTGAGTGCCGTGCTTTCGACCGAGGCGGTGTCCGCCGCTCCCGCCGGCATGATGGCGGTGGTGTGCAACGCGGCAATGGTGCAGACGGCGGTCACCGGTGGCGGCGTGACGGCGGGTCTGCTGACTTTTATGAGCACGACAAAATTCGGCGCGATCGTCGCGGTGGCCTTCGCGATTCTGGCGGCGGGCACCGCCACGCGCGAAGCGCTGGCCAGTCGCGAGGCGAGAGCCTCGCTGGAGGCGGCCCAAGCCAACTATGCGGCGCAGAACGCGCGATTGCGCGGCTTGGAGCAGCAGGTGCAGGTGGCTGAGCAGTCGCGGGCGCAACTGGAGCAGACGGTGGCTGAAGCCCGGACGGCCCAGGCCGCCGAGGTGAAACGCGCCGCGGAGAGCGTGCGGGTGACGGCGCAGGGGGCCAAGGGCTACGTGCCGGGCGCCGCCGATCTTGCCCGGGGCGCGGCGTTCCTTGCGGAGCATCCCGACGTGAAGCAGGCGTTGCTCGATCGCTCGCGCGCGCGGGTCGACTCGCGGTTTCGACCGCTCTACCGGGAATTGAATCTCACGCCCGCGCAGATCGCACAATTCGAGACGCTGTTGATCGAGGGCGAAGGCGTCAACATGACCGCGGCGGACGGCAGCCCGCTGATCCTCCGGCCGGGCACCGGGATGACACGCGACGAAATGGAGCGTGGGGTGCACGAGCTGCTGGGCGACGCCGGTTACCAGCAATACCAGGAGGCAAACCGCCTCGGCAACTCGCGTGGCTTCACGTTGCAGGTGGCGGGTGCCCTGTATTTCACGGACACGCCGCTGGACGTGCAACAGGCCGACCAGTTGACCCGGCTCGTCGACGGCGCTCGCAGCACCAGTCGCCAGCAACGCGGCAGCGGCGGCGACTACTGGACCACCCTGCTCGCCCAGGCCGGGGGATTTCTTTCCGCGCCCCAGCTCGAGGTCCTGGCCGGGTTTCAGCAGCAGGAGCAATATCAACGCGAGCTCACGCAGGCGCTCCAGAACTCCTCGAAGAACTGGTCGCTCCCCGGCTGGGGAGCGGACCCGAAAAAACCCGTCAAATGACCATGCACCCGCGAACCACCATCATCGTTGTCGCCACCGTCGTCGTCGCCGGGGCCCTCGGAGTCGTCTGGACCGCGAGCCAGGCGCGGCGCGACACGGAATCGTCGGTCGTCGAGCTCGCGCGAAAAAACGACGCGGTGATCCGCGAGGTTCAAAGCCTGCAGTCACGCCTCGCCAGCATCGAAAGCGACCGGGCGACGTTGCAGGCGAAACTCACGGAGCGGCCAAAAGTCCCGGCCGCGGCGTCCACCTCCGGCGGCCAGGCCCCGGTGGCGGCAGGCCGGCCGAATCCGATGGAGGTGATCATGCAGGACCCGAAGTTGCAGAATTCGTTCTTCGCCGCGCAGCGGGCGACGCTTGCGACGCGCTATGGTCCGCTCTTCCGCCGGCTCGGGCTGAACCCGGCGCAGATCGGGCAGTTCGAGGACATCATGATCAAGCGGGAGGAAACCGAGATGGACCTGATGGCCGCGGCGCAAGCGCAACACCTGCCGCCTGACAGCCCCGAGCTCGCGACCCTGCGAAAGCAATCCGAGGACGAGACGACCGCGGCCGCAGCCGCCTTGCTCGGCCCCGCGGACTACGCGCAGTGGCAGGGCTACGAGCGGACGGCGGGCGTCCGCGGCGTCGTGCAGAATTTCGCCGGCGCCGCCGTGCTGGAGGCGATGCCGCTCACGGCGCAGCAAGCCGACCAGCTCACGCAGATTCTGGCCGAGACCAGCGCCCGCTACGGGAACGGCGGCAACGCCGACTACAACGATATCGACTGGACGACGGCCGACCGGCGGCTGGCGGGTGTGCTCTCCGAGGCGCAGTTGAAACTCTTTCAGCAGATCGAGCCGCTGGGCGGAGGGCCCTCGCGATTCGGGGCGCGGCTGGGGATCGCGTTCGGCCAGGCGATGAAGGCGGACGGCGCCGGGTCCGCCGCTCCCGGCGGGAAACAACCGGGCGGCTGAGCGGCACTTTTTTTTTGCTGCAGGCGCGTTCGGTTTTCACCCCGGCGGGTGTTAAAGGATGTGAACAGTGAGGATGGAGGCGCCATCGATTCGGTTTGAGCCTTGAGGCCCGCTGGCGGCGTGACGGTTCAGCATAGGTTCTCCGGGGTCACGCACGCCGGCGGGTTTCGGGGCGCGGTCAGAGGCGTCGGGTCGCTTCGCAGGGAGCCGGGGCCGGCGACCCGGCTACAACATGCGTGCGGTGGTTCCGACAAAGCGTCTGATGCGATTCTTTGTTCGGTTTGAGTTCCGGCGCCGACTATGGTGTGAAACGCCATGGTCGAAGATGCCAAACTGCTCCGCCGCTATGCCACGGAGAAATCCGAGGAGGCATTTGCCGCGTTGGTGCAGCGGCACCTCGATCTTGTCTATTCCGCGGCGCTGCGGCGGCTCGGTGGCGACGCCCATGCGGCGGCGGATGTGGCGCAGCAGGTTTTCACGGCGCTCGCGCGGCAGGCGCCGGCACTGGCGCGGGGGGTCGTGCTGCCCGGCTGGCTCTACGCCACGACGCGCAACGTGGCCGTCGATTTCATCCGCACCGAGCAGCGCCGGCGGGCGCGCGAACAGGAGGCCCAAACCATGCAAGAACTCATCTCGCCGCCGGCACCGGCGATCGCTTGGGAGCAACTGCGCCCGGTGCTCGATGCGGCGATGGACGAACTCGGCGGCCGTGATCGCGAGGCGGTGCTGCTGCGGTTTTTCTCGCGGCGGCCATTTGCAGAGATCGGAAGTGCCCTGAGGGTGAGCGAAGATGCGGCGCGAATGCGGGTGGAGCGGGCACTTGCCAAACTGCATGCGCTGCTGACGCGGCGCGGGGTGACGTCGACGAGCGCGGCGCTGGCGGCGGCGTTGACGGAGCAGGCCGCGATCGCGGCGCCTGCGGGGCTGGCTGCGAGCGTGGCCGGCGAGGCGGTAATATCGGTGAGTGTCGCTGCCGGATCGGCGGCTGCCTCGGGGTCAAGCGTAGGAGCTTTGGCCGGATTCATTCATTTTATGAGCGCTTCGAAACTGTCGATCGGCATTGTTGGGCTGGTATTGATTGTCACGTTGGGCGGCGCGTTGCACGAGATTCGAGCTGGTCAGTTGATCGAAAGTGCAGTCGCGGCGGCGAAGCTCGAAAACGAAAAACTCGCCGCCAGGCTGCGCACGCGGAGCCAGCAAGGCGCGACCGCGACCGCCGCAATGACAACGGTTCGCAGCGCGGCGTTGCGCGGGCCGCTGCCGCAATCCGTCGTCGCGCGGAATCAAAGGGAAACAGAGACAAATGCCTATCTGGCGAGGCATCCCGAACTCCGCGATGCCCTCCGCCGTGAACTTCGAGCGACGGTCGCGGGCAGATATGGGTCCTTCTTTCGGGCACATCAGCTTTCTCCGATCCAGATCGAGCGTTTCCTTGATCTGGCAGGGCCCATGTTTGGGATGGGCTATCGCTTTGTGGGAACGAATGGCGCGTCGCTTCAATATGGCCCGCCGAACAGCGAGCGCGCCGCCGCGCGAAAAGAATTGCAGGCCATGCTGGGTGAGGACGGGTTTCGCGATTTGACCACCTTGTTCGAAGCGGGATTGCAGGTGATCAAGATTCCGACCGAGCTGGCTGGCGCGCTCTACTACACGCCGACGCCGTTGACTGCCGAGCAGGCGGACCGCTTGCAACGGATTTTGCGCGACCGGCAGGTGCGTCCGGATCCAACTTCGCCGATGGGACTCGATTGGAATGCCATCGTCAGCGATGCGGCGGAAATCTTGACCGAGCCACAGATGATGATGCTGAAGCAGCTCCGGACGCAGGAAGAGACCTACCAAGCCCTCTATACGACGTGGTGAAAGCGAGGACCATTTCTTTGTTCGCCGCGCTGGTTGTGGTGGCGGCGTCGCTGGCGATCTGGATTTGCGCCGCACGAACGAGGCGCGACGCAGACGAGGCCCTGGGCCTGCTCCACGCGAAGCGAGCGGCACTGGTGAAAGAAATTGGGGAGGCCGAACGCCCCCGTTCGGCGGTCGAGCGTGTGCCCGCGCCAGCAGCAAAGTTGCCCACCGCGGGAATGGTGGCAACGTCGCCGCCGTCGGTGCTCCAGAAGGAGCCTTCGCCGCCGAATCGAGTGCTGGCCGATGCGATGGCGAGCGATCCTAAGGTGCAGATGCTCTGGTTGCAACGGACGCGGGCCAAGGCGGTTCTCGCCTACGACGAATTCTTTCACCGACAGAATCTGTCTCCGTCGCAGATCGAACGATTTCTCGAAAACAAAATGCGGTTCGAGGAACTGGATTTGGATTTGGAGAATGCGACGGCTGGCGGCGACGCCGCTGGAAAGAACGCCGCGAAAACGCTGCGCCAGCGCGGGAAAGCGGACTACGAAACTGCACAGCAGGCGGCCATCGGGCGCGAAGACTACGAAGCGTTGCTGGAATATGATCGCACTGCCTGGGTGCGGAATGTCGTCGTCAACGCGCTGGCGGGGGGAGCCGCGGTCGCCGGGGTGCCCTTGACGGCGGAGCAGGGTGCCCGACTGCTAGTGGCGGCGTTGGCGGCAACGGGCAACGATTCCGCAGCGCGTGGCGAGCAATTGGTGCGAGAGATCGATTGGGAGATGCTCGACGCGCAGGCGCAACGGGTTCTGACGCCGGAACAGTTCGCCTTTTTCCGCAACGCGGCGCCACCAACCGGATATCGGTCGCGTTGGGATTACCAAATCGCCGCCGCCGTTGCGCGCGCCCAGGAGGCTGAAGGGGAGAAAAGTCCATCGAAGCCGAGCCAGTAGAGTGGCGCACCGCGATAACCGAGCTGCGGTGGTGAGCCGACGATCGATCTTGTTGTCCCGCCAGTGCCGACGGCGACGCGAAGGCAGTCGCGTTTCGGGTGACCGGCGTCCATGGTTTGAGGCGAAGCCTATTCGCCAATGATCAAGAACGGCCTCATCCTCCTGCTCACGCTCGTGGCGATTGGCGCCACGGTGTTCGCGTGGCGGCAGCAGCAGGAACTCGCCGTGCTGCGCGCGGCGGCGATGGACACGACGGAACGCGCCGACTTCCAAAAGCGGATGTGGGATTCGGAAAAACGCGCGCGATTGCTCCAGACGCAGCTTGACGCCATTCGCAGCCACGCCGCCGAGTCGGGCGATCTCGCGGTGACCGTGCCCGCCGGCGCCGCACCCGCCGGCAATCCGCAAAACCGGATGATCAGCGATGCGGTCAACGGCTGGCTCAATGTGATGAACGACCCGGAGGCGCAGCGGCTGATGGCGCAGCAGCAGCGCGCGCAGATCAGCAGCCGCTACGCCGGGCTGTTTCGCGCGCTCGGCCTGCCGCCGGACAAGCTCGCCCAGTTCAAGGAACTGCTCCTCGAGAAACAGACCGTGCGCAACGACGTGTTGCTGGCGGCGACGCAGCAGGGGATCAACCCGATGGCGAACCCGCAGGAATTCCGGCGGCTCGAAAATTCGATGCAGGATGAGATCGACGCGAAGATCAAAACCACGCTCGGGCCCGACGGGTTTTCCGATTTCCAAACCTACCAGCAGACGCAGGGACGGCGCGGCGTCGTTGACCAACTGCAGCAATCGTTGAGCTACACGGCGTCGCCGCTTTCCGCCGCGCAGTCGGACCAGTTGGTCGAGATCCTCGGCCGCACGGGTCCGGCGGGCACGGCCACCGCCGGGAGTCCGAACAACAACACGGTGACGGATGCGACGATCGCGGCGGCGCAGGGCGTGTTGTCGCCGCCGCAGGTTCAGGCGTTGCAGGAAATCCAGCAGCAGCAGCAGGCGGGCGCGGAGCTGCAGAAGATGATGCGGCAGGGGCAGGGCGGAGGGCCGATGGGCGGACTGCCGGGCGCGCTGAACGGCGCGGGTGGAATGCTGCCTGGTCGCGGCGTGCCGGGGGGATGATGAGGTGTTGTCGTTGGGACCATTTGCGGAGAACGGACCTCCCGGTCCGTCTCGATAAATTGGCCATCAGGACGGCGCGCAGACGGAACGGACCGGGAGGTCCGTTCTCCGCCAAGTTTGTAAATCCGAAAGGACGATGGTAGTTAGCGGCGAAGGCCGTTGCGCCAAAGATCGATGTGGTCCTGTTCACGGTGGCAAAGGCCGCAAAACGGCGTTTGCCACGGCGCGGTTCTCCTTGTTTGTCTGCGGGCCGAACCCATGGATGACCCCACGCCAGCCGCCGGATTTCGCAAAGGCCTGACGAGCTACGGTGACCGCGAGTTCTCGGCGTTTCTGCGCAAGGCGTTCATCAAGGGCGCGGGTTATTCGGATGACGCGCTGACACGGCCGATCGTCGGCATCGTCAACACCGCGAGCGGTTACAATCCGTGCCATGGCAACGCGGTGGCGCTGCTCGAGGCGGTGAAACGTGGCGTGATGCTCGCGGGCGGACTGCCGGTGGAGTTCCCGACCATCTCCATCCACGAGAGCTTCGCGCATCCGACGAGCATGTTTCTGCGGAACCTCATGGCGATGGACACCGAGGAGATGATCCGCGCGCAGCCGATGGACGCGGTGGTGTTGATCGGCGGCTGCGACAAGACGGTCCCGGCGCAGTTGATGGGCGCGGCGTCGGCGGGCGTGCCGGCAATCCAGCTCGTGACCGGCCCGATGTTGACCGGCTCGCACGAGGGGACGCGCGTCGGCGCGTGCACGGACTGCCGGCGATATTGGGGGAATTTTCGGGCGGGTGAGATCGACGAGGCGGAAATCGGCCGCGTCAACGACCAGCTCGTCCCGAGCGTGGGCACCTGCTCGGTCATGGGCACGGCGAGCACGATGGCCTGCATCGCCGAGGCGCTCGGGATCATGCTGCCGGGCGGTGCGTCCGCGCCGGCGGTGACGGCGGACCGGATGCGCGTGGCGGAAAAGACCGGCGCGACGGCGGTGGCGATGATCGGGCGGCAACTGGCGCCCGAAAAAATCCTGACACCGCGCGCGTTCGAAAATGCGCTGCGTGTCCTGCTGGCGATCGGCGGCTCGACGAACGGGCTGATTCACCTTGCGGCGATCGCGGGGCGGCTCGGGATCGCGATCGATCTCGATGCGTTTGACCGGATGGGACGTGAGACGCCGGTGCTCGTCGACCTGAAACCTTCGGGCGGCGGCTACATGGAGGACTTTCACCGCGCGGGAGGAATGGCCGCGGTCCTGCGCGAGCTGCGGCCGTTGCTGCATCTCGATGCGCTCACCGTGACCGGCCGGACGCTCGGGGAGGAACTGGACGCGGCGAGGCCGGCGTTTGTGCAGGAAATTGTGCGGAGTCGCGAGCGGCCGGTCTTCGCCGGCGGCGGCATCGCGGTGCTGCGGGGGAACCTCGCGCCGGGCGGTGCGATCATCAAGCAGGCGGCGGCGTCGCCGGAGTTGCTCGAACACGAGGGCCGCGCGGTGGTGTTCGAGAACGCGGAAGATATGGCGCGGTGGATCGACGATCCCGCGCTGGACGTGAGCGCGACGGATGTGCTCGTGTTGAAAAACATCGGGCCGATCGGCGCGCCGGGAATGCCGGAGGCGGGATTGATTCCAATTCCGAGGAAACTCGCGCGGCAGGGCGTAAAGGACATGGTGCGGATTTCCGACGGCCGGATGAGCGGGACGGCGGCGGGGACGATCGTGCTGCACGTGACACCCGAGTCGGCGGCGGGCGGACCGCTCGCGGCGGTGCGGACGGGCGACCGGATCCGGCTGAGTGTGGCGCAGCGGACGATTTCGCTGCTCGTGAGCGAGGCGGAGGTCGCGGCGCGGCTGGCGAAGACGGTGCGCGTCGAGCCGGCCGTGACGGAGCGGGGCTACCGGAAATTATTCCTGCGCAGCGTGACGCAGGCGGACCAGGGCTGCGATTTCGATTTCCTGCGCGCGACCGAGTGCAAGCACCGCGTGCCGGGAGAGAAGACGGGCTGAGGACAAGCGGATCTGGTTGAAGGAGGAAGCCAGGAGGCCAGGAGAAATCCCGGAAGGAGCGAGGCCGGCCGGTCCCCTGCGGCCGCTCACGCGCTCATCGTGCGGTCGGCGGCGCGGGCGCAGAACTCACGGACGGGGACGACGCCCGGCGGGAGCGGCTTGGCATAGCCGGCGACGAGGCGCTTCCGCCAGTGAGTGGGCGTGAAATGGTGCGCGCGCCGGTATTCGCGGCAGAAATGGGCGGCGTTGGCGTAGCCGCAGTGGCGCGCGACGTCCTCCAGCGTATGATCCGTGCGGCTCATCAATTCGTTGGCTTTCTCGATGCGGATGCGGCCGAACGCGGTCTTGGGGCTGATGTGCCGCACCTGCATGAAGAGCCGGCGCAGGTGGCTGATCGAGATATGCGTGGCCTCGGCCACCTCTTTCACCGACGGCCGGCGGGCGACGTGCTCGGCATACCAGGAGAGGGCGCGGCCGACCTTGAAATTGGCCAGGTCGGGCAGGGCCGGCGGCTGGCTCTTGGCGTGGTCGGCGAGCGCAAGCGCGGCGAGGTCCATCAGCCGCCCCTGAAAGCAGATCGGGCTGAGGAGATTGGGTTCGCAGAAATGGGGCTCGAGCTCGGTGGCGATCGCCTTCAGCCGGACGATGTCGGCATCGGTGAGTTTTTTCGCGAACCAGCCGCGCTCGCGCGTGATTTCATCGAGCGGATAGGGCGCGGTGCCGAAGTGAAAGACGATGCGGTGAAACGTGTGCCGGCCGTCGTCGGCCCAGGCGTGGGAGCATTCGGGGGCGCAGACCCAGAGGGTTTTTTCCACGAGCGCGGGGCGCTCGCCATCGTGGAACACCGGGCCGCACCGCCCCGCGATGACCGCGTAGAATTCCCAATTCGTGCGCGTGTTGCACACCATCGAATTCTTCCAACGAATGCGGCCATTGGCGTAGTAACGCAGCATGGCGGGTGGGGGTTGCGCCAAGGCTGGGCGTGCCACCCCGCAACACAAGACGTGCGGAGCCTGCCAGTCAGGCCGGGGCCGGTCGCAAACCGAAACCGGACGGCGCGACGACCGGTGCCGTCGCGCCGTCCGGCGGATCAGAATTTATAGGTGAACGACGAGCGCAGGGAGCGCGGATCGCCGACGTAGAGCGAATTGCGGTTCAAGGCGGCCTGGATGTAATCCTGGTTCATCAGGTTCACGATCGTGAGGCGTGCGGTCCACGTGGGCGTGCGATAGCTGAAGCCCAGGTTGTAGATGGTGCGGCCCGCCACCTTGAAGCTGGGTTGCTGGGGCACGAATTTCACGGCGCCGGGGAGCGGCTTCGTCGTGGTGTAGGCCGGGTTGACCTGGTCGCCGGGCGCCTCGCCCTTGTAATCGATCCCGAAGTTCACGCCGAAACCGGAGAACATGCCCTCGGTGAAGCGGTAGTCGACATAGCCGGCGCCGCTCTGGTCGGCGACGGCGCGATACTTCACGTCGAACGGCTGGCGCAGCCGAAAGTCGGTGTAGTTGCCGATGAGCGTGAGGTTCTTGCTGAGCGCGTAGCTGAGCTCGACCTCCCAGCCCTTCGACGTGAGGTCGAGGTAGAGCGGGTTGGGCAGCGCCGCGGCGCCGGCGAAATCGCCCTGTGCGACCAGCACGTAGTATTGGCTGTTGGGCGCGGCGTAGTTCGCCTGCGTGATGTCGAAATAGGAGATCGACGAGGTGAACGTGTTGTCGAGGAAGTTGAGCTTGATGCCGTATTCCTTCTGGTTGCCCTCGGCGACCTTGGCGGGGATGATCGTGCCGGCGCTGAGCGAGCCGGGCATGGTGCCGCCGGTGGTGTTGTAGCCGTAGAAGAGGGAGACCTCCTTGATCGGCTTGATCACGACCCCGAACGTCTCGGCGTTGCTGGTGCGCGAGTAGGTCAGCGGGGCGCCGGCGACGAGGCCGACGCCGGAATTGTCGGTGCGGTCGAGATCGCCGTTGAAATGGGAGTAGCCGCCGGAGAGCTGGAGGCGGCCGCTCCACAGGCTGACGTTTTCGTAGGCGAAGAACTGGAGGTCGGTCTGCTCGCCGACCTTGTCGGTGCCGCCGTTGGCCGCGGTCGGCTGCTGGAAGGCATAGCCGCCGTAGGTGATCGAGCCGAGCGACGCCGCGCTGACGGGCAGGCGTGCGGCCGCCGGGTAGGACTTGAAGTGGACCTTCGACTTGTTGCCGGCGAAGCCGGCGATCGTGGTGGACTTGAAGAGGTCGTTGTCGAACCGCATCGCCCAGTCATTCTTGATGTGCGACTCGGTGTATTCGAGGTAAACGCGGCCCTGGTTGCGGGTGTAAACCCACGTGGACGGCGTCGCGATCGGCGTGGTGACCGAAGTCGCGACGGCGGTGGCGCCGGAGTTATCGACGGTCCAGACGACGCCCGGTTCGTAGAGGCCGGTGTTGGGATTGCGCGTGCCGCCGCCGCCGCCGGGCAGGCCGGCGATCGAGGCGTTGGTGCCGCCGATGTCCGAGCGAATGACATGGTCCGCCATCACCTGGAGCCGGGAGGTGAGATGGCTGCCCCACGTCGAGAGGAGTTCGCCGCTGGCGCGCTCGGTGGCGCGGTGCCGGGTGTCGGTGTCGTCGCCGAACGACCAGTTGCGCGGCAGGCCCTCGGCGACGCGAGCGTAGTCGTTGCTGCCGACGCGGGGATCGAGCGGGATGCCGCTGTCGTTGGTCTCGCGGTTTTGCACGACCTCGCCCTTGAGCGTCAGTTTCTGCCCGGGGGTGAGCTGGATCGAATACGACGGCGCGAAGATATAGCCGTTGCGATACTTCGCCATCTGGTAGCCCTCGCTGCGCCAGTAGCCGGCGATGACGCGGGCGGCTTGCTTGCCATCGGCGGTGAGGACGCGATTGACGTCGAAACTCGCGCCCGTGCCGAAGTAGGTGGCGAGTTCGAGGGTCGTGCTCGCCTGGTTCTTGCCGATGGGCGATTTCGTGATCGGGTTCATCTGCCCGCCGGGGCTGCCGCCGGGCACGAGGATCGCATTCGGACCCTTGATGATCTCGATGCGCTCGATGTTATACGGCGCGAGCGTCATGCTGTAGCCATCCTGGCCGGAGATTTCCGTGCCGTCGATGAACTCGTGCGACACCTGGTAGCCGCGGATCTGGTAGCGGTCGCTTCCCATGGTGAGCGACGACTCGGTGATGGGCGTCACGTATTTCGCGACGTCGAGCATCTTCTGGCCCATGGAGTCCTGGATGAGGTCGCTCGTCACGACCGAGATCGTCTGCGGGATGTCCTGGATCGGCATCGCCACGCGCGACGCCGAGAGCGCCTGGCTCGACTGGTAGGGGTTGACGGCGTTTTCGGTGATCGTGAACTGCGGGAGCGCAATCGTCTCGTCTTTGTCTTTGGCCGGGGCGGTGGCCTGGCCGAATGCCGCGGGGCCCGCGCCCAGCAGGAGGGCGAGGGACACGGCACGAAGGATAGCGGGGTTATGGTAGTTTTGCATGGTTCGAGGAGCGGAGGAATTCAGCGCGGCGGGACGCGGTCCCGGTGGGAGTTGGTCAACGCCGCGCGTGCGGTGGCAGGGACAGGGGAAACATGAGTGCGGTGCGATCCGAAGGTGCAGGAATCGCCCGGGGTGTTGGTTCTAGAAACGCGCGCGCCCATGGGGCGTAAAGCGGCGAAACCGCTCGGGTTGTTGCACAATCCGCTCACGCGAGTTTGGCGGGGCCGGTGGGGCCGCCGTTCTGCGATTGCGGGAGGTGCGCGCCCGCGACACCGTAAATCATGAACGTGACCCGCCGCCAGATTGTCACCCGTGGCCTCGCCGGGCATTGTCCCAATTGCGGCGGGCATGCGCTGTTCCACGCCGGGGCGCGGTTCAAGATCAACGAGCGGTGTCCGGACTGCGGGATGAAGCTGGACCGCGGCGACGGATTCTTCCTCGGGCCTTTTGTGATCAATTACACGGTGACGGTCGCCGTCTTCATCGTTCCGGTCGTGCTGCTCGGGGTGCTGGGGGTGATCGCCAAACTCGCGGCGGTCGCCCTCATCGTCGCCGGCGCGATCGTCATTCCGATTCTCCTCTACCGCCGGTCATGGAGCTGGTGGCTGATGGCATATTTTTATTTCCTGCCGCAGAAGCTGCCGAAAAACCATGACGAGCAGCACGAGGACGAAGAGGAGTAGAACAACCGCGAGTTCGGGTCGAAAAACTTTGTTCGGTTTTTGGGCCGGCGGTTGCCATAGAGCAATCATGCCGGATGATGCCACGCTGCTTCGCCGCTACGCCACGGAACGCGCCGAGGACGCGTTTGCGGAGCTGGTGCGCCGGCACGTCGATGGCGTCTATTCCGCCGCGCTGCGGCGGGTCGGCGGCGATGCGCACCTAGCGGAGGATGTGACGCAGCAGGTTTTCGTGGCGCTCGCGCGAAAAGCGGCCGCGCTGGTCGGCCACCCGGTGTTGAGCGCGTGGCTTTATCGCACCACGCGCAACGAGGCGGCCAACTTGGTGCGCCACGAACGCCGCCGGAAACGGCGCGAACTGGAGGCTGGAACCATGGAAGAACTACTCGCGCCGACGAATACCCGTGCCGACTGGAGCCGGGTGGCGCCCGTGCTCGACGCGGCGATCGACGAATTGAACGAGCGCGACCGCGAGGCGATCTTGCTGCGCTTTGTCGACCGCCTGGGCTTTTCGGAAATGGGCGCGGCCCTGCGACTGACCGAAGACGCCGCGCGGATACGAGTGAAGCGCTCGCTGGAGAAGCTACGTGTGCTGCTCACCCAGCGTGGCGTGACGTCGACGGGCACTGCACTTGGGCTGGCGTTGGCAAACCACGCGCTGGCGGCGGCTCCGTCGGGGCTCGCCGCCAGCGTGACCGGCTCCGTGGCGCTCTCGGCCAATGCCGCCACGTCACCGGTGGTCGCTTTTCTTCAACTCATGAGCGCTTCAAAAATTGCCCTAACTGTCGCCGGGACGCTGCTCGTTCTCGCGGTGGGAATTGCCACTCGAGAATCCTCGAACCGCCGTGCTGCCGAGGCTGCACTGAATGCGGCCGATCAGAGTTATGTGGCGCAAATTGCGAAGCAGCGTGCGTTGGAGCAGCGCGCCCAGGCGTCGGAGCGGGATGCGGCTCAACTTCGGGAGACCATCGACGAGACGCGCACGAAGGAGGCTGGCTCGATGGCGCGAACCGCGTTGGAGGCGCAGGCTCCCAAGGCGGCGCCAGCTTGGGATCCGGTTGCGGAGGGACAGGCGTTTCTTGCGCGCCATCCAGAGGTGAAAAAGGCTCTCATCGAACGCGCCAAGGCCTCTGTGCGGTTCCGGTTCGGCCAGCTCTACGCGTCGCTCGGACTCACAACCGAGCAAATCGATCAGTTCGAAACCTTGATGAGCGGGGCCGCGGCGACCAGCGGGGCATTTGGGCCGAATGGCCAACAGTTGGCGCTCAAAGCGGGTCCGGACATTCCGGAAGAGGAGATTGTCACGCGCTTGCACGCACTTTTGGGCGAAGAAGGGTTCCAACAATTTCAGAAGTTTGGTCAGGTGGCCCCGGCACGCGACCTCACAGTGCAGGTTGCCAGCGACCTGAGTTTCACGGATTCGCCACTGACACCGCAACAGGCGGAACAGCTACAGCAAATATTGGCCGGCGGCCGCGCGGAGCGGCGCGGGTCCCAGACCAGCCGGTTCGATCGGAGCGCCGTTATCGCCAGAGCGAAGAGTGTTCTATCGGCGCCCCAACTTGTGGTGCTGGACGGTGCGTTGGCAAAAACCCAGCTCCAGCAGACGATCAATCATATGATCAATGCATCCGGCAAATAACCGTGTGGGCCTGAGGGCGCTTATCGTTGTCGTCGTCACCGCGATTCTCGTGGTGGCCGCTGGAAGCGCGTGGCGCAACGTGCGGTTGGCACGCGCTGCAAACGCCGCACTCGTTGTCGTCGAGCGGAAGCGAGCCGCCGCAGGCGAGGCGGTCCGGGGCGTTGAAGTTCGATTCGCCGAGGCGGAAAAGAACCGGGTGAAGTTGCAGGCCGAATTCGACCGTCGGCAAAAGACGAAAGGCTCCATGACGGGAGCGGCTGCGTCGCGGCCGCACGATCCGGCCACGCTAATGGAGCAGTTGCGCGCAATGATCCAAAAGCAGCAGGAAGCGGAAAAGGATCCGAGGATCCAGTTACTGCAGCTTGCCGTCCGCCGGGCAAAAATGGCGGCGACCTTTGGCCTGCTGTTCCGGACGCTCGGGCTCATGCCCGGGCAAATCGAGAAATTTGAAGACAATGCCACCAGACGAGAGGAGCAGCAGATGGATCTTTGGGCCGTCATGCATGAGCAGGGTTTGACGCTGCAAGACCCCGCGCTCGCCAAGCTCTTCTTGGAAATCGAGCCCGAGTATCAGGCGGCTCAAAAGGAGCTGCTGGGGGAAGCGGGCTATCGTAAATTTCAGGCTTACGAGCGTGTGGCGTCCATGCGGGACACGGTGAGCCGCTTCGCAGGAGTGGCGACGGTGATGGGAATGCCCTTCACGTCGTCGCAGGCAGGGCAGCTCGCGCAAATTCTGGCGGGCGCGAGCAACAGCTACCGGAAAGGTGGGAAAGCCGATGCCTTTTCAGTCAATTGGTCGCTCGTTGACAAACAAGCGGAGGCGATTCTTTCCGATTCACAAATGACCCTGATCAAGACGATCGAGCCGGGAGGCGAGGGGGGCCGGTTTGAGAGCGAGTGGAACAAGCTCATGATTCAAGCACAGAATGACGACAGGGCGAACGGGTCGGCATCCGCGGTGCCGGGCCCGGGCGGATAGCCGTTGCCGGGACGAGCGGGCCGACAATTCTTTGTTCGGTTTTCGCGGGGGTGGCCATTATGGGGTAGAAAATACCATGATGGACGATGCCGAGTTGCTCAGCCGCTATGCCGGGACGCATGCCGAGGAGGCGTTCGCGGAGCTCGTGCAGCGGCACGTCAATCTCGTCTACCGCGCGGCGTTGCGGCAGCTCGGCGGCGATGCGCACGGGGCGCAGGAGGTGGCGCAGGCGGTGTTCACGCTGCTCGCGCGCAAGGCGGGGTCGCTGACGGGGCACACGAGTCTCGCGGGGTGGCTTTACTCGACCACGCATTTCACCGTCCGCGACCTGCGGCGCGGCGAGCGGCGCCGGCTGGCGCGCGAACAGGAGGCCTTCACCATGCAGGAACTCGCCACGGATTCCGTTTCGGCCGCCGACTGGGAACGGCTGCGGCCGGTGCTCGACGACGCGATGCAAGGCCTCGGCGACGCCGACCGGGAGGCGCTGCTGCTGCGGTTCTTCGAGGAGAAACCGTTTGCCGAGGTGGGCGAGAAGCTCGCGGTTTCGGAAGACGCCGCCCGGATGCGCGTCGAGCGGGCGCTCGACAAGTTGCATGGGTTGCTCGCGAAGCGCGGCGTGACGTCGACTGCCGCGGCGGTCGGGCTGATGCTGGCCAACGAGGCGAGCGTCGCGGCACCGGCCGGGCTGGCGGCGGCGGTGACCGGTTCGGCCCTCGCGGGCGCGGCGACCGCCGCGGGCGGCGGAGCGATCGTGGCGGCGAAAGTTTTCACTTTTATGAGCACAACGAAAATCATGGCGGGAGTCGCCGGCGTCATCGCCGTGGCGGCGACGGCGGTCACGTGGCAGCAACGGCAGGCGAATGCGGAGCTGCGCACCGAAATCGGCGCACTGCGCGAACAAACGGCGGCCGTGACGACGCTCCGCGCGGAGAACCAGCGCCTGGTGGCGGCAAAGAACGCCGGTGACGACACGGCCCGGGCCGAGCACGAGGAACTCGTGCAACTGCGCGCGGCCCGGGACGCGTTTCGGAAGCGGCTGGCGCAGGGGGTGGCGAGCGGCCAGGCGGTGGCGCCGGCGACGGCTACGACCGCCGCGCCGGGCGACGGGTTGAAACCGGGCATGGTGTCGGTGGACGTGTTACAGGACGTCGGTCGGGATACACCGCGGGCGGCGGCGCAGAGCATGATGGCGGCGGCGCAACGCGGCGAGGTCGACAAGGCGGCGAGCTGCCTGACCTTCGATCCGGCGGAGCGGGCGAAGCTGGAGGCGTTCATCGCGACGCTGCCCGAAAACCTGCGCGAAAAATATCGCTCGCCCGAGGTGATGATGGCGTCGGTGATTTCAGGCAGCCCGAAGCCGGTCTCGGGTGTGAAATTGCTCAGCGAAACGCGGCCCGACGCCGACACCGCGGTGCAGGAAGTGCAGGTGCAATACCAGAGCGGCGAGGTGCGGCAGGACGAAATCACCTTCCGGCGCGACACCGACGGTTGGAAACAGGTGGTCTCACCCGCGATGGTGGACCGCGTGGTCGCCTACTTCAAAGGGAAGCAGTAGTCGCGGTTCCGGACGGTTCGCTGCGGTGCCACGGGCGAATCGTTCGACCGAATGCGAGCGGGTGCCCGCGACGATTCAAGGTTTCGCCGTTACGACGGCCGGCAGGCCCACGGCGCCGATGTCGCCATGCGTGAGCGTTTCCCAGACCATCTGGTTGAGGTCGGCGCCAGTAGGGCGATTGGTCGGGAGAACCCGGGCCATCATCGGGAGCGCGAGGCCGAGGCGGTTGTGGAAGTGATTGTAGGCGATTTCCCAAGTGGGCTCGAGGTTGAACTCGAGATATTGTGGCGGCTTCGCGTGGTTCGGGGCGAGGAACTGCGCCTGGTATTCCATCGCGGCGGTGATGCGCGCGGCTTGTTCCGCGTAGAGGTCGAGACCCTGCTGGCGGGCGGTCTCGGCGGCGTCGACCATCGAGGCGAAGGTCATGTTGGCGTGGTGGGGATCGCGGGCGGTCTCCTGCAGCAGGCCGTCGACGAGCGGAGGCAGGTGGCCCTTGTTGCTCCAAGGCGCGGACGTTGGCAGCCCGCTCGGCGGCGCGATGGGCGAGGGGCCGTCGGATTTCAGGTAGATGTAGGCCGGGACGCGGCCGCGCCACATCCGGACGCCGTCGGCGAAGAGAATGCGGTCGTCGTTGAAGACGCCGATGGCGATCAACGCGTCGGCCATCGCGAGTTCCTTGTTCCCGTTTTCGTCGCAGCCGTCGATGAGCGACGGCACGTATTGCTTCACGAGCATGGCTTGGAAGCGCGCGACGTCCTCCTTCGTCCAAAAATCGCTCGTGTAGCGGATGATTTCCGCGGCGCGCGGCCAGACGGAGGCGGCCCAGGCGGCCTGCACGGGGCCGTTGTCGTTGGTGTGGCCGCCGGTGAGCGTGCCGGCCCACGCGTTCATGATGCGGATCGTGTTGCGCGCGTATTTTTCGTTGCCGGTGACGACCCAGGCGAGGGCCTGCGAGTAGGCGGCGGTGGCGTCGCGACGCTCGTCCTTGCAGCCGAGGTCGGGTCGCGAATATGAGCCGCACTCGATGGTCGCGCGGGGACTGGGTGCATAGTTCAGGTCGGCGAGCGGGCTCTGGAGCAATGCGGCAAATGCCGTTTTCTGCGGCTCGATGCCGTCGTGGACGCGTTGCTTGATGAGATCGAGCTGCGCGCGGTTCAGCAAGACGCCGGGATGAATGAATGGCGTGTGAGACGGGTCGTTTTTGGCCGAGGCCGGCGAGACAAGACAGCCGGCGAGGAGGGCGAGCAGGAGCAGGGTGGGAAGGCGCATGGGGATTTATTTCAAGTAATAGCCCCGCGGGCGGAGTTTGGGACAGCGCGGGCCGGGCGCGCGGAATTTCCGACGCTCCGCCGGCGGTCTGTCCCAATCGTGCGGGCCCGCGCTATTACCCGGGCACAACCCCTTTTTGTCCCCATGAGTGAATCCTACCCTCGTCGTGATTTTTTGAAACGTGCCGCGCTGTTCCCGCTCGCGGTCGCCGCGGGCTCCACGCTCGGCGGGCTGCCCGCGCTGGCCGAGGTCGAGCCGATCAAGCGCGTCGGCGGAGCGCAGCTCAAGGTGTCGTGCAACGCCTACTCGTTCGCCAAGCAACTGGGCACCGGGGGCAAGGGGCCGCTGAGCCTCGTGGCGTTTGCCGAGTTTTGCGCCAAGGCGGAATTCGACGCGATCGATCCCACCGGTTATTATTTCCCGGGCTATGAGAAGAACGGCCTGGGCGTGCCGACGGACAAGTTGATCTTCGAGCTGAAGCGGCGCTGCTTCGACCTCGGGCTGGGCATCAGCGGCACCGGCATCGGCAACAACTTCACGATCGCGGACAAGGCCGCACGCGACCTCGACGTGCAGCGCATCAGGAAGTGGATCGAAGTCGCCGCGAAGCTCGGTGCTCCGGTGCTGCGCGTCTTCGCCGACACCCAGATGCGGGCGGAAACCTGGCAATCGGTGTCCAAGGGCGCGAAGCGCGACGACGTGGAGAAATGGATCGCGGACGATATCCGCGCGTGCGCCGACTACGGCGGCAGGTTCGGCGTCATCATCGGCGTGCAGAACCACGGCGATTTCGTCCGGACTGCCGACGATCAAATCGCGCTCATCCGGCGCATCGACTCGCCCTGGTGCGGGGCGATCGTCGACACGGGCTACTTCAAGGCGGACGATCCTTATGCGGAGATGGCGAAGGCCGCGCCCTACGCGGTGAACTGGCAGGTCAAGCAGGGCACCGAGGGTGTCGAAAACGAGGCGTCCGCCCCGATCGATCTGATCCGGTTGCTCAAGATCGTCCGGGCCTCGGGTTACCGCGGCTACCTGCCGATCGAGATCCTTTCGTCCCGCGGCGGCACGGCGCCCAAGGATCCCTACAAGGTCGTGCCGGAGTTTCTCGCCGAGGTGCGGCAGGCCATCGCCGCCACCGCCTGAAATCCAACGTCATGAAACGACTCATCCTTTTGTTCGCGATTCTGGCCACGGGCGCGTCGGCGCTGGCCGCCGTCGAAGAGTTGATCGACAGCCGATACCGGCCGGCCCAACCGGATGCGGTGAGGGGCGACTGGCAGGGCGCGCCCGGCTACGTCGCCCAAGTCATCCCGGCCGGTGACGGCAAATACCAGGCCAACATCTTCGCCGCGTTCGACGAACCCGATGCGAAGCCGATCGCCGTCATGAAGGGCGCCGCGGACGCGCTGGACGGCAACGGCTGGAGCGGTGCGATTGGCGCGGATCGTTTCAAGGCGGCGAAAGGAAACGCGAATTTCGATTTACAGCACGTCACGCGCACGCCACCGACGCTCGGGGCGAAGCCGCCCGCGGGCGCGGTCGTGCTGTTCGATGGGAGGAACCTGGACGCGTGGGCGGACAAGAAAGGGAAGGAGTGGCTCGTCGAGGGCGGCCCGGCGCCGTGGAAAATCGTCGACGGGGCGCTGGAGGTCGTGCCGGGCACCGGCGGCGGAATCATTTCGCACCGGAAATTCGGCGACTGCCACCTGCACGTCGAGTTTCGCACGCTCGGGGCGCCGTCGAACACGGGCGTCTACCTCGAGACGCGTTACGAAGCGAACATCAACGAAACCTACGGCGCGCTCGAGGGCACGCCGAACGGCGGCTTCGACAATTCCACGCCGAAAACCGCGAAGCCGCGGGTCCGCGCCTCGCGCCCGCCGCTGGAATGGCAGACGTTCGACATCGACTTCCAGGCGCCGCGCTTCGACGCCGCGGGGAGCAAGACCGCGTCCGCCCGCGTGACGCTGTGGCTGAACGGCGTGAAGCTTTACAACGACCAGGAACTTAATCCGCCCACGGGTGCCGCCGGCCGCCTCGGCGAGGCCCCGACCGGACCGCTGATGTTGCAGGAGCACGGGATGCCCGCGCAGTTCCGCAACATCTGGCTCGTGGAAAAATAAAAATCCGACCGAAGCCCACCCGCGCGACCCTGTCCGAAAAATCATCCGTTACGCTATTACCCCTCACGAGCCCGTCACCCGCGCGGGCGCGCCCAACCCAAACCCCACGTCGGAAATCCCTCCATGAAGCACACCCTTTTCATTGCCGGCAGTCTTGGCCTGATCGCGCTGGCGGCGCCCGCCTGGGCGCTCGGCCCGAAGGCGACGATCTTCGCGAAATACGACACGAACAAGAACGGCGTCATCGATGGCGACGAGATCGCCGCCGTCCGCCAGGCCTTCGCCGCCGACCCCAAGGGTCAATTCGCCAGTTACGACAAGGATCGCGACGGCAAGCTGAGCGACGCCGAGATCGCCGCGATCAAACCGCCCGGCGCGAAAGGTGGCGGCGGCAAGTCGAAGGATCCCGCGGCGAAGAAAAAATCCGTCACCGAAAAGCAGCCGGAAGGCAAGTAACGCCCGTCCCCGCCGCGTCCGTCCGACGCCTTTTCCCTGGATAGAAACACACCCAACCCTGCAACCAGCCCTCCAACCCCATGAACACGCTACGCCGCTTCTTTTTCACCCTGATGGCAGCGGGCCTGACCGCGAGCCCGGCCCTTCGGGCCCAGACTCCACCAACCAACGCCACCGGCAATCGGGCCGCGACCGACGAAGCCATCCAGTTGTCGGAATTCACCGTCAAGGAAAGCACCGACACTCCCTACATCGCCTCCGAGAGCATCACCGGCACGCGGGTGGCGACGAAGATCGCGGACCTGCCGTATGCCGTCAGCGTCATCACGAGCGAGTTCATGAACGACTTCGACATCTTCAGCCTGACGGACGACCTCAACGGCGTGGCGGCGTCGTTGAACAACGTGAGCGACGAGGGCACCTACAGCCTCCGCGGCCTGACGACGAACAACAATTTTTACCTGCGCAACGGCTTCTACCGTCTCGGCATGGTGGACCGCGTGAACACCGATCGCATCGAGGTCATCAAGGGCCCCAACGCCGCGCTCTACGGCGCGACCAACCCCGCCGGCATGATCAACATCGTCAGCAAGGCGCCCAAGCCCCAGCCCTATCAAGACCTCACGCTCACGCTCGGCCCCTATGGCCGGCACCGGGTCGAATTCAACGTCAACCAGCCGCTGGGCTCGGTGGGCGGCGTCAGCTTTTACAACCTGCTCAGTGTCCAGGGCACCAACGCCAACACCCCGGCGGCGGCGCCGGCGAGCAGCCAGAACCGGATCGTCGACGACACTCTGGCGGCCAAGTTCAAGGACGGCAGCACGCTCACGGCTGAATACGAGTGGTCGCAGGTGAACGTGGTGCCCGGCTATTCGGCGTCGATCCCGTTTGAGAGCCTCGCCGACGGCAAGACGCTCACGGCCGTGATGCGACCGGACTTGGTGAACTTCAATCAGGATGGACCCAACGCCTACAAGAACCGGTCTTCCTACTCGGCCTACCTCACCTACGAAAAGCGCTACAATTCGATCTGGTCGAGCCGCGTCAACGGCTACTGGTATCGCCGGCCGGAGATTCAGTTCAACGTCAGCTCCAGCTCGACGTTCAATCCCTTCACCAGCACGTTTCCGGCCCGCTCCGTCCAGATGGACGAGCTGAACCAGGACGGCGGCGCGTTTCAGATCGACACGCTGGCGCAATATGCGCTCCTCGATGGCCGGGTGAAAAGCCGGACGCTCTTCACCGTCGATTATTCCCAGAACTGGCGCATGCGGGAAGTCTGGGGCTACAACACGAAGCTCTATTCGGTGCCCGCCCTGTCGATCGCCAACCCCGACTATACCGTGCCGCCGTTCAGCGCGTTCAACATCGTCACCCGCTACGACAAGACCCGCGCGGACACGCTGGGCTTTTTCGTCAGCCAGCAAATGCGGGCCCTCAACGACCGCTTGATCAGCTTCATCAGCCTGCGCCACGACGACGTCACCTATAATTTCAATTTTGGCGATCAGTTCAACACGGGCGGCTCGAAGCCCGGCAGCCTGAAGACGGCCGGCCAGGTGCTGCACTACAAGAGCCGGGCATGGTCGCCGGCGGTCGGCGTGAACTACAAGCTGACGAAGAATGTCGCCTACTACACCAGCTACAGCCAGTCGTTCGCGCCGCAACTGCAGGTGGCCAAGCTCGGCACGCCGCCGTTGAACAACGAACGCGCGAAAGGGTTCGACTACGGCTTCAAGTTCGGGCTGCTCGACAGCAAACTCCAGTTCACGGCGGGCGGGTTCTATATCGATCGCACCGGCGTCAAGGCGACCGTCAAGGACCCGGTCACCGGTCTGACCGACACCGTGGCCGCCGGCTCGCAAAACGCCAAGGGTTGCGAAATCGAGGGCTCGTGGCGCGCCAGCAACAACCTTACCGTGCTGGCCAACTACAGTTACACCAACGCGAAGATCACCTACAACGGCACGGCGGTCACCGATGTCGGCCAGGTGCCCGCCGGCGTGCCGACCGACCAGGCCTTCCTGGCCGTGGCCTACCGCTTCACCGGCGCACTCTCCGGCCTGAGCTGGCACCCCAGCGTGAACTACACCGGCGTGTCCTTGCCGAACTCAACCCAGACCGACGTCACCCGCAACATCGACGCGCCCAGCAATGTCATCGTCAACATGGGCGTCAGTTACGCCTGGAAACAAGAGGACGGGCATTTGAAGCATACGATCCGGCTGAGCGTGAAAAATCTGCTGAACCGCGATTATCAGACGCCGGGCGGAAATCTCGGCCTGGGCCGCGGGTTCTACTTTGCTTATTCGCTGAACCATTGACCGACCGGCGCTTTCGCCCGAAAAATCCACCACGGAACCCCGCTCGCCCAACGCGGCGCCGTCGACCCCGAGTCCCTCCCGCAACTATTCATGAAGAAAACCATCCTGCTCCTCGCCGCTCTCGCGCTGGTCGCGCCCGCGGTCTCATTCGCCGCCAAGGCCGACGGCTCGAAGGCCAAGGCGATCGCCAAATACGACACCAACAAGAACGGCAAGATCGACGGCGACGAGATCGTCGCGCTCCGCAAGGATTTCGACGCCGACCCGAAGGGCGACCTCGCGCGGTTCGACACCAACAAGGACGGCAAGCTCAGCGACGAGGAAATCGCCGCGATCGTGCCCGGCTCCGGCAAGAAAGGCGACAAGGCCGGAAAGAAATCCGGCGGCAAGAAGAAGACGGAGAAGCCCGCCGAGAATTGAGCGCCCGCCCGCGCCGGTTGGCCGCCCCCGCCGCCGGCTGCACCGCCCCGAACCGTCCTGCCGCCGCCCTGTTTGCCCAGCCCGATGACACCCAGTGAATTGACCCTCGCCATGTCCACCCCGGGCCTCGATGAAGCCGACAGCCGCAAGCGGCTCATGGCGCTGATGACGCGCCACCAGCGGCAGGTCTTCGCCTACATCTACACCCTGGTGCCCGACCGCCACGACGCGGAGGATCTGTTGCAGGAGACGAGCCTCGTCATCTGCGAGAAATTCGACGAATTCCGGCCGGGCACCGACTTCGTGGCGTGGGCCTGCCAGATCGCGTGGTGGCGCATCCGCTACTCGCGGCAAAAGTTTGCGCGCGCGAAAGTCATCTTCGACCAGGAAGTGCTCGATGCCGTGGCGCAGACCGCGGGCGAGATGGCGCCGGAGCTCGACGAACGCCACGAGGCGCTCGCCGGCTGCCTCAAGAAACTGCCGCCGCGCGATCGCGAACTCGTCCTGACGCGCTACGAGCCCGGCAGCGGCGTGGCCGAGGCCGCGCGTCGCTCGGGCCGCTCGATGGACGCCGCCTACAAGGCGCTCAACCGGCTGCGCAAACTTTTGCACGACTGCGTCACGAACCAACTGGCGAATGGAGATGCCGCATGAAACTCACCGATGCCGAAATCCTCGAACTCAACGAACTGTGCGGCGCCGTCGTCGACGGCACCCTCACCGACGCGCAGAAGGAGCGGCTTTCCCGCTGGCTGAAAACCTCGGTCGAGGCACGGCGGTTCTACGTGCGCGCACTGGGCCAGTCCGCGAGCCTGCACACCTACGCGAGCGAAATCCACGCGGAAGCGCCGGATGGGGTGGCGCCGGTGGCCCGCCCTGTCATTCGCGTGAGCTGGTGGTGGGTGGCGAGCTCGCTGGCGGCGGCGTGCGTGGTCGTGGCGGTCTGGCTGGCGGCCGGCCGGACTCCGCCGGTGGCGCCGGCGGCGTTGCCGGCCGGCGACTCAGTTGCACGGATCACGGCGGCGAAGGACTCGCGCTGGGCGGACGGAGCCGTGGCCATTCACCCCGGCGACCACGTGCGCAAGGGTCAGCGGCTCGAACTCGACACGGGCCTGG
Organism: uncultured Opitutaceae bacterium; assembly: GCA_937902925.1. GTDB lineage: Bacteria > Verrucomicrobiota > Verrucomicrobiia > Opitutales > Opitutaceae > CALFNN01. The sequence continues at coordinate 44,120 of CALFNN010000055.1, forward strand.
CGGAAATCACTTTTGACTCGGGCGCACGCGTCGTGCTCGTGGGGCCGGCGTCGCTCGACGTGAACTCCGCGTGGGACGGCACGCTGCGCCACGGCACGCTCAAGGCGACCGTGCCGCCGCAGGCGATCGGCTTCCGCATTTCCAACCCCGCGGTCGAGGTCGTCGATCTCGGCACCGAATTCACGATGATCGCCGACGGCCAGGGTGCCGCCGACGTGCTCGTGCTCAAGGGCGAGGTCGAGGCGGCGCCGCGCGCCGTCGTCGACGAGGATTCGATCCTGCTCCGTGCCAAGGAATCGCGGCGGTTCGCGGCGGACGGCGTGTCGGAGGTGAGCGACAGCGAGCAAAAGTTCGCGCGGTTCACGCAGCCGCTGACGCTCGATCGTTTCGCGCCGGCGATCCACTACGTGCACTGGTCGTTCGACGAGGCCGGCGGCGGGGTGCTGCGCGCCGGCCCGGCCCAGCGCGGCTACGACGCGCAACTGGCCGTGTCCGACGCCGCCGAACTCGCGGCCAGCCGGACGGCGGGGCATCGCGGGCGGGCGGTGCATTTCGACGGCCGGGTTTATGCGAAGGCGAAGTTCCCCGGCATCTCGGGCAGTGCACCGCGCACGGTCGCCTTTTGGGTGCGGGTGCCGGAGGACGCGCAACTCTCGGACGCGTTCACGATGGTCGCGTGGGGCACCAACGTGCCCAAGCTCCGCTCGCGCCCCGTGCACATCAACTGGAACCGCAATCCCGCCGAGGGGCCGCTCGGCGCCCTCCGCACCGACTTCGGCGGCGGCAGCGTGACGGGCACGACCTCGCTGCGCGACGGGCGCTGGCACCACGCCGCGGTCTCCTTCGCGCCGGGCGACGATCCCGACACGCCGGTGCAGGTGAAGCTTTACGTGGACGGCAAGCTGGAGAGCAGCACGGTCACGCCCGGCAAAATCCACGCGCCCGCCGGTCGCGACGACCCCGCGCTCACGGACTTCGTCTGGCTGGGCTGCCGGATCGGCAACGGCGGGCCGCGGCAGGATCGTTTCCGCGGCGACATCGACGACCTCTTCATCGCCGACCGCGGGCTGGAGCCGAACGAAATCGTGGCGTTGATGAACGACAACCGGCTGCCGGTCTCCGCGCTGGTCTCCAATCCCTGACCGTCGCGCCACCTAACACGTCATGCTCCGCCTCCGCCGCGCACCCGCCTGTCTCGCACTCGCCGCGCTGGCCGTCGCGATCCTGCCACCCGCGCGGGCCGCCGCGCCGGCGGGGGCGACGAAAAAAATCCTTTTCTTCACCAAGAGTTCGAATTTCGAGCACCAAGTCATCAAGGAGCGCAACGGCCATCCCAGCTTTGCGGCGCAGGTGCTGCAGTCGCTCGGTCCGGCGCACGGCATCGAGTTTGTGTGCTCGAAGGACGGCTCGCTCTTCACGCCGGACTACCTCGCGCAATTCGACGCGTTGCTGTTCTACACGAGCGGCAATCTCCTCGAACGCGGCAAGGACGGCAATCCACCGATGACGCCCGCGGGAAAACAGGCGCTGCTCGACGCGATCCGCCACGGCAAGGGCTTCATCGGGACGCACGCGGCGGCCGACACGTTTCACCCGGGCGAGACTGCGGAGACGAACACGAACCAGGCGCGCACGTGGCGCTACCGGGTGCTGGGCGACAAGGCCGATCCCTACACGCAGATGATCGGGGGCGAGTTGATCATCCACGGCTGCCAGCAGCTCGCCACCGTCCGCGTGGTCGACCCGCAGTTTCCCGGTTTCGCCCGCTACGCGCCGGGCTTCGAGGCGCAGGAGGAATGGTATTCGATGACGAACTTTGCGCCCGACCTGCACGTGCTGCTGGTGCTCGACACCGCGACGATGCGAAACCCGTATCCCGACGAGCCCAACTGGCCGCCGGCCGGCTGGGACACGCCGTATAAGCGGCCGCCTTATCCGGTGGCGTGGGCGCACCGCTACGGCGAGGGCCGGGTGTTCTTCACCGCGATGGGGCACAGCGAGGAGACCTGGCGCAATCCGCGGTTCCAGGAAATGCTGCTGGGCGGCATCGATTGGGCGCTCGGCCGCTCGGACGCCGCGGTGCTTCCGAATCTCGCGAGCGTCGCGCCGCGGGCCGCTGACCTTCCGCCCGTCTCCGCCCCCGTCGCCGGGCTGCCACCCGCGCTCAAGGCCAAGGAATCTCAAACTCCCGGTCATACTTACCCATGAAACCAAACCGAATCTTTTTTGCGGTCGTCGCCACGACCGTGCTGGCGTTTGCGCCGGGGCGCGCGGAGGAGGCGGGTTCCGCACCTGCGCCGAAGCGGCCGCGCATCATCGGTATTTCACACGCGGCGTTTTATGTCAGCGACATGGCAAAGGCGCGGGCGTTCTACGAGGACTTCCTGGGCTTCGCCTCGCCGTTTTCCATCCCGCGCAAGAATCCCGCCGAGCATCTCGTCTGGATCAAGATCAACGACCGCCAGACCGTTGAACTTTTTCCCGGCTCCGAGGTCGCGCCGGACTCCGACCGCCTCTACCACATCGCGCTCGAAGTCGATGACGCAGAGGCGATGCGCGTCTACCTGAAGTCGAGGGGCGTCGCAGTGCCCGACAAGACGCCGGTCGGGAAAATCGGCAACGCGAACTACTTCATCAAGGATCCGAACGGCAACATCGTCGAGATTGTCCAGTATCTGCCGGAGGGCTGGACGGTGCGGGAGAAGGGAAAATTCCTGCCCGACACGCGGATTTCCGTGCGCATGAGCCACGTCGGCGTGATGATCGGCGAGTTTGATGCCTCGATGAAATTCTACGGCGACATCCTCGGCTGCAAAGAAATCTGGCGCGGCAGCGCGGGCGGAAAAAAGTTGAGCTGGGTCAACCTGAAGCTGCCCGACAGCGACGACTATCTCGAATTCATGCTCTACGACAAATACCCGTCGCTCGACCGGCTGCACACGCTCCACCACATCTGTCTCGAGGTGCCGGACGTCGCGAAGGCCGGCGCGATTCTCGCGGGCCGTCCGTTGCCGGAGGGCTGCAAGCCGCCGACCGAGATGAAGGTCGGCGTGAACGGCAAGCGGCAGATCAACTACTACGATCCCGACGGCACGCGCGTCGAGATCATGGAGCCGGGCACCTTTGACGGGAAACCGCGCCCGCCGTCGGACGCGCCGCCGCCGGTGGCCGAGCCGAAGCCCGCCGCGGTAACGACGCCGGCGTCCGCGAAGGCGTGAACGGAGTCGGGGCGTCGACGACACGCGCCGCGAGCGAGGTCGGCGCCCTTCGGTGACGGTCGACCCGCGAAGCGACGCGGCGATTTGAACGGGATTGCAGCACGCAGGTTGTCCCCGTGCTATGTTGGCGGCGTGAAGAAACGACCGGCCATACCCCGCCTCGACGGCGGACCGCAGACCATCCTGCTCGTCGAGGATGTCGAGCGCGCGCTGGCGTTTTACCGCGACAACCTGCTCCTCGCCCAGAAGGACGGCGATGCGGGACGCTACGCCGAACTGGATCCCGGTGACGGCGGCACGCTCCTGCTGGTGAAACGCGAGGGCTCGATCGCGCCGATGACGGCGGGCCGGGCGGCAAAGGACAAGGCGACGCTGACGTTTGGCATCCCGACCGAGGGATACGAGACCTGGAAAAAGTGGCTCGCCAACCGCGAGGTGCCGATCGAGCACGAGACCCGCTGGGTGCACGGCGGCCGCAGCCTCTATGTGCGCGATCCCGACGGCTGGCGGCTGGAATTCAAGACGCCGCCGGTCCTGTCGCCGCCGCCCCCGTCGCCGCCCAAGCCGCGGGACGACAGTTGAGCGTCCCGCGGGCGGGACAATTTCCGCGGGGGAAATTGCAAGCGTTGCGGAGCGGGGACGGCGTTTTCCGGATAGGATGACCGGGAAGCCGGGGAACCGGTGACGCCCGAAACGGCCACAACCATGAACGCATTGATCACCGATGAAAACCAACCCTGGCTGCCGGGCGGCACGTCGGGCCGGTTCGCCCCGGTCTTCGCCATCGAGTCGTTCCGCCCCGGCGATTTCGAGGGCAGGTTTGCGATCGAGGAATGGGCGCCGCGGATCGACCGCAGGGAAAACGAGTGCGAACTCTTGCTGCAGGCCGCCGTGCCGGAGATGAAGCGGCTGGAAGTTCGGATCTCGGAGGAGGACGGCGCACTGACAATTTCCGGCGAACGCCGGTTCGAGGCAAAGGAGCAGGCCGGCGGCAGCCGGCGGGAATACGGCCATTTCTGGCGGAGTTTCGTGATCCCCGAACGCACGAGGGGGGCGACAGTGTCCGCCGCGTTTGCCGACGGCGTCCTGCAGGTGCGGGTCCCGAAGGGCGCGCCAACCGGATCCGACGACGAACCAGCCGGCGTCGCGGATGCTCCCGGTGCCGGGACGGGCGCCGGGGACCGCCCGGACTAGGATTCATTTCGTGCCCGCGGGGCGAGGCGCCTCGGGAGGCCGCATCCGGTGCGCCAAGGCGGCGCGGCGGATTCGATGCCTACCGCAGTTTCGCCAAAGCCTCACGGGCACGCCGCCAGGCTTCCTCGTCGTATTTCTCTCGGCGCGGCAGCGCGAGCGCTTCCTGAAAGGCCCGCCGGGCGGCGTCGGGCTGGCCGTCGGCCAGGAGCGCGAAACCGAGCTCCACGCGATGAGCGGGCAGCCCGGGCGAAAGCGCGACGGCCCGCCGGAGCTGACGCACGGCCTCCGCGGTCGAGGCGTCGGGCAGGCCGCCATAGACGAGGCGCACGAGCCAGCGCGTGGTGGGGCCGAGCGAAGCGACCTCGTAGTTCCAGCGGCCGAGGACGTGGTGGGCGTAGGCGTAGTCGGGGTCGAGCGCGAGCGCCTCGTCGGCGTAGCGTTTCACGAGGCGGGAGTATTCGATCTTCGGGCGGGTGCCGGCATAGGCCGCGAGCTTGCCGTAGCAAATCGCGAGCGACAGGACGTTGACGGGATCGCGGGGCGCGAGCGCCGCGGCCTGCCGGGCGCAGTCGAGGGCCGCGGTGCAGAGGCGCTTCTTTTCCGCGAGGTCCGCGGTATCGAGCGTGAGATCGGAATACTGGCGCGACAGCTTTTGCAGGATGAACGGGTCGTTGGGGTGCGCCGCGCCGGCCTGGAGAAAAAGTTGCAGCGCAGCCTTCGAGTCGAACCGCGCCTCGGCGGCGAGGGCGGCGGCGACGAGCGGGTCCGGGGCGGCGGCCGGTTGGCCGGCGAGACCGGCGGCGAGCGCGAGGAAGATCGGAACCAGGCGGCGCATGGTAAAATTGAAACGAACTGGCGGCGGTGGCGGTTGCATGTTCTTTTGCGGGGATGAATCCGGTTGCGGTGCCGCCGATCCACGGCGTGGTGGAGACGATTCTCTACACGGACGATTTGCCGCGGGCGGTCGCGTTCTATCGCGAGGTGCTGGGGCTGGCGCCGATGACGGGCGATCCGGCGCGGTTCCAGGCGTTCGACTCGGGGTGCAGCCGCGTGCTGCTGCTGTTCAAACGGGGCGCGACGCTCGCGCCGACGCCGGTTCCCGGCGGAGTGATTCCGCCGCACGACGGAACCGGACCGCAGCACATCGCGTTTGCGATCGACGCGGAAAGTCTTGGCGCCTGGCACCAGCGGCTGATGGCGCGCGGGGTCGCGATCGAGAGCGGGGCGAGTTGGGGACGCGGTGGACGAAGCCTGTTCTTCCGCGATCCCGACGGGCACCTCGTGGAGCTGGTCACGCCGGGAATCTGGGCGAATTACTGAGTCGGGCAAACCGGTTTCGCGCAGAACCCGCTTGGCAGGACCGACCAGGTGGGCACTCTCCGGTTTTGCTGCCCCATGAAACTCGCCGATGTCCTGCGCCTTACCAAGAACAACTACGCGCTCGATCTTTTTACGCCAGCTACGCTCACCTACGTCCAGAGTCTGCTGTTCTGGAAAAACGATCGTCCTCATCTCAAGTGTCAGGTGCGTGGCAAGGATGTCCAGGCGAAGCCCGAGGAGATCGTTCGCCAGCTCTGGATTCACCGGCTTACCGCTTACGAGAAATATCCGTTGGCACGCCTCGCGGTTGAAGTTCCCATCACATTTGGTCGAGACACCTCCAAGCGTGCCGACCTGGTCGTGTTCGATGACGACCGGCCGACCGTTCCCTAAATCATCAGCGAGCTGAAGCAGCCGACGGCGAAAGGCGGCAAGGAGCAGCTCAAATCCTACGGTCATGCCACCGGCGCCCCGCTGGCTTGTTGGAGCGACGGCCGGCAGGCCATCGTCTGGCACCGAAAAAATCCGAACTACTTCGTCGAGATTCCGCTGCTGCCGTCGGCCACACAGACGATTCACGATGTCGCCGACCAGCCGTGGACGGTCGATACCCTCGTCGCGAAGGAGAAGGAGCGCGAGAAGCTCGGTCTCTCCGCCCGCTCCCTCAAGCAGCGCATCCTCGACATGGAGGATGAGGTGCTCGCGAATGCCGGAGTCGATGTCTTCGAGGAGGTTTTCAAGCTCATCTTCACAAAACTCTACGATGAACTCTTCTGTTATCGCGGCGACTACCCGCACATCCGCTTTCGCAACACCAACACGGCTTCCCAGCTCAAGGCCAACCTCCAGGCGCTCTTCGACGAGGCCGACGCCAAATGGGAAGGCGTCTTCGCTCCCGGCGAAAAGCTGAAGCTCACGCCCGATCACCTCGCCGTCTGCGTCGGCTCGCTCGAAGAATACAAACTCTTCAACAGTGACCTCGACATCGTCGACGAGGCCTTCGAATACCTCGTCAACAAGTCCGCGAAGGGGGAGAAGGGCCAGTATTTCACGCCGCGCTGGGTCATCGACCTTTGCGTGAAGATGCTCAACCCGCGCGAGGAGGAGACGCTCATCGACACGGCCTGCGGCTCCGCCGGGTTCACGATGCATGCCATCTTTCATGTGTGGGATGCGATCCGCCGCGACGAAGGCCGGCCCGGCTCAGATCTCTTCACCATGGAGAAGAAGGGCCGGCGTTATGAAAAATACGTGCAGGAAAAAGTCTTCGGTATCGACTTTGACGAGCGCTCGGTGCGCGTCGCCCGCTGTCTCAATCTCATCGCCGGCGACGGCCAGACGAACGTCCTCCACCTCAACACGCTCGACTACCGCAAGTGGGACGAAACCGTGAAGGAGAAGGCATGGCAGGACACCTATTTCGAGGGTTGGAAGAAACTCCGTCGCCAGCTCGCCGACAAGAAGGGCGCAGACTATCGCGCGTTCGGCTTCGACGTGCTCCTCGCCAATCCGCCCTTCGCCGGCGACATCAAGCAGACCGACATGCTCTCGTCCTACGAGCTGGCGCACAAGGTCGCCAAGGACGGCGGTCAGGGGAAACTCGAGAGCGCCGTCGGCCGCGACCTGCTCTTCATCGAGCGCAACCTCGACTTCCTCAAGCCCGGCGGCCGCATGGCGGTCGTCCTCCCGCAGGGCCGCTTCAACAACGCGAGCGAGGAGCGCGTCCGCCGCTGGATCGCGGAGCGCTGCCGGCTGCTCGCGGTCGTCGGCCTGCATCCCAACACTTTCAAGCCCCACACCGGCACCAAGACCTCCGTCCTCTTCGTGCAAAAGTGGAACGACGATCCCGCCGCCGGCCCGCCCTGTCCGCGGCTCGACGACTACCCGATTTTCTTCGCCACGCAGCGGCTCGCCTCGAAGGACAACAGCGGCGAGAAACTCGTCGCCCGCCGGGCCGATGGCGGCTTTGCCCGCGATGCGCACGGCCACTGGGTGGTGCAGCACGATTTTTTCAGCGTCGAACTCGACGACGGCACCCACACCGCGCCCGGCATCGCCGAGGCCTTCGCCGAATTCGCGAAGAAGGAGAAACTGGGTTTTTTCTGAGCAGCCCCTTCGATAGCGCGAAATACAAGGCGCTGTTGAAGGGGCTGGATGCCACGGAGCTGAAGCTGAGCGAAGTCTGCCGCGACAACGAGAAGCTGCGGATCGACGACGGCTTTTTCAGCAAGCTCGTGGTCCTTACCCAGCGCCGGATCGAAGCGATGCCCCACGTTCGCCTCGGCGCGGCAGCAAACGTCGTTCGTAAGGGAATCTTCGACATCAACGCGGACGCTTATACTCCGACTGGCGTTCCGTTCGTGCGCATCACTAACTTGAGGATGGGGCTGATCGCTTCGGACGACCTCGCATTCATTCCGCCTGCAATTCACGCGGCGGAGCACAAGACGGCTCTTCGTCGTGGCGACATCGTGCTGTCGAAAACAGCCTATCCTGCAGCTTCGTGGGTGAATTTGCCGGAGTGCAATACCAGTCAGGACACCGTCGCAGTTCGGCTTTCTGCGGCTGGCCGCAAGCAACTTCGATCGGGCGCAGTCGTGGCGTTTTTCAATTCCCGGCACGGTCTTGCGTTGATGGGGCGACAGTTTCAGGGCAACGTTCAATTGCACCTCTCGCTGCCGGATGCAAAAAAGCTCCCGATTCCAATTTTTAGCGATGCGCTACAGAAGCGACTGGAGTCGTCGCTGATTGAGGCAGACGTGCTGATTGTGCAGTCGGAAGATCGCCTTGCCGCTGCCGAGCAAACCCTCCTGCGCGCGCTCGGCTTGGAAAACTGGCGACCGCCCGAGCCGCTGACCTACACGCGTCGAGCCTCCGAAGTCGTCACGGCCCACCGGATCGATGCCGAGTATTTCGCTCCACGTGTGTCTGATCTATTCAAGCATCTCGGCTTGGGTGGACAGACCGTGCGCGATGTCGCGCCGGCACGTTGCGAAAATTTTGCACCCGCGGGCCTCGGCGAATTCGACTACCTCGAAATCGGCTCCCTGCGTTCCGACGGCACGATCACCGGCGAGCGCTTGCTCAAGTCCGACGCGCCAAGTCGCGCGACGTGGTTTGTCCACGCCGGCGATGTTGTCACGTCCACCGTCCGTCCACTCCGACGGCTCAGCGCGATCATCGCGCCGGAGCAGGACGGCTTCGTGGCCTCCTCGGGTTTTCTTGTGCTCGAACCGCAGACCGTGCCCGCCGAAGTGCTCCTCACGTTCCTGCGTCTGCCGCCGGTCTGCGAGTTGATGGATCTGCACACGAGCGCGAGCCTCTATCCCGCGATTTCAGAACGCGACTTGTTGAACCTGCCGTTTCCAAAACTCCCGACAAGGACGTGCGACGCCATCGTGCAAGCCGTTCGCTCCGCTCACGCTGCCCGCCGCGAAGCACAGTCGCTACTCGCGCGTGCCCAGCATGCCGTCGAAATCGCCATCGAACAAGACGAGAAAACGGCGCTGGCCCACCTCGCCGGTTGAGTGTGGAAGCCAGCGCGGGGTGCAGGATTGCAACGTGGGGCTTGTCACTCGGGCACCGCTCGCTAGGGTGCAGGCATGAGCGCGACAGAATTGCTTGAACACGTCCGGGCGATGCCCGCGCGCGAGCGGCAGAAGTTTGTGGTGGCGGTGCTGGCTTTGCAGGAACGGCGTCCGGTCTCGCCGGCGCGCAAGGCGCGGCGGGTGCGCTGGCCGAATGTCGAAGGGCGCGCACGGCGCATTTTCGGCGGGAGGGCGCTGCCGAATCTGGTGCTGATGGAGCGTGCAGAGGCGACCCGTTGAGTGGAATGCCCTGCTACGCGGACAGCAGCTTTCTCGTGTCCTGCTACATCGCGGATGCCAATGCGGCCCAGGCCCGGGACTATCTTTCGCGCACGGGCGCGCCGTTGATTTTCACTTTGCTGCATGCGCTGGAGGTCCGGAACGCCTTTGAGCTGGGAGTGTTTCGCGGTCTCTTCACTCCAACGGAAGCGCGGGCGGCGGCGAAAAATCTCCAGGACGATCTCCGTTCGTCCCGGCTGGTGGAAACGCGGGTGAATTGGGCCGCGGCTTTCCGGTTCGCAACCCGTTTTGGCGAACAGCACTCGGCCGAGACGGGCACGCGCAGCCTGGATATCCTGCATGTGGCGGCGGCGAAATTACTGCGCGCCCCCGGGTTTGTTTCGTTCGATGAGCGGCAACGAAAGCTCGCGGCGTTGGTTGGCTTGTCGATCGAAGCGTGATGCGCTTCAGGGGCGGCGGAAGAGATAGTGGCTGACGAGCCATTCGCGGCCGCCGCGATAACCCCAGAGTTCGGCGCAGCTCAGGTAGAAAACGCGCCAGTAGGCCCACCATTTGGCCGCGTGCTGACGGCCATACGCGGCGGCGAACAGCGGCAGGATGTCGGCGCGGTGGGCGTCCATGTTTTGCAGCCAGTGCTCGGCGGTGCGCTGGTAGTGGGTGCCGTCGACCCGCCAGTCGGCGACGAGTTGCAGGTCGTCCTGAAACCGGGTGAGCAAATCGTGGGCCGGCATCTGGCCGCCGGTGAAAAAATACCGGGCCATCCAGTCCGACGGCCCCGCGGCGACGAAGTGGTAGGACAGGCGCGCGTGGGTGAAGATATGGACGAACAGCAGGCCGCCGGGCTTGAGCCAGCGCGCGACGTTGCCGAGAAGGCGCGGGTAGTTTTTCATGTGCTCGAACATCTCGATCGAGACCACGCGGTCGAACTGCGCGGGCGCGGCGTCGAAGGCGTTCATGTCGCACGTGAGGATGCGAAGATTGGCGAGGCCGCGCCGCCGGGCCGCGGCGTCGATGTATTCCTTCTGGGTTTTCGAATTCGAAACGCCGGTGATTTCCGCGCGGGGAAACCGCTCCGCCAGCCAGAGCGAGAGCGAACCCCAGCCGCAGCCGAGCTCGAGGATGCGCTGGCCGTCGGCGAGCCGGCCGCGTTCCGCGTAGAGCGCGAGCATGGCCTCCTCGGCCTGGTCGAGCGTCTCGGTGCCGGTGGGGTAGAGACACCCGGAATACTTGAGCCGCCGGCCGAGGCAGCGCTGATAAAACGGCGTCGGGACCTCGTAGTGCTGCTCGTTCGCGGCGCGGGTGTTTTCGGCGACGGGGCGAGTCCGCAGGTCGGCGGCGTAGGTGTCGGGGTCGTAACGGGAGGACTCCTCGCGGAGGCGTTGCGCGAGGAGCCGGCGGATGCCGAGGCGGATGGCCCAGTCCGGCAGGAGATTTTTTTCGAGGAGAGTATCGATCATGCGGTGGGTTGCTGCGGGAACCATGGCACGAAGGCGCTCGTGGTCCGCTGGTAGCGGCGATAGGCGTCGCCGCGGCTGCGGATGCTTTGCTCCTCGGTCATGGGTATGCCTGTTACGCGCAGGAGCAGAAAAAGGATGCTGGCCGGGCCGAGAATCGCGATCCAGCCCCAGGGCGAGGCGAGGGCGAAGACGAAGTAGGCGACCCAGACGAGCCACTCGAAAAAATAGTTCGGATGCCGGCTGTAGCGCCAGAGGCCGCGGTCGCAGACGCGACCCTGGTTGGCGGGGTCGCGTTTGAATGCCGCCAGTTCGCGGTCGGCGCGCGCCTCGCCGGCGAGGGCGAGGAGCCACAGGGCGGCGCCGGCGATCTCGGTGCCGTGCAGCACGGGTGCGGGATTGAGGCAGGCGACGAGGAAAGCGACGCCGAGCGCGACAACCGACACGGCCTGCAACTGGAAAAAACCGAACATCCGCGGCGCGAAACTCGCGGCCCAGTCCCGGCGAAGCTGCCGGTAGCGTCCGTCCTCGGCGGGGTGATGGCGCAGCACGCGAATGAAGAGGTGGGTGCCAAGCCGCAGGCTCCAGACGACGGCCATGGCGCCGATGAGCGCGCGGCGGACCGGCCAGCCGGGACCGCGGAGCGCGTCGAAGGTGGCGAGCGCGCCGAAGGCGTAGGACCACGCGATGTCGACGATGCCGTAGTTGTCGATCCGGCGCGCGACGAGGTAGAGCGCCGCAAAGCTGACGCAAAGTCCGCCGAGTGCGAGGAGCACGAGCGGCGCCGCGGTCATGGGATCGGGTGGTCCCGGTTTTTTTCCGCGGCGAGCTTGGCGGCGGCAGCCACGCGGACGCGGTTGGCCTCGCGGAGGATCGGCAAGGAGACGTAGAAGACCGCGGTGCCCCAGAACGGGGCGAGGACCGCCCAGACGACGCAGGCGTGCATGGCCGCCACGCTGAAGTCGTGCAGAAACTGGATCGGGTGCTCGGTGAGGAGCTCCCGCATGGCACGGAATTCGAAACGGGAATGCGTGGCGCTGAAGATTCGCTCACCCCACTTCAGCGAGGCGACGATGAACCAGATGTGCAGCGGCGTGCAGAGATAGTTCACCGCCTGGATGATCGGCTGGTTGAGCTTCAGGAAAATCCCCACGATGAGACAGAGCAGCGTGGTCGTGCCGAGGAGCGGAAACATCGCGATCGAACTGCCGATGGCGACAGTCAGGGCGATTTTCTCGGGGGTGATGCCCTGGGTGAGCTGGTGCAGAACGGGATCGAGCACCCGACGTTGCCAGAAGGTGCGCTTCGGTTCGGCGGAGGGGAGGTTCGGATCGGGCACGGGAGAAAAGGCATACCACAGATTCCGCGGATGGGAAGCCGGGTTGCGACGGATTTTCAACCGCGGGGCAAAGCGAACAGAATCAACGCGATTCCGCACGCGGCGAGCGCCGGACCGAGCCACCCGGGGCCGGGGTGGCGCCGGGTCAGGACGTCGGCGAGCCGGCCGGCGGGCGGGAATCGAAAAAGTTCCGCGAGGCAGTAGGCCGACATGGCGATGTTGCCGAGGAGCATGATGGCGACAAACCATGCGGCGCGGGCGAGCCAGGATGTCTGCTTGTAGCACACCCAGACGAAGAAGGTCGTGAATCCCCAGTAGGTGTCGAACGTCGTGGCGATGAACCAGGGATGCGCGAACACGTCGCGCGGCACGGCGAAGAGCGGGCAGCGCAGGCTCGCCCACGTCGTGACCCAAAGCATGGAGGCGAGCACCACGAGAAAAAGGGCGCGGAGGAAAAGGAGCATGAAACGGAAGGAGGGGCGTTCGCCCGGGATGGCGGAACGAGCCGCCGGGAACGATGCTCACCGGCGGAGATTGTTCGGGCGCGAATGGACGGTCTGGACGACGGAGATGTTGCGCATCGCGAAGGCCGCCTCGCAGTAGCAGAGATAGTAGGTCCATTTGCGGATGAAGCGGTCGTCGAAGCCGAGGGCGCGGACTTCGTCGAGACGCGCCCGGAAGCTGTCGTGCCAGAGCCGGAGCGTGCGGGCGTAGTCGTGGCCGAAATCCTCGACGCCCTGCACGACGAAGCCGCCGGCGCGGGCGAGGAGGTGGTTGACGCGATTCAGGGAAAGCAGGAGCGAGCCGGGGAAAATGTGCTTCTGGATGAAATCGACGCCGCGCCGGAGTTCGTCGTAGCGGGAGTCAGGACAAGTGATGAACTGCGCGGCGAAGAGGCCGTCGGGTTTCAGGAGACGGTCGATGCTCGCGCAGAAGCCGGGCAGGTAACGGTGGCCGACGGCCTCCATCATCTCGATGGAGACGATTTTGTCGTAGCGGCCGGTCAGGTCGCGATAGTCGCGGAGCACCACCTCGATCCGGCCGGCGAGGCCGGCGGCCGCGATGCGCCGGCGGGCGAGGTCGAATTGCTGCCGCGAAATCGTGGCCGTGGTGACGCGGCAGCCGTGGGTTTGCGCGGCGTGGAGCGACCATCCGCCCCAGCCGGTGCCGATCTCGAGCACGTGGTCGCCGGGGGCGAGGCGGAGCTTGCGGCAGAGGGACTCATTTTTCTCGCGCTGGGCCTCCGCGAGCGAGAGGTCGGGCGCACGGGCGGGCCACATCGCGGCGGAATACATCAGCGATGGATCGAGAAACAATGCGAAGAAATCGTTCGAGAGATCGTAGTGCTCGCGGATATTGCGGCGCGCGGTCTCGCGGGTGTTGGGGCGGAGGACGTGGCCGAGGCGGTTGGCAAAACGCAGGAGATTGAGCGTCCAGGACGATGCGCGCGACCGGGCGGAGCCGGAGAGGGTCGGGGCGTGGTCGAGGTTGAGGATGAACCAGGCGACGACCGCGGCGATATTGGGCGTCTCCCAGTCGCCATCGATGAAAGACTCGGCAAACCCGATGTCGCCCGCGAGGACGCATTTTTTGAAGAACGCCTCGCGGCGCACGCGGATGTGGGCGGTGGCGGGCAGGCCGGGCGGGAGCGGGCGCGCGGACGCATCGGGTTGAGCACCGGCCTCGAAGCGGTCGCCGTCGGGCAGATCGACGCGGAGGTGGCCGCGGTGCAGGCGCGAAAAGGCCCGCAGCACCGCGGCGCGGGCGAGGGACGGCTTGATGGCGGCGACGAATGTGGCGTCGGCGGACGAATGGGCGGCTTGGTCGTGGCTCATGCGGCGTCGGTGGTGCGGGCGATCGACGGATGCGGGCGATACAAGTCGCGCTGCTCGCCGGGCCGCGCGGCCTTGGCGAACCATGGCGCACGTTTCAACCAGAGGCGGAACGCATGCCAGTGAATCAGGGAAATGATGCGCAGCGTGATGAAGGGATATTTCAGCGTGAACCACGCGAGCCGCGCGCCGGTGAACTCGCGGCGCGTGCCGGCGAGCGTGCTGGCGAGCGTGCGTTCGGTCCCGACGTAGTCGTCGATCTGGATGGACAGGAGGTCGGCGGGCGTGCGGAGGGTAAAGGCGAAGTCCACGTCGACGTCGGAATAGGGCGAGACGTAGAAATGCTTCGGCACCCGGACACGGAACTCGCCGGGCCGGGCCTGGGTCGCCGGGCCGAGCAGGTAGGGCTTCATTTCCCTGAAGGTGTTGGTCACCTCGGCGAGCGCGGCGACGGGCCGGCCGGTGCGGTCGGAGCAGAAATAAAACGAGACGGGATTGAACAGATAGCCGGCGACACGCGGCAGCGTGACGAGCACGACGCGACCGCCCGCGAGATCGATGCCGTGACCGGCGAGATGGGCGACGACGCGTTGTTTCAGCGAAACGGAAGGGTCACGTATTGCGTGACACTTTCCGCCGGGCGTTGGGGCATGGAGCCGCTCGCCGGTCGGGAGATAATCGGCTTCGCGGAACGAGTAGAGGTTGGCGCGATTGACGGAAAAGAGCGGAAGCCCGCGGGGAAGCGCGGCGAGTTCGTCGAGGTCGAGCGCGAAGAGAAAGATCCGGTAAAGAAACCGGTGGGGCCGCGGCGAAAAACGCGCGTGCATGACGTGGCATTCGTAGAGGCAGGAATTCATGCGCGGGCGCTGGACGGTTGGAACACATCCCTGCTACGGGCCGGGACGCGCGGTGGATGCCGGGAATGCGACGGAGACGGAGGGCGAACCGGGAGGACGGGCGCGGCGGACGGCCGGGAGAGAATTTGAAGGACAATCGGCCGGGACGGTGTTACGCGAAGGGAGTCTGGTCCCCTGGCGCGCCGGGCGCCCCAACGCGAAACAACATGCCCCCTTCTCCTGAAGAACCGGACGATCCCCTCGACCCCCTGCTCGACCGCTGGGGGGGCGGCGTGCCGCCGGCGCCCCGGCAACTGACGGCGGAGGTCTGGCGACGGATTGCCGCCGCGGAGACGCCGGCGGCGCCGCCGCGCTGGACCGAGCGGCTCAACGCCATGTTTGCGCGGCCATCCTTTGCCGCGGCGTTTGTGACGGCGTGCACGCTGCTCGGCTTGTTTCTCGCGGAGGTGAAGACCTCGCGGCAACAGGCGGAGGACGGCGCGCAACTCGCCCAAAGCTACCTCCGGCTGATCGATCCGCTGCTCACCGCCGAGGCCGCGCCCGTCGCGGCAAAGCCATGAAACGCACGCTGCTCGTCCTCCTGCTCGGCCTCGCGTGCGGCGTGGGCGCGCACTTTGCGTGGCTGGCGCGACACCAGCGGGTGCGGACCGATGATCTCGCGACCCAGCTCGCGTGGATGAAATCCAACCTGCACCTCAGTGACCGGCAGCTTGCGCGCCTGCGGGTGCTGCACGAGCAGTCGGCGCCACAGCTGCTTGCGCTGGCGGCCCAGGTGGCCGGGATGAAGGACGAACTGGCGGCCTTCGAACGCCAGCGGCAGACGGGCGGCCGGATCGATTTTCTCGACTTCGCGCGCTTCGTCGACCAGCGCCGGGCGCTGGACCGGGCCTGCCGCGACTCCATGCGCTCGCTGGTGGCGCAGGCAGCGGATGTGATGACGCCTCCGCAGCGGGAGCATTATCTCAACCTGCTCGAACCCGCGCTGAAAACCGACCGCGCGACCGCCCTCCCTTGAATGCCGCGACTGCGTGCTTCCCGGTGAACGACGCGCCCGCCACCGACCTGGCCGACCTGCAGGCGTTGCAAGACGGCGACGATACGGCGCTCAACCGGCTCATCGTCCGTTGGGAACGGCGGCTCTTCGGGTTCGCCTGGCGTTACGTGCGCAACCGCGCCGACGCGCAGGATCTCGTGGCGACGCTCTTCGTCCGGCTTTACCAACAACGCGGCCGGTTGCGGAGCGACACAAACGTGCCGGCGTGGCTCTTCACGACGCTCACGAACCTCTGCCACAACCATCATCGCTGGCGCCGGCGGCATCCCGCGCTGAGCCTGGACGCAGAGGAAGGCGGGCGGGAGGAAAGCCTGGCGCTGCCGGCCGACGCGCCGCTGCCCGGGCCGGCGTTGGAATTGCAGGAGGCGCTCGCGGCACTGGGCGCGGCGATCGACGGGCTGCCGCCGGACCTGAAGGCGACGCTGCTGCTGCATCACTACGAGAGGTTGTCCTACCGGGAAATCGCGGAGATCACCGGATGCTCGGAAGGTGGAGTGGACACGCGGTTGTGCCGGGCGCGGGCCCGGCTGCGGGCCGCGCTCGGGGCCCTGCCGACACCGCCGGCGCCGGCCTGAACGGCGGCGACGTTTACTTTTTTCCGGGCTGGAAGGTGAAAACCTGCTCGATGCGCGCGAGCACCGGGCGCCCGGCGCGGGTGGGCGGCTCGAACCGCCATTGCGCCACCGCCGCGACGGCCGAGGCGCCGAGCAGCGGATGGCTGGCCGCGGTCACGAGTGGAATGCGGGTGCGGCCCGATTCATCGACGTAGAATTCGACCGTGGCGGTGCCCGCGATGCCGCGGTCGGACCAGTCCGCAGGGTAAACCGGCGGCACGACGTGCGTCGGTGTCGGGATGCGGTCGAGGCGTTGCAGGCTTTCGGCGCCGTAAGCCGGCGGGTCGCCGGGGAGCGCCGGCTCCGCGTTGGTCGCGGGCAGACGCTTCTCGATCGCGACGGGACCGTTGACGACAAAGCTGAAGCTGATGTCGCCGACCACGCCGACGGACTCGCCGTGCTCCCGGGCGGGTTCGTAGCGCCACGCCCGGGCGGTGCGCAAAGCCTCGTCGCCGAAAGCGCGATGCGAACTCGCGACGACCAGCGCATCGAGGAGCGCGCCGTTCGCGGCGATGCTGACACGGACTCGGGCCTCGCCGTGCGTGACACCGTCGTGCAGCAGGCGCGGCGGAAAGACGGCGGGGGTTGTCTGGTGGATTTTCCATGGCGCATTTGCGGGAGCGGCGGCGGGCGGTTCGGCGGCGTGGACCAGGACAAGCGCCGCGCCGGCGAGGGTGAGGAAGCGGGCGCGACGGGCGGATATTTTCACGGCGAGTGGGGTGCCCGGCATCACCGTGGCACGACGCGGGCGATTGTGCGGAGTTGCGCTGCGGGTCGTCGAGTTTCATCTCGGTGGGGCCGCAGGGGATGGACCGGCCGCCATGAGCGAGAACCGTCGCGCCGGCGAGCGGCCGTGTCCCGCACCGCGCGTGAAAACGAAAACGCGCCCCGCGACGCGGAGCCGGTGGGGCGCGGAAGGGGTGAAGGCGGAAGCGCGGACTTAGAAGCTGCCCTTGAGGCCGACGGTGTATTGCACGCCGAATTCCTGGCGCATGTTGGTCCGGGACCAGCTCGGGGAGGTGGGACCGTAGGTCTGGGCGTCCTGGACGACGTTGGTCAGATTGCGGGCGTTGAGGAACAGGCCGATCTTTTCGTTGTAGCGATAGGCGAAGTTCACGTCGGTGTAGATGCGGGGCTTGAAGTAACCGAAGAACCCGTTGTCGGTATGCGCCGTGCCGCCGTAGGTGATGGAGGATTGCGTGAGCCGCTGGCGGCCGCGGTAGTTCCAGTTGACCTGCGCGCTGAATTTTTTTGCGCCATACTTGAGGCCCCAGCTTCCGCTCACGGGGATGAAGTTGCTGAAGTCCGCGAGGGTGGAACCCTCGAGGTGCATCTGCTGGCCGTTGGCGTAGACTGTGAAATTATGCACCCAGGCCGGGAGCCTTTCCGCGTCGAGCACCTGCGAGTAATTGAACTCCACGCCGGTGACGCGCGCGGCGCCGACGTTGAACGCCGCCGAGACGCTGGCCCCGGCCGTCACGTAAGCCTGGGCGTCCGCGATGCCGAGCTCGTTGAGCCGGTCGAGCGTGGCGGGTTGCGCGACGCTGGCGCCGACGAAATTGCTGAAATCCTTGCGGAACGCGCCGACGGAGAAGACGCCGGTCTTCGTGAAGTAATATTCGAGCGACACGTCATACGAATTCGTCTGTGTCGGTTGGAGCGACGAGTTGATTGTGGTGATTACATACGGTCCCGCGGCGGTGAGATCCGGGAGTTGGGTGGACGGGATGAGGTTGCCGAGATCGGGGCGGCCGATCGATTTGGCGTAGGCGGCGCGGGCAACGATGTTGTCGGTGACGTTGAAGGAGGCATCGAGGGAGGGATAGCTGCCCTGGTAGCCGGTCGAGCGCCGCTCGCCGCGTTCCGTGTATTGCGCTTTGGCGCGGGCGACGAGGTCGGGGTTGAGCACGCGCTGGCCGGCGGAGTTCGTGAGGTAGCCGGCGGCCGGATCGAATTTCACGCCGGCGCCCTGGTCCTGGGTCCGCTCGAAACGGACGCCACCGGTGAGGCGCAGGCGGTTGTTGCCCGAGCGGGCGTCGGCCATGACGTAGGCGGCCGAGATGACCTCGCGAAAATAAGCGGAGGCGTTGGCGGGGAGGATGACGGGGTTGGCGACGTTCGCGAGCGTCCAATACTCCGGATGGGCCTTGAAGAGGCTGTAGACGCGGGTGGGATCGGGAAACGGCACTTGCGGCGTGCCATAGAGGAACGGGCCGCCGGCGTATTGCGGGTCGGCGATGTCGTAGCGGCCGGCGTTGTCGTCGGCGGTGTTGGCGACGCCGTCGGGGCCGACGAAGTTCCATGCGCCGCGGTTCTGCGATTGGATGTCGCGCGTTTCCTCCTGGAGATTGAGGCCTGCCTTGAGCGCGAGGGGAAAGGAGAGGCCGAGATCGCGTCGGGCGTTGACGCGGGCGGTCTTGAAAACGTCCGCGGAATCCAGCGGGGCGAAGGTGGCGCTGGTAATGTTGTAGTTCGCGGGGTTCGAGAGATCGATCGGAGTCGTGCCGGTCGAGTCGAGCACGGTGATTTTCGTCGGCATCAGGTAACTGCCGGCGCGGATGCCGGCGTAGTTGACGGTCGGGCTCGAGGCGGCGGGCGAGGCCGGATTGCCGCGGAGCGTCAGCGTGGGATTGATGAAGCCGTTCTGCTCGTCGTGGTAGTGGTTCGACGCATGGGAGAAGGCGAAGCCGCCGTCGATCTTCCAGACGGGGCCCGTGTGGCGCCAGCTCGCGTCGGCGGCGTAGGTGTAGCCGTATTTGCGGCGGAAGGAAGTGCCGCCGAGGACGACGGAGCCCTTGCCGAGCGCGCCGTTGACGAAATCGTCGCTGAAGTCGCGCGGCGCGGTCCCGCCGACGTTGTAGGTCACGGGCCGGTTGCCGAAAAACGCGTCGTAGAAATTCCACTGGGCGCCGACCGAAACGATGTCGGTGGCGGACAGGCGCAGGTCGACGGTGCCGCTGACGGACTGGCGGTGGTTGTTTTTCGGGCCGTCCTGCACCTGGTAGTTGCGGAGGTAGGGATTCTCCGGGCTCGCCACCGGACCCGCGATGCCGGCGGCCGGCGAGACGGCGACGGCGGTATTGGGCGCGTAGTTGGGCTGCGTGCGGTGCTGCGGGTAGAAAATGTTCGACTCGAGCACCGCGAACGTGACGCCGAGGTTTTTGGAAATCGGGTCGATATAAACGAAGTCGAAACCGGGTTTGATCTTGCGCGAGCCCTCGCTGGCGGGGCCGCGGGTCTTGCGGTATCCCTTTTCGTCGCCGTTTGCGCTGAGAAACGCGCGGTAGGAAAAGCTCGGGTGGGACTGCTCAAACGCGCTGCGCGGCACGAGATTGATGGCGCCGCCGAGCGCATCGGCGGCGGTCTCCGGCGAGCGGGATTTCAGCACCTCGATGCGGCCGGCATTGTTGATCGAGATCTGCTCGAGTTCGAACGTGCGGCTCTTGGTCGAGGAGCTGGCGCTGGCGATGCGGTTGCCGCTGAGCGTAACCGGAGTGTAGTTCGCCGGCACGCCACGGACGGAAATCGTGCGGGCGTCGGGCGAGACGTAGTCGATGGTGACGCCGGGGAGGAATTTGACGAAATCCCCGACGTTGCCCTCGGTGATGTCGCCGAAGGCGTCCGTCGAGACGACGTTTTTCACCGTCGAGGCGAAGCGCTGCTCGTTGATCGCAATCGCCGCCGCCTCCATCTCGACCTTGGACGCGACGGTGTAGGGATTCATCTGGAGGATTTCGCCGTCCTTGGCAGGCGTCATGGCCGTGGCGGTGAGGCTGACGTCGAGCGTGGCGGCCTGGCCGGCGGATACGACGACCGGCAGCGATTGCTCGGCGAGGCCGGTATAAAAAACCTTGATCGTCGCCGGGCCGGCCGGGACGCCGTCGAGGCGGTATTCGCCATAGCTGTTGGTGAGCGCCTGGAGGCTGGTGCCTTCGACCGCGAGGCGGGCGTTCGTCAGATAGGCGCCGTTGCTGGCGTTGAGGACGCGGCCTTGGATCGTGCCGATGGCGGCCTTGGCGTGAGCCGCGGCAGCCAGGGCGAAGCCCGCGAGCACAAAGGCGGCGCGGGCGAGACTACGGAGTGGGTTCGGTGGGATGTTCATGGGCAAAGCGGTGGCTGGCCGGGCGACGGGCCCGGGCGGAATGGCGAGGGGGCGGACGGTCGGGGTGGGCGGCGCTCCAGGCGCGCGGAGGTTTCTTCCGGCGATGTGGCGGGCGATCCTGGTGCGGGGCGGGAAAGCGATCGAATGCGGCGGTCCGGGACGGGGAAGACGACTCCCGGATTACTTTTTCACGGGTTGAAACGTGAAGACCTGCTCCGCGCGGACGAGCACGGGCCGGCCGCTGCGGGTCGGCGGCTCAAACCGCCACTGCCCGACGGCCGCGACCGCGGAGGCACCGAGCAGACGGTGATCGGCGGCGGTCACGAGGGGGATGCGAGTCTGGCCCGATTCGTCGATGTAGAACTCGACCGTGGCGGAGCCGGCGATGCCGCGCTCGGCCCATTCCCGCGGATAGACCGGCGGCACGACGCGGGTCGGCGTGGGGATGTGGTCGAGATAGCGGAGGGCTACGGCGTGGTAGGCGAGCGGGCCAGTGGGACCGTCCGGAGGCTCGTTGGAAGCGGGCAGGCGTTTCTCGATGGCAACGGGGCCGTTGACCTGGAAGACAAAGTCGATGTCGCCGACCACGCCGATCCGCTCGCCCTCGACCTGCTCGGCTTCGTAGCGCCATTGGCGGGCCGTGCGCAGCGCCTCATCGCCAAAGTCGCGATGCGAGCAACTGATCACGAGCGCGTCGAGGAGCCGGCCGTCGGCGGCGATACTGACGCGAACCCGCGCTTCGCCGTGGGTGACGCCGTCGCGCATCAAGCGCATCGGATAGGCGGCCGCCGTCGTCTGGTGGATTTTCCACGAGGCGTCGGCCGCGCCCATCGGATTGATGCCGCGCGGGGAATAGGCCCAGGCCGGGGCGAGGACGAGACAAACGAAGGCGACGAGACTGGCGCGGCGGATGGGCATCGTGGTGGTGGAGCGGATTGCCCGGCATAACCCCGCACCGCGGGATTGACCTTCACCCGCTGGAGGGAAATCCGCGCCGATCCCAGACCGGCCCGGACCGCGGGTCTACGCGGTCCACGGATCGCGGCCGAGCAGCAGCCCACTGAGGCGGACGGCGCTGAGCAGGCCGTCCTCGTGGAAGCCAAAACGCTGCCAGGCGCCGGCAAAATAAGTCTCGGTCGTGCGGCGGGCGGCGGCGTTGAGCGTGGGGATTTCGGCCTGGGCGCGGACGGCGCCGAGACTGAACAGCGGGTGTTCGTAGTTGATCCGGCGGACGACGCGGTCGGGGGCGATGGACTCGGGCCGGTTGATCGTGACGAAATAGTTTTCCCGGTCGCTCACACCCTGGAGTGAATTCATCCAATAGTGGGTCGCGGTCGAAACCGCACCGGTCGCATCGCGGTTGATCTCGTAGTTCCAGCTCGACCAGGCGAGGCGCCGGCGCGGCATCACGGAGGCGTCGGTGTGCAGGGTGGCAACGTTGGGCTGGCAGCGAAATTCGCCGAGCAGGCGCGACTCCTCGGGGTTGGGGTTGACGAGCAGCCGCAGCGACTGGTCGCCGTGGCAGGCGAGGATGACGTGGTCGAAGGTCTGCGCGCCGCCGGTCGAGGTCAGCACGGTCACGCCGCGCGGGGTGCGAATGACACGAGTGGCGGCCTGGCGGAGCCGGAGCCGGTCGCGGAACGGAGCGGTGAGTTTTTCGACGTAGGATTTCGCGCCGCCGGCGACGGTCCACCACGGATGCTGGGTGTGCAGGCCGAGAAAGCCGTGGTTGTGGAAGAAGCGCAGCAGTGTGGTGGCGGGAAACGCGAGCATCTGGCCGGGCGGCGTGCTCCAGACGGCGGAGCTCATCGGCACGAGGTAGAGGTGGAAAAAATCCCCGCCGTAGCCGCGGCGCTTCACGTAGTCGCCGAGCGTCTCAGCCTGCGTGGCGGGATCGTCGAGGGCGGCGACGGCCTCGGCGTTGAAACGGTTGATCGCCGCGAGCATCCGGTAGAAACGCGGGCGGAAGAGATTTCGCCGTTGCGCGAAGAGGTGGTTGAGCGACGAGCCGGCGAACTCCAAGCCGGAGTCGGCGTGGCGCACGCTGAACGACATCGCGGTGGGCTTGATCGCCACCTGCAACTGCGCGAACAGCCGCGTGAGATGCGGATAGGTGACCTGGTTGAACACCATGAACCCCGTGTCGATCGGGAGCGGGCGCAGCGTGCCGGGCTCGGGGGCCGTGACCGTGTTCGTGTGACCGCCGGCGTAGTCGTTCTGCTCGAAGAGCGTAAGGTCGAAGTGCCGGTGCAGGAAATGAGCGCAGCCGAGGCCGGCGATGCCGGTCCCGACGATAGCAAGGGAAGCCATGGGACGATGAGAGTCCCAGCACTACGGGCGAACCGCCCGCGCGGATTCCTCAGCGTTGCTCCCCGGGCGGAGTTTTTCGCGCCAGATTGTGCGTTTCCTCGGTGACGTCGCGGTGGATGCCGGGGCCCTCGGGCTTCTTTGGCGCCGTGGTGCGGGCGGAGGCGGCGGTGGCGACCGCGATGGCGGCGGCGGCCGGGACGACTTTCTTCAGCGTGGCATACGAATAGTCCTGATGGGCGTGCGAGGCGCGACGGACCGCGGCGATCGTGGCGGCGTGGTCGGAACGGGCGGCCTCGTCGAGGACGGACTTCGGCACGGGTTTCAGCCCCCAGATCAGCCCAGTGCAGGAGAGCGCCTTGAGGCCGTAGTAGGTGAGGTCGATTTCCCACCAGTAGAAACCCTGGCGGGTGCAGCTCATGTAGCGATGATGGTTGTTGTGCCAGCCTTCGCCGAGCGTGATGAGGGCGAGGATGAAGCTGTTGCGCGAGTCGTCGCTCGTGTCGAAGCGGCGGCGGCCCATCAGGTGGGCCATCGAGTTGATGCAGGATGTGCCGTGGAAGAGGGCGGTCGTGCTGACGAAGAAGCCCCAGACGAGGAGCTGCGCGCCGCTAGTGTGCAGGCCGGGCGCGACGTGGGCGAGGATCTGGCCGGTGACGAAGATCGCGATCGCGGACAAGATCGGGATGACGGTGTCGAAGCGGTTGAGGAGGACGAGCTCGGGGAATTTCGCGAGATCCTTCACCTTGGAGTAATCGGTCGGAAAGTTGCGCCGGCTCGTGATCCAGCCGATGTGCGACCACCAGAAGCCGTGCACATGGGGCGAGTGGGCGTCCTCGGGGTCGTCGGAGTGCTGGTGGTGGTGGCGGTGATGATAGGCCCACCAGAGGGCGCCGCGCTGGACGGTTGTGGCGCCCCAGAGGGCCAGGAGGAACTGGCCGACGCGCGAACTGCTGTAGGTTTTATGCGAAAAGTAGCGGTGATAGATGCCGGTGACGGCGAACATCCGCCCGAAGTAAAACGCGATCGCGGCAATCACGGCGAACGGGCTCCAGCCCACCCACAGGACGCCGAGGCAGCCAGCGTGCAGGATGATGAAAGGGATGCAGCGCACCCAGTCCACCCGGTCCGGTTCCGCGCGCATTTTCACCGGGTCGCCAGCGGTGTGGTCGGCGTCGAACCACTGCACGAAAGCGACGGCGGCGCGTTGGAAAAAGGAGAGGGTTGGCGGTGAGACGGAGTCGGGCATGATTTTCGGAAACGGTCAGCCAAACGGACAATCGACCTCAGGCAAGAAGGGTTTTAGGAAAAATACGCGCGGCTATTGCGCAGATTGTTACGTGTTGATGGCGATGGTGGATGCGGATTGACGAGGCGGCATACGACTTGCTCTAAGGCGGGTGCGATTCCGGCACGGCCGGAAGTTCTTTGATTTTGCGCCGGGCGGAGCCGTTCCGCCGGGCACTGCAGATTTCGGGCCGGCGTGCTGCGAGTTGCGCGTCGCGCCCGGGGGTTGCCCCAAGACAGACGATTTGACCGCGCGGTGCTCGCGTGCCGCGCGGTCGAAACCGCCTGAGCATCAGCCGCGCTTCGCTGCGCGGGGGATGTGAAGGTGTTCAACCCGACAGGAGTAAATAGAAAACCAAACTCTCCGCCTTATCCGCGGAGTTTAATACCATGAAAGCAGTCAATAAACTCGCCCTCGTGCTCAGTCTGGGTGCGCTCACTTCCGCCGCCGCCTTCGCGACGACGGACGAGCAAGCCTACATCGAGTCGTGCCGCAAAGGCTCCGACGTGCCCGTGCCCGTCGCTGTGGTCACTCCCAGCGTCAGCCCGGAATACGCCGGGGCGACGGTCGAACTCGAGTTCACGGTGGACGTGACGGGCAAGCCCGCCGGTCTCAGTGTGAAGTCCGACACGGACACCACACTGGCGGCGGCCGTCATGGACGCGGTGAAACAGTGGCGCTTCAAGCCCGCGCAGCCCAACGGTGTGCCGGTGGCGACGAAAGTCGTCCTCCCGGTCAAGATCGTTGACGGCGCGCTGGCCGGAGGCGCGCTGGCCATGAAGTGAGCAGGTAGGTAAAACTAGAAAACAACCAGGGGCGTCTCCGTTCGCGGAGGCGCCCCTGCGAATTTATAGGGTCCGCGCTGGGGCCGGGCGGGCATGAGCACCCCCGTCAGCCGCAAGCATGCCAAAGCCGCTCCGGCGGCAGAAACGAGAAAAAGACGGTTCCGAGGACCGGGCGCTAGCGATCGTCGCCTCCCGTCGGTGCGGAGTCGGTTGCCACAAGGGCAGTTAGGAGCAGGAGAACGATAACGGCTGGCAGCATGGCTTGGTTGGTTGGTCGCGGTCCGGTGTAGTCGTCGGACTGGGAAACGCACCAAAGTAGATTGTTTCCGATAAAAAGGGAATACGCAGATATGCTGATAACAGATGCACGATTGTGCGCCCGGTCCGGACTAATAACTGCGACTTGCCAGAAGCGGCGGGGCGCCGCCGGGGATGCCGGCGGCGTCGGGTGGCGTCGCCGGCCGGGTTGACGAGCCTGCGACGGGTGCGGCGGAGCGGTTTATTTCTTCGCCTCGAGCTGGCGCAGGGTCACGTCGCCATTCATCGTGGTGATATTGATCTCGGGGCCGCCGCCGTTGAGGGTGCCGTAGACCAGTCGGCCGCCGGTCATCGGGGGAAGCGGGGGCATGGGAGGAAGGGGTGGCACGGGTGGAATGGATGAGCGGCTTCCCCCGTTGGCGCGCGCCTCGGCCGCGGCGTCGCGCGCGGCTTGCGCGACCTTGCGGGCGGCGGCCGCCACTTCGGTCGCCGCCTCGACGCCGGCCTGCACCGCATCGCGCACGCTGGCATCGATATCGTCGTGCATATCGGTGCCGGAATTGCGGTTGCGGCCCTTGCGGGAGGTGCGGGCGACGGCCTCGGTCTTGGTCACGAGGGCCTTTTCGTCGAAGTCGGTGAGAATGGCGCCGTTCTGGCTGCGAAGGTTGACGTTGGCCTTGGTGTCGGTTGGCACGCGCAGCACGACTTCGCCGTTCATCGACGTGAACGAAATCGGCTTGCCGTCATGCAACGCCAGAACGCTGGCGTGGATCTCGCCGTTCATGGTGTCGACGAGCGCGCCGCCCGTGAGATCCGTGAGCGTGACCTCGCCGTTCATGCACTTGATGTCGACATCGCCCGTGATGCCGCCGCACGTGATGTCGCCGCCATACGAACTGCCGACGATGATCGAGGTGGCGCGTGGCACGGTGAGCTGGAAGTCGGCCCCGGGACCGGCCCAGCCGTCCGACAAGGCATCGAGCGTGACGACATTGTCCTTTTCGGTGAGACCGAAGCTCGAGGCGGCGGTGAGGACGCGCAGGCCGTCCTTGCGCGGAGCCTTGGTGACGGATTTCGCCTCGGACTTCACCGAGACCTCGGCGGCGTCGGCGCCGCGGATCCGGAGATCGCCGCGGGCGAGCATGATCTTGACGGTGCCGGGCTTGGCCGGATCGGAGAACTTGATGGTGCTGACGCCCTCCTCGGCACGTGCGGCGGTGAAAAGCAGCAGGGTGAAGGCCGAGGCGAGCAGGAACGAGGAATAGAGCGGAGGATGTTTCATGGAGTTGGAAAGGGCGCGCCAGGGGCGGCCGGGTTGAGAAGCAAGTGCGGGGAGACGGGTCTCGTGCGTGATGCCAGTCGTGTGGTTGGGGAAAGTTTTCAGAGTTCCGTGAGTGCGCGGCGGGCGGCCTCGCGGACGCTGCTGTCGGCGGTTTCGCTGACGGAAAGTTTTTCGAGCGCGGCGGCGGCCTCCGGATCGCGGGAGGCGGCGAGAAAATCGATCATGTGCACCTGCACGAGCGGGTTCTGCTCGCGGGGCAGCGAGGCGAGCACGCCGGCCCGGACGACTTCCTGGTCGGCGTGCGGGTAGAGCGCGTCGAGCGCGCGGAGGCGGACGTTGGTGCTCGGGTCGAGCAGAAGACTGCCAATGAGATCGTTGATGCCACCCTGATCGGGGTTTTCCTGGCGGGCGGAGGTAAGCACACCGCGGAGGCGGGCGTTGGCGGGAAGTTGCTGTTGCTGCAGCAGCGCCGTGTAACCGACAAGCTGGCCCATCGCCTCCACTTTCTTGCGGAGGTCGACGACCTCGTTGCGCAGGGCGACGCTGTTGTCGGTCGTCGTCGGGAGTGGAGCCGGCGCCGAGCGGATGCCCGCCAGGTAGCCGAGGGCGAGGAGGGCGGCGGCAGCGGCGGGCGAGAGCACCCAGCGCCAGAGTGAGGCGCGGCGGGCATGTTGTTCCCGGGCGGCGACGGCGCGCACGCTGGCGGCGGAATTCTTTTCCTCCTCCAGCATTGCGTAGAAATTTTGACGGAGGCGCGGAGTCGGGGCGGGGTTGGGCATGGCGTCGAGGGCGGCGAGGGTCTGGCTGAGCGCGGAAAACTCGCGCTGGCAATCCGGGCAACCGGCGAGGTGGGTGCGGGCTTCGAGGTGGGCGGTGGCCGCGGTCCGGTGGTCGAGCAACTCGGGGAAAATTTCGCGGGCGTTCTGGCAGTTCATGGCAGGGTCTCCTTTTGCAATTGGAAATAGATGTCGCGGAGTTCGCGGAGAGCGCGGTGGGCGCGGACTTTGGCCGCGCCGACCGAGCATTCGAGAATGCCGGCCACCTCGGCGAACGAGAGTTCCTGGAAGCGGGCGAGCAGCAGCACCTCGCGGTCGTCGCGGTCGAGACGGCCGAGCGCGGTGTGGAGCAGGGCGTGGTCGTCGCGGACCGCCGCGCGCTCGGCGGCGTGCGGCGAGTCGTCGGCGTGGGCCTGCAGGTCCTCGGGATCGGTGGCGTAGGGGGCGGCGTTCGCCTTGCGGAAGTGGTCGGCGGCGCAGCGGCGGGCGAGGTGATACATCCAGGCGGTCAGGCTGCCGTCGTTGCGATAGGTGTGGCGGTATTTCAGCATCCGCTGGAAAACCGTCTGCGCGATGTCCTCCGCGGCGGCGTGGTCACCCGTCAGCTTGACCAGAAACCCGAAGAGCGGGCCGTGATGGCGTTCGAAGAGCTCGCCGAGCGCATCGAGTTCGCCGTCGCGGACGGCGAGCATGAGGGCGTGATCGGAGCGTTGTTCGGTGGCGGCGTCCACGGGAGGGCGGGCTCCGGGGCGGTTAGCGGCGGAGGGACGCGAATGAACGGAGATTTCTTCGAAGACGGCAATCACGGCGGTGGGTGGACATGGCTGTGTTGCCCGGGAAAACCGGGCGATCCGGGAAAGGTTACAGGGTTTTGTTCCGGGGATTTGCACCCCGGGGCGCGTTTTTTCCCGAGAATTTGCGTTCATAACCGCCGGCGAACGGCTAGACATCGCGGCATGAACCGACGCGACTTTCTGGTCCGCTCCTCCCTCATGGCCTCGGCGGGCTGGCTGGCCCGCACAAAACTTGCCGCGGCGACCGCGCCGACTTCCCTGCCGCCGGCGATGGCGCTCGCACGGGACGCACTGGCGTCGGTGACCGAGTTCCGGCCATTGCGGCGCGACGTCGGCATTTTCACGGGGCGCGGCGGCACGATCGGCTGGCTGGCCGGCATGGACGCGCTGGCCGTGGTGGACACGCAGTTTCCCGACACGGCGGGCGTATGCCTGCTCGGGCTGCCCGGCCGCGCGGGGCGGACGGTGGACGTGGTGTTCAACACGCATCACCATGCGGATCACACCAGCGGCAATCCGGTCTTCAAGCCGGCGGCCCGCACCATCGTCGCCCACGCGAACGTGCCGAAGCTGCAGTTTGCCGCGGCCGAGCGCGCGGAGCGTGACACGAATGTTTCCTCCTGGGCGCGGCTGGACAAGCAGGTTTACGCCGACAACACCTTCACCGAAGTGTGGCGCCGCCAGCTGGGCGACGAAACCATCACGGCCGAATACCACGGGACCGCGCACACGAGCGGCGACGTCTCCATCCTGTTCGAGAAGGCGAACGTCGTGCACCTCGGCGACCTGGTTTTTAATCGCGCCTACCCGGTGATCGACCGCGCCTCGGGCGGCAGCATCCGCCACTGGGTGACGGCCCTCGAGGACATCACCGCGAACTACCCGGTGGATGCGATCTACGTGTTCGGCCACGGCAATCCGAAATTCGGGGTGACGGGCAGGCGCGACGACCTGCTCGTGTTGCGCGACTATTTTTCCGCGATCCTGGACTACACGCAGAAGGGCATTGCGGCCGGGGAGCCGAAAGAGAAAATCGTGGCGCTGGAGAACTTCCCCGGCTTCGAGGATTTCCACCTGCCGCTGCCGAACCGGCTCGCGAGCAACCTGAGCGCCGCCTACGACGAGCTGACCGAAAAGAAGGCGTGAGGACCGGCTACGGCTGGCGGAGCACCGCGCGCACGGGCGAGCCGTCGGCGCCGCGGAGCTTGAGCGGGAGCGCGATCAACTCGTAGACGCCGGGTTCGGCGTCGCGAAGGTCGAGGCTCTCGAGGATGAGGATGTTCGCGGCGTCGAGCAGGTGGTGGATGGCCATGTCTTTGTTCGTGAGTTCATCGACGGAAGGCACGTCGAGGCCGAGGAGCTTCACGCCGCGCGCGGCGAGCCAGGCGGGAAGCGCGCGATCGAGCAACGGCCAGGTCGTGGGAAACGTCGTCAGATCGGTCCACGTGTCGGTGCGAAAGAGAATCCGCGGCACCGCGGCGAAGTCGGCGGGACCCAGGCCGGCAAAAAGTTTTTCGGTGAACGCGGCGTGGCCGCGGGCGTCGATCACGCGCGCGGGTCCGACGAACAGGCCGGGGTCGAGCGCCTCGATCGTGGGGCCGCGATCGTTGTAGTGAAACGGGGCGTCGGCGTGCGTGCCGTTGTGGACGCTGAGCGAGAGGCGGCCGAGATTGCAGGAGTTGCCGTCGGCGATGCGGCCGGCGAGACGGAAGTCGGTGCCGCTGTCGCCGGGCCAGTGCGGCGCGCCCGTGTGCAGCGGCCGGGAGATGTCGATGAGTTTCATGGTCGGGGTCGCCGCCCGCGGACGCCGGACAATGTCAACTAATAGTTGACATTGTTCCCGGGGCCCGGCGGCGGGGCGGGTGGCATCCTCGGGCGGGTGCCACCGCGGGGCAAAGCGGAAATTGGCCGCACGGGGCTTGCCACCGCGGGCCGGGTTCGCGTGAGTCTCGCGCATGAAGCAACGGTTTCCCCGCGCGGCCCTCGCCGCGCTGGCCCTCCTCCTCGGCGGCGCCGCGCGCGCCGCGACCTATACCGCGGCGCAGGTCGCGGCGGAATCGGCGAAAGCCAACGCGTTTTTCGACCGGACGTTCGACGAGACCGTCGCGCGCAGCCCGATGTTCGCGGCCCAGCTCGGGCTCAAGCAGCACTACGACCAGTGGGACGATTTTTCCGAGCAGAAGGAGCTCGACGACCTGGCGCTGCAGGTGAACTGGCTCGCGGAGCTCAAGCGCACGATCAACTTTGACGCGCTCGACGAGCAGACCGCGATCAGCTACCGGCTTTACGTCGAGCAGGCGGACGAGGCGATCGAGGGCTGGAAATGGCACGACCACCGCTACGTTTTCACGCAGATGTCCGGCATGCATGCCGACGCGCCGGCGTTTTTGATCAACTACCATGCGGTCGACAACGCGGCGGACGCGCGCGCCTACGTGGCGCGGCTGCGCGGGATGGCACCGATGTTCGACCAGCTCGGCGAGGCGGCGCGGAGACGCGCGGCGCTGGGCGTGATGCCGCCCCGTTTTGTCTTTCCGCTGCTCATCGAGGCATCGCGAGAGGTGATCACGGGCGCGCCATTCGACGACTCGGCGACGAAGTGCGCGCTGTGGGCGGATTTCGAAGGCAAGGTCGGCGCGCTCAAGGACGCCGGCGCCGCGGCGAAGGCGCAGCTGCTGGCCGACGGCCGCGCGGCGTTGCTCGAAGCGGTGAAGCCCGCCTACACCAAGCTCATCGCGCTGTTCGAGGCCGAGGAGAAGACGGCGACGGACGACGACGGCGTGTGGAAGCTTCCGGAGGGCCTCGACTACTACAATTTCTGCCTGCATCAGAACACGACGACCCACCTGACCGCGGATCAGATCCACGAGCTCGGTCTCCGCGAGGTCGACCGCATCCACGGGGAGATGAACGCCATCCGGGAAAAGGTCGGGTTCAAGGGCGACCTCGCGGCGTTCATGCGGTTCATCCGCGAGGACGACCGGTTTTATTATCCGACGACGCCGGAGGGCAAGGCGGCCTACGTGAAAAAGGCCACCGAGATCATCGACGAGATGCGCGGCAGCCTCGACCGGTTCTTCGGCATCAAGCCGAAGGCGCCGCTGGTGGTGAAGCTGGTCGAGCCGTTCCGCGAGAAAGGCTCGGCGGCGGCGTTTTACGAGGATCCGTCCGCCGACGGTTCGCGCCCCGGGGCGTATTACATCAACACGATCGACATGCGCGGGCTGCCGAAATACGAGATGGAGACGCTCGCGCATCACGAGGCGATCCCCGGGCACCACATGCAGATCGCGATCGCGCAGGAG
Organism: uncultured Opitutaceae bacterium; assembly: GCA_937902925.1. Lineage (GTDB taxonomy): Bacteria > Verrucomicrobiota > Verrucomicrobiia > Opitutales > Opitutaceae > CALFNN01. Next base: position 75,726 of record CALFNN010000055.1, read on the forward strand.
CTGACGGGGCTTCCAAAATTCCGGAAGTTCGGCGGCAACACCGCCTACGTCGAGGGCTGGGCGCTCTACTGCGAGTATTTCCCGAAGGAGTTCGGATTTTACTCCGATCCCTACATGGACTTCGGCCGCCTGGCCGACGAGTTGCTGCGCGCTGTGCGGCTCGTGGTCGACACGGGCATCCACGCGAAAAAATGGACGCGGGCCCAGGTGATGGATTACTTCCGCGCGAACACGCCCGACTCCGAGCGCGACATGTTCACCGAGACGAACCGCTACATCGTGTGGCCGGGGCAGGCGACGGCCTACAAGGTCGGCATGCTCAAGATCCTCGAGCTGCGCGAGCTCGCGAAGCGCGAACTCGGCCCGCGCTTCGACCTGCGGGCGTATCACGACCTCGTGCTGAAGAACGGCCCGCTGCCGCTCGATCTCCTCGAGGAGAACGTGCGCACGTGGATCGACCGCACCAAGGGTTGACGTCGCGCGCGGCCGACCGCGGGCAACGGGGAGCGATGGCGCGCAAACAAAAATATTTCCGGCCGGGGGAGCGGGCGAATCCCGGTTTTTGACGATCAGGTGACGGTTGCATTGCAGCCGTGTAATTTTTCGACCGGCGTGGCGACGAGCAATTGACGCTGGTCTCGCGCGGGCAGCAGGTGTCGGGTGCCATGAAAACCGTCCTCCGCTTCCCTGTCTTCGTCGCGCTTGCACTGGCGCTTCCGCTCTCGGCCCAGCCCGCTTCCACCGGTGCGATTGCCGGCCGCGTGATCGACTCCACCACGAAACTTTCCCTCGCGGGCGTTCACGTGACCGTCCGCGGCACGCCGCTCGAAACCTACACCGACGCCACGGGCGGCTACGTGCTCGCCGGCGTGCCGGCCGGCACCGACACGGTCGAGTTCGCGTATGTCGGCTACAGCGATTTCACGCGCAACACCGACGTGGCGACCGGCGGACTGGCGCGGCTCGATGTGGCGTTCGGCGACGACGCGGTGCGCATGGACAAGTTCGTGATCGAGGGCGCCGCCGTCGGCACGGCGCGCGCGATCAACCAGCAGCGGTCGGCCGAGACGCTCACCAACATCATCGCCTCCGACGCGATCGGCCAGTTTCCCGACCAGAACGCCGCCGAGTCGCTCCAGCGCGTGCCCGGTTTGGCGCTCTATCGCGACCAGGGCGAGGGCCGCTACATCATCATCCGCGGCGTCAACGCCCAGTATAATCACGTCGCCGTGAACGGCGCGAGCCTCGCCACCCCGGAGTCCGGCCTCCGCACGGCGCCGCTCGACGTCATCGGCTCCGATTCGCTCGGTGCGATCGAGGTGACGAAGGTGACGACGCCGGACATGGATGCCGACGGTCTCGGCGGCAGCGTGAATCTGCGTTCGCGCAGCGCGTTCGATTCCGACTCGCGGCAACTCATGGTCAACGCCGAGACGCTTTACAGTCATCTGCGCGACACCTATGGCAGCAAGTTCAACGCGACCTACGGCGACACCTTCGCCGACGGCAAGCTCGGCGTCCTGCTGTCGGCTTCGTTCCAGCGCCGGCCCTATGGTTCGAACAACTTCGAGGAGGGCGGCGGCTGGTCGCCCGTGAAATCGCCGACGGACGGGCAGACGCATTTCGTCTTCAACGACCTCGCGTTTCGCGAATACGAGATCGTCCGCACACGCCAGAGCATCAACCTGAACTTGGACTATCGCATCGCGCCCGGCACGTCGGTTTTCCTCCGGACGTCCTACGCCGACTTCACCGACAAGGAAAACCGCTGGGTCACCGAGATCCCGTTCACGAAAGGGACGATCACCGCGCTGACCGACACGACCGGGAGTTTCGCCGGCGTCACGGCGGTGGCGAAGAAACTCCGCACCCGCGAGAAGGAGCAGAAGCTTACGACCGCGCTGCTTGGGTTCGAGTCGAACAACGGCGGTCTGGCGGTCGACGGCCAGCTCTCCGCTTCGCGCGGACAGGAGTGGAAGCCGAACGAGCTCGAGGGCGTGTTCAACACGAAGGGCACGTCGAACTGGAGCTACGCCTTCGACGAACCTTATCACGTCACGGTGACGACCACCGCCGGCTCGATCGACGCGACCAACCCGGCGGCCTACGTCACGGGCAAGAGCACGCTGAAAAACGGCCGGGGCCTGGAGACGGAGACCGGCGGGCGGTTCAACCTCCGCTATGCGCTGGGCGAGTCCGCCCATCCGGCGTTTGTGAAGGTCGGCGCGAGCTACCGCGCGAAGGAGAAGGAACTCGACAAGGATTCCGCGAGCATCACGGCGGGACCGGCTGGCTACACTTTCGCCGGCTTGTCCGAGGACGGCACCGCCAGCCTCTATCCGTATTTTCGCGGGCCGCGCTTCAACGTCGCCGCGCTGCGGTCGCTCTTCTTCGGCAACGAGTCGGCCTTCACGATCGCGCCGAAGGAATCCCAGCTCTCCGACTTCACGGCGCACGAGGATGTCGCGTCCGCCTATGCGATGGGCAGCGCCACGGTCGACCGGCTCAACATGATCGGCGGTGTGCGGATGGAGAACACCAGATACGACACCGACGGCTGGCAGTTGCGCGGCCCGACCTACACGCCGGAAACCGCGTCCAACAACTACACCAATTGGGAACCCGGCATTGCGCTGCGCTACGCGGCGACGAAGCAGATGGTGCTGCGTGCCTCGTTGTCGAACACCCTCTCGCGGCCCGACTTCAACGAGGCGGAAATCGGCCGCAACGTGAACGACGACACCGCGGCGCCCTCGGTCTCGCAGGGCAATGTGAAGCTCAAGCCGCTCAAGTCCGTCAACTGGGACGCCTCCGCCGAATACTATCTGCCGTCGCTCGGCCTGGTCTCAGCCGCGGTGTTCTACAAGGACATCAAGGATTTCACCTACCAGACGCTCGCCGGGACCGACCCGGAGACCGGCTATCCGCTCACGACATTCGTCAACGGGCCGAAGGGCCACATCGCGGGCCTCGAACTCGCCTACCAGCAGCAGCTCCGTTTCCTCCCCGCGCCGTTCGACGGTCTCGGCTTCATGGTCAACGCAACCTTCAGCGACAGCGAGGCGACGTTCCCGACCCGCCCCGGGGAGAAGCTCCAGTTCATCGGCGAGTCGAAGACGATCGGCAACGTTGCGCTGACCTACGAGAAAAACGGCTTCTTCGCGCGGCTCGCGGCCAACTACCGCACGCCGCGGCTGCGGGAGGACGAGCCGCTCGGCGCGACGGCCGACGACGATCGCTACGTCGACCGCTTTCTCCAGTGGGACTTCACAACGAGCTATCGTTTCAAGGATCATTGCGAGGTTTTTGCAGAGGCGCTGAACCTGACGAACGAGCCATTCCGCGTTTACTTCGGCAACTCTTCGCCCAAGCGCCTGGTCCAGTTCGAGGAATACGACTGGAGCGTGAACACCGGCGTGCGCTGGAAACTCTAACCCGGCGACCACTCCGATATGCACGCCCGCCGGCGGACCGGTCCACCGATTCTTTTCCTCCTGCTCGCCGCGCTGCTTCCGCCCTGCGCGGCGGGCAAGCCGGGCCTGGCCCAGCCGGCGGCGAACGCGATCCAGCCGCGCGTGATCACGCAGCCGACCAAATACGACACCGACGATCCGGCAATCTGGATCAATCCGGTCGACCGCGCGAAAAGCCTGATCGTGGGCACCGACAAAAACTCGGACGGCGCCCTCTACGTTTACGATCTCGACGGCAGGACCGTGAAAGTCGTGTCCGGCCTCGAGCGGCCGAACAACGTCGATATCGCCTATGGTCTCACGCTCGCCGGCAGGCCGACCGACATCGCCGTCACCACCGAGCGCGAGAGGCAGCGGCTGCGCATTTACCGGCTGCCCGACATGCAATGCGTGGACCGCGGCGACCTGGTCGTGTTCGACGGCGACCGGGAGCGGGCGCCGATGGGGATCGCGCTCTACCGGCGTCCGCGCGACGGTGCGATGTTCGCATTCGTCGGCGGCAAGTCCGGCCCGCCGGTCGGTTACCTCGCGCAATACCGGCTCGAGGACGACGGCACCGGCTACGTCAAGATGACGCTCGTGCGCCAGTTCGGACGCTACTCCGGCCGGAAGGAGATCGAGGCGATCGCCGTCGATGCGGAGCTCGGCTATGTCTATTATTCCGACGAGACCTTCGGCGTGCGCAAATACGCCGCCGATCCCGATGCGCCGCATGCCAACGAGGAACTGGCGTTGTTCGCGACCAGCGGCTTCGCCAGCGATCACGAGGGAATCTCGATCTACAAAATCAACGATGGCACCGGCTACATCCTGGTCTCGGATCAGCAGGCGGACCAGTTCCGGATTTTCCCCCGCGAAGGCCGGCCAGGGCATCCGCACGAGCATCCGTTGCTCAAGACCGTGCCCGTGGCCGCGGTCGAGAGCGACGGGAGCGAGGTCACGAGCGCCGTGCTCGATCCGCGGTTTCCGAACGGCCTCTTCGTGGTCATGTCCAACGGCCGCGTCTTTCACTACTACTCGTGGGACGACATTGCCGGCGCCGACTTGAAAAAGGCGCCCGACGGCGTCGTGCGGCGTTGAGCGCATTTGCATTTGCCGGGCGGGCGGCGGGTGGCTAGCCCTGTCGCCGTTCCGCAACCTACCGCGCCCATGAGCCTCAAAGCTGTCATCAAGTCCATTGCGTTCCTCGCGATCCTTTTCGTCATGCTCTATGTGGGCCTGAACAACACGAAGGAGATCGATTTCAACTTCCCGATCGCGGGGACCACGGCGAAAAATCCGATCCGCCAGGCAGCGGGGATCATTTACTTCGGGATGTTTGCCGTCGGCGTCCTCGCGGGCACGCTGCTGCACAGCGGTGGCGGCGGAGGCGGCAAAAAGGGCGGCTCGAAGGAAAAGTAACGCGCCGGGCGGCGGCGCGGCTCAAGCGGCCTCGATCGTGACGCGGCCGTCGGGGGTTTTGGAAAACGCGTGAAGCTGGTTGCCGTTGGCATCGATATGCCGGAGCAGGAGCCGGCGCGAGCTGACCTGCAGGTGCGTGAAACCATAGACGGGATTGGCGTAGGGACCGCGGTCGGTCCGCTCCATCGGTCGCACGCGGGCTCCGCCGCAGCCGGAGAGAACGAACGATGTGGCCGTGCCTTCGAGTTCGAGATGCTGCTGGTCGTGATCGTGCCCGCAGAGGTAGAGCGGCACGCGGTGCCGTTGGAGACGGGGCGCGAGTTTCTCGACGATATCCTTGGTGTCGCCGTGGTGGCCGTTGCTGTAAACGGGATGATGCCCGGCGACGATCGTCCAGGGGGCGCGGTCGGTCTTGGCGAACTCGGCGTCGAGCCACGCCCATTGCGCCGCGGCTTCCTCCGGACTCAAGGCGGCGCGCGATTTGCCTGGATCCTTGTCGACACCGCGCACCGCGGGCGTGTTGGTGTCGAGGAAAAGAAACGTGACGAGCGGGCGCGCCACCGGGAAATCCATGCGATACCACTTGTGCGGCATGGTCCAGCGCGTGCCTTTCTTCTGGGCATAATCGAGTTGGATCCGGTCGCCGTTCGGGTTGTCGCCGTAGTCGTGGTTGCCGAGGATGGCGGGACACGGGCCGGGAAAAGCATCGGCGGGATACATATCCTCGAAGCCGGTGCGCCAGCGCGGCGATTCGAGGCCGCCGGGCATTTCCTTGTAGAAATTGTCGCCGAGCAGCAACAGGGCCTCGGGACGGATCCCAAGCCGCGCGAGATAGGTTTTCATCGCGCCGGCCACGGCGGTCTGCGCCGGCAGCTGGCTGCCGAAGTCGCCGATCATGAGCCAGTGCCGGTCGCCGGGCTCCGTGGCGGCTTCGGCGGCGCTGAGGAGTTGGCGGTGGACGTTGAGGGCGAGTGCGGCGCTGGAACAAAAAAGGGTCCGGAGCACGCGGCGGCGCGTCCAAACCGGCGGAGTGGAATGATCGGACGGAGGCATGGGCGAAAAGCGATTCGACCAGTGAGACGCACCGCCGCGAAAAAATGAACGTCAATTCTGCGTCCGCCGGAGATTGTCACAAACGATCGCGGCCGCCGTCGCAACGTTGAGCGATTCGCCGCCGCCGTGTCTCGGAATTGTCACGTAGCGGGTCACGCACGGGTGCACGGCCGCCGAAAGGCCGTGGCCTTCGCTGCCGACGACGACGATGGCGTCGCGCAGCGGTGGCAGGGCGTGAACGTCGTCGCCGACGAGGTCGCAGCCGAGGATCGGCGTCTTCGTGGTCGCAAACACGGCCGGCAGGTCGGCGGTGAAGGCCCGGACGCGCGCGAACGAGCCCATGCTGGCGTTGATGGTCTTCTGGTGAAAGAGGTCGGCGCAATCGGGCGAGAGGACGACGCGGTCGAACGCAAACCAGTCGGCGATCCGCAGGAGCGTGCCGACATTGCCCGCGTCCTGCACCCCATCCAGCGCGAGCGTGAGACCGCGGTCGAGTGCGCCCGGCGCGAGCGTCCCGCGGGAAATTTTTCCGACCGCGAGGATATTTGACGGAGTGGGAAAATGACTCGCGCGGGCCATCTCGGCGGCGGAGATCTCGTGCGTCCGGGCCCCGGTCCACCCTGGGGTGGCGTAGATTTCAGCGAACGGGAATTTCGCCGCGAGCAGCTCGCCGACGACCTTCTCGCCCTCGACGACGAAAAGACCGAGCGCCTCGCGGTTTTTCTTGTCGCGCAACGAGCGCAGGCGCTGGAGCTCGGCCTTGGTCAGCATGGCCGAGCTTCAGGGCGGCCGACGGACGAAGGCAATCTTCCGCCACGCGGCTTTGGCTTTTCAACCGGCCGGACCCTGCTACGTTCCCGCGATGGCCCGACTTACCCCGTGGTTCCTCCTGGCGGCGGCGCTGACCGCGACGATCGCGCCCTTCGCGCTTGCCGCGGGCTCGCCGGCGGCCCCGGCGGTGAAGGCCGATCGCTCGCCGGCTGCGCCGCTGGCCGCGGCAGTCTCGACGGTGACCGGCATCGCGATTTCGCCGCTGCTCGGCACGGGTGCCTATGGCGCCTACCAATGGTTCACCGCGAAGGACGAGACGGCGCGCGCGGCGCTGCCCTGGTATGCCCAATTGAAGTTTTGGCTGCCGGCGCTGCTGATCGTCGGCGCATGCGCGGCCAAGGATGCGGCGGGCATCGCGCTGCCGCCCGGTTTGAAGAAGCCATTCGATGTGCTCGAACTCGTGGAAAACAAGGTCACGGGTCTCATCGCGGCCGGCGCCGTCGTGCCCCTGACGATGACCACCGTCTCGAAATTGATCGCGGGCGGCACGATCGCGACGGTGGCCACGGCGGGATCGACGGGCGGGTTCGCGATGATTCACCTCGCGAGCATCGATTTCTCGTGGCTGCTCGACGTGCTCATGATTCCGTGCGGCATCGCGCTGTTCGCGCTGGTGTGGATGGCGTCGCACGCGATCAACGTGCTGATCCTGCTGAGCCCGTGGGGCGCGATCGATGCCGCGCTGAAGGGTGCGCGCACGGCGCTGCTCGGTCTGCTCGCGCTCACCGCGGCAATCAATCCCTGGGCGGGAGCGGCGCTGTCGGCCGTGGTGATCGTCGTGGCGTATTTCGTGGCGGGGTGGGCGTTCCGGCTGACGGTGTTCGGCTGCGTCTTCAGCTGGGGATTTCTCACGCGCCGCCGCGCGCGTTTTTCGCCGACGGAGAACGACAACTGGATGTTCGCGGGCGGCAACCTGCCCGGCGTGCCGGCGCGAACCTACGGCCGGCTGGTCGAACGCACGGCCGGCGGCCTGGAGTTTTTCTACCGGCCGTGGCTGGTGCTGGCGACGCGCACGGCCAAGGTGCCCGCGGCGAGCCTAGGGGTCGGGCGTGGATTGCTGTTCTCCACGATCATGACGGATGACGGCGATACGTTCTTCGTGCTGCCGCCGCGCTATCGCGGCCACGAGGAAAACCTGGCGCGCGCCTACAAGTTTTCCGGCGGCGTGCGCCCCGCGGGCCTGCGGAAGGCGTGGAGCGCGTTGCGCGAACTCTTTGGCGGCGGCGGCGCGAGAACGCAACTGGTCTGAGCTGCGCCCAGCGCGATCAAGGATGGCTCACCGGTGCCGGCACCGGTTTCGATGACGCATGGCCGGGTGGCGTCGGGGGCAAGATCGTTGGCGTTGCGGGCGTGCCGTCGGCCTGGCGCCATTCGTTGCGCTCCTGGACCGTGCCCGCGACGAGGCGAGCGGGCGCATCCCACGAGACGTTGTCGCGCAGGACGTGCGGCTGTCCCGTGGCGGGGGTGCGGACGAACGCGAAGCCGATCTTGCAGCGCACCGCCGTGCAATGCTCGACGGTGAGACCGGCCATGTTGTTGTTCTGATCGAAGCCGCGGACGGGCTGGTCCATCGCGACGCAGCCGATCACGACATGCGCCGCGGGCACGTAGTCGCCGCCGAGCTTGAAGCCGTTGCCGTTGCCGGTGAAACCGGCGATGCCCCACACGTCGACGCCGTTGCGGAAGGCGACGCAGTATTCGATCCGCACGGGCTCGGGCGCCTTCCAGAGGTCGAAGCCGTCGTCGGCATTTTCCCAGGCGCGGCAGCCGCGGAACACGTTGCCGGGTCCGATCAGGAATTTCGCGGCAAACCCGTCGGCGTTCTCGCCGCGCGTCGGCCGGTCGACGTTCCGATACGAATCGCAGTCGAGCACGAGGTTGTCGCTGGCGGGCGCGCTGAGCTGGAGGCCGCTGTCCTGGTTCGCGTGCGTCGCGCAGCGCTCGATCACATTGTGGTGGCCGCTGACGTTGATGCCGTTGCGGGCGGCGCCGATGACTTCGAGGCCGACAAGGTGCCAGTAGTCGCCGTGGACCTCGATCCCGTTGCGCCGGCTCTCGAACGTTTGCGCGGAAAAATCGAAGACGGGCCGGTCGCCGCCGGCGGCCTCGACCACGATCGGCTGCGCGGCGGTGCCGCTGCGGGCGAACCGGACGGGTTGCGCGAGTGAGTAGACGCCGCTGGCGACGCGGATGACGTCGCCCGGCTGAGCGCGCGCGGCAGCGGCGGCGAGACTTTCGCCGTCCGGGGCGACGAGGAGCGTGGCACCGCGGGCGGAGAAGTGCCCGCCGGCAAATCCGGCAAGCAGCACGAAAGCGGGGAGGAATTTATTCATGGCGAAATTGGAAGCGAGGGGCGCGCAGGCGGGAGCGTTTACTTGGAGAATTCGCGCGCCCTGGAGGCGACGGCGTGCGGGAACGGCACGCCCCACAGCGAGGCGTGCTCCTGCGGCTTCGGGTCGGCCTCCGGCGCGAGGTATTTGAAAAGATCGGCGAAGCGCACGCTGCATTGCAGGCGGCGCTGGGTCTTCGAGTCGATCTTGGGATTCACCTCGATGACGGCCTGCGTGAACGGCGGGGCGTTCTTGATCTTCTGCGCAGCCACGCGGGCCTGCCCGGGCGTGAGCGTCTTGTCCTTGACGACCGCGTCGAGCTGGCGGAGATCGGCGAGCGTGACCGGGCCCCAGAGTTTTTTCCATGTGGCGGGCTCGATGCGGGGCGCCACGATGTTGACGAAGCGTTTCTCGTCGCCCGCCTGCTCCCAGAAACCGACGACGAGGATGAACGGTTCGTCGATCGCGAACTGCCGCAATGCGTCGCCCATGTCGACCGGCGCGCCATACTTGATCGCCTTGGGATTCACCGGCACGCCGCCGTATCGCTTGTTCGCCGCGGCGGGAATGTCCCATTTCTGCGTGTAGCTCGGCGGCTGGTAGCCGTCGAAGAACGTGTCGCGCACCCATTGCTCGAAGACGAGGCCGTGCACCTGCACTTCCTGCGCGGGCAGCACGGCGGGCGTGAGCACCGCCGCGAGGAGCAGGAAGCGCAGTCGCGGAAACATGGGGAAGCCGGAGCGAACGATGGCGCCACTCTGGTTGAACGGTCCGATTTCGTCGAGGTTTGAACTATGGACGGCGTCAGGTTCAATGCTCTTCATGCGTTTGCCCCACCTCGCCACGTTACCCGCCCTGTTCGTCACGTCCGCCGCCGCGTCCTTCGCCCAGGCGCCGAAGCCCAACATCGTGTTCATCCTCGCCGACGACCTCGGTTACGGCGAACTCGGCTGCTACGGCGAGACGCTGATCACGACGCCGCACACGGACCAGCTCGCACGGGAAGGGATGCGCTTCACGCAGTTTTATGCGGGCTGCACCGTGTGCGCGCCCTCGCGCAGCGTATTGATGACCGGAAAGCACATGGGGCACACGACGGTGCGCGGCAACGCGGGCACGACGAGCCCCGGGGCGCAGACCCTGCGCGCGGGCGACGTCACCGTGGCGCGGGTGCTCAAGGATGCGGGCTACACGACCGACCTGACCGGAAAATGGGGCCTCGGCCTGGAAAACGAAGAAGGCGAGCCGCGGAAGATGGGCTTCGACCAATACTTCGGGTTTCTCAACCAGACGCAGGCGCACAACCACTATCCGGATTTCCTCTGGCGCAACGGCGAGAAGGTGCTGCTGCCGAACGTCGTCACGCCCGTGGGCAAGGTGCCGGGCGTCGGCTATGCGACGAAACGCGTCGCCTACGCGAACGACCTGTTCTTCGACGACGCGTGCGATTTCATCGCGCACCACCGGGACCGGCCGTTCTTCCTCTACCTGGCGCTGACGACGCCGCACGCCAACGACGAGGCGGCGCGGATCCTGGGCGACGGCAACGAGGTGCCCGACCACAAGGCCTACGACGACCGGCCGTGGAACGACTCGACGAAAAACCACGCGGCGATGATCAGCCGGATGGACCAGGGAGTCGGCGCGGTGATGGCGAAGATCAAGGCACTGGGGCTCGACGACCGCACGCTGGTGATCTTCACGAGCGACAACGGCCCCCACCGCGAGGGCGGACCGAACTATGCGCCGGAGTTTTTCACCGCGAGCGGGCCGCTGCGCGGCATCAAGCGCGACCTGTGGGACGGCGGCATCCGCGTGCCGTTCATCGCGCGCTGGCCAGGCCGGATCAAGCCGGGCACGCAGTCGGCGCACGTCGGCTATTTCGGCGACATGATGGCGACGTTCGCCGACTTGGCGGGCACGAAGCCGCCGCCGGGCATCGACAGCATCAGCATGGCGCCGGTGCTGCTCGGGCGCGGGACGCAGGCCCAGCACGACTATCTCTATTGGGAATTCTACGAGAACGGCGTGAGCCAGACGGTGCTGCTCGGCGACCGCTGGAAGGGCCTCCGGTTAAAATCAACGACCGCGCCGATCCTGCTGTATGACCTGACCGACGATCTCGGCGAGAAAACGGATGTCGCGGCGAAAAATCCGGATGTCGTAGCGCGGGTTGCCGGGATCATGCGGACGGCGCACGTCGACAACGACCACTGGAAAATCCCCGGCCTCGCCGCCGCGCCGGTGCCGGCGGGCGCGAACTGACGCGCGGCCTTATTTCGCCAGCGGCAGGGTGAAGCAGAACGTCGCGCCCTTGCCGGGCTCGCTGCTGTTGGCCCAGATGCGGCCGCCGTGGTCCTCGACGATCTTCTTGCAGATCGTCAGGCCGAGGCCCGTGCCGTGCGCCTTGCCGTGGGTGGCGAACGCCTGGAAAAGCGTCTCGGCGATTTCCGGCGCGATCCCCCGGCCGGTGTCCTCCACCTCGACGCGGAGTTCGTGCTCGCCGACGACGAACCGAAGGAAGATTTTCCCGCCGTCGGGCATCTCGTCGACGGCGTTGTTGAGGAGGTTGTAGAACAGCCGCGAAAGGCGCTGGGTCTGCACGCGCACCTCGATCCCGGGCGGCGGATTGCCGAGCTCCAGCTTGACGCCGCGTTCGGCGATCTCCTGGCGGATTTCCTCGCTGAGCGGGTTCATGTAGCGGGCGAAATTCACGGGCGACAGCAGGGGCCGCTGGCCGGACGGCTTGGTGAACTCGATCAATTCCTGCAGCATGTTGGTCATCCGCTCGACCTGCTGCGCGATGCGGTCGTGGGCCTTGTGCCGCATGGGCGGCGCGGTGTGCTCGCTGCAGGCGAGCTCGGCGGCGAGGCCGATCACCTGGAGCGGGTTCTTGAAATCATGGACGATGGTGCCGGCGAAGCGGCCGACCACCGCGAGCCGCTCGGCCTGGAGGATTTCGTCGGCGTATTTCTGGTTCAGCGCGCGCATGCGGCCGCTGAACTCGCGGATGAGATTGAGGGCGAACTGCGGGCGGCGCTCGATCAGCCGGAGAAACTCGTCGCGGCTGAGGAAAAATGCCTCGGTGTCCTCCTCGGCGCGGGCGGTGGCGGAGCGCGGCGCGTCGTCGAGCACGGCCATCTCGCCAAAGAAGTCGCCGGCGCCGATGGTGGCGAGGACGCGCGACTCGCCGTTGCCGACGACGGCGGAAATCTGCACGCGGCCGGCGTCGACGAGATAGAAACCATCGCCCGCGTCGCCCGCGGAAAAAATGGTCTCGCCGGTCCGGAACCGCCTCACGTGTCCGGTGCGGCCGAGGGCGAGCAACTCCTCGTTGAGCGCGGCGGCGAAGCGTTTTTCGTTGGGGAGGGACATCGCTGCCGGGCGACTATAGGCCGGCGACCGCGCCCGTAAAGGGAAGAGAAGCGACCCTGGCGCCACAAACGAACCGGCCGCGGCGCTGGCGCGCGGCGGCCGGTTGTCCCGGGGGACGGTGGAGAAACAGCGGGCGTTATTTCCGGTCGGCGATGAGGATCTGGCTGCCGGCCTTTTTCGGGGCGGACAGCGCGGTCGCAACCGCCGGCGTCACGAGCGAGAGGCCGCTGACCCGTCCCGCGGCGAAGCGCACGACGAGCGTGCCGGTGGCGTCGCTGCCGTCCGCAGTGAAGTTCGGGTAGAGCAGCGTGCCGTCGGACAGGGCCGTGTCGGGCCGGCCGAGCTTGGCGATGACCTGGATCCGGAACGTGCCGGCCTGGACGTAGGGTCCGGCGGAACTGACCGGGATGCTGCCCTGCACGGCGAGCGCTTCGGCGGCGCGGTCAGTGGCGGCGTTGTCCTTGGCGGAGGCGAGGACGGGGAGGGCGAGGAGTGCGGCGGCGAGGGCGGCGGTGCGGGCGAGGGAGGCGAGGTTGGTCTTCATGGCGGATGATTTTTTCGGTTGAGTTGGTTGTGGGAGTGTCACCGTTGGGCGACGGGTGCGAAGTTGCGCGACGGCGTGGCGGGGCGCGAAAAAACACCAGCCAACGGCTCGCGCGAGGAGCGAACGGTTACGCGCGGCCAGTGAACGGCTCGCCAGGCGAGTGAACGGCTCGGGAATCGCGTGGACGCGGGCGGCCGGTGGCGGCACGTTGGGCGGCGTGCCCCGCGTTGACCTACTCCGCCTGCTTGCACTGGCCGCACTGTCCGCCCTCGTGGCGGGCGATTCGGCCGGGTCGGAGGCCGGTGCTCGGGCGGCGGTAGCGAGCGAGGTTTCACCTGCGCGGTCCCCGCGAATCTGGAAGCGCCCGGTCGAGTGGTATCCGGGTTATATTCGCCGCTGGTTCAGCGCCCTGCCGCCGCGGCTGCAATATTCCGAGTCGCGGTTTCATCACGGTGACGACGAGCGCTGGGCGCAGCCGGGATGGAACGACGACCAGTGGGCGGTGGTGGAACCATGGGATTTACCTGCACGCGCGGGGATCGACTGGCTCCGCTTTCGCGTGCGCATGGGCGCAAAGGGAAGCGGGCCGCCGCCCGGCGGAATCATGATCTCGACCGTGCGGGCTTATGAGCTTTTTTGGGACGGCGTGCAACTGGGCCGTTCCGGCGTGCCGGCCAACTCGGCGGCGGCGGAAGTCCCGGGGCAGGTGGACGATTGGTTTTCCGTGCCCGCCTCATTGTGCGGCCCGGGCGAGCACGTGGTGGCGATCCGGACTTCGAGCTACCGCTGCGGGTTTCCGGCGGCGACCTCCGGCCTGCGCATTCTTGTCGATGATCCGGCGACGCTGCGCAGCATGGTGCTGCGCGAGGCATTCCTGCCGACGGTGGCGGCGGGCGCGTTGTTCATGATCGGCCTGGCGAGCTTGATCATGTGGTCGCTGGCGGCGCGGCGGGCGACGTTGTTGCTGCTGGGCGGACTGGGTCTTGCCGGCGCCACGATGCAGGTGCTGCAGGCCTTCCGCTGGTTTTTCGTCTACCCTGCGGACTGGCACTACCCGGTGCTCGTGGTGATGACGTCGCTCGTGGGGCTGCAGGGGATTCTGACGGTGGCGTTTGTGCTGGTGCACTTCCAGGCGCCGCGCCGCGGCTGGCTGCTCGTGGGGCTCGCGCCGGTCTTTGCGCTCGTGGCGTGGCTGAGTCCCGAGCGGCAAAACCTCGAGGGCGTGCGAATTTTCGCGGTCGCCCTCGGCGGGTCGCTCGTGTGTGCCGGGTGGGCTGCTTGGCGGCGGCGGCGCGGGGCGTGGCCGGCGGTGGTCGGCGTGGCGGTCAGCACCGTCCTGCTGGCCTTCGAGGCGGAGGACTACCGGGCGAGCTTTTTCCTGAAATTCCTGCCCGCGTTCGTGGGCATGATTGCCTCGCTGGCCGTGCAACTGCACGACGAGCGGAAGCATGCGCTCGCCGTCCGGCTCGCCGCGTCGCGGCTCGAGCTGGAGTTGCTCAAGAAAAACGTCCAGCCGCATTTTCTCCTCAACACGCTCGCGACGATCATCGAGATGATCGAGCAGGAGCCGAAGCTGGCCGTGGGCTTGATCGAGGAGCTGGCGCACGAGTTTCGGATCCTGGCGCGCGTGGCGGGCGAAAAGCTGATCCCACTCGGGCACGAACTCGAGTTGTGCCGGGCGCATCTGGCCATCATGAGCCTCCGCAAGCGCGTGCGCTGTTCGCTCGAGGTCGCCCCGGGAATCGACGAACGCGATCTGGTGCCGCCGGCACTGTTTCACACGCTGATCGAGAACGGGCTGACGCACCTGCTCCCGCGCGACGGCGTGCAGCGGTTCGAACTGGGTGCGGCGCGGAAGGCCGGGCGGGTGTGCTACATGTTTCTGGCTTTTGGCGACCCGAGCGATCGCGAGCGGGAGCCGACGTTTGCGCCGCTCAATGTCACCCTGCCGCCGGTCCCGGCGAAGCCGGCGGCGTCGCGCGAGGGGACGGGGCTGCGCTATATCAAGGCGCGGCTGGAAGAAAGTTTTCCGGGGCGATGGTCGCTCGCCGGTGAAATGGTCGCGGGTGGCTGGCAGACCGTGATTGAAGTCAAAAACCGCACGGAACGGGGCAACCCATGAGAGTGCTCATCGTCGAGGACGAGCCGCTGATCGCGCAACGGCTGGAGCGGTTCTGCCGCGAAATTCTCGGGGAGAAACTCGAGTCAATCCGCGGGGCGACGCTGTTGTCGGAGGCGAGCGCGCGGCTGGACGAGTCCCCGATCGATTTGCTGCTGCTCGACCTGAACCTGCACGGGCGCGACGGGATGGAGCTGCTGCAGGCGAGCGTGGCGGGTTCGTTTCACACCGTCATCGTGTCGGCGAACACGGAGCAGGCGCTGCGGGCGTTCGAGTTCGGCGTGATGGACTTCGTGCCGAAGCCGTTTTCGAAGGAGCGGCTCGCGTCGGCGCTGGCGCGCGTGACGGAGCGCGACGGCCGCGCGGCGGGCGCGGCGAAATTCCTGGCCGTGAAAAAATACGGCAAGGTCGAGTTGGTGGAGATCGACCGCGTGCTCTACGTCGAGGGCGCGGGCGCCTATGCGGAGCTCGTGCTCGCGGACGGCAGGCGCGAGCTGCACGACAAGACGCTCGAGAAACTGCATGCGCTGCTGCCGCCGGGATTCGAGCGCATCCACAAGAGTTTTGTCGTGCGCTGGAGCGCGGTGAAGGCGCTGCACGCGAGCGAGGGCAGCCGCCACGAGGCGGAATTGAGAAACGGCACGCGGCTGCCGGTCGGCCGGACGCGCTACAAGGAGCTGCGGGAAAAATTCGGGTAGGCCCGCGGGCGCGCTCAGCCGGCGGCGCGCTTGACGGCGGCGGCGAGCTTCGCGGTCGCCTGGGCGCACTCGTCGACGCGGGCGGCGACCTTGGTGTCGGTGAGCTGGTCGCCGGAGAACGCGGCGCCGGTGGCGTAGACGAAGCGCGGCACGACGATGCAGCGGAAGTCGAGCATGAGGCTGTTGGCGAGCGCCATGATCGACATGAAGCTGCCGTGGCCGCCGGCGGCGCAGAGGAACGCGACCACCTTGTTTTCCCACGCGTCGCCGGTGAGCTCGACGAGGTTTTTCGCGGCGGCGTTGGCGTCGTAGTTGTAGATCGGCGTGGCGACGAGGATGCCGTCGGCGGCGGCGACGAGGGCGTCCGCGCGGATGACGTTCGGATGCTCGTAGGCGGTTTCGCCGTCGCAGAGCGGCAGCGGCAGGTCGCGGAGATCGAGAAAAACGACCTCGTGCCCGGCGGCGCGGAGAACGCGTTCGGCTTCGCGCGCGAGAAGGCGGCTGTTGCTTTCGGAGTTGAGGCTCGTGGAGACGATCAGGAGGGACATGGGTCGGGAAAAACGGACGTCACTTGGCGGCGGCGGGGGCGGGCGGCGCGGCCGCGCAGGACTGCCACGCGAGGAAGCGCCACCGGCCGTTTTCCTCGCGCCAGACGGCGAGGAAGTTGAGGTCGAGGTCGTGGACCTCGCCGCCGCTGCGCGCGCGGATGAGCACGCGGCCGGTCATCAGCACGACCCCGGGCGCGGCGGGCAGGAAGTGGCGCTCCCGGTAGTCGTAGGTTTCGTAGACCGAGCGGTGGCTGGCCAGCGCGTCGATGTAACTGGCCTTGGTGTCGAGGTGGCCGCTCGAGTGCGCGTAGTGGAGTTCGTCGGAGAAGATTTCCTCGAGCCGCGCGCGATCGCCGGCCTTGGTGGCGGCGACGCGTTCGTCATCGGCGGCGGTCACAGCCGCGAGGAGTTGGTCGGACGCGGGCGGGGCGAGCAGGACGAGGCGGGCGGGATTGCCGGGACCGCGCGGCCCGGGGTCCGGTGCGGTTGCGCCGGCGCAGGGCAGCGTGGAAACGAGGGCGAGCAGGGAGAGAAGGCGCGGGAGGGGTTTCATGGTTGGGGGATTTGAAAACGGAGCGGCAGTCAGCGTTTCACCGGTTGGGGTTTGCCGGCGTCATCGATGGCGACATAGGTGAATGTGCCCTCGGTCACCCGCCACAGCGTGCCCTCGGCGAAATGCTGCGTCCAGGCCTCGACGTGAATCCGCATCGACGTGCGGCCGACGCCGAGCAGTTTCGCGTAGCAGGTGACCAGATCGCCGACGCCGACCGCCCGGAGGAATGACATGCTGTCGATCGCGACGGTGACCACGCGGCTTCGCGCCATGCTCCGCGCGAGGATCGCGCCGCCGAGATCCATCTGCGAGAGCAGCCAGCCGCCGAAGATGTCGCCGTTGGCGTTGGTGTCGGCCGGCATCGCGAGCGTGCGAATGACGACCTCGCCGGTCGGCGCGGCGGGCGGAGGAGTGGCGGGCTCGGGCATGCGGCCGTGAGCCAACGCCCGACTGGCGTGACGCGCAAGCCGCGAGCAGGCGCGTCAGTCGAGCGGCGTGAAAAAGCGATCGAAGCGCGGGCGCAACCAGTGGGCGAGATCGGCGGACGCGACGACGGTCCTCGCCTCGCCGATGATTTCGGCGCGGGGCATGAAGCCAAAATAGCGGGAGTCGCGGCTGTTGTCGCGGTTGTCGCCCATCATGAAATAACTGCCGGCCGGAATGCGCACCGGGCCGAAGTCGCGCAACGCGGGGCGGCCGGGGAGCGCCATGACGGCGTGGGCGCGCGAGCCGAGGGTTTCGCGGGCGAAGACGGACGTGGCGCGCTCGGCCGGGTCGAGGTCGCGCGTGGCGCTGGCGGCGAGCGGAGCATAGGATTGGGCGGCGCCGTTGACGTAAAGGATGTCGTGGCGGAGTTCGATGGAGTCGCCGGGCTGGCCGACGACGCGTTTGACGAGGCGGGTGCCGTCGTCGGGGGCGAAGCAGACGACGATATCGCCGCGGGCGGGCGTCGACCAATGCGCGAGGCGCAGCGTCGTGAACGGCACGCGCAGGTCGTAAGCGAGCTTGTTGATGAAGACCACATCGCCTTCCAGGATGGTCGGTTTCATCGAGCCGGTGGGGACGAAATTGATGTCGGCGAGCGCGGACTTGGCCGCGGTGATGAGGAGGAACGGCAGGGCGAGGGGACGGATCCACTGGCGCCAGAGGTAGCGGACGGCTTTTTTCGGGCTCATAGGGTGGGAGGTGCGACGGCAGGAAAGGCGATGGGTTCCATACATGCGCATCCGAAAGACGGGAAGACGAACTTCGCCGAGTGGGTAGGGGTCGGCGTTGCGGAGGGTGACCCGTTCGTTCGGAATTCGGGGGAGAGTGGCTTTATGCTCCGATTGGAACACTCGAAGGTGTCGGGGCCTAAAGTCCCTCGCACAGCGGCCCGCCCGGAGGTCGGGCCCTACCAATTGCGTGCGCGGGGGCCGTGATGTCGTTTGCTTTCGAGGGAAGGTGTGGAGGGGCGCCCGATTTCACGTTCACTTCTCGGTGGCTTCATGCTGTGTTCACACGAGTGCCGGAGAATAAGCCATGGCCAGCGCACCCAACCCAGCGTCGATCGAGCAGTTGATAGAACAATGGCGGAACGGTCTCCGCGGCCGGCCCAGCGGCGAGGCGGCCGATCTCGCACGGTTGGAGGAGGAGCTCCGCGCGGGGATCGCGGGTCTGGTCCGCGCCGGACTGGCGGCCGATGAGGCGTTCCTGGTGGCGGTGAAACGGATGAGCAGGCGCGATGCGCTGACGGCGGAGTTCGCACGCGAGCAACCGGACCGCGTATGGAAACAGTTCGTGGTGGCGCCGGCCGATGCCGGCGAACGCAGCGCGCGGGCGCGCACCGAGGGCATCGTCGTCTTCTCGCTCGCCGTGCTGGCGGCCATGGCGGTCAAGTTGCCGGCGCTGTTCGGATTCGACATGGACCACGACGAGGGCGTCTACATCCGCAACTCGGGCCTCGATGTGCTGCCGTTTCTCGTCGGTTACTTCGCCTGGAAACGGCAGCTCGCGACGAGCACGGTGCGGTGGCTGGCGGCGGCGTTCGTGGCGGCGATGATCTTGGCCAATTTGCCCGGGTTTGGCGCGGCCCGCGAATTCGTGCCGCTCACGGCGCTGCACCTGCCGATCGCGCTCTTGTTGACCGTGGGCAGCGCTTACGCGGGCGGACGGTGGCACGAGATCGGGCGGCGGATGGATTTCATCCGGTTCTCGGGCGAACTCTTCATCTACTATGTGCTGATCGCGCTGGGCGGCGTGGTCCTGTGCGCGTTCATGGCGCTTACGTTCAAGAGCATTGGGATCAAGATCGACTGGTTTCTCGGTTCGTGGCTGGTGCCCTGCGGCGCGGCGGGCGCCGTGTTGATCGCCTCCTGGCTCGTCGAGGCCAAGAAAGGCGTGATCGAAAACATGGCGCCGGTGCTGACGCGTCTCTTCACGCCGTTGTTCGCGGCCATGCTGATCGCTTTCCTCGGGGCCATGCTGGTGTCGGGGCGCGGCATCGCCATCGAGCGGGACCAGTTGATCGGGTTCGACCTGCTCCTCGTGGTGGTGCTGGGGCTGGTGCTCTATTCGCTCTCGGCCCGCAACCCGCAGTCGCCGCCGGGCGCATTCGATGTGGTGCAGGTGGTGCTGGTGGTGAGCGCGTTGCTGGCCGACGCGTTCGCGTTGTGGGCGATCGGCGCGCGCATCGGCGAATTCGGCTTCAGTCCGAACCGCGTGGCCGCGCTCGGCGAGAACGTCATCCTGCTGGTCAACCTCGCGTGGTCCGCCGTGCTCTATCTGCGGTTTGCGCTGGGGCGCGAAACGTTTGCGAGCCTCGAACGCTGGCAGACAGGCTATGTGCCGGTTTACGCGGCGTGGGGGGCGTTCGTCGTGATCTTTTTCCCGCTGCTGTTCCGAGCCGACTGAGCCAGGCCGTGAACCGGTCGGAATGAAAGGAGCGACGGCGTTGGGAGGGCGCGTTTTCGTTTGTTTTCGGGGGGGCGGACCGCGATAGTCCGCGGATGTTGGCCCGGTCTCCCCTTGCTGCGTTTCAGCGGTTGTTCGATGAAGTCGGCACCGTCGATTGTGTCGGGGTCGAGGAACGCGTCGCAAAATACACGACGCGCTCGATCAAGAAGGCGTCGAAGCTGTGGGGGCTGCGCACCGCCGTCTCGATGGTCGACCTGACGACGCTCGAGGGCAAGGACACGCCCGGCAAGGTGGCCTCGCTCTGCCAGAAAGCGCTGCGGCCGCACGACGACCCGACCGTGCCGCAGGTCGCGGCGGTGTGCGTTTATCCGGCGATGGTGAAGCATGCGCGGCGGGCGCTCGGCAGCGACACGGCGGTGCGGATCGCCTCGGTCGCGACGGCGTTCCCGAGCGGCCAGACGCCGCTGCGGACGCGACTCGCCGAGGTGAAAGCGGCGGTGGCCGATGGCGCCGACGAGATCGACATGGTCATCAACCGCGGGGCGTTTCTCGCGGGCGAATTCGGCGAGATGCAGGATGAAATCGCATCGGTCGTCGCGGCATGCGGCGACGCGACGCTCAAGGTCATCCTCGAAGTCAGCGAACTTGAGACCTACGACAACATCCGCGCGGCGTCCTTCCTCGCGATGCGCGTGATCCGCGCGGGCGATTTCATCAAGACCAGCACGGGCAAGACCTCGCTCAACGCCACGCTGGGCAACAACCAGGTGATGCTCGAGGCGATCCGCGACTTCTACCTCGATACCGGCACGGCCATCGCGATGAAGCCCGCCGGCGGCATCCGCACCGCGAAGCAGGCGCTGCAATTCCTGGTGGCCGTGAAGGAAACACTCGGCGACGCGTGGCTGAACAACGGGCGCTATCGTTTCGGTGCGAGTTCGCTGCTCAACGACCTGCTCCGCCAGATCGAGAAGGAGCGAACCGGAGCCTACCAGGCGCCGTATTATTTCAGCGAAGCGGCGGAAAGTTACTAATTCATTCAGAAGCCCGGAGACCAAGAAACCGTTCGATCCCTTTTCGTGGTCTCCTGGCTTCTAAATTTGTCCCCTTCCTAAACGAAATTCTCCATGCCTTCCTTAGTTGAGAAAAAATCCAGTCGCACTCCGGTGCGTAACGGCCGTCCGGCGCCCGAGCTGATCTTCGGCGACCTGTGGGAATTCGACCCCGCGCCCGAGACCGCCGACCCGAAGCTCAAGCCGCGCTACGAACTCTTTATCAACGGCCAGTTTGTCGCGCCGAAGTCCGGGAAATATTTCGACTCCATCAATCCGGCGAACGAGCAGAAGCTCGCGGAGATCGCGCTCGCGAATCGCGATGATGTCGACGCCGCCTACCAGGCGGCGCAGCACGCCTACGAGAACGTCTGGGGCAAAATGTCCGGTCGCGAGCGCGCGAAATATCTTTTCCGGATTGCGCGGCTGCTGCAGGACCGGGCGCGCGAATTCGCCGTCGCGGAGACGATGGACGGCGGCAAGCCGATCAAGGAGTCGCGCGACTTCGACGTGC
>CALFNN010000056.1 GCA_937902925.1 uncultured Opitutaceae bacterium
CGGGTCGTGAGCGTGTCGCCGATGAAGACCGGCTTGATGAACCGCAGGCGGTCGTAGCCGTAGGAAAACGCCGCCGGATTGATCGCGCCGGCGGTCTGCCCGACCGCGAGGCTGAAAATCAGCGTGCCGTGCGCGATGCGCTGCTTGAAATCCTGCGTCTTGCACCATTCGGCGTCCATGTGATGCGGAAAAAAATCCCCCGTCTGGCCGGCGTGCATCACGATGTCGGTCTCGGTCAGGGTGCGCCCGGTCGAGATACGGACGGACCCCACGGCGTAGTCTTCGAAAAATTGGGAGTTCATGGTCGGGGAGGCGCGCGGTCCGTCAAGCGGCCAGTCCGAGCGCCGCGGTGATTTCGTCCGCCGCGGCGCGCAGGCCGGCAAGCAGCGAGGTCTCGTTCATCCTTTGCCCGCGCCGGATCAATCGCGTCACGGCGAGCGCCGCCATCACGCGGGCCTCGGGGCGGCCCACCAGGACGGCGATGTCGCGCACGCCTTCGATGGTTTCGCTTTCCGCCGACGACACCCCCGTCCGGCGAATCTCGTCGAGGGTCGACGCGATCCGGCGCGAGGCGGCTCCCGGATGGGGTGAAAAGGCGAGCAACAACCGCCCCGACACCGTCAGCATCGGGTCGAACTCGCCGCCGATTTCGATGGAAAGCCGCACGCGGTCCGGGCTTTCCTCCTGGGCCACGACGAGGAGCCGGCTGCGTTCGAGAACGCTCAGGTGGCACGATTCGCGAAAGCTGGCCGTGAATTCCTGCATCGGGCGCTGCGCGGCGGTGAGCAGCTTCTCGGTGGGCGAGTGGGCGTGCGCGAGCGCGTAGAGGCGGAGCGAGAGCGCATACTTGCCGGAGACCGCCTCGCGGGCGACGTAGCCGCGGCGTTCGAGGCAGTTGAGCATGCGAAACAGTTCGCTGCTGCTGCGTTGCAACCGCGCGGCGAGTTCCGTCAGCGATTGCGGCACGGCGACCGCCGCCAGTGCCTCCACGATGTCGAGGCCCTTCTCCAGCGCGGGGACATGGTAATTTGGGGTGGGGGGCATCTTTCGGCTTGCTCGTATTCGCTAATGAAAAATGCTTTTGCAAATAAAAATGACCCTCGCCCCCGGTCAACCGCCCGCTCCGCCGTGCCCGTTGCACCCCGTTGTTGTTATCGGGGCCGGCGGCATCGTCAAGGCTGCGCACCTGCCGGCCTATGGGCTCGCCGGTTTTCCTGTCGCGGCGCTGCACGACCTCGATTCCGCGAAGGCCCGGGCGCTCGCGGCGGAGTTCGGCGTTCCACGGGTGTGCGAGACCCTTGCCGAGGCGGTGGCGGCCGCGCCGGCCGACGCCGTATTCGACGTCGCGGTCCCGGCGTCCGCCCTCCCGGCGGTGCTGGCCGCGTTGCCCGACGGAGCGCCGGTCCTGATTCAAAAGCCCTTCGGCGAGGATCTGGCCCAGGCGCGGCAGTTGCTGGCGCTCTGTCAGCGCAAGCGCCTGCGGGCGGCGGTCAACTTCCAGCTCCGCTACGCGCCGTGCGTGGCCGCCGCCCGCCGCTTGATCGCTGCGGGCGCGATCGGCGAGTTGCACGATGTCGAGGTGCGCGTGACGGTGCACATGCCCTGGCATCTCTGGACGTTTCTCGAGGGGCTGCCGCGGGTCGAAATCCTCTATCACAGCGTGCACTACGTCGACCTCATCCGTTCGTTTTTGGGCGAGCCGCGCGGCGTCT
Source organism: uncultured Opitutaceae bacterium (assembly GCA_937902925.1). GTDB lineage: Bacteria > Verrucomicrobiota > Verrucomicrobiia > Opitutales > Opitutaceae > CALFNN01. Next base: position 1,713 of record CALFNN010000056.1, read on the forward strand.
ATGCGAAGACCGTCAAGCACCCGCGGACGTCCCGTCTCGCCTCGACCCGCACCAACATTGCCCTCGACTATGGCGATCTCCTCCGGGCGAACATCACCGCGAACCACGGTCACGACTTCGGCCAGAAACACGCCGAGAGTTACGTGAAATGGGAGGGCACTCGCGGCGCGATCAAGGCCCGGCTCGGCCTGCTGCTCGATTACCAGCACGCGCAGCCGGACGAACTCGAAATCTGCCGGGTCGACGCCGACGGCCGCCCCGGGCCGTGGCAGCCGGTGCCGCTCGAGGGCAACTGGTATCCGCACGCGTTCATCGGCACGATGGCGAGCGTCATGCGCTACGCGAACGGCGAGTCGGCCGATCTGCCCACGTGCGTCGAGGACGCGTTTCGCACCATGGCGGTCGTCGAGGCCGCCTACGAATCGAGTGCCCGCGGCGCGACGCCGATTCCCCCGTCATGAAATTTCTCGTCACCGGCGCCACCGGGTTCATCGGCTGGCGCGTCGTCGCCCAACTGCTCGCCCGCGGCATTCCCGTGGTCGCGCTCGATTTTCCGCCCGACGAGGAGGTCGCCGGCCGCCTGCGGGCTCGCGCCGGGGCGACGCCGCTCGCGTTCGTCACGGCCGATGTTTCCGATCCGGCGGCGCTGCTCGCGGCGCTCGACGCCCACCGCGATGCGACGCACGTCATCCATCTCGCCTATCTCATGAGCGCCGAGTGCGAGGCGAATCCGCCGCTGGCGGTGCGGGTGAACGTCCTCGGCATGGTCAATCTTTTCGAGGCGGTGCTGCAGCGCAAATTGCAGCGGCTCGTCTTCACGAGCAGCGAGACCTACTACGGCGCGCGTCAGGAGGTTTTTGGCGATCGCGAGGTCACGGAGGACGACTTCGCCGCGCCGGCCGAGCACCACTACACCTACGGGATGATGAAGGTGCTCAACGAATTCATGGCGCAGAAATATGTGAAGCGCCACGGCCTGAGCCTCGCCTGCGTGCGGCCGCCGGTGGTGTTCGGCCACGGCCGGAAGCGCGGCTCGATCCTGTGGGCGGAAGCGTTCGCCTCGCAACCCGCGCTCGGCGAGGCCGCCGCGCTGCCGTTTGCGGCATCGTCGCGCGATGTGTGGCTCTACGTCGACGACTGTGCCGAGCAGTTGATCCGGCTAGCGCTGGCGCCACGGCTGCACCATTTCGCCTACAACAACGGCGGCGAATCCGTGACTGCGGCCGAACTCGCCGCGCTGGTTCGCCGCTGGCTGCCGGACGCGCGAATCTCGTTCGACGAATCCGTCCCGCGCACGGCGTTGATCGACCGGATGGACGGCCGCCGGCTCGCCCGGGAAATCGAATTCACCCCGCGACCGCTGGCGGAAGGAATCCGCGCCCACATCAATGAAGCCCGCATCGCCCGCGGTCTTCCGCTCGTCTGACCTCTAACCTCGTTTCACTCCGATTTTCGCTCATGTCTTATCGCACCACCGTTGTCGGGAGCTATCCGCGCCCCACCAAGGTTGAAGATACGCTCAAGAAGCCGTCGCTGACCGACGCCGACACCCTCGAGCTCGCCCGCTGGGCTGCGCGCGACCAGGCCAGCCTCGGCCTCGATACCATCACGGACGGCGAGGCCTACCGGGAGAACATGTATTATTTCTATCAGCGGCGGCTCGACGGGATCTCGTTCGAGAACATGCCGAAGAAGACGTTTGGCACCGCGGGATTCGGCATCGAGTGCGCCCGCGTCACCGGCGAAATCAAGAATCCGCGCTGCCAGCTCGCCCGCTGGTGGCGGGCTGCGCGCGACGTCGCGCCGCCGTCGATCCGCGTGAAGCAAACTGTCACCGGCCCCCACGTGCTCACGCGGTTCAGCGTCAACGAGCGGCCCGATCTCTATCCCGACGAGCCCGCGCTCTGCCGGGCCTATGCGAAAATCCTCGGGGAGGAATTGCGTGCGGTGATCGATGCCGGCTGCGATTTCGTGCAGTTCGACGAGCCGATGTGGACGGAATCCCCCGAGCAGGCGCCGTGGGCGGCGGATATTCTCAACGAGCTCATCGATTCGCTGGGCGGCCGCGCGCGGATCGGCCTGCACGTCTGCGGCGGCAACCCGCGCCGCAAGCGCGTCTATTTCACGCGTTATCACGATCTCGTCCCGGCGTTCGCGAAAGTGAAGATCGACGAGGTTTCGCTGGAGCACTGCACGCTCAGCTACGACCTCATGACGCTCTGGGATCTCTGGCCGTTCCGCGGCGACCTCGCCCTCGGCGTCATCGACCAGCGCAGCGACGATCTGGAAACGACCGAGGTCATCCGGAAACGCGTCGCGCCGGCGCTCGCGCGTTTTCCCCGTGAGCGCCTCGTCCTGACGAGCGAGTGCGGCTTCGGCCACGTGCCGCTCGACATCACCCGCGCCAAGCTTGGCGCCCTCGTCACGGCCGCCCGCACCCTCTGACCATGCGTCCGCTCGAAGGCCTCCTCGTGCTCGATTTCTCGCAGTTCCTTGCGGGGCCGTTTGCCGCGACGCGCCTGGCCGATCTCGGCGCGCGCGTGATCAAGATCGAGCGCCCCGGCACCGGCGACATCGGCCGCCAGCTTTACATCTCCAATCTCTCCCTCGACGGCGACAGCACGCTTTTCCATTCGATCAACCGGAACAAGCAGAGCTATGCGGCCGATCTGAAAAACGCCGCCGATGTCGCCAAGGTGAAGCAGCTCATCGCGCGGGCCGACGTGCTGATTCAAAATTTCCGTCCCGGCGTGATGGAACGGCTCGGCCTCGACGCCAAGGCCTGCGCCGCGCTGAATCCCCGCCTCGTCTACGGCGTCGTCACCGGCTACGGCTCCGCCGGCCCGTGGGCGGAAAAGCCGGGGCAGGATTTGCTGGCGCAGTCGCTGTCCGGACTTACGCACCTCAACGGCAACGCCGACCAGCCACCGATGCCGTTCGGCCTTTCGGTCGCCGATCTCACCGCCAGCGCGCATCTCGTGCAGGGCGTTCTCGCCGCGCTGGTGCGCCGCGGCACGACCGGCCGCGGTGCGCTCGTCGAGGTGAGCCTGCTGGAATCGATCCTCGATCTGCAGTTCGAGCTTACGACCACGTTTCTCAACGACGGCGGCAAAGAGCCGCAGCGCTCACGCGTCAACAACGCCAACGCCTACCTCGGTGCGCCTTACGGCATCTACGCCACGGCTGACGGTTTCCTCGCGCTGGCGATGGGCTCGGTGGTGAAACTCGGCGAGCTGCTCGGGCTGCCGGCGCTGACGACCTTCACCGACCCGCAGACGTGGTTCACCCACCGCGACGAGATCAAGGAACTCCTGGCCGCCCATCTGCTCACGCAATCGACCCGCCACTGGCTCGACCGGCTCGAGCCCGCCGACTACTGGTGCGCGGAGGTGCTGTCGTGGCCGCGGCTGTGGGAAACCGAGGCGTTTCGCGCGCTCGACTTCGTGCAGGAGGTGACGCGGCCCGGCGGCCCGACCATGCGCACGACCCGGTGCCCGATCACCATCGACGGCGAGCGCTACACCTCGCCGCGCGGCGCGCCGCGCGTCGGCCAGGACAACGCGCAAATCCAGAAAGATTTTGGCCTCTGATTCCGCGCCCGTTCGCATTTAGTTTTCCGCCGCCGGATTTCGCCGGCAATTCTCCAACCCCATGCTCGCTCCCCAACCCAATCCGCTTCTCGGCACCGGCTTTCACACCGTCGGCGCCGCGAGCGCCGCGCTCTGCTACGCCCCGCAACGCTACCTCCACCAATGGAGCTGGCAGACCTACTGGCTGCTCCAGGCCGCCGCGTGCTGGTTCATCCTGCCGTGGATCTTCGCGTGGTTCACGATTCCCGAACTCGGGGCGGTCCTCGCCGAGGCGCCGAAGCATGCGATGCTGAAATCCTATCTGCTCGGCGTGGTTTACGGGGTGGGGGGCATCGCGTTCGGCGTGGCCATCCGCTACATCGGCTATTCGCTGACCTACGCGCTCGCGATCAGCATCTCGTGCGTGCTCGGCACGCTGATTCCGCCGCTCATGGCCGGCACGCTGGGCGACACGCTGTCGACCGGTGCCGGACTTTACGTGGTGGCCGGCGTGCTGCTCGGCGGCGGGGCGATGTTCGTGACCGGCTTCGCCGGATTTCGCCGTGAGCGCGAGATCGCCGGCAGCGCGAACGCCGCGCCGTTCAACGCGCGGCTCGGCCTGCCCATCGTGATTCTCGCGGGCGTCCTGTCCGCCGTCTTTAATTTTTCCCTGCAGGCGGCCCAGCCGGTCGCCGACGTCGCGGCGAAACACGGCGCCGGGTATTTTCAGGGCAACGTGATCTACATTTTTTCCAACAGCGGCGCGTTTACCACGACGCTGTTCTACGCCGGCTGGCTGGCGATGCGCGCCAAGTCGTGGGGCGAATACGTCCGCACCGCCGACGGCACCGGCCTGGTGCGCAACTACCTCCTCGCGCTGCTGACCGGCCTGTTGTGGTATCTCCAGTTTTTCTTCTACGGCCTCGGCCACGTGCGGATGGGGCGGTTCGAATTTTCGAGCTGGGCCATCCACATGATCATTTTGATCCTGCTGAGCTGCGGCTTCGGGGTCGCGATTGGGGAATGGAAAAAGTGCCGGATGTCGACCAAGCTTCTCGTGACCTGCTCGATCGCGCTGCTGCTCGGCGCCGTCGGATTGATCACTTACGGCAACTATCTCGCCTCGCCGCCTGCTCCCGCCGCCTGACCGAATCCGCCCAGCGCCATGCGCCTCGTCGACACGCACCAGCATCTGTGGGACCTCCGCCAGTTTCCCTACACCTGGTGCGCGGGCGTGCCGGCGTTGAATCGCAACTTCCTTTTTTCCGACTACGAGGCGGCCGCCGCCGGCACCGGCATCACGAAGACGGTTTTCATGGAATGCGATGTCGACGAGCCGCATTTGCTGGCCGAGGCGCACCACGTCCAGTCGCTCTCGGCGGCGCACCCGCTCATCGCCGGCATCGTGGCCAGCGGCCGGCCGGAGCGGGAGGGATTCCGCGAGCACCTCGAACAATTGGCGAAGCTGCCCAAGCTGCGCGGCGTGCGTCGCGTGCTGCACACCCAGCCGGACGAGTTGTCCCAATCGGCGCGGTTCGCGGAAAACGTGCGGTTGCTGGCGGAGTTTGGGCTGACCTTCGATCTCTGCGTGCTCGCCCGCCAGCTTCCGCTGGCCGCGGCGCTGGCGCGCCAGTGCCCGCAGGTTTCGTTCGTGCTCGATCATTGTGGCGTGCCGGATGTGAAGGGCCGCGCGCTCGATTCGTGGCGCGCGGATATCTCCGCGCTCGCGGCGCTGCCAAACGTCGGCTGCAAGATCAGCGGCCTGGTCGCCTACGCGGATCCGCAGACGTGGACCGTGGCCGACCTGCGGCCGTGGGTCGAGCACGTGCTCGCGAGTTTCGGCTGGGACCGCGTGATGTGGGGCGGCGACTGGCCGGTGTGCACGCTGTCGGCGCCGTTGAGCCGCTGGGTGGCGGCGACTGGCGAACTGGTGGCCTCGGCCACGGACGAACAGCGCGCGATGCTCTATCACGGCAACGCCGAGCGAATTTACCGCGTCTGAACCATGGAACGTCTCACCGCCCGCTATCTGATCGAGACGTCGCTGCCGGTCGAGCAGGCCGCCGCCGTGCTCGCGGGCGAGCAATCGTCGGGCACGTTTGTCGAGGTGCCCGGCGAGACAGCCGAGCTGAAGCGACGTTTCGCCGCCCGCGTCGAGCAGATCGCAGAGCTCGAGTGCGTTCCCATGCCGTCGCTTCCGACCGGCCGGCCGGCCGCCACGTCCTACCGGCGGGCCGAAGTCACCGTGTCGTGGCCCGCCGGGAACTTCGGGCACAACCTGCCCACGCTCGTCTCAACTTTGCAGGGCAACCTCTACGAGCTCGCGCAGTTCTCCGGGCTCCGGCTGCTCGACTTCGAGGTGCCGGCGTCGATCGCCGCGCTTTTCCGGGGACCGAATTTCGGCGTCGCCGGCACCCGCCGGCTCGCCGGCGTTGCGGGGCGGCCGTTGATCGGCACGATCATCAAGCCGAGCATCGGGCTCACGCCGCGCCAGACGGCGGAGATGGTGCGGACGTTGGTCGAGGCGGGCATCGATTTCATCAAGGACGATGAGCTGATGGCGAACCCGCCGCATTCGCCGTTCGACGCGCGCGTCGATGCGATCATGGCGGTGATCAACTCCCATGCGCAGCGGACCGGCCGGAAGCCGATGTATGCGTTCAACGTGAGCGACGAGCTCGATCCGATGCTCCGGCACTACGAGAAGATCGTCGCGGCCGGCGGCACCTGCGCGATGTTGAGCCTGAACAGCGTCGGTCTCGCCGGCGTGAAGAAAATCTGCGACCTCGGTGCACTCGCGGTGCACGGACATCGCAATGGCTGGGGCATGCTCAACCGGCACCCGCTGCTCGGGATGGACTTCGCCGCCTACCAGAAGCTGTGGCGGCTCGCCGGCGTCGATCAGCTCCACGTCAACGGCATCGCGAACAAGTTCTGGGAGCCGGACGATTCCGTCGTCCGCTCGATCGCGTCGTGCCTTGCCCCGGAGCCACTGGGCAAACCGCTTTTGCCGGTGGTGTCGTCCGGACAATGGGGCGGGCAGGCGCCCGAGACGTGGCGGCGGACGCAGACGGTCGACCTGCTCTACCTGGCGGGCGGGGGCATCATGGCGCATCCCGGCGGTCCGGCGGCGGGCGTGCATTCGCTCCGCACCTGGTGGCGGGCCGCGGTCGAGGGACTCACGTTCGAGCAGGCGCCCGCTAAATATCCGGAGCTCGCGGCTTCCGTGGCGAAGTTTGGCCAGCGGAAGTAACATCATGGCCGCCGCGGATTCATTGCTGCTGGCGTTCTACGGTGACGATTTCACCGGCTCGACCGACGCGCTCGAATTCCTCACGCGCGCCGGCGCCCGCACGCGGCTGTTTCTCGAGCCGCCGGACGCGGCGCAACTGGCGCGTTATCCGGACCTCACGGCGATCGGTGTCGCCGGGTTGACCCGCTCGCTCGCGCCGGACGCGATGGAGAAAACGCTCCGTCCGGCGTTCGTAGCGCTGCAGAGGCTCGGTGCTCCACATGTGCACTACAAGGTCTGCTCGACGTTCGATTCGTCGCCGACGGTTGGCAGCATCGGCCGCGCACTCGACGTCGGGGCGGAGATCTTCGAGGGGCGGTTCGTGCCGCTGCTGGTGGGCGCACCGGCTCTCGGGCGCTACTCGGCGTTCGGAAATCTGTTTGCCCGGATGGGAACCGGTGGCGCGGGCGACATCCACCGGCTCGACCGACATCCGTCGATGAGCCGGCATCCGGTCACGCCGGCCGACGAGTCGGACCTGCGCCTTCATCTCGGAAAACAGACGGCGAAGCGCGTCGGTCTGTTCGACCTGCTCAAGCTTGAACTGCCGGAGGCCGGGGCGCGGGCGGCGCTCGACACCATCATCGCGGCGGGCGCGAAAGTGGTGCTTTTCGATTTGCTCTACGAGCGACAGCTTGCGCTCCTCGGTGGGTTGATCGACGCCCACGCGAGCCGGGAGCGGCCGTTATTTTCGGTCGGATCGTCGGGAATCGAGATGGCGCTCGGGGCACATTGGGCGGCGCGAGGCGATTTGCGTCCGCGTTGCGACTGGCCCGACCCCGGGGAGGCGCTGCCGTTGCTGGTGCTCTCGGGCAGCTGTTCGCCGGTGACCGGCGGCCAAATCGATTGGGCGCTCGCGCACGGCTTTGCCGGGGTCACGTTCAACCCCGATGATCCGGCTCCGGCCATATCGTCCGCGATCGCCGCGCTCGCGGCGCAGCGCAGCCTGGTGGTTTACACGAGCCGTGGTGCGGCGAACGCGGCGCCGTGGCTGGCCGGCGTGCTGGGAGCGGCGCTGGGACGGCTGGCGCGGGACGTGATCGCGCGGGTTGCCTTGAAACGGCTCGTCGTGGCCGGGGGCGATACCTCGAGCTATACCGCGCGCGCGCTCGGGATCGAGTCGGTCGAGATGATTGCGCCGCTCGCACCCGGTGCACCGCTGTGCCGCGCCTGCGCGCCCGGTTCTCCGGTCGACGGGATGGAAGTCAATTTCAAGGGCGGCCAGGTCGGGGCGGTGGATTTTTTCGACGCGGTGGCCCACGGAAAAATTTGAAACCATGAAAAGAAAAACCCTCGGTCTCGTTCACACCTCGGCAACGCTCGTGCCGGTGTTCGCGCAGCTCTGCAAGGCGAAGCTGCCCGGCGTCGACACGTTCAACATCGTCGACGACAGCCTGGTCCGGGCGATCGGCCTGCGCGGTTCGCTGACGGCCGACATCGCGCGCCGCGTCGCCGGCTACATCACGTCGGCGGAGTCGGGCGGGGCGGACTTCGTGCTCGTGACCTGTTCGTCGATCGGCCCGGCGGTCGAGGCGGCAGCGCCCTTTGCCGGAGTGCCGGTGCTGCGCGTCGATGAGCCAATGGCCGATCGCGCCGTCCAGGCCGGCCGGCGGATCGGGGTGATCGCGACGCTGCCCACCACGCTCAACCCGACGGCCGACCTGGTCGAGCGCCGGGCGGGACTCGCGGGCAAGGTCATCGAGCTCACGTCGCGGCTGTGTGAAGGAGCTTTCGATGCGCTCATGAGCGGCGACGCCGCGAAGCACGACACGATGGTGGCGGCCGCGCTGAAAGAGCTCTCGGCCCGGGTGGACGTCATCGTTCTCGCGCAGGCATCGATGGCGCGGGTCGTCGACACGCTGGCCGCAGCCGACCGCCGCGTGCCAATCCTCGCGAGCCCGCCGCTCGCGATCGAGTATCTCGCCACGGTCCTGTGAGCGCGATCGCGATGCGCCCGCTCGACCGAATCTGGCTTGGCCTCGCGGCGCTCGGCGGCGTCGCGTTCGCGGCCGGTCTTGTCGTTTCCTCGCCGGCGGTCTGGCAGCCGGCGGCGGTGGTCGCCTCGGTCGGGCTGGTGTTCGGGCTGGGCGGGTTTCCGGCGCTGCGCGGCTACCGGTTTACGGCGTGGATTCTCGCGGCGGTGGTGGCGGCGATGATCTATCCGAACGCGTTTCTGAAATGGGGCGACCTCGACCTGCGCAACAGGTGGGTCATTCTCCTCGTGATCCAGGCCGTGATGTTCGGGATGGGGACGCAGATGAGCCTGCGCGATTTCGCCGGAGTGGTTCGCGCGCCCCGCGGCGTGCTGGTGGGCATCGTGTGCCATTTTTCGGTGATGCCCCTGGTCGGCCTGTCGCTCACGAAAATATTCCATTTCGAGCCGGAGATTGCCGCCGGGATCATCCTCATCGGCTCGTGCTCGAGCGGGCTCGCCTCGAACGTGATGGCCTATCTGGCGAAATCGAATCTTGGGCTTTCCGTGACGGTCACCGCGATCACGACGATGATCGCGCCGCTGATGACGCCGCTGCTCATGAAGGTGCTCGCGGGGACGCTGGTCGACGTGCAGTTCTCGAAGCTGATGATCGAGATCGTCAAACAGGTCATCGTGCCGATCGGCGCGGCGCTGCTGCATGACTATCTCAAGACGGCGCCGGCCGGCCACCGGCGTCGCATTTTGCTGCTGGCGGCATTCGGCGGCGCGTGGCTCGTGGCGATGGCGCTGGGCGGCTGGGCGAACCTGGAGACGAGACTGTCGGCCGTCGCGCTGACGTGGGTCGGGCTCGGCGGGTTCCTGCTGGGTGCGGTCGTGTTCGGCGTGGTCTATCACTTCATCGCCTCGCGCTGGGTCCAGCTCGACCGCGGGATGCCGGTCGCATCGATGGCGGGCATCGTGTATTTCACGACCGTGACGACGGCGGCCGGCCGCGATAATTTGCTGAAGATCGGCGGACTGTTGTTCCTTGCCTCGGCGCTGCACAATGCCGCGGGTTACTTCTTCGGCTACTGGCTGAGCCGCGGCGCCGGGCTCGACAAGAACTCGGCGCGCTCGGTGGCGTTCGAGGTCGGTCTGCAAAACGGCGGGATGGCCTCGGGACTCGCCGGCTCGATGGGCAAGCTGGCGACGGTCGGGCTCGCCGCCGCGATCTTCAGTCCATGGATGAACATCTCCGGCTCGGTGCTCGCCAACTATTGGAAACGAAAACCAGTCGAACCTCGTCGCGCGAACGACCAACCGGTCAATTTATGAAAACACTGGGACTCGGCGTGCTCGGCCTCAGCGAAGGCCGCAGCATCATCTCCGGCGCGCGGCAGAGCGCGCTTTGGAACGTTGTCGCGCTGTGCGACCTCAACGAGCAGCTCGGCCGCGAGCGGTGCGCCGAATTCGGGATCGACCCGGCGATGTTCACGACGTCGTTCGACCGGCTGCTCGCGAATCCGGCCGTCGAGGTCGTCGGCATTTACACGCCGGATCATCTCCACGCCGCCCACACCATCAAGGCGCTGCAGGCGGGCAAGCACGTGATCTGCACCAAACCGTTCCTCGACAACCTGAGCCAGGCGCGCGCGGTGCTGGATGCGGCGCGGACCGCGGACCGGCGCGTGATGGTCGGGCAGAGCACGCGGTTCTTCGCGCCGTTTGCGCGGCAGCGGGAGCATTTCGAGACCGGCGCGTTCGGCGAGCTCAACACCATCGAGGCCTACTACAACGCCGACCACCGCTGGTTTCTCGCGAAGGGCTGGGCGAAGACCGACGCGTTCAAGTGGCTCTACGGCGGGCTCAGCCATCCGGTGGATCTCGTGCGCTGGTATCTGCCCGACATCGAGGAGGTGAGCGGGTATTCGCGGCTCAGCGAGAACGGCAAGAAGCTCGGCCTCGTGCATGCGGACACGTTCCATTTTATCTTCAAGTCGGCCGGCGGGAAGATCGCCCGGGTCAGCGGCACTTATTCGAGCCCGGTGACGCCGAACCAGCGCGACAGCAACATGAGCTGCATCCTGCGCGGCTCGCTCGGGGCGAGCCAGGGGGATTATTACGAGCTGCGCTACGCCTGGAAAACCGACAACCAGTCGGTGGTCGAGACGTTTGAGGATCAGGACGCGCACTTCTTTCGCTTCGGCGGGCACTCGCACCACGCGGGCGAGTATCAAAACTACATCGAGCATTTCGCCCGCTGCCTGGCTGACGGCTCGGTGCCGAAGCCCGACGTGGCGGAGGGGATCGTGACGGTCGCGCTGATGCAGGCGATGGAGCAATCGTGTCTCGAAAACCGCCCAGTCAAGGTGCGCGACGTGCTGGCGCGCCACGGTCTCGACGACCTGATCGCATGAACCGGACTTCCTGCATCACGCGGTTCAGCTATGCGTCCAGCGACGTCGCGGGCCAGCTCGTCTTCTGCTTCATTTCGTTCTACCTGCTTTATTTTTATACGGACGTCTACGGGATCTCCGCGGGCACGGCGGGCACGATTTTGCTGGTGGCGCGGATGGTCGACGCGGTCGACGCGCCCGTGTGGGGCATCATATTCGAGAAGACGAACAGCCGCTGGGGCAAGAGCCGGCCGTGGTTTCTCTGGCTGTGCGTGCCGTTCGCGGTGTTCGGCGTGCTGACGTTTCTCACGCCCGATCTGGGACACACGGCGAAAATCCTCTACGCGGCCGGCACCTATATCGTGGCCAGCGTCCTCTACACGGGAATCAACACGCCGGTGACCTCGATCCTGTCGGCGCTGACGGCCGACCCGCAGGAGCGCGTGACACTGACGTGCTGGCGCATGTATGGCTCGAAGCTCGGCGTGTTGATCGTGAACCTGACGGCGTTGAAGGTGGTGGCGTGGCTCGGTCACGGCGACGACCGCCGGGGCTTCATGCTCGCGATGCCGATTTACGCGGCGGGGACGATTCTCCTCTTCCTGTTCGCGTTTCGGAATCTCCGGGAGGTGGTGAAGGTGGAGAGCTCGCGGCAGTCGCTCCTCGGCAGCTTCGGGGCGATCAAGGGCAACGGTCCGTGGCTCATCATTTTCGCGAGCAGCCTGTGTTTCTGGATCGCGTTCATCGCCCGGGTTTCGACGGTGCCGTATTTCTTCGAGTATACGCTCCACCGGAAGGACCTGATCCCGGTGGCCAACAGCCTCGACTTCATCTCGCTCGCGACGGTTTTCTTCCTGCCGTGGTTCTGCCGCTGGAGTTCGAAACGGAACGTCTGGGCGCTCGGACTGCTGGGCATGGTTGTGGGCCAGCTCATCGTGTATCTCGGAGTGACGCAGGGAAACTCGGTCCCGGTCATCATGACGGGGTGGACGGTGGGTTTCCTCGCGAGCGGGGTGGCGATGGCGATGCCGTTTTCCTTGCTCTCCGACAGCGTCGACTACGGCGAATGGAAGTCGGGCATCCGGGCCGCGGGACTGCTGACTGCGATCGGTGCGGCATTTTGCCTGAAGGCGGGCGCCGGCTTGGGCGGGGCGCTGCCGGCGTGGATTTTGGGCCAGAGCGGTTATCGGCCGAACGTCGAGCAGACCGCGGCGGCGCTCCGAGGCATCGAGGTCGCGATCATCTGGCTGCCGGCGGCGTTTTTCGCGCTGAGCATCGTTCCGGTGCTGTTCTACCGGAAATACGAACTGCTGGAGCCGCGGATTCACACGGAGCTGGACCAACGGCGCGGGGCCGCCCGGGACGCCGACTCGCGGGTCTCGGCGTGATGAGATTCCGGTGCACCCCCTCTTTTGGGCAAATGTTGATTTCGTGAAATCGCGCGGCAGGATACTGCGATAATCCACCGCGCCAACCGAGGGTGGCATCATCAAAGTTCGGCAAATAATATGAAGCCCCCTGAACTCGCGTTGCTGTTCGGTCTATTTTTCTTGGGAGCGTGTGCCTCCGTGAGGACACTCGATGAAATACGGAAAGATTACAGCCAGATCGGGGCCGGGATGAGCGAGGAGGAAGTCGTGGCCCGGCTTGGCCCGCCACGGCAACGGAGCGGCGCTGGACAGGCCATTTGGCGTGTTGAAGACGACGCTAACAACTTGGTTGAGCTGAGGGTGACATTTGATGCCGGTGGCATCGTGCGCAAGGCATCGGTCGTGCGAAGAGGGCGATCAGGAACTTCTGATTTGGAGCCAACCTCCACGTCTGGCATTACGCCCGCCGAGCTGCCTCAAATGCCAGAAGTGCCGGACGTTCCTTCGCGCTGATTCGTGCGGCTAGCCGTGTGTTGCTGAAACCTTGGGTTTTGAAATGAGAGAATCCTGATCCAAGCCACCGAGTCTCGACGTCACGGCGTGGGCGGTTCTGCGGTGAGTCCGCGGCGGATCACGTCGATTTGTCTTTCCCCAACAGCCATCGCCCAGCCGTCAGCCGAGCGGACCATGGGAATCTTCGTCTCGCCTTCCCGGCCGTTCGTTCGCACGCGGACCGCCAAGGTGGCATGATCGCTATCGACGGCGGCCAAGCTGGGGACGAATTGCACCGCGGTCGATTCCAGCACGCCGTGCGAAAATATTAACCCAACGAGTTGTTCGGGGGTGCCGTATTTGGCGCGCGCATCCGCCGGCAAGCCTGCGAGCAGACTCTCGGCTTTCGCTCGCGCAGCGCTGTCTAGCGAGACGCACGCGGCCATCTCCGGTTCACGCCCCTTCATCGCCGCCCAGATGAGCGTCTGAAAGGCCGCCTCCGGCGTGGCGCGGCCGGCGTCGGACAGGAATTCGGGCCTCGTCATCGCCTTGGTCGGATCCCGATTGGCCTCGATCGATGGCGTCGCCGAAGCGTCGGCCCGCGACCCGGCGGCCTTCGTTTCCAGCGCCGCCAGCTCCGCCCGGGCTGCGACCAAGTCCGCGTGAACGGCCTTCGCTCCGGCGTCGCCGCTCGTTTTGAACTGAGCGAGGAGCGCACGATTACGGGCGCTTTCGGTGCGCAGGCGGACCAGGCTCGCTTCGTTCCCTCTGAGCGGCGCGATTTGCCGGCGGAGCTTGGATTTGTCGACCTCGATCTGGGCGATCTCAACCACCAGACCAGCGACCAACAGGACGGTGAGGACTGAATAGAATCGAGTTTGCATGGGGGCACCTATTTTTGCGCGGCTTTCGGCAGGCCGGTCGCTGGATCGATTAACCTGCTGAGATCCGCGGCTTGGCGTGCGATCAGCGGGCGGAACACGATGGACCATCCGTCCGGGGTTTGCTGGAACGCTTGTCTGTCCTCCCGTTCTCCGCTTGGACCCGTGAGCCAGAGGCGAACTTGGACCACACCGGGAAAGAGTTCCTCTGTGTTGAATACCTGGTAAGCGGTGCTCCGCAACCGGGGAGCAGCGCCTTCGACGAGACCGAAGTAGGCCGCGACGAAAACTTCCTCCGGTGTCCGATAGCGGCGGCGGATCGCGTCGCTGAAGTTCGCCATGAACTCAGCGCGCTGCTGCTCGGAGTATGGTCCGTCGCGAAAGCTCATCATCTGGGTCACGGTCGCGAGGTCTCCCGCGTTGATCGCCGCAAGGAACGTTGCGTGGGCGGCCTTCGGGGTTGCCCGGCCGCTAGGCGCGATCGGTTTCATCCGTGCGTCGGTGACACCATCCGGGCGGACCTTTAGGATCGCGACCCGCTGGCGCGCGCGGGCCAAGGCGTCGGCGTCGGGATTATTCGTGGTAAGGGACTGCAGTTCGCGTTGCAGGTCCTGGTTCTCCGTTTGGGCCGGGGCGACTTCGCCTTCCACGGCGTTCAGCCGGTCGACTTCCGCCCGCAATCCGCGGCGGGATTGCAGCTCGACGAGAAGCCCGATTGCGCCGGTCGTGACCAGCGCCGCAGTGACGACTAATTTGATTTTGCTCATGGTATAAAGAGTGGCGACGGCCGCGCTCATCGGTGCGCCAGCCGTCGCAACGGCGGCGGCCACGGACGGGGCGACGACGGCAGGCGCGGCGCTTACGCCGTTGGTGGCGACCAGCGCACTGAACGCCAGCGCCGTGGAATGAATGCCGCGTCGCTCGAGGGCCGAGCGCAGGGACTCGACCGCGCGGTCCACTCGCATGCGCGCGGCATTTTCACTCACCCCCAGCTCCCGGCCCACGTCGGCGAACGGTTTCCCCGCGAAGAAGCGGAGCAGAACCGCCGTGCGATCTTTTTCCGGCAACTCGTCCACCACCTCGTCCAGCACGGGCCCAATTTCGCGCCACGACGACTCCGGAGATGGGGAGAGCGAGGGATCGTTCGCCAACGCCTTATTCAACGCACTACGCCGTTCCTCCTTTCGCCACGTGTTGAACACCGCATAGCGCGTGCAGCGATGAAGCCAGGCGAACAACGCCGGATGGCGCGAGAGCGCCGACGCTTTTTTGGCCAGATCGACGAAGACCATTTGCGTCACGTCCTGCGCGAGATGGTGGTTTCCGCCGAGCTGACGCAGAGCTGCTGAGTAGACAAAATCAACCTGCCGTCGCACCAATTCGGCGAATGCGACTTCAGACCGGTCGGCGGCGTATTGTGCGAGGAGTTCTGCGTCATCCATCGGAGCTGTTGCTATTATACGTCTCCTCAAACGAAAACCGCACAATTTCCGCGGGAGATCGATTCTGAACCCGCACCGAGACGATCTTTCATCGTTCGCAATCAACGGCCACGTAGAGTGCATGTCCCAGCAGGCACCATCCCGCCATCCCCCGGATCAAGTGTGGAGAAAAGGGAAATCATTGGAAATGACATTTTGTCCGTTTACCTCCGGGGAAATGTTCTGAAAGGCTGCGGAATCATGTTGATCTACTTCATGGGCATCTGCGGCACGGCCATGGGCAACGCGGCGTTGCTGGCGCGGGCGGCGGGCCACGAGGTGGCGGGCGCCGACACGGGAGTCTATCCGCCGATGAGCACGGTGCTCGCCGAGGCCGGCGTGACACTGCACGAGGGCTACGATCCGGCCCGGCTGGAAAAACTGGCGCCCGGTCTCGTCGTCATCGGCAACGCGATGTCGCGCGGCAATCCGGAGATCGAGTGGTTGCTCGAGACCCGCGCGCTACCGTTCACGTCACTGCCGGCGATGTTGCACGATTTCGTGCTCCGGCATCGCCGGAACCTCGTCATCTGCGGCACGCACGGGAAGACGACCACGACGTCGCTGACGGCGTTTCTCCTGCGTGAGAACGGCCGCGATCCCGGTTTTCTCATCGGTGGTGTGCCGGTCGATCCCCCGGTTGGAAGTCATCTTGGGGCGGCGGCCGATCCGTTCGTCATCGAGGGCGACGAATACGACAGCGCGTTCTTCGACAAGCGCAGCAAATTCATCCACTACGCGCCGCACATCGCCGTGTTGAACAACCTGGAGTTCGATCACGCCGACATCTTTCGCGACCTCGCCGATGTGCAGCGGACGTTCGCGCATCTCACGCGGATCGTGCCGCGCAACGGCTGCCTCGTGCTGAACGGCGACGACGCCAACCTGCGCGCGCTGGGGGCGATGGCGTGGACGCGCGTGGTGCGGGTCGGCACGGGCGACGGTTGCGATGTGCGCATCGCGGATTTCACCGAGAACGCGACCGAGGCGGGCTTCCGGCTCCGGTGGCGCGGCCAGCCGTGGGCGCAGGTGAAGACGGGACTGTGCGGGTTGTTCAACGCGCGCAACATCGCGATGGCGGCGACCGCGGCCGGGCTCGCGCTCGACCCCGCCGACCCGACCGGACTAAAACTCGACGGGCTTGCGCGGTTCCGCGGCGTCAAGCGCCGGCAGGAAATCCTGCGGCATTCGCCGGCGCTGACCGTGATCGAGGATTTCGGGCATCACCCGACGGCACTGGCGGAAACGCTGCAATCGTTCCGGGCGCGGTTTCCGGGCCGGCTGCTGACGGCGGTGTTCGAGCCGCGCAGCAACACCGCCCGGACCAAGGCGCTGCAGGCCGGATTCATGCGCGCGCTCAGCCAGGCGGATGAAGTCTACCTCGGGGCCGTCAGCCGCGCGGACAAGTTGCGCGAGGACGAGCGTTTCGATGCCGAGGCCGTGGCGCAGCAACTCGAGACGCAGGGCGTCGAGGCGCATTACGAGGCAACAAATGCGGCGCTCCTGACCAAGCTTACGGCCAATACGCTCCCGGCAGCTCCGGCGACGCCGCGGGTCGTGGTGTTTTTTACCAACGGGTCGTTCGATGGCATCATCGGACGCTTCGCGACCGCCGCGAACGCAAGTGATATCACTCGCGCGTGACATCTGGATTTTGTGGGGCGGGGTCGCCGAACCCCGCCGTCCGCGGCTCTCGACGGCGGGATTCGGCGACCCCGCCCTACAACCCGGAAACCTGAAACTCGCGGGCGAGTGGCATCAGGTGGCGGGGAGCGACTGCCGCGCCGCCGCACGGGGCAGAATCGGTGGCGGCGTCACCGCGACGAAGTTGGTGAGCAGGGTCTTGAATTTTTTCAGATCGAGCGGCTTGGTGAGATGTTCGTCCATGCCGGCCGCGATGCACTTTTCCCGCGTGCCCTTGGCGATCGAGGCCGTGAGCGCGATGATCGGCGTGTGTCGGCCGGGCGGCTCCGCCGCGCGAATCCGCTGGGTGGCGGTGTAGCCGTCCAAGTCCGGCATCTGCAGGTCCATGAGAATCGCGTCGTAACGGTGGCTGGCGGCGAGGCGGATCGCCTCCTCGCCGCCGGCGGCGAGCGCGGGCTCGAAGCCGTTGCGGCAGAGAAAAACCTCGAGGAGAAACCGGTTGGTTTCCATGTCGTCGACGACGAGGATCCGCGGACGGTGGCCGACGAGAGTCGCGGGCTCGACCGCGGCGGGCGCGCCATCGGCGGGCAGCGCCACGGGTGTGGCGGGAAAGGCGAAGGAGAATTCGGCGCCCTCGCCAGAATTGCTGTCGACGACGATGTTGCCGCCCATCAGGGCGACGAGGCGCTGGCAGATCGCGAGTCCCAGCCCGGTGCCGCCGTAGCGCCGGGTGGTGGAGACGTCCGCCTGCATGAACATCTGGAAGAGTCCCCGGCGTTTTTCCTCGGGGATGCCGATGCCCGTGTCGCGCACCCGGATCGCGAGGCTGCCCTGGGTGGCGCCGGCGACCGGCGGGGTCCAGGCGACGAACAGGGTGACGGAGCCGCGGGGCGTGAACTTGATGGCGTTGTCGACGAGGTTGAGCAGCACTTGGCGGAAGCGCAGCGGATCGCCGGCGATGAGAAGGGGGCCGGCGAGCTGGGCCTCGAAGCGCAGCTCGACATTTTTCTCGAGGGCGCGGGCGCTGAGAAGCCGCAGGACATCGTGTGCGGTCTCGGCCGGGGCGAACGGCACCCGCTCGAGCGCAAGGCGGCCCTCCTCGATCTTGGAAAGATCGAGGATGTCGTTGATGAGCGAGCTCAGTCGCGCGCCCTCGCCGGTGATCGTGGCGAGGTAGCCGCGCTGGGTCTCGTCGAGTTTGGTCTCGGACAGGAGGGTGGCGAAACCCATGACCGCGTTGAGCGGCGTGCGGATTTCATGGCTCATGACCGCCAGGAAGTCGCCCTTGGCGCGGTTCGCCTCGTCGGCGGCGGCCTTGGCGCGGTGCAACTGGCCCTCGGTCGCGGTGTGCTTGCCGATCTCCGTGCGCATGAGCGCCAGGAGGGTGGTGCTCACGAGGAGCACCGCGATGAGGAAGGCGGTTCCACCCAAGGCGATGGCGCGCGGGCCGGCGAGCGATCCAGCGGACGGCGTGCCGCCGGCCAGCGTCGCGGCCCATTCGGCAAGACCCGCCCCGACGAGCACCAGACCGGCGACGAGAAAGCAGGTGAGGGGAGAAAAATTTTCCGTCGCGCCGCGCCGCCGCGCAAAATTCCGGCTCCACAGGCACGAGGCAAACGCCGCGACGCCCAGCAGGATCGCGTCGAGGCGAAGCCGGAGCAGTTCGTGGAGCAAGGACGCGTCAGGGTTCATCACGGGTTCTGCCGCCGAGCCTGGCCGGCGCGTCACGGGCAATCAAAATGCGGATTTACTTATCAATTACCCATCGCGCCGCTTATAGGCGCTACGTAGTCCCACGACCGCCGCGATCGCGCCGGCGAAACGGGAACGGCCGGAATCCCGGAGCTAGCGAGTCGGGGACGAGAGCCGGTGAACCTGGGCGGCGACCTCGTCGAGCCGAGCCTGCATGGCCTTGATCGCGGTTTCCTGCCCTGCGCGCGCCTCGGCGAATCGCTGTGCCTCCGCGGGCCGGTTCTCGAGGGACTCGGACGCCCTTGCGTTGCGGACGATGGCGTCGATCGTGAGCGAAATCCGGGTGCGCAACGCGTCCGACTCGACGTCATCGGCGTCCAGGATCACTGCACGGATGGTCTTCCCATCGAGGCGGCGGGAAAGACCGGCATTGATTCGAGCCGGGTCCACGGTTCCGAGGTGGGTGGCCGTGTCGCTCCGAACGACCGCAAAGGCCCGGTCGAAATCCTGCTGGAGGTCGGGCGGCAGGAGCCGATGGCGCCGGTCCATCCAGGTGTCGAACGCTTCGGGCGAGCCCGCGCCGATTTTCCAGTCGAGCGGATCCTTCGGCTGGCACCCCGCGAGGAGCAGGGCGGCGAGCAGGGCGGTCCGTGGGGCGAGGCGGGGCATGGGTCCGATCAAGACCAACGGACGCCGCGCCGGTTTCTTAGGCGGAAATCACTGCGCCTGCTTTGCAACCTTCCACTCGGCCGGCTGCACGCCGGCGGGGAGCGCCAGCAGATCGTAGTCCTGGGCGCCGGTGATCCGGACCTCGGCGAAGTCGCCCACCGGCAACTCGCGCGGGACGTAGACCCGGCCGTCGATGTCCGGGGCATCGGCTTCGCCGCGCGCGACGCCGGGCTCCTCGACGAGCACCTTCAGGGTGCGGCCGACGTAGTTCTGGCTGACGTGGGCGGCGATTTCCTTTTGCAGCGCCATCGTGCGGTGCCAGCGCGCCTCCTTCACGTTTTTCGGGAGCTGCGCCTCCATTTTGGCGGCGCGGGTGCCTTCCTCCTGCGAGTAGCGAAACACGCCGAGGCGTTCGAACTTGGTCTCGCGGATGAACGCGCAGAGTTCGTCGACATCGGCCTCGGTTTCACCGGGGAAACCGACGATGAACGTCGTGCGCACGGCGATGCCGGGGATGCCGGTGCGGATGCGCTTGATGAGGTCGCGAATGTAGGCGGAAGACGTCTCGCGCTGCATCAGGCCCAGCATGTGGTCGCTGATGTGCTGGAGCGGAATGTCGATGTAGCGGGCGACCTTCGGGCACTCGGCAATCGTCTGGATGAGTTCGTCGCTCCAGTGCGCCGGGTGGGTGTAAAGGAGCCGGATCCAGAAGTCGCCCTCGATGGCGTTGAGCTGGCGGAGCAGGGTCGTGAGCGCGGTGCCGCGGGAGGAATCGACGGGCGTGCGGGAATTCGGGCGCTCGTCCCACGTGTCCATGCCGAAGAAAGTCGTATCCTGCGAAATCAGGTTCAGCTCGCGCACGCCCTCCTTGACGAGCTGGCGGGCCTCGGCGACGACGCTCTCCACGGTGCGGCTGCGATGCCGGCCGCGAATCTGCGGGATGATGCAGAAGGTGCAGGGATGGTTGCAGCCCTCGGCGATCTTCACGTAGGCAAAATGCTTCGGCGTCAGCCGGAAGCGCGGCGTGTCGTAGTCGGGGATGAAGGTCGAGCGGGGCGTGACGAAACTCTCGGGCGCGGCATGCGCGGCCCGTTCCTTCGCGTAGAGCCCCGCGATGATCGGCGCGACCTTCGTGACCTGGTCGAGCCCGATGAAAGCGTCCACCTCGTCGTTGAGCGACGACGAGAGATCCTTGGAGAAGCGCTGCGACATGCAGCCGGCGACGATGAGTTTCTGCTCCTTGCGGCGCTTTTTCATGCCGCGGTTTTGATGCACCTCGAGGATGTGGCCGATCGACTCCTCCTTGGACGAGTCGATGAACGAGCAGGTGTTGACGATGACGACATCGGCCTTTTCCGCCTCGGGGACGACCCGCATCCCGGCCTGGTGCAGGTGACCGATCATGATCTCGCTATCGACGAGATTCTTGGCGCAACCGAGGGAGATGAGACTGACCGTGATCATGAGGGAAACGGGCGAAAACAAAAGCGGCGGTCAAAGACCGCCGCAGACGTGACGCAGCGCTGGCCGGAGGCTTACTTCTTCTTGGCGGCGAGCTTGGCGCGGGCCTTCTTGCGCTTGAGATAGGCGGCGCGGCGTTTGCGTTTGATGTGCTTGTTCAGTTGTTGGCCCATGATGGTAGGAAGTGTGAACGGGCAAAATTTCAGAGCGCCCGGGGCGAGTCAAGCGCTGTGCGGGGACGCGGGCGGCGGCGCGAGCGGCTCGCCGCCGAGCAGCTTGGTGCCATCCCGACGCCACTGGTAGACGAGCGGTGCCTTCGTGCGTTCGAGCTGCTTGTAGAGCGCCGGGTCGGCGCGTTTGGGCAGCTCGAGCTCGGCAAGTCCGGTGGCATCGCAGTTGAGCACGCGCGCGTAGGGCTTGAAATGCTCGGGCCGGCCGATGACGCGCGAGAGATTTTCCGCTTGCGGCGCGGGCGGCCGGTCGAGGGCGAGGAAGCAGTAGGGGAGGCTGCGGAGGTCGATGCCGGCGCGCTGGCCGAATTTCACCCAGTTGGAGTCGGCGAAGATTTCGGACGGCGGCGGCGCGAAAAAATGGCACCAGTGCCGCTCGTTGCCGGGCGCGAGGATCGGGCAGGCGTTTTGATGGGTGCAGGGCGCGACGACTCGAAACGCGCCGTGAAACTCCTCGCGCAGCGCACCGAGCTGCCGGCTGACGGCGTGCGTGCCCGGCTCGACCCAGAGAACGGATTCCGCCCGGGCGACGAGCGTGCGCAGCGACGCGAGTGCCTCCGGCGGGAGCTCGTTGAGCACATGGCTGACGATGAGGAGGCCGATCGGTCCGGAGGCGGCCAGCAGCCCGGGGGTGGCTTGGGCGATACGCAGGGACGGGAACGCGGTTTCCGCCGTCTCAGCCGCGTAGTCGCAGGCGAGCGGTGAGTGATCCCACACGGTGAGTGCATCGAAGTGCGCCACCCCGAAAAACGACATCACGCGGCGGGCGGCGATCCCGCTGCCGCAGCCCCAGTCGAAAACGGCACGCGAGGACGGCCGCCAGCCCCGGAGGTGCAATTCACGGAGAACGTGATCCCATTTCCAACCGATGCGCTCGCCATAGGAAAGATCGTAGCTCGCGAGATCGGAGGGCGTTTCCCAGTAAGGCTCGGTGGCCGCGGCGCCACGCAGGAATTTTTCGCGCAGCCGGTCCAGCGCCGGCCAGTCGAGGTCGGTCCAGGTCATTTTAGCCGGAGCTTTTGGCCGATCCTGATCAGCTCGGGTCTCGCCCCCGCGTTGAGTTCGAGCAGTTGCGCGATGGTCAGGCCCGACTCGCGGGCGATCTTGGCAAACGTGTCGCCCGGCCGGACGATGCACTCGCGAAGAACCGGAGGAGGATCGGTCGGCTCCCAGCTGACGACGAGTCCGTCCGCCGTGGTCACGGAAAATTTCCGGCTGCTGACCGTCAGTGGCAGAGCATCGTAGCTTTCCCCGGCAACCGGCTGCAGCTCCTCGATCGCCCGGCCGGGGCCGACGAGTTCGGCGAGCCGCACGCTGGTGCGGGCGTTTTCCAGGTAGAATCGATTCGCGGCCGCGAGGATTCGGCGAAGGTTGCCGATGATGGCTGCGCTTTTTTCCGAGGGCGGATTCGCGGCGGCATCGAGGATTTTTCCGGAAATCATCGGGAAACGGAATTTAGCCCCGCCCTTTTCCAGGACCACCACGCCCTCCTTTGAGTCGTAGGCGGCGACGGTGAAGTCGGAAAAGTGTCCACCGATCTCGACCCAGCGCGTGACGTGCGTGGCTTTCCCAGTGAGGGCGACCTGCGTGTGGCCGCCCGTGACGAGGACCCCCGAGAATTCGATTTCCGGTTCCGCCGAGACCTGGTGCCCGGAGAAAAACAAAATTGCGGCAATCAGGCTACGCGCTTGCACGGATTCAGGGGAACTGTCCGAGAGAAAAACCGAGATGGGCGGCGAGTTGCTGCGTCCGGATCCCGTAGAACATGGCGAATTCGCGGAGGCGGGCCGCCTGCGTCGGGTCGCCCGGCGGATGCGATTTGATGCCGGCGATCATCAGGTTTTTGGCGGTGTGCTCGGTCGAGATGAACTCGAAGACCTTGGTCTTGTAGCCGGCCCATTCGAGAAGCATCGCGCGGAGGGCGTCGGTGACGAATTCGGCGGTGCGTTCCTGAAAAATGCCGTGACGGAGGGCGTCGGCGAGGACGGGCGGGGCCGTGAGCTGCGGGCGGAGTTCCTTCTGGCAGCACGGCGCGACGACGAGGAGCTTCGCGCCGGTGGCGATGCCTTTGGCGAGCGCGTCGTCGGTCGCGGTGTCGCAGGCGTGGAGCGCGATGAGCACGTCGGGGGGATTTACGATCTCGGGTTCGCGATTGGCGATTTCGAACGAGGCGATCCGGCCGGCGGTGAAACTGAGATGGGCGAAGTTGTTGTCGCGCGCGACGCGGTTGCAGAGGTCGACGAGTTCGGCGCGGGCCTCGACGCCATGGATCGTCGCGCGATCGCCGAGGAGCGCGGCGACGGCGAAGGTGAGATAACCCTTGCCGGAGCCCATGTCGCTCACCGAGAGCGGGCGGTCGACGGGGAGATCGGCCTCGGCAAGAAGGTGGGAAAGCAGCTCGGCGAATTTCTGGATCTGGCGGTATTTGTCCGCCATGCCCTCGCGGGGCTGGCCGCGGTCGTTCGTGACGCCGAGCGCGCGAAGCCAGGGGGCATCGGCGGGAATGAGGTGGGACTTGGCGCGATCGTGGGTGCGGACCTTCGGGGAAATCGGGTCCGGGGCCTGGCCAACTTTCAGGCGGGCGCGACCGTCCGGCTGCGTCTCGAACTGGGCGGACTGCGTCGCGGTGAAAAGGTGCGCGTCGAGAAAATCGGCGCCGAGGAGAGGCTCGAGCGCGGCGAGCGCGGCGTCGGCGGCGAGATTCTTGGTGACGTCACGCGTGGCATGACGCCAGACGAACGCGAAGTGCGGCCCGCTTTTGAGCGCGACGGGACGAACAAAGAGATTCCGGAGCGTGGCGTCCGTGCCGCGATGCTTGCCCAGCGTGAGCTTGACGAGCGTGCCGGCGCGGATGGCAGCGCGGAGCAGGTCGAGAAACCGATCGCGGGTGGGAGCGGGCATGGTTCAGCGGAGCGAGACGCGTTCGAGATAAAAGTCGAGCGGCGTGCGGCGCCACCACTGCCCGGTGCGGGCCCGGGTGGCCGCGTCGGTGAAATGGTATTCGTAGCGGACGACGCGAACGAAGCGCGGCGGGTGTTTGGGAAAAGGATTTTTCGCGATCAGGGCGAGGACCTCGGGCGTGCCGCGGAGGAGGTGTTCGCAGAAAGTGAGCACCCACGGGTTCTGGGACGGCGGGCCGAGGGCCGCAAACCAAAGCTGCCAGTCGAGTCGCGGCTGGAATGGGGCGACCCAGGTCGGCCGACGGGCGAGGTCGCCCGGTTTGTCCGGAAACTCGTAGGGCTGCCAGTCGCGGCCGTCGTCGCTGCCCTCGAAGATGAGTTCGGGACGGGGGTTGGTCATGACGGCGAAGAGGCCGTAGTTGTTGAAGCTGCGAAAAGGCCCGAGCAGGTCGTCGACCCGGGCGAGCGCTGCGGGGAACAGCGGCCGGCGCGCGATGCTCGGGATCGCCTGGAGGGCGGTGCAGGGCACGACCACCGCGGCGAAAACCCCGAGCGACCAGCGTGGCGCCACGCGAACCCAGCGCGTCGGGCCGGCGAGGTTGTCAACTAATAGTTGACAACCTCGAGGAAACGATTGGAACGCGACGGACGGGGACGGGGATAGGGATGGGCGCGGGGGCGGGGATGGGGGCGGGGGCGCGGGGATGGCGCGGGGACTGAAGCGAGCGGCGATAGGTCGGCTGGCGGAGGCCCACCAAGCATCATCGAGGGCGAGGAGGCAGAGCGCGACGGCGAGGAAGTTGAAGTAGGTGTAGTTGCCGGTGAGTGCGATGGCGGCCATGAACGCGATGAGCAGCAGGGCGGCGTTGTGGCGGAGGGCGCGCGGCGCGAAGAGAAAAAACGGCACCACGAGTTCAACGGCGAACATGCCGGCGCACGAGGCGCGGTGAAACCACGCGGGCAGTTGGTGGACATACCACGCGAGCGGCGTGGGCAGGGGTTGCGTTTCGTAGTGGAACGTGAGCGCGCTGAGATCGCGCCACGTGGGATCGCCGCTGGCGAGTTTCACGAAGCCGGAAAGGAACATCAGCCGGAAGAGCAGCCACCCGAGCAGCCAGCGGGCGAGGCGGGGTGGCGCGGCGCGGTGCCACCACGGGAGGAGCGACCAGGGCGCGAGCCAGATGGCGAGCAGCGTGGTTTCGAGGAGGAGGGCGTCCCACTGAAAATTGAAGAACGTCTGGCCGGCGCCGACGAGCGAGAGGTAGGCGACCCAGAGGAGAAAAAGACAGAGGGCGGGCGCCACCCCCGCGAAAAGCAGCAGCGATAGCACGACGCCGGCGGCGCAGAGGACCGAGAGGAATTTGCCGGCGCCGAAGAGCCAGCAGAGCGAGGGGAGACGGAGCCACGCTTCGTTTCCGAGGCTCGCGTGGACGGCGTTGAAGAACGGCTGGGCCGGCAGGAGGCCGTGCGGACCGACGAGGCCCTCGAGTTGCGTCCAGAACGAGACGAAGGCGACGAGATGAACCAGCGCGAGGAGGCGCAGGAACACCGAGGTCGAGACCGTGAAATCGTTGCGGCCGGTCCGGGTCGGCGCGACTGGTGCGACGGTCGCAGCCATGGGGCGAGGTTGGTTCTGGGGGAGGGCGCGGAGCAACGCCACTCGCGCGGCCGGCTACGGGAGGAAGCCGGTGGTCATCGCCGAACCGACGGTGACTTTGCCCTTGGCCAGGATGCCGAGGTCCTCGAGCTGGGCGATCTGCGTGGCATAGCGCGCGGGGTCGAGGCGGCCGATTTGCGCGGGGCCGCCGGAGGCGTCGCGCCCCGTGACGAGCTTTTCGTCGATGATCATCCGGCGCGAAAACATCATGAATTCGTCGGTGTTGTTTTCGTTGGCCTTCTTCAGGGCCTGGTGCGCGGGGGTCGGGTCGCCCTCGAGATAGTCGCGCCAGCCGTGGATGTAGGCGCGGGTGAAGGCGCGGAGCTCGGCGGGGTGTTCGCGGGTGAACCGGAGATTGGTCACGAGGACGGCGTAAGCGCGGAAGCCGGCATCCCAGGTGGAAAGGA
Organism: uncultured Opitutaceae bacterium; assembly: GCA_937902925.1. Lineage (GTDB taxonomy): Bacteria > Verrucomicrobiota > Verrucomicrobiia > Opitutales > Opitutaceae > CALFNN01. The sequence continues at coordinate 27,769 of CALFNN010000056.1, forward strand.
AGCGGGGCATTTTGCCACCGGCGTGGACGATGTGGTAGGGTTCGGCGATGAAGTAGCCCTGCTGCAGCGCCTCCTTGTTGCCGAGAAAGGCGGCGACCGAGAAATTCTGCGGCACGATGTTCAGGTGGAGCGCGTATTTTTTCTGCAGGAACTTGAGGAACGCCCATTCGGGACGGGCGATGACGGTCTTGCCGTCGAGATCCGCGAAGTTCCGGACGCCGCTGCCGGCGTTGACGAGAATGCCGGAAGGATCGTCCTGGAAGACGGCGGCGAACTGGACGACGGGAAGACCCTCGGCCTGCTGGAGCAGCGTGTTGGTGCTGTCCGCCTGGCCGATGTCGGCCTTGCCCGTGGCGACGCTCGGCATGACGAACGCGCCGGGGCCGCCGGGGATGAGCGTGACGTCGAGGCCCTCGTCGCGGAAATAACCGCGGGCCTGCGCCTGGTAGAACCCGCCGTGCTCGGGCTCGGCGATCCAGTCGAGCTGGACCGTGATCCTAAAGCGCGGTTTCTCCGCGGCGAAGGCGGCGACAACGGAAGACAGGAAGAGCAGGGCGGTGGGGAGCGGGCGCATGGGGTGAAATCATTTGTCGGCGCGCTCGTAGGAGTCGTGCCATTGATGCAGGGCGAACCAGCTTAGGGTGAGGACGGCGCCGGTGAAGATGAATCCGAGAAGACAGGTGGTCGCGGCGGTCGCAAACAGGGCGGGAAACTTCGCCTGGGCGGAATAGATGGTCGCCTGGAAACCGAGGCCGCCACCGTCGTTGAACGAGCTGCCGGCGTTCATGTCGGCGACGACGGCGCCGATGGGCGCGAGCGTGCCGGCGATCCGGAGCCCGGTGAAAAAATAAGGCAGGGCGCTGGGCACGCGAAGGAGAAAAAGCTCCTGCATCGGGGACGCGCGCCACATGCGGAAGAGTTCGACCAGGTTGCGATCGGTGGAGACGAGGCCCTGCGTCGTGTTCACGGCGAGGGGAAAAAACGCGATGAGAAACGTGAGCAGCGAAACGCTCTTCAGCCCGGCACCGACCCAGAGCACGCAGATCGGCGCGAGCACGGGCAGCGGCGTCAACTGCAGGGCCATCAAATAGGGGTAGAGGCTGAACCGCACCGCCGGGGACAGGGCCATGGCGAGAGAGGCGGTGGAACTCACGACGACCGCGAGCGCGAACCCGAGCAGCGCGCCCTCGGAGGTGTTGAGCGCGGCTCGGATGAGGGCGGCGTGGTTGGCGCGAAACGCCCGGAGAATTTCATCGGGCGTGGGCAGCAGGAACTTGAAATCCGCGACCAGCGAAAAACGAATCGCATACCACGCGGCAATGACGAGGAGGCCGGCAAGGGCGGGCAGGAAAATGCTCAGGGATTTGCGCGGCATGGCGGGTCAGGCGGCGGCGGTGTCGACGGAGCGAAGAACGCGCGACACCCGGGCGACGAGTTCGTAGTAAGGCTGCGAAAGGCGGGTCTCGGCCGTGCGCGGCCAGGGCAACGGGATGGGGATCTCGACGTGGATGCGCCCGGGGTTGGCCGACATGACGAGCAGGCGCGTGGACAGGAAAACGGCCTCGGCCACCGAATGCGTCACGAAGAACGCGGTCCAGGCCTGGCGGTCGCGAATCGCGAGCAGTTCCTCGTTGAGGTGCTCGCGGGTGAGCTCGTCGAGTGCGCCGAACGGCTCGTCGAGCAGCAGGATTTTGGGCGAAAGCGAGAGGGCGCGCGCGATGGAGACCCGCATCTTTTGCCCGCCGGACAACTGGCGCGGAAACGCCGCGGCCCGGTCGCCGAGCCGGACGAGATCGAGGACGCGGCGGGTGGACGCGGCGCGGTCGGCGACGGGAACGCCGCGCACCTTCTGCGCGAGGTCGACGTTGGCGGCGGCCGTGAGCCAGGGCAGGAGGGTCGGTTCCTGGAACACGAACGCGAGGTCCGCCGCGGCGGCCTCGGGGGACCGGCCGTCGACGGCGAGGGCGCCGCCGGACGCGGGCGTGAGTCCGGCGATGAGCCGGAGAAGCGTGGATTTGCCGCAGCCGCTCGGGCCGATGAAGGAGATGAATTCGCCGGATGCCGCCACCAGGTTCACCCCGTCGAGGACCAAGGGCCCCTCGCCGAAGCGTTTCGAGACGTCGCGAAGTTCAACGGTAGGCGGCGCGGACATGCGCGAGCAACGTGAAGCGACAAAGGACGAGTGACAAGTGACGAGATGGTCATCCCGAGCGCCCGGCGATGCGCCGCGTGGCGCCGGGGACGCGAGCGGTGGCCATCGCATCGGACCCAGGCCCGCCCGGAGGTCGGGCCCTACCTCAATCGGGCGAGGGCGGCGGAGGCTTCCCGGTTGTTGGGATCGAGCTTGAGCGCGGATTCATAGGCGGCGCGGGCCTCGGCCGCGTGGCCGAGTTTTTCCGCGATGAGGCCGAGGCGGTTCCACACGTAGCTATGCGACGGCGTCGACGGGCCGGGCACGGGCAGCGCAAGGCATTGCCTGAGGCAGGCGGCGCCGCGGTCGAGCCGCTGGCCGCTGAGCGAGGCCGTGCGGCCGAACTGATAGAGCGCGGAATAATTGCCGGGCTGCTTCGCGAGCACTTCGTCGCAGAGCTTGAAGGCGGCGGCGTAGTCCCGGGCGTCGGCCTTGCCGATGACGCTGAGCACGGTGGCGCGGTCGGGATCGCGGCGGCGGATTTCCTCGAGCTGCGCGGCGGCCTTGGCGCTGCTGCCGAGCGGCCACGGCGCGCGCTCGTAGAATTGCATGAGGCCGGCGCGGGCCTCGAGATCCCCGGGGTTGAGCTCGAGGGCTTTTTCCATGGCGTCGCGGCCGCGGGTGGCGGCGGTGACCGACGTGTGAATGCCGGCGAGTTCGAGCGAGACACCGCCGAACCCGGCGAGGTAGGTGGCGTTGGCCGGCGCCAGTTGCACGGCCTTGTCGAGCCAGACGACGGCGTCGTCGAGGGCGGCGGCGTCGCCGCGGTGGCTGAGCGTGAGGCCGAGGTAGTAGCAGGCGGCGGCGTTGCCGGGTTCGCGGGTGGCGATCTTTTCGAATGCGGCGCGGGCGTCGGGATACCGCTGCGCGTTGTAGAGGGCGATCGCGGCATCGAGCGCCGGGTCGGCTCGCACGAGCGTGGCGAGGAGTAGAAAACAAGGGATCAGGCGCCGGGTCATCGGAAGACTGAAACAGCGGATCGCAACAAAGGTTGCGGCGGGGCGGGGAAAAATCGCGACCGGACCCGGGTCGTGCCGCCACGGCGGCCCCAACCTGCGCGTCCGGGACGAATCCGTCACTCGTAGCGCAGGGCGTCGATCGGGTCGAGCTGGGCGGCCTTGCGAGCGGGATAGTAGCCGAAGAAGACGCCGACGGCGGCACTGAAGCCCACGGCGATCACCATCGCGGTGGTGGAGGGCTCGACGGGCCAGCCCTTGTAGTTGCCGAGCAT
>CALFNN010000057.1 GCA_937902925.1 uncultured Opitutaceae bacterium
GTGGCGCCGGCGGGCGTGCGCCATTCGCCGCCGATGAAATTCGGGCAGGGGGAGAGGGTGGAGGTCATGAGAGGCGGAATTTTTTAACCACGGATTAAGCGGATGGGCACGGATGGCGGAGAGATTGATTCACGATTTGCTCGGAGCGCTGCTCGTAGTGCCAAGCCATTGTCTGATTTCTTGGCGCAGTTCGCTTCGCATAGTTCGATATGCGGCCAGGTGCTTTTCGTAGGTAACTTTGCTCCGCTCAAGGTCGCCAGCAAAATTGGGAGTTTCCAACACTCTCGCGGCAAGAAATGTCGACAAGGTTTGGTGAAGTTCGATTGTATGTTGGTGCCAGCGATCACAAAACGCTTCAGGGAAGTAGATGGCAGCTTCATCCATCATAGTGTGCATTACGTGGAATTTTTCCTGAGTTGCAGAGGAAATCTGCGTCAAGCCGGGTCTCGTGGCTTCTAAGCAAGCCACTAAGACAGCCGTCATAGTATTGTGAAGTTTTCCCAATAGTTCTTCTCGCTTGGAATATACGGCTGAAAACTGAACCTCGCGTTCTAGAGCGGCCGCTTGTAGTTGAGATTTTAGCTTTTCGAGCGTTGCGCCATTTTCGGCGCTCAATTGCGCTTTGTGAGTTTCGAGTTTCGCGTCATACTCGTGCTGGATTGCGTTCTTAATGCGCTCGGAGATCCAGTTCTTGGCGAGCCATACGACTGCCACACCTGCAATACCGCTAGTAACGATTGCGAGGAAGATGGTTTTGATTGCGTCCATCAGTTCACGGATGCGGCGGGATCGGCTTCATTTCGCCCTTCGCAAGTTTTTCCTGATAGTTGCTCCAGCTCATCGGGGACTGGCCGTTCGGAATTTCGGTCATCGTGATGCATTCGTCGACGGGGCACACGAGCGAGCAGAGGTTGCAGCCGACGCAGTCTTCTTCGCGGACCTTCGGCACGGGCTTGTGCGGGACGCGGCCGGGGCCGAGGCCGACGTTGAGTTCATCGGGTGACTTCAGGTCGATGCACTGGTGCGCGCCGTCCTCGCAGGCGATGTAGCAGAGGTTGCAGCCGATGCATTTGTCGTAGTCGATCCGCGCGACGCGCTGCCAGTGGAGGTCGAGCGTTTCCCATTTCTGCAATGTCGGCACGGAGCGGCCGATGAGTTCGGTGACGGATTTCATGCCCTTGCTGTCGAGGTAGGCGCTGAGGCCATCGGCCATGTCCTCCACAATGCGGAAGCCGTAGTGCATGATCGCGGTGCAGACCTGCAGGCTCGTCGAGCCGAGGGCGATGAACTCGGCGGCGTCGCGCCAGGTGGCGATGCCGCCGATGCCCGAGAGAGGGAGGCCGACCTCGGGGTCGGCGGCGCAGGCCTGGACCATGTTGAGCGCGATGGGCTTCACGGCGGGGCCGCAGTAGCCGCCGTGGGAGCTGCGGCCGGACACGGTGGGCTCGGGCACGAACGTGTCGAGGTTCACGTTGGTGATCGAGTTGATCGTGTTGATGAGCGAGATCGCGTTGGCGCCGGCGCGCTTCGCGGCGCGGGCGGCGGCGGTGATGTCGGTGATGTTGGGCGTGAGCTTGACGATCACCGGGATCGTCGCGGCCTCCATCACCCAGCCGGTGATTTTTTCCGCGACGGCGGGCTGCTGGCCGACGGCGGAGCCCATGCCGCGTTCGCACATGCCGTGCGGACAACCGTAGTTGAGCTCGATGCCGTCGGCGCCGGCGTCGGCCGAACGTTTGGCGTATTCGTGCCACTGCTCACGGGTGTCGACCATGAGCGATGCGATGACGGCGTGATGCGGCCAGCGCTTTTTTACCTCGGAGATCTCGCGGAAATTGGTCTCGGGCGAGCGGTCGCTGATGAGCTCGATGTTGTTGAAGCCGATCATGCGCGTCGGGCCGGAGTTCAGCGCGGAGTAGCGCGAGGCGACGTTGACGATGGGGTCGCCGATGGTCTTCCACACGACGCCGCCCCAGCCGGCCTCGAAGGCGCGATGCGCCTGGTAGCCGGTGTTGGCAGGCGGGCCGGAGGCGACCCAGAACGGATTGGGAGACTTGATGCCGGCGAGGTTGGTGGAGAGGTCGGCCATGATGAAAGAGGTGTGACGGGTGAAATGTGACCTGGGACGAGTCAGGCGATCGTCGACGTGTGGGCGGCGGAGGCGGCGGCTTCGTCGTCCTGGGCTTTTTTCGCGACGAGAGCGGAGGGGTTGGGCGCCGCGCCGGGGAGGGCGATCGTGGCGAGGCCGTAGCCGAAACCCTTGAGGGCGTCGTGCCAGAGCTTCGTGCCGGTTTGCAGGTCGAGGCAGAACAGCTCGCCCCCCGTGTGGGCGTAGACGCGGTCCTCGTCGGAGATGACGGTGATGAAATCGTGGGAGCTTGATTTCAGTTCGGTGGCCCAGAGATGGGCGCCGGTGTCACGGCGGAAGGCGAGGACGGCACCTTTGACGCCGACCAGAACAATATTTTCGGGCTCCATGGTGGACGGGGTCTGAGGGATTATTTCTTCAAGGCTTCCTCCAACTCGTGCGCGCGAATGGGCCGGAGGAGACCGGAGCCGGCGGCACCCTGCTTGGCACCGAGGCGGGAGGGCTGGACGGGCGGGGCGGCGGTTTCCTTCATGAGAAACGCGTGGATGCCGTGCGCGGCTTTCTTGCCCTCGCCGACGGCGTTGACGACCTCGCGGCCGCCGTTGGCGCAGTCGCCGCCGGTGAAAAGATGCGGGACATTGGTCGCGCCGGTGAGGGGATCGCGCTGGATCGCACCGCGCGCATCGACGGCGAGCGAGGGGAAGAGTTTCTTGAGGAGATCGACCTGCTTTTCCTGGCCGACGGCCTTGAGCACGAGATCGACGGGTTCGACCCACTCGGTGCCGGGCACGAACTCGACGCGGCCGTTGGCGTCGACGCGGGTCTGGACGAGCTTGAGGCCGGTGACGTGGCCCTTTGGCCCGACGACCTCGACGGGCGCGGCGTGAAAGAGGAACTCGGCGCCGTCGGTCTTGGCGAGTTCGTATTCGAACCCGTAGGCGGACATGTCGGCCTCGCTCCGCCGGTAGACGATGAGCGCGGACTCGGCGCCGAGCCGTTTCGACTGCGTGACGGCGTCGATGGCGGTGTTGCCGGCGCCGATGATGGCGACGCGGCGGCCGGTGGGAACCTGGTCGAGCGGGTCGGTATGAATCCTGGCGATGTAGTCGAGGGCGTCGATCACCTCGGGCAGATCCTCGCCGGGGATGCGCAGGCGGGCGGCGGCGCCGAGGCCGACACCGATGAAGATGGCCTCGAACTCCTTTTCGAGCTGGGCGACGGTCACATCCTTGCCGACGGCGACGCCGCAACGCACCTCGACGCCGAGGGATTTGACGAGCTCGACCTCCGCGAGGCTGACCTCGGGCTTCATCTTGTAGTAGGCGATGCCGTAGGTGTTGAGGCCGCCGGGCTGTTTTTGTTTTTCGAAGACAGTCACGCGGTGGCCGAGGCGGGCGAGTTCGGCGGCGCAGCCGAGGCCGGCGGGACCGGCGCCGATGACGGCGATCTTGCGGCCGGTCTGTTGTGGCGGCGCGGAGAGGACCTTGAGGCCGCGTTCCTCGATGTAGTCGGTGGCGAAGCGCTGGAGCCGGCCGATCTGGATCGGTTGTTCATCGCGGTCATCGAGCACGCACGCGCCCTCGCAGAGGACGGACGTCGGGCAAACGCGGGCGCAGGAGGCGCCGAGGATGTTGGCGCTGAGGATGGTCTTCGCGGCGCCCGCGGGATTCCCAAAGGCGATTTTCTTGATGAACGCCGGGATGTCGATGCCGGTGGGGCACGCCATGATGCACGGCGCGTCGAAGCAGTAGAGGCACCGGCTGGCCTCGACGAACGCCTCCTGGGATCGCAGGGGCGGATGAATCTCGGCCATGTTGGCGGCGAGGGCGGCGGCGGGGAGCAACGGTTGAAGCGGCATGATGGAGGTGGGCGAAGCACGAGCCGTGCGCGACAGGCGGCCGGGAACGTAGGTGGGCGCTTGGGATTCTCGCGGGGTTCTGGCGATTGCCTGTTGAATGTGGTCGGGGCTGTCGTAGTTTCCAAGCCACAAACAGCCGACCATGGCCTTCCTCGACCCCAAGCGAACCGTTGCCGAACTGAAGGACCTGCGCCGCTTCACGGCCGACGAAAACGGCGCGCAGCGGGTGGCGTTTACGAAGACCTGGGTGGCGACGCGGGCCTGGCTGCGGAAGAAACTCGAGGCGCTGCCGGTCGAGGTGCACGTCGACGAGGCAGGCAACCTCTGGGCGACGATGCGCGGCGAATCCGAACGCGCGCTGCTCATCGGCGGCCATATGGATTCGGTGCCGAACGGCGGGTGGCTCGACGGCTGCCTGAACGTGATGGCGGGCGTGGAGATTTTGCGGCGGCTGAACGAACAGTATAAAGGCCGGCCGCCGGTCACGGTGCGCCTGGTCGACTGGGCGGACGAGGAAGGCGCACGTTTCGGCAAGAGCCTCTTCGGTTCGTCGGCCTGCTCGGGTTCGCTGAACATGGCCGAGGCGCGCGGCCTGAAGGACAAGGACGGCGTCGCGCTGCCGGACGCACTGAAGGCGATCGGCGTTGATTTCGAGCGAGTGAAGGAGTGCGGCAAGGAGCTGAAAGACGCGGCGGCCTACCTCGAACTGCACATCGAGCAGGGGCCGGTGCTGTTGGACTTGAACCTGCCGCTTGGCGCGGTGCTCGGGACGTTCGGCGTGGAGCGCCACGCGATCACCTTTCACGGCCAGGCGGCGCACTCGGGCAGCACGCCGATGAACCGGCGCAGGGATGCGTTTCTCGCCGCGGCCAAGATGAGCCTGGAGATTTATCGGATTGCCGAGCGCAGCGGCGGGGGCGGGGTTTGCACGATCGGCTCGTGCACGACGAAACCGGGGATCGTCACCAGCGTGGTGGAGGATTGCCGGATCACGCTCGACCAGCGGCATCTCGATGCGGCGGCGCTCGCGACGATGTTGCGCGAGGCGAAGGAGGCGAGCGAGCGATTCGCCAGAGAGGGCAACGTGACCGTGGCGTGGGAGCGGTTGTGGCAGATCGAGCCGCGGCCGTTTCACCCGGAGCTGATCGAGCTGTGCGCTGCGGCGATCAAGGAGACGTGCGGGGTGTCGCACCGACTGCCGTCGGGGCCGCTGCACGATGCTGCGGAGCCCTGCGGCGCGGGCGTGCCGACGGTGATGATGTTCGTGCAGAGCCTGCACGGGATCAGCCACAACAAGATCGAGGACACGAAGGAGGAGCACCTCGAGGCGTGCGTCGTGGCGTTCGACCGCCTGGTGGAAAAAACCTTGCGATGGATTTCGGCGGCCGAGTGAATCGCCCGTTTACGTCGCCGCATCTGTCGCCATGACCCAGCCCCACCTCGCTCTCGCGCTGGCCGGCGCGACGCCCAGCCTGCCGCTGCTCGCGGAGGTGCCGGGTCATGTTTTCGACGGTTGGGCGATCGGGGCGGCAATCCTGCTCACGTTGGTCGGTGTCGCGCTCAACTGGAATCTGCCGCGGCGGCGAATGTCGGTGGAGGAACACGTGAAGGACGGCGACATGACCGAGGAACAAGCCCGCCGGCACCTGCGCTTTTATGAACGGTTTGCTCCGGTCGTGACGCTGGTTGGAGTGGCGGTCCTGATTTACGTGTTGTTCGACCTGACGCGCTGACCTCCGGCGGCGACTCCGGAGGCGAGCGGCAGGGCGTCAACGGAGCTGGCGTTCAAGGGCGTCGCAAGCGGCCGCGACGCCGCGCTCCGCCCGGACACGCATCCCGGCAGCGGTCGCACGATGCGAATTGGCGGGATCGCCGAGCAGCGCGGCCAGTGCGCGTGCGGCGCTTTGGGGGGAGTAGCGGGAACGCCGGATCGTGCGTGCGACGCCGAGCCGCGTGACGCGGGCGGCGTTGTCGAATTGATCGTGGGCGAACGGCATCACCAGTTGTGGCCGGCCCGCCCGCAACGCCTGCGCGCTCGTGCCAATGCCGCCTTGATGGACGACGGCGACGGCGCGGGGGAAGATGCGGGCGTGCGGCAGGTAGTCGCACGCAAAGACCGAGGACGGCAGATCGGGCGGCGGCGCATTCTTTCCGATCAGGAGGAGGGCCCGGCGGCCGAGCAGCCGGGCGGCCGCGATCGAATGGGCGTAAAATCCGTCCGCCGCGAAAACCGCGGAGGAGCCGAGCGTGAAGACGACCGGCGGCTCGCCGGCGGCGAGAAATTGTTCGACGGCCGGGGGAAGGGCGGGAGCGTGGCCGGTTGCGGAGCCCGGGTCGCCGACGCCTTCCTCGTAGAACGGGAAACCGCACTGCGTCGTGCTCGCGGGCCAATCCGGTTGCGGGGCCGCCATGACCGGCGAGAACAACGCGAGGTCGAGACGCGGAGAGTATTTGCCCTCGAACAGCGGGCTGGCGGCCGGGGGCAGCCCGAGTTCGCGGCGCAGGCGCCGAAGCGGGCGCCACCACGAATGCGAAACCAGCTTGGCCAGCGCACGCAGCGCACGATTCGCCGGGGGGCCGAGCGACTGGAGCCAATGGATGCCGGGCGGACCGGGCATCAGCGGCGGATCGGTCAGCGAAAACAACGAGATCGGCGCGAGCGAATAGGAGACCCACGGGATGCGGGTGGTTTCCGCGAGGAGCCGGGCGGCATAAACGAGTTCGCTTACGACGAGCAGGTCGGCGCCGGCGGCGGCGGAGAGCAGGTCGGCGTGCATATCGTGGACGGCGGGGAAGATGAGGTCGCGGAGCAGGTAGGCGGAGCCGTGGTGACCGTCCATGAGCCGCCGCACCATCGCTTCGTCGATGATCAGCATTTCCGGCCGCAATGGATGGAAGTCGAACCCGAGTCCCGTGATTTTCCCGCGGTAGAACTCGGTCGTCACGATTTTCGCGTCGTGGCCGCGGCGGCGCAGCTCGAACGCGAGCGCGAGCACGGGGTGGACGTCGCCAAGCGAACCGATGGTGGCGAGGACGATGCGGGACATGGGAACGTAAGCTCCAAGCACCAACATCCAAGCACCAGGGAAACTTCAACCTTCGAAAAGCTAGCGCCGGCGACGAGGAGTGGATTCGAGCCGTGGTTCCCGGCGCTTCATGGCGTTGGAGCGGTTGAAGCCGGGCGTTCGTCGCGCGCGAGCGCTTGAAGGGTGCGCCGCTTCCCGATTGCGTCGCGAGCGTGTCCGCCCATCCGACATTTCGCGAAGCGCTGCGGTTCTGGCTGAAGCTCGGATTCATCAGCTTCGGCGGTCCGACCGGCCAGATCGCGATCATGCACACGGAATTGGTCGAGAGAAAGAAATGGATTGGCGAGCAACGCTTCCTGCATGCGCTCAACTATTGCATGCTGCTGCCGGGGCCGGAGGCGACGCAGCTGGCGACGTATTGCGGCTGGCTGCTGCACCGGACGTGGGGAGGGATCGTGGCGGGCGTGCTGTTCGTGCTGCCCTCGGCGGTGATTCTTTGGGGGTTGAGTTACGTATACGCGGCCTACGGTGCGGTGCCGTGGATCGCGGCGGTTTTTTACGGGCTGAAACCGGCGGTGACGGCGATCGTGGCCGCGGCCGTGATCCGGATCGGACGGCGCGCGCTGAAGAACGGCGTCATGTGGGGCATCGCGGCGGCGGCATTTGCGGCGATCTTCCGGCTGGGGGCGCCGTTTCCGCTGATCGTTGTGGGCGCGGCTTGCCTCGGCCTTGTCGGGGGAAGGATTTTCCCGGAGCTGTTTCCCGCCACCGTGGGGCAGGGCGAGGGAGCGAGCGGGACGGTGATCGACGATGCGCATGCCTCGGCGGCGCACACCCGGCCGTCCTGGGCGCGGGCCGTGCGGGTGGTCGCGGTATGTCTCGCGCTGTGGTGGGCGCCGGTCGTCGCAGCGGGATGGTGGCAGGGATGGGATGGGGTGTTTGCACGGGAGGGCGTCTTTTTCTCGAAGGCGGCGATGGTGACCTTCGGCGGCGCCTATGCGGTGCTGCCATATGCCGGCCAGCAGGCCGTGGAGAATTTCCACTGGCTCGGCGCGCCGCAGATGCTCGACGGGCTCGGCCTCGCGGAGACGACGCCGGGGCCGCTGATCATCGTGGTGCAGTTCGTCGGGTTTCTCGGCGGCTGGAATCATCCGGGCGCGTTGAGCCCGCTGCTGGCGGCGACGCTCGGCGCGGCCATCACGACGTGGACGACGTTCGTGCCGTGCTTCCTGTGGATCTTTCTCGGGGCGCCGCACATCGAGCAACTGCGCGGCAACGCGCGGCTTGGCAGCGCCCTCACGGCCGTGACGGCATCGGTCGTTGGAGTGGTGCTGAACCTCGCGGTCTGGTTCGGGCTGCATGTCTTCGTGCCGAAGCCCGGAGAGACGGACTGGTTCGCGATCGCAGTGTGTGCGACAGCGTTTCTGGCGATGCAGCGGTGGAAGGTGGGGATCGTTCCCGTCGTGCTGGCGAGTGGGCTGCTGGGCTTGGCGTGGAGTTGGCGGATGTGACGACCGACCCTTGAAACGTGACGGGTTCTGAAATCGGGCCTGGCCGAATCGCACGGGGGCCCGGACCGAATTTAGCTCGGCTCCACCCGGGGGAGGCGGCCAGATTCCACGGCATGACGACCCCACGAAAAATTGCGATCATCACGGGAGCAGGATCGGGCATCGGGCGCGCCTCGGCGCTGGCGCTGCTCCGCGCCGGATTCGCCGTCGCGCTCGCCGGACGGCGGCGCGAGGCGTTGGAGGCGGTGGTGGCGGAATCGGGCGCGCCGGCTTCGGAGTGGCTCGTGGTGCCGACCGATGTGACCGATCCGGCGGCGGTGCGGGCGTTGTTTGCCCGGGTGCGGGAGGTCTTTGGGCGGGTCGACGTATTGTTCAACAACGCCGGCACGAACGCGCCGGGGATTCCCCTCGAGGAACTGCCGCTCGAACGCTGGCGGGAGATCGTCGACACGATTCTCACCGGCGCGTTTCTCGGCACGCAGGAGGCGTTTCGCATGATGAAGACCCAGCAGCCGCGCGGCGGACGGATCATCAACAACGGCTCGATCTCCGCCTACACGCCGCGGCCGAACTCCGCGCCCTACACCGCGGCGAAGCACGCGATCACCGGGCTCACGAAATCGACGGCACTCGACGGCCGGGCCTTCGACATCGCCTGCGGGCAGATCGACATCGGCAATGCCGACACCGCGATGGGGGGCCGGATGAAGAAAGGCGTGCAGCAGGCGAATGGCACGATCGCGCCGGAGGCGACGTTCGACGTGAAACACGTCGCCGACGCCGTGCTCTACATGGCGAGCCTGCCGCTCGACACGAACGTCGCCTCGCTCACGGTGATGGCGACGAAGATGCCCTTTGTGGGCAGAGGGTAGGGCGCCTCGTGGCGTAAAGCCGCTCTCGTGGTGACTGTCAGAGTTTTCGACTGATTCGCTCGCCGCGGAATTCGATGCGGTGGGCGGATCCACCGGCATTGGCGATCGTCGCGGCGAAAACCCGCGTGCCGCCGGGCCAGCGCTGCATTCGTTCGTCGGGCTCGATCGTGAGCGAGCGATTCGCGTCGTCCCAGTGGAACCGAATCCACACGGCGCTCGGGTCAGAGCCGTCGCGATAGCCGAGGCTCCGGCCGTCGTCGTCGTAGAGGGTGAACGTGCCGTCAGCTCCGGGAAACACGCGGAGCATCGTCGGTTCCGCGACCGGTTGCGCGGTATATTGGCGAACGGGATCGAGCGGGATGATCGCGCCGGCGCGGGCGAAGAGCGGGAGCGTCGCGAGGTCGACCGGGCGCTCGATCCAGCGGCCGCCGGAAAGTTTTTCACCGGTCCACCAATCGTGCCAGACGCCGGCCGGCAAATAGACGCGGCGGGTGGTTGCGGCTTTTTTCAACACGGGTGCGACGAGCAGATCGCGGCCCCAGAGAAATTCGTCGCCGAGTTTCACGGCTTCGGCGTCATGCGGATAGTGCAGCCAGAGCGCCCGCATCATCGGCAGGCCGTTGTCGCTCGCCTCGCGCGCGACGGTGTAGTTGTAGGGGAGCAACCGGTAGCGCAGCTCGAGGTATTCGCGGCAGATCGGCTCGATCGCGGCGTTGTGCAGTTCCGAAGGATCGGGCAGCCGGTTCTCAGGCGACTCGATTGGCCCGTATTCGCCGGTGTTCCAGCCCCAGGGCAGGTGCAGGTTCCATGTCCGGCCATGCGAGCGGAACGACGGACAGAAGGCTGAGAACTCGAACCAGCGCGCGTAGAGTTCGCCGGTGTATTCCTTGGTCGGAAAAAACCCGCCGGTGTCGGAACCCCAGAACGGCGTCAGGCTCAGGCCGTGGTTCAGGCCTTCCGCCACCTGGTCGGCGAAGACTTCCCAGGTGCTGTCGGTGTCGCCCGACCAGATCCAGCCGCCGTAGCGCTGCGATCCCGCATAACCGGTGCGGTGCAGGCTCCATGGGCGGACATCGGGGCGGTCGTGCAACGGGCCTTCATAGTAGAGCAGGTGCCGTGTGAGCCGCGCTCCGAGCGGCAGGTCGTCGCCGTCGTCGGGCCACCAGCCGTCCACGCCGAGCGCAAAGGTGTCGTGATGCTTCGCCCAGTAGTTGTGGATGTGTCGCGGCGAATCCGATGGCTCGTCGATCGAATCGCCGAACAGGTCTTTTGGCGCACCGTTGACGTGGAGGATGACCTTGAAATGCAGGGCGTGCAACGCGGCAATCTGCTCCGCCGGGTGATCGAAGACCTTCGGGTTGAAATCGAGCGAGCCGTGGCCGGTGTTCCAACCGCTGGGCGCGTAGCCGGTGCCAAGGTAGATCACGCCATCGCAGGGCAGATTCTTCTCGCGAAACGTGCGGGCGATCTGCAGCGGCACCGCGGGATCGGTGAGTGTGCGGTGCGACTGGAGGAAGCCGAGCACCCATTTGGGTGGCAGCGCGGGACGGCCGGTGAGCCGGATGTATTCGCGCAGCGCGTCCACGGGATCGCGCACGTCGATGACGAACAAATCCAGTGCCGCGTTGCCGCCCTCCGATTGACGCGGGACGAACTTCGCGGTCGCCTCGCGCAAATCGAATTTACCTTCCGGTTGCGCGGCGAAGAGCGCCCAACCCTCCGTGCCAATGACAAACGGCGACGGCACGACCGAGCCGCGGCGCGGCGTCTGGCGGTCGCCGCCGTTCGGCGTCATCGCGTAAAGCGCGCCGCGCCGGTCGAATTGCCGGTCGCCCTCCCCGAGGCCGAGGACGGGCGCCGTGGCGCGAAACGCGACGGCGGCGTCGGGGGAGGCGGCTTCGTCGAACGCGAGTTCCTGCACCAACGTGCCGTCGCTGCGGTGCACCGACACGACCAGCGGATGAGCGGCGATTGTCACCCTCATCGGCCCGATGGCGATTTCGCGTGGGGCGTCGAGGTCGCGAGCCCGGAGTTTTTCGGTGGAAGCAAACGGCACGAGCACGTTGGTCGAGGCGGGTGGGATCGGGTGCCCTTGGGCGTCGAGCGGCGAAAGCTGCACGCGGACGGTCCGGTCACTGACCTCGCTGAGCACCAGCTCGGCGTCATGTCCGGCGAAGCGGACGGGCGTCGCCACCGCACCGACGCTGGTCAGGAAGAAGCCGAGGGCGATCCGGAGGGTGTGGCGAGTGACATGTGACATGGGGCGGGTTTCCAAACTGCGAACGGGCTGGGCGGAATTTCGTGCGTGCGTCCGCCTGCAGGGTTCATGGTGTGGCGTTTTTGCCGGCGACGACAAGCCACGCGTCGCGGGACGGCTGTGCCCGGTAAAGGTTGAAACCCTTCCCCGTGGACGGCATGAGTGCTCGGCAATGCCCCCAACCAAATTGTGCCGCGGCCTCGTCGCGGCAGTCGCCTCCGGAATCCTTTGCATCGTGACCGCCCGAGCCCAGGCGGTGGTCAAATTCCCCGACCGCGTCTTCGACATCCGCCAGTTCGGCGCGAAGATGGTCGCGGCGAAATTCCTCTACGACACCGAGCCGATCCAGAAGGCGATCGACGCCTGTGCCGCGGCGGGCGGCGGCACGGTCGTCATCCCCAAGGGCAACTGGCTCACCGGTCCGCTCTACCTGCGCAGCAACGTCCGACTGGAACTCCAGCGGGGTGCCGAGCTCGCCGCGACGACCGAGGAGGCGCTGTTTCTCAAAACCCCGGCGAACGCGGCCTGGGCCGCCAATAATTATGTCGCGACGATCAACATCGCCGACGCGGAAAACGTGGCGGTGGTCGGCGAGGGGCGGATCGACGGGCAGGGCGCAGTCTGGTGGGAGAAATGGCGCGCCACCACCCGCGCCACCGGCAAGCGGCCGGGCGCCAACCGGCCGCGGCTCGTCTATATCGCGCGCAGCCACAATGTCCTCTTCCAAGGGGTGAGCTTCTACAATTCCCCGTCCTACCACCTCGTGTTCAAGGATTGCGAGCACGTGACGGTCGATCACATCAAGATCACGGCGCTGGCGCACTCGCCCAACACCGACGCCATCGACCCGATCGACACGCGCGACATGGTGATCACGAACAACACGATCGATTGCGGCGATGACGTGGTCGCGATCAAGTCCAGTCACGTCGACCCGAAGCATCCGGGCGCGGCGTCGGGCAACATCACGATCGCCAACAACACGGTGCTCAAGGGCCGCGGGATTTCGATCGGCAGCGAAACCATCGGCGGGGTGAGCCATGTGCTGGTGGAGAACAATACGACCAACGACGCGATGTATGGCATCCGGATCAAGACGCCGCGCAACCGGGGCGGCGAGGTCACGGACATCGTCTATCGCAATAACCGCATGATCAACGTCGAGACGCCCCTCGTGTTTTCGACCTATTACGAAACGATGCCCGTCGACGACGCCGAGGTGCAGCGCCGGCTTGCCGGCGGCGGCTTTGTGTTGAACGACCAGATTTATCCCGACGATCGCGACCCGGCGCAGCCTTACGTCGAGAACCAGACGCCGGACGTGCACGACGTGACGGTGGACGGTCTCACGGCGACCGGCGCGGACCGCGTGGGGATCATTGTCGGACTGCCCGAGCGCCCGATCCGCGGGCTCACGCTCAAGAATGTCTCGATCCAGGCCGCGGAGCCGTTGCGGGTCCGTCACGCCACGGTTTTAACCGAAGGCGTGAAGCTGCAGGTGACGAAGGGTCCGGCCGCCACGGCGGAGGCGGGGGCGAAAACGACGGGGCTGTGACGCGCGGCCGGCGACGTGCCGCGCGATGGCATGACCGCGGCCGTTGCGACCGACCCTGACGCCACGCCGCGCGGCTCCAATGGCGAAACGGGAGCTGCCGTGGTCAATCGAGCTTGGCGCCAGTAGTCGCTGTGTCATCGCTAGGGAGGTGGTCGGGCGTTCTCACAGGCATGACAGCTATTGGCCGCCGGGCCTGCATCCGGTGCGCGGGTGGATGAGCGTGCCGCACGTGCTGGCCGACGCGGATGGAGTCGTGCTGCTCGATACGGGTTTTCCCGGGGACGCGGGGCGAATTCGGCGGACGATCGACCAGATCGGCGCGGGGGCGAAGGACGTGCGGGCGATTTTGCTGACGCATGGGCATATCGATCATGCGGGGAATCTGGCGGAGTTGAAGGAGTGGACGGGCGCGCCGGTTTATGCGCATCGCAGTGAGCAGGCGCATATTGACGGGAAGTTTCCTTATACGGGCGCAGCGCAGGTTTGCGGGATGCTCGAGGCGGTGGGGCGGGCGGTGACGCGATATCGGCCGGCGAGGATCGACGTGGAGATCGAGGATGGAGACGAACTGCCGTTTTGGGGCGGGCTCAAGGTTGTGCATCTGCCGGGGCACACGCTCGGGCACTGCGGGTTTTATTCGAAGAGGCACGACCTGCTGTTCAGCGGGGATCTTTGGGTGCGGTTCATGATGCGGACGCAGGCATCGCCGCGGATTTTTTCGGACGCACCGGAGTTGGTGTGGCCGAGCATGCGGAAGGCCCGGGCGATCGGGGCGCGGTGGATCGTGCCGGGGCACTACGATTTTCCCAACGCGAGTCGCCTCCGCACGCGGTTTGAACGATTGTGCGAGGAGATCGAAGGACGGAAACGGGTGACGGTGATCTGACCAGCCGTTAGACGGCGAAAGCTCCAAGCTCCAGGGAAGCTTCAAGAATCAGCTCGAAACCAAGGCTGCGAAAGCGAGTTTCCGTTTTGCGGGCTTGGTGTTTCCCTGGAGCTTGGATGCTGGCGCTCGGAGCTTATTTAACCGCGGCGAGTTCGGCCGCGAGGATTTCCTTCACGCGGGACTTGGCGTCGGCGAGGGGAAGTTCGCCTTTGTCGAGTTTCGCAAGGAAGGTTTTTTGCGCGGCGTAGTCCTTGTTCACAATGCCCGCCTTGCTCTGGAGCATCCGCCAGGCTTTGCGGCGCTCGACGGCGAAGAGGACCATCTGGCGCGACACGGCGTAGTAGTTCGTTTTACCGTGCTCCTCGGCCTTGATGTAGCAGCCGAAGTTTTTCACGAAACTGCGATGCTTCGGGTCGAAGACCCGGCGATGGATGACGTCGTCCTGCGTGATGAAGTAGAGTTGGTCGTCCATCAGCGTGAGCTTGGCGGCGTCCTCCTCCTTGATCGCCTTCACGTGCTTGCGGAAGCGGGCCTCGGTGATCGCCCAGTGGCCGACGCCGAAGCTGTATTCCTCGCCGGTGGTCGAATACTTCGTGCGCCACCAGTCGCGATCCACGCTTGGGTTGCCCTTGAGGTCGAAGGCTTCCTGCGCGGTCTCGCCCTTGCGCGGGTTGAAGACGAACTCCGGCATGCCGCGCGCGTCGCGCACCATCTTCGCCTGGTCGGCGCTCATGTTGTCGGCCACGCCGTGCTCGGGCTGGCAGGTGGTGTAGGCCTGGAAGAACGCGGTGCCGCGATACTCGAGGCCGTCGAGCATCGCCTTGTAGAGCTTGGCGGCGTTGGCCATCGAGACTTGGGCGACGAACGGCGAACCGTGGCCGCTGGTGAACGCCTCGGAGACGTTCTTCTTCTCGATCAGCTTGCCCTGCGACGCGGCGCCGAACTGGTTCATGTCGTAGCCGCCGAGCATCGTGGAGGAGTCGGAATTCTGGCCGCCGGTGTTGGAGTAGACCTGCGTGTCGAGCATGAGCATCTTCACGTTCGGGCGGTTTTGAAGAATGACCTTCGAGACGTTCTGGAAGCCGATGTCGCCGAGCGCGCCGTCGCCGCCGATGACCCAGACTTTCGGGAGTTCGCGGATTTCCTGCTCGGTCATCAGCGCGTCGTCGAGGCGGGTGAGCGTGAAATACTCGGCCTCGCTGGAAACGTTCTCGGCGCGATCGAGCAGCGCGTCGGCCATGCGCTCGGGCGCGACGGAGCGGCGGGCGTGGTCGACGATGACCGACTCGGCCATCAGCCACGAGATCGTGGCGCCGTCCTGGAAGAGCGAGTTCATCCACGGGTAGGGATGCGGATTCGACGGCGGCGTGGACCCGTAGACCGTGTTACAACCGGTGCTTGCGCCCATCATCATCACCGACATGCCATTCGCGCGACGGCCGTCGATGGCCTGGAGTTCCTTGTGGTTGAACGCGTCCTGCTCAAGCACCGCCGCGAGCCCGCCGAGGAGCTGCGCGTCGGTGATGGCGCCGTGCTTCGCCTCGTAGTCGGCGATGCGCTTCGCGGTATCCTCGTCGTTCTCGCCGCCGAGGCCGACGACGACATGGGCGAAGGACAACTTGAAGAGCGCGTATTCCTTCTCGTTGCGGGCCTTGAGGGCGGCGAGTTTCGCGGGGCCCTCGGCCTGGAGGCGCGCAGCCTTGGCGCGGAGCCGGTCGGCCTTCTTGTGGTAGATCGGCCGCATGTAGGCCTCGGTGACCGAGGCGGCGGAGCGCAGGATGCTCTTCTCGCCGCAGCCGGCGCACGCACCGTCGCCGGAGACGAGCGCCTCGTAGTTGCGGCGCACCATGAGGTGATTGCGGAGCGCGGCCTCGCGGGAATTGGCGGCTTCGGCATCGTTGTAGAGGCCGAGGAATTTCTGCGGCGTGTCGGGCAGGAGGCGGGAGAAGACCTGCGCGGTGGTGAGCTCGGCGTTGAGGTCCTCGGTCTCGCGCGTCATGCGGAGCGCGTCGTGATCGCCGCAGACTTGCACGCATTCGCCGCAGCCCTTGCAGAGATCGGACACGAAAATCGAGAACAGGCCGCCGCTGCCGGGGGTCTTGGCCTCGAGCGAACGGAAGATGGCGGGGACGTTGCCGTAGGAGAGCGGGAGCTTGTCGATGATATTGACGAACTCGGCCTTGGCCTTCGCGGAGACGGTGGCGAGCGCCGTGACCTCGTCGCGGACGATGTCCTTGAACGGCACCTTGGTCTTGGCCTTGACGGACTCGTTCATCTTCGCACGGGCACGAGTCTCGAGGCCGGCAAGTTCGGCGCCGAATTTCTGGCGCTGCTCGCGATCGGTGACGTAATTGTTGACGGCGGTCTTCAGCACCGTGGAGACATCCTGCGCGGTGTTCGGCAGGGCGGTGTCGGGGCACGCGGTGATGCACTCCATGCACTGGGTGCAATTTTCCGCGATGTAGACGGGCGTTTCGCGACGGGCGACGTATTTGGACTGCGTGGCACCGGAGCCGGCGCCCATCACGCCGACGGAGGCGAACGCGCCCGCAGGCTGGTGGTAGCCGAGGCCGGCGCGGAACTCGGAGTCGAACTTGGAGAGCGTCTGGAACGGCGCGCGCGCGGGTTGCGCGGCGGGCATCGGGATGCTGCCGCAACCGGACGAGCCGCAGCCGGCGGTGGGCTCGAAATGGTGTTCGCCAATCGGCGAGAGCAGCGGATTGCGCATCGAGGAGCGGTCGGCGTCGTCGCTCCGTCCGATCTTGATCTCCGTGACGAGCGAGAAGCCCTGCTGCATGACCTCCATGTTGGACTTCACGACGGCGTCGCCGAAGCGGCCGAATTTTTTCACATACTGCTTGTGGACGACCTTCTGGAAATTCTCCTCGGTGATCCCGAAGGTTTTCAGAAACGGCGAGACGCGGAAGAAGGCGCCGAGGAAGGAATTGCCCTGCATGCGGAGCTGCAGTTCGGTCTGGTTGGTGGCTTTTTTCGCGATGTCGAAGCCCGGGAGGATGTAGATGCGGATGTTGTTTTCCTGGATCCACTGGCGGTATTTCGCGGGGACGCGCTGCCACGCGACTTCCGGCGACTCGCTCGACTCCCAGACGAGGGCGCCGCCCTTCTTGATGCCCTCGAGCGGATTGGTGTGCGTGAAGGCCTTGGGGTCGCAGCAGAGGACGACATCGACGTGGTTGAGCTCGCAGTTCACCTTGATCTGCGAGGGCGCGACAGTGAGGTAGTAATTCGTGGGCGCGCCCTTTTTCTCCGAACCGTATTTCGGGTTCGCCATGACGAACAGCTTGTCCACGAGGAAGCCATCCGCGTCGTAGCTCGGGGTTTGCTCGGAAATGAACTGGCCGAAGTCGCCGATGATCGAGCCGAGGTTCTTTCCCGTGGTGATCATGCCCCAGCCGCCGATGGAGTGGAAGCGGACGGCGATCGCGCCCTCGGGGAGGAGCGACGGCGTGTCCTTGCTGATGACGGCGTAGGGATGATCGACGCCGAGGACGAAGAACGTCTCGCCGTCGGCGGCGCTGCGGCCGTCGGTGCGGCGGCTGGCGCCGGTGGCGAATTCATAGGCGCCGAGCGTGTGCTCGGGGCGGAAGTCGCGGGAGCCGATGCCGTAGGCGCCGCGGAAGAGGCGGGGCGTCTCGGCGGGCGGGAGCGCGGGGAGGCCGGACGCGGAGCCGAATTTCGCGGCCTCGTTGGCTTTGCCGAGGGCGACGCGGATGTCGCGGGCGAGCGGGTTGTCGCCGGCGAGGCCCTCGTCGGTGCGCTCGAGAATGATGACGTTCTTCTTGCCGCGCAGCGCTTCGATGACGGCGGCCTCGGGGAACGGGCGGATGACGTTGACGTGGATCGAGCCGACCTTCGCGTTGCGCTGCTCGCGGAGATAATCGCACGCGGCCTCGATGTTGTCGGCGGCGCAGCCGAGCGAAACAAAGACCGTGTCGGCATCCTCGGTCTTGTATTCCTGGATGAGGCCGTAGTGGCGGCCGGTGAGCCGGCCGAACTCGGCCATGGCTTCCTGGATCATGCCGAGGATGGGCTCGTTGAAATTATTCCGGCGCGCGACGACGCCGTTCATGTGATGCTCCTGGTTCTGGACGGGCCCGAGGAGGATCGGATTTTTCAAATCCATCATCCGCGGCACGCGGCGGCGCTTCGGGCCGAAGAGCTCGCGCTGGGCCGGCGTGGGGCAGTCGATCTGGTCGTCGGGCGCGCCGAGATATTCGCGGAGGAACTCGGCCTCGGGCGCGAGATACATGCGCTCCGAGTGAGTCGTGAGCATGCCGTCCTGGATGTTCATGCCGGGATTGAGCGAGAGCTCGTTCACCTTGCGCATGATGATGCCCTGGTCGGCGGCCTGCTGGGCATCCTTGGCCATCATCATCGTCCAGCCGGTGTCGAGCGCGCCGTAGAAATCGTCGTGGCCGCAGTGGACGTTGAGGGCGTGCTTGGTCAGCGCGCGGGCGCCGACCTGGAGGACCATCGTGGAGAGTTTGCCGGGCGCATGGTAATACTGCTCCATCGCGTAGGCGATGCCCTGGCCGGACGTGAAATTGACGGTGCGGCGGCCCTGCACGGCGTAAGCGGTGGCGCCGCCCTGGGCGGCGTGCTCACCCTCGGTCTCGACCGCGACTTTTTGCGCGCCCCAGACGTTGAGTTCGCCGGAGGCAAAGGACTGCTGATAGATCTCGCCGCCCTCGGTCGAAGGAGTGATCGGGTAGAACACACCGCCCTCGGTGATGCGCGTCTCGACGTATTGCGTGACGAGATAGTTGCCGTTGCACGTGACGCGATTGCCGGGGTATTTGGGTTTCGCGTGCGCGGCGGACGGTTGTGACGCAGGTTTCTTTTCGCCGGCGGCGGGAGTGCTCATAGAGGAATCGGGAATCGGTGAATCCGGGGGAGATTCAAAGTGGGACTAAGGGAACAAAACGGACGCAACTGATGCCGCTTTCGTGCCGAGTTTCAAAGGAAAAGAGCGTCGTAAACGTGCCGCCGCAAGCGGTGGCGGCGGAATGCGGCCGGTCCGCGGTCGCGGGTGAAGTCGCAGACGGGCGCGGGCGGGGCCGTGGTGCGGCCGCAACCGCGGTCGAGGCGGGAATCGCGCGGGGTTGCGCGCGCCGCCCCTCAGCTGCGGAAGAAGTCGGCCGTCGCGGGAATCCCGGCGCCGCCCCTGGAGGAAGTGGCAAGGGCCGGCGACGGGGCCCCGTTGCCGGCGACCGGATGGGTTCCCTCCGCGCGCGGCGCGGCGGGACTTTTTTGAGTCGGGACTGGTGTCGCATCGTCGCTTTTCCGGCGGCCACCGGCCTTCGACTCGCCGCGCTGGCCGAGGCTGTCGAGCTCACGCCGGCCGCCGACGCTGCGGAGCAACCCGCCGACCACCGCGGTGATCTCCCCGGCGTGGGCGTTGAGTTCGCCCGCGGCGGCGGCCGATTCCTCGGCGGTCGCGGCGTTCTGCTGGGTGACACGATCCATTTGCGCGACGGCTTCGTTCAACTGTTTCAGCCCCGTGCTTTGCTCCGAGGACGCGGCGGCGATCTCGGCGACGAGGGTGTCGAGTTGCTGGATCTGGCGCTGGATGGCCTCGAAGTTATTCGCGACCTCCGTGCTGATCTGGACGCCTTGCTGACTCTTGAGGGTGGAGGCCTCGATCTTGTCGGCGGTGTCGCGGGCGGCCTGCGCCGAGCGCTGGGCGAGGGCGCGGACCTCCTCGGCGACGACGGCGAAGCCCATGCCGGCCTCGCCCGCCCGGGCGGCTTCGACCGCGGCGTTGAGCGCGAGAATGTTGGTCTGGAACGCGATCTCGTCGATCGTCTTCAAGATCTTGGTGATATCCTTGCTGGAGGATTTGATCGCCTCCATCGCGGCTTGCATGGATTGCAGCTGCGCGGCGCCGGTGTCGGCGGTGGTGCGGGTTTGGGCGGAGAGGGTCTTGGCGTTGCCGGCGGAGGCGGCGTTGCGCTGGGTCATGCTCGAGATTTCCTCGAGGGTGGAGGCGGTTTCCTCGAGCGCAGCGGCCTGGGCGCTGGCGCCGTCGGCCAGGGCTTGTGCCGAGGTCGTGATCTGGCCGGCGAAGGCGCTGTTCTGCGTGCTCGACTGGATGAGGGTTTCGGCGGCCTGGAAGAGTTGCCGCATGACGGACCCGGCGATGAGGATTCCGATGACGGCGGAGATGGCCGCCACCACGAGACCCGAGGCGAGGAGCAGGCGGCTGATTTTTGCCTGTTGATGGGAGGCGGTGCCGAGGCTGGTCTCGAAGAGAGATATCTGAGTCTCGGCAAACGGCGTGAGCGCGGCCTGCAACCGGTCCGAAGCGGCGTCGAATTCCTCCATGATGACGTTGCCGGCGGCCGTGCCGTCCGTGACGAAGGCGGTGGCCATCCGCCCGCCGGTGGCGCAATAGGCGTCCACGGCGGCGTCGATCTGGTCGAGACGCGCGAGACCCGCGGCATCGTCGCTCGCGCGGGCCGCAGTGCGAAAACGCGCGACGCCCTGCTGGATGGACTGGCGGTGTTTTTCCGCGTCGGCAAATTTCTCCGGCATTTCGCCCTGCTTGCGCGTCGCCGAAAGGTCGGTGAAATCATCCTGAATCAGCAGCACCTCATGCTGCAGCGTGCGGGCCAGGTCGGCGAGCGGCGCGATTTCCGTCGTGGCCTGGCGGATGGATTGCTGCACCGGAAGGTTGCCGATGAACGCGGCCCCCGCGCCGAGCACCATGCCGACCGTGGGAATGCCCCAGAGGAGCACCAGGCTCTTGCGGAGGGTGAAGATCGTTTTGGTCTTGGGGTTGGCGGCGGATTGCATGCTTGAAAATGACGAGGGCTGACTTGATGGAAAAACATGGCGGCGGCGCAGCTGCCCGGACCGGCGGGATGCGCGTCCGTCCTTCAGATCGACGATGACGGCCGGTTCTGAATCCGGGCCTTCCGGCGAAGGGCGATAAATTAGGGACGGTTATGCCGCCGCAAAATCCGCGTAAACGCCGCCTCCGGGCGGGTGATCGCGGAGCGGCGGCGGAAACGTCGCGGGGTGGAGCCGAAACGCGATCCGCGAGGCGCACGACCGCGCCGGCGGCGTCCGGTCCTCAGTGCAGGTGCCGCAGGTTCTGGGCGAGCGACTCCGCGAGTTCGCCCCGCGACACCGGCTTGCGCAGCACCGCGCGGGCAATGCCGCGATCGAGAATCCGCTGTCGCGCCGTCTCGACGTAACCGCTGACGACGATGATGGGGATGTCGGAGCGGATCTTGACGAGGTGTTCCATCAGCTCCTCGCCGTTCATGCCGGGCATCGCGAGATCGGAGACGACGAGGTCGAAGGCCGAAGGCGCCGCCGTGAAGCGGGCCAGCGCCTCCTCGGGCCGCGTGCAGCGCGTCGGGATGTAGCCGAGACTTTCGACGAGCTTTTCGAGGACGAAACCGCTGACGGCGTCGTCATCGACGACGAGGATGCGTTCGCCCGCGCCACGCGGCACTTCGGGAGGCTTCGCGGGCGGCGGGGTCGGTTCGACCGCGACGGCGGGAAAATACAACTCGAACGCCGTGCCGGCGCCGACCGCGCTGCGCACCACGATCGCGCCTTCGTGCGACTGCACGATGCCGTGCACGACGGCCAGGCCGAGGCCGGTGCCCGACCCGATGTCCTTGGTGGTGAAGAACGGCTCGAAGATGTGCTCCAGCGTGGTGGCGTCCATGCCGCTGCCGTTGTCCGTGACGGTCAGGCGCACGGTGGGCCCCGCCTTGAGCTCGGGCTGCTCGGCGACCTGGTCGGCGGTGACGGTCCACGGTTCGAGCGTCACGGCGATGCGGCCGCCGCGCGGGGGCAGGGCGTGCCACGCGTTGGTGCAGAGGTTCAGGACGACCTGGTGGATCTGGGTGACGTCGGCGCGCGCCGGAGGCGTGTCGGCCTCGATGCGGGCGGCGAGCTCGACGGTGGCGGGCAGCGTCGAGCGCAGGAGGCGCAGCGCCTCGCCCACCACGACCTGGAGGCGGAGTGGCACGCGGTCGCCCTCGTTCTTGCGGCTGAAGGTGAGAATCTGGCGCACGAGTTCACGGGCGCGCTGGGACGAGGCGGCGATGCGGTCGAGCCACGCGTGCACCGTGTGGCCCGGCGGCAGCTCGAGGCGGGCGAGGTCGACGAACCCGAAGGTGCCGTTGAGAATGTTGTTGAAATCGTGCGCGATGCCGCCGGCGAGGGTGCCGAGCGATTCCATCTTCCGGCTTTGCCGCATCTGCGTCTCGATGCGTTTCCGTTCCTCCTCGGCGCGTTTGAGATTGGTGACGTCGGTGATGGTGCCGACGTAGCCGGCGAGGGTCTCGTCGGCGTGAAAATGGGCGCGCGACTGGCCGACGAGCCAGGTCACGGTGCCGTCGGGCCGCACGAAACGAAACTCCGCCGCGGAGGATTCGCCCAGGCGCACGGCTTCGGCCCACGACGCGGCGACGCGGTCCCGGTCGTCGGGATGCAGCGCAGCCGTCCAGCCCACGCCCATCGCCTCCTCCGCGGTCAGGCCGGCGATCTCGCACCAGCGGCGATTCACGAAGGTGCACCGGCCGGCGGGGTCGGAGCTGAAGATGCCGACCGGGGAGACCTCGGCCAGGACGCGGAACCGCTCCTCGCTTTCGCGCAGGGCGGCCTCGGCCCGGCGGCGTTTGGTGATGTCGCGGAAACTCCAGACACGTCCCGCGGGCCGGTGCACGACAATCTGCGGCCGCGAGTAGCGCTCGACGACGCGGCCGTCCTTGCAGTGGAGCACGTCGAAAACCTCCTGCTCGGACCGCGCGTAAAGGTCGCGGACGCTGGCAAGAAACTCCTCGGGTGCGACGAGTTGGTCGAGCACCGTGCGCAGCAGGCGGGCCTCGTCGGGCGGGCCGGCGGGCTCTTCGCGCAGCCGCCACATCGTGGCGAAGTTGCGGTTGTAGGTTTCGATCCGGCCCTCGGCGTTGACCACGAGGATGGCATCCGCGGTCGACTCGAGGGTGGCCCGCATCATCGCGAGCGACCGGTCGCGCGCCGCCTCGGACTGCTTGCGCGGGGAAATATCCTGCAGGGAATTGAGGGTGTAGGGCCGGCCGCCGATGGTCACGAACGTGCCGCTGTGCAGGACGGTGAACGTCTCGCCGTTCTTGCGGCGCATCTCCGCCTCGAAGCCGGTCACCGCGCCCTCGGCCTGCAGTTTTTCCAAATAGACTTCGCGCCGCGCCGGATCGGCCCACAGGCTCAGCTCGACGGCGGTGCGGCCGACGACCTCCTCCCGCGCGTAGCCGAAGGTCGCGAGCGCCGCGGCGTTGAGCTCGAGGATGTGTCCGTCGGGCACCGAGAGCAGGCCGATCACGATCGGGCTCTTGTCGAAGACGCCGCGAAACCGCTCCTCGCTCTCACGCAACGCCACCGTGCGGGTCTCGGCCTCCCGCACCGCCTCCTGATAGACGCCGGCGTGGTGGAGCACGAGGGCGGCCATCTGCGCGAGCAGCGTGCCCTCCTGCACGTCGACCGCCGAAAACGGATCGCCCGGTTTTTCGCGCGCCACGCCGAGGACGCCGACGCAGTCCGCGCCGCGCACGATCGGAAACACGGCGGTGGCCTGCACGCCGCGCGCCCGGTAGACCTCGCGGCTGTCCGGGTGCTCGGCGTAGCGCTCGGTGACGACCGGGGCGCGGGTGTCGATCGCGCGCCACGAGAGCGCGGGCTCGTGGCGCCCGACGCGGTCGCCGACGAGATACTCGCGGCCCTTCGAGAATGCGCGGACGACGAGGTGGTCGCCCTCGAGCAGGGAGATTTCGGCGTGGGGCGAGTTGAGGAGGACGGCGGCGCGCTCGGCCAGCGCCTGGAGGAGATCGGCGACGTTGCGCCGGCCGAGCAGCTCGAACGTCGTCTGGTTCAACGCGGCGAGGAACTCCGCCTGGCGCCGGATGGATTCCTCGGCGCGGCGGCGCTCGGTCACGTCGATGATCGCACCGTCCCAGACCACGCTGAGGTCGGAGAGCGCGCGGGGTTGCGAGCGGAAGCTCACCCAGCGTTCGGCGCCGTCGGCGTGGCGGATGCGGACCTCCTGCTGGAAGGGGCTGAGTTCGCGATGCGAGCGGATGCCGGCCTCGGCCATGCCGGGTTCGTCGGCCGGGTGGATCCGCGCGGAAAGCCAGGTGATATCGATGGGCAACCGGTCGGGGAGTTCGCCGAAGATCCGCTCGAACCCGCGGCCGAGATAGGTGAGCAGCCGCCGGCCGTCGGCGGTGACGATGTATTGGTAGAGGGCGCCGGCGGGAAAATTTTCGCTGATCAACTCCAGCTGGCGACCCGGCTCGCGGACAGCCGCCTCGGCTTCGCTCGCCCGGCCGGCGGGGTGGGGCGATGAAGGTTCATCTTTGCGTGGTTCGGGCAGACTCATGCTACATGATGCCGGCGGTTGTGGTGACGAGGGCTGGAGCCTCGTCGACGACGATGTTCATGATTGCACCGCGAAAGCTACGGTGCGGTGCGAGAGTGGGAAGTCTGAATGTCGGCGGTTGTTGCGGAGACCAAGTGGGTTTCTACGTGGGGGAAAGGCCCCGGGTGCGACGACGCGATTTTGCAGTAGTGTTTTGCGCGGAAGGCCCGGCGAAGGGCGCGTCAGCAGGAAGGGGGCCGCGGAAAACGCCGGCCCTCCGGCGTGAGCGGACGCGCGAGGGCGCCCGCTCATCGCGATCGGTGATCGGGGTGCAATCAGCGCTTGCCGGTCACGAGTTCGCCGGCGAGCGCCGGCACGTCGTAAACCTTGCGCAGCGCCTCGATGATGCCGCCGCTGTGCACGCTGACGGCGCGGGCCTGGCGGTCATCGTAGCCGAACTCGCCCGAGAGCGACTGGATGTCGCCGTCGAAGATGATGCCGACGAATTCGCCGGCGGCGTTGACCACCGGGCTGCCGGAGTTGCCGCCGATGATGTCGTCGGTGCTCACGAAGTTGAACGGCGTCGAGAGATCGAGGGCGGACTTCTTCGCGATCCAGCGCGGGGGCAGGTCGAAGGGCTCCTTGTTGTGGTGCTCGGCGCTGCGTTCGTAGAGGCCGGCGATCGTCGTGAGCGCGGGGACCTGCCGGCCGTTCTCCTCGTAACCCTTCACCTGGCCGTAACTGAGGCGCAGCGTGAACGTCGCATCGGGATAGACGCTCGTGCCGAAGATCGCGAAACGCGCCTTGCCGATCACGGCTTGCGCCTGCTGCTTGATCTCGTTTTGCGTTTCGACGATCTTGCGGAGCGCGCGGGCCTCGGGATCGATGAGCCGCTCGACTTCGATCAACGGGTCGTGGGCCGCGGCGACCGCGGCGGCGCCGCCGTCGTAGAGCTGGTGCCGGAACGCCACGTCGCGGACGTGCGTGCCGTTGATCAACTCGGCGGCGCGCTCGCGCGGCGATTTGCCGGCGAGGATTTTCTGGACGAGCGGATCGTGGTAGCCGAGCTGCTCGACCAGGAACGTCAGCGAGTCGCCGAGGGTCACGATTTCGTAATCGGGATAAATCGGCTTGTCGGAGAACAGTTCCTGCTCGAAGGACGGGCGGCGGGCGTCGGAATATTCCTTGAGCCGCTCGCCGTTGGGCTTCGGGCGCTCGTCGCCGGCGCGCAGCAGTTCGCGTGCGATGGTGGCCGCCGCGGAATCGAAGCCGGCGCCGTTCTCGAGGAAGCGGGCGCGTTGCGCGATGCCGGCGACGGTGAGCTGGGCGTTGGCGATGCGGTCGTAGGCGGCGAGCGCGTCCTTGCCCTCGGGTCGGTCGGCGAGCTGGCGCTTGAACGCAGTCTCGGCGTCGAGTTTCGCGCCCAGGAACACCGGATCCTGCAGTGCGGCGAGCTCGCCGTCGTAGACCTTGCGGGAATTCTGGTAGCCGAAGAGGTCGTCCTTCGCGCGCCGCGCGTTCTCCTCGCTGCGGGCGCTCCACGCGATGAGCAGCACCTCGCGTCGCTTGAGCAACTGCTGGATGTAGGGGATCTGGTTGTCGCGGAGGTATTCGAGTTCCGGCGCCGTCAACTGCCGGCTCGTGCGGCCGGGATGCCCGGAGACGAAGACGAGGTCGCCGTCGCGCGCGCCGGCGGCCGACCATTTCAGGAAGCTGTCGGGCTTCACCGGCCGGCCGTTTTCGTAGACGCGAAACAGGCAGATATCGAGGTCGTAGCGGGGATACTCGAAGTTGTCGGGGTCGCCGCCGTAAAACGCCGCCTGCTGCTCGGGCGCGAACACGAGGCGGATGTCGGTGTAACGCTTGTAACGGTAGAGGTGGTAGGCGCCGCCTTGGTAGAGCGTGACGACGTCGCTGCGCAGCCCGGTTTTATCGAGCGATTCCTTCTCGATCTCGGCGGTGATCTTGCGGCGGGCGAGCATCGCATCGTTGTCGGAGGTGCCGGGGAGGACGGCGGCGTTGACGCGCGCGGTCACGTCCTCGATCGACTGGAGGACGTTGAGCTCGAGATCGACGCATTTGATCTCGTCGGCGGACGTCTGCGCGTAGAAGCCATCGACGACGTAGTTCCTGGCGGGCGTGCTGAACTTTTGGAGCGCGTCGAGGCCGACGTGGTGGTTGGTGATGACGAGGCCGTCGGCGGAGACGAAGGAGCCGGACCCGCCGCTGTTGAAGCGGACGGACGCCTTCATGAGGTGTTCGAGCCACGCGTCGGTGACATCGAAATTATATTTGGCCTTGAGCTGGGCGCGGGGCGGATTGGAGAAGAGCCACATGCCTTCGTCGGCGCGCGCGTGGCCCGGGAGCAGCGCGGCGCACGTGGCGAGCGCGACTCCGAGGGTGGGAACGAGTTTCATAGAAGGTCAGGAGTGGCAAAACCGCCGGGCAAACTCCAGCCGGAATCCGCACCGCGCGCCCTCAGCCGCGCCAGCCCTGCAGGACGCGGATGTAGCCGGCGCGCTCGTGCGCGGCGGGATCGGGACAGTGGCGCAGGTCCATCACGCCGCGGCATTCGTCGAACGACGCGTAGTAGTGCGTCTCCATCCATTCCGTGACGCCCTGCAGCAATGCGGCGACAAACTCCGGGCCGTTCTTCAGCAGCGCCGAGACGACCTGGACGCCGTGGGCGCCGGCGAGGATCGCCTTCACGACATCGTGCGCCCGATGCACGCCGCCGCTGCAGCCGAGCGAGCCGCGGATTTGCGGGGAGAGAATGGCGAGCCAGCGCAGGCGCAACAACAGCTCGGATGGTTCCGACAGTGCGATCTGCGGCTGGACCTCAAGGTTCTCGACATCAAAGTCGGGTTGGCAAAAACGATTGAAGAGCACGAGGCCGGCGGCGCCCGAAAGCTCGGCGGCCGTGGCCAGTTGCGCGAGCGAGGTGTGGAAGGGAGACAGTTTCAGCGCGACGGGGATCTTCACGGTCGCGGTCACGGCGCGCAGGATTTTCAGAATCTCGATCTCGATCTGGTCGCTGGAGAGCGAGACGTCCGTGACCACTTGATAGGGGTTGAGCTCGATCGCGTCGGCGCCGGCTTCCTCGATCCGGCGCGCGCAGTTGGCCCAGGGGCCGAGGTGGCGGCCGTTGAGCGAGGCGATGACGGGAATCTGGAGCGCTTTCTTGAGGCGCGTGACGTGCCGGAGATAGGGGCCGGGTGCGAGTTGGTAATCCTCGAGCGCGGGAAATTCCGGGAGCGGGGCGGTGGTGGTGCCCGTCGTGACCGACGCGAGCTGGAGCACGGGTTGGATCTGCTCGGCGAAGAGCGAACGCATGACGATCGCGCCGGCGCCGGCCGCCTCGAGCGCGCGGCAGGTGCTGACTTTGTCGGCCAACGGCGAAGCGCCCACAACCAGCGGATTGCGGAGCGTCAGGCCGAGGTAGCTGACATGAAGATTCATCCCGGGGGTGGGGGCGTGCGGGCATAGTGCGGCGGAAGACGCCGCGCCGCCACGCGTCCATTGGCGAGGTGCGCGCAGATGTTGTCCGCGGGCGGGCGGTGCGGGCTGGTTATCTCTGCCCTTTCCATCCTGGTGTCACGTCGCGAGGTCCTGCACTTTGCGAATCATGGAGCCGGGGAGGCAAGTCCGCGTGAATCGACGCAGTTTACGATGTCCTCGACCTGCAACTCAGGGCCGCCTTTTACGATGCGAATCGGACGCGCGCATCGCTTGTTATCGAAGGAGGGCCTTGAAACCCATCTGCTCGAAATGATGATCGTGCGTGAGCGCTTCGTCGATCTGGCGCTCGCGCATTACTTTGAGCGAATGGCAATCGACGGCGCTCCACTCCTTGTCGGCGTGCTGACGATATAGGGCGGTTGTCGCCTCCAAGTCATTGCGCAGCGCCGGCACGACCTCGACATTCGGGCTGTTGCGAATCGAATCGCAGGTGCGGGCGGCGGTAAGCCGCACCGCCGCGCCCTTGTCGGCGAAATAGTTCAGCACCTCCAACAAGACCCAATCAGTGGTGACGAGTCGCAATCCAACCTGTGCGGTCGCCGCTCTGGCTCGGTCGCGAAGATCGTCTCTGGGATTGATCAGCGCGATCCAGTAGTTCGCATCGGCAAACACCGTCTTCATTCTTCCGCGACCTTCGGATGGCCGTATAGGTAGTGGTCGAGATTGCGCGCGCCGTCAGTCGGAACCTTGGCCCACGCTGCCGCCGGCACGTCACGGCTGATCTCCTCAACAATCTCCCAAATGGGTTTCGCGGTCGGGTCGAACACGGGTTCGCCGCGGGCGACGATTTCGACCTGCGCGCCGGGTTTGATCCGGCGGAGCGAGCCATCGGCGTCGAATTGCCCGGTGCCACGCACGCGGAGTTGCAGCGTGCGGTGCTCGTGGAGTGCCTGTGTGACGCGGGCTTCGTGTTCCGGCGAAAAGACGCCCTCGGTCTTGCCGCCGCGTTCGAGCGAAAGCGTGAATTCGCCGCCACCCGCCGGCCGCAGGCTGGCGGCACGCACCTCGCCGGTCACGTCAACCGCGTCCTCATAGCCATCGCGCACCCGGGCGAGCAGCACGTCGCGGGTGCGTGGCGTGTAATCAACCGCGCTGCTGCGTCCTGCGCCACGGGACTCCACGCTTTCATCGGAGCGCAGCGTCCGGCCAAAGTCCTCGAACAGCACCAGGACACTTCGGGGAAAACGTTCTGGGAGCGGCGCGTCGGTGGGGGAGTTTCCGGCCTCGATGCAGTCGTCGATCAAGCCGACGGCGGCGGCAACGTCGTCCTCGGCGTCGAGACCGAGTTCATCCGCTTCGAACACGGGGTAGGAGCGTTCGATCGGCACGCAGGCGGAGCCTTTCCCCACCTCGCGAAAGAACAACTGGATGCCATCCTCGAAATACTTCGGCAGACGCTCGCGCTGCGGGTGACGGGCGCGCCAGAGCGCTTTGGCCGTTTCGACGAGCAGCTTTTTGTAGGCGAGCAGCTCGGGCAGGGTATCGATTTCCAGAAACCCGGCGGCAGCTTCAAATCGCCCGCCGTGGAAACGGAGCGTCGTGAGCGGTTTGACAGGCGTGTTCATGGCGCGGCAGGGATGCGGACAGCGATAACAGGCTACCTTCCGATGCCGAGTGCAAATTCGGCGGTTCCGCGCTGTTCACGTGGGCGGCTGGAGGAAATCGCGGTAGGTGGTGAAGCCTTGGTCGCGGTAGACGATTTCGGGGCTGGAGGGAATGTCGGGCGGACGATTGCCGGGGGAACGGCTCCAGACGTTCCAATCTTCGCCGGTGCGGAGGCCGAGGGTGCGAGCGAAGGCGCGGGCTTCGACGAAGGGGCGGAAGATTTTGCGGAAGGGCGCGACGTTGCCGGTGCCGAGCCAGTCGCCCCAGCCTTGCCAGTGGTCGCGATAGGCGTTGCGCGGCGTGCGGGGAATGTCGGCGGGGAGAGGTGGTTTCTCGGGGCGCTTGCCTTCGATGTAGGCCTGCCAGCCGGTGGAGCTTTCCAGTTGGAGCGCGTTGGCAAAGGCGCGGGCGGAGTCGAAATCGCGGAAACGGCTCGGGCGCGGTTTGCGCGGAGCGCGCGGCTTCGCAGGCGTAGTGGGGTCGGATTTTTCGCGCACCGGCTTTTCGGTGCCGAGCCAGTCGCGCCAGCCGGCCCAGCCGCGGTTGGCGTAGGCATACCACGGAGAGGCGGGAATGTTCTCGGGCTTCGGCGGAAGGTCAGCCGGTTTATCTTTGCAGTATCGCTTCCACTGGCGCTGTCCGGTGAATTTTAGGGAGTGGGCGAAAGCGCGGGCTTGGTCGAAGGGCAGCCAATCTGCGCCGAGAAAGTCTTCCCAGCTAGTCCAACCTTTTCCCTTGTAGCTCCGGTCTGGGTGACTCGGGACATCCACGCGCATTTGTCCAAGTTCAGGCATGAGTCCGTAGCGGAATTTTTGCTGCCACTGCTCCGACGACCGAACGCCGAGAGTCCTGGCCCACGCGCGAGCTTCCTCGAATGGCACCAGCTTGTAGCGGTGAAATCCTTTGGTTCTGCGGACGGCTTTCTTGCCGGTGCCAAAAAATTCGCCCCAATCAACCCACCCACGCTTCCGATAAACGCTGTTAACCGCTTTTGGGATGTCCTTAGGCCACTGATTGGTTCGGGACAGCTCGTCGTGTGTCTCCCGCCATCTGAGCTGCGATTTGATCCGAAGTTTTTCGGCCCAAGCCTGAGCTTCCGTGTAGCTCGCATATGCCAACTTCGCCACGCTCTCCCAACACTTCACTTCGATCTGCTTCGCGAAGTCCGCGGCGTTCACCCCGAGCGGAGCGATGACGTTGGCGAAGTCGAAATCGACCAAACTGCCGACTTCTGGCGTGCGGCCTTCGGCGGTGGCGCGGAACCATTCGATGATGCGTTCGTCGTGCGCGGCCAGCGCGCGCAGGACGAAGAGCACAAATTTGAAGGCGCTCGTCGCCGTGACTTCGTCGAGCGTCGCGCCGTCGGGGACGACAAGCGGGAGCAGGATGTAGCCGCGCGTTTTTCTCGGCGCGAGGCGGAGGGCGCGTCCTGCCGCTTGCACGATCTCGATGGTGCTGCCTTTCGGGTCGGCGAAGAAGACGCAGTCGATGTCCGGGACGTCGACGCCTTCGGTCAAGCAGCGGGCGTTGGTGATGAGGGAGGGCGTGTTGGCGAGGAAGGCTTTGATTTCGCGCTGGCGGGCGGCGCTGCCGAGTTTCCCGGAAACGTGGTGGGCGGGGATGGGCGGCTCGACGGTGAGGTGCGCGTTGAGACGGTTGCAGAGGGTTTGGAAATCGCGCGCGCGGGCGATGCTGCTGTGAAAGGAGACGGTGTGGCGCACGCCGTGGGCGGCGGTGGCGCGTCGCAACGCAATGAGGCTGGCGAGGGCGAGCGCGGTGATTTCGTCGGGGCCGTCGTGGCCGAGGTCGAGCCAGCGGTTGGCGGCGACGAGCGCGGCGACGTCGGACTGGCGCACGCCGATGGTGAGGATGCGGTAGTCGCAGAGGATGGCGGGCTCGGCGGCGATGGCGGCTTTGAAGGTGAGGAGCGAAAACGTTTCCCCGTAGAGCGCGGGGTCGTCCATCGACACGATGTCGTCGGAGGTGCCGGCGAAACGACGCTCGGTGGCCGTCATGAAGAGACGGCGCGGGAGCGGAAGGTGGGCGTCGTCGAGGAGGTGGGCGAAGACGCCAGCGGCCTTGCCGGTGGTTTTGTGGGCTTCGTCGAGGACGGCGAAATCGAAGCCGTAGCCGGCGGTGCGCGCGGCGGCGGCGAGGACGGGCGAACTTTGGTAGGTGGTGAGAACGACTTGGAGGCCGGGTGTGGCGCTCAGCATCTTGAGGTGCGCGGCGAGGGCGGCGGGCGCGGTGTCGCAGGGTATACCGAGTTCGTGGACGTGAGCTACGGTCTCAGCGGTGTCAGTGCGCGTGACCTCGGCGTCGCTGCACACGCAAAGCCAGTCGACGCGGCGGGCGTCGGCGAGGGCTTCGCGCATCCACGTCTCGAGGGTCTGGCGGACGAGGGCGAGGCTGGGGACGGCGATGAGGACGCGGCGGGCGCCGAGCTTTTGCGCGATCCAGTAGGCGGTGAGACTTTTGCCCGAGCCGCACGGGCTGATGAGTTTGCCGCGCGATTCGTTCTTGTCGCGGTAGTGGGTGAGTGCCTCTCCGATCGCCTTCAGTTGGTGCGCTTGGGGTGTGCGTGGAAGAGGAGGTGCAGGTGGTGTGGAGGCGGCGAGAGAGGCGCGGAGGGAGGCGAAGAAATCGGGGCCGAGTTCGCTCCAAGTTTCGGCGGTGAGGTCGCCGAGTTTCGGGAGGTCTTCAAGGATGCCGGGGATGCGCGCGGTCGTCGTGCAGACGAGGGCGAAGCTGATTTCGCGGCAGACGGTGAACGCGAGCGAGGTGAATGTGGAGAGCTCACGATGGGTAAGCGTCGCGTCAGCGTCGGAGCGATATTTCGCCTGAATCGCCCAGAATTCGCCGGTGTGAGTGCGGGCGAGGAGGTCGATGCCTTCGTCGCGCGGCGGGAAATTCAGGTGGGCGCGGAGGCCGGCGGGGACTTCGTGGTGGAACCAGACGTCGGCGAGTTTCGTGCGGTATTTCGGGTCGACGCGAAGGAAGTGGCGGACGATGTGTTCGAATGCGGTGCCACGTCCGAGGTCGCTGAGCGTGGCAGCGTGTGCGGTGAAGTCGTCCCAAGATTCGATTCCGGGGAAGAGGGTGGACGGTTCCATCGCAGCGGCGAACTCTTGGCCGCGAGGAGGTGTGCCGCAAGCTTCAGGCGCCCCGGAAAAACTTCAGCGTGCGCTGGAGGGAGGAAACGAGGACGTCGATCTCTTCGGGCGTGTTGTAGATGTAGAAACTCGCGCGCGTCGTGCCGGTCAGGCCGAGCTTGCGCATGAGCGGCTGGTTGCAGTGGTGGCCGCCGCGGAGCGCGATGCCATCCTCGTCGGCGAATGTCACGACGTCGTGCGCGTGCACGTCGGCGAAGGCGAAGCTCACGACGCCGCTGCGCGGCGCGCCGGGGCGCGGGCCGAGGAGGCGGATGCCGGGAAGCGTCGCGAGTTTTTCGCAGGCGAGCCCGCCGAGCTCGGCGTCGTGCTGTGCGATCGCGTCGCGACCGACGCCGTCGAGGTAATCGCACGCGACGCCGAGCGCGACGGCGTCGCCGAAGTTGGGCGTGCCGGCCTCGAAGCGCTCGGGGCTCGGCTTCCAGCGGCTCTCGAAAAACTCGACGTTGGAAATCATGCCGCCGCCGCCCTGATAAGGCGGCATTGCGTCGAGCAGCGCGCGGCGGCCGTAGAGCGCGCCGATGCCGGTGACGCCGGCCATCTTGTGGCCGGAGAAGGCGTAGAAATCGCAACCGACCGCGCGCACGTCGACCGGCAGGTGGCCGATGGACTGCGCGCCGTCGATCACGGTGACGATGCCGCGGGCGCGGGCCTTTGCGCAGAGGTCGGCGACGGGATTGATCGTGCCGGTGGTGTTCGAGACGTGGGTGAACGCGAAGACCTTCACCTCGGGCGTGAGAAGCGCGTCGAGTTGCGCGAGGTCGAGCCCGCCCTCGACATCGGCGCCGAGGACGGGAAGGTAGCGAAGTTTTGCGCCGGTGCGCGCGGCGACGAGTTGCCACGGCACGAGGTTGGAGTGGTGCTCCATCTCGGTGAGCAGGATGACGTCGCCGGGCTTGAGGTTGGCGGCGCCCCAGCTCGCGGCGACGAGGTTGATCGATTCGGTGGTGCCGCGGGTGAAGACGATCTCGGCGGGATCGGCGGCGTTGACGAATTTCGCGACCCGGCTGCGCGCGCCCTCGTAGGC
This sequence comes from uncultured Opitutaceae bacterium, assembly GCA_937902925.1. Taxonomy (GTDB): domain Bacteria; phylum Verrucomicrobiota; class Verrucomicrobiia; order Opitutales; family Opitutaceae; genus CALFNN01. The sequence goes on from CALFNN010000057.1 coordinate 33,751, forward strand.
GTCGGTCGCGCGCATCGAGAGTGCGTGGAGGCCGCGGTGGACGTTGCTGTTGTCGCGTTCGTAGAAACGCGAGAGCGCGTCGATCACGACCTGCGGCTTTTGCGCGGTGGCGGCGTTGTCGAGATAAACGAGCGGCTTGCCGTGCACCTGCTGGTGCAGCGTGGGGAAGTCGGAGCGGAGGTCGCGGCCGTTGAACATGGAAGTGAAGAGCGAACGCCAGGGAGGCAGGGCTGTCACCATCGGAGTTTGCCCCGGCTTGGCAAACGGCGCGCCCATTTTGCCAGTTGACGCGCAGCGGGCGCGCTCCCGGGGCGATACGCTGGACCGTCGCCGCGATGCACGCTCCCGAAACGATTCTCCTGCCGCCGACGCCGTGGTCGCGTGGATTCCACGTAACGGCGAAACCGTTCGGCGCGCGGTGCAACCTCGATTGTTCCTATTGCTTCTACCGGGAAAAGGCCTCGTCGCTTTATCCGCAGACAGCGGTGCCCCGGATGAGCGATGCCACGCTGGAGGCGTTTATCCGGGACTATCTGGCATCGCAGCCGGGCGGGACGGTGGTGTTTGCGTGGCAGGGCGGCGAACCGACGCTGATGGGGATCGAGTTTTTCCGCCGGGCCGTGCGGCTGCAGCAAACCTACGCGGCGGGCCGGCGCGTGACGAACACGCTGCAGACCAACGGCACGCTGCTCGACGACGCGTGGGGCCGGTTTTTAGCGGAAAACAAATTCCTGGTCGGCCTCAGCCTGGACGGGCCCCGCGAGCTGCACGACAGCTACCGCGTCGACCGGGGCGGCCATCCGTCGTGGCACAACGTGATGCACGGGCTCGGCGTGTTGAAACGGCATCGCGTGGATTTCAACACGCTGACGGTGGTGCACCGGCGCAACGTCCGCCACGCGCGCCGGGTCTACGAATTCCTGCGGACTGCGGGGTCGGACTACATGCAATTCATCCCGCTGGTCGAGCGCCGGGCCGGGCCGGCGGAAGCGGCCCACGGGTTGGCACACGGGGCGCCGCGGGACGGGCGCGACGGACTGGTGCCGCGGGTGCTGGCCGCCGTCGAGGTGGCGCCCGAGTGTGCCGAGCCGCGGGACGTGGGAGTGTTTCTCTCGACGATCTTCGACCATTGGGTGCGGCGCGATGTCGGGCGGGTGTTCGTGCAGAATTTCGACGCCGCGCTGAGCGCGTGGCTGGGGCTGGAGGCGCCGGTGTGCGTGTTCCAGGAACGGTGCGGGGCGGCGCTCGCGCTCGAGCACAATGGCGACGTCTACGCGTGCGATCATTATGTCTACCCCGGGCACCGGCTCGGTAATTTGCACGCGACGCCGCTGGCCGATCTCGGTCACGGCGTGCCGGCGAGGTCGTTTGGCGACGCGAAGGCGGACCTGCCGGGTGTGTGCCGCGAGTGCCCGGCGCGGTTTGCGTGCAACGGCGACTGCCCGAAGCACCGCTTCATCGCGGCGGGCGAGGACGAGCCGGGCGTGAGTTACCTGTGCCCGGGTTACCGGGAGTTTTTCAAACACATCGCCCCGACGATGGAGCGGATGGCGGCACTGCTCCGCGCGGGCCGGCCGGCAGCGGACATCATGCGCGGCAATTGAGGCCGTGAGAGAGGGGCGACGAAAAATCGTTCTCGTTCTCTTTCTCGTAGTCGTTCTCCCGGATTTCCGGAGAACGAGACGGATTGCGAGAACGATTGCCTAGTCCGTGTGGCTCTCGGTCGTGGTCGGCGTCGGCTCGCCCTTGAGGGCCTCGAGCGCGGCGTGCCAGCCGAGTGTCGCGCACTTGATCCGCGCGGGAAACGCGTGGACGCCCGCGAACGCGGCGAGATCGCTGATTTCCTCGGGCTCCTTGCCGGTCGTGACGATTTCGTGGAAATTCTTGTAGAGCGCCGCGGCCTCCGCAGCACTCTTGCCCTTGAGCTGCGTGGTCATGAGCGACGCGCTGGCCTGCGAGATGGCGCAGCCGGAGCCGTCGAACGAGATCTCCGCGATCCGGTCGCCGTCGAGGCGGAGATAGACGCTGCATTGGTCGCCGCAGGTCGGGTTGTCGCCGTGGGCGACGCGGTTGGCCGTTGGCAGCTTGCCGCGGTTCCGCGGGCGGCGGTTGTGGTCGAGGATGACCTGCTGGTAAAGATCGGTGAGTTCGGCGGACATGGCGGGCGGCGCGAACTGTGGCAAAAATGCGGCGAAGCGCAAAGCCGCGATTTCGATTTTCCGGCCTACTCCCAGTATTCCGCCCAGCTCGTCCCGGTTTCGGTCACGCGCACGCGCTCGAGGCGGACATGACTGGCGATGGGGTGGGCGGGGTCGGCCGACTGACTGGCGAGCTTGTCGCCGATCAGCCGGAAAATCTCGCGCGCGAGGATCTCGCTCGTCGGGTCGACGCCGGGAAACGCGAGCACGCGTTCGCCGTAGGCGGCGCGCATTTCCGCGAAGCGGGGGTCGGAGGTGTTCAGTGCGAAGGCGTGGTCGAGGCGTTGCACGGCCTCGGTCGCGACGGCGGAGAGCGCCTTGAAATCGCAAACCATGTCGCGGGCATCGAGCGTGTGGCTGACGACGACGATCTCGATCGTGCGGCTGTGGCCGTGCGGGAAACGGCAGGCGCCCGGATGCTTGGTGAGCAGGTGGCCGCTCTCGACGGTGAAGCTCTTGGCGATGCGAAACGGCATGAAAATGCGTCGACCGCAACCATGGCAGTTTCCGGTGCGGTCCGCTGGGCGGCGGTTGACGAATACTGCGCGGATATTGCCGGGCGCGGCGCGTTCCCGTGGGGCAGCGACCAGCGCGCACTGCTCGATCGGGCGGGCCGAGTTGATCGCGGCGATCCACCACGGGCCGCCGCGGGCAGCCGCCGTGCGCTCGCGGGTCCTCGGCGTTTGGGAGCGGACCCATGCGGCGGGCGAGAGTTTTGGGGCGTGATGGCCAGTATCGGTCATTGTGGTCAGGATTTTCAGGGTCGAACGCGAGTGCCCGAAGTATTTGTAATATATTATGACATAATAGAGTATGAAGAATCCGGAGCGGTCTATTTTCTGTGCAACGCCCGCTAAAAGATCAACCTGACAAAAATGTCAGATTGGAACGCCAGGCTCGACACTTTCTGTGCCGATGTTAGGGTTTACTCCTCACGTCTCGTCCACGTGAGGCTCCTCAATTTTTCGGTTCCCGTTTGGCGGGGCCGACCGTGGTGCCCGGCCGCAATTCGGCCGCCGTGTCGCGGCGATACAATCATGGTTCCCAGCACTCCAGTTTCGCTTCCGTCGATCCGGACGATCCGGCGCGGGGCGGCTGCGTGCATTTTGTGCGGCCTTCAAATGGCCGTCGTGGTTGGGGTGATCCTGTTGCCGGTTTCCCGGGTCTTGGGCGCGGCGAACGACAACTGGACGAGCACCTCATCGAGCGCGTGGGGCACGGCGGGAAACTGGAGTGTCGGCGTGCCCACGCTGACCTCGCCGCTGGTCTTCAACAACACGACCGGCCTCCAGCATTCCATCACCCTGAGCGCCGCCTCGAGTGCCAACACCATCACGTTCAGCAATGCGGGCGACACGAACCCCTACACGTTCGACGCGCCGGGCAGCACGAATGTCCTGACGATCAACGGCAACATCACCAACAGCGAGGCTGCCACCCAGACCTTCAACAACATCCTGACGCTCGGCAACAGCCGCAGCATCGTCGCGACGTCGGGCGGCTTCAATCTCGCCGGCATCAATCTCTCCGGCAACGCGACCGTGCACACGCTGACCCTCGCCGGCGCCAGCGACATCACGATTTCCGGCACGATCGCGAACGGCGGCACCGCGGCCTCCGGCAACCTCACGAACAACAACACCGGCAACGTCACGATCTCGGGCAACAACACCTACTCGGGCACGACGATCCTGAATTCCGGCACGACGATCGCCGGCGACGACCACGCGTTCGGCACCGGCACCCTCGATCTCAGCGGCGGCACGCTTGCGGCCAGCGGCCCGCGCACGATCGGGAACACGCTCACGATAAGCGGCAGTTCCACGATCGGCGGCAGCCAGGATCTCACGTTGACGAACACGCTCACGCCGGGCGCCAACGTCACGCTCACGGTCTCCAATACCGCCAGCACGACGCTGGGGGGCATCGACCTGGCCGCGACGGCCAACCACACCGTCACCTTTGCCGGCGCCGGCGATTTCACGATCGCCGGCGTGATCAGCAACAGCGGCGCCACGGGCAACATCACGAACAACAGCACCGGCAACGTCACGTTCTCGGGCAACAACACCTATTCGGGCACGACGATCCTGAATTCCGGCACATCGATCGCCGGCAGCGACAACGCGTTCGGGTCCGGCACGGTGGACCTCAGCGGCGGCGCGCTCGCCGCGGCCGGCACGCGTTCGCTGGCGAATGCCTTCACGTTCAGCGCCAATTCCAGCATCACCGGCAGCCAGAATATCACGCTGGCCGGCACCCTCACGCTGAGCGGCAACCGCCTGCTCACGGTCAATAATTCCGGCAGCACGACGCTCACGGACGTCAGCCTGTCGAGCAGCACGACGGCGCGAACGCTCACGATCGACGGCGGCAGCGACGTCTCCATCACGGGCATCGTTTCGAACGGCGGCGCCACGACCGGCAGTGTCACGTATAACGGCACCGGCACCCTGACGCTTTCGGGCGCCAACACCTACGCGGGAAAAACGACGATCAGCAATGGCGCGATCAGCGCGAGTTCGCTGAACAGCGTCACGGGAGGCGCGGCCAGCAGCAGTCTCGGCGCGCCGACCACGGCGGCCAACGGCACCATCGCCCTCGGGGGAACGACCAACACGGGAACCCTCATTTACACCGGGGCGGGCGAGACCACCGACCGGGTGTTCAATCTCGCTGGCACCACCGGCGGCGGCACCATCGACGCCCGGGGCAGCGGCGCGCTCGTTGTCACCAGCAACCTGACCGCGGCAACGGGAGGCGCGAAGACGCTGACCCTGACCGGCACCAGCGCCGCCGGCGTGATCAATACGATCTCCGGTGTGATCCCGAACAACAGCGGCACGAACAAGACCTCCCTCGTCAAGGATGGCACGAACACCTGGGCGTTGACCGGCACCAGCAGCTACACCGGCACGACGACCGTCCAGGGCGGCATTCTCTCGATCTCCACGATCGCCAACGGCGGTTCCAACAGCTCGATCGGCGCGGCCAACAATGGCGCGGGCGACCTCGTGCTCGATGGCGGCACGCTCGAATACACGGGCGCCACCGCCGCGAGCAACCGGCTGTTCACGCTCGGGGCTGGCGGCGGCACGATCAAGTCGTCGGCGACTTCGTCCGGCACGCTGACGCTGAACAACACCGGCAACGTTGCCTTCAGCGGCGGCGCCGGTTCACGCACCCTGACGTTGACCGGCGACAGCAACGGCGCGCTGGCCGCCGCCGTTGGCGACAATACCGGCGCCACCTCGCTGACGAAGAGCGGCAACGGCACCTGGACACTCTCCGGGAATAGCACCTACAGTGGGAATACGACGGTGAGCGCGGGGGTGCTGAACGCGCAGAGCA
>CALFNN010000058.1 GCA_937902925.1 uncultured Opitutaceae bacterium
GGGTTCGAATCCCTCCCTCTCCGCCATTTTCCACCTCTGAGGCGGAAAGCCCAACAGCCGATTTGCCAGTTGACGTGGCAAATCGGTCATGAAGCACGTCAAATTCGTCATCAAAGAATTCACGAATCCCTCCGGGGAGGTCGTTTTCCGGGTCTCCGGCTGGCTGGACGGTAAACGCGTTCGGAAGAATCTTCCTTCTCGCGAGGAAGCGAAAGCCGAGGTGGATGTTCTCGAAATCGAGGCCGTTCAAGCCGAGACCGGCATCCGTCGCACCGTCACGCGCCTAACGGAAGACGAGCTGCACGAAGCCGAGGCGGTTGTCCGCCGTCTGGCCGGGAAGCCGCGTTCCCTTTCGTTCTACGTTGATTTCGCGCTCGCCAACTACCGCGAGCCGGTCTGCCAAAAACCCCTCGCGGAAGCGGCAACGGAATACGTCGCCGCCAAGAAACACGAATTCGAGCAAGACCTGATCTCCGACTCCTACTTCGTCCGGCTGGAGCGCGAAATAGAGCGGGTGCCGAAGCGCATCCCCGTTGCTACGGTGGCGGAACTTACTTCGGCCCGCCTCGTCGCTTATTTCGAATTCGGCGGGGGCTCCCGCAAGACCTACAACAACCGGCGGGGAACGATGTCCGGTTTCCTCAAGTTCGCGCTGCAACGGGAATGGATCACCGAAAATCCACTCGCCAAAATTCCGGCGCACCGGATTCGCCGCCGTCGCTCCGGCGCTCAGACTCTCACTGTCGAGACGGCGAAAAAGCTCATGGAGTTCATCGAGACGAATCACCCGACCGCCGTTCCGTTCTTCGCCCTGTGCCTCTTCGCGGGCATCCGGCCTTGCCTGCGCACGGGCGAAATCCTGCGGCTCAAGCCCGAACACGTGAAGATCAAGGAAGGCGTCATCCGGATTGATGGCGAGGTTTCGAAGGTCCGCGAACCGCGCACGATCAAGATTCAGCCCAACCTTGCCGCATGGCTGCGCGCTTACCCATTGGAAAAATTCCCGATCATCCCCGCGAACCTCCAGCACCTTCGCGAAAAGGCCGTCGAGAAATTCGACCTCACCCATGACGTGATGCGGCACACGTTCATTTCAATGTTCGTCGCGAAATTTCGCTCCCTCGGCGAAGCCGCACTGCAAGCGGGCAATTCGGAAAGCATCATCCGCAAGCACTACCTCGACCTGAAGAGCGAAACTGAAGCCGAGCAGTTTTTCGGCATCCTGCCCAAGCGGGCGGAGGCCATTGCAACGGAGGCGACACCCTTCCCGCCACCAGGACCGACGCTGCGGGTGGCGGTGTGATCGCTTCCGTTGACACGCAACCAATGATATGGAAACGCCAGCCACTCCCTCATTCAGTCAGAGCCAACTCACGGATATTCTCGGCCTCCGCCTATGCGGGATATTTCCGGCCGGCAAGGAGCCGTCCATCCGCACGCTTCGCGAATGGACGAAGCTCCGGCGCATCCCGCATCACCGTGTCGGGCACTTCGTCTATTACGATCCGTCCGAGGTCGCTCTCCATACCCGCACCAAGATGAAAGTGCCGGCGCGCGGCGGGTGAACGGAATCCAATCCTACTACTTTAATCCATGGGCGGCTAGCGCCAGTCGAGGTCGCTGGGCAGTGGCACCGCGTCCGCTGACACGCGGAAGCGCAATGCGTCGATCAAGTCCGCGATCGGCTCCAGTTCCGCCAAGGCGAGTTGCGCAGTATCTGTCGACCAGTGCCACCCGAATCCCGGTTGGCCACTGAGCATTCGTCCGGCGGCGCGCAATTCCCGCATCAGCCGGAACGTGGCGACGGTATCGGCCGACACGGCCGGCGTTTCGCCCGTGCGGCCCGCCAGATGGATGCGGATGCGCCGGCGCAACTCCGCCGTCGAAAGTTTTTCTGCTTCGGCGAGTGCCAGCCATCGCTCGATCTCAGGTGGTTTGGCGAACGCGAGTCCGACTTCGCAGTGATGCGTCCAACTCAACGCGTCATGGCGACATGACACGGGAATGCGGGCGCATACCAGCTTGGCGTTGCGCAGAGTCCCGGCATCGAGCCCGGCGGCCGCGGCGCACTCGGCAATCCAGCCACGTCCTCGGGCTTCATGGTGAACCAGCCTATCGCCCAGCCACGCCGTCAACGTCTGGCGTGCGCCTGTAGTCGTGCGCGCAAGCCTCGTCACCTGAGTCACGAGCCCGCGCCAGGTGTCTGGGTTCATTTGTGGCGCCAGCGTCAACCCGATACGGGTGGCGCGGATGATGCCGGCGGCGGGCAGAGCAGCGGCGAGTTGTTCAACCTCAGTAGGCATCCGAGTATTGCATGGGGCGCGGTGACAGGCCGAGCCGGTGCTGCGTCGCGAGAACGTGCTTTCGGAAGCCCTCCGGCGAGAGTCCGTGTTTGCTCGCGTAGTCACGCAGGCTGAGCAAATCGAATTCCGCGACGCCGGTAGCATAGATCAAAGCATCGACGGCAAGGTCGCGATCCTTAGCGCCGGCGAGTTCATAGACGAGATCGCGCACCGCTCGCACCGCGCTACTGTCGTTGTTGGTGGTAACTCCGAGCGCATGGCGCAACTCGTCGAGCAGGCCCTGCTGTTCGCAGTCCCGCAGAATATCCCGGACGCTGTCGCCGGTCCCATCGCCAGATGGCGCCGCGAAATTGCTGCATCGCTGGAAGGTGCGGTCGAGTGGGTCGCGCATGAATACGGGTTCGCGAGAAGTTAGACTGGCGTGCCCCGTAATTGTTTCGAGCGGTTGCAGGAATGGCGTGATTCGCCGACCGAAAATCTGATTTCCTAGGCATCGCACTCGCACCGGTTATTTCGGCGGTTGGCCGGCTGCGAATTCGGCGGCGGACCGGCGGTCCTCGGCGGCAGGCCGGCTAAGATTCTTAGGGGTGGCGTGTCCCTAACTGAGAAAATCAAAGGAGTGCGGCGAATGCCGTTCACGGAATGCGTTTCGATTTACGCATCCTGATCACTTGGGAAATATTTGGAGTCGTTTTGGCGAGTGCCGGGATCTCTTCGGTCAAGCGCTGGGAAATCACTGGGAGAGCTTCTAAGCGGCACCGCTTGGACGTTGGTGTCCCTGCCTATTACTTTTGAAGAGTTGCGCATGGTCACAGTTCGTTCACTGCGGGTTGCTTGCCTATTCCAAGTCGGTGAGAGTTTCCCGTGACTTGGTTTTCGACGAGCAGGTTTGCGCAGAGAATTTGATGCAGGTGTCGAGGTTGCTGGGCAGTCACTGGACTCTCTGCATTGTGAGGTTTTAGCAGGTCGTTGTGGTTGCACCGATTGGAAGTAGGCTGGTGTTGTTTCGCCTTCCTTCGCTTTTGCGAACCGATCGGCATCATGGTCCTGCCCGACCCCGAACGCTGCGCGCGGTCTCCGGCACGGAGTCCGGGCGCAGCCGGGTTTCGTGGCCCGTTCGGGCGAGCAGGCAGATGGGTTGCGGGCGGCGGAGGCCCCAAGAGCCGGAGCAGACCGCAACCC
>CALFNN010000059.1 GCA_937902925.1 uncultured Opitutaceae bacterium
GAAAGCGCGTGTGTCCGCAAGGGCACCGAGGGTTCGAATCCCTCCCTCTCCGCCAGTCCCGCCCGCCGGCGTCAAGCCGGTCTCAGGGCTGGAAAATTGGTAGCGATGCTGTTTTTCCCCGCGCCACAACTTCTAAGTGGGAAGGCCTTGGGAGATTTTTCGAAAAGCGTCTTGCGCGACCGCGAGCCGGGGCCAACCCTGCGGAGGATTTTCACCTTAACTGCACCCGCCAACCATGGTCACCGCCAACTCAGAACTGGGCTATAACAGCAAGATCGAGGGTGAAGTCGTCGTTTCGCGCGCCGATGCGGTCATCAACTGGATCCGGACCAATTCAATGTGGCCGATGCCCATGGGCCTGGCCTGCTGCGCCATCGAGTTGATGGCGTCGGCCTCGTCCCGGTTCGACATCGCCCGCTTCGGCGCCGAGGTGATGCGTTTTTCACCCCGTCAGTCCGATTGCATGATCGTCGCCGGCACCGTGACCTACAAGATGGCCCCGGTCGTCCGCCGGATCTACGACCAGATGGCCGCGCCGAAATGGGTCATCGCGATGGGGGCCTGCGCCAGTTCGGGTGGCATGTATCGCAGCTATGCCGTCCTGCAGGGCGTCGATCGCATCGTGCCGGTCGATGTCTACGTCAGCGGGTGTCCCCCTCGGCCTGAGGCGCTGCTCGACGCACTGATGAAACTCCAGGCCAAGGTCCGGCGCGAGCCGTCGGCCAAGAATTTGCTGTCGGCCTGAGGCCGCCGCCCGAATCCGTTCCCACCGTTGCAACCGTCACCCGCCGCGATGTCCGCTCCCGCTGACGCCACGACCGCCCTCAAGGAAAAATTTCCGCAGGTGACCGAGCGCGCGAGCCTCGATCATCCGGCGTTCAATGTGCCCCTGGCCGACATCCCGGCCGTGCTGAAATATCTCCGTGACGAGTCGGGCTTCGATCACCTGGCGGACCTGACCGCGATCGACTGGGCCGAGGGCGTTTCGCCGCGGTTCACCGTGGTCTACCATCTCTATTCCATCACGCGGCACGATTACCTGCGGATCGCGGCCAATTGCGCGAGCGACACCGAGCCCGTCGCGCCGAGCGTCGCCGGGCTCTGGCCGGGCGCGAACTGGCACGAACGCGAATGCTACGACATGTTCGGCATCAAGTTCGAGGGACATCCCGACCTGCGGCGCATCTTGATGTGGGACGGCTACCCGTATTTTCCGCTGCGGAAGGAATTTCCCCTCGCGGGTATCGAGACGCCGCTGCCCGACGCGGAGATCGCCACCGAAACCGGGGCGGCGGTGATCCCGGCGCCGATGGCGGGCGGTCCGTTCGTGGCCGCGCCGGGCGAGATCAACCTCACCGAGGCCGAGCCCCGCGCCAAGGACGAGAGCTGGGCCGACCGGCGGCCGCGCCCCGACCAGCCCGGCCTCACTCAAGTGAAGGAATAAGCGCGCCTATGGCCACCGACTTTGCCTTTCCCGACAGCGCCGCGAAGACCGCGCAGGCCCGGCCTGACATTGCGAGCCAGCCGACGACCGAATTCGAGACCGAGAAGATGTCGCTCTCGATGGGACCGTCGCACCCCTCGACCCACGGCGTGCTGCGTCTGCAGTTGGAACTCGACGGCGAGATCGTCACGAAGTGCGACCCGGTCGTTGGCTATCTGCACCGGGGTGACGAGAAGATCGCCGAGAACATGACTTACAACCAGTTCGTGCCCTACACGGACCGGTTGGACTACATTGCGCCGCTCGCAAACAACATGGCCTACGCCATCGCCGTCGAGAAGCTCGCGAAGCTCGAGGTGCCCGCGCGCTGCCAGGCGATCCGCGTGCTCACGGCGGAAATGGCCCGGGTCTCGTCGCATCTGCTCGGGCTCGGCGCGTTCGGCATCGATACGGGGGCGTGGACGGTGTTCATGTATACGTTCACCGAGCGCGAGAAGCTCTACAAGCTCTTCGAGGAGCTGACCGGTGCGCGTTTCACGACGAGTTACTCCCGCATCGGCGGCCTGCAGCGCGACGTGCCCGAGGGGTGGACCGGGCGCGTGAACGAATTCTGCGACCAGTTTCTTCCGATCCTCGAGAAGATTCTCGCGATGCTGACGCGGAACAAGATTTTCACCGATCGCACCGTGGGGATCGGGGTCATCTCGAAAGAGGACGCCGTCGCCTACGGACTGACCGGCCCGAATCTCCGCGGCTCCGGCATCGGTGTCGATCTGCGGAAGGACAAACCCTACTCGGGTTACGAGCAGTATGAGTTCGATGTCCCCGTGGGCACGAAGGGCGACAGCTACGACCGCTATCTCGTCCGCGGCGAGGAGATGCGCCAGTCGGTGCGCATCATCAAGCAGGTGATCGCGAAGTTTCCCGGCGGGCCGTGGTATGCGACGGATGCGAAGAAGATTTTCGCGCCGCCGAAGGACAAGATTCTCACGTCGATGGAAGAGTTGATCCAGAATTTCATGCTCGTGACCGAGGGCCCGCAGATGCCGGCGGGCGAGGTGTATTTCGAGGCGGAAAACCCGAAGGGCATCCTCGGCTTCTATGTCGTGAGCAAGGGCGGCGGAGTGCCGTGGCGGCTGAAGATCCGTTCGCCCTCGTTCTGCAATCTTTCGATCCTGCCCAAATTATGCGCCGGCTGCCTCGTGTCCGACGTCGTCGCCATCCTCGGCTCGCTCGACTTCGTCATGGGCGAGTGCGACCGGTGAACAATCCTTGGATGAATTCAGAAGCCATGAAACCAGGAATCAAACCATCCGCTCGCGAGCTGTGCTTCGTGGCTTCCTGGCTTCGGAATTAATTTTTTCTTCGTTCGTGAATCTAAAATCCGCCACGCTCCAGAAAATCGACGAGGTGATCCCGCATTATCCGGCGGATCAGAAGCGGAGTGCCACGCTGCCGCTGCTGCACCTCATCCAGGAGGACGTCGGCTACATTCCGGCCGAGGCGATCGAATGGGTGGCGGCGAAGCTCGGCATCCAGCCGATCAACGTTTACGAGGTCGTCACGTTCTACCCGATGTTCCGGCAGAAGCCGATCGGTCGCCGCCACGTCAAGGTCTGCCGCACGCTCTCGTGCGCGCTGATGGGCGGCTACAAGACCTGTGCGGAGTTCGAGAAGCAATTCAACACCCACGCCGGCCCGGCCGAGGTTTCGCCGGATGGCGAGGTCACGGTCGAGTTCGTCGAGTGCCTCGCGAGCTGCGGCACTGCGCCCGTGGTGCTAATTGATGATGAGCTCCACGAAAAGGTCGACTGCGCCAAGGCGAAGCAGTTGAGCGACCAGATCAAAGCCGAAGCGAAAAAACGCTGACCCGCCATGCCCGCTCCCGCCCAACGCCGCATCATTTTCCAGCACATCGACGAGCCGGGTTACACCAACGACCTGGCGTGTTATGTGAAACACGGCGGCTACGAGATCCTGAAAAAATCCGTCGCCCGTCCGCCGGCGGAGATCATGGACGAGGTCAAGAAGTCCGGCCTGCGCGGGCGCGGCGGCGCGGGTTTTCCGTGCGGGTTCAAGTGGTCGCTCGTCGACCGCAAGAGCGGCAAGCCGATCTATCTGGTCGTCAACGCCGACGAGTCGGAGCCGGGCACCTTCAAGGACCGCTACATCATCCACCAGGACCCGCACCAGTTGATCGAGGGCATCATGATCACGTGCTTCGCGAACAACGTGAAGCAGGCCTACATTTACATCCGCGGCGAGTTTCCGCACGGCGCGCGCATCCTCGAGCAGGCCATCGCCGAGGCGCGGGCGGCGCATTTCTGCGGACCGAACGTCCTCGGCACGGCCTACGGCTGCGAGATCTACGTCCACCGCGGCGCCGGCGCCTACATCTGTGGCGAGGAAACCGGCCTCATCGAATCGCTCGAGGGCAAGCGGCCTTATCCGCGGATCAAGCCGCCGTATTTTCCCGCCGTGCTCGGCCTCTACCAGTGCCCGACGATCGTCAACAACGTCGAGACGCTCTGCCACGTGAAATACATCGCCGACGTCGGCGGCGACGCCTACGCGAAGATCGGCACGCCGAACAACACCGGCACGCGCCTCCTCTGTGTCAGCGGCCACGTGCAGAAACCCGGCTATTACGAATACGAGGTCGGCAAGATCACGCTCGGCGAACTGCTTTACGAGGTCTGCGGCGGTCCGCTCCCGGGCCGGAAATTCAAGGCGGTGATCCCCGGCGGCTCATCCGCGAAGATTCTGAAATTCGGCGAGAGCTTCACGTTGAAGAACAAGGACGGCTCGATGCGCACGCTGACGGTCGAGGACATCCCGATGGACTTCGACACGCTCGCCGCCTGCGGCACGATGGGCGGCTCGGGCGGCGTCATCGTGATGGACGATTCCACCGACATGGTCGCGGCGCTCGCCAACATCAACGCGTTTTACGCGCACGAGAGCTGCGGTCAGTGCACGCCATGCCGCGAGGGCTCGCTGTGGATGAAGAAAATCAGCACGCGCATGGTCCACGACACCGCCCGCGCCGAGGATGGTGCCTTGCTCAAGAGTGTCGCCGACCAGATTGCCGGCCGCACGATCTGCGCCTTCGGCGAGGCGTGCTCGTGGCCGACCCAGAGCTTCATCGCGAAGTTCGGCGACGAATTCAAAGCGTATCCCGAGGCGAAGAAAGCGGTGAAACCCGCCGGCGCCCTCGATCTCGTCTGATTTTTTGCCCACGAAACACACGGAAAACACAGAATGAAAAACCCGGCTCTGAATTCTTCCGTGTCTTCCATGTGTTCTGTGGGCCAATCCTGATTTTTCCGAAATGATCGCTCCACCCAAACCCGACCTCGTCACCGTCAACATCGACGGCCGGGAGATCGCCGTGCCGAAAGGCACCAACGTCATCGAGGCGGCGCGCCTCGTCGGGGTGGACGTCCCGCATTATTGCTACCACCCGAAGCTCACGGTCGTCGGCAATTGCCGGATGTGTCTCATCGAAATGGGCCTGCCCGCCGTCGATCCCGCCACCAAGGCGCCGATCGCGGACCCGGCGACCGGCAAGCAGAAGATCAACTGGATCCCGCGGCCGCAGATCGGCTGCGCGACCTACGCTTCGCCCGGTCTCCACATCCGCACGCAAACCCCGCAGGTGAAGGATTGCCGCGAGGGCGTGATGGAGTTCCTCCTCATCAATCACCCGCTCGACTGCCCGATCTGCGACCAGGCCGGCGAGTGCAAGCTGCAGGAACAGTCCACCGGCTACGGCCGCGGCTACTCGCGCTTCATCGAGCAGAAAAACGTGAAGCCGAAACGCACCCTCCTCGGGTCGCGCGTCATGCTCGACGACGAGCGCTGCATCCTCTGCTCGCGCTGCATCCGCTTCTCGAAGGAAATCGCGAAGGACGACGTCCTCGGCTTCATCGACCGCGGCAGTTACTCGACGCTCACCTGCTATCCCGGGAAGAAACTCGAGAACAACTACTCGCTCAACACCGTCGACATCTGCCCCGTCGGCGCGCTCACCTCGACGGATTTCCGCTTCAAGATGCGCGTCTGGTTCCTGAAGCAGACGAATAGCATCGACACCGAGACGTCGGTCGGCGCCAACACCGTCGTCTGGTCGCGCGAAGGGCAGATTTATCGTATCACTCCGCGGCGCAACGACGAGGTCAACGACACGTGGATGCCCGACAGCGGTCGCGAACTCTACAAAACCGTCCGCGCGCCCGATCGCCTCACTGCGATCAAGGTCAACGGCGTCGACAGCGGTCTCGACATCGCCGTCCACGCTGCCGCCGAAATTTTCAAGGCGTCGGCCGGCGCGCTCGCGGTGGTCGGCTCCGGACGCAGCTCCGTCGAGGAACAATTCCTCACGAAGAAACTCGCCGCTGCGCTCCAGGCCCCGGCGCAACTCGTCAGCCGGGTGGGGAAGGGCGATGATATCCTCGTCTCCGCCGACCGTAATCCGAACGTCCGCGGCGCGCTGGTCACCGGCCTCATCGCATCACTCCCCGAGCCAAAACTCACCGACCTCGCGTCCCAGATCGATGCGGGCAGGATCAAGGCAGTCGTGGCGATCAACGAGGACCTCGCCGCCGCCGGCCTCACCGCCACCCAGCTCGCAAAGGTTTCGATCGTCCACCTCGGCACGCACGCCAGCGCGACGAGCGCCGCGGCGAAGGTGGTCCTGCCGACGCTCACCGTCTTCGAAAAGAGCGGCACGTTCGTGAACCAGCAGTTCCGCATCCAGAAATTTTTCCAGGCCGTTCCCGCCGCCGCGGGCGCGACCGACGATCTCGTGGTTCTCGCGAAGCTGGTCGCGGCCGCCGGCGGTCCGTCGCTCGCCTCCGATCTCGCCTCGCTCTGGAAGATCATCGCGGCCGAAGTCTCCGCGCTTGGCACGATGACGTTCGCGAATCTGCCCGAAACCGGCCTGTTGCTCGACGCCACGCCATGGGCCGCGCTGCCGTTCGCCGAGGGCGCGACGCTGCACCATAAACCCGCCCAGCCGGCCGCCGCCGCGACCGCCTGATCCCGCGCGCCATGTCCGACTTTTTCTTCCAGTTGCACCCCGTGATCCAGGGCCTCATCAAGGGCCTCGCGGTGATCGCCGTGATTTTCCCGATCGCCGGGATTTGTTCGATGGCCGAGCGCAAGGTCTCCGCGTGGATCCAGGGCCGGCCGGGGCCGAATCGCGCGATTCCGTTCTGGTTCGCGTGGGTGCCGGTGCTCGGCCCGTTCCTGCAACGCCTCGGGATTTTTCACGTGATGGCCGACGGCGGCAAGATGCTCTTCAAGGAGGACTCGCTGCCGGGCCACGTGAACAAGTTCTATTTCATCCTCGCGCCCATCGTCGCGATGATGCCCGCGCTCACGACGGTCACAGCCGTGCCGTTTGGCGCCTATTTCGATCCAGCTGGCCGGACGATTCCGCTCGGGCTCGCGCCGGTCGACGTTGGATTGCTCGCGGTGTTCGCCGTTTCCTCGCTGGGCGTTTACTCGCTGATCCTTGCGGGCTGGGCGTCCAACTCGAAATACCCGTTCCTCGGCGGCGTGCGCGCCTCTGCGCAACTGATCTCCTACGAGCTGTCGCTTACCCTGTCGGTGATCCCGGTTTTCCTGTGGATCAACGCCCCGGGCACGGAAGGCACCATGAGCCTGGCGCGTGCGGTGGAGTTCCAGAGTCAGCCGGGATTTCTCGGCGGCACATGGTTCATCTTCCTGATGCCGGTGTCGGCGCTGGTGTTCCTCATTTCGCTGTTCGCCGAGACCAACCGGCTGCCGTTCGACATGGCCGAGGGCGAGGCCGACCTCGTGGGCGGTTTTCACACGGAATACGGCGCGTTCAAATGGGGCCTCTTCTTCGTCGCGGAATATTCCCACATGCTGATCGGCTCGGGCATCTTCACGCTGCTGTTCCTCGGCGGCTGGAATCCGCTGCCGTGGCTCTCGCTGGGCCAGTTCGCCGCGCTGCTCCACGTCGCGCATCTGCCGCTCGCCGTCGGCGTGCTGTCCATCGTGATCTTCCTCGGAAAGGTGCTCGCGATGATTTTCTTCTTCATGTGGGTGCGCTGGACCGTGCCGCGGTTCCGCTACGACCAGGTGATGAAGCTCGGCTGGCAGAAGCTCCTGCCGCTCGCGATTGCCAACCTCCTGTTCTACGCGATCGCCATCGCGGTGATTCAGAAATGAAAATAATGAATTCAGAATTCAGAATCCGGAATTCAGAATCTCCCTCCCGTGTCCGTCGGGTGGTCTCCGCTCTTCTGGATTCTGGATTCCTCCGAATCTGAATTCTTCTTCCGCCATGGCCATCATCCCACTCGAACGCAAGCCGCTCACCCTGGCCGAGCGCACCTATATTCCGCAGATTCTGGGCGGGTTGAAGACGACGTTGGCCCGCCTGTTGAAACCGACCGAGACGCTCGAATACCCCGAGCAGCGCCCGGCGATCCCGTCCGGTTACCGCGGCGTGCCGACGCTCGTGCGCGATCCCAACGGCCGCGAGAAATGCGTTTCCTGCCAGCTTTGCGAGTTCGTCTGCCCGCCCAAGGCCATCCGGATCACGCCGGGCTCCATCCCGGTCGATGCGCCGACCGCGCACGTCGAGAAAGCCCCGCAGGCCTTCGACATCGACATGCTCCGCTGCATTTATTGCGGCCTCTGCCAGGAGGTCTGCCCGGAGGAGGCGATCTTCCTGCAGGCCCAATACTCGATGTCCGGCTACACCCGCGAGGAAATGGTCAACCACAAGGACCGCCTCTACGAGCTCGGCGGCACGCTGCCGGACCAGCATCACAAATGGGACAAGAAACTCGCCGCCGAAAAACACGGCAACGCGCACTGATCGCTCCGTCCCGCCTTCGACTTTCATGGCTCAATTCCTGTTCAACCTCTTCGCCGCCTTCACGCTCGTTTGCGCGCTTGGCGTCGTCGTGAACAAAAATGCCGTCAACGCGGCGATGTGCCTCCTGCTCGCGCTCGTGGGCGTCGCCGGCCTGTTCGTCGCGCTCAACGCCTACCTCCTGGCCTTCCTGCTCCTGCTGGTCTACGCGGGCGCGGTCGTCGCGCTGTTTCTCTTCATCATCATGTTGCTCGACACCAAGGGCGAGCAGCGGCCGGGCCTCAAGCACGCCTCGCTGGTCGCGCGGCTGTTCGCCGCGGCCCTGGTCGGCGCGGGGCTGCTCTCGTTCTTCGCCCGCAGCCGGCTACCCGAACCGGCGCTCGGACCGGCTTCCGCCGCCGTCGGCGCGGAACTCAAGCTTTACGCCTACCAGCTTTTCACGACCTATCTGCTGCCCGTGCAGGTGATCGGGTTTCTGCTGCTCGCGGCGATGCTCGGTGTGATCGTGATCAGCAAGAAACTCGACGCCGCGGAGGATGCGCCATGATCCACGCCACCCTCCACGCCTACGTCGCGCTCAGCGCGGCGCTCTTCGCCATCGGGCTGCTCGGCGTCCTGATCCGCCGCAACACTCTCGTCGTCTTCATGTGCCTCGAACTCATGCTCGTCGCCTCGACCCTCGGGCTGGTCGCCTTCTCGCGCTTCAACGGCACGGACGACGGCAACGTTTTCGTGTTCTTCATCCTCACCGTCGCGGCCGCGGAGGTCGCGGTCGGGCTCGCCATCATCGTCGCGCTCTTCCGGAAGCGCCAGACCATCCAGGTCGACGAGCTCAACACGCTGAAGCACTGACGCGCCCATGCCTTCGATGCCGCAGCACGCCGTCCTTGTCCTGGTCCTTCCGCTGATTTCCGCCGCGGTGATCGCGCTGTTTCTCCGGCGCGCGGGCGCCGTTGCCGCGACCGTTTCCGTCCTGGCCGCGACCGCCATCGCGACCATCGCCGTGATCCTCGCGTTGCACGGCGAACGCTTCGAGCGCTCGTTCGAGTGGCTCCGCCTCGGGGGCTTTTCGGTCTCGCTGGGCATCAAGTTCGACGATCTTGCCGCGCTCATGCTTTGCGTCGTCGGCGTCGTGGGCCTCTGCATCCACGTCTTCTCGCTCGGCTACATGCGCGACGATGCGGCGCGCGCCCGCTACTTCGGCGGCCTCTCGATCTTCATGTTTTCGATGATCGGCATCGTGCTCGCCGACAATCTTTTCATGATGTTCATCTTTTGGGAGCTGGTCGGCTTCAGCTCCTACGTGCTCATCGGGCACTGGCACGAGAAGCAGTCCGCCAGCGACGCGGCGAAAAAGGCCTTCATCGCGAACCGCGTCGGCGACTTCGGTTTCCTGCTCGGCATCGTGATGTGCTACTGGTCGAACGGCACCGTCAACCTGACCGCGCTCGGTTCGCAGCATGTCTATAGCACGCTGATTCCGCTGCTCCTCTTCTGCGGCGCCGTCGGCAAGTCCGCGCAGCTACCGCTCCAAGTCTGGCTGCCCGACGCGATGGAGGGCCCCACGCCCGTCTCCGCCCTCATCCACGCCGCCACGATGGTCGCCGCCGGCGTCTACATGCTCTGCCGCATCCACGTGCTCATGGTTCCCGAGGCGCTCAATGTCATCATGTGGACGGGCACCGTGACCGCGCTCTACGCCGCGCTGTGCGCCATCACGCAGAACGACATCAAGAAGGTCCTCGCCTATTCGACGCTCTCGCAGCTCGGCTACATGGTCGCAGCCTTCGGCCTTGGTTCGCTGCCGCAGCTCGACGAGCGCGGGCGGATGGTCGCGATGGCCGCCGGGGTCGGGGCCGCGATGTTCCACCTTACGACGCACGCCTGCTTCAAGGCCCTCCTCTTCCTCGGCTCCGGTTCCGTGATCCACGGCTGCCACCACGAGCAGGACATCTTCAAGATGGGCGGCCTCGCGAAACGGATGCCGCTGACGTTCGTCACGTTTACCATCGGCGTCGCCGCCATCATCGGGTTGCCGTTCCTCGCCGGCTTCTTCTCGAAGGACGCGATTCTCTTCCTCGCCTTCGCGAACAACAAGGCGGTCTTCGCCGTGCTCGCGTTCACCGCGGTCCTCACGGCCCTCTACATGATCCGGCTCTGGAAACTCACCTTCCTCGGCACGGCGCGGAGCGATCACGCGGCGCACGCGCACGAGGGCGGACTCACGCTCACGTCGCCGCTCGTCGTCCTCGCCGCATTCTCGATCCTCGCCGGCTACACTGGCATCTATCCGAAGGTTTTCTCCGGCGTCTTCGAACTCATCCCCGAGGCGCATGGCTCGGCGCACACCATCATCTTTGCCACGAGCCTTGCCGTCCTCGTGATCGGTGTTGCCACCGGCTACCTGCTCTACGCCTCCGGTCCGGCTGACTCGCTCGCGCAAAAATCTCCCGGTCTCTTCGGCGGGCTCGTGGCCCTCAAGAATTCCTTCGACGTCGCCTACAACTATTACGTGGCGAAGATCCAGCAGCGGTTCGCGATGCTGCTCAATTTCCTCGAGCAGATCTTCCTCGCCGGCCTGATCATCCGCGGCCTCGCGGGCGTCGTCGGGCTCTTTGGTCTCGGCGCCCGGGCGCTCCACACCGGCAACCTCAACGCCTACGTCTACTGGTTCCTCTTCGGGGTCGTGGTGCTCTGGGGATTCGCCACCGGCGCGCTGGCCTTCTGATTTTGCGATGAGCCTCATTTTCGACAACTACCTCCTGCTCGCCATCGCGGCCCCGCTCGCGCTGGCGCTGGCCATCGCGCTCGGTTTGCCGAAACGCTGGTCGGTCCGGCTGTCCTACATTGCCTTCGCGATTCCGCTGCTCATCGCGCTCCACTGCTGGTGGCGCTTCGCCGACGCCGGCCAGCGCGATGGCTATGCGTTTCTCGCGACCTACCACACCGGCCTCGGCGGCCTCGGCATCGGCCTGAAGCTCGGCCTCAACGGCATCTCGCTCCCGCTCTTCGTGCTTGCCGGCGTCGTCGGTTTCGCCGCCGGGCTTTACGCGATCCAGTCGCAGGCCGAGCGGTTGAAAATCTACCTCATGCTCCTGCTCATCATGCAGGGCGGATTGATGGGCGTGTTCGCGAGCGTCGACATCTTCTTCTTTTATTTCTTCCACGAACTCGCGCTCATCCCGACGTTCATCATGGTCGGCGTGTGGGGCGGTCGCGACCGCAACTACGCGGCGATGAAGCTCACGATCTACCTGACCGCGGGCGCCATGATCTCGCTCCTCGGCCTGATCGCGCTCTACGTGAAAAGCGGCGCGCACACCTTCGATTTTGTCGCGCTCCGCGCTTACCTTGCCGCGCATCCGCTCGCCGAGACGGTGCAGGGCAACATCGCCGGGCTCCTCCTGCTCGGCCTTGGTATTCTGGTTTCGCTCTGGCCCATGCACACGTGGGCGCCGCTTGGCTACGGCGCCGCGCCGAGTTCCGCCGCGATGCTCCATGCCGGCGTGTTGAAAAAATTCGGCCTCTACGGCCTCGTCCAGATCGCCCTGCCACTGCTCCCCGCGGGCCTCGTCCACTGGTCGCATCCGCTCGCGTGGTTCGCCGTGATCGGCAATGTCCTTATCGTCGGCCTCATCACCATGGCCCAGCGCGATCTCAAGCAGATGATCGGCTACAGTTCGGTCATGCACATGGGCTACGCGTTCCTCGGCATCGCCGCCGGCGGCATCATCGGGCCGGGCGGTGTCGTCCTGCTGATGGTCGCGCACGGGCTGTCGGTCGCGCTGCTCTTCCTGCTTGCGACGGCCGTGCACCACCGCACCCACACCTTCGCGATGGACGAGATGGGCGGCCTCGCCCAGAAAGCGCCCGTCCTCGCCGCGTTCTTCGTCGCCGCGACATTCGCCAGCATCGGGCTGCCGGGCTTCGCCAACTTCTGGGGCGAACTCGCGATCTTCGTCGCCCTCTGGAAATTCTCCCCGGTCATCACCGCGCTCGCGGTGGCCGGCGTCGTCATCTCCGCGATCTACGGCCTCCGCGCCGCGGCGCGCGTCTTCTTTGGGCCGTCGACGGCGCACTTCGACGGCGTGGCCGCACGCCACCCGCCCGTCGACCTGCGCTGGAGCGAAAAAATTCCCGCGCTGGTCCTGCTCGCGGTGCTGTTCTTCATCGGGTTCTGGCCGAAATCAGTCACCGTGCCGCTCGACGCCGCGCTCGCGCCCGTCCCGCTGGTCGCCGCCAAGTAACCCGCCGCCGCGATGAATCTCGAAGCCGTCAAACTTGCCGCCGCCAACAACTCGTGGGGTGCGCTTTTCCCGGAGCTGATGCTCGCCTGCATCGCGCTCGCGCTCCTCGTTTTCGAGGTCGTCCTGCCGCGGAAGCAGCACCGCTACATCCCCGACCTCGCGATCATCGGCGTCGCGTTCACGCTCCTCGGGCTGTTCCTGAATTTCGACTCCGCCAGTCTCGACTCCGAGACCTTCAACGGCCTCCTGCACCACGACCACGCCGGTCAGGTGATGCGTGTGTTCTTCCTGTTGTCGGCGCTCCTCGTCTGCGTCCTCGCCCGCGTCAGCCTCGCCAAACGCGCTGTGCCGCGCGTCGAGTTCTCGCACCTCGTCCTTGTCATCACCGCGGCGATGATGCTCCTCGCGCAGAGCAGCCACTTCGTGATGCTTTTCGTCACGCTCGAGACGGTCACGATCGGATTCTACATCCTCGTGAGCTATTTCCGGACGAGTGCCGCGTCGCTCGAGGCCGGGCTGAAATACCTCGTCATGGGCGCGCTCAGCTCGGGGCTGCTGCTTTTCGGCATCGTGCTGCTCTACGGCGCCGCGGGCAATCCGGCGCTGCCGATGCACTCGGCGAACGCGATGCACTACCGCGACCTCGCCGCGTTCCTCGCCGCCAATCCGCACAACTTCGTCGCGAGCGTCGGCATCGTCCTCGTGCTCGCCGGCGTCGCGTTCAAGATCGGCGCGTTTCCCTTCCAGATCTGGATTCCCGACGTCTACCAAGGGGCGCCGACGCCCGTGACCGCCTTCCTCGCCGTCGCCTCGAAGGCCGCCGGCTTCGCCGTCCTGCTCGTCCTCGCGCGCGACGTCTTCGCGTCCTACGCGTGGCTCGTGATTCCGGTGCTGACGCTGATGGCCGGCGCGACGATCCTGTTCGGCAACATCGCCGCGCTCACCCAGCACAACGTGAAACGCCTCATCGGCCTCTCCGGCGTCTCGCACGCCGGCTTCCTGCTCCTCGGCGTGGTCGCCGCGGCCTCGGGCGCGGCAATGGCGACCGGTGCGGTGTATTTTTATCTCTTCGCCTACCTGATCGCTTCGTTCGCCGTGTTTGGTGTCATGACGCACCTGGCCGGCGCCGACGATTCCGACCAGGAACTCGAGCACTACGCCGGCCTCGCGAAGGACAACCCCTTCCTCGCCGCGGTGCTCGCCGTCGGCCTCGGTTCGCTCGCCGGCATTCCGCCACTCGCGGGTTTCATGGGAAAATTGTTCGTCTTCATCGCGGCGTTCCAAGCCGGTGCCCGGTGGCTTCTCGCGCTCGCCGCGGCGGGCGTGGCGATCTCGATCTATTACTATTTTGGCTGGTTGAAGGCCGCGTTCTTCGAGTCGCTGGCGCCATCGCCCGATGGCCCGGCGCGCCCCGAACGCACCCCGGTCGGCTTCGCCGCCGGCCTCGCCCTCAGCGTGCTCGCGCTCGGCTCGATCCTGCTCGGTTTCTACCAAGGCCCGCTCGGCCAGTGGCTGACGCTGAAGTGAGTCGGGCTGTGTCGCCGCCGGGGCGACGAACCGCGTCGAAAACTTTTCCGCTTCGTGCTTGGCGGCCCTCCGCCTTTCCGTGAGACCTTGTTCGCACGCATGAGAATCACCGGCCTCGCCCTCGTCCCGCCTCCGTCCGCCGCCGACGTTCCCAAGGTCACCCCCGAGCTCCTCGCCTCCGTCCTCGCGCGTTACTCGCGCAGCAACGACGGTCTCGCCGCCATCCTCGCGAAGGTCGACCTCGCCAATCCCGACGCGTCCATCGACCGCATCCTCAAGTTCGTCGACTACGGCCACGCCTCGATCGGCGGGCTCACGGGCGGACTCGCCATCGCACTCGACGGCGTGTCGATGTGGCTCGCGTATAAAATCTTCGACCTCGCGACGATGGCCGACGGCCAGGAGTCGAGCACGCGTTATATCACGATGGACGCTGCCAACCTGCCGGCGCCCGACGAACTCGGCCTGCCGGCCGATCTCGCCGACCGCTGGCGCGCCGTGATGGCGAAGTCCTTCGCCGCTTACCACGCCGAATACTCGCGGCTCGACGCGCTCGCCACCGCCGAGCCGCAACGCGTGCGGCTCCCCGCCGATGCGAAGCCCGCCGTCGTCGCCCGCCTCCGGAAAAACTACGCACTCGACCGCGCCCGCTACTTCATCCCGCTCGCGACTCGCACCAACCTCGGCCTCGTCCAGTCCTCGCGGATGTGGGCGACGACGGTGAAGCACCTCGATTCGCTGCCGCATCCCGAGGCCCGTGCCGCCGCGCAGCTCATCCGCGACGAACTCCTCAAGCAGTCGCCGCGGCTCATGCGCCACAGCTCGGCCGAGAAATCCTTCGAGGAGCAGGCGCGCCAGGAGCTCGCCGCCTCGCTCGCCCTCGGTCGCGAGCGCCTCTCGTCCGCTCCGCTGGCCGACGAGGTTTGGGTCCACGTCGATCGTGCCACACCGCCATTCCTCCCCGAGACCCAGCCGGTGGCCGAGGCGCTTCGCCACCGGGCCAACCGTTACGGCCACCAAGGCACGTCGACCCGCCGCAGGCGCGTGGCTTTCGCGTGGAACAACCTGGCGCTCGCCGAGCTTCGCGACCTCAACCGCCACCGCACCGGCCACCGGTTCACGCCGCTCATCCAGGCGGGGTTTTATCTTCCGCCGGAAATCGATCGCGCTCCGCACGCCGCACTCCTGACCGAGCAGCTCGCCCTGACCCGCGAACTTCTGGCCCGCGGTTCGCCGGCTTACGTCTATTCGCTGCTCCTCGGGGCGCAGACGCCATTCGAGCACAGCACGCACGCCGACAAGTTCATCTACGAGGCCGAGCTTCGCACCGGCATGGGCGCGCATTTTCGCTATGCCGAGCATCTCAGCGCCGCGCTCCGGGCCTTCTTCGCGGAGGTGCCGGAAGCTCGCGATTGGGTCGTCGAAGGCACCGCCGAGCCCGAATAATAGGTTTGCCGCAATTTGCTGGCGTTGCATCCTCCCGAGCTTCGCCCAGCCATGAAGTTGCCCCGCCTCATCGTCCTCGCGAGTGTCACGCTGGGGCGGCTCGCGACCGGGCGCGCGGCCGATGCCACGACGCCAGTCGACTACGCGGAACGCAACGGCGACTTTGCTCCCACTGCCTCCGTCAGCCCGGCCACAACGGCTCCCTCGCCCGGCCCCGTCATGGAGGAGCGGCGCGTCCAGCCGGCCGTTGTCGCCCGTCAGCCATCGGTCCTGGGCGACCGCCGCGCGGCCGTCGACGTGCAGGAGACGCGCGAGAAAAACGTGATCGAGAAGAATTCTTATCGCCCCACCGCCCTCGAGCAGACGATGAGTTCCTTCAACCACCGCGAGGCGTCCCTGACGACCGGTGGCGTGACTCAAAAACCGGAGCGAGTCGCCCGCTATCAGGACAGTCTCGCCGCCGCGAGTGCCGCCAATCTTGCGCGGTTTCCTGCGGCCAGCCGTGTCACGACGGCAAAGATCAATCGTTTCGTTTTTCGCAAGAATGCGCCCGACCCCGCGTCCGCCCTCGACCCAGCCGCTCCGTCTGCCGCGGTGAAGGCAGGGGGCTCCCCGCCGACAAAATGATCCGGCCTTCCCGTCGCCGATGAGCACCTTTCGCGTTCTCCAGTTCAACATGCAGTTCGGTCAGATTTGGGACGACACCTATCCGGATCGCGCGCCCATCCGCCTCGAGGAGACGATCAAGGAAATCCGGCGGCACGACGCCGACCTGATCCTCCTGCAGGAAGTCGAGCAGGCGCTGCCCGGCGGCGTGCAGTTCCAGCCGCCGCCGAACTACACGCGGCTCCGCGCCGAACTCACCGGCTACGACAGCTGGTTTTCTTATCCGAAGGCCGATCCGCGCGAGCTGCCGTTTGGTCTCGGTCTGGCGATTTTTTCGCGCACGCCGTTGCACGATGCGATGCGACTCGACCTGCCGTCGCCGCCGATCGAGTTCGAGTTTTTCGGCCGGAAGACCACGCCCACCGACCGCGTTCTCATCGGGGCCAAGACCACCGTCCTCGGCCGCGAACTGCAGGTCTTCAACACCCACCTGCTCGCGTTTTTCATGCTCGGCTCGAGCAGCACGGAGAACCCCTTCCAGCGCAATCTTGTCGCCGAGCAGCTCGCCGCGGCCCGCGGTCCGACGCTCCTCACCGGCGATTTCAACGTCAGCCGGCACCATACGCTCGTCGCGCAGTTCGCCGAGCGTGGCTATGCGACCGTGCAGGAGGCCGAGATCACCTGGCGCCGGCGGCCGTTCGTCCTCGACCACATCTTCTACAACTCGCAACTCCGCCCGGTGGCGCACCGCGTCGTGCCGACGCCGGCGTCGGACCATCACGCCTTGGTCGCGGACTTCGAGTTCGTCTAGCCGGCCGGGGGCCTATTTCGCCCGCCGGATCTTTTCCTTTTCCTCCTCGCGTTCCTCCTCGAGGCGCGCCCGTTCGCTGGCAAGCTGCTTCTGGATCTTCTCGACCTCCTCGGCCTTTTGCGCCGCCCAGGCCTCGTCGAGCTGCTTCTTCAAAAAGATTTCGCGCTCGGCGAGCTTGCCCTTGTAAACCCGGTCGATCTCCGCGAGCCGGCTTTTCTGCTCCGCCGTCAGCGGTTTGCCGGCGGCCGGGTCGGATTTGGCGAGACGCTCCATCGCAAGTTCGTAGGCGCTTTTCATGGGCGGAAAATAGTGAAGATTCGTGAATGTGGAACCCAGGAAATCAGGAAAACGACGTTTGTTTCCAGTCTTCCCGGGCTCCGTCTTGTCATCAGCCGAATTTCACTCCGAAAATCAGCGCCACAGCCACGACCGCGAACGGCGGCCACCATCCGCCGCGCTCCCGCCGCCAGCCGGCGGCATAGCCGGCCAGCAGCGCCGCCACCAACACCCCGAGCGCCGCCGCTCCCACCCACGGCGCCGCAAACCGCGCGCCATGCCACATGCCCGGCACCCGCACGAACCACCGCACGCTCGCGTCGATGCCGAGCAACACCAGCACCGCCGCATGGTTGAACAGCCCGCTCAGGGCCGTCGCTCCCGCCAGCCCCGCGAGCAGCGACGCCACGCCGCCGAGAATCACCACCGAGGCCGCCGGGATTAGCACCAGGTTCGCCAGCAGCGCGCCGGGCGTGAACAGCCCGAAAAACATCACTCCGGTCACGGCGCTGACCAGCGTCGACGCGACACCGATGGCGACAGCGCCGACGACGCCGCGGCGAAACCAGTCGAACAAGTGCTGATGCCAGCGCCAGGTGGCCTTGGGCAGATCGGCCCGCCAGCGCCAGCGGGCGAGCCACGCCTCCCCCAGCGGGAGCCCGAGCAGCAACAGCGCCGCGACGATCCCGTAACTCATCTGAAAGCTCGCGCTGAAAAACTGCAACGGCCACGCGAGCAACACGACCAGCGCCGAGGCGGCCAGCGCGGCGAGCGGATTCGCGGGCGTGCGCAGCACGAGCGACGCCTGCAACAATGCCACCATCACGAACGCCCGCACCGCCGACGGCGCCGCGCCGGTGATGTCGACGTAGAGCCAGAGCGCCGTCAGCCCGACGACGAACCGGACGACCCGCGGCACCCGCGCCAGCGAAAGCAGAGCCTGCAGGCCCACGGCGATCACGCCGATATGCAGTCCGCTGATCGCGAACAGGTGCATCGTCCCACTGTGCATGAACAGGGAATCCTGCTCGTCGCTCAACTCGTGTTTCTGTCCGAGCAGCATTGCACGAAACACGGCCGTGAGTTCCGGACGCTTCGCCGCCACGCCGGCCCCGAGGATTTCGGAAAACTTCCGCCCCATCCGTGCGCACCACCGGCGGTAGGCGGATGCCTCCCGTTCCACCACGCCAATCCGGCCGCGCGTCAGCCGGAAATTCATCCCGGCCCCGGCGAGGTAGCCGTCGAACGAGTCCGCCGGCGGGTCGCGTGGCAGGGTGACGATCACGCCGACCGCGGCCACGCGCGCTCCGCGGTCGGGGGCGGGTTCGCCTTTGCCCACGCCGAGCGAAAAATAAAGCCGCTGGCCCGCCAGGTCGCCGAGTGGAGCGTCCGCGCGCACCACGGTCGCCAGGCCGGCGACCCGCTTCGCATCGATCTGCGGAAACACGCGGTCGAGCCGCAACGAGACTCGCGCCTCCCGCGGCGGCAGCGCGTCCCACGCCGGCAGCCGCGCCCGATGCAACGCGTAGCTTGCGACACCCGCCAGGAGCATCGCCACTGTCACTGTCGGTGCCCACCACCGCGGCGCCCGCCATGCCGCCCACACGGCGATTCCGGCTGCGCCCAGCGCCGCCGCGAGCCAGCCCCATCTCATTTCCGCGCCGGCCGCCTTTCCCGCCGCGAGTCCCGCCATCAGCGGCAGCACCAGCCACAGCAGCGGCGCGCGATGTCCAAGGCTGCGGCTGGTCATGGGCACTGGGTTAACCGCTATCCTCCGCTAATCGACGCTAATCTGAAATGACTTTTCATTGGCGCGGATTAGCGGAGATTAGCGGTGGAGATGCCTTCGCCCGACCAATCCGACCTTTTCGCCGGGGACGCGCCGCCCGTGTCCCCGGGGAAACGCGCCCCGGCCCACCAGCCGCTCGCGGCGCGGATGCGGCCGCGCCAGCTTTCCGAGGTCGTCGGCCAGGAGCACATCCTCAAGCCCGGCAGCCTGCTGCCGCGGCTTGTCGCCCAGAACCGGTTCGGTTCGCTGCTCTTCTACGGGCCGCCGGGTTGCGGCAAGACGAGCATCGCCGAGGCGATCGCCCACGAGACCGGCAGTCGTTTCGTGCGCGTCAACGCCGTGATGTCGAATGTCGCCGAACTCCGCGACATCCTCGCGACCGCCCGCCGCCGGCCCGAGGCCGCGACGATCCTCTTCATCGACGAGCTGCACCGTTTCAACAAATCGCAGCAGGACCTGCTGTTGCCGGACGTCGAGGAGGGGAGCGTCCGGCTCGTCGGCGCGACCACGCACAACCCCGGTTTTTACGTCAACCCGCCGCTGCTTTCGCGCAGCCATCTCTTCCGTCTGGAACCGCTCGCGACGGCTGCGGTGGTCGGCGTCCTGAAAAACGCGCTCGCCGATTCCGACCGCGGCCTCGGCGCACGCGGCGTCACGGCCGACGGCAAGGTGCTCGCCGATCTCGCCGTCCTCTGTGACGGCGATCTGCGGCGCGCGCTCAACGCGCTCGAGGTGCTCGTGCTCGGCCTGCCCGAGCGCGCGCCGATCACGGCGACCGAGCTCGAGGTTTTTGCGCGCGAGCGGCGGATCCGCTACGACGCCGACGAAGACGAGCACTACGATACGATTTCCGCGTTCATCAAGAGCTGCCGCGGCGGCGACCCGGACGCCGCGATGTATTGGCTCGCGAAGATGCTGGCCGGCGGCGAGGACCCCCGCTTCATTGCGCGCCGCCTCGTGATCCTCGCGAGCGAGGACGTCGGCCTCGCCGATCCGCAGGCACTGCCGCTGACCGTGGCGGCGCACCACGCGTGCGACTTTATCGGTTTGCCCGAGGCCGAGCTGACCCTCGCGCATGCCACGCTCTACATCGCGACGGCGCCGAAGAGCAACTCGGCCACGATCGCCCTGGGCGAGGCGCACCGGGCGCTCAAGGAACAGCCGGTGCAGACGATCCCGTCCGCCCTCCGCAGCGGCCAGGGCCAGGCGAACAAGCGGATCGGGCAGGGCAGGGGTTACGACTACTCGCACGACTTTCCGGAGAACATTTCCGGCCAGGATTACCTCGAGAAACCGCTCACGCTCTACACGCCGAAGACGACCGGCTGGGAGGCGAAGATCGCCGACCGCCTCGCGCGGTGGAAGGAACTCAAGGCGCGGTTGCGCCCGGACCGGTCCGGGTAGCGCGCGTTGCAAACCGGGAGTAAAACCCGGCGGCCGCCGGGTTGCGACTTGCGCGGGGCCCCGCCGGGTTTAACGTCGTTGCATGAAATCCCTCACCGCGCTCTGCGCCGCCCTGGCGCTGGCGGCGACCCTGGGTGCGCAGACCGCCGCGCCGGCCAAGCCGCCGGTCAGGATCGACCTCGATGCGCCCGCGGCCAAGGCGGCCGCGCCGAAAGCGGCGCCGAAGAAGGACGACAAGAAAAAAAAGGAGGAGCCGCCGCCGAAGATCCCGGGTTTCACGATCGCCCGCGGCTCGACATTTCTCGGCCTCCAGGTGTTGGACGGGCACTTCAAGCTGAGCTTTTACGACGCGAAGAAAAAGCCGGTGCCACCGGATGTCGCGAGCGCCATCCTGCGATGGAAGGTGAACTACTCGCTCGATCCCGAGCGGGCGCTGCTCACGCCGGGCGGCGGCGCGAATTCGCTCACGTCCGAGAAGGTCATCCGCCAGCCCTACAACTTCCGGATCACGATGCTGCTGCTCAAGGGCGACGACGACCAGAACCCGGAGACGCTGTTCGTGGATTTCCAGCAGTGAGGCCGGTGACGCCGGCCGCGGGTTGACAGGCGCCGCCGGGCGCGAGACGTTCGCCGGCTCCGTTTCATGACTGCCTCCGTCCAGCCGCCCTTCGATCCCGTCGAAGCCGCCATCGCCGACATCGCGGCGGGCCGGCTGGTGATCGTCACCGACGACGAGAGCCGCGAAAACGAGGGCGACCTGATCATGGCGGCCACGAAGGCGGTGCCCGAGACCGTCAACATGATGATTCGTTACGGCAGCGGGATCGTGTGCGTGCCCACGGTCGAGCACCAGCTCCGCCGCCTCGGGCTCGGCCCGATGGTGCAGCAAAACCGCGAGGTGCAACGCACCGATTTCACGGTGAGCGTCGACGCCGCCGCGGGCATCAGCACCGGCATCAGTGCCTACGATCGCACGCAGACCATCCGCATCCTCGCCGACACCAACGCGCGGCCGGAGGAACTCGTGCAGCCGGGCCATGTGTTTCCGCTGCGGGCGCGCCCGGGCGGCGTGCTGGAGCGGGCGGGCCACACCGAGGCGGCGGTCGATCTCGCCATGCTCGCCGGGTTGCCGCCGAGCGGCGTGCTGTGCGAACTCGTGAACGATGACGGCACCGTGCAACGGCTGCCGCAGCTGGTGGAGTTCAAGGCGAAGTTCGGCCTGAAGATGATTTCGATCGCCGCACTGATCGAATACCGGGCGCGGCGGGATCACCTGGTGGAGTGCGTGCAGACGCGGCCGTTTCCCTCGGAGTTTGGCGAGTTCACGCTGCACGTCTTCCGCGGCACGCTCGACGGCCGGAGCCATCTCGCCCTGACCATGGGCCGGCTCGGCCCCGAGCCGGCGCTGGTGCGCGTGCACAGCGAAAACCTGCTCAGCGACGTGTTTCACGCGAAGGGGATGTCGAGCCACCACTCGCTCACGGCGTCGCTGGCGGCGATCGCCCGCGAGGGTCGCGGCGCGGTGCTTTACATGGAGCCGAGCAACGCGGGCGCCGTCCTGCTGGCGCGGCTCAACGCCAAGCCGGGCGAGGCGCCGCCGCCCATGAGCCTGCGCGACTACGGCATCGGCGCGCAGATCCTGGCGGCGCTCGGGTTGCGGAAAATCCGGCTGCTGTCGCACAGCGCGCGCAAGGTGGTCGGGCTCGACGGTTACGGGCTCGAGATCGTCGAGCAGGTGCCGGTCTAGAATTTTTTGGATTTTTGATTGGCGATTGGCGATTTGGTCGGGTTCGCTGCTCAGTTCCGATATTTGAACCACGCATGAGTCTCGCCGTCCCCTCTACCTCCGCCGTCAATGGCGCCCCGCTGCGCATCGCGGTGGTCGCGGCACGCTACAATGAGCCGCTGGTCGACGCGCTGCTCCGGCGGGTGCTGGCCGGCTTGCGCGCCGCCGGCGTGAAGGAGCGCCGCGTGGCCGTCGTGCGGGTGCCGGGCTCCCACGAGGTGCCGGTGGCGGCGGCGGTGCAGGCGCGGCCGCGGCGCGTCGATTGCGTGATCGGGCTCGGGGTGCTCATCGGTGGCGACACGCGGCATCACGAGATGGTCGGGCAGAGCGTGTCGCACGCCTTGCAGCGGGTGGCGCTCGACTCCCGGGTGCCGGTCATCAACGGCGTCATCGTCGCCGACACGGTGGCGCAGGCGCGCGCGCGTTGCACCGGCCGCATCGACCGCGGCGCGGAGTTTGCGCAGGCGGCCGTGGCGATGGCGGCCCTCAAGCGAAAGTTTTCCCGATGAGCAAGGCCCAGTTCGCCCAACGGCGCGACGGCCGGGTCGCCGCCCTGCAATATCTCTACGCGTGGAGCATGAACCCGCCCGCGAACCTCGCCAACGATCTCGTGGTTTTCTTCGAGAACTGCGAGCTGCCGCGCGACCACTACGCGTTCGGCGAGGAGCTGATTCACGGGGTGATCGAGCACGCCGCCGACATCGACGCCCGGATCAAGGGGCTGGCGCACAACTGGGAATTCGACCGCATCGCGAAGATCGACCTCGCGATCCTGCGGCTGGCGATTTTCGAGATGCTCCATCGCAAGGATATCCCGCCGGTCGTCTCGATCAACGAGGCGATCGATCTCTCGAAGCAGTTTTCCAACGCGGATGCGAAGCGGTTCATCAACGGCATCCTCGACCGGCTGAAGGACCAGATCGGCCGCGATGCGCGGAAAGCGGAGTAAGGAACGGAGGAAGATGTGGAAATTCGGAGAGCTGGAAAATGAACGAACCCGGCCGCGAGAAGCTGAGGCAACGCGTGCGCGCCCTGGCTTCCTGAGTATCCTGATTTCCACATTCCATGTTTGGTCTCTTTAAGAAATTCAAGACAGGGTTCGCGAAGACGGTCTCGGCGATTTCGACCAAGACCAAGGGGCTGTTTTCCGGCCGCAAGATCGATGTCGCATCGCTCGACGAACTGGAGGAGGCGCTTTACACCGCGGACTTCGGCGTCGAGACGACCGGGGAAATCCTGACCGAGATCAAGGCCGCCTATAAAAAGGAGAAGGAGCTGCGCGGCCAGGAGGCGGCGGCCATCGGGGCCGCGGTGCTCGCGCGGACCCTGGAAGGCGCCGAGGGAGTTTTGAAGGTAGGGACGGGCGGCCCGTCCCTGGCAAAAAATCCTGGGGTCATCGCGCTGATCGGCGTCAATGGCTCGGGCAAGACCACGACCGCGGCCAAGCTCGCCTGGCGGCTGAAACAGGACGGCAAGACGGTCACGCTCGCGGCGTGCGACACGTTTCGCGCGGCGGCGGTCGAGCAGTTGAAGACTTGGGCGACGCGGCTCGACCTCGAGATCATCGCGAGCCACACCGGCGCCGACGCGGCGGCGGTGGCGTTCGATGCGTGGCAGGCGGCGAAATCGCGCGGCCGCGACTATCTCATCGTCGACACCGCCGGCCGCCTCCACACGAAGGGCAATCTCATGGAGGAACTGGCGAAGATCCGCCGCGTGCTGCAGAAGCACGACCCGGCCGCGCCGCAGCACCGCTGGCTCGTGGTGGACGGGTCGCTCGGGAGCAACTCGATCGAGCAGGCGAGGGTATTTCACCAGAGCTTCGGGCTCACGGGCCTCGTCGTGACGAAACTCGACGGCACGAGCCGCGGCGGCGCGCTGGTGGGGATCTGGCGGCAGTTGAAGATCCCGATCTATTTCCTCGGGCTGGGCGAGCAGGCGGAGGACCTGCAGCCGTTCAGCGTGGAGAACTACACGAAGGCCGTGTTCGGTTTGGACGAGTGACGCCCGGCTGGTTCTAAAGCGGCGAGAGGCCGACGACGAGCGCGACCGCGGCGCCGTAGGCCACGTGACCGACGAAATGGCTGAGCCCGATCGCGAGATCGGCCTCCTTGAATTCTTCCAGCGGATGATGGTCGGCGACGACCCAGACCAGTGCGAGACTGACGAGGAGCCCGTGCACCAGGCCCAGGCCGAGCCCGACCTCCAGCACACGGGGGAAATGGGTGTAGCCGAGGGAGCCCATCACCCAGACGTAAATCAGCGCGAAACCCACCCCGGCGATGCCGTGCACCATCGCACCGACGCGAAATGCCCTGGCCCGCGATCGGGTCAGCAGGCCGCCGAGTGCGAGCACCATGCTGCCGTGCGCGGGACCGCCTCGCGAGGTCAACCACATGACGAACTCCAGCACCATCACGCCGAGCAGGCCGGCCACGAGGGAAGTGAGCAGGTAGCTCACGACGAAATTGTCCGTATTCATCGCACCTCCTTTGGGATCGAGGGTTGTAAACTGCGCCGAGGCGCACGGCGCCGCACGATCCGTAGCGCCGCGCCAAACAATGCCGCGATTTACGGAAAAACGCAAAAGCGCCGGTGCATTTTATACGATGTGCCGATGACTCCGGGCACCCGGCTGGCGGCCACCCGCCCGGTCACTTTCGCGCGTCCGACACGAAGAGCTGGATCGGCCCGAACAGCCCCGCCGGCACGGGGGCGATGAGATTCATGTCCTGCGCCTGAAAGCGTTCGCCGTATTTGGCGGTGAGCGCCTTGTAGTCGGGCAGCGGGTGCCCCGCCATGTAGTTGACCGCGAGATTGGCGACCTCGACATAGAGCTGGTTCGTGCCCCGCTGGAGCAGGCCGCTGATATCGATCGTGTAGGGCGGGTGCCAGATCGAGCCGGCGCGGCGGCCGTTCACGTAGACGACGGCGGCCTCGCGGACCGGCGGTTCGAGCAGCGCCTGCATCCGTTGCGCGCCGCGGCCCGTGGCAGTGATCGGCTTGCCCTCGCCGAAGCTGACCTCGACGCGCTGGGCGGCGAGCGTCTCGGGCGTGGCCTCGAAATTCTTCTTGTAGAACGCCGTGCCGGAGAAATTCCTCGTCGCCTCGCTGTCGGTCCACGAGGCGAGTTTTTCCATCGGGGCGGCCTTGGGGTCCTTGCCGAACGCCACCGTCCAGCCGGTGCTGAGGTCGAGCGCCGGCGAAGCGGCGAGCGCCGCCTCCGGGGTGGCGGGAAGCTGGCGCTGGGTGAAGACGAGCACGTCCGAGCCATAGGCCGGGAGATCGAGCGCAACGGTCGTGCCGCCGGCGGGGCGGGCGACGACTGCGGCCGCGGTGACGCGGCCGGTCATTGGATTCCACCACTCGGGCGTGAGTCCCTCGACGCGGAAGGTCGCCTGGGTGGCGTGCGGGGTGTTGGCGGTGTTCGCGAGGAAATATACTTCGCCGCCGTCCGTGTGACGATGCACGAAACCGATGTCGGGCGCCGCGGGCGAAAGCCTGACGTCGGGCCGCTGGCGGGCGGTGACGAGTTCGCCGAACTGCGACTCGTCCTTGATGAAGAGCCCGGGGGCGTGCGGTGCGGTGAAAAGCCGCGCGGCGACTGCCGCGACTTCCGTCGAGTCGGCTTCCGGCGTGGCGTAGCCGGGGGCGAGCGCGGGGAGACGGCGCGTGGCGACGACGAGCCCGCCGCCTTGCGCGAATTTTTCGAGCGCGCGCATCGTCGCGACCGGGATGCGCTCGACCCCGGGGAGGACGACGGTCTTGTAGCGGACGTCGCCGAACGCGAGCGTGCCGCCGTCGACGCGGCCGCGGAGTTCGAGCATCCCGTCGTCGATAAAATCGTAGTTATAGCCAGACTCGAGGATTTCGCGCGTGATGTCGCGGCCGAGCACCTGGGAGACGGCGGCGTTCCACGCCACGCGGCCGGGCGTGAAGGACGCCCACGCATCGCTGTCGGAAAGATAAAGCGCGATGTCGTTCGCCGGCTGACCCTGGCGCAGCACGTGGCTGACGCGCTGGAGATAGGCGGTGATATCGGGCATCACGATCCACCACGGGTTTTTCTCGTCGAAGACGGCGGAAGCGTAGAAGCGCCAGCCGGGATACTCGACTCCCTCGGCCGTGTAGGGCCAGCCGTGCGCGATGAGCTGGTTGATGCCTTGCAGGAAGTGCAGGTCGGCTTCCGCCTTCATGTCGAGCGGCGTGGCGCGGAAGACCGGCGAATGCAGCCACGTCCACGTCTCGGACGAAGTGACCGGCCGGCCGAGCAGATGGTCGGCGGAGGAGGCGACCCGGGCGTCGCGAAACGTCTTCCACGTGTAGCCTTCGCCCTCGGGCAGGTCGGCGTAAGCGTAGCTGAAGAGCGCGGAGGGCGGGGTGCCGTAGCCCTGGATGCGGAAGCGGGTGTGGTTTTCCTTCGACCATTTCTCCATCGGTGCGAGGAAACGGTCGTTGAACAACTCCGTGAGCGTCCGGCCCCAGTCGAGGCGGATATCGCGGGTCTTCGGGCCAACGTCCGTTGCCAATGCGGGCAGCAAGGGGCGGAGATCGTAGCCGCGGCGCTTCTGGAATTCGGCGAGGAAGTCCTTCGTCCAGTCCTCGCCCGCGACCTCGAGGCTGTCGCAGAAAACGGCGTAGGGGAGATTGCCGTCGAGGGCCTGCAGTTCAGGCTTGGCGATGTCGTCGATGAATTTTTCGACGACGCTGGGAGCGTAGTGATCGATCACGTAGCCCTCGGCGCCAAAGGCGGGGCGCTTCACCATCATGCCGGTGTGGCCGGCGATGAAGAACATGACCTTGGCGGGCGCGGCGAGACCGGCGGGGAGTTGCGCGGCGCCGTTGCGAATCTCGATTTCCTGAAACGCGCCGGGCGTGGTCGGCAGGTAGGCGGCAATGAGGCTTTCGCCGTTGCGCAGCGCGGGCGCCGGCACGCTCTGCGCCCCCGCGGCGGCATCGACGGTTTGGGAGCGGAAACGGCCGGCGGCCTCGTCGACCGAGAACATCGGGCCGCCGTAGGGCCAGCCGCTGCCGAGGGTGAGATCGAACCGGAGGCCGAGGTCCTTCGCCTTGGCGGCGGTGAATTTCAGGGCGTCGAGAAACTCGGGCGAAAGAAATTTCAAGTTCTTCAGGCCGGGATATTGGCCGTCGAGCGCCAGCGGATAGGTGGGCTGCACCTCGAAGCCGCCGATGCCGCCCTGTTTCATCACGGTCATTTCGCGTTCGAGCTCCGGCTTGGTGACGGCGGGACCAAACCACCACCAGCGCACCATCATCTTCGCATCGTCCGGCGGCTTGGCGAAAGAGCGCTCGAGCGAGGCGAGGTCGGCGCGGGCGGCCGGAAGGAAGGACAACAGCAGGGCGGCGAAAACAATGCGTGGGGTCATGACTTTGTGGGATGCCACCGGAATGCTTCGTTGGCCGGGCCTGCCTCGCAACGCCAAGAAAACGCAGCGGTGGCGGACAGTCAGCGCGCGGTCCGTCCCGGGTGGCGACCGGTGAGCGGCCGCCACCCGGGGGAAGCGTGCCCCTTTAGAACGCCCAGGACATCGTGCCGAAGAATCCGCGCCGCGCGCCGAATTGGGCGGCGTTGACGCCGACGCCGGAGCCGTCGCGCAGCTCGTAGCTTTCGTCCGTGAGATTCACGACGTCGAAGCGGAGCTTGAGCGACTGCTTGTCGCCGAGCTTGAAAGTCTGCTCCGCCCCGAGGCTGATCGTGTGGTAGTTCGGCACGGTGCCGCCGTTCGGGATGGTGTTGCCGGCGCTGTCGGTCGCGTCGTTCCTCAGGCCGCTGCCATAGATGAAATCCAGAAAGAGATTCGTCGAACCGCGGGCCTCGCTCCATGCGTAGGAGGCGCCGAACGAGCCCGAGAGCTGCTGGTCGTGGTCGAGGAAAATCCAGTGATTTTGGACGTAGGCGAGATCGGCGGGATCGAACTGAAACTGCGCCGAGTTCCAGTCCCGCCCCTTGGCGACCGAATGGGCGGCGTTGAGATAGGCGGAGAATCCGCCATTGGTGTAGGAACTGGTGAATTCCAGGCCGTAGATGCGGCCGTCGCGATAGTTGAAGGCCGAGAGAATCAGGGTTTGCCCGAACAACCCGTCGTCGAGCTGTTCGCGCGCGTTCTTGTAATAGCCGTCGAGCCCGACCTGAAACCCGCGGCCGAGTTTCCGGCTGATGCCGGCGTCGAAATAGTCCGCCCGTTCGGCGCGGACCGGATCGTCCCGGGTCAGGTCGGAGGCGTTGGACGTGCCGTCGAATTCCGCCACCGTGCCGCCCGGCACGAACTCGAGCGGCGGCGGCGTGAAGTAGCGCGCGTAGCCGGCGTGCAGCGTCGTGTCGGCCGTGGCCTGGTAGATGAGGTTGATGCGCGGGCTGAGCTGGCTCTCGGTGTCGAACGTCGAGGAGAACCGGTCGGCGCGGACGCCGTAATTGAGCGTGAAACCCGTTGAGAGTTTCCACTCGTCCTGCAGATAGACGCCGGCGAACGTGGCGTGCTGTTTGCCGTTGTCCAGGATCGGAAACGGCGCTCCGGTCGGATTGCCATCGCCGTCGACCGGGAACACAGTCGTGCTGGTCTGCGCATCGAGATTTTCCCGGAGAAACATCCCGCCGCCGCGCAGCGTGTGCCCCGCGCCGACCGCGAGGCTGCCGTCGATCTCCGCGCCGCCGGCCGAGACCTGGCGGTTCACGTCGCTGGCCACGCCGTTGAAGAACAGGTCACCCGTGAGATCCGGCCGGAAGTGCACGCTGCTGCGCCGGCCGAAGCCTGCGATCTGGTAGTTCAGGGCGCCGGCCGATTTTTGGTAGGCGGCGACGCCGTAGTAGTTCTGCTCGTTCTGGCGTTCGTCGAGTTGGGCGGAATCGAAAGTTCCGGGGAGCCACTGGCTGCCATCGGGCGAAGTGCCGGGGTCGAGTCCCGGCGTGTTGGGCACCTGATAGTCGCTGGTGGAGGCGCTGGCCATCACCGTGACCCGGCTCGTGGGATCGAGCAGGTCGGACAGATAGACAAAGGCCTTGGACTGCTTCGTGGTGTCGTGGATCGCGCTGGCCGCGGACGTCGGATTCTCGATGCCGAGGTCGTTGCGATTGTAACTGCCGTCGACGAAGTAGTTCAGGTTGCCCTGCGAACCGGCGGTCTCGAATGCGGGCCGGAGTGTCTGGTTGCTGCCGCCGAAGAGGCTGACTTCGCCCGAGTCGGTCACCGCCCCGTTCTTGGTGTGGATGTCGACGACGCCCGCGGTGCGAAAGCCGTATTGGGCGGGCAGCGAGCCGGTGACGAGTTGCATGTTGTCGACGAACCGCGGATCGATTTCCAAGCCGAAGCCGCTGAGGCCCTCGGGCAGGAGCACGTCGTTGACGCGGTATTGCAGGTTGGCGTGCTCGCCGCGGACGTGCAGTCCGCCCGCGGCCTCGGAATCCTGCGCCACGCCGGGTGCGCGGAGGAGGATCTGGCCGAACGAGCCGTTGTCGGCGAGCGGCATCGTGGCGATCTGGGCGTTGTCGATGAGAAACGACGTCGCGCCGAGGCTCGGCACGATGCCCTCGCGGGCCTGGTCGAGCTGGCCGGTGACGACGAACTTGTCGAGCTGGACGGGCGCGGCGCTGGCGGGCGACGCGGTCTGCGCGCGGGCGAGCACGGCGGAGCCGAGGAGAAGGAGCGAAAGGGAACGGGAAAGGGACATGGTGAGTCTGGGTTGAACGAACGGGAAACGCGCGCCCACGCCACGGCGTGAAGCGCATCAAGCGCCGCGCATTCACGCGCGACGCGACGGAACGAACCGACTCAGCTCACCGGCGGCCCGCGCTCCGGCTGGCGGAGATAACGGGGCGACGCCAAAAAGATTTCCGCCGTGACAACGCGCGGCTGCTCGACCCACGTGGCCGACGGCGGCGCAATGGTGGGCAGATCAAGCGGGAGCGACACGCCGCTGGCAAACAGCACGACCGCGCAATCGTCGTTGCCCGCGACGGCGTGGGATTTGTGCAGCCAGCCGTGCAACACCGGGCTCGCCGCAAACACGGTGAGCGCGAACACGAGCGCCGCACTGCCCGCCGCAATGAAGCGGCGCGGACCGTCGGCGAACAGCCGGAGGCGGCGGTGGGTGGCGGGCATGTCGGGTGGGAAGGTCGCGATTACGGCAAGATCGTCAAGCGACAAGCAGGTTTTTTGCCATCAGGGCCGGCTGCCGGCGGCCGGGGCGGGCGTGACGAACAGCCGCACGTCGAACAGCCGCCATTGGCCGTCGCGCCGCTCGATCCGGCCGAGGAATTGCCGGCCGCGAGAGGCCGCGGCGACCACGTCGGGTGCGACCGAGAATTCATGCACGCCGGCGCCGAGCACGCCGGGCACCTCGTCATGCCGCACGCGCACGCTGCCGGCGTCGGCGTCGAGGGCGACGATCGTGCCCCGCATCGGAAACCCGACGAGCTGCTCCGGCGTCGGCGCACAATCGCAGTTTTTCTCGGCGTTGAGCAGCTCGCCCTCGGGCACGGTGACGAGCAGGGTGTGCAGCGTGGCGGGCGAGTCCTCCCGCACGAAGGCCGCGATGAATTGCGCGGAGGTTTTTCCACCCGCGTAGTCGTGCACGAGAGCCGTCCGTGGAAACCCGCTCACGCGGCCGGCGCCGGCGGGCGAGAGCGCAATGGGCGCGTCGGCGGTGAAGTCGGGCGTGATCCGGCGGAGCCAGAGGCTGCCGTCGGCCTCGAGCCAGGTGACGAGCAGCGCGCCGTCATGGAGCAGAAGGGTGTCGACGTGACCGGAGGGTTTGCCGTGGTCGACGCGCAGCGGCTGGAGAAACCGCGCGCCGGCATCGGGCGAAAAGGAGGCGAGGACGCGCGGATCGTTGTTCGAGGCGGTGAACCAGGCGGCGGCGACGCGACCGCCGTCGCCCGCGAGCCGCGGGCCGTTGACCGGACACGCGTTGAGGCGCCAGTCGTCGGCGCCGAGCGGACGGGGATCATCCCAGCCGGTGCCGCGGAAACGCGCGGTGCGGATATCGCGAACCTCCTCTTCCGTCCGGCCGCGATAGGCCAGCAGCGCACCGCCGTCGGGAAACGCCGTGAGCGTGGTCTGGCAGCAGTCGCAGACCGACGGGTCGACGAGTGTGTCCGGCCCGTCGGCTCCGAGGATGCGGGCGTAGAGTCGTTGCGTTTTGCCGCCGGCCTTTTTGCCGCGGCCGTCGAGCCACGCGATGAGCACGCGGTCGTCGGCGAGCACGGCGAGCGAGAATTTTTCCGTGTCGCTGCCATCGCGCGTGAACGGCTCGGTGCTGCTCCATGTCGTGCCGCGGTCTTTCGACCGGCTGAGCCACGCGCCGCCGTGGCCATCGGCCCAGAGTGCGATCGCCTCGCCGCGGGCGTTTACCGCGAGCTGGGGAAAATCCGTGGGATCGGCCGCGAGGCTCGCGCCGGAGGCGACGGTATGCGGCGCGCTCCAGCGGTGCGCCGTCAGGTCGAAAGTGGAAACCCGCAGGACGCGGGCGTCAGCAGGTGCCGGGAGTGAGGGAGCAGACGGCGCCGGCTCGATCCACGAGAGCCACCCCGTGCCGTCGGGCGCGTTGGTGAGCGACGCGCCGACGGCGCCGGGCGCGGCGGGCGTGGCGACGTCGCTCATCTGTATCGCCGGCACCGGCGCATCCCCGGCGGCGCGGGCGATAACGCAAAGAACGGTGACCGCGATGGCGAAAAGCTTCACGCGCTCACCCTGAAGGGATTCGAGCCCGGCTGCAATGCCCCCGCTCAGCCTTTCAATTCGTAGCGGGGCGTCGTGGCGGGCTGGAAGAGTTCCGCGGGGCGGCCGTGAGCGGTGACCCGGCCGCGGGCGAGCACGACGACGGAATCGCACAGCGCCACGACTTCGTCGGGGGAATGCGTGACGTAGAGCATCGGAATGCCGAACTCGTCCCGCACGCGCGCGAGGTAGGGCAGGAGCCGTTCGCGCAGCGGCGCGTCGAGGCCGGCGAGCGGCTCGTCGAGCAGGAGCAGCCGCGGCGTGGCGAGGAGCGCGCGGCCGAGCGCGATGCGCTGCTTCTCGCCGCCGGAAAGCGTGCCCACGGCGCGGCCGACGAGGGCGCCAATTTCCAGGATTTCGGCGACGTGCTCGAAGGAAAGCCCGCCGGGGCGGGCGCGCCGGGGATCGAAACCGTAGAGCAGGTTCCGCCGCACGGACAGGTGCGGGAAAAGCGCTCCTTCCTGCGGCACGTAACCGACGGCGCGTCGTTCGGGCGCCACATGGGTGCGCGTGGCGACATCGGTCAGCGGGGTGCCGTCGAGCCGCACGAGACCGCTCGTGGGCCGGCGGAGGCCGGCGATGAGTTCGAGCAGCGACGTCTTACCCGCACCGGACGAGCCGAAGATCGCGGTGACGCGGCCATCGAGAGTCGCATCGACCTCGAGTTCGAAATGCGCGAGGGGCAGCCGGACATTGCGGAGCTCGACGCTCATGCGGGGCGCCTCCGCAAAAACCATTCGCTCAACCAGACCGCGCCGAACGCGATGACCACGGAGACGCCAAGCAGCGTGAGCGCCTCGGTGTCGCGACCGAGCTGGACGAGATGATAGATCGAGAGCGCGAGGGTGGCCGTCTGGCCCGGGATGAAGCCGGCGACCATGATCGTGGCGCCGAATTCGCCGAGGGCGCGGGCGAAGGCGAGCACGGCACCGGCGACGAGGCCGCGGGCGGCGAGCGGCAGCGTGACCGTGGCGAACACGCGCCACGGCCCGGCGCCGAGCGTGCGGGCGACGTTTTCAAGCCGCGGGCTCACGCCCTCGAACGCGACGCGCGCGGTGCGGACCAGCAGTGGGAACGACATGACGGCGGTCGCGACGACGACGCCGCGCCAGGTGAAAACGATTTCCCAGCCGAACGTGCGCTCAAGCCAGCCGCCGAGCAGGCCGCGGCGGCCGAGCAGTTTCAGGAGCAACAAGCCGGTCGCCACCGGTGGAATGACCAGTGGGAGCGCGACCACGGTCTCGACGAGGGACTTGCCCGGCCAGTCGCGCCGGGCGAGCAACCACGCGAGGGCGACGCCGAACGGCAGGATCGCGAGCGTGCTGAGGGCCGCGACGCCGACGGTAAACCAAGTGATCTGCCACGCTTCAGCGGACATGCGGGGCAGACTGCGGAGCTGTCACGGCGCAGGCAAGAAGCCGTATTTTTCGAACACGGCCCGCGCCTCGGCGCCGGCGAGGTAGGCGGCGAATTTGCGGGCGGCGCCGGCCTGTTTCGAATCCTGCAGCACGGCGAGCGGGTAGGAAATCCTCGGTCCGTCCCCGGCCGGGACTTCATACGCGACCTTCACCTTCTTCGAGATCAGTGCGTCGGTCTGGTAGACGATGCCGGCGTCGGCGTTTCCGGCTTCGACCGCGGCGAGGCAGGCGCGGACATTTTCGGTGGGCACGACCTTGTCGATGACCTTTTTCCACAGGCCGGTTTTTTGCAGCCACGCCTTCGCGTAGATGCCGGCGGGCACGGTCTGCGGCTCGGCGAGGGCGATGCGGCCGAGGGCGGGCGTCGCGAGATCGGCGGGGGCGGCGAGCGCGGCGCCGCCGTCGGCGTTGACGACGATCACGAGCGTGTTGGCGAGGAGGCTGCGGCGGGTGCCGGCGGCGATGAGGCCGGACTTCGCGAGGTCATCCATCTTCGCCTCGTCGGCGGAAAAGAAAATATCGGCCGGTGCGCCGTTCTTGATCTGGAGCGCGAGGGTGCTGGACGCGCCGAGGTTGAGGCGGACGCGGTCGCCGCCGGCGGATTCGTAGGTTCGCGCGATTTCGCGGAGCGCGTCGGACAGGCTGGCGGCGGCGAAGACGTTGAGGTCGGCGGCGCGCAGGGCCAGGCCGGCGGTCAGCGCAGCGAGCGCGAGAAGAAGGCGGCGGAGTTTCATGGCGGAATCAGAAAATCGTCTGGAGGCGCATGATCAGTTTCTTGTTCCGGGCGGCCACGCCGTCGACATCGCTGAGGAGGTAGTCGAACTGGAGCTTGAGGTCGTCGGATTTCAGGAACCAGTTGCCGCCGAAGGTCCAGGTGCTCGTGCTGTTGGCGGGCAGGAGGAGGTTGGGATCGAAGGTGTCGTAGCGCACGACGGCCTGCAGGGTTTTCGGCACGACGAAACAGCCGGCCTGGGCATACCAGCCGTCGGCGTCGAAGCTGCGCGAGGGGATGGCGACGACGGGCTTGAACCGCGCACGCAGGTATTCGACCCAGAGATCGAACGGGCCGGCGTGGAACTGCGTGTCGAGTCCGCCGGCCTCGCGCCGGCCGGCGAACGTGTTGTCCTTCGTGCCGCCGGGGACGGCGTCGAAGCCGAACTCCGCGGCCTGGCCGGTGAGACCGGAGTCGGTCGAGGCGAGCGCGTCGGTGCCGAGCGACCAGCGTGCGGCCTGGCCGCCGAGCGTGCCCTGCCAGGCGACGGCGCTCACGCGGCCGGCCCAGAGGAATTTGTCGTTGTCGTTCGAGGTGAGGTTGACGCCGGTGCCGTTGAAGAGGCCGGTGGCGTAGGAGACGCGCTGGCCGAACAGATCGCCGGTGACCTGGACGCCGATCTGGCGGCTCGCGGTCAGGCGGTCGTTGACGAGCGTGCGTTCGGCGATGAAGAGCCGGGGATCGGCATAGAGCTGCTCGAAGCCGAACGGCGACTTGAACTGGCCGACCTTCACGTTGGCGAAGTCGAAACGATTCCAGTTGATGTAGCCGTCGGTCAGCTGGGCGCGGTTGCCGCTGGCCTCGGCGAGGGTGCCGGCAAACTCGCCCTCGACCTTGAAATCGAATTCCTCGAGGAATTTTCCCTGGAGGTTGAGGCGGGCGCGGCGGAGGAAGAAGCGATCGTTGCCGCTGGTGAAACGCGCATCGCCCTTGTCGCCGAAGTCCGCCTGGACCTGCACGAGTCCGCCGACGCTCAGGGTCGGCTCGCGCCCGGCCGGACGCACGAGGGTCTGGCCGGCGCGGCCGTCGAGGCCGAGCGCGGTGCGGAGCTGCTGGTTCTCCTTGCGCAGTTCGCCGATTTCGTTCTCGAGGCGCCGGAAGCGCTCGTCGACCGTGTCGGTTTGCGCGTGGGCGATCGCACCGACGAGGGCGAAAATCAGGAAGGCGGCGAACGGGTGACGGTGCGGGTTCATGAAAAATCAAGGGCCGGGCTGCGGCTTCGCCCGCGGGCGCGGGGCGATTGCGCCCACCGGGACGATTTCGATCGAAGCGACCATGCGCGCCCAGCGGGCGGCGCGCTTGTCGCCGGGGACAATCAAACGAAGCGGCGCAGCGCCGGCCGGCGTGGGCTGGCCGTCCTCGCGATCCGCGAGCAGGATCGCGCGGGAGGTGAAGTTTTCGTCGAACTCGGCGAGCGCGAAGAGCACGGCGTAACCGTCCGGCGAGCGGACCAGCACGCCGAGTTGCAGCGCGGGGCCGCGGAAATTTTCGCCGGACGGCACCCCGACCCGCGTGAGGAGATCGTGCACGACGACGCCGGAGTAGAGGTGCGCCTTTTTCTCATGCGGCTCGAGGACCTCGCGGGCGGTGTGCGGCAGCGCGGCGAATTCCTCGGCGGTGAACGCCAGCGTTTTTTCCGGGCCGGCGACCTGGAGGATGGGCGCGGCGCCGCGGGCGAGGGCAACGAGGGCGGCGAGGATGGCGACGAGGCGGAACAGGCGCAGCATGCGCGCGAGCCAACCGACG
This sequence comes from uncultured Opitutaceae bacterium, assembly GCA_937902925.1. Lineage (GTDB taxonomy): Bacteria > Verrucomicrobiota > Verrucomicrobiia > Opitutales > Opitutaceae > CALFNN01. The sequence goes on from CALFNN010000059.1 coordinate 35,860, forward strand.
CGTTATATTTTGTCAAATATAACGCTTGTCACTTGAGCAGCCGCAGCAGCGCGGCCCAATCGGGGCGCGTGGCCGCGCGGCAGGCGTCGGCCATGCGGGTGTAGCGCGCGAGCACTTCCTCGCCGAGCGGGGTGAGCGCGGCGCCGCCGCCCGTGCCGCCGCCCCGGGCGGCGGCGACCAGCGGCTGGCGGAAGAGGGCGTTCATCGCGGTGACGAGCTGCCACGCGCGATTGTAGGACATGCCGAGTTCGGCCGCCGCGGTGCGGATCGAGCCGGTGGCCGCGATGTGCCGGAGCAACTCGGCCTTGCCGGGGCCGAAGGCGTCGGGCCCGGCGTGCGGAAAGCGCAGGCGGGGCTGCAACTGGGGCGCGGGGCGGGCCATGGCGTCGGGCGCGGGCGCTATTTTTTCGCAAGGACCTCGAGCAGATGCCCGGCGATCTGGTCGGCCACGGCGGTGGGCTCGGAACCCTCGGCGGGAAAGGATCCGGTCCACGTGACGCTGCCGTCCTCGACGGCGAGGAGGCGCACGACCAGCGCGGCGGGCTGGCCGTCCCCGGCCGGACGACCGACCAGGATATAACTGGAGCCGGTGAGCTTGCCGCGGGCGACGAGGGCCTCGTCGCCGCCCTCGGTCGGGGGCTGGCGGAACAGTCCGACTTCGCGGCCGTGCGCAAGCGTGAGCTGGCCGTAGAGGGCGGCAAAGACGGCGCTGGCGAACTTGTCCGCGGGCGCCTCGGCGGCGGGCCGGGCAAACGGCACCATGACGAGCCTGCGGCCGAGCGGTCCGCCCTCGGGCGGACCCTCCTTGAAGTTCTTCGCGATCTCGCTGCCGATCCGCGCGAGATCGGCGGGATTGCGATTCTTGCGGGCCTCGCGCGCCGCCTGGGCGATATGCTCGGCGGCGGTCTTGAGGGCCTTCTCGGTGTCGGGATCGCGCTTGTCGCCGAGAGTGATGTTGCGGCCGCCCGAGTCGCAGCGCGTGGAGAGCAGGGTGAACGCGAGCCAGATGCTGACCACCACGCGGGCCCATTTCGGCAGGCGCCGGAAGAGCAGCCAGGCGGCAGTCAGCAGCCACCACGAGGCCTCGGCGAGAAACCGCAGGGTGTGGCCGAAGCCGCCCTTTTCCGGCGGGTGGGGAAACGGCGGCATCGGCGGCGGCGATTGTCCCTGGCCCGCCGGGTCATCGGCGGGCGTTGAGATCACCGGCGGCTCCGTGAGCGGCGAGGGGAAGGGCGCCATCGTTTTCTGATAGGCCATCGGCGGGCGCGTGGCGCCGGTCGGGATCCGCGCCTGGATGTGATGCTCGCCGGCGAGCAGCCGGCGGATCAGGTGATGCAGCGCAGGCGTGGGGTTCCCGTTGCGCGCCCGCAGCCATTGCACGGAGAGAAACTTGTCGGGCACGCGCGCGCCGTTCTGCGGGGTGTCGTCGATCGACACCGGGAGCAGGAACAGGACGTCGTCGGCCATGTCGAGCGACCGGTCGGTGGCGAGGCGCCATTCGCGGCGGAAGTAGCCCTCCTTGCGCGACTCGGTCGTGGCCGAGATGACCGGCATGAAGTAGTCGCAATCGCGGATTTGCCGGCGGATTTTTTGGTCCCAGGCGTCGCCCCCCGTCAGTTCCTCCTCGTCATACCATACCTCGAGGCCCGCAGTCGTGAGCGTTTCGCGCAGCGTGCGGGCGGCGGCGCGATCCTCGGAGGCGTAGCTGATGAAGACCGACGGCGCCACCGGCGGCGGAGAGGGCGCGGCTGAATCGCTGGCGCTGGGCATTGCAGGTTCGAACGTCGCTCCCGGTGGAAACGGGGTCAAGCGACGACTGACGGCCCTTGGTCCGGTGCGGACACTGAAGGATTGCCGAGGAGCGTGAGACGACCACGATGCCGCGATGCGAACCATCCTCACTGTATTTGTCCTCGTGCTGGCGACGGCGCGCGGCGCCGAGTCGGGTTTCTGGCAGCAACTCACGGCGGAGGAGCGAGCGCGCGCGGGGGTCGATGCCCTCACGCCGGCGCAGCGGGCGGCGCTGGATGAGCTGGCGGTGCGTTACTCCACGCAGGGTCCGCGGGCGGCGGCGGGCGCCGCGGAAGCAGCTCCGGCCATGGCGGCGCGACCCGCGAGTCCGCGGGCGCAGCCGAAGGTGGCAACGGACGAGGCGAACGATCCGCGGATCGGGCTGCCGGCGCTCAAGCCGGCCGGCGAGGAGAAAGTGATCTCGCGGATCGCGGGCGAGTTCAAGGGCTGGACGGGTGCGACGATTTTCAAACTCGAGAACGGCCAGATCTGGGTGCAGGAGAACCCGAACGACAGCCAGTGGTTCAAGGCGGAGATGAATCCGCCGGTTGAAATCACGCGCTCGATGTTCGGCGGCTGGAAGCTCGTGGTCGACGGCCAGAAGGGTTCCTGGGTGCGGGTGAAGCGGGTGCAGTAGGCGGGCGCGGCGCGACCGGGCGGAATGCCCGATCGCGGGGAACGCGAGGAATCCCGGCGGTCGATTCGCCCCGCCGGCGAAAAAATCTTTTTTGAAGATTTGAGAAACACTCGGAGCCCGGTTGCGTCGAAGGCGTGAACATGTCGATGCGCGGAGGAAGTTTTTTTTGCCGGGCGACCGGGGTGATGGTGGCGTGGGTCCTGATGACGGGCGGGAGCCTGGCCCAGCCGGACAGCAACCCGCGCGACACGCTGGTCTACAAGGATGGCGACCGGGTGCAGGGTCACCTCCTCCGCCACGAAGGAGCGCTGCTCGTGTTCCAGTCGGACCGGTTCGGCGAGCAGCGAGTGCCGGAGAGCGAGGCGGTGGTCATCATGGCCGAGAAGCCGGCCGAGCCGCTCGCGGCCACGACGGCCAACGCGGCGCCGGGCCAGCCGGCGGCCCCGGCCGGGAAGGTGGCGGAGAAAGCGAAGGAGAAGGCCGAGGAAAAGGAGGAAGAGCAGGAGGTCTCGATCTGGGACCGGTTTTCGCCGTGGGTGCTGACGGCGAAGGTGCGAAACTACTTCGGCCCGTGGCATGGGAAATTTGCGTTTGCGACGGAGGTCGTGAGCGACACGGCCGACCGCACGAACACCTCGCTCGAGGCGCACATGCAGCGCAAGTGGAAGCGCGACGAGGTGCAGCTGAACTCGCGCTACGACTTCAGCGAAACGAACCAACTGACGACGACGGACGTGGTGCGCGCGGACGCCTCGTGGCGGCATGACTTCAACCAGAGCCAGTTCGCCCAATACCGGCCGACCGTGGAGTGGAACCGGGCCAACTTCGTGAACGGGGTGCCGAGCGACTACGTGCTGCTGCAGCAGGAAATCGGCGCCGGTTACACCGTGCTCGCGAAGCCGACGAGCAAGGTGCGGGTGGGCTTGTCGGAAAACTTGTTCGACACCTGGACGATGGGGCCGACGGCTTCGCACAACTCGCGCGTCGCGGAGTCGGGGTTCGTCGAGACGGAGTTCACGCTCCCGTGGCGGATGAAGATGACGCAACGCGCCGTGCTGTATAATCCGTTCACCAACACGCGCACGGCCTGGGAGAACTGGGTCGAGTTGAGCAAGAAACTGACGGAGACGCTGAGCATTTCGCTCCGCCACGAAGTCCGGAAAAACAATCCCGACGGCAGTGCGCAGGACTATCAACGGCTGCGGTTCATGCTCGGGCTGGATTTCTGAGCGACCGGCGGTCGCCCGGCCCTACATCATTTCCATCACGAGCAGATTCCAATCCATGAACCCCTGGTGGCTCAACGGAGCGCCGGAGTCCGGGTGGTAATACTCGTTGAGCGAGCCGTGCGCCTCGAGGTCCGCCGCCAGCAGCCTCAGAGTCTTGTCCGCCAGATCGCGGGCCTCGTCATGAAAGCCGTAGTTCTCGAGGCCCTGCCAGACGAAATAATTCACGATGATCCAGACCGGTCCGAGCCAGTTGCTGGGATTCGAACTGAAGTCCATGCAATACATGTTCTCCAACGACGAGAGCGAGCGGACGCCCCAGTCGCCGCGGAATCGCTGGTCCGCGACGTAGTTGGCTTGGACGAGCCCGGCGGCCTGTGGCGGAGTCGCCAGGCCGCACCACAGCGGCAGAAATCCGGTGAACGTCTGGATTTTCAACGGCAGGCATTTCCAGGACATGTCCATGCCCGGCTTCACGGACTTGATCAACTTGGCCCGCATGTCGACGCACTGCGTGTCGACGGTGTAGAAGAACCGGTCGCGCGGGTCCCAGCAGTATTTCAGAAGATTGGCGCCCAACGCCGCGGCCTGCTCGGAGAGCTTGGCGGCGTCGGCGGGACGATCGAGCCGGCGGGCGAGTTCCGCCGAGGCCTGCAGATCCCGGTAGTAAAGGGTGTTGAGGAGGAGATTGGCGGAGGAAAAAAACGGCCGGCCGAAGGTGGTCGGGTCGTTGTCGTTGCCGATGGCGACATCGTCGCCCCATACCAGCAGGCCGATCTGGCTCACGTTGTTGGCGGTCCAGGAATCATAAAATTTCAGCAGCTTGGCGAAGTGCGGTGCGAGCCAGCGGACGTCGTTTGTCTCATCGGCGGTGAGCAGGGCGAGCTGGCCGAAGATCGGCTTGGCTTGGTTCTTGTGGTTCGGTGCGGGCGCCGGTTTGAGGCAGTCGAGCGGATCGGCGTTGCGCACCGAGATGAGCATCGGGATGCGGCCCTCGGGCGAGGCCTGGTCGAAAAAAATCTGCAGGCTGCCCTGCGCGTGTTCGGCGACCTTGGCGCGAAAAGCGTCGTCCTTGGTCAGATGGGCGAAACGGAAAAGCCCGCGGGTCGTCCAAAGCGTGTCCCAGTCCCAGAGTGTAGTGGAGTATTGTTTGCCCGGGAGACTGGGCGCGATGTTCGCATGCGAGAGAATTCCCTGCGGCGGCCGGAGGAGTTGCGGCGCGGTGCGGGTGAAATAGGTCATCAACTTGTCCGCGGCCGCCTGGCGGTCGGTCGCCGACCAGGCTGGCCGCGCCGAGGCCGGCTGATCCGCGGCGAAGAGGCGGCGCGCCCCGAGGGTCGATGCCCCCGTTACAGCCAGGGTCGCGAGCATTTTTCGGCGGGTGATGGGTTTCATGGTCGAGCGAGGTTGATCCAGCAGGGATGGCAAACGCGGGGGCGGCATCTCAGCCGGGACGAGGAATTCCGGAAGTCTGCGAAGGCACCGCCAAGACTGGCGAGTTCATTGTTCCCTGGGGGCAGACGTCCGCCGGCTCAGGCTTGGCATTGCAGGACGTAGACGGCGCCTTTCTCGGAGCCGATGGCGAGCTGCGTGTCGTTGGGCGACCAGGCGAGCTTGGTCGCAGCCGCCGGCATCTTCACCGTGGCGCGAAGCGGCTGCTTGCGCTCGGGGCTCCAGAGTTGGACGACGCCGTCCTGGGAGGCGGTGGCCAGGAGACCGTGCGAATGCTGAAACGCAACGGCGCAGACGGGCGCGTCGTGCGGGAGCATGGCGGGTTCGCGGCCCTCGGGGCCGTCGCCCGAGCAATCCCAGATGCAGGCGTCACGGCCGCCGCTTGTCGCGAGCCAGCGGGACGTATGGTCGAAGGAGAGGAATTTAACCTTGCCCTCGTAGCCGCTCATGTGGAGCTCGGTGTCGGCCTCGGGAATCCAAAGGTGGACGGACGGATCCTGGTTGCCGGAGACGAGCCACCGGTTGTCGGGCGACCAGACGAGCGCGTGAATGCCGTTGCCGTAGGCGAACTCTTTTTGCGCGACGAAATCGTCCGTATCCCAGAGGCAGACCCCGCCGAAACAGGCGGCGGCCGCACAACCGCCGGCGGGTTGGAAGGCGAGAGCGGAGATGGTCTTGGGTGCCGCCTTGAAGCTGTGCGCGACGGAGGCGTCCGGGCGGAGCGCGGTGAGATTGCGGCCGGAGGCGGCGAGGAGAAGCCGGGAGCCGGGAGCCGGGGACTGGGGGCTGGAGAAGAGCGGACGCCAGGCGAGGTGCTCGACCCAGTCCCGGCCAAGCGATGCGGTGGCGGTATGCTGGCCGGCGGCGGCGTCCCAGAATTTCACGGCGCCGTCCTGGCCGCCCGTGGCGAGGACGAGCGGGTCGCCGGCGGCTGAGGGCTGAGAGCGGGAAATCGGAGCCCAGGCGAGGCAGTTGGTGCCATGGTCATGACCGGGAAGCTCGTGGCCCTTTGCGCCGGCGGCGGCGGCGAAAAGCGAGACGGGACCGGCGGAGGAGGCGGCGGCGAGCTGCGCACCGTCGGGCGACCAGGCGAGGTCGATCGCATAGTCGTCGAGTTGGGCGGCCCAGTGTTTGGTGAGTTGCATCGGCTAGGCGCAAAGACGCGGAGATGCGGCGAAACGCCAAGCTGAAATTTAGTTGGTTCGCGGCGCGAGTCCCGCCATCAGATGCGCGACATGCCCGAGCTGCCCGACATCACCGTCTACCTCGAAGCGCTGGAGCGGCGCGTCGCCGGGCAGGTGCTGGAGAAGATCCGGCTGGAGAATATCTTCGTGCTGCGGACGGCGGTGCCACCGATCGATTCGCTGGAGAAACGGCGGGTCGTCGCGCTGCGGCGGATCGGGAAACGGATCGCGTGCGGGTTCGAGGGCGAGCGGTGGCTCGTGCTGCACCTGATGATCGCGGGACGGCTGCAGTGGGCCGAGGCGGGCGTGAAGCCGAAGAACGTGAACGCACTCGCGCATTTCAGTTTTCCCAATGGCACGCTGACGCTCACCGAGGCGGGCACGAAGCGGCGCGCGTCGCTGCATGTGCTTGACGGCGAGGCGGCGTTGCGCGCGATCGATCCGGGCGGGATCGATGTGCTGGCGGGTTCGACGGAGGAATTCGGCGCGGCGCTCACGCGGGAAAACCACACGTTGAAGCGATCGCTCACCGATCCGCATTTGTTCAGCGGGATCGGCAACGCTTATTCGGACGAGATTTTGCACGCGGCAAAACTCTCGCCGGTCATGCTCACGCCAAAATTGTCCGCCGCGGAAATCGCGCGGCTGCAGGTCGCCGTGAAGGAAGTGCTGGGCGCGTGGACGGAGCGGCTGCGGCGCGAGGCGGGCGGGAAATTTCCGGCGAAAGTCACGGCCTTTCATGCCGGGATGGCGGTGCATGGGAAATTCGGGCAGCCGTGCCCGGTCTGCGGCACGACGGTGCAGCGGATTCGTTACGCGGAGAACGAGGTGAACTATTGCCCGCGCTGCCAGACCGGCGGAAAGCTGCTGGCGGACCGCTCGCTCTCGCGCCTCCTCAAGCAGGACTGGCCGCGCACGATCGAGGAGGCGGAGGCGCGGCCGCGAAGCGGGCGTTGAGCCGGACGGGGGCGAAGTCCGGATCGAGCACGGCGGAGTTTGCCCGATAAAGTGACGCGAACGCCGCACCGACTCAGCGCCGGCGACTTATCGGGTGGGAAAACCGACGCTCATTCGGGCCGTGGCGTTCAGGGATGGCGTCGCGGGCGGAATTCTGGAGCACCGGTAACCCGTCGCCCCGCGAGGAGAACCGGGACCGGGTGGACGAACGGGCCGCACCCCGATGGCGAAAGTCCCGGGCTCCGGTTTTTCAGTAAGTTTTTTTCAGGCTGACAAACCAGAAGCGGCCCTCGGGCCGGCCGATGAAACGCTGGTCGTAGCCCACGCCATCGTCGAAGAGCGGCGGCGACTGGTTGAAGACGTTATCGACGCCGATGGTGACACGCGTGTTCTCGGTCCACGGGATGCGCCCCGGCGGAAGATCGTAGCCGATGAAGAGGCCGGTGTTCTGGGAGGCATCGACCTCGTAGCCGTTGCGGACAAAATCGCCGTAGGGACCGATGTAGTAGTCGGTGACGCCGGCCGTCCACGCCTTGCGCGTCCAGATGAGGCTCGCGGAGGCGCGGAGGCGGGGCAGCGCGTCCTGACCGGCCTGGTTGAGCAGCGTCGTCGTGCGCGTGTAGCCGTAGAACGAGAGATAGAACGCGGCGGCGCGGAGGCTGAAACGGCCATACTCCGGGGAACTCTTGGTGTAGTTGATCTCGAAGTCGTAACCCTCGACCTTTTGGCGCGCGAGGTTGACGACGAGATCGTAGATGGAGCGGATGCGCCCCGGCACGATGAAGCTCTGGCCGGGCAGCAGGAAACCGAAGGTGCCGTTGGGACCGGCAAGGATCGGAATCGCGGCGCCGGAGCGGTTGGTGTAGAGTTCGGGCTGCGGATCGCGCACGATGAAATCGGACGTGCCGCCGCCGACCTCGTTGAGCCGGATGAACGTCGTGCCGAGCGTCGAGATCACATTGTCCTGCTCGATGTGAAAAAAGGTGGCGCCGAGCGACAGGCCCTTGAGCGGCTTGAGCGGGACGTCGTAGACAAAGCCGTATTGGCAGGTGCGCGCGATTTCGGGCGTGAGGGTGGGATTGCCGACGGAGCGGACGAGGCGCTGCGTGGCCGGGCCGTCGAACGGGTCGCCGGTGAGCGCCTGCGGCCGGCGGTAGTCGGCGAGATTGTTGACGAGCGATTCGTGAATGCCGCCATAGAGCTGCGGCAGGCTGGGCGCGCGAAACGACTCGGTGTAGGAGCCGCGCAACACGAGGTCGCGGAACGGCTGGTAGCGGAGGCCGACGTAGGGCTTGGTGCCGCTGTTGTAGCCGTCGCTGAAATCCTCGTAACGCGCGGCGAGGCTGAGGTCGGCCTTGTAGAGGAGCCGGTGCTGCGCGGGCTTGACGAGCGGGAGGCGCAGCTCGGCGGCGACCGACTTCACGGTGCGCTGCGCGTCGATCGGGTCGCTGAGCCGGACCTGCGCGACGACATCGTCGAGCGTGCTGGAGAGATCGTCGTTGCGCTCGCCGAAGCGTTCGTGGCGCCACTCGGTGTAAAACGCGCCGCCGACCGTGCCGGAGGGAAGATCGAAAAGGTCGCCGGAAATTTTCGCGTCGCCGAGCGAGAGATCGGCGTAGCCGCCCTGCAGGGTCGAGGCGCGGATGCGGTCGAGCGTGGCGGGGTTGTTCTTGAAACCGGGGCCGCCGAAGATGTTCAGGGCGTCGGGCGTGTTCAACGCGAGCGCGGCGCGGAGGCGGCTTTCGGAAATCATGTTCGACGAGCGGTCGGTCGAGTCGTCCTGCCCGTAACTGTAGCCGACGTCCCAGTCCCACCGGTCGCGGAGCGTGCCCTTGGTGCCGGCGAGGAAGTGCGCGGTCTGGTTCGTGACGTCGCTCTTGCGCGCCCCGAGATCGACGGGCCGGTAGTCGAACGCGACATCGACGCCGAACGGGTTCCAATAGTTGGTGCGTGGCACGTAAATTTGGTTGTCGTCGACGGTCGTGACCGGCGGCGGGGCGAGCTCGATGTGCGACTGGTTCCGCTGGAGCGAGGCCTCCGCGTAGAACGTGAGGTCCTTCGAGAAATCGTAATTGAACGTGCTGTAGATGCCGCGGCGCTTGATTTCCGGCGTGAGCCAGACGAAGTCCTGGAAGTTGAAAAGATTGGAGGGATTGCTCTGCGGCGTGAGGACCTGCGGCCCGTAGGTGGCGGCGAGGCTGGCGTTGAACTGGCCGCCGCTCCCGGTTTGCGGGGGATTGGTGAAGGCGGGCGTGGCCGAGGTGAGCGTGCCGATGGGCGTGCCGCCCGTGCCCGGCAGCCGCTGGATCAGGATGCCCGTCGGCAGGCCGGGGATATTGACGCCGTTGATGCCGTTGAACTGGAACCCGAAGACGCCGTTGATCCGCGCCTGCGGGCCGGTGCCGGAGCGAAGGTCGTAGAAGCCGCCGGCGACGTTGGCGGCGTATTTCGGATCCTTGGCGGCGTAGCGTGCGGAAAGATCGGCGTTGGCGGCGAAGTCGGTGTCGGTCGCCGTGAGGGCGTTGCGACTGTAATAGCTGAGGCCGACGGTCGCGTGCGCCTTGCCCGACGAGGTGCCGCCGAAAAACGACGCGGACTTTTCGCCGACGTCGGTGCGCGCCGAGTTGCCATAATAGAAATCGAGTTCGGCGCCGTTGTAGTCCTTGCGCAGAATGACGTTCACGACGCCGGCGGTCGCGTCGGCGCCGTAGATGGCGGAGGCGCCGTCCTTGAGGACCTCGACGCGCTCGATCATCGCGAGAGGAAAACGGTTGATGTCGACAAAGGTCACACCGCCGGAGTCGCGCCCGGTGAGGACGGCGCGGCGGCCGTTGACGATGAGGAGGGTGTTGTTGGCGCCGAGGTCGCGGAGGTTGAGCGCGGTGGAGCCGCGGACGGCGGCGGTGGTGCCGTTTTCGTTGATCGTGCCGAAACCGGCTTCAGGCGCGTCGCGGAGTGCGTCGGTCAATGTGGCGCGGCCGGTCGCCTCGATGTCGGCGCGCGTGATGATCTTGATGGGCGAAGGGCCCTCGGCATCGGTGCGCTTGATGCGGGAGCCGGTGACCTCGACGGGCGCGAGTTTGGCGGGCTCGGGCGCCGGGGCAGGCTTCGCCGGTGCGGGCGGCGGCGTCGCGGTCGCGGGCGGAGACGAGGGCGCGGTCTGGGCCGCGAGCGTGCCAAGGCTGAGGATCAAGGGAACTAACCAACGCATGCGAAATGAGACGAATCGGGCAGGAGGCTTAGCAACGAGATTTCGGTGGCCACGGCGAAAATTTGACCTTCCCTTGCCAACCCGCCGCGGTCGCGGCAACGAAACCATGATGTCCTGGAGAACCCGATCGACCGTATTGCTCGTGTTGCTCGTGTTGCTCGCGTTGCGCGCGGGTGCCGCGGTGCCGCCGGTTATCCCGGTCGAGACCTTGTTCGCGGATCCGGAGATGCGGGCCGTGCAGATTTCGCCGACCGGGCGCTACCTGACGTTTCTCGCGCCGCACAACCGGCGGATGAACCTGGCGATCCGCGACCGGGAGACGAAGCAGACGCGCTGGCTCACGAACATGACGCAGGAGAGCGTGGTGTTCTACGCCTGGGCCAAGCCGGACCGGATCGTGTTTTCGCAGCAGCTGGCGGGGCGGGAGTCGTATGGATTCTACGCGATCGATCCCGACGGGAAAAACCTGACGATCGTCCGGCAGTTGATGCAGGTCGACGACAGCGAACGGCTCGGCGACTACGACATGCCGCGCGATTTCATCAGCCTGCTGCCACACGACAAGGACTCCGTCCTGATGATGCAGACCCGGGGAAATTCCGGGCTCGCCGATCCGATCCGCGTGAATCTGCGCACCGGGAAGACGATTCCGGTCGAACTCAACGACATCAACGCCCGCGCGTGGATCACCGACGGGAACGGGGTGCTGCGGGTGGCGCTGTGCACGGACTTCGCCGGACCGGTGCGCGTCCTCTACCGTTCGAACGAGAAGGCCGCATGGCAGACGCTGGCCGAATACCGCAACGAACTCTCGCTGATTTTTCCCGAGGCGTCGCCGGTCGAGCCGCACTGGAAGCCGATCTGTTTCGCGAAAGACAACCGCACGCTTTATGTGCTCTCGTTCCTCGAGCACGACACCGGCGCGATCCGCACCTACGATCCGGAAACGAGGACGATGGGCCCGGTGATTTTCGCCGATCCGCGGTTCGAGCCGGGCGACCGGCTGGCGAACTACCGGTCGGGCGGACTCGGCTCGCGCGCGGCGTTCGGCGGATTGGAGCTCGACGCGGACGGCAAGCTGGTCGGGGTCGACTATCTCGCGGAGAAACCGGTCACACGCTGGATCGATCCGGTGGCGGCGCAGCAGGCGCGCGATCTCGATGCGGCGTTGCCGGGCTCGCTGAATCGCGTCGTGAGCAAGACGGAGGACGGAAAGCTGATGGTCGTGCTCGCGGCGGGCGATCGCGACCCGGGCACGTTTTACCTCTACGACGCGGCGAAAGAGGAGCTGTCGTTCCTCGGCCAGCCCTGCCCGGCGATCAAACCGGCGGAGATGGCGGAGATGCGGTCGATTTCGTTTGCGGCGCGCGACGGGGCGACGATCCCGGGTTACCTCACGCTGCCGCCGGGACGCGGGGAGAAAAACCTGCCGATGATCGTGGTGCCGCACGGCGGGCCGTTCGGGCCGCGCGACGTCTGGGGCTACGATCCCGAGGTGCAGTTCCTGGCGAACCGCGGCTATGCGGTGCTGCAGGTGAACTTTCGCGGCTCGGGCGGTTACGGGCTCGCGTTCCAGAGCGCCGGCTACCGGCAATACGGGTTGCGGATGCAGGACGACGTGACGGACGGCGTGAAGTGGGCGGAGGCGCAAGGCATCGCCGATCCGGCGCGCGTGGGGATTTTCGGTGCGAGCTATGGCGGCTACGTGGTGCTGGCGGGTCTCGCCTTCACGCCGGACCTGTATTGCCTGGGCATCGACTATGTGGGCGTGGCCGATCTCGACGAAATGGCGGCGAAGGGCAGCGCGGACTTCAAGCTGCCGCGGCTCATCCGCGACTATTTGAAGATCACCCGGTTCGACGCGGCTGACGACCGCGCGCTGATCAAGGCGGAGAATCCCGTCAACTACATCGACCGGATCCGCGCGCCGCTGCTGGCGGCCTACGGGAAAAACGACCCGCGCGTGCGGCTCGAGCACGGCGCGGCGCTGGAGGCGCAGCTCAATAAATTCGGCAAGACCCACGAATATCTCGTCGAGGAAGGCGAGGGCCACGGCTTCCGCAACGTGGAGCATCGCGTGGAGTTTTTCCGGAAGGTGGACGAGTTCCTGGCGCGTTACATGAACCCGCCCGAAGGCCGCGTGAAGGTGGGCGAGCCGGTGCCGGTGGAGGAGAAAAAGAGCGCGGAGTGAACGGAGCTGCGCTCCGCCGGCTGGCTCAGCCTTGTGCGCGTTTGGCGGCGATGGCGCGCAGTTCCTTGGCGGCGAGCAAGTCCTTCTCGCGACCGACGGCTTCCTTGGCGACGATCAGATCGTCGAGCGAAATAAAGCGATAAGTCCGGCCATCAACCTCGAGAATTTCTGCATGGGCGGCGAGGCGGTCGAAATTCCCCAGTCCGAGAACAGTGGAGAGGATGTCAATAACGCCGTGATCGGTCTGAAGGTGGAGGTTTTGCAACGATACGCCGCTTGGCGGATGATCGAGAAACGACAGGCGTTGCGGGGTCATGCGATGCTTGGGGTTCCAGTCCGCGAGCAGACGGCGAATTTTTTCGACATTGTCGGGCGTCAGGACCGCGCACACATCAAGATCGCGCGTCACAAGGGACGAGCCATGGGTCATCGCCGCATAGCCGCCGATGACGACAAACTCCAAGCCGCCGTCGGTCAGTCGTTCAAGCAGACCTTGGAAGTCTTGTATCACGTTTGATCCGGGCGCGCTCGAATTTGAGCATCAAGGCGAGCGCCATGTCGTGCTGCCGCCACCGCTCTTCAACGGGCAATGCCAGATTGGTGTCGATCAAATCCAAATCGAACCCCGCTAACCGCGCCGCTTCGAGGGTTGGGTCAAGTGTGCGGGCGGATTCCATGAAAGAACATTAGGGGCTCGAATCATTCACGCCAAGCACGCTTTGAACGCTTCCGTCAGCGCGGATCGGTCGAGGTTCTTGCCGATGAAGACGAGGGTGTTCTGGCGCGGGTCGGAGCCCCATTCGCGGTCGAACTTCGCATCGAAGAGCATGTGCACGCCTTGGAAGACGAGGCGCTTGTTGCTGCCTTTCACAGCGAGCACGCCTTTCATTCGGTAGATGTCGGCGCCCTTCGTGCGGAGGAGTTCGCTGATCCAGTCGTTGAGCCGCTTGCCGTCGAGGTCGCCGGGGGTGTTGATCCCGACGGACGTCACGGCGTCGTTGTGCGTATGCGCGGCGTGGTAATCGCGCTGCCAGCCGGGCTTCGCGGTCTCGCCGATCACGTGGATGTGCAGCGGATCGTGGCCGCAGGACTCGAAGACGAGGTAGAAGCCGGGCTCCTTGAGCTTGAGCTGGAACTTGCCGTTCCCCTCGGTGAGCAGGAGACGGTGGAGCGTGGCGCCGGGGAGGACGGTATCGCCGTTCTTCAAGCGCGATTCCCAGTCGGAGAAGACGAGCACCGCGGCGTCGCGCGCGGCGGTCAGGTCTTTTTCATCGAGGGATTTCACCGGCATGACCACGACGTCGAGTTCGTTGGGGTTGCCGTGGTGGTGGTGCTCGTGGCCTTCGTGATCGTGTCCGTGGTCGTGGCCCTCGTGGCCGTGATCGCAATGGCCGATGACCAGTTCGTGCGTGCCGGCGGGGAGGGCGTAGGCGCCGGCCCACTCGAAGGGATACTCGGGCTCCATGAACTGCGGGTCGAGCTCGGTGGCACGGGAGAGATTGAATCCGCCGACGTCGAGCACGGCGTCGAGCGGCAGCGCGCAGTTCTGCGTGCGATGGATTTTCGCGACGGCGTTGATGCCGTGAATCCGCGCCTCGAGCACGTCGAGTTCAGCGGGGGTCACGAGGTCGGTCTTGTTCAGCAGGATCACGTCGGCGAAGCCGATCTGCTTCACGGACTCGTCGCCGGTGTCGAGATGCTGGAGGACGTGTTTCGCGTCGACGACCGTGACGATGGCGTCGAGGCGGAAGCTCTGCTTCATCTCGTCGTCGGTGAAAAACGTCTGCGCGACGGGCGCGGGATTCGCGAGGCCGGTGGTCTCGATGAGGATGCCGTCGAGCTGGTCCTTGCGCTTGAGCAGCCGGCCGAGGATGCGGATGAGGTCGCCGCGGACGGAGCAGCAGATGCACCCGTTGTTCATCTCGAACAGCTCTTCATCGCTCGGGATGACGAGCTGGTTGTCGACGCCGACCTCGCCGAATTCGTTTTCGATGACGGCGAGTTTCTTGCCGTGGTATTCGGTGAGGATGCGGTTGAGGAGGGTGGTCTTGCCGGAGCCGAGGAAGCCGGTGAGGACGGTGACGGGAATGCTCATGAACGGAGGACGAGTGAAACGTAACGGGTGACGCGAGGGCAAGCGTGGCGCGGGTGGGGCCGATTGCAAACGGCGCCCGCGCGCCGGGCAGGTGCGGGCCGGCTGAAAGCACGTCACGCCCGCGCCGCGATCCGGTCACCCGGCGTCGTTGGCCTGGTCGATGCTCGTCACCTTGCCGCCGCGGAAGCTCACGCGGATGCGTTCCTCTTTTTGCTCGGAATAAAGGTCCTGGTAAACCGGCGTCCAGTAAACGCGGTAGCGATGCAGGCCCGGATCATAGACGACCCAGCGACGGTAGCCGACATGGGCGCTGCCCTCGTAGCGGTCGTAGTAGGTGTTGTAGATCCACGTCTCGGTCGTGCCGTCGGCCGAGGCGCTCTGGCGTTTGGTGTCGGGCGCCCCGAGCGCGAGGTAGACCATGGCGGGGGAGAAGCCCAGGTCGATGTCGCCATGCTTGATCTTCGACTGGTCGGTGGGATCGAGACTATTGAACAGCGGTGCGTTGGCGTGGATGCGACTGTCGATCGAGTCGCAGGCACCGAGCGTGAGGATGACGGATGCGAAAAATAGTTGGGTGAGTGTTTTCATGGCAACCGGTTTGACAGCGCCGGCGCGCATCGGGAACGGAAAGTTGCCATGCCAAAATTTCCCGGTCACTCCCGGCAGGAACGCGCCCGTCCCGCCGCGGTCCAAGGATTATTCGCGCCCGAAGCGGACGTCGCATGCCGGGAATGGCCGCGCGGGTGCGCCACCCGGTTCGCGGGGCGGCCCCGCCTCAATCCTTGTCGTTGCCCTGCGGAAAATTGAAGGCGACGTGCGTGAAGACCGTGCCGCGGATGTCGAGGCTCGTGAGCACGGCATCGAAGCTCCTCGTCGCCTTCAGCCAGCCGGCCGACGCCTCGAATAGCGACGTGTCGCCGACGGTCTCGCCGGTGGCGGGGTCCGCGATCGCGCGAAACACGAGGGTCTGCGGCTGGCCACCGACGGTGGCGACGGCCTCGAAGGACGGCTGTTTGCTCCGGATGAAATTCTCCATCTCGCCGTCGAGCACGTAGGCGTCGAGCTTGCCGGCCGCGGGATCGAGAACGAGTTCGAGGTGGTAAATCTCGTCACCCAGCACGACGGGCGTGCCGCCGTGGGGCGGATGATGCTCGTGCTTCGCGACCGGGGCATCGGCCGGTGGCGTTGGGCCGGTGCCGCTCCGGGAGCAGCCGGCGAGAACCGCGAGGAGGAAAATGGCGGCGGCCGCGCGCCGGGCGAAATTCATGACCGCGGACCCTAGTGGCCGGGGGTCGGTTTCGCCAGCGCCAAGCGCGGAAATTTTCAAAACTGTAAGGTTCCGGCAAGCGCCCGGAAGGGCGGGTATGCGACTGTGGGCTCACTTCAAAACAGAAGCCTCAACCAAAATATCAGTCATGCAATTGCTCAATCACTCCAACGCCCGTCGTCGCGCCATGTTTTTCGCGGCCGGGCTGATTGCCGCGGGCAGCCTCGTGTGGGCGGCGTCCGCGTTGAACGCCAAGTCCGATCACGTCATTCCCGTCCGGGTCGACGACAAGCCGATCGCGGCGATCAACTCGCCGCTCGGCGCGAGCTACGCGCCCATCGTGAAGCGCGTCGCGCCCAGTGTCGTCAAGGTGCTGGTGACGGAGCGGGCCAAGAACGTGCCGGCGGCCGACATGTCGCCGTTCCTCGACAATCCCGCGTTTCGCGAATTTTTCGGCGACCAGTTCGGCCAGCAGTCGGGCCGTGGCACCATCCGGCAGCCCGCGCAGGAGGGGCTTGGCTCGGGCGTGATCGTCAGCGCCGACGGCTATATCCTCACGAACAACCACGTCGTCCACGGCGCGGACATCATCAAGGTCTCGCTCAACGACGGCCGCGAGCTGACCGCGAAGGTGGTCGGCACCGATCCACAAACCGACCTCGCCGTGATCAAGGTCGACGCGAAGGAACTGCCCGCGGTGACGTTCACCGACAGCGACAAGGTCGAGGTCGGCGACCGCGTGCTCGCGGTCGGCAACCCGTTCGGCATCGGCCAGACGGTGACGAGCGGAATGGTCAGCGGTCTTGGGCGCGCGACGCTCGGGCTCGACTATGAGGATTTCATCCAGACCGACGCCGCCATCAATCCAGGCAATTCGGGCGGCGCGCTGGTCGACGCCGACGGCCGCCTCGTGGGCATCAACACGGCGATCCTCAGCCGCAGCGGCGGGTCCCAGGGCATCGGATTCGCGATTCCCGCGAACCTGGCGCGCAACGTCATGGACCAGCTCGTCACGAGCGGGAAAGTCGTGCGCGGTTATCTCGGCGTCTCGATCCAGGACGTGACGCCCGCGCTGGCGGACCAGTTCAATCTCGAGACCCACGAGGGGGCGCTGGTGGCCGAGGTCGTGCCGAACGGCCCGGCGGCCAAGGCCGGGCTCAAGGATGGCGACGTGATCAAGAATTTCGACGGCAAGGCCGTGACCGATGCGCGGCATCTGAAACTGACGGTGGCGACGATCGCGCCGGGCGCGAAGGTGCCCGCCGAGGTGTTGCGCGACGGCCAGACCGTGACGGTCGACCTGAAAATCGGCGAGCGCCCCGGCGAACGCACGCTCGCCCGCGGCGACCGCGACGACGGCGCGGCTTCGCCCGACGACGACACCGGCACGCTCAACGGCGTCGGCGTCGGCGATCTCGATACGCAAGCCCGGAGCGAGTTCGACGTGCCCGGCCGGGTGCGGGGCGCGCTCGTGACGAGCGTCGATCCCTCCTCGGCCGCGGCGGCGGCCGGCCTGCAGCCGGGCGACGTGATCCAGGAAATCAACCATCATCCGGTCAAAAACGCCGACGATGCGGTGAAACTCACCGAGAAGACGGATTCGAAGAAGACGCTCGTGCGGGTCTGGAGCCAGAACGGCTCCCACTTCGTGGTGGTCGACGAGACCGGATCGGAAAAGGCGTCGTGATCCCTTTGGGGTAGGTTATTGTTGTAGTGTTGTGCAAAGCTCCGGGCGGCGGCGCCCGGAGCTTTTTTTTCGAAACCAGTTTCACCGACGAACAATGAAGCCCGGCGGTGGCGATTTCAGCGGTCCGCGGGCCGGGCCCGACCGTCAGGCCCCGAGCGCTGCGGGCGCCAAATAGGACTTTCGTGTTCCGGCCGGCTGTTGCAGTCTCCCTTCTTTCCATGCGCGTGCTCGTAGTCGAAGACGACGCCAAGATCGCCTCCTTCGTGGTCAAGGGCCTGAAGCAGGAAGGCTATGCCGTGGACCACGCGCCCGACGGTGACACCGGCCTGGCACTCGCGGACTCGACGACCTACGACGCAGCCGTCGTCGATGTGATGCTGCCGGGGCTCGACGGCCTGAGCCTCGTGCGCCGGATGCGCGCGGCGCGCGCCGCGTTGCCGGTGCTCTTCCTGAGCGCACGCGCGAGCGTGGAGGACCGCGTGAAGGGCCTGCAGGCGGGCGGCGACGACTATCTCACGAAGCCGTTCGCGTTCGCGGAGCTTTCGGCGCGGTTGCAGGCGCTCATCCGCCGCGCGAGCCGCGTGCCCGAGGCCACGAAGCTCGCGGCGGCCGACGTGGCGCTCGATCTCGTGGCGCGCACCGTGACCGTGGCGGGCCGGCTGGTGGAACTGCAGCCGCGGGAGTTCGCGTTGCTCGAATTCCTGCTGCGGCATCCGGGCCGGCCGGTCACCAAGACGATGATCCTCGAACACGTGTGGGACTACAGCTTCGACCCGCAAACCAACGTCGTGGACGTGCTGATGTCGCGACTGCGCAGCAAGATCGACCCGGAGAAAACGCGCATCGAAACGCTGCGCGGCGTCGGCTATGTCTTCAAAAGCACCGTTTGACCGGATCCGGCGCTCGCTGGCGCTGCGGCTGAGCCTGTGGTTCGCGGCGCTGTTCGCGATCGGCTTCGGCGCGATCTTCGCGTTTCTCTACTGGACGCTGGGGCGGCAGCTCGAGGCGCGCGACTACGAGGCGCTGCAACTGCGGCTGGAGCAGTATGCGGACATCTACGAGGCGAGCGGCTTGCAGGGATTGCGCGAGCGCGTCGCGGAGGACAGCCAGGGGCCGCACGTGCGGTCGTTGTTCATCCGGCTCGTCAGCCCCGGTGGCGACTCGGTGTGGGGCAAGATTCCCCCCGACTGGATCGAGTCGGACGTGCAGCACGTCGCCGTGCCTTTCGGCTGGGTCGAACAACGCAACTACCGGCTGCGGGTGCCGCGCGATGCGGAGCAGGA
The DNA here is from genome assembly GCA_937902925.1 of uncultured Opitutaceae bacterium. Taxonomy (GTDB): domain Bacteria; phylum Verrucomicrobiota; class Verrucomicrobiia; order Opitutales; family Opitutaceae; genus CALFNN01. The sequence goes on from CALFNN010000059.1 coordinate 54,841, forward strand.
TCTGACGGTGGTGTCGCGAGCACTGGCCGACGGCGATCTACTCCAGGTGGGCCGCAGCACCGACAGTCGCGCGGTGCTGCTGGCCCCGTTGCGGCGGACGTTCCTGTGGGTCGGCGGGGCGGTGGTGGTGATCGGGTTCGGCGCGGGGCTGTTGACCGCGCGGCGGGCGACGCGGCCGTTGCACGACGTCGTGACGACGGCGCGGCGAATCATCGCGACCGGCGCCCTCGACGCCCGCGTGCCGGCGCCGCGCCGCGAGGACGACGTGGCCGAGTTGGTGCGGGCGTTCAACACCGTGCTCGACAAGAACGCGGGCCTGGTGCGGGCGATGCGCGAGGCGCTGGACAACGTGGCGCACGACCTGCGGACGCCGCTCACGCGGCTGCGCGGCACGGCGGAACTGGCGCTGCAGCCCGCGGGGGGCGCGGCGGCGCAGGCGGAAGCGCTGGGCGATTGCGTGGAGCAGGTTGACGACGTGTTGAAGCTGCTGCGTGCGCTGATGGAAATCTCGGAGGCGGAGGCCGGCATGATGAAACTCGAGAGGACGGGATGCGACCTGGGCGCGATCGCGCGCGACGCGGTCGAGCTTTATGGCGAGGTGGCCGAGGCGAAACCGGTCACGCTGGTGACGGAGATCGCCGGCGCGGTGCCGGTGATGGCGGACGCGACGCGGCTGCGGCAGGCGATCGCCAATCTCATCGACAACGCCGTGAAATACACGCCGGCCGGCGGGCACGCGGCGGTGCGCGTCGCGGTGGACGGCGAGGACGCGTTGTTGACGGTGAGCGACACGGGACCGGGTGTGCCGGTCGCGGAGCAGCCGCGGGTGTGGGAGCGTCTCTATCGCGGCGACGCGAGCCGTTCGCAGCACGGCCTTGGCCTCGGCTTGAGTCTCGTGCGCGTCATCGTCGAGGCGCACGGCGGGCGGGTCGCGCAGCGGAACGCGCCGGAAGGCGGGGCGGTGTTCGAGATGCGGTTGCCCCTGACCGAAGCCAGGGCCGGCGTGGCGGCGGAGACGGAGGCGCGGCGGGTTATCTGACCGAGCCGGCGTTCATAATCGCACGCGGCGGAGGCGGAGGGCGTTGGTCACGACGGTGATCGAGCTGAGGCTCATCGCGGCGCCGGCGAACATCGGGTTGAGCAGCCAGCCGAAGAGCGGAAAAAATGCGCCGGCGGCGAGGGGGAGGCCGAGGCTGTTGTAGGCGAAAGCCCAAAAGAGGTTTTGCCTGATGTTGCGGAGCACGGCGCGGCTGAGGTGGACGGCGCGGACGAGGGCGGTGAGATCGCCCTGCACGAGGACCAGGCCGGCGCTGTGCAGCGCGACGTCGGTGCCGGTGCCCATCGCGATGCCGACGTCGGCGGCGGCGAGGGCCGGGGCGTCGTTGAGGCCGTCGCCGGCAAAGACGACGCGCTCGCCGCGCGACTGGTGCGCGCGGACAAGTTCCTGTTTGCGGGCGGGGGTGACGTCGGCGTGGAAGCCGTCGAGGCCGAGTTGGCCGGCGACGACCTGCGCCGTGGCGGTGCGGTCGCCGGTGACCATGAAGACGCGAAGGCCGAGGCGGCGGAGTTCGACGATGGCGGCGGGCGTGGTGGACTTGATTTCATCCGCGAGTGCAAGCGTGCCGGCGGGATGGCGGTCGACGGTGACGGAAACGAGAGTGGCGTTCGGATGCGCCGGGAGAGCCGTGCCGGCCGGGGCGCGGGTGATCGCGACCAAGCGGCCGTCGACGCGGGCGCTGACGCCAGCGCCGGGTTCGGCGGTGAAGTCGGCGGCGGGGAGAAGGGCGAGACCGCGCTGCTGCGCGGCGGCGACGATGGCGCGGGCGAGCGGGTGCTCGCTGGAGGATTCGGCGGACGCGGCGAGAAGGAGCAAATCGCCGGCGGAGATTTTACCGGCTGGCTCGATGGCCACGACTTGGGGCCGGCCTTGCGTGAGGGTGCCGGTTTTGTCGATGAGGAGGGTGGTGGCGGAGCAGAGGCGTTCGAGGGCGGCGGCGTCTTTCACGAGCACGCCGGACTGGGCGCCGCGCCCGATGCCGGTGACGAGCGAGACGGGCGTCGCGAGGCCGAGCGCGCACGGGCAGGCGATGATGAGCACGGAAACGGCGTTGATGAGGCCGAAAAGCCATCCGCGTTCGGGGGCGAACAGCGTCCACGAAAAAAAAGTGATCGCAGCCAAGACGAAAACCGCCGGCGTGAACCACGCCGAGACGCGGTCGGCAAGCCGGGCGATCGGAGCCTCGCTCTCGGTGGCCTGCTCGACGAGCCGGACGATCTGCGCGAGCAGCGTGCCGGCGCCGACGCGCTCGGCGCGAAAGACGAAGGAGCCGGTGGTGTTGAGCGTGCCGGCGTTGACCTTGTCGCCGGATTTTTTCGCGACGGGCAGCGGTTCGCCCGTCAGCATCGACTCGTCGATCTCGGCGGCGCCGTCGAGGAGCGTGCCGTCGACGGGAAGATTCTCGCCCGGGCGCACGCGCAGCGAATCGCCGGGATGCACGCCGGCGACCGGGACGTCCTCCTCGGCGCCGTCGGGGCGGACGCGGTGGGCGATCCTCGGTGCAAGATGCATCAGCGCGCGAATGGCGAGATCGGTGCGGGCATGGGCGCGCTGCTCGAGAATCTGGCCGAGGAGCACGACGGTCGTGATGAAGGCGGCGCCCTCGAAATAGAGCGGCAGGCCGTGCTCGCCGCGATAGGCGGCGGGAAAGGACGGGCCGAACAGCACGACGGCGGCGCTGTAGAAATACGCGGCGCCGGTGCCGGTGACCGTGAGCGTGAACATGTTGGGGTCGCGCTCGCGGATCGATTTCCACCAGCGGCGGATGAACGGCGCACCGCTCCAGAAAAACACGGGCGTGGTCAATCCGAGCTGGAGCCAGCCGTCGAACCCGGGCGCCCACGCGTGGAACGCATGCGGCCGGAGCATGCCGCCCATCGAGAGGACGAGCAGCGGGAGCGTGAGGACGAGCGCGACGTAGAATTTCGGGCGCAGGTAACGCTCGTGCGGCAGGCCCATGTAGACGGCGTCGTCGGGCGCGGGCGGCGCGGCGGACGCCGGTGGCGCAATGGCGTGGCGGGGAGAGGCGGGCATCACGAAGTTGCGGGGGCGAGATGGCGCTCGCGCAGCCAGGTGAAGATGACGGGCGTGACGACCAGGATGTGGACGAGCGATGACAACATCCCGCCGACGACCGGGGCGGCGAGCGGCTGCATCACCTCGACCCCGGTGCGTGTGCTCCAAAAAATCGGAAGCAGGCCGGCGATGGCGGTGGCGACCGTCATGACCTTGGGGCGCAGGCGGAGCCGGGCGCCGCGTTTGACCGCGGCGAGGAGTTCGGCGCGAGTGAGGGCGGGCGTGTCCGACTGCGGCCCGCCCGGAGGTCGGGCCCTGCCTTTTTCCGCAACCGCCTTCTTCACGGATTCCTCGAGGTAAACGACCATCACGACGCCGGTCTGGATGGCGGTGCCGAAGAGCGCGATGTAGCCGACCCAGACCGCGACGCTGAAATTGAACCCCATGAACCACTGCAGCAGCACGCCGCCGGTCAGGGCGAACGGCACGGCGAGAATCACGTGGGCCGCCTCGGCGGCGGAATGGAATGTCATCGTGAGGATCACGAAGATGATCAACAGGACGGCCGGCATGATGAGCACGAGCGTCTGGCGGGCACGGAGCTGGTTCTCGTATTGGCCGGAATACTCGATGGTCATGCCGGGGGGCAGGGCAACCTGCCGGGTTACTCTGGCGCGGACCTCATCGACGAAGGAGCCGAGGTCGCGGCCGGTGACGTTGGTCTGAACGAAAACGCGGAGCCGGCCGTTTTCGCTGGCGATCTCGCTCGGGCCGACAACGCGCTGCACGCTGGCGACCTGGCCGAGCGGAACGAACTGGCCGTCGGGCAGCGCGACGGGGAGTGCGGTGAGACGGTCGAGGTCCTCACGGTCGGCGCGCTCGAAGCGCACCTGCACCGGCCAGCGTTCGCGGCCCTGGATGGTGGTGGTGGCGGTCGTGCCGCCGAGACCGGTCTCGGCGACGGCGAGGACGGCTTCGACGTTGAGGCCGTAGCGCGCGAGGGCGGTGCGGTCGGCGGTGATTTCGAGATAGGGCTTGGCCTGGATGCGCGAGGGCGCGACGCCCGTGGCGCCGGGAATTTTTTCAACGACGGCGGCGACCTCGAAGGCCTTTTGCTGGAGCGCGTCGAGGTCGTTGCCGAAAATCTTGATGCCGAGCTGGGCGCGAATGCCGGTCGAGAGCATGAGGATCCGGTTCTCGATCGGCTGGAGGAAGCCGGGCACGTAGCCGGGGATCTGCGTGAGCTTCGCGGTGAGCTCGGCGATGAGCTTGTCCTTGGTCAGGCCGGGGCGCCACTCGGCCGGCGGCTTCAGCATGATGGTCGTCTCGATCATCTCGGTCGGGGCGGGATCGGTGGCGGTGTCGAAGCGGCCGAGTTTGCCGGCAACCGAGACGACCTCGGGCGTGTCGCGGATCGTGCGGTCCTGCCACGCCATGATGCGCTTCACCTCGGTGAGCGAGGTGCTCGGGAGGAGCACGGGCATGAACAGGAGCGAGCCCTCTTGGAGCGTAGGCATGAATTCGGAGCCGAACCCCCGCGCCCAGCGCGGGGGTTGTGACCTGGGACTTGTGACGTGTGACAAGACCCAGTCGGGCAGGCCGAAGGCGAGGAGGGCGCAGAAGGCGAGGAGCGCGGCGGCGAGGCCGAGGACGGTCTTGCGGCAGCGGAGCGCCCAGTCGAGGACCGGGTCGTAGATCGCGAGGAGCGCGCGCATGACCCAGTTGCGGTCCTCGGAATGGAACGGGCCGCGGACGAGCAGCGTGCAGAGCACGGGCACGAGCGTGACGGCGAAAACGGTCGCGCCGATCATCGCGAAGGTTTTCGTCCACGCGAGCGGGTGGAAGAGTTTTCCCTCCTGGCCGGTGAGCTGGAAGATCGGCACGAAGGCGAGGATGATGATGCCCATCGCGAAGAAGATCGGGCGGCCGACCTGTTGCGAGGCGGTGAGGGTGACCTGCCACGTTTCGTCGCGCGTCAGGGCGCGGCCGAGGCGCTGTTCCTCGAGTTCACAGTGGCGGATGACATTTTCCGTCATGACAATCGCCGCATCGACCAGCACGCCGATGGCGATGGCGATGCCGGTGAGCGACATGATGTGCGACTGGATGCCGAACTGCTTCATCAAAATGAAGGCGACGAGGATCGAGGCGGGCAGCGGGAGTGTGACGATGAGGATGCTGCGGAAATGGAAGAGAAAGATGACGTGCGTCAGCGTCACGAGGATGACGGCCTCCCAGAGGGTGTGCTTGAGCGTGTCGATGGCGCGTGAGATGAGGTCACTGCGATCGTAGAATGGCACGACGCTGACGCCGGGCGGGAGGCCGGCGGAAATCTCCGCGAGCCTGGCCTTCACATCCTGAATGACCCGGTAGGCGTTTTCGCCCGAGCGCATGACGACGGCGCCGCCGACGACCTCATGGCCGTCGACATCGAGGACGCCGCGGCGGTAGTCGCCGCCGATCTGGACGGTGGCGACGTCGCGCACGTAGACGGGGGCGCCGTCGCGCATCGTCAGGGCGACATTCTCGATGTCGCCGATGGAACTGATGAGTCCGCGGCCGCGGACGACGAACTCCATGCCGTTCTCCTCGACGGTGCGGCCGCCGACGTTGACGTTGTTCCTGGCGAGGGCGCCGAGGATCTGCTCGAGCGACACGCCGTATTGCCGCATGCGGAGCGACGAGACCTCGACCTGCCACTGGCGGACGAAGCCGCCGATGCTGGCGACCTCGGCGACGCCGGGCACGGCGGCGAGCTGGTAGCGGACGAAATAATCCTGCAGCGCGCGGAGCGAGCCGAGGTCGTGCTGACCGGAGGTGTCCTTGAGGTAGTATTGATAAACCCAGCCGAGGCCGGTGGCGTCGGGGCCGAGGCGCGGCGTGACGCCGGCGGGGAGGACGTTGCCGAGGTAGTTGAGCCGCTCGAGGACGCGGGTGCGGGCGAAGTAGTTGTCGATGTTGTCGTCGAAGATGACCGTGATGAGCGAGAATCCGAACATGGACGAGGCGCGGACCGAGCGGACGCCGGCGAGGCCCTGCAGGTTGACGGAGAGCGGATAGGTGACCTGATCCTCGATCTCCTGGGGGCTGCGTCCGTCCCAGTCGGCGAAGACGATGACCTGGTTTTCGCTGAGGTCGGGGATCGCGTCGATCGGCACGTGCCGCACCGCGAAGATGCCCCACCCGAAAAGCAGCAGCGTGGCGCAGAGAACGAGGAAGCGGTTCTCGAGCGACCAGCGGATGAGCCGGTTGATCATGAGAGGAGCGGGTCAGCGGACTTCCTCGCCGCAATCGGCCATGGCGGAACCGAAGAAAGGATTCTTCAACGGCTCGCCGCGCTGGACCCAGCGGCCGGTGTGCGAGACGGGCGACATCGGGCACTGGAAGATCTTCAGGCCGAGTTGCGCGCGCTGCGGCTTGACGAGGTCGGCGACGGCGGTGCTCCAGGGCTCGAACGATGTGCGCGCGGACTTGAGGTCGGTGCCGGGGTCGAGCGCAGGGAGGCTGGGGAAGTTTTTCGCGGCGGCGGCGACCGACGGGAAGATTTTTGCGTAGCGCACGTAGTCGTCGCTGGCGAGCGCATCGGCGGAATCGATCGCGACGGCCGCGAGGGCGGCGAGAGTGGAAGAGGCGGGGCCGGGAGCCGAGGGCTGAGAGCCGCGAGACATTTCTGCGGAGGTTGACGCTGGGGTCATGGCGGCGGCCGGGTGCGTGTGGGCGGAGGCTTCGCGGGCGAGCTGGGCCTGGGCGTCGATGAGGAGGGCGCCGTTCGTCACGACGAGATCACCCTCGTCGAGGCCGGAGAGGACTTCGACGAGGCTGTCGCCGCGGCGGCCGAGACGGAGCGCGCGCTGTTCGTAGCGGTTGTTGCCCAGATCGACGTAGGCGACGGGACCGGTGCCATTGTCGAGGACGGCGGAGCGCGGGGCGGCGAGGACGCGCGACACGTCGACCTCGACATGGCCCTCGGCGAGGATGCGGTGCTGCAGGGTGTGCATCTCGCCGTTCATCCCCGGGTGGGGGTTGGGAATGACGACGCGGACCTTGGCGGTGCGGGTGGTCTCGCTGAAATTCGGGTCGATGAAGTCGATGGGTGCGCGGATGATCTCGCCGGGAAAGGCGCGGGTCGTGATGTCGACCATCTCGCCGACGCGCAGCCACGGCATGTCCTGCTCGTAGGCGTCGAAGACGAACCACATCCGGGAGAAGTCGCCGATTTCGAAAAGCTGATCGCTGGTCTGGACGTATTGGCCCTCATAGACGTGTTTCGCGACGACGGTGCCGGACATCGGTGCGCGCACGGTCAGCAGCGCGGTCGGCTGGGTGGTGCGCTCGATCTCGGCGATGTCCGGCGCCGTCAGCCCGAGTTCGAGGAGCCGCTCGCGGGCGGCGGAACGCTCGGCGGCGGGAAACGCGCCCTCGCCGGCCTTGAGACGCTCCAAGTAGACGCGTTGCGCGGTGAGCAGGTCGGTGCTGTAGATAGTGGCGAGCGGAGCGTCGGCCTTTACGACCTCGCCGGCGTAGTTGACGAAGAGTTTTTCGATCCGGCCGGGAACGCGCGCGGCGAGGATGCGATGGCGGGTGTCGTCGTCATCGATCCGGCCGGTGACGCGCAGCGTGCGGGCGAGCGGCTGGCGGGAGACGCGGGTGGTGGCGACGCCGATGGCGGTGACCTGGGAGGCGCCGAGCGCGACGACGCCCTCGGGGGCAGCCGCGGCACTGGCGGCGTTGATTTCGACGAGATCCATGCCGCAGATCGTGCACTTGCCAAGGTGGTCGGATTGAATCCACGGGTGCATGGAGCACTGGTAGACGTGCGAACCGGGCGCGTGGGACGCCGGCTCCGCGGCGGAGAGCGTCCGGAGAAAGAGCAGAAGAGAGAGCAGGAAAATTTTTTTCATGACGGGAAAAATGACGATCGGGAGAGGGAGGGCGGTCGGCGGAGGGCCGGTGCGCGGGAGCAAATACCAGGCGCCTGACAAAACACCGCGGCGCAGCGCGGCGGGCGGGCACACTACGGGTGCGAAATCCTCAGAGCCGGAGACTGCAGTGCGCCGTGAACAACGGGACACTCGCAGCGGGCGCCAGCACGGCGGCCAGATCGCCCCGCAAGGCGGGGGCGGCCGGGGCGGCGGAAACAAAAGCAAACAGGACGCGGGCCAACCGCGCGGCGGTGCGCGGCGCGGCCGCGCGCGAGACCTCGGCAACGCTCACGACCGTGGAAGCAGCGGGGCGAGCCGAAGCAGGCGGGGGGCATTCGGCCGGACTGCAGCAGTGATTGCCGCCGCAGCAACAATCCGCAGGCGCGGTCAGGACGGCCTCGAACGCGGGCAGCGCCGGCGCGAACGCGCAGGCGAGCACGAGAACGAAGACGTTGAGGCGGCGGAACATGGCCCGACCATCGTCCCGGCGTGCGGTCGGCGCAAGGCGGTTTCCTAGGCGAACCCTGCGATTTCGTGGGCGGATTTTGCGCGCCCGACGCGGCCGGCGCAGAGTTCGCGAGGCCGGTTACTTCGACGGAACTGGGGTCTTCGTCGCGGCGGTTTCCTCGGTCATCTGGAGGTATTTATCCGGATCCTTTTTGAAGCTGGGGACACATTCGGCGTCGTTGCAGAATCGGACGAGGCGATCCGGTTTGCCCGCGACGCGATAGATATATTCCGGAACGTTCGAACTGGCGGTGGCTTCGATCTTGTCATCGCACACCGGGCAACGATCGAGCGGGTAGGCCACGCGGGCCTTGGTCAGCCATGTGGCGTCGGTCTTCGCATCGACCGGGACGAGGACGCCGGCCGGCGCGTGGGCCGGGGCCTGGTTTTGGGCCGGGCCTGCGTGGGCCGAGAGCGCCAAAGTGGCGAGCAGCAGGCCCACGAAGAACGCGAGCGGGAGCGAAGGAGAGGAGAGCCGTTGGTTCACGGGAAGGCGGAGACAGAGTTAAGTCGTTCAGGACGGGGCGCTGGTGGCAGCCTTGAGCCAGGGCAGGCGGCGGGAAAGCACGAAGTCGAAGGCGAGCAACAGCACGAGGGTCGCGGCGAGAAGCGGGAGCAGGGCGGCCAGTGCGAGGGTGCCGAGAAAGACCGGCCGTGGCAACGGCGTGCGGGGCGACCCTGCGGCGAATCGTTCCGCCGGGCGCCGCTGCCACCACATCGCGAGCCCGCTTGCGGCGAGGAGCAGCACGCCAAGCGCGGCGAGAGTGCCGAGGATCTGATTGGCGAGGCCGAAGAGCTGGCCCTCGTGCATGATGATGCCCCACGTAAAAAATTTCGCGAGATAGCCGAAGGCCGGGTAGCGGACGTCGGCAAGGACTTTGCCGGAATAGCGATCGAGGTAGAGATAGGTGCGGTTGAACGGCTGGTTGCGATCGCTCAGGACGCCCGTGACCCCGGTCGGTCCGTCGGGCATCGTGATCGCATACGGGTGCGGCACGTGCCGGCTTTCCGCGATCGCGACGACGCGATCGAGGGAAACGGATGGCGGCAGTGCGGCATCGGACACGGGGCGCTGCTCCGCGGTCTGGCGGAGCGCATCCCGACGATGACCGGCGTGCGGATCGTCGGCGGGCGCGGACGCGAGGCGATCGATTTTCTCGGCCAGCCCGGCGCGCAACGGCGGCGCCCAGCCGACCAGTTCGGAATGGTGCACGGCGGCGTTGGACGCGCGCGGTGTGCCCTGGCCGATCGCGGCGGAGAGCGTGCGATACCAGCCACCGGCGGCCTTGGTCCACAGGAGTCCGGTCGAAAGCATGAAGAGGGTCGCGGCCGAAAACCACACCGCCGGCACTGCGTGCAAATCGCGCCAGAACGTGCGGCCTTTAGCGCGCAGGCGCGGCAGGAGGAAACCCCACACCATGAACTGCGGGCGCGGCCACCAGAGATAAAGGCCCGTGAGGAAGAGCACCAGCGCCCAGCTCGCGACGAGTTCGACGACCAACTGGCCGGCGGTCCCGCTGAGCAGCGTGCCGTGCAGATCGTGCAGGGTGGTCATCAGGCGCTGCGATTCGCGCCGCTCGCCGGCGACGGCGCCCGAGTGCGGGTTGACGAAGACGGAAACAACGTCGCCGTCTGGCAGCGCGAGGACGGTTTCGCTTGTGCGGTCGGCCGCGAAAGCCGGTGCAAACGAAATCGCGGTGGCATCCGGGTGCGTCGCGGTCGCGGCAGCGAACTGGGCGTCGGCGGAGACCATGCCGGTCGCGGGTGCGACCGTGAGCAGAGCGCGGTAGCGCCACGCCTCGTATTGCGGCTTCCAAAGGTAGAGCGAGCCGGTAATCGCGAGGAAAATCACGAACGGGGCGACGACGATGCCGGCGTAAAAATGCCACCGCCAGACAGCGCGATAAAGCGCGCCGGGTTCGACGGAGGGCGCGGTGTTCCCGGCGACGGAAGGCATCTCAATATCTCCAGTTCATCTCGCCGAAGAACGTCCGCTCCTCCATGGGATGGAAGACATGGTAGCGGAAGTCGTCGAGGTTGTCGCACCCGAGCGAAGCGGTGAGACCGCTCCGGATGGTCCACGTGGCCTTGACGTCGATGACGTGATAATCGTCGACACCGCCGTAACCGCCCTTCGGGTCGGAGTTGTCGAGCGTGTTGAACTGGTGGCTTGCGGTGCGGAGCTGGGCGTTGAGGGCGAGCGACGGCAGCGGGCGCCAGGTGAGGCCGGCGCGGGTCTGCCAGTAAGGCAGCCGGGGGATCTGCTTGCCCTCACTGGCGGGCAGCTCGGCGTTGCGGACGATTTTGGCGTCGGTGTAGGAAACCGCGGCGTAGGCGTCGAGCGAATCGGACAGGAATTTTTTCCGGGTGAACGCGAACTCGGCGCCGCGCGCGCGCGTGAGATCGATGTTCTGCGTGCCGCTGAACGACGTGCCATCGGCCCGCACGAAGCTTTGGGAGGCGAGCGCACGGTGCACGTCCTCCTGAAAAAGGCTGACGCGGCCAGTGCCGCCCGGGAGGTCGCGCTCGAGGGTGAGATCGGCGTCGAGCGCGCGCTCGGGTCGCAGCGTGGGATCGTTGTTGGTAACCGAACCGTTGGCGCTGATGGAGCCCTGGAAAAGTTCGCCGACGGTCGGGAAGCGATAGGCTTCGGCGAGCGAGAGCCGGGCGGTCCATGCGGACGGCAGCCGCCATGCGAGCGCTAGCTTCGGCGAGAACGCGGACTTGGTGCGTTCGGGGTAGTCGAGGCGCGAGCGCGTGCCGTCCGCAAGATCGCGCTCACGATAGCCGGTGTCGGCGCGCCACGTTTCCCAGCGCAGGCCGGGGGTGAGCGACCAACCGTCGCCGAGCGACCACACGTCCTGGACGAAGAGCGCGCGGGTCCGCGTGGCGCCACCGTTGCCGTTGGTGAGCGAGGTGCGCGAGTCGTGGTCGAGCCAGTCGGCGAGCGAGAACTGGTTTTGCGCGGTGAAGAACTTGTCGAAGTGCGCGCCGAACGTCAGGGCATGGCCGGCGCCGGTGGCGGAGCGCCAGCCGAGTTTCGCATCGAAATTCTGCCAGCCCGTCCGGCCGATGATCGTCGCCTGGCCCGGGCCGCCGGCGAGCGCGGCGGGCACGTCGGTGGCGGAGGCATAGGTTTTGTCGCGCAGCGTATCGTAGAGATTGCCGTTGATCACGAGCTGAAGGCCGTCGGCCGGCTCGTGGGAAAAGGTGAACGTGTTGACCAGGTCGGCCTCGGTGCGATGCGAGAGCGCCATGACCGTGCTCGAAGGAATCGTGAACGTGCGGCCGTCAAACTCGACGCGCCCGCTCCACACGGGCGCCCCGGCGGCGTCGCGCAAGTAGGTTTCGGGGGCATCGCGGTTTTCGAGGTTGGTCCAATAGGTGGCGGAGTAGCGCACATGCGTGTCGGGCGAGAAGTCGTAGCCGAGCTTGGCGCGAAAGAGGTCGTGCACCGCGTGGGTGGGCCCCTCGGCGCCGAAGACGAGGCGGCGGTTGAGCGCAAAATCGTCGTCGGCGATTCCGCCGGTCACCGCCTTCGCGCCCGCGCCGCCCGCGGCGGACTGCGAGTAGTTCAGCGTCGCGAACTGCGTGGTCGCGCTGACGTTGTCGAGGTGGTTGTAGAAACCCGCATAGCTCCAGGCGCCTTGCTTGTCGCCCAGCGAGAGATAGGCGCTGCGGCCGCGCAGGTGCTCGTCGGTGCCGTATTCGCGGAAGTTGTGGTAGAAATACTGGCCCTTGGCATCGGCGGTGAACCGGTCGGGCATCCGGGTGGTGATAAGCACGGTGCCGCCGATGGAATTGCCGGGGTAGAGCGCGGAAAACGGGCCGTAGATCACGGCAACCTTTTCCAACTCCTCCGGCGCAACGAGAAACCAGCGCGGCGAGTTGCCGAAACCGGTGCCGAGAAAATTCGAGAGCAGCTCGCCGTCGGCATAGACGAGCGTGCGACCGGGCTGACGGTTCGTGGTGCCGCGAATGCTCATCAGGGCGTTCTTGTCGCCGATGAAGCGCTCGCGGATGAAGACGTTGGGAAAATTCCGCAGCGCGCTCACCGTCGAGGTGAGGTTGAGCGCGCGGAGATCGTCCGCGAGAATCTGTTGCGTGACGGCGGGCGCCTTGCGGTCGAGGGTGGAGGGACTGGTCTCGACGATATAGTCGTCAAGAGTCTGGGCGGGCTCGGCGGCAGGGTTCGGCGGGGCGGCGATAGGAGTCGACTGCGCGCGGAGCGCGGTCGGGAGGAGAAAGGCGAATGCAAGAACGGGAAATGGTTTCATGGGCATGGGACCGGTGGGATCGGTGGTTGCGCGTGCGGGCCGGCGGAATGACGCCGGCCAGGCGAATACGGCAAAAACCGCGCGCTGCGGCGGAGCGAAAAGCGTCCTGCGACCGCAAGGCGGTGCAGACGCGGCGCGCGAAAATCAGCGCGACGGCGAGGAGTTCAGGCGAGGGCGCGCGGCGGCGGACTCGGCGGGGCGGAGCGGTCGGCGCTCACCGGCGCGCACGGCGCCGGGGCGAGGCCCGCGCACAGCGGCGCGGGCGAAAGGAAGACGCGGGCGGCCGGGCCGCAGGCAAGGACGATCTTGGCGAGCGCCTTGCCCTCGGGCGCAGCGGGCGTGTCGGCGGTCTGCTGCTCGCGGGCGTTCGTCACGGCTTCGCAGATCGCGCAGCGGCCCTCGGGGCTGAAGGTGCGCTGCACGGCGGCGAGGAGCGGCATCGTGCGGGCGTTGTCGACGAACATCCGGCCCCACGCGAACGTCTGCACCAAATCCCACTGGCTACCCGTGGCGAAGAGCCACGCGACGAGCGTCAGGATGAGGGAAAGGCGGCGGCGCACGCAGCGGACGAAAAGCGGGGCCGGCGAAGAAGCAAGTGCGATTGTTGGCGCACCGTCGCATCGGGTGGCCGCGTGTCCGCCAGCGCGCGCCGTGAGTTTAGAAGCGCCGCGTCACGTTCGCGCGCAGCGTGAGGGGTTCGGCGGGATGGAAGTGGATGTCGTTCACGCCACCGACGGGTTCGCCGGGCAGACGCGATGCGTAGTAGTAGGCAATGTCATAGTTCTTCCGGTCGAGGAGATTCAGGATGTCGACCGCCACGCCCCAACCCTTCGCGCGCCAACCGGCACGGAGGTTGAAAGTCAGGGACGAAGGCGCCCGAACCGAATCGTCCTCGATCAACGGCTGCGGTCCGAAGTAACGCAACCGCGCGCTGCCGAACCAGCCCTCCTCCCGGCCAGCCGTCACGCCCGCCGCCATCACAGTCGCGATCGAATTCGCGATGTGCGTGCCGCCGCCATCGTCGTCGCGGTAGCGCGCGTGCGTGAACGAAACATCCGCGTCGACTACGAGCCAAGGCGACGTGCGCCAAAAATTGGCAAACTCCACGCCGTAGCGCCGCGTGCGGCCGTTTGCTTCCGTGTCGCCCGCGTCGCCGGAAAACACCAGTTCCGAGTCGAGGTCGAGCGCCCATAGCGCCACCGAACTCACCAGTCCGGGCACCGCGGAGGTCCGCACGCCGAGTTCAGCCCCCCGCGAGCGCACCAGCGGCGTTACGCGGTCCACCGGAGTCACGCCGTCGGAGGGGTCGACGCGAATCGTCGTGCCGCGCGCATCGTTGCTGTGAAACCCGTCGCCGGCGTTGGCGTAGAACTCCATCTTGGCCCACGGCCCCAGCACAACGCCCACCTTGGGCGAAAAAATATCTGCCAGCCGGGTGCCTGAGTTCAGCGGGTCGTCGCTGTCCACTTTGAACCGGTAGCCGTCTGCCCGCAGCCCGGCTTCCGTGCGCAGCCAGTCGTTCCACCGCGTCTCGTTTTTCGCGAACAGCCCCGCACTCGCCTCGTCGACGACGTCGTCGCGGATCGTCGAGAGCCGCACGCGTTGCGCGGTGTGGAACAGCCCGAGTTCGCCGACGAAATCCGCGCGGACCTGCAAGCCCACCGCCGTCTCGCTGCGCCCGCCCGCCCAGCGACCGGACCAATTGCGCGTCGCCGCGCCGCCCACGAGCCACCGCCGGTCCCGCTGGTTGAACTGGTCGCCGTTCACCGGGTCGTCGAGAAAATAGGTGAAATTCGAAAACAGGTTCAGCCGGTAATAGATCGCGTAGGCGCTTACCCGCGTCGTCGCATCGGCGCCGTTGACCGTGGCGTCGAACGAGACGCTGGCGCGATCGCTCTCGCCTCCGTCCGTCGGGTCGACGTCGCCGAACCGATCGAGCGCGCCCGACTCGACCGCGCGCAGCGGAATCTGGTCCGTCGAGCGCCACTTTGCGTGATAGGCCATGGCCGTCACACGGTAGTCGGCGCCCGATCCGGTCCAGTGACGGCGGAGGAAGCCGTTGAAGCGGTTCGAGTCCTCGCTCAGTTTCCACGGACCGTCATCGTGGGTGAATTCGAGCGCCCCCGTCGTCTCACTGCCGCTATTGCGCTCGGTGCCGCCCGCGGCCAGCCGGGCAAAATCGTAGTCGCCCAGCGTCACGCTCGCGAAGCTCCGGGACAGGGTGTCGAACAGCCGGAAGCGCGCCGCCCCGGCCGCCGAGAAATCGCCGACATCCGCGAAGAACGGGCCCTTGTTGTAGTCCACCTGTTGCACCAGCTCGGGGATGACAAAATTGAGATCGGCGTAGCCCTGGCCGTGCGCGTGGGAGCGCAGGTTGACCGGCATGTCGTCCACGCCGATCGAAATATCGGTGCCGTGGTCGAGGTTGAAACCGCGCAGGAAATACTGGTTGGCCTTGCCGTCGCCGGAATGCTGCGTGACTACCACGCCAGGGATGACCTCGAGCAGTTCGCCGCGGCGCAGGAACGGCCGCGCGTCGAGTTCCGCGGCGCCGACAATCCCCTGCGAGGCCGAGACCGCGGTGCCGATGAGGTCGCTATCGCGACCCTGGACAACGACGGGGGCGAGTTGCGTGGCCGCGCCGGTGACAGCGGTTTGGGCGTGCAGGATCGGGATGCGGACGAGGAGGAGGGCCCAAAGGGCGATGCACGCGAAAGTGCGGGGGGCTGGGGGAAACTTCGTCATGCTGATGCAGGTGGGCCGGCGTGCAGGGGACGTGCCACGGCGGCGCAATGGGATGCAGGCGGCTGCCGAACGCAAAAGTTTTCGCGGCGCGAGCGGCTTGCCGTGGCCTACGGCGGCAGGACGACGTCGTCGGCGGTCCACATTTTCTTGTCGGGGCCGGCGGAGCGGATGGCCATCCGTGTGCCCGATTCGGCGTGAAAGAAGAACGGCGTGCCCCAGCGGTCGCAAAGTTCGTGTTGCGCGTTGATCGCTGCGTGGCCGGGGGGAATCAGCGCGAGGTGGAGTTGGTTGCGGCCGGTGAGCGTGGCGGTGATCTCGGCGTTGTCTCCGACCGGATTGCCGTCGTGGGGGAAGTTCGTGCGGAACGTCGTGAGAATGTCGCCGACCACGCGCAGGTCGGCGTGGATGTCGGTCGAGGGCGAGTTGAGGGTGTCGGCGAGATGGGAAACCTCGGCGGAGGCAGGGGGCGACGGTTTCGAATTTGGGTTTGACGTGGTCGACGGGCTGGCGGCGGACAGTGCCTGCGACTCAGGCCGGTTGGGGACAACCGGCCCCACGTCGGAGCGGGGCCAGAAATACCACGCGAGGATCGCAAGGGCGACGAGCGCGGTGAAAAAAGGGAGCGGGCGTTTCAAGAGAGGATGCGGGACGGCCCGCCCGGAGGTCATGGACCGCCGCTGCAGCGATGGGTCAGCTGAGGAATCCGAGGTTCGGGTGGGCGAAGCGGCCGATATTGGGGAGGACGGTCTGGAGATCGGTGCCGCTCACCCCGAACCACGTCGCGAGCGTGGCGGCATATTCGTCGACACTGGTCGTTGGAATCCAGCGCCCCTGGCCGGTGTCGTCGGGGCCGTTGACGGTGAGCGTGGGAATCTTGCCGTAGATGTCGGTGCCCTTCACGGCGCCGCCGACGACAATCTGGTGATTGCCCCAGCCGTGGTCGGAGCCGTCGCCGTTGGAGCGATAGGTGCGGCCGAAGTCGGAGGCGGTGAAGGTCGTGACCTGGCTGGCGACGCCGAGCTCGACGGTGGCGTTGTAGAACGCGTTGATTCCGGCGCTGATTTGCGCGAGGAGCCCGGCGTGCGTGCCGGCGGTCGGGTCGGTGCTGTCGAGCTGCGAGGCGTGGGTGTCCCAGCCGCCGAGTTGCACGAAGAAAATCTGGCGCTTGAGATTGAGGTTCGAGGCCGTGCTGATGAGGCGGGCGACCATCTTGAGCTGGTTGCCGACGCTGGTGGACGGAAACGCGGTGGTCAGCGTGGGAGCGCCGGCGAGGACGCTGGCAAGGAGCTCGCCGTGGCTGATGGCGCCGCTGGAAATGCCGGCGAAGGCGGCGTCGAAGAGACCGGGCTGGGACTGGGCGAAGAGATCCTTCTGCGCCTTGTAGCGGACGCCGTCGAGGCTGGTGGCATTGGAGGTGGCGCCAGCCATGGTGACGGCGCCGTTGGTGGTGACCGCGTATTCGTCGACGAGATTGCCGACCTGGAAGAAATTGGTGCCGGCGAGGCTGATCGACATCGAGATCTGGTTGTTCGTGTTGAACGCGTTCACGAGGTCGGCGAGACGTCCGCCCCAGCCGGTGGTGCTGGGCTTGTCGGGCACGCTGCTCTGCCACTGGACCTGCTGGTCGCTGTGCGAGAAGAGCTGCGGCGGCAGCGGGACGGAGGCGGACTTGTATTGGGCGAGGGTGGTCGGGAAGACGAGAGTGCCGGCGTTGGCCAGCAACGCGGCCTGGCCCGAGGCGAAGAGGCCCTGCAGCTCGGGGACGGCGGGATGGAGCGCGAACGTGCGGCCGTCGGAAGTTTTCGGCGCGATGGGCAGGAGGCCGGTCTGGGGCAGCGCGAGGTTGGAGCGGGCGGCGGCGTAGGCGGCGTAATCGTTGCCGGTGGGAACGATGAGGTTGTTGGCGTCGTTGCCGCCCTGGAGAAAGAGGCAGACCAGGGCCTTGTAGTCGGTCGTGGCGGGGGCGACGGCGCCGATCAGCCGGAGGCTGGCGAGCGAGGACAGAAAACCCGTGGCGCCGACGGCGGCGCAGCAGGTGGCGCCGATGAAGTGGCGGCGGGAGAGATCGGGGACCGCGGATTTTTTCATGGGAGCGGGACGATTTATTTTTGGGTGGCCGCGGCGGGCGAAGTGGCGACGAGCAGCACGGCGGTGCGCGTGCGATCGAGCGTTGAGGTCGAGGCGGGCAGCGCGGCGAGCGCGGTGCCGATGCGGTCGCGGACGGCCGCGGGCAGGCTGCCGCCGCAGAGCACGAGGGCGAGATGGTCGAGGAGCGCGGAGGGCGTGGCGATGAGCGACTGCTCGGTGGTGAAGTTGGGGACGAGGACCGCCGCGGCGTTGGCGCCGGTGGCGGCGGCGATCACGAAGTTGCGAAGATAGTTCGGGGCATCGATCGTGTAGGTGTCGTCAGTGATCTCGAATTCCGGGGCGACGAGCCCGGCCGCGGCGAGCGCGCCGGGAAGCACGTAGGACGGATGGAAGAAATTAAAGACCGTGGGCGAGCGAAGCGCGGCCTCGGCGAGCTGGGCGTCGGGCGAGGTGACGTTGGTCGCGGTGCCCGAGCCGAGGTAGCGGCCGTTCTGGGCGGAGGAGCCGAAGCCGCGGAGGATCGCGGTGAGGCGGAGGAGCGGCTCCTTGAGCCTGCCGAAGCCATCGTTGGCGGCGACCACGGGCGAGCGGGCCTCGTAGTCGGTGAGCACGGCGCGGACCATGGCGGCGAGGTCGCCGTCGGTGCCGTATTTTTGCGCGACGCGGTAGACGTAGGCGGGACTCGGATTGCTCGTCACGAGGCGCTGGATGAGATGGCGGGCAAGGAACGGGGCGGCGTTCGGGTGGTGGGCCAGCGTGTCGAGGGTCACCTGGAGGTCGGCGACGCCGCCCTGGTTGGCGGGGAGCGAGACGCCGTTCACGATCGTCTTGGCGGCGTCCTCATGCGAGGACGGATAGAGCTGCATCGGGTCGATGTAGTCGGCCTTCGCGGTGCGAAACGCATTGAGATTGGTCGAGGGGAAACCCCACCCGGTGAAAACCTTCGCCGTCTCGGTGATGGTCGCCTGGTTGTAAGTGGGAATCGGCAGGCCGGAGGAATCGAGTTTCAGGGTGCCGTCGGGCTGGAGCTGGCTGAGGCCGATGGTGAAAAGCTGCATGACCTCGCGGGCGTAGTTCTCGTCGGGCGTCGTGCCGGTGGCGGGGTTGGCCTTCGAGTTGCGCAGCGAGCTGAGGTAGGTGCCCATGATCGGGCTGAGCGTGACGTTCTCGAGGAGCGAGCGGAACGTGCCGAAGGCGCCGTTGCCGAGGACATCGTAGTAGTTGGCGAGGCCCTCGGTGTATTGCTGGCCGAGGGAAACATCGGAGACCACGAAGAGTTCGCTGAGCGCGAAGGCGACGCGCTGGCGGAGCTGGTCCGGCGCGGTGAGGACGGTCTTGAACCACGCGGCCTGGCGGTTGGGGGCCGAGACGGGATTGTTGGTGCCGGCGCCGAACGCGGTGAAATCGTCGAGGGCGGCGGCGCGATGCGAGGTGAACGGCAGCGCGAGCTGCGCGGTGATCCAGGCATCGAGATTGTTGCCGGTGAGCGCATCGATTTCCGCCCGCGTGGGGCCGAAGGTCGCCTGGGTCAGGAACCGCGCCGCGTCGGTGGCGGTGGCGTGGGTGAGGTCGACGGCGGGCGGTGCGGCCGGGGCCACGAAAGCCTGCGATCCGGTGCCCACCACGAACGTGCCGCGGACCTCGCCGCCGGGATAATCCGAGGTGTCGATGCCGACGAAGATGTTGCCGGACTTGAGCGCGGTGAGGAGATCGGTGGCGGTGTAGTTGCCCTTGGGGTCGAAGGTCCAGGGCGCACCGGTGACCTGGCCGTAGGGGAGGTTGTAGACGAAGTCGCCGGTGGGATTGATGCGCAGGTGGCCGCTGACCTCGCTCGAGCTGAGGTTGGAGAACGAGACGTTGATGCTGGCGAGCGTGCCGCTGGCGGTGAGCGTGAGCGTGGCGACGCCCGAGGCGGTGGAGGTGGCGGCGGCGTTTTCCGGGCGCAGGTAAGCCACGTAAAGCGTGGCGGGACTGTCGGCGATGGCGACGGCCGCGGTGTTTTGCGAACCGACGAGGTAGGCCGGGGCGGGGGCGAGCGTGACGGAAACGTTTTCCGTGCCCTCGGTCTCGAGGTCGGGATTCGGCGCGATCGTGAGTTTCGCCGTGGTGGAGCCGGCGGGAATCGTGATCGTGCCGGGCAGCATCGGGTAATCGTAGCCGTTGATCGCGGAACCGCCGACGGTGTAGTTGACGACGAGGTCGGCGCCCGTGCTGCCGGTGCGGGTGAAGGTGAATTCGCCGGAATTGGCCCCGGATTCGTCGCTGGTCGCCTTGGTCGCGGCGACCGTCACGCTGGGCGGGCCGTAGGAAACGGCGATCTGGCCGGTGACGTCGGTGCCGTTTTGCGTGAAGTGCGCGAGGTTGGCCTGGTAGGGGAGGAGCTTGCCGTTCGAGGTGGTGCCATCGGCAAACGTGAGCTGGGTGAACCCGCCGATGCTGACGGGCTGGGCGTTCGGCTGCAGGAGATCGCCGCCGGTGATGCGGACGTCGCCGGCGGAGCCGAGCACGAGGACGGGCGTGGCGTTGTTGAACGCCGAGATGTCACCGAGGTAAACCGGGCCGGCGAACTGGACGCCGGGTGCGTAGAGTCCGGTCAGACCGGCGCTCGCAAAGTAACTCGCGTTAGCGGTGCGGACGCCGCCGAACTTGCCGTTTTTGCTGGCGATCGCGATGTCGGCGAGGTCGGCGAGACCGTCGTAGTTCACGTTGCTTTTGAACAGCGACTGGTTCGCGGCGGTGATCGTGCCGACGCTGAAAACGGAAACGTTGGTCGTGTCGTCGGCGCCCGCGATGACGATGCCGGCGTGGCCCTTCATGTAGGAGACGGCCGGCTGGTTGTAGTTCACCGGTTGCGCGGGACCGGAAGAGTTGTCGAGGACGAGCGAGAGCGTGCCGGCGCCGCTGAACTCGACCTGCACGATGTCGTCGTTGAGATCGATGTAGGAGATGCGCGTGATCTGGCCCGGATCGGCCGTGATCGTGGCCGCGGCGCCCTGTAACAGGACTTGGTCGTAAGTGAGGCCGTTGGAGGCGAGAGTGATATTGGGACCGACCTCGGAACCGGAGCCGATGACCTTGGCGGTCGAAGTCAGGCCGAGCAGGGCGGAGGCGCTGGCACTCGTGGCGCCACTCGTGACGACCGCGGTGTAGATGCCGGCATCGCCGGGCTGGACGTTGCCGAGCGTGAGCGTCGGGGACGTGGCGCCGGCGACGGCGGTGCCGTTCTTCTGCCATTGGTAGCCGAGCGAACCGGAGCCGGTGGCCGTGACGCTGAAGACCGCGGTCCCGCCGGCGGCGGGCGCCTGGTTCTGGGGCGGAGCCGAGATCACTTGGGCCGGGGAGATTTGCGCGGCGGCGGCGAGACCGAAAGCAGACACGAGCAGGCGAATGGTCTTCATACGGCGCGTGGGTTTGGGGAGAACAGGCAGGCGTGGGAAACGCGAACTGGGGTAATGACGCCGAGGAGGTCGACCGGTAACCCGCGATGCAAATTCTCTGCGAGGCTCACAATATATTGACGACGCGCCGCACCAGACCGCCCGGCGGCGCGGGCGTTCCCGAACGAGACGGACAAGTCGCGCGGCGCCGGGATGCCCGTGCCCGGTGCGATCCCCGGCGGCCTTACCGGACGGTGCGCAACTGCACGGCGTCGACGAGGCGATCCTGCGAGAGAATGTCGGTGGCAATGACCAGCTTGTCGCCGGGCGTGATGCGGCCGGCCTCCCGAAGGACGATCAGGGCGTTTTCGATCGTGGCGTCCGGATCGCTCGCGAACGGCATCAGGAATGGCTCGACCGCGCGCAGCAGCCGGAGCTGGCGCAGCACCTGGGGCGAGTGCGTGAAGACGAAAATCGGGGCGCGCGCCGGCCGCAGGGCGGCGAGGCCCTGGGCCATGAAGCCATGGCGCGTGAACGAAATGATCTTCGAATGGGGCAGCTCGTTGGCGAGCACGACGGCGGCGTGGAGGACCTTCATGCGTTCGCCCGTGAAGACGGCGGGTTCGCGGATATCGTTGTCGTCCTCGGACTCGATGCGGCGGGCGATCTTGTCGAGCATCTGCACGCACTCGAGCGGGTATTTGCCGACGGTGGTCTCGCCCGACAGCATCACGCAGTCGGCCAGCTCGAAGACGGCGTTGGCGACATCGGTGATCTCGGCGCGGGTGGGCACGGGCTGGCTGATCATCGACTCCAGCATGTGCGTGGCGACGATCACGGGCCGGGCCTGCGCCAGGCAGGCGCGGACGGCGCGGCGTTGGATCACGGGGAGCTCCTCGAACGGGCACTCGATGCCGAGATCGCCGCGGGCGACCATGAGGGCGTCGCAGGCGGTCACGATCTCGTCGAGGTTCGTGATGGCCGACTGGTCCTCGATCTTGGCGACGATGCGGACGTGCGAGCCGTGGTGGTGGAGGAATTCGCGCAGCCCCTCGACGTCGCGGGCCGAACGCACGAAGGAAAGGGCGAGGTAGTCGATGCCCTCCTCGAGGCCGACGAGCGAGTCGCGCCGGTCCTTTTCGGTGAAGGAGGGGAGGTTGACGTTGACGCCGGGGAGATTGATGTGGCGGCGCGATTTCAACTCGCCGGGGATGAGCACGCGGCAGCGGATGCGTGCCTCGTCCTTGGCGAGCACCTCGAGGCGGAGCAGGCCGTTGTCGACGAGCACGGTATCGCCGACCTTGATGTCGTTGACGAGGTCCTGGTAGTTGACGTCGACGGAGCGGACTTCCTCGCCGCTGTCGCCCCGGCCGGCGGTCGTGCCCGGTTTCACGGTGAAGTCGAAGATCTCGCCGGCCTTCAATTCGATGGGGACGTCGAGGTCGCCGGTGCGGATCTCGGGGCCCTTGATGTCCATCATGATCGCGACATCGCGGTCGACGCGGGCGCTGACGGCGCGGATGCGGCGGATGACCGTGCGGGTCCAGTCGTGCGTGGCGTGCGCCATGTTGAGGCGGACGATGTCGGCGCCGGCCTGAATGAGCCGGGCGAGCATTTCCTCGCTCTCGGTGGCGGGGCCGAGGGTGAAGATGATTTTGGTGCGGCGGAAGGAGTCGGCGGGCATGAGCGGGGTCTTTCGTGCAGGAAACGAGCCGCCCGCGCAAGCTCGCTGGCCGGTGGACGGGGTGGACCGGGTGGGGGCGGCTTCTGGGCGTTGTCACCGATTTGTCACAAGGCCCCGGTGGAATTGACGT
Source organism: uncultured Opitutaceae bacterium (assembly GCA_937902925.1). GTDB lineage: Bacteria > Verrucomicrobiota > Verrucomicrobiia > Opitutales > Opitutaceae > CALFNN01. Next base: position 77,644 of record CALFNN010000059.1, read on the forward strand.
GCGTTCGGAGTCGGTTGGGCTCGACGCTGGCCACTGGTCCGGCTTTTGCTTTGCCCGCCCTGGATTTCCCGGCCCGCTTCACCTAAACGCGCCCACCATGTCGTCCCTCGGAATCGTCGCCGTCTGCCTCGCCACCGTCATCTTCGTTTATTTCTACAACAACCCGCTCAAGCACGGCCCATGGTTCCTGAGCCGGCGGTTCATCAACTGGTTTCCGCTGGGGATGACCTACTCGTTCCTCTACATGGGGCGCTACAACCTCACGGTGGCGAAGAACGCGCTGGGGGCGCTGATGAACAACGAGGATTTCGGGCTGATCTTCGCGGCGGGCACGGGCGTGTATGCGTTTTCGTTCCTGGTGAACGGCCCGCTGGTCGACCGGATCGGCGGCAAGAAGGGCATCATCATCGCCGCCGTCGGCGCGTCGCTGGCCAACATCGCCCTCGGCGTCATCACGTGGCTCGTCCTGACGGGACGCACGGCGATCCCGCTCTTCTGGCCGTTCGTCGCGCTCTACGCGCTCAACATGTATTTTCAGAGTTACGGCGCGGTCTCGATCATCAAGGTGAAGGCGAACTGGTTTCACGTGCGGGAGCGCGGGGTGTTCGGCGCGATCTTCGGCACGCTGATTTCGTTCGGCGTGTATTTTGCCTTCGACTGGGGTCCGGCCGTCGTCGAGATGACGAAGGCGAAGATGGCCGACGCGCCGAACTGGCTGACGTCGACCCTCCACGGATTCTTTGTCGCGCCCGGACAGACGACGGACTCCACCTGGGCGGTGTTTTTTCTCCCGGCGATCATCCTGATCGCCTGGGCGCTGCTCGACGCGTGGCTGATCAAGGAGACGCCGGAGGACGCCGGCTTCCCTTATCTCGAAACGCATGACGCCTCGTCGGGCCACATGAACGAGCAATACTCGACGCTCGACCTCCTGAAAAAAGTCTTTCTCAGCCCGCTCATGCTGATGCTCGGCGGCGTGGAACTCACCGCGGGCGTGCTGCGCAACGGCATCATGCAATGGTATACGGTGTTCGCGAATCAGGTGCCGCAACCGGGGGCGGAGTCGATTCTCGCCAACTGGGGTCTGCTGCTGTGCATGTTCGGCATCGTCGGCGGTTTCGCGGGCGGGCTGATCTCGGACAAGTTTTTCCAATCCCGGCGCGGTCCGCCGGCGGCGATTTTTTGCGCCTTCATGCTGATGATGGCGGCGGTGATGACGATGACGCTGCGCTCGTTTCCGTTTGTGGTCGGTTGCTCGGCGCTGCTCATCGTCGCGGCGGTGACGGGCGTCCACTCGTTGATGTCGGGCACCGCCGCGGCGGATTTCGGCGGACGCCGGGCGACGGCCACGTGTTCGGGCCTCATCGACGGCTGTGTTTATCTCGGGAGTAGCGTGCAGTCCATCGCGGTCGGATATTTGTCGGGCGTGAACTGGACCTACTGGCCGGTATTCCTGATGCCGTTCGCGCTCGCCGGCGGCATCATCGCCTGGCGGATCTGGAACGAGCTGCCCGCGGCCACGCGCAAATACATCGCCGAGCACGAGCAGAAACATCCGGACCCGGCGAGAGCGTAGGCGCCCGACCGCCGGTCGCCTCCCGGACCGGCGGGAGTCGATTGTTACGTTTGGGTGAATTGTTCGTGCACTGCGGGACGAATTCCCTAAACCCTGCGTGCATGGGAACCGTCGAAGTGCCGTCGCGCGCGAGTGAACCCCCGCAACTCCCGCCCGGCTTCCGGCCGCGTCGCGGACTGAACTGGGCCGTCGTCGGCCTGATGTATACCAGCTACTACCTCTGCCGGTATAATTTCTCCTACGCGAACAAGGCGATCGCCGACGAGTTTCATTTCAACTACGGGCAGATGAGCACGATCCTGTCGTGGAACTTCGTCGCCTACGGCTGCGGCCAGATCGTCAACGGCCTGCTCACGGACCGGATTGGCGGCAAGCGGGCGATGCTGATCGGAGCGACGGGCACGGTGGTGGTGAACCTGCTGTTCGGCGCGGCGTCGTTCTGGGGCCTGCTGTCGCTGTTCACGCTGCTCTGGGCGCTGAACGGCTACGTGCAGTCGTTCGGCGCGCCGGGCTTCATCAAGATCAACAGCGCGTGGTTCAGCGAGAAGGGCCGCGGCACGTTTGCGGGGATTTTCGGCTTCATGATCAACATGGGCCGGTTCGGCGCGCAACTGCTGTTGCCGTCGCTGCTGGCGGGTTTCGTGTTCATGGGCATGTGGCATGTGCCGCCGCAGCACTGGCGCTGGCTGTTCTGGATTCCGGCGGGCGTGGCGACGGTGGTCGCGGTCGGGCTGGCGCTCGTGGTGAAGGACACGCCCGAGGAGTGCGGCTATAGCGGTGTCTTCGCAGGCGAGGCCGATCATGCCGACCATGACGTGCGGACCGACATCTGGACAGTCTTCCGCGTGGTGATCACCAATCCGATGGTCTGGATTATGGCGGCGGCCTACTCGTGCACCGGCGCGGTGCGGCAATGCATCGACCAGTGGTTCCCGACCTATTTTCAGGTCGTGCACCACCTCAACATGAAGGACTCGCCGCAGTTCCAGATCGTCGGCTACTTCATCCCGTTCGTCGCGTCGGCGGGTTCGCTCCTCTCGGGGTGGGTGTCGGACCGCTTCTTCCAATCGCGCCGGGCCCCGGTGGCGGCGGCCATCTATTGCACGGAGGTGCTGGTCATCATCACGGCCACGCAGATCTCGTCGGTCGACCTCGCGGTCGTGTTCTTCCTGCTGATCGCGTTCACGGTGAATTCAACGCACTCGCTCCTCGGGCCGGCGGCGGCGATGGACATCGGCGGGCGGAAGATGGCGGCGTTCGCGTCGGGCGTGATCGACGCCTTTCAATATTTCGGCGCCGCGGTGGCGACGCGCGGTCTGGGCTGGGTCCTGGATCACAAGGGCTGGGGCTGGTATTTCGGCTACATGATCCCGTTCGGCGTCGTGGGCGGCCTCCTGATGTATTCCATCTCGCACCGGATGAGCCTGAAGAAAGGGCACACGCATTGAGCCGGGCCGCGCCCCGGCAAGGCTCGCCTCACGCGAGCTCGTAGAATGGCGTGCCCTCGCCGGGGCCGACGACGGCGAACTCGCAGGCGGCGAGCGTGGCGCGGATGCCGGCGAAGGCGTGCTCGACGGCCGCGGGGGAATTGCAGTCGCGCGAGAGATGCGTGAGGTAGATGCGCCGCCAGCGCGGGCTCGCGACATCCGCGAGCAACTCGGAGGCGGCCGCGTTGGAAAGATGGCCGTGCCGGCCGCCGATCCGCTGCTTGAGCGACCACGGGCGCTTCGGATCGGCCTTGAGGAGTTCGGGACAGTGATTGGCCTCGACGACGACGACCTCGCACTCGCGAATGCACTCGCGGACATTTTGCGGCGCGTGGCCGAGGTCGGTCAGCCAGGCGAGCGAGCGGCGCGGGGCGAAAAGGTCGCCGTCGTGGCCGGTGGTGAAACGGAAACCGACCGGTTCCTGGGCGTCGTGCGGCACGGCAAAACTCTCGACCTCGAGATCGCGGAAGCGAAAACGCGCTCCCGTTTCGAAGACCTGCCAGTCGGCGCGCCACGAGAGACCGGTCTGGACCGCGCGCTGCGTGGGCGCGTTGGCGAAGACCCGGATGTGCGGGAATTTTTTCAACCCGTCGATGCCGGCCGCGTGGTCGCCGTGCTCGTGCGTGAGAAAGACGGCGTCGATCCGGTCGAGCGATTCGCCGACGGACGCGAGCAGCGCGCCGAGCTTTTTGGCGGAAAAACCGGCGTCGACCAGCACGCGCGCCCCCTCGGTCACGAGCAATGCCGCGTTGCCCGAGCTGCCGCTGCCGAGAATGCTGAACCGCATCGCCATCGTTTCGCCCGCAGCTAGCGCCGCGCGGGGGCGGACGACAAATCAATTTTGACCCGGCCCGCTTTTGTGCTACCTCTGACCGTCCATGCCCGTAAAAACCTTCCGCCGACAAGCCGTCGTCCGCCCGTTGCGCGGCACCGTGTTCATCACGCGGCAGGTGCATTTCAACTCCGCGCACCGGCTCCACAACCCGGCGAAGAGCCAGGCATGGAATGTGAAACAATACGGCCTCTGCACCAACCCGCACTGGCATGGCCACAACTACGTGCTGGAGGTGACCGTGCGCGGCGAGCCGGACGCCGAGACCGGCTACGTGCTCGACCTCGCTGCGTTGAAGAAAATCCTCCACCGCGCCGTGGTCGACCGGTGCGACCACAAGAACCTGAACACCGACGTGCCGTTCCTCCGCGGGGTGATTCCGACGACCGAGAACCTCGTGATCGCGTTCTGGCACGAGATCGCGCCGCACCTGCCGCCCGCCGCGCGCCTCCACCGCGTGCGACTCTACGAGACGCCCCGCAACTTCGCCGACTACTTCGGCCCCGACACACCATGAAGCCGATGTATCTCCACAACTCGAGCTGCGGCCAGCCGGCGAAAACCCAGCGCAGCTACGACCGGAAATTCCGCGCCACGCCCGCTTACGTCGCGTCGATGCCCGACATGATGCGGGCCGCGCACGACGCGATCCAGGGGGCGAATGTCCCGATTCAGCAGGTCGGCATCCACAATTTCCGCCTGCCGCTCAAGTATCGCACCAAGGCCGGAAAAATCCTCACGCTCGAGACGAGCGTCACGGGCACGGTGTCGCTCGAGGCCGAGTTGAAGGGCATCAACATGAGCCGGATCATGCGCTCGTTCTACGACCACAAGGAAGGCGTCATCACGGGCGAGTGGATGGGGCGGATCCTGAAGGCCTACCTGCGCAAGGTGGAGACGAAGGACGCGCGCCTGAAGGTGAAGTTCAATTATCCGATGCTGCGCCCGAGCCTGCGCAGCGACCTCGCGGGCTGGCAGTTTTATGACGTCGCGTTCGAGGGTGTCATGACGCGCGACGGGCGTTACCGGCGGTTCATGCATTTCGATTTTGTCTATTCGTCGGCCTGCCCGTGTTCGGCCGAGCTCGCCGAGCATGCGCGCGACGTGCGGGGCGCCTACAGCGTGCCGCACTCGCAGCGCAGCAAGGCCCGGATCTGCCTCGAGGCCGCCGAGGGCCGGAAGATCTGGATCGAGGACATCCACGCGCACTGCCTCGCCGCGCTCCAGACCGAGACGCAGGTGATGGTGAAGCGCGAGGACGAGCAGGCGTTCGCCGAGCTCAACGGCGCCTACCTCAAGTTTGTCGAGGACGCCGCGCGGCTGCTCTACAAGGAATTCGACGCGGACGACCGCATCGTGGATTTCCGCATCGCGTGCTCGCACCTCGAGTCGCTGCACTCGCACGATGCCGTGAGCGTGATCTGCAAGGGCGTGAAAGGCGGCTTCACGGCGGACTTCATGGATTTCGGATCGCTGCTGTGCTGACGCCCCCGAATTTTTCCGCGGACGACGCGGATGAACGCGGATAACTTCGATGATTCACGAGGAACTGAGCGGCAAGATCATCGGGGCTGCGATGGCCGTCCCGAACGAGCTGGGACCGGGATTGGACGAAAAGCTCTACGAACGTGCGCTCGTGATCGAGTTGAAGAAACGCGGGCACGCGGCAGATCAGCAAAAATCCTTCCCGGTCCGCTACGCAGGTGAACTTATCGGCACGCTGGTTCCCGACATCATGGTGGACGGGCTGGTGATCGCCGATCCCAAGGTGGTTGAAGCTTTCAGCGAAACGCACGTGCGCCAGATGATCGGTTATCTCGCGATTACCAAGCTGAAGCTCGCCTTGCTGCCCAATTTCAAGCACGCCAAATTGCAATGGAAACGAGTCGTGCGCGAAGTCCATGAGTAATCCGCGTTCATTCGCGCCATCCGCGGGAAAAAACACTCCCGTCATCCTCGTCACCGGCGCGTCGCAGGGCATCGGGGCGGCGATCGCCCGGGTGTTCGCGCGGGAAATCCGCGGCGTGCGGCTGGCGCTCGTGGCGCGGAATGCGAAGAAGCTCGCGGCGGTGGCCCGCGCCTGCGCGAAACGCGGGGCGGCGGCCGAGGCGTTCGCGTGCGATGTCACGGACGAGCCGGCCGTCGCGGCGATGCACCGGGCGGTGGCGAAGCGGTTCGGCGCGGTCGACGTGTTGATCAACAACGCCGGGGCATTCGTGCAGGCGTCGTTCGTGAAGACGGGCGTCGGGGATTTCGACCGGATGATCGCGACCAACCTGCGCAGCGCGTTTCTCGTCACGCGGGCGTTCCTGCCGGCGATGCTGGGACGCGGACGCGGCGATGTTTTCTTCATGAGCTCGATCGCCGGTCTGGCGGCCTACCCGAATGGCGCGGCTTACTGTGCGGCGAAGTTCGGGGTCACCGGACTCGCGCAGGTGCTGCGCGCCGAGACGAAGGGCACGGGGGTTCGCGTGTGTTGCGTGCATCCCGGCGCGACGTGGTCGCCGTCGTGGAACGGGAGCGGGGTGAAACCCGAACGCCTCATGCCGGCGGAGGATGTGGCGCGGGCGTTTCTCGACATGTGGCGTCTGTCGCGGCGCACGGTCGTCGAGGAAATCGTGCTGCGCCCGGAACGCGGCGATCTCTGATCGCGCGCCGGCCCTAGGGTATTTTCCGTCTCGAAAGCGCGCCGAAAGCTTTGGACGCTTCGGGCGCGATGGCGAAGCCTTGGAAGGCATCGCGACCGTCGCCCCGTTCCCCACCCACGTTTCCGGTTTGAACATGAAAACCCGTCTGTCCCGCTGGCTCCCGCTTGGCGCGTTCGTTGTTTCGCTGGGCTGGCTGGCGGCGGGCCCGTCCGCTCGCGCCGAGACCGGGCCGGCCGCGGCGGGACCGCGCGTCGATGCGTTGAGCGGGCGGCTGGAGCTGGGGCAGGAAATCCGCGTCCACATCCTCGGACTCGGGGCGTGGGCGGCGAACCAGGACGCCACGCGGCTCGTGCCGATCATCAACGGCCGCACGATTCGCGGCAATTACCCCGCGGAGGTGCACACGGCGGTCGAGGAACTCCACTTCGTGCTGGCGGTCACGCCGGACAACCAGGAAGTCTGGAACAGCCTGCTCGGCGAGCCGACCAGTCTGCGGAAAAAGGTCGATTTCAGCGTGGGCCTCGAGGGGCAGACACCGTTTGCCTCGGATTTTCACGATCAGCGCCAGGCCTCGCTCACCGTCATCTCGCCGGTGTATGGCTGGATTTCGCTGGCGGTCGTGGCGGTGACGTTTGTCGCGTTCGTGTGGCTGGCGCGGCACACGGGCCTGCTGCGGGATTCCGATGCCAGTCCGGTGCCCCCGAACCGGAAGCCCTACAATCTCGGCCGGGCGCAGATGGCGTTTTGGTTCTTCCTCACATTCACGTCGTATATCGTGATCTGGCTGATCACGGACGACATCGACACGATCACGCCGTCGCTGCTCGGGCTCATGGGAATCAGCGCCGGCACCGCGCTGAGCGAGGTGCTGATCGACGCCAACAAGGACGCGGCGGGCGCGGCGCAGTTGGAGGAGGCGGGGGCCGAACGGATGGCGCTCGAGCAGGGCATCGCCGAACAGCAGACGCAGCTCGCGACGCTGACGGCGAAGACGGCGCCGACGACCGACGATGCGGTGGCGCGCGACAGCCTGAACCGGCAGCTGCTCGCCCAGCGCCTCCGGCTCAACCAGCTCACGCAGCAACTGGCGGCGCTCGCGCCGGCCGCGGACGCGGATGTCTCACGCGGTTTCCTGCGCGACGTGCTCTCCGACGGCCGGGGATACAGTTTCCACCGCTTTCAGATCTTCGCGTGGACGATCGTGCTCGGCGGCGTGTTTATCTCGGCGGTCTACAACCGGCTGACGATGCCGGAATTCAGCACGACGATGCTCGGGCTGATGGGCATGAGCTCGGGCACGTATATCGGGTTCAAGTTCCCCGAGCAACGGTGACCGGCGCGCGGCGCCGGTGTCAGCGCCAGATCACCGACGCATCGATCGCCGCGATCGTGGGCCGGCCGGCGGTCGCCATCGCCATTTCGAATTCGCGGCGGAGGATGTTGATGACGCGCGTGACGCCGGCGGCGCCGTCGACGGCGAGACCATAGAGGTAGGGCCGGCCGATGAGCACGGCGGATGCACCGAGCGCCATGGCCTTCAGGACGTCGGTGCCGCGGCGAATGCCGCCGTCCACGAGCACCGGCATCCGGCCGGCGACGCGCTCGACGATGCGCGGCAGGGCGTCGATGGTGGCTGGTTGGGTGTCCATGTTGCGGCCGCCGTGATTGGAAACGATGATGCCGGCGACCCCGGCCTGCACGGCGCGCTCGGCGTCGTTGGGATTGAGCACGCCCTTGAGCAGCACGGGGCGCTGCGTCAGCGAGCGCAGCCAGTCGAGGTCCTTCCAGGTTAGCTTGGGATTCAGCACGGCGCTGTAGATGCTCTGTTCGGTCGGCCGGTGGGCGGCGGCGGCGCCGGCAAGGCCCTTGAGGTTCGAGCGCTCGACGCCGGGCGGCAGGGCGAACTTGCTGCGGATTTCGCGATAACGCGGGCCGAGCACGGGCGTGTCGACCGTGACGACCAGCGCCTCGCAACCGGCGGCCTCCGCGCGCTGGACGAGGTCGCGCGTGAGCCCGCGATCGGGCTGCGTGTAAAGCTGGAACCACAGCGGGCCGGTGGCGGCCGCGGCGATTTCCTCGATGGAGTGCGTCGCAAAAATGCTCGCGACCAGCGTCGCCTTGGCCGCGCCCGCGCCCTTCGCCGTCGCGAGATCGCCGTCGGGATGGGTGAGCCGTTGATAGGCGGTGGGCGCGAGCAGCATCGGAAACGGATGCTCGTGTCCGAGAAGCGTGACGCGGGTGTCGACCTGCGAGACATCGACCAAGACCTCCGGACAAAGGCGCAGGCGATCGTAAGACTCGCGGTTCGAGCGCAGCGTGATCTCGTCGGTCGCGCCGCCGGAAATATATTCCCACGCCATCTCCGACATCACCGCCTTCGCCTGGCGCTCGTAATCGGGAATATCGCAGAGGGGCGTGGACACGGCGGAAGGATTGGAGCCTGGGTTCATTGGCGTGGAGTGGAATCCAACAGCACCGTGTCGTGGTGTCGAGTGGCTTGAAGCGCCAGGATACCCGCGGGCGACGCGATGAGCATCGCGGCTCTGCGGTCGGGCACGGATGGCGAGTCGACGACCACGCCCCGCAAAGGCCCCTTGAACCGCGGGATGGGCGCTGGCAGAAGTGCAACCCATGCCAGCCGCGATCCATCCCACCATTCTCATCGTGGAGGACGAAGCTCCGATTGCCGAGACGATCGTCTACGCGCTGCGGACCGAAGGATTCACTCCGCTTTGGAAGCCCACCGGCCGGGACGCGCTCGCGGCGGCGGCGCAACAACCCGTGGCGCTCGTGGTGCTCGATATCGGGCTGCCCGACATGAGCGGGTTCGATGTCTGCCGCGAGCTGCGCCGGACCCAGGTGGTGCCGATAATTTTCCTGACGGCGAGGAGCGCCGAGGTGGACCGGATTGTCGGATTGGAACTCGGGGCCGACGACTACGTGGCCAAACCCTTCAGTCCGCGCGAACTCACGGCCCGCGTCCGCGCCGTGCTGCGCCGGAGCAACGGCGTGTCCGGCCCGGCGGGCCAGGCCAGCGGCTGGTCACACGACGAGGCCCGCTGCCGCATCGGATTCCAGGGGAAACCGCTGGACCTCACGCGCAACGAATACCGGCTGCTGAGCGTGTTGCTGGCGTCGCCCGGCCGGGTTTTCAGCCGGGAACAACTGATGAACGCGGCCTGGTCCGATCCGGGAGCCGCGCTCGACCGCACCGTCGACGTGCACATCAAGACCTTGCGCGCCAAGCTCCGCGCAGTGGCGCCCGAGGCCGATCCGATCGTGACGCATCGCGGCCTGGGATATTCGCTGCGGGAGGAATGAGAATCCGCACGGCCATCTTTTCCGTGTATGTGGGCGCCTCGGCCGTCGGACTCGTCGCACTGACGGGCCTCGTGCTGCGCGACGTGCGATTGCGCTACGTGGAGTCGATGCGGCGCACGCTGGGCGACACGGCGGCCTACATGGCGGCGTTCGCGGCCCCGGTCCTGCCCCAGGAGGACTGGACCCGGAAGCTGGTCACGCTGCCGAAACAGACCAACCTGTTGCGCGTGTTTGCCTGCGATCGCGACGGACGGGTGCTGTTCGATTCCGCCGGGCGGGACACCGGGCAGACTTATCGTTGGAACATGTTCGGCGGCGGCCCGCGGGCCTCGGAAAACTACACGCAACCCAACGTCGCCGTCGTGGACGGGGAGCTGCGGGTCGTGGCGCGGGTGCTGGCGGGCGGCGTGCACGTCGGCTGGGTGGGCGTCGGCCGGCCGCTGGCGGCGGTCGAGGAGGGAGTGCGCGCTGCGCGCTGGCGGCTGGTCACCCTGATCGGCGTGATCGCCGGTGGCATGGTCGTGGCGGGCTGGTGGATCGCGGCCCGGCTGACTCGCTCGCTCGAAAAACTGACCGCATATGCCCGCAGCGTCCGCGATGGCCGGGCCGCGGTCCCGCCGGCCTCGCGCGCCCGGGAAATCGCCGAACTCGGCCGGGCCTTCGAGGAGATGCGCGAGGCGCTGGAGGGACGCCGGCACGCCGAGCGCTACACGCAGGCGCTGGCGCACGAAGTGAAGGCCCCGCTGGCCGCCATCCGCGGCGCGGCCGAACTGCTCGACGAGGACATGCCGGCGGAGCAGCGGGCGAGATTCATGGCGAACATCCGCGGCGAGGCGGCGCGCATCCAGCAAATCGTCGACCGGCTGCTCGAACTGTCGTCGCTCGAGGCCCGCAAGGCCCTCGCGCAAACGGAACGCATCGCGGCGGGCGCCTTGCTGGAGGAGGCGGTCGCGACGGTGCGGGCGGCCTATGCGGCCGCGGGCGTTGCGCTCAACGTCACGCCGGCTGCCGCCGTCGTGCAGGGCGAGCGCGTGCTGCTCCGCGAGGCGCTGGTCAACCTGCTGCAGAACGCGCTGGAGTTCTCGCCGGCCGGCGGCGAAGTCGGGCTGGCCGTGACGCCGGGCGAAGGCCGGGTGGAATTTTCGGTGGAGGACCGTGGTCCCGGCGTGCCGGACTACGCGCTGCCACGGGTGTTCGAGCGGTTCTATTCGCTGCCCCGGCCGGGTTCGGGACGAAAGAGCACTGGTTTGGGCCTAGCGCTCGTCCGGGAGATCGCCCACCTGCACGGAGGGGATGCGACGCTCGTCAACCGCCCGGACGGCGGCGCGCGGGCGGAGCTTTGGGTGCCGGCCGTGGGGTGAAAAAACCGCGGCGCGGCGGCGAGGTTTTTGGGACACGGAATTCCGCGGATTTTCATCGGGACTTCACAACGGCTTCATCCGGCCGGTCCAGGATGGTCGCATGGACGCTGCGCCGCCTCAACCAACCCGACCGCCGGCCCTGAATCGACGCCATGCCGTCACCCTGAAGATCCTGTTCATTGCCGCCTTGGTTCTCCTGCTCCAACTGCCCCTCGGGCTGGTCAATAACCTGCGCCAGGAGCGCAATAACAACCGCGAAGTCGCGAATGCCCGGAAGGTGGCGCCGTCGGATCGTTCTCCGAATCCAAGCTACTCGCCGGCGGTCGCCGCCGCGGAGGGTTACCGGATGGTGGAGCGCGCGCTCAAGCACAGCGTGCTGGTGCTGACGCTGGTGTTCGCCGCCTTCTTCCTGTTCGAGACGCTCGCCGGGTTGCGGCTGCACGCGGTGCATTACGGCTTGGTCGGCGCGGCGCTGTGCCTGTTCTACCTCGCCCTGCTGGCCCTGGGCGAAGTGCTGGCACCGGGCGCGGCCTACATCGGAGCGGCGGTGGCGTCTTCGCTCCTGGTGATACTCTACAGCATCTCGATTCTGCACAGTTACGCGCGCGCCTCGACCATCGCGGTGCTGCTCGCCGGCGAGCACAGTGTCCTCTATGTCGTTCTGCGGATGGAGGACTACGCGCTGCTGGCCGGCACGGCGTCGCTCTTTGTCGTGCTGGCGGGCATCATGTTTTTCACGCGGAACGTGGACTGGTTCGCCCAGGAGAGTGGCCGGGAGGCGAGGGCATGAACCTGGCTGCCGACGGAATCTGGTTTCGGATTGAACCCGCCAGCCGGGCGACGCGCGGCGTGCCTTGCTCGTGGTGGCTGTGGTCCCGGCCAGGGAGATTCTCTCCGGCCCGGCTAACGGGTTAGAGTTGGGCGAACCCTGCGGGGTCGTGCCGCGTCGCTCTCGAAAAGCGCCGGCCGGCCCCGGCAGATTTCAGGCGTGCCGCATCCGCTTCGTGAGCGACAGGCAATAGAACAACGGCAGCGAGCCGAACACTCCGAAGGAACAATCAACGAAACGCCACTGCGCCACTAAAGCAGGGACTGCTGCTCGCTGCCGGAAGGCTTGAGGCCGACGGCGGTGTAGCCCTTGGCGGTGAGGATGCGGCCCTGCGGGGTGCGCTGGAGATAACCTTCCTGAATCAGGAAGGGCTCATGGACTTCCTCCAGCGTTTCGGCTTCCTCGCCGACGGCGACGGCCACCGTGCCCAGACCGACGGGGCCGCCGCGATAGTTCTGGGCCATCACGCGGAGCATGCGTTTGTCCATCTCGTCGAGGCCGGCGGCGTCGATCTCGAGCAGTTCGAGCGCGGCGGCGGCGACGGGCTGGGTGATTTTCCCCTTGGCGCGTTCCTGCGCGAAATCGCGGCAGAAGTTGATGAGGTTGTTGGCAACGCGCGGTGTGCCGCGGGCGCGGGTGGCGATTTCCTGCGCGCCGTCGTCGTCGATCGCGACCTTCAGCAGCCCGCAACTGCGGCGGACGATGCCCTCGAGCGTCGGGTGGTCGTAGTAGTCGAGTCGCGTCTGGAGCGTGAAACGCGAGCGGAGCGGCGCGGTGAGCAGGCCGCTGCGCGTGGTGGCGCCGACGAGCGTGAACCGCGGGATCGAGAGGCGGACGCTGCGCGCGTTGGGCCCCTGGTCGATCATGATGTCGAGCCGGAAGTCCTCCATCGCGGAATAAAGGTATTCCTCGACCGTCTTCGGGATGCGGTGGATTTCGTCGATGAAAAGGATGTCGCCCTCCTCGAGATTCGTGAGCAGGCCGGCGAGGTCGCCGGCTTTTTCGATGACCGGGCCGGAAGTGACGCGGACGGCCTTGCCAAGTTCGTTGCCGAGGATGAAGGCGAGGGTGGTCTTGCCGAGGCCGGGTGGACCGGAGAGCAGAATGTGGTTCAACGCCTCGCCGCGTTTTTTCGCCGCGCCGACCATGACCTGCAGACGCTCGACGGTCTTGAGCTGGCCGGTGAAGTCGGCGAACGACAGCGGGCGCAACGCGGCTTCCGCCGGCGAGACCGGCGCGGCGAGTGCGCTGGCGATGAAGCCGAGGCCCTTTTCGGCCATGAGGTCAGGCGAACGTCAGCCGTCCGCGCGGCTTGGGAACTTTTCGCCCAAGTGATTTGGCGGTCTCAATCCACTCGCGGATGACAATTTGCGCGTTGCTGAGTGCTTCCGCTTGCGTCGCACCGTCCGCAGCGCAACCGGGCAGTTCTGGCACCTCGGCGATGAACGCGCCGTCGGACTCGCTCCAATAGATGATAACCTCGTATTTAGGCATTTTTCTCGAGTGACAGCTTATACTTTAGCACGACATCGCGCACTTGTCTGACTTGGTATGGTTTCGCCTGCGAGCCTTTTGGTTGGAGGTTTAGAATCTCCTCAATGCCGGATCGGTGGAAAATGTGATGGCTGCCTTTCGTGCGCCCGGCAAAACCGAGTTTATGGAGGAGGCGGAGGAGGTCGGCGAAGTCAATGTTGGCATCGGCTTGGCCGGAGAGGAGCCGATCGAGGGTTTTGCGTGGATTGCTCATATACCGGGCGGGATGTCCACGCGGGGTCACTTCCACTCCACATCCGCGCCGAGGCTGCGGAGGTTTTCGACGAAGTTGGGATGGGCGCGGCGGATGATCTCGGCGTTCTTCACGACCGACCGGCCGGGGATGCTGGCGGCGACCATGTAGAGCGCGACGGCGGCACGGATGATGTAAGGAGCGTCGACGACGGCGGGGCGGAGCGGCTTGTCGCCGAAGACGATCACGCGGTGCGGGTCGCTCACGACGACGTGTGCGCCGAACTTCGCGAGCTCCGACATCCAGGTGAAGCCGCCCTCGTAGACCTTGTTCCAGAAATGAATCTGGCCCCGGGCGCGCACGCTGAGCGCGATCAGGCACGGCAGCAGGTCGACGGGAAAATACGGCCACGGCGCGGCCTCGATCTTGGGCAGCAGGTTGCTGGTGAACGGCGCCTCGATCACGAGCTGCTGGCCGCGGCGCACGAGCGCGGTGTCGCCGCGATGCTCGATCTTCACGCCGAGTTTCTCGAACGACCGGGTGATGAGGTCGAAATGATGCGGGAGCGAGTTTTTCACCCGCACTTCGCCGCCGGTGATCGCCCCGAGGGCCAGGAAGGTGACGACCTCGTGGTAATCGGTGTTGATCGCGAAATCGCCGCCGCGGAGTTTTGCGACACCCTCGACGGTGAGCTGGCTGGTGCCGAGACCGGAGATTTTCGCGCCCATCGCAACAAGCACGGCACACAGGTCCTGCACGTGCGGCTCGCTGGCGGCGTTGATGATGACGGAGGTGCCCGCGGCGAGCGCGGCGGCCATCACGAAATTTTCCGTCGCGGTGACGGACATGTAGTCGGGCCAGTGGCGGGCGCCGCGGAATTTCCCCGGCAGCGCCAGCGTCAGCGCGCCGTTGTGGGAAATCCTCGCGCCGAGTTTTTCGAGAATCTCCAAGTGCGGGTCGAGTTCGCGGATGCCGAGCGAGCAGCCCTTGGCGTTCGTCGGCAGCTTGATTTTCTTCATCCGCCGGAGCAGCGGCGCGAAGAGCAACACGGACGAGCGCATGCCGGACGGGAGTTCGCCCTTCAGCCGCCGGGCGTCGAACCCGGAGTGGTCGATCCGCATCGTGCCGGCGGCCTGGTTCCACTCGATGCGGGAGCCCTGTTCCACGAAAAACGTGGCCAGTTTCTCCACATCGGTGATCGCCGGGACGTTGCGGAGTTGCACCGGTTCGTCCGTCAACAGCGTCGCGCAGAGGATCGGAAGGACGGAGTTCTTGTTGCCCGACGGGGTGATGGTGCCGGAGAGCGGCTGGCCGCCGTTGACGACGAGATCGGACATCGGATCGAAAAAGTTAAGGGCTGAGAGTCGAGGGCTGGAGTGAGTCAGCGGGAAACAGGGAAAAGAAAAAGGCGCCCGCGGTGTGCGGACGCCTTTGAAATGCGCGCGGTGCGGTGCGCCTTGGCAAGGTTTAACGCGACGCTATTTTTAAATCGCACCGCCGCCCTGCTGGCCCTCGGGGCTGGGGCCGCGATCGCCACGATCGCCGCCTTCGCCGCGGAAACGTCCGCGACCGCCGCGACGCCGGCGACGTCCGCCGCCACCGCCGCCTTCACCGCGGGGTCCGCGATCGAAATCGCCGCCGCCCTGTTGGGGCTGATCGGCCTCGTCGCGCGGATCGCGCGGCTGGCTGTCGCGCGGGCCGCGATTGTCGCCGCGGAAACCGCCGCGGCCACGTCCGCGGCCGCCACGATGCCGGCGGCGTCCGCCGTATTCGCCGTCGCGCCGCGGTTCGCCGCCGGCGCTGCCGCCGGTTGCGGGAGTCGCGGGAGCGGGCGTGCCGCCGCCGAAAAGGCCCTTGAGCCAGCCGAGGAAGCCGCCGGATTTTTTCGGGGCTTCGGCCTCGGTGCGGGCGGGACGATCCTCCCGCTCGGGGCGCTCGTCGCGCGGTTGATAAGGCTGGTTGGTGCGCGGCTCGAACTTGCGCTCGTCGCGGCGCGGTTCGCGGGCCTCGAACGGCCGGGCTTCGTTGCCTTCGCGGCGATTGCGCTCGGTGCGGAAGGTGGCGCGATCGTCGCGGCGTTGCGGCTGGGCGGCCGCTTCGCCGGGTGCGCTGGAGCCGGCCTCCCAGCTCAGGGCCGGGCGCTTGGCTTCCTGCGGCGGCAGGATTTTCAACTCCGGCTTCGGCGAGGAATCCACCGCCGGGGCGGCTTTCGGCACGGACGAAGCCGGCGGGTTGAAGGGGAACAGCTCCGGCGCGGCTTGCGGCGCGACGGGGGCGATCTCGCTCGTGGCGGCGACGGCCGGCGGGGTGACCGACGGGGCCGGCGCGCTGGCGGCGGGAGCGGGGATTGGGGCGGGAGCGGCCTGCGGAGCAGGCTCGTTGGCGGGGGGCGCGCTCACGGTGGTTTCACCGGTGAACGGATTCACATACTCGCTCTTGGAGGTGATGACCTCGAGGGAGCTGGGTTTGTAGTTGCCCGGGACGGCCGGAGCAGCGGTGGAGGCCGCGGGGTGGGCGGGGCGCTTGCCCCGGAGGAGGCCGGAGCCGCGGTTGGAGCCGAACGTGCCGAACGGCTGGGTGGCGGGGACGACGCTGGGCGTCGCGCCGGCATTCTCCACCGGCGCGGGGGCGCTGGCGGGCAAGTCGGCGGGGGCCGCGGACGGCGCGCCGGACTTTTCTGTTTCTGACATGTGCTGTTGTTCTTTCCTAAGGCGCTCATTCCGACTGGAGGGCGGGAAGAGCGGCCGGTTTATGTGGGCACACAACGGAGCGCGGGAAACGCGCTCGACGGGTGCATGAAGAGCCTACTGTCGCCGAGGGCGGGGTGGGTGGCAAGTGGCAACTTCGACCGGGGCGTTCGCCGCTGCGGGGATGCGGGCGGTGGGCCATGATCGCCTAAACCCATCTGCGCCAATCTCCACTTGCCACTCGGCACCCGCCGGGGCCAGCCTCGCCGGCATGGACAAACTCGAGGAAATTTTCCGGATGCAGGACGCGTTGAACCAGCGCATCGGGGTCAACCTCCCGCCGCCGACCGACGAGGAAAAGACCAAGTGGGTGCTCAACTATACCCGCGCGATGCAGCAGGAAACCGCCGAGCTGATCGACTCCGTGCCGTGGAAATGGTGGGCGAAATACCAGAAGTTCGACGGGCAAAACGCGAAGGTGGAGGTTGTCGACCTGTTTCACTTTCTCGTGTCGCTGGCCCAGACGCTCGGCATGACGGCCGACGACGTTTATCAGGCCTACCTGAAAAAGAATGCGGTGAACCACCAGCGGCAGGACAGCGGCTACGTCAAGAAGGACGAGGCCGACTCGAAACACATCTGACGGCGCGGTCGGGGCGGATGCCGGCGCAGATCAGCGGGACACCACGAACGCCGCGTGCACATCGACGGCGGTTTCGCCGGCCTCGATCACGCGCGCGCGCAGCTTCAACTTGGCCTTGCCATAGCGGGAAAGCGCTTCCTTGAACTCGGCGATGGCCGCCTGCGCGGGGCGCTCGCAGATCGCGCGCAGGTCGCCGAGCACCGGGCGGCGGTAGGCGGCGCGGCTTTCCTTCACGACGATGCTCCACTGCGGCTTCTCGGCACCCTTTTCGTTCTTCATCAGCTCCCACACGACGCCGTAGCCGGCGAGGGTGGCGAGGGAAACGAGGCTGCCGCCGAACGCGGTGTTGAGCGAATTCTTGTTCTGCTCCTTGGGCGCGGTCAGCACGAGCGAGCGGTCGTCGCTCACCTCCACGCCGACGCCCATCGCCTTCGCGAGCGGGATCATCTCGTGGAGAAACAGTTCAAGTGCTGGCACCTTGACCGACTTCATTGCGCCCGGACGTTGGAGGGTTTTCCGGAGCGCGTCAAAGCCTCAACGGCCGAAGGGGTGTTTTTACTCCCGGCGGCCTGGCCCGGGGCTGGGGGACTGCAAACCGATCGCGCCGCCGGTTCGAGATCTCCGCGGCAATCCACCGGTTGCGCGAGCGCAACTTCCACCGGCCGTGCGACTAACCGTGGAAAATCATTCGGCGCCATGCCGCGGCCCGAAGCATCGGGCAGATTGCGCGGTCCTTCGCCCCGATCATTTTTCCGGCGGCGCCCTCTCCGCTCGCGCGACGATTTGTGCGGCGATCTCGTTGGAGGGCGCGAGTGCGGGACGTTTGTATCGCGGATCGCCGCTTCGGACTTGGAACGCCCGGGCATTCGGCTAATCACGTTTTCATGCGCGACCTTTTTCCATGGAAGACTTGCTGGGTGAGCGTGCTGGCGTTTTGCGCGGTGTGCGGGGGGCGGGCGACGAGCGTGGTTCCGCCGACTTTCCCCGAGCTGGTCCGCGAAGCGCAGGTGATCGTGCGGGCCCGGGTGACGGCGGTGCGCTGCGGGTGGGTCGAGTCGCCCCAAGGCCGCGCCATCAAGACTTTCGTGACGCTCACGGTTCAGAAACGCCTGAAAGGCGCGGCGCCCGCTGAATTGGTCCTGCAGTTTCTCGGCGGTGAGATCGATGGCCAGGGAATGCGCGTCGAGGGCATGCCGCGGTTTGTCGAGGGGCAGACCGATATCTTGTTCGTGGTGGGCAATGGCGTTCAGTTCTGCCCGCTCGTCGCCATGATGCATGGTCGCTATCGCGTGCTGACCGATGCGACGTCCGCCCGCGATTATGTCGCTCGCGACGACAACGTGCCGCTCGAAAGCGAACAGGACGTGCAACTGCCACAGGGCACCGGCGCAGTGTCCAGCCGGTTCAAGCCGGCCGCCGCGGCGCTGACGCCGGAGGCCTTCGAACAAAAGATCGCCGCGGAGGTCGGCCGTCGTGCGCCTTGATCGCGGCGCGCGGGTGCTGGCGTTGGGCGTGCTGGCGCTGCTGCCGGCGCAACTCCCTGCCTACAATCTCAGCGGCCAGCGCTGGACGGGCACCACGGTCGTCATGCAATTGCAGCTCGGCCCGAGCTCGGGGGCGCTGCTCGACGGCAGCGCATCATGGGGCGCCGCGGCGGAAGATGCCCTCGCGCAATGGAACGCCAGCCTGACCAACGTGCATTTCACGGTCGTGCGCGACTCGACGGCGCCCATGGCGAGCGGCAACGGCTTCAACAATGTATTCTGGTCGCCGACCGTCTACGGCGGAGCCTGGGGCAGCCGGACGCTCGCGATCACGTTGTCGAACTACAACACCAGCACGCACGCCTACACCGAAGCCGACGTGTTGTTCAACAACACCCTCAATTGGAATTCATACCGCGGAGCGCTCAGGACCGCGGCCGGCGGCGGGACGCTCTACGATTTCCACCGCGTCGCCCTGCACGAGTTCGGCCATGCGCTCGGGCTCAACCATCCCGACGACATCGGGCAGTCGGTCAGCGCGGTGATGAACAGCGCGACGAGCAATGTCGACAGCCTGACCGCCGATGACATCGCGGGCGCCCAGGCGATCTACGATGGTGCGGGTGCCGTCGTGGCAAGCCTGCTGGGATTCCAGGGCTCGGTCGGCTACAGTTCCTCGGGCACCGGTTTGAATCTCCGCGTCGGCAGCGTCGGCAACACTGGCAACGCCACCTCCGGCACCGTGCGGCTGGAGCTGTGGGCGATGCCGCAGCATTTTGCCAACGGCCTGCCCACGGGATCGATCAATCTCGGAATCTACGCGTTCCCGACCGTGCTTGCGGCCGGCGCCAGCTTCGCCGGCGTGAACGTCAACACCCGCTACGCCGTGCCGCCGGACGGGACTTATTTCGTGGTGCTGCTGTTGACCGAGTTCACTGGCGGGAGCGGCTCGGGCTACACGATCCGCGATTCGATCGAGTTCAGCAGCCAGCTCACCGCCGCCGGCGGCACGGCGCCCGTGATCACGAAGCAGCCGGCCAGCTTCACAGTCAGCGCCGGAGCGCCCGTCACGCTGAGCGTCACAGCCAGTCCGGGTTCGTTCTACCAGTGGCAGTTCAACGGGAGCAATCTCGCCGGCGCAACGAGCCCGAGCCTGTCCGTCGGCAACGTCCAGCCCGCCAACGCGGGTCTTTACGTGGCCGACGTTCTCAACTCCGTCAGCACCGCCACGGCCAGCGACGCCGCCGTCGTTGGCGTGACGACGACGAACAAGGTGATCGGCGCCGGAGCGGAAATCGGTTCGAACATCACGGCGCCGAACAAAAACATCTACGATCAAGTGCTGCTCTCGGGCGCCGCCGCGACAATCACGGCCGACTCCGGCCAGATCATGCGCACCTCCTTCATCGATGCGAACGACGATATTGTGCAGGTCGAGTTCGGCGGTGCGGGCGCACTGACGATGGTGTTGGACACCTCGTCCGGTCCGGCGGCACCGCTCAACTATAATCAGCCGGCGGTCGCTTACATGAAGGGCCACGTTGGCATCGTGATCACGGGCGCCGACGAGACGACCAATGTCTCGGTCTTCTCGGTGGGCCGCTTCACCGCGTTCGATCCCACGGGCAAGTTCGATTCCACCCAGCCGATCGACGCGAATGCGAACAATCCCGCGAACAACGGCAGTTCGCTTTTCGTGGGTCACGACGCGACGGTCTACGACGGCGTGGCGGACCTGGCCTTCATCGCAATCTTGAGCACGGACGGCCAGTTCGGTGGCGTGCGCACGGCGAATGCACGCTACTCCGCGGCCAAAGGTTTGACCGGAATCTACGCGCCGGGCGTGACGTTCACCGGGCCGGTCTATGTCGGCGACATCAGCGCCTCCGCTCAAGCGACCCCCGTGCTGGTGCTCGGGGGTGCGACCAACAACACTTGGGTCACGGGCGGCGCGCTGCTCCAGACCAACGGCCAGCCCGTGCGGGTGAGCGGGATCACGCAGTTGAAGTTCATGGCGGGCTCCGATTCCGGAGGGAATCTCACGGCGGCGAAGACCAATCGCGCGGTCCTGCTGCAGGGCGGCACCGACGTCACCGCCCAGCTTGTCGTGAACCCAGGCCCGTAACGCGGCACCGCGACGGCGGGCGCTGACACGGTTTTGATTTGCGCGAGGACGGATTTGCGCGAGGTTGTCGCCGTCTGGCGCGAACTCGATCGCGACCGGACACGTCAAACTCAACTCCTCCCCTCGGACACCGAGGCTTCATCGCCATGCGACAAGCACCCAAGTCCACTTCCGCCTGCGTCCCGGTTTTCCGAAGAGGAAAAACTTCCCGGACGCAGTGAAAAGCATTCTTGATTTTGCCCGCGCGAAGCGCGAGGCGCAGCCCATTGTCCTCATCGCCGCCTACGATGCGCTGATGGCGGGCATCGTCGCCGGCTCCGAGGCGGACGCGATCCTGGTCGGCGACAGCGTCGCGATGGTGATGCACGGATTTCCGTCCACCGTGCATGCCACGCTGGAGATGATGTGCGCCCACACGGCCGCCGTGCGTCGCGGGGCGCCCGCGGCGCTCATCGTGGCCGATATGCCGTTTCTGAGTTTTCGCCGCGGGCCGGTGGCGGCCGCCGAAGCGGCGGGGGTGTTGATGCAAGCCGGTGCGAATGCCGTGAAACTCGAGGGCGTCGCCGGACACGAGGAGGTCATCGCGCGTCTGGTGGGGAGCGGCATTCCGGTCATGGGGCATCTCGGACTCACGCCGCAGTCGGTGAACCAGCTCGGCGGCTACCGGCTGCAAGGCCGGGCGCCGGCCGAGGCGGAGCGGCTGCGCGGCGACGCGCGGACGCTCGAGGAATTGGGGGCATTCGCCATGGTGCTGGAATGCTTGCCTGCTGCGCTTGCCGCCACGATCACGGAGGAGCGGGCCATCCCGACGATCGGCATCGGCGCGGGCGCCGGCACCTCGGGACAGGTGCTGGTGCTGTCCGACCTGCTCGGGCTCGACGCGCGGTTTCAGCCGCGCTTTGCACGCCGCTACCTGGAGGGGAATACCTTGGTGCGCGAGGCGGTGAATCGCTTCGCGCGCGACGTCCGGAAAAATCATTTTCCGGCGCGCGAGGAGGTGCTCGCATGACGCGGGTCTGGACACGCGTCGACGAGTGGTGGGCGGCGCGCGCTTCGACGGAGTGGGCCGGGCGTTCGATCGGGTTTGTGCCGACGATGGGCGCGCTGCACGCGGGGCACGAGGCGTTGCTGGCGCGGGCGCGGGACGAGAACGATCGCGTTGTCGTGAGCGTTTTCGTCAACCCGAGCCAGTTCAACGACCCGGGCGATCTCGCCAAGTATCCCCGCACGCTCGAGGCGGATGTCGAGCTGGCGCGGCCCTACGTCGACGCCGTGCTGGCGCCGACGACGGAAGAAATGTATCCCGACGGCTATCGCTACCGCGTCGCGGAAAGCGAACGCAGCCTGGCGCAAGAGGGCGCGCAACGCCCGGGGCACTTCGAGGGCGTGCTGACGGTGGTGCTCAAGCTGTTCAACCTGGTGCAGCCGCGGCGGGCGTATTTTGGCGAGAAGGACTGGCAGCAGTTGCAGCTCGTGCGCGGGATGGTCGAGGCGTTTTTGCTGCCGGTGGAGATCGTGGCCTGTCCAACCGTGCGCGACGCCGACGGGCTCGCGCTGAGTTCGCGCAACCGGCGATTGTCCTCCGGGGCCAGGGCAAAGGCCGAGGCGTTTCCGCGGGTGCTGCGGATGGCACCGAGCGCGGAGGCCGCGGTGGCGGCGCTACGTGGGAAGGGCTTCGAGGTCGACTACGTCGAGGACGACAAGGGCGTGCGGCTCGGCGCCGTCCGACTGGAAGGAGTGAGGTTGATCGACAATGTCCGGCTCTAATCTGGTTTTCGTCCTCTCGGGTTCGATCGCGTGCTACAAGGCGTGCGAGGCGATCTCGCGGCTGGTGCAGCGCGGTCATCGCGTGCGCGTCGTGGCGACGGAGGCGGCGCTGAAGTTCGTCGGCAGGGCGACGCTCGAAGGGCTCACGGGTGGGAAGGTCGCGAGCGATCTGTTCGAGCCCGGCGCGGCGCTGGATCACATCCAGCTCGGGCGCTGGGCCGCCGCGATCGTGGTCTGCCCGGCGACGGCGCACACGCTCAACCGGCTGGCGGCGGGGCTCGCGGACGATCTGGCGGGAGCCTTGTTGCTGGCGCACGACTGGCGGAAGCCGTTGCTGATCGCGCCGGCCATGAACCCGGCGATGTGGAACCATCCCGCCACGGCCTCGTCGGTGACCCGCCTCAAGGAATGGGGCTCGCGGTTCGTGGCGGTGGGAGAGGGGCGCACGGCGTGCGGCGACGTCGGCGAGGGCCGTCTGGCGGAGCCCGATGAAATCGTCGCCGCGGTCGAGGCGGCGCTCGCGCCCTCGGCCCCGCGGATGCGCGTGCTGGTGACCAGCGGCGGCACGACCGAACCGATCGACGGCGTGCGCGTGCTCACCAACACCAGCACGGGCGCGACGGGCGCGCTCATCGCGAATCACTTCGCCCGGCGCGGACACGCCGTGACGCTGTTGCGGGCGCGCGGCGCGCGGCCGGCGGAGGCCGGGTGCCGCGAGGAAACGTTCTCGAGCTTTGCCGATCTCGACGCGGCGCTGGGACGCCTGCTCGGCGCGGAGGACTTCGATGTGGTGATTCATGCGGCCGCCGTGGGCGATTTTTCGGTCGAGTCGGTGCTGAGCGATGGCGTCGTGCGGTTGCCGGGCGTCGGCAAGCTCGACTCCCAATCCGCCCCGATGGTGCGACTGCGGCCCAACCCGAAGCTGCTCGATTCGCTGCGGGACCGCAGTCGCAACCGTCCGGTGCGCGTGGCGGCGTTCAAGCTCACGTCCGGCGCCGATGCCGCGGAAGCGCGGGAGTCGGTCGCGGCGCTGCTGGATCGCGGGGTGGCGGACGTCGTGGTGCACAACGATCTCGCCGTCCGCGGGAACGAGGGAGACGCGTTTCCGGCGGACATCTGGCGCGCCGGCGACGCCAAGCCGACGCACTGCGCCGGCCGTGCGGCGCTCGCGGAGACGTTGGAGAAACTGCTTGCCGCAACACTGACGGACAAGTCGTCGATCGCGGTGGCGAAAGGTTGACCCATGCTGCTCTGCCTCGACATCGGAAACTCGCAGATCCACGGCGGCGTGTTCGAGGGCGAGGCGCTGCGCTGCCAGTTCCGGAAAACGACGCATCCGCTCGGATCGTCCGATGAATTCGGCGTGTTTTTCACCGCGGTCCTGCGGGAGAACGGCGTCGATCCGCGGATGGTGCGGCGGGCGGCGGTATGTTCCGTGGTGCCGCCGGCGCTCTATCCGGTGCGCAGCGCGTGCGTGAAATATTTCCGCTGCGAGCCGTTCGTGCTGCAGGCGGGTGTGAAGACCGGGCTGAAGGTGCGCTATCGCAATCCGCACGAGGTCGGCGCGGATCGGATCGCGGGGGCGGTCGCGGCGGTGCAGCGGCATCCGGGGAAAAACGTGATCGTGGTCGACTGCGGCACGGCGACGACGTTCGACGTCGTCACGGTCGAGGCGGATTACCTCGGAGGCACGATCCTGCCGGGCATCGGGATCTCGGTCGGGGCGCTCGCCGGCCGGACCGCGAAGCTGCCGGCGGTCGAGATCGCGCGGCCGGCGTCCGCGCTCGGGCGCTCGACGGTGGAGAGCATCCAGGCGGGAGTCTATCACGGCCACGTCGGCGCGATCCGGCACCTGCTCGGCGAGCTGACGCGCGAGGCGTTCGCCGGCCAGCGCCCGAGGGTCGTCGGCACGGGCGGTTTCGCCCGGCTGCTCGAGGCGGAGAAGCTCTTCGACGAAAACGTGCCCGAACTGGTGCTGCTCGGCCTGAAACAGGCGGAGCTGCTCAACCGCGAAAGCTGAGCCGGCGCGATGGCGCCGGGGGCGCGACTATTTGGCCGCCAGCGGCTCCATGACGCCGTTGCGCTCGTCGTAGAGCTTGTTCAGGTCGAGACCGTCGAGCACGAGCACGCCCTGGAGCGACGAGATGATCGGCGCTTCGCTCCACTGCCAGAGCAGCTTGGTCGGCTCGGCGGGATCGATCTCGACCATCTGGATGCCCACATTGCCGTGGCCCGGGCCGTGGGCCTGCCAGTTGGCGAACACGATGTGGCCGTTGGGCAACAACTGGAACATCGCGTAGAAATTCGCCTTCATCGCGGGCGGCATCGTGTCCTTCCCGGCGAAGCGGCGCAGTTCCTTGCCGTCGGCGTCGAGCTCGACGAAGAACGCGCCATAGCCGGCGGAGGAGAGGATGTGGCCGTTGGGGAGGCGCACGGCTTTCCAGGCATGCTTGAATCCGGCGACCGGCCACTCGTGGAGGATTTTGCCGTCCCGGTCGCCTTCGCGGATCATGGTGTTGTTCATCATGAGCCACGTGCCCTGCGCGGTCTCACGCAACAGGCGGATGTAGTCGCCGGGGAAGACGGTCTTGTGGACGATCTTGTTGGCGGCGTCGATTTCAAGCACGACGACGCCCTGGGAGTTGTCGAGGTTGACGCCAGCGATGAGGGTGTCGCCATTGGGCAGGCGGCGCGCGGTGGCGATGCCGGTGTAGGTGGCGACTTCCTTGACGAGTTTGCCGGTGGCGATGTCGAACTCGGAGTAGCCGGCGTCGTGGCTGATGAGCACGCGGTTGTTTCCGATGAGCTGCATGTCGCGGGGCGCGGCGCGCCAGTTGGCCGGGCGCTTGATCTCGGGCGGCGACTGCGGGTCGATGTGCGCGATCCAGTTTTTCGACGGGTCGTCCTGGTCGACGCGAAGGAGATTCCAAAGGCCCTCGTCGAGGATGAGGAGATCGTGTTTGATGGGCGCCGCACGCAGGGGGGCGAGGGAGGCGATGGCGAGCATGACAGCGTAGAAGGTAACTTTGGGTTTCATGGGAAAGTGGGCTCTCCGGGGAGGTGACCGTTTCAAAAAAAACGGGCGTTGTCACCCGAATCCCGCGGCCGGCGGCCCGGTCCGTTCCAGGTGGAAGATGATGCAAACTGGCGCGGAATTGGGACGCTATGCGACGCACTCTGACCCGCGCGGCGGAGTGGCCGCCGGTTTCCCGGGGCAAACCCCGGGTCGCAAAATGGCCCGGCATATGCGAAATTCCCGCATCATGGATTTTGCCAAGCTCACCCAGATGTCGCGTCAGGCCGTCACCGACGCGCAAAACATCGCCCGTCGTCTCAATCATAATGAGGTGGACACGTGGCACCTGCTGTCCGCGCTCGTGGCGCAGGAAAACGGCATCGTGCCCGGACTGCTCGACAAGCTCGCGATCACGCCGAGCGCCGTCCAACTCGCGGTGGATCGTGAATTGGAGCGGTTGCCGAAGGTTACCGGCAGCGTCGACACGTCGAAGATCTACGTCACGCAGGCCGTCAATGAGGTGCTCACGCGGGGCGAGGAGGAGGCGAAGTCGCTCAAGGACGACTTTGTCTCGGTCGAGCACCTGCTGCTCGGCCTGCTCGACGTTGCGAAACCCGACGCGCTGAAGAAGCTCTTCAAGAGCTTCGGCCTCGATCGCGCGAAAGTGCTGAAGGTGCTCAAGGACGTCCGCGGTTCCCAGCGCGTGACGACCGACAACCCCGAGGGAACCTACCAGGCGCTGGAGAAATACGGCATCGATCTCGTCGCGCAGGCGCGCAAGGGAAAGATGGATCCGGTCATCGGCCGCGACGAGGAGATCCGCCGCACCGTCCGCATTCTCTCGCGCAAGACGAAAAACAACCCGGTCCTCATCGGCGAGCCCGGGGTGGGCAAGACGGCTATCGTCGAGGGGCTCGCGCAACGGATCCTGCGCGGCGACGTGCCGGAGGGCCTGAAGGACAAGACGATCTTCTCGCTCGACATGGGCGCGCTCGTGGCCGGAGCGAAATACCGCGGCGAGTTCGAGGAACGGCTCAAGGCCGTGCTTGCCGAGATCAAGCAGAGCGACGGCCGCATCCTGCTCTTCATCGACGAGCTCCACGTCATCGTCGGCGCGGGGAAGGTCGATGGCGCGATGGACGCCGGCAACCTCCTCAAGCCGATGCTCGCGCGCGGCGAGCTGCATTGCATTGGCGCCACCACGCTCGACGAGTATCGCAAGCATATCGAGAAGGACGCGGCGCTCGAGCGGCGCTTCCAGCCCGTGCTCGTCGACCAGCCGACGGTCGAGGACGCGATTTCGATTCTTCGCGGCCTGCGCGAGCGCTTCGAGCTGCACCACGGCGTGCGCATCCAGGACAACGCGCTCGTCAGCGCCGTCACGCTGTCGAACCGCTACATCTCCGACCGCTTCCTCCCGGACAAGGCCATCGACCTCGTCGACGAGGCGTGCGCGATGATCCGGACCGAGATGGACTCGATGCCGCAGGAACTCGACGAGCTCACGCGGCGGGCGCTCCGCCTCGAGATCGAGGAGACGGCGCTCGCGAAGGAAAAGGACGAGGCAAGCAAGCGCCGGCTCGAGGTGCTCCGGAAAGAACTGGCCGAGGCCCGCGAGAAGGCGAAGGGCATCAAGCTCCACTGGGAAAAGGAAAAGGCGGCTGTCGAGAAGACCCGCAAGCTGCGCGAGTCGATCGAGGCCGCGCGCCTCGAAATGGAAAAAGCCGAACGTGCCTACGACCTCAACAAGGTCGCCGAGCTCCGTCACGGGAAAATCCCGCAGATGGAAACCGAGTTGAAGCGTCTCGAGAAGAAAGGCGCGGAGCAGACGACGCTGTTCAAGGAGGAGGTTTCCGAGGAGGAAATCGCCGAGGTCGTCTCGAAATGGAGCGGCGTGCCCGTCACCCGGCTTGTCGAGGGCGAGAAGGAAAAACTGCTGCGCCTCGAGGAGGTATTGCACGAACGCGTCGTCGGCCAGGACGAGGCGGTCACGCTCGTGACCGAGGCGATTCTGCGCGCCCGCAGCGGCATCAAGGATCCGCGGCGGCCGGTCGGCAGCTTTTTGTTTCTCGGCCCGACGGGCGTCGGCAAGACCGAGCTGGCGAAGACGCTCGCCGAAACGCTGTTCGATACCGAGGCCGCGATGGTGCGCATCGACATGTCGGAATACATGGAAAAACACAGCGTCGCGCGGCTGATCGGCGCGCCGCCGGGCTACGTCGGCTATGACGAGGGCGGCCAGCTCACGGAGGCCGTGCGACGGAAGCCCTATGCCGTGATCCTCTTCGACGAGATCGAGAAGGCGCATCCGGACGTGTTCAACGTGCTGCTGCAGGTGCTCGACGACGGGCGGATCACCGATGCGCAGGGGCGCACGATCGATTTCAAGAACACCGTCATCGTCATGACGTCGAACATCGGCTCGCGCTTCCTGCTCGACGGCGTGACGGGCGACACGATCCCCGAGGGCGTGCGGGAGAGCGTGATGGCCGAGCTGCGCAAGGCGTTCCGCCCGGAATTCCTCAACCGCATCGACGAGACGATTCTCTTCAAGCCGCTGACGCTCGAGGAAATCGAGACCATCGTCGACCTGCTGCTCGCCGACTTGAACAAACGTCTCGCTGATCGTCGCGTGACGGTGACGCTCGACAAGAAAGCGAAAGAGTGGGCGGCCGAAAAAGGCTACGACCCGGTCTTCGGCGCGCGTCCGCTGAAGCGTTTCCTCCAGCGCAACATCGAGACCAAGCTCGCCCGCGCGCTCATCGCGGGCGAAGTGGGCGAGGGTTCCGACGTCACCTTCGCCGTTCAGAATGGCCAACTGGTGTCGGTTCAAGCCGCGCGTGCCGCAAAAAAATGAGCATGGTCGGCGTGGATATTCCCGGGGGCGTGGCCGGTTGAAGGTCGCGCGCCCGCTATTTTGAAATGCCCCGTTTTCGACCTTGACCGGTCACCCGAAAGAAAGCCGGGCGTTAGCCGGCCTTCCAGGGCGGCACGCGGCCTTATCGGTTCAACGGATTTTTTCAGAGGCCTTGGTGCAGGCGCTCCACAACGTGCGTGTAGAGTGGTCGCGGTTTCCGGAATTCGTCGACCAGGCCCCAGCGCCGGTAGCCATCCGCGCCCGTCCCCGGATAACGGCTGGCATAGTCGTTGAACGACCACCACGAGAGCCCGCACACCCACGGTCGCTCGTGCACGAGCGCCAGCATCGCGTCGAAATAATCCATGCGGTCCTGTTCGGTCTTCGCGAGATCGGCGCGCAGGCCGAATTCGGAGACGAATACCGGTTTGTCCGGCCACCGCGCGTGGACCGGGTCCAGAAATTCGGCAACCTGCGGCGGCGGGAAATAGAGATTGGTCGAAATGAAATCGACGTAGTCGAAGGCGTGTTCGCGCACCGCGCCCGTCGGCTCGGCCCGTAGTTCGCGCAGTGCCTTGCCGACCGCGGCGAACGTCACCGGTCGCGTCGGATCGAGCTGTTTCACGAAGGCCGCCATGTCGCGCGTCCAGGCCACGCCAGCG
>CALFNN010000060.1 GCA_937902925.1 uncultured Opitutaceae bacterium
GGACAAGGCGGGTTGAAGGGGGAAGCCAGGAATCTGGGAACGAAGCCCGATCAGGTTGATTCGTTCATGGTTTCCTGGCTTTTGAATTAATTCATCCAAGGCAGGTGAAATTCAGAAGCCAAAAAGCCGGGAATCGGGCTGAGCCGGGCCAGACAGGTTGAAGGGGGAAGCCAGGAATCTGGGAACGAAGCCCGATCAGGTTGATTCGTTCATGGTTTCCTGGCTTTTGAATTAATTCATCCAAGGCAGGTGAAATTCAGAAGCCAAAAAGCCGGGAATCGGGCTGAGCCGGGCCAGACAGGTTGAAGGGGGAAGCCAGGAATCTGGGAACGAAGCCCGATCAGGCCGATTCGTTCATGGTTTCCTGGCTTTTGAATTAATTTATCCAGGCGGGTGAATTCAGAAGCCAGAAAGCCGGGAATCGATCCGATTGAGGCAGGAATTATTCCTGGTTTCATGGCTTCCCGCTCAATCTTTCCGAGCAGGAGACACGTTCCCGTAATTTTTTCCGTGTCTTCCGGGTGATCCGTGGGCCAAGCTTTGCGTTCCTTCCCACATGCGAATCCGCGCCTTTCAAGGTCTCGTCCCACCAGCCGCCCATGCGCCCGAGGTGGCGTGCGTGCCCTACGATGTCGTCAACGCTGCCGAAGCCGCGGCCCTCGCCGCGGGCAAGCCGCGCAGCCTGCTGCACGTCGATCGGGCCGAGATTGACCTGCCGGCCGGCACCGATCCGCACAGCGACGCGGTCTACGCGAAGGCACGGGAGAATTTTCTCGCATTGCAGGCCAACGGCTCGATCGGCCGCGAGGCCGGGCCGTCGCTTTACGTTTACGAGCAGCAGATGGGCCCGCACCGCCAGCGGGGACTCGTGGCGGTCTGCCACGTCGACGACTACGACGCCGGGTTGATCAAGAAGCACGAGAAGACGCGCAAGGACAAGGAGGACGACCGCACGCGGCTGATCGACACGCTCGGGGCCAACACCGGCCCGGTTTTCCTGACCTATCGCGACGAGGCGGCGGTGACGGCGCTCGTCGAGGCGAAGGTGAAGGAGCCGCCGGCGCACGATTTCACGGCGCCGGATGGCATCCGACACACCGCGTGGCGGGTGGCGGGCGGCGACGAGTGGGTGAAGGCGTTCGGGCGCGTGCCCGTGACCTACATCGCCGACGGCCATCATCGGGCGGCAAGCGCGGCACGCGTGGCCCGGCTGCGGCGGGAGCGGAATCCGCGGCACACGGGCAACGAGGACTACAACTGGTTCCTCTGCGTGCTGTTCCCGGCGAGCGAATTGAAAATCCTCCCCTACAACCGGATCGTGCTCGACCTGAACGATCGCACCCCCGAGGCGTTGCTGGCGGAGGTGAAGGCGGGGTTCGGGCTGGTGGAGAATGCGCCGCCGTCTCCGACCGCGGTGGGCGACGTCAGCATGTATCTTGGTGGGAAATGGCACGGGCTGCGGTGCGCGGCCGACCCGAAGACCGACCCGGTGGCGCGACTCGACGTGAGCGTGCTGCAGGACAGATTGCTCGCGCCGGTGCTCGGGATCGAGGACGTGCGGACGAGCAAGCGGATCGACTTCGTCGGCGGCATCCGCGGCCCGGGCGAGCTGGTGAAACGGGTCGACGCGGAGGGCGGGGTGGCGTTCTCGATGTATCCCGTGACGCTCGGCCAGTTGATGGACATCGCCGATGCGGGCCAGATCATGCCACCGAAGAGCACGTGGTTCGAGCCGAAGCTCCGGTCGGGGCTGTTCATCCACACCTTTTAAGACCGGCGGGTTGCGCCGCCGAACCGCGGGTTGGCGCGACTTTTGCATAGGGACGCCCGCATGAACCTCCCCTTGATTCTCGCCTCCGCCGCTCCCGGCGCCGATATCCCGCCCGCGCTCATCGCCCCGTTCGGGCTGCTGCTGCTGCTCATCGCGACGATGCCGCTCTCGCCGGCCCGCGTGAAGCACGTTTGGGATCACTATTACCCGCACATCGCGGTCGGGCTCGGGGCGCTCGTGGGCCTCTACTATTTGCTCAGGATTCCGGAGGGCGGCCACGTGATCGGCCACACGGCGGCGGAGTATTTCTCGTTCATCTCGCTCATCGGGTCGCTGTTCGTCGTCGCGGGCGGGATCCATATCAAGGTGAAGGGCGAGGCGACGCCCGTGGTCAACGTGGTCTTCCTCGCGATCGGCGCGCTGGCGGCGAACTTCATCGGGACGACGGGTGCGTCGATGGTGCTGATCCGGCCGTGGATCCGGATGAACAAGATCCGCATCAGCGCCTATCACGTGGTGTTTTTCATCTTCGTGGTGTCGAACGTCGGCGGCGCGCTCACGCCGGTCGGCGATCCGCCCTTGTTCCTCGGCTACCTGCAAGGCGTGCCGTTTTTCTGGCTGATCTCGAACGTCATCGTGCAGTGGCTGGTCACGCTCGCCCTCATCCTCGCGGCCTTCTACGCGTTCGACCGGCGTGGGTTCAAGCACATGCCGGTGCGGTTGCAGCACGACCTCGAGTCGCACGCCGAGACCTGGCGGTTCGACGGGATGGTCAACGTGCTGTTCCTGATGGTGATCATCGGCGCGGTGTTCGTGCCGGACGTGTTCTTCCTGCGCGAGGCGGTCATGCTCGGCACGGCGGTGGCGAGTTATTTCCTGACGCCGAAACAGGTGCACGAGGAGAACGCGTTCAGCTTCGGGCCGATCAAGGAGGTGGCGTTCCTGTTCGTGGGGATTTTCGCGACGATGATGCCGGCGCTCGGTTATCTGGAGCAGCACGGCCAGGAGTTCGGCTTCAACCGGCCGGCGCAATACTACTTCAGCTCGGGCGCGCTCTCCTCGGTGCTGGACAATGCGCCGACCTACGTGAATTTCCTGCAGCTTGCGCAGACGACGGCCACGGCGGGGAACCCGGCGGCGTTTGCCGCGGCGGGCGACAATCCGGTCGCGGCGGTGCGGGTCCTGCTCGCGGAGAAGCCGCTGTTCGTCATCGCGGTGAGCCTCGGGTCGGTGTTCTTCGGTGCGATGACCTACATCGGCAACGGGCCGAACTTCATGGTGAAGTCCATCGCGCATGACGCGGGCGTGCACTGCCCGAGTTTCTTCGGCTACATCATCCGCTACAGCCTGCCGATCCTGCTGCCGATCCTCGCGGTGAGCGGATGGCTGTTCCTGTAGCGGGGCGGGGAGCGGCGTGAAACGTTGCGTGGATTTTCCGGGTTCGGAACTTGTCCGTCACCGCCCGGTTGATAGACTGTCACTTCGCCGGGAGCCCGCGGCCGAGCCGCCTCACCCTCAACCCAGGATTCGCCCATGATCGCCACGCAGATTCGCCAGAAGGATGCCGTCTTTTATTTCGCCTCGTATGACTCGGAGCACCTGCTGAAACAGGTGCGGTTCATCAGCCGCTTTTACGAGGAGGAGGGGCCCGGCATCAAGGCGGAGGAGGTGCCGGCGGACGACGATGTCGCGCAGTTCATTTCCAAGATCGAGCGGAGCGACAAGGCGTTCCAGCGCGAGCTGTCGCGCGCGAAGGCGGCGGCGATCCGGAATTTCTACGAGACCGCCATCTCGCAGCCGCCGATTCCCGGCACGGTGCTGCTCTTCACGCCGCAGAAGCTGCACTTCGAGGCGTGGACCGACAACAGCGGCGTGGGCCGCCTGCAGGAACCGACGGAAAAATATTTGATCATCGACGGCCAGCACCGGCTCGCGGCGCTCCAGTTCTACGCGCGCACGCACCCGGAGGAGGCGCGGAACATCAAGGTGCCGTGCATCATCTTCGACGGCCGGAGCGACGACTTCGCGACGGAGATGTTCGTGATCATCAACTCCACGCCGACCCGCATCAACAAGAGCCATCTCGTCGACCTCTACGAGCGCGTGTCGTGGGCCGAGCCGGACCGCCGGTTCGCGGCGCACATCGCGGAGATGCTCTACAGCGCCGGGGACAGCCCGCTGCGCTACCGGATCAACCGGCTCGGCGGGCGCAGCAAGCAGGAGAAATGGATCTTGCAGGCGGAGCTGTTCAACGAGATCCACCGCTGGGTGAAAAAAATCTGGAAACAGATCGAGCCCCACGGCACCGACAAGCGCGCCGCGGAGCGCTACTACGACATGGCGCGGGATTTCCTGAAGGCGGCGGCGCAGGTCTGGGGCGAAACGTGGGGCAGCTCGGGCTACATGGTCACGAAGCCGGTCGCGTTGAAGGCGATGCTGCGCGTGGGCGCGGACCTTGCCGCCGAGGATGCGGAGCCGGTCGACGGTCGGGTGGAGCGCTGGCGGACGCGGCTCGCGCCGTGGACGGAACAGGCACGCGAGTTTCGTAACGAGGGCTTCTACGAACGCTTCCCCGCGAAGGGGCAGATCGAGCGCGTGACGCGGATTCACCGCGAACTCGGGCGGCTCGCGGGGATCGTCCCGCGCGGGCGCGGCTAGGCAGGCATTCAGCCGCCGAGTTTGCGTTTCGCGTCGTCCGGGACGTCGACCTCGGTGGTGCCGATATCCTTCACCGAGGTGTTCATCGTTTGGTGCACCTCGAAATTTTTCCGGCCATACTCGGTGGGAGCCGAAATCACGCCGGCCAGTTTTACCTGGTAGCGCGTTACGATGCCGTCGCGAATCCAAAGCGTGAAGGTGCCGCTCGCCTGGCGGGGCACGATCTTCTTGTCGCCGTCGTGCACGAGCAACAGCGCCGCGCCGTATTCCGTGAGGGTGCCCGTCACCGTGTCGCCGTCGACCTTGAGGTCGTCGTGGCTGCTGACGATCACCCCGAGTTCCAAGTGGGGCGGGTTGATGGACAACTGCTGGTTGCTGTAACCGCGGTCCTCCCCGCGTTCGGGCGGCCGGGGCCGCGGGGCCGGGATCACGGGAATCCGCCCCATTCCGCCGAGGCCCATCCCGGCCGGCATGCTGGCGTTGGGCAGGCTGTCGAAGTCGGAGTCATCGGGCGGCGGCAACGGCAGATCCCCGGGGTGCTTCCAGCCGCCGTCGGTGCGGACCACGCAGTTCACGTTGTCGGAGAAAATGGCGTCGAGCGGATCGCGGACTTCGCGATTCATCCGTGGCCGCAGGCTCGGCGGAGCCGGCATGGTGATCCGGCTGTAACCGCCCACCGCCGTCCGGCCGCTAATCTCGTAGGAACGCGCATCGTCGTCGACCTCCGTGACCCAACTGTAGTTCGGCTCGTCCGAGAGTTTCATCGCCGCGACAATCGCGGTCTCGACCGGCCCGGCGCGGACAACGGCGCCGAGCAGCGGCAGGGCGGAGACGAGGAGAATCGAAAATTTCATGAAACGCGGCGTGCGAGCGGCACGGCCGGAGTTTGCCAAACCGCGGGGCACAATGCCAGCCGAACCGCGGGACCCGGGGCCGCTTCAGGTCCCGAGCTTTTTCTTCGCCTCGTCCGGGATGTCGAGCGTCGTGGTGCCGACGTCCTTCAGTTCGGTCGTGGCGGTCTGGTGGACCTCGACCTCGCGCCGGCTGCCGTTGGTCATGACGGCGAGGGTGCCGGTGAGCTTCAATTCGTATTTCACGAGGACACCGTCCTTGATCCAAAGCCGGAACGTGCCGCTGGCGGTGAGCGGCGTGATCTCCTTCTGGCCGGGATGGACCAACAGCAGCTTCGCGCCCGTCTCGTTGAGCGTGCCGCTCACGGTGTCGCCGTCGGCGGTCATGTCGGTGTGGCTGGCCACGATGATGCCGATCTCCTCGGCGGGCCGGCTGAGCGTGAGTTGCAGGTTGCTGAACGGTGGCGGCGTGCCGTCCGGGCTGCCGCCGGAACTGCCGCGCCGCCCGCGACCGCGCCGCCCGCCCATCCCGCCGCCGCCGTAACCGCCATAGCCACCCCCGCCGGGGCCGCCCCGGTAGCCCGAATTCTGGGCGGCGGTCAGCTCCTCGGGGGTCTTCCAGCCGGAGGGGGTTTGAATCACGAGCTTTTCGTCGCCCTTGAACACGGTCTCGACCTGGTTGTCGCTGCTCGCGGTGTTGCGCATCACGCCGCGGCGCAGGGCGGCGACGATGGGCATCTCGACGACGGAATAGTCGGTCTGGTCGGTCCTGCCGGCGATCTCGTAGGAACGGGCGTCGTCATCGACCGTGGTAACCCAGCTGTAGTTGGACGCGTCGGGAAGCTTCATCGCGGCGACGATGGCCGATTCGGCGGGGCCGGCATGCAACGCGGTGGCGGCGGCGAGGGCGGCGAGGACGGCGGCTCTCATGGGGCGGGGCGGGGGGCGCAAGAGGTCAACGCGGCGGAGAGACGGTCGCCGCGGAAAATTGTTCCGCGAAAGAGGCTCAGGGAAACAGACCCCGCGCGGCCTTGGCGTCGGCGACCCGCTGGATGCCGAGCGTCAGCGCCGCGAGGCGGCGGCTAAAGCCGAATTTCCGCTTCTGCGCGTCGACGGCGTCCTTGGCCTTGTCGAGGATGCCGTAGAGCTTCTCCATCACCTCGTCGCGACTCCAGTAGAAGTTGGACAGGTTTTGCAGCCACTCGAAATAGGAGACGATGACGCCGCCGGAGTTGCAGAGGACGTCGGGGATGAGCTCGATGTCCCCGCGGGCGTCGATGATGCGATCGGCGGTGTTGGTCGTCGGGCCGTTGGCGGCCTCGGCCAGCACGCGGCACTGGAGCTTTTTCGCGTTCTTCTCGGTGATGACGCGCTCGAGCGCGGCGGGGATGAGGACGGTGCACTTGAGCTCGAGCAGCTTCTCGTTGGTGATGGGCTCGCCACCGTCCCAGTCCTTGAGGACCTTCGCGTAGGCGAGGTAGGCGAGGGCCTTTTTGACGTCGATGCCCTTGGCGTTGAAAACGCCGCCGGTGTAATCGGAGATGGCGACGATCTTCGCGCCGGAAGCGGAGAGGGCGAGGGCGGTCTCGCTGCCGACGTTGCCGAAACCCTGGATGGCGACAGTGGCCTTGTTGATGGGGGCCTTGAGGTCCCCGAGGTATTTTTTGACCAGGTAGGCGACGCCGGCCCCGGTCGCCTCCCGCCGGCCCTGCGAGCCGCCGAGCGCGATCGGCTTGCCGGTGACGACCGCGGGAGCGAGATGGCCGACATGGTTCGAATACGTGTCCATCATCCAGCCCATGATCCGCTCGTTGGTGCCGACATCGGGCGCGGGGACGTCGGTGTGCGGGCCGAGGAAGTTCACCATTTCCTGCATGTAGCGGCGGGAGAGATGCTCGAGCTCGGACAACGAGAGCTGGTTGGGGTCGACGATGACGCCGCCCTTGGCGCCGCCGTAGGGCAGGCCGACGAGCGAGCATTTCCAGCTCATCCACATCGCGAGCGCGGCGACCTCGCCGAGGGTCACGTGCTGGTGGAAGCGGATGCCGCCCTTCGAGGGGCCGGTCGAGAGGTTATGCTGGACGCGGTAGCCCTCGAAGACGGTGACGCTTCCGTCCTGGCGCTTGACCGGGAGGGAAACCGCGAGGCAGCGGCGCGGGTATTTGGTCCGGTCGCGGATGGCATCCGGGAGGCTGATGGCGTCGGCGGCCTTGTCGAACTGGCGGCAGGCCATCCGAAAGACGTCGGAATCGTAGAGGGTGGAGACGATGGCTTTGGACATTGGAACGGGCCGCGGCGGAAGCGGCGGAGGGTTGGACCGTTGAGGATGCGGGGAACTTGCGGGGCCGGAGACGGTTTAGCAATTGGCATCGGGCGCGGCGTCCGGTCAAATGACCGGTGCTTATCCCGCGGCAACGCGGCGTGATACATGGGAGTCATCATCACATTCGTTCGCTGGGTATTCCAGAAATTCGCCGCCGCGGTGCT
The DNA here is from genome assembly GCA_937902925.1 of uncultured Opitutaceae bacterium. Lineage (GTDB taxonomy): Bacteria > Verrucomicrobiota > Verrucomicrobiia > Opitutales > Opitutaceae > CALFNN01. The sequence goes on from CALFNN010000060.1 coordinate 7,768, forward strand.
CATCGTGGCCCTGGCGCTGGCGGCGTGCGGACTGTGGCTCTTCCTGAAGGACAACGTCGAGTTCGACCAGTGGCGGCAGGATCTCGTGCGCTCGATCAACGGCGAGCGCAGCAAGACGCAGGCGGCGCTCGATGACGTGCACCGGCGAATGGACCGCATCTCGGCCGAGATGCGGGCGGAGCAGGACCGTGCGGCGCTGGCCGACAGCGCGATCGCGAAGCTCAAGGACCTCGACAGCACGTGGGACCGCTACGTCGGCAATCCCGCGCAACAGAAGGCGAACGCCGAGCAACTGGCGAAGACGAGCGCGACGCGCGCCGGGCTGACGGCGAAGATCGCGAAACTGAAGGAGGAATTTACGCGGGCGTCGTGGGAGCAGGACGGCCTCGAGGTGGCGCTGGGCAAGATCGACGTGCGCCTGCGCGCGGCCGAGGCGCAGCAGTCGAAGCTGATGCATTATGTCGAACGCACGTGGAATTACCCGGTGGGGCGCGGCGTCGTCCGGTTGCCGGTGAAGTGGTGGGTGGTTGTGTTCCTCGGGCTGTATTTCGCGGGGCCGACGGCGGGAAAGATGACGATGTATTTCTGGCTGGCGCCGATCGTGGAGCGCGGCCGGGCCGTGCGACTGGCCCGGGAACTGGCGGTGCTGCCGGAGGTGGGCGAGAGCCGCGTGTCGGCGGAGGTGGCGCTGCGACCGGGCGAGCGGTTGTGGGTGAAGGAAAAATTCCTGCAGGCCTCCGACGAAGGCCTGCAGAAGAAGACGCGCTACCTGCTCGACTGGCGGATTCCTTTCACGTGCCTCGCGACGCGCCTGGTGGAGCTGGTGGAGATGAGCCACCAGGAGGAAGCGGGCGAGCGGCGGCTGACGCTGTCGAACCAGAGCGATCCGCACAGCGAACTCGTGGTCGTGACGCTGGCCGAGGGCGCGTCGCTGATCCTGCGGCCGAGTTTCCTGGCGGGCGTCGTGACGGCGGGCGGGCGCCGGCTCGTGATCCGGCGGCGCTGGCAGCTTTTTCGCTGGCAGGCGTGGGTGACGCTGCAATTCCGGTTTTTCGAATTTATGGGGCCGTGCCAGCTCGTGATCGCGGGCAACCGTGGCGTGCGGGCGGAGCGACTGAACGCCCGCGAGGGCCAGGCGAGCCCGGCGCGGCGGACGAACCAGGATGCGACGGTCGGATTCACGCCGAACCTCGACTACCGGCCGGTGCGGGCGGAGACGTTCTGGAGTTACTACCGCGGAATGAATCCGCTCTTCGACGACCTGTTCGCGGGTCGCGGGTTGTTCCTGTGCCAGGAGGTGTCGGCGGCGGGCGACGCGAGCAAGGCGCGGCGGTTCTGGGCGGGCGTGTGGGGCGGGGTGATGAAGGTGTTCGGAATGTAAGCGATCAATTCAGAAGCCATGAAGCCATGAACGAACCTGATTCAGGTTTAAGCGGACGGATCATCGGGGCGGCGATCCGCGTTCATGAGGCACTCGGTCCGGGCTTTCTGGAGAGCGTCTACGAGGAAGCGCTCGGAATCGAATTAACCGCACAGGGGATCAAGTTTCAGAGGCAATTGCCCGTCCCGATCCAGTATCGCGGGCAAGTGGTGGGTGAGCACCGACTCGATTTATTGGTCGAGGGCATGGTCGTGGTGGAACTGAAAGCCGTGATCGGATTTGATCCGGTGCATTACGCCACCGTTCGTTCCTATCTCAAGGCGACGAACTGCACGGTCGGGTTGCTGATTGATTTTGCCGCGGCAACCGTCCAAGTGAAGCGGGTGGGTCGCGAGTGGCATTCCCGGGCGGAATAGCTTTCATGGCTTCCTGGCTTCTGAATTAACCATGCTCTTCAAGCTCAGCTCCGACTACCAGCCCACGGGCGATCAGCCGCAGGCGATCGAGAAACTCGTGGCTTCCGTTCGCGCGGGCAACCGGCACCAGACGCTGCTGGGCGTCACCGGATCCGGGAAGACGTTCACGATGGCGAACGTCATCGCCCAGACCGAGCGGCCGACACTGATCATCTCGCACAACAAGACCCTTGCGGCCCAGCTTTACTCGGAGTTCAAGAATTTCTTCCCGGAGAACGCCGTCGAATACTTCGTCAGCTACTACGATTACTACCAGCCCGAGGCCTACATCCCGTCGAGCGACACCTTCATCGAGAAGGATTCTTCGATCAACGAGGAGATCGAGCGGATGCGGATCGCCACGACCAGCTCGCTCGTGTCGCGGCGCGACGTGATCGTGGTGGCGAGCGTGTCCTGCATCTACGGCCTCGGCTCGCCCGAGGAATTCACTTCGATGCGGATTCCCCTGCGCCGCGGCACGCCGATCGGCCGCCAGCGGTTTCTCGAGCGGCTCGTCGACAACATCTACGAGCGAAACGACTACGAGCTGAAGCCGGGACGGTTTCGTGTCCGGGGCGACACGGTCGACGTGATGCCGGCCTACCTCGAGCACGGGCTGCGGGTGGAGTTTTTTGGCGACGACGTGGAGGCGTTGAGCGAGTTCGACCCGCTGACGGGCGACGTGCTGCGCACGCTCGACCAGTTCGATCTCTATCCGGCGAACCAGTATGTCACGAGCCGCGGGAAGCTCGAGCCGGCGATCCGGGCGATCCGGGCGGAGCTGGACGAGCGCGTGGCGTTTTTCGAAAAGAACCAGCAATACCTCGAGGCGCAGCGCGTCCGGATGCGGACGAACTACGATCTCGAGATGCTGCAGGAGATGGGATTTTGCAGCGGGATCGAAAACTATTCGCGCCATCTCACGGGCCGGAAGGCGGGCGAGCGGCCGTTCTGCCTGATCGATTTCTTTCCAAAGGATTTCCTGCTGATGATCGACGAGAGCCACGCGACGGTGCCGCAGATCGGCGGGATGTTCAACGGCGACAAGGCGCGCAAGACGACCCTCGTCAACTTCGGGTTCCGGCTGCCCTCGGCGCTCGACAACCGGCCGCAGAGCTTCGAGGAGTTCCAGCAGGTGACGGGACAGACGCTCTACGTTTCGGCGACGCCGGCGGAATTCGAGTTGAAGCAGTCGGCGGTGATCGCCGAGCAACTCATCCGGCCGACGGGACTGCTGGACCCGTTGATCACGATCCGGCCCACGAAAAATCAGGTGGAGAACCTGATTACGGAGGTGAAGGCAGCGGCGACGGCGGGCGAACGCGTGTTGGTGACGACGCTGACGAAACGGCTGTCCGAGGACCTCACGAGCTATCTGCGCGAGGCGAAGGTGCGCGTCGAGTATCTGCACTCAGACATCGACGCCATCGAGCGGGTCGAGATTCTGCGCAACCTGCGGCTGGGGAACTTCGACGTGCTGGTCGGCATCAATCTCCTCCGCGAAGGCCTCGACCTGCCCGAGGTGGCGCTGGTGGCGATCCTCGACGCCGACAAGGAGGGTTTTTTGCGGAGCGAGACCTCGCTCATCCAGACCGCAGGCCGCGCGGCGCGACACGAGAAGGGCCGCGTGATTTTCTACGCCGACAATATCACGGATTCGATCAAGCGGACGGTGGAGATCGTGACCTACCGGCGGGAGAAGCAGCTCGCCTACAACACCACGCACGGCATCACGCCGCGCAGCGTGAAGCGGTCGGCGCAGGCGAGCCTGCACACCTATGACGGCACGGGCGAGCGGGACACGGAGGCGGCGGTGGCGGAGGGCGTGGACGACGTCGCGGCAGTCATCGCCGAACTGGAGGACGAGATGCAGGAGGCGGCGGGGCGGCTCGAATTCGAGCGCGCGGCGGTGTTGCGGGACCAGATCAATTCGCTGAAGTCGGGCGACTATCGCAAGGCGGCCGCGGCGCCGGCGGCCCGAAACTATCCGAAACGGCCCCGGGCCGCCGGGCGGCGGGCGCGAACGTAGCCTGGGTTCTCGGGCGGCGCGCTTAACTTCCACTGGCGCCGGTGGGCGGCTGTTCCGGACCGATGCGACGGAAGGCGTCGCGCGCGGCGTCGCCGCCGATCGCGCTGCTGCTCGGGCCGGCCCCGGCTGGGACGGCGCCCTTGCGGACTTTCACCGGGATGTTCGAACCGATGGGCGTGACATATTCGTATTCGTCGTCCGCCGTGGCGGTGGCCGGCTTGCTCGTCGCGCAACCGGCGGCGAGGAACAGGGCGAGAGGGGCGACGCCTCGCCCGAGGCGCTGCGCGAGTCGGGGCGAATTCATGCGACGCAGGCCATCCGGCGAACGGAGGGCGTCGACTGATTTGCGACGAACGGCGGGAAGTCTGCGACGGCGAAGGCGCGGCAGCGCGCGTCGCGTCGAAAACGAGGCTCAGGCCTGCTGGCGCTCGGGCTTGAGGACGCCGATGCTCGTGAGGTTGCGATAGCGTTCGGCGAAATCGAGGCCGTAGCCGACGACGAACTTGTCGGGAATCTGGAAACCGACGAGATCGGCCTCGAACGGCACCTGCCGGCGGCCCTTTTTGTCGAGGAGCACGCAGACCCGGACGCTCCTGGGCTGCATGCCGCGGATCATCGAGGCGAGCAGCGAGAGGGTTTTGCCGGTGTCGAGGATGTCGTCGACGATCAACACGTGGCGGCCGGAGACGTCGAGCGTGAGCCCGTGGATCAGCTTGGGAATGCCCTGCGACTCAGTCATCGCGCCGTAACTGGAGATGCGGATGCAGTCGAGGCGGACGGGATTGTCGACCTGGCGCAGCAGGTCGGCGGTGAACAGGATGGCGCCGTTCATCACGGACACGACGGTGAATTCCTGGTCGCCGTAAATGCGCTTCAGCTCGCGGCCGAGCCCTTTCACGCGACGGAGGATCCGCGCCTCGGTAATGAGCACCTTTTCCAGATCGGGGTGGATGGCCGGGGATTTTTTTGCGGGCATGACGGGAATCCGGGAGCAAGGCAAACGGGCCGCGGCGAGGCAACATCGTTACGCGGCGGCGGAGGAGGCCGAGGACGGATTTAATTCAGAAGCCAGGAAGCCGTGAAAAAACCTTGGTTCTTGGCTTCGTGGCTTCTGAATTCCCCAATCTGCGATCCAACGCCCTTGGCGCGCGTCGCCGTGGGTTAATTCTTTTGACTAAGCCGGAGACGAAATCTTGCTTCGCCGGGCATCTGCGCGGTCCGCCTTCGCCAAGGCTGCGGCGCGACAAGCATGATTTCCATACGCGTTCAGCAACTGACGAAGCGGTTTGGGACGGTCACCGCGCTCCGCCATCTCGACCTGATGATCGAACCGGGCGAGCTGTTTTTCCTGCTCGGGCCGAGCGGTTGCGGCAAGACGACGCTGCTGCGGAGCCTCGCGGGTTTCTATATCCCCGAGGAGGGAAAGATATTTTTCGGCGACGAGGACGTGACGCGGCTGGCGCCGCACAAGCGGAACACGGGAATGATGTTTCAGAGCTACGCGTTATGGCCACACATGACCGTCGCCGAGAACGTGGCTTTCGGCCTGGAGGAGCGGAAGGTGGCGAAGGACGAGATCAAGCGCCGCGTGGGTGAGGCACTCGACTCGGTCCGGATGAGCGACTACGCCGAACGCCGGCCGAACCAGCTATCCGGCGGGCAGCAGCAGCGGGTGGCGCTGGCGCGCGCGCTGGTGATCCGGCCGCGCTGCCTGCTGCTCGACGAGCCGCTGTCGAATCTCGACGCGAAACTGCGGCTGGAGATGCGCGCGGAAATCCGGCGGGTGTGCAAGGAGTTCAAGTTGACGACCGTCTACGTGACGCACGACCAGAAGGAGGCGCTCTCGATCTCGGACCGGATGGCGATCCTCGACGGCGGACTCATCCGGCAGGTCGGCTCGCCGCGCGACGTCTATCGCCGGCCGGTGAGCAGGATGGTCGCGAACTTCATCGGCGAGACGGATTTCATCCCCGGCAAACTGCTCGGGGTCGATGGTCAGCGCGCGAGCGTCGAGACCGCGATCGGCCGGTTCGACGGCGTGCTCGGGGATGCCAGGGCGATGCCGGCGGCGGGTGCGAGTGTGACGGTCTCGGTCCGGCCCGAATGCTGGACGCTGAGCCGCGAGGCGCCGGCGGGCAATGCGGTGAAAGGGCGGATCGGCGAGGCGATCTACCTCGGCGAGGTGGCGCAGTATGGGTTCGTGGCCGGCGGGACGACGCTGAAGATTTTCGAACTCAACCCGCGGTTCATCGACCAGTCGGCGCGCGGCGAGGTGTTTGCGAGCGTCCTGCCGGAGGATGTGGTCGTGCTGGCGGAGTGAGGGAACCTCCAGGCATCTCCCAGTGAACCCGTCGCGCAATCTCCCGGAAAAGTGAAGAAGGAAACCAGGAAGCCAGGAAAGGCGCCCAGCTCCCGGCCTGATTCGCCCGCCGGCGGTTGAGCGCATTTCCACGGTGCACCTCCCGACTCTCACGTGAAGCGCTTCATCATCATTTTCGCCCTGGTCGCGATCGTGGCGCTGCCGTTTGCGCTGCGCTCGAAGCGGGCGGCCGCGGAGGAACACGCGGACGACACGGTCGTCATCATCACGCCGCACAACGAGGCGATCCGCTACGAATACGGGCGCGGGTTTCAGGACTGGTATCGGGCGCGCACCGGGCGGACGGTGGCGGTCGACTGGCGGGTGATCGGCGGCACGAGCGAGATCGCCCAGTTTCTCGAGGGCGGATATGTGACGGCGTTTCAGAACTACTGGACGGGAAAGCTGGGCAAGCCGTGGAGCGCGGCGGTGCAGGCGGCGTTTCAAAGCGACCGGCTGGCGGCGGACGCCCCGCCGGGGGTGCGGGAGGCGCGTGAGATTTTTCTGCGGTCGGCGGTCGGGTGCGGCATCGATCTTTTTTTCGGCGGCGGCACGTATGATTTTTCGAAGCAGGCGCAGGCGGGGCGGCTCGTCGACAGCGGGCTGCGGGAGCTGCATCCGGACTGGTTCACCGACGACGTGATTCCGCGGACGCACGGCGGAGAGGAGTTTTGGGACCCGGACGGCCGGTGGCTGGGCACGGTGCTCAGCTCGTATGGGATCATCTACAACCGGGATTCGTTGCGGCGGCTGGGCTTTGCCGGCGAACTGCGGAGCTGGAGCGATTTCGCCGATCCGCGGTTCGTGGGCGAGGTGGCGCTGGCGGATCCGACGAAGAGTGGGTCGATCGCGGAGGCGTTCGAGAACATGATCCAGCAGCAGATGCAGCACCGGCTGCGGGCGCTGCAGGCGGCGGAACCGGCGGTCGATGCGAAGACGCGCGAGACGCAGGCGGTGCGCGAGGGCTGGCTCGCGGGCCTGCGGCTGATCCAGCTCATCGGGGCGAACGCGCGCTACTTCACCGACACGTCGCAGAAGCCGCCGATCGACGTGGCGGCGGGCGATTGCGCGATGGGGCTGTGCATCGATTTCTACGGGCGCCAGCAGCAGGAGGCGGTGCGGCGGCGCGGCGACTCGGAGCGGATCGGGTATGTGTCGCCCGCGGGCGGCTCGGCGGTGGCGGTCGATCCGGTGGCGCTGTTGCGCGGGGCGCCGCACCGGGCGGTGGCGGTGGCGTTCATGGAATATGTGCTGTCGATGGACGGGCAGAAGCTGTGGAACTTCCGGCCCGGCACCCCGGGCGGACCGCAGCGCTACGCCTTGCGGCGATTGCCGGTGCGGTTGGATTTCTACCGTCACGCCGAGTGGCGCGCGCTGCGGAGCGATCCGGACGAATCGCCCTACGACGAGGCCGAACCGCTGGTCTATCATCCGGAGTGGACGGGTGCGCTGTTTCGCGAAATGGCGTTTGTGGTCCGGGTGATGTGCCAGGACACGCACGTCGAGCTCGTCGAGGCGTGGAAGGCGGCGATCGCGGCGCCCGAGCCGGCGCGCTCGCGGGCGCTGGCGGCGCTGCAGGACATGTCGGCGGTGGACTACGACCGCGTGCGCGGCGCGATCCACCAGGCGCTCAGCTCGAGGAACAAGGCGGACGAAGTGGCGCTGGCGGGCGAACTCGGGGCGGCGTTCCGGCGACAATATGCGAGGGCGGAGGAAATCGCGCGCGGCAGTCCGTGATCAGGGCGCGGCCGGAGGCGGCGGCTTGGTTGCGGAGCGGCGTTTCTCCATCTGGCTTTCCGGCTTGGCGACGGGAGTGAAGCCAAACTGCGCGTAGAGGCCGTGGGCGTCGCGCGTTGCGAGCGAGAACCGCCGCAGCGTCTGGAGCCGCGGATGATCCATGACCGCGCGAATGGCGATTTTCGACAGGCCCTGCTTGCGATGCGGCTCCAGCACGTAGACATCGCACAGCCACGCGAACGTGGCGAAGTCGGTGACGACACGGACCAACCCGACCTGGGTGCCGTCCGCCGTGTAGACGCCGACGCACAGGGAGTGCTGCAACGAGCGCTCGACGACCTCGCGCGACACCCCCTGCGCCCAATAGCTTTCATTGCTCAGGTAGGCCTGGATGGCGTCGAGATCGAGCCGGTCGGGATCGTCGGAGATGAGGTAGTCGCCGTGACGAACTTCGTAGGGCATGCGAGGAAGAGGGAGCTTAACAGGAGGAAACGCAGAGAACGGAGAGGAATCAACAACCAGCGGTTCGGACCTAGTTCTTCTGTTTCTCGGCTACCTCCGGCTCAACCGCGCTACAGTTTCGCGAAGGCGGCGGCGAACGCGGGCTTGTCGGCGGCCCTGAAGAACGACGTGCCGGCCACGAACGTGTCCGCGCCCGCGGCGCGGCATTCGAAGGCGGTGTCGGCGTCGATGCCGCCATCGACCTCGAGCCGGAAACCGAGCCTGCGGGCCTGGCGCCAGTCACGGAACTGGGAAATCTTCGGGAGCATGTCGCGGCGAAAACTCTGGCCGCCGAAGCCAGGCTGGACCGTCATCACGAGCACGAGGTCCACGGCGCCGAGCAGATGCTCGACGGCGCGCGCGGGCGTGCCGGGATTGAGCACGATGCCGCACTGACAGCCGAGCGCGCGGATGCGCGCGAGCGTGGCGGCGTGGTCGTAGTCCGGCTCGATGTGGATGCTGACGAGGTTCGCGCCGGCCTTGGCGAATGGCTCGATGTAGCGGTGCGGCTCGCTGAGCATGAGGTGCGTGTCGAAGAAGAGCTTGATGCCGGCGCGCCGGAGCGCGGCGAGGGTCTCGGGGCCGAAGGAAAGGTTCGGCACGAAATGGCCGTCCATGATGTCGCAGTGCAGCCACGGGAGGTTGAGCTGCGCGACGGCGGCGGCGCTGGCGCCGAGATGGGCGTGATCGCCGGCGAGGAGGGAGGGATTGAGGAGCGGCGCGTGGAGAGGTGGTGGCATGGAACGTCGCGACGGCGGTTGGCGTTGGTTCAGGGCGAGGACAACGACCGGTCGAAGGCGGCGCAACCCCGCAATCTGCGGAGCGTCCCGACTCCGCCGTGGCGCCCGCACCGCACCGCGCTCACCACACGTCGAGGACGAGGTGGGTGAGCTTGTCGGCGAGGGACTCGGCGAGGAGCGGGAGGGTCTGGTATTCGCTCTGGAGCTGGCCGCTGTCGGTGAAGGACTCGCGCTGCACGCTCACCACGCGGTTCTCGAAAAGATTCTTCGCGCCGCGGTTGTCGCGCAGGGTGCAGGTCGTGCCGAGGGTGAGATTGAATTTGCGCGCGAGGCCGGTGTCGCCCTCGCGGGCGGTGACCGCATCGCGGTGGTAGTCGGTGATGACGACCGTCAGCGTGGCGTCGGCGGCCTCCGGCGAGTTGACGAGCGAGACGCGGCCGTCGCGGAGAAACGTTTCGCGGAGACGCGTGCTGAGGAGCGGCCGGGCGTCGGGCAGGAGGGTCTTGTTCTGCACGGGCGCGACGTAGAGCGTGTGAAACGAGAGCGAGCCGCCGGTGCCGAGCTGGTAGTGGGAGCAACTCGCGCCCAGCGCGAGAGCGACGAGGGACAGCGAAAAAGCAACGCGTGGCGAAGGGCGGGCGGCGCGCGGGCGAAACCGGCGGGTCGAGAATACTCTGGCCAGAAAGCTCACGGTGGAGAGGGGGCCCGGAAACCGGGAAGCAGATTTCGCTCCGGGATTCCTGGCTTCGTGCTTCGTTCTCAGCGCCGCCGGCTCAGAAGAACAGGAAGCGCTTCTTCTTGGGCGTGTCGCCCTCGCCCTTGCCCTCGGCGGGGACCTTCTTGCCGGCGGCCTTGGCCTCGACGTCGGCGAGGCGGAGCTTGGCGCGCTTGGCGACGGCGGAATCGGGATAGGTCGTGATGGCCTCGTTGTAGAACACGCGCGCCGCCGTGAAATTGTTGCGCTTGTAGAAGTAGAAGTCGGCCATCTTCATTTTGCTCTCGGCCATCATCGTCTTCATCTGGTCGAGACCCTTCTCGGCGACGGCGATGTTGTTGTCGCCCGGGAAGAGCAGCATGAAGTCGGTATAATACGTGATCGATTCCTTGGTGGCGGCCTGGTCGTAGTAGGGGCCGTCGACGAGGGTGGCGTCGATCTGCGCCATCTTGAGGTAGGCGTCGGGGGCGAGGAGATTCTGCGGATAGTTGTTGATCATCCGGTCGAGCGCATCGATGGCGTCCTCGGTGTTGCCGAGCTTCTGGTGGCCGATGGCGACGTTCATCAACGACAGCGGCGCGTAGTCGCTGTAGGGGGCGTTGACGATGATGGTCTCGAAATAACCGATGGCGCGCTCGCGGGCGACGAAACCGGGCAGGAGGCCGAAGAACATCCGGCCGCGGGCGCCGTTGAGGAGGGCGCGGGCGATGTTGTATTGCTCGCCGATGATTTCGTTGAAGCGCTTGGTGTTCGGGTAGCGGCCGATGACGCCTTGGAAATCCTCGAAGGCCCGGGTGTAGTCCTTGCCCGCGAGCCGGAGCTTGGCGGAGCGGTAGAGCGCCTCGGGGGCGTAGATGGAATTCGGGTAGCGCCGCGCGACGTTGGCGTATCCCTTGATCGCGGAGTGATTGCTGCCCTTTTCCTCGGCGGAGCGGGCCGAATTCATCAGGTCGAGGGCCTTCCGGCCGTCAGCCTCGGTCAGGCCGGCGAGGACGCCGTTTTCGAGCCGCCAGCCGGATTCCTTGCTCCAGACGAGGTCGGCGCGGGCGGCGGCGACCAGGAGACCGAGCACGGAAAACAGGAGAACGAGGATCGCGAGCGGACGGGCGGGGAGGAGACGCATTGAGAAAATCGTTTACCAGCGAATCAGGGCGCTTCCGTAGGTCAAGCCCGCCCCAAACGCGACGAGCAGGGTGAGGTCGCCGGCCTTGATCCGCCCCCCGCGGCGGGCCTCGTCGAGCGCGATGGGAATGGAGGCGGCGGAGGTGTTGCCGTAGCGGTCGACGTTCACGAAGAACCGCTCCATGGGCAGCTCGAGGTATTGGGAAATGGCCTCGATAATGCGGAGGTTGGCCTGATGGGGAATCACGAGGGCTATCTGGTCAGCCCGCAAATGGTGATGTTCCAAAATATCCCGGGCGGCCTCGTCCATCCCGCGGACGGCGAGCTTGAAGACTTCCTTGCCCTTCATCTTGAGGAAGTGGCTGCCGGCGGCGATGGAGGCGGGCGTGGCGGGGGCGTTGCTGCCGCCGTTGGGGATGCACAGCAGGTCGACGCTGTCGGAAATCATGCCGAGCCGGGTGCCAATCAGACCGACGTCGGGCTGGTCCGTCGTGCCGACGACCACGGCGCCGGCGCCGTCGCCGAACAGGACGCAGGTGGTGCGGTCCTTCCAGTCGACGATGGAGGAGAGTTTTTCGACGCCGACCACGAGGGCCCGGCGGTAGCGGCCGGACGAGAGCATCGCGCAGGCGGTGTCCAGGGCGTAGATGAAGCCGGAGCAGGCGGCGTTCACGTCGAAGCAGGCGGCCGCGCCGGGGAGGCCGAGCTTCTGCTGGATGAAACACGCGGCGGCGGGCATCTGGAGGTCGGGGGTGACCGTCGCGACGACAAGCAGGTCGATGTCGGCGGCAGTCAGCTTGGCGTCGGCGAGGGCGCGCCGGGCGGCCTGCACGCCCATGTCGGAGGTGGACTCGTTCGCGGCCGCGATGCGGCGCTCGCGGATGCCGCTGCGGGTGACGATCCATTCGTCGGACGTGTCCACCATCCGGCTTAACTCGGCGTTGGTCAGGACCCGTTCTGGCGCGTAGGAACCGGTGCCGAGGATGACGGTGGAGCAGGGGGGCATTACGTGGGCGAAGTCGGTAAGGGTCGCGTGAGGCCGGGCGGGAAGCGGCGGCTCAGGCGAGCACGGCGGTGCCGAGGGCGGCGTTGGCGAGGGCGACGTCGGCCTCGATGAGCGAGTTCATGTCGGCCTTGAGGATTTCGTTGGCGGCGTGGATGGCGCTCTTGATGGCGCGGCGGTTGGCGGAACCGTGGGCCTTGAGGATGTTGCCGTTGAGGCCGAGGAGCGGCGCACCGCTGTAGCGCTCGGGGTTGATGCGCTCCTTGAACGAGTCGAAGGCACCCTTGGAGAGGATGCCGCCGGCGAAGCGGAGCGGGTTGGCGTTCATCTCCTCCTTGAGCATCGTCTTGAAGAACTTCACGAGCGATTCCCAGCTCTTGAGCATGATGTTGCCGACGAAACCGTCGCAGACCACGACGTCGACGTGCTCGGCGAAGACATGGAAGCCCTCGATGGGCCCGGCGTAGTTGATGATCGGGCCGATGCGCCGGAGCAGCTCGTGGGTCTCGGTGATGAGGGCGTTGCCCTTGCCCTCCTCGGTGCCGATGTTCATCAGGCCGACGCGGGGAGATTTCACGCCGAGCATGACGCGGCAATAGTGGCTGCCGAGAATCGCGTTGTGGACGAGGTGCTCGGCCTTGGCCTCGGGATTGGCGCCGGCGTCGATCAGGACGAAGTGACCGCCCTGGCGCGGGCAGATCGCGGCGAGGGCGGGGCGGGCGACGCCCTCCATCGTGCGGAGTCGGAGCGTGCCGCCGGCCATCAAGGCGCCGGTGTTGCCGCAACTGACGACGGCGTCGGCCTGGCCGTTCTTCACGAGCTCGATGGCGCGGACCATCGAGGAGTCCTTTTTCCGCTTCAGGGCGTTGAGCGGCTTGTCCTCCATCGTGATGACCTCGGAGGCGTGCGAGATCGCGAGCCGCGAATCGCCGTCCAAGCCGGCCTCGTCAACCAGCGGGCGGAGGACCGACTGATCGCCGACGAGCGTGACCGGGCGGAGGGAGTGGTATTGGTGCAACGCGAGCCGGACGGCGGCGACCACCTCGGCAGGGCCGAGATCGCCACCCATCGCGTCGACTGCTATGCGTCCCGTCGCGCCGGAGTTGGTGACCATCGCAGGGATGGCGGGGGTGGAAAAAGCCCGCGGGCTCAGACCTCGACGTTGAGGACCTGGCGGCCGCGATACATGCCGTTCTTGGGGTTGACACGATGGGGCCGGAAGGCGCTGCCATCGGTCGGGTCCTTGGCGAATTCGGGCGCGATGAAAGCGTTGCCAGCGCGACGGTTGGCGCTGCGGCGTTTGGACTGCTTGCGTTTCGGATTAGCCATGGTGAGTGGTGCGATTTTGAGTGCGGACGCCGCTTCAAGGACGCCTGCGGGTTTTGTGAAAGGGTCGGAGTAAAGGGCGCGGAATTGGCGCGTCAAGCGTCCTTATTGCAGGTAACCGGCCGCGAGCAGGGCGGCGAGCGCCGCGGCCATCGCGAGGCGGTAGTAGGCGAAGGCCGCGAGCCCGTGGCCCGCGAGCCAGCCGACCAGCCAGCGCACGCACAAGGCCGCCGTGACCGCGGCCACGACGCAGCCGAGCAGGACGTGCGACCAGCCGAAGACCTGGATCATCGCGGCGCCGCTTTGGTAGCTCTTGTAGACCGTCGCGGCGGTGAGGGTGACGAACCCGAGGATGAAACTGAACTCCGCCGCCCGGCGCGGATCGAGCCCGGCGAAATAGCCGCCGACAATCGTGGTCATCGACCGGCTCATGCCCGGCCACAGGGCGAGGCATTGCAGCGCCCCGATGCCCGCCGCGGCGTGGGGCGCGACCTGGGCCAGGCCGTCGTCGGCGGCATGCAGCTTGAAATGCCGGCGGCGCCACTGCTCGGCGAATAGCATCAGCCCCGCGCCGACCACCTGCGCCACGATGACCGGGACGACCGAGAACAGCCGGGTGTCGATCCAGTCGTGCACGAGCAACCCGACGACCGCGGCCGGGACGAACGCGATCAGGACGTTGATGAGCAGCCGCAGGCCGGCCGGGTCGCGGCCGAGCGCGCCGCGAAACATGGCGCGAAATTGCGGCCAGTAGAGCAGGGCAACGGCGGCGATGGCGCCGAACTGGATGACGATGTTGTAGGTTTTCGCCGCGAGATTGAGCGTGAGCGGAATCCCTTCCGGCGCGTCGACCTTCGGCTCGCGTCCGACGAGGTGCAGCAACCAGCGTTTGATCGCCCCGGTCCGGCTCTCGCGGCGCTCGGCGGCCGGCGGCTTGAACCAAAGCGGCCGGCCGGCGGCATCCATCAGCGGCTGGTCGGAATCGAGGCCGAGCGCCCGGCTCGCGACGACCAGGTGCCCGGTGGAGGAAATGGGGAGAAACTCCGTGACGCCCTCGATGACGCCGAGCACGAAGGCATCGGTCACGCTGAGTTCGGCGGCCGGGGCCCGCAGGTCCGTGGGAATCGCCGGAATTTTCTCCTGGGCCGGCGCCGACAACGGGAGCAGGGCGGGCACGAGCGCCACGACAGCGAGAAGGAAATTTCGCACGCGGGTTGGTTTCAGTTTTGGCGGAAGGGCGCAAATTTATTTGCGGCGGGCCGCGCCGCCGCCTGACTCGGCCGTGCATGTCGACGCTGCCCGAACTCATCACCCAGCTGGCCGCCGGTCGAGACCTGGCCGCCGTCGAGGTGGAGCGGGCGGCCGCGGCGCTCGCGGCCCCCGAGGCCGGCGAAGCGGAAAAGGCCGCGTTCCTGACGGCGCTGGCGGCGAAAGGCGAGACGGCGGCCGAGGTCGCGGCATTTGCGGCGGCGTTCCGGCAACGGGCGGTCGATCCGGGCGTCGCGGCGTGGGCGCCGCGGGCGATCGACATCGTGGGCACGGGCGGCGACCAGGCGGGCGGGTTCAATATTTCCAGCCTCGTCGTGCTGGTGCTGGCGAGCGCCGGCGTGACCGTGATGAAACACGGCAACCGCGGCATCACCTCGAAATGCGGCAGCGCCGACCTGCTGGGCGCGCTCGGCGTGGACCTGGCGGCGTCGCCGGAAAAACTGCGGCGGGCGCTCGACGAGCTCGGGTTCGTTTTCTTTTTCGCGCCGAACTACCACCCGGCGTTCAAGCACATCGCGCCGGTGCGGAAGGCGCTGGCGGCGCGGGGCCAGCGGTCGGTGTTCAACATCCTCGGGCCGCTGATCAATCCGGGACGGCCGGCGCACGTGCTGCTCGGCGTGTTCGCGGAGCCGTGGGTGGAAAAACTCGCGGGCGCGCTGGAGACGCTCGGGGAACAGACCGGCGTCGCGGCGCACGGCGTGATCGCGCCAGGCCGGGGGATCGACGAACTCACCACCGCGACGGCGAACCGCGTGCGGGGGTTCGGGCGGCTCCGGGCCATCGATGGCGAGTGGCGCGCACCGGATTTCGGCCTGGCGGTCTCGCCGTTTGCCGATCTCGCGGGCGGAGACCTCCCGGCGAATCAGGCGATTGTCGAGGCGCTGCTCGCGGGTCGCGGCCCCAGGGGGCTCGTGGACACGATCGTGCTCAACGCGGCCGTTGCGATGTGGATTGTCGGCAAGGTGCCGCAAGCGCGCGACGGCCTGGCGCCGGCCCGGGAGCTTTTGCTCGGCGGCGCGGTGGCGAAGAAGATCGAGGCGACGCGGGAGTTTTTCCGCTCATGAGCCGGAAGTATTTCGGCACGGACGGCGTGCGCGGACCGTATGGCGGGCCGATGGTGAACGAGGAATTTGCCGCGCGGCTGGGTTTCGCGGCCGCGGCCTGGCTGGAGAAAAAGGGCCGGGTGCTGATCGGGCGCGACACGCGTTTTTCGGGCGGGGCGCTGGCGGCGGCCGTCGCGCGCGGCCTGCGGGCGGGCGGGGCGGAGGCGGCTTTGCTGGGCGTCG
Source organism: uncultured Opitutaceae bacterium (assembly GCA_937902925.1). Taxonomy (GTDB): domain Bacteria; phylum Verrucomicrobiota; class Verrucomicrobiia; order Opitutales; family Opitutaceae; genus CALFNN01. The sequence goes on from CALFNN010000060.1 coordinate 23,691, forward strand.
TGCCGACGCCGGCGGTGTCGCGGGCGGTTCGCGCGGAGGGCGCGATGCTCGGGGTCGTCGTCACCGCCTCGCACAATCCGGCGGCGGACAACGGCATCAAGTTTTTCGGCGCCGGCGGCATGAAGCTGACCGACCGCGACGAAGAGGAGATCGAGCGCCTGTTGCCCGGGGCGAGCCTGGTTTCAACCTGGCCGGAGCCGTCGAACCAGATCCTGGCGAATGCGGCCGCGAGCTACACCGACGCAACCCGGGCGCTCCTGCCGGCCGGTGCGCTCGCGGGCTGGCGGGTCGTGCTCGACACGGCCAATGGCGCGACGTGTGCGACGAGTCCGGCGGTGCTGCGCGCGCTCGGAGCGGACGTGATTGGAATCGGCGACGCGCCCGACGGCCGGAACATCAATGCGGGCGTCGGCAGCGAGCACCCGGAGCAACTGGCGGCGCGGGTGCGGCGCGACCGGGCGCGGCTCGGAATCGCCCACGATGGCGACGGCGACCGGTGCGTGTTGTGCGACGAGGCCGGCGACGTGCTCGATGGCGACGAAATCATGGCGATGCTTGCCACGCACGCGTTGTCCCGCGGCACGCTCGCGAAAAAGACGCTCGTCGTCACGGTGCAGAGCAATCTCGGCGTCGATGCGGCAATCGGGGCCGTGGGGGGACGGGTCGTGCGGACGGCGGTCGGCGACCGCTACGTGATCGAGCGGATGTTGACGGAGGGCGCGACGCTCGGCGGCGAGTCGTCCGGCCACATCATCTGCTCCGAGATCTCGCCGACGGGCGACGGGTTGGTCGCGGCGTTGAAAGTGATCGAGGTCATGCGCGCGACCGGCAAGCCGCTGTCGGAGTTGCGCCGGGTGCTGAAGAAATTTCCGCAGCGGAGCACGACATTGACGGTGCGGGAGAAACGGCCGCTGGAGTCGTTGCGCGAACTGCCGGCGGCGATCCGGGCGGTGGAGGCGGAGCTGGGCGCGCGCGGCCGGGTGTTGGTGCGCTATTCCGGCACGGAGCCGAAGCTGCGGCTGCTCGTCGAGGGCGAGGACGAGGCGCGCGTGCGCGCGGCGCTCGACCGGTTGCTGGCGGCGGCACGCGCGGAACTGGCGGGAAACTGAACGCGGCGCGGGCGGGCGTCAGTTCGACGCGGGGGCCGGGCCGGTGAGATCGGCCTGGGCGCGGGCGAGGTTCGTTTTCGCTTCCTGATAATCCGGCGCCTCGTGCACGGCCTCGGCGAAGTGCGCCGCCGCCTCGCGCAGCCGGCCGCTGCGGGCGAGCGCGAGGCCGAGGTTGTTGTGCGCGCGGGGATTGGCGGGCTTGAGCCGGAGCGCCTGCTCGTAGTGCGGAATCGCATCGGCGTCGCGGTCGAGCGCAGCGAGGGCGTTGCCGAGATTGTTGTGGGCCTCGGCGTAGTCGGGACGGAGGCGCACGGCTTCGCCGTAGGCATTCGCGGCGTCGGCAAATCGTCCGGCGGCGGCAAGGGCGTTGCCGAGGTTGTAGCGGGTCTCGGCGTCGTCGGGCCGCAGGCGGATGGCCTCGGCATAGGCCGCGAGCGCCTCGTCGAGGTGGCCGGTGGCGAGGAGCGCGTTGCCCCAGGCGAGACGGGCGATCGCGTCGTCGGGCGCAAGCTTGAGACCGGCGGCGAACTCGGCGTGCGCCTCCGGAACCTGGCCGGACTGCAGCAGGGCGTCGGCGAGATTGTAGTGGGCGTCGGCGTAATTGGGGCGGAGCCGGAGAGCCTCGTGGAGGTGATCGAGCGCGGCGGGCACCTCGCCGCGGCGGAGCAGGGCATTGGCGAGTGCGTTGTGCGCTTCCGGGAAACGCGGCTTCGAGTGCAACGCACGCTGGTAACGGGAAAACGCCTCGCCGGTGTGCCCCAGCGTGTCGAGCGCGACGCCGAGATTGAGATTGGCCGCGGGAAAATCCGGCTCGAGGCGAAGCGCGATCTCGAGATGCGGAATCGCCTCGGCGGGCCGGCCGGCCTCGGTCAGGAGGTTGGCGAGGCTGGTGTGGGCCTCGACATAGGCGGGACGAAGGCGGAGGGCGGCCTCGTATTCGGCCATCGCGTCGGACTTGCGGTCCACGGAGGCGAGCGCGACGCCCAGGCCGTAGTGGGCGATCGCACTGGACGGGCGTTTCGCGACCGTGTCGCGCCAGAGGGAAATCTCGCTGCGGTAGTCGGTGTTGCGGCGGGCGGTCAGGAAGCCGAGCGCGAGCACGGCCACCAGCAATCCGGCCGGCAAGCGACGCCCGAGCAGCGGGTAGACCGCCGGCACGACGAGCGCGAGCACGGCGGCGAGCGGCAGATACATGCGGTGCTCGACGATCATCTGGGTCGTGCCGGGCACAAGCGAAGTCGGCGCAAGGATCGCGAAAAACAGGACGCCGAGGAATCCGGCCGCGGGTTTGCGCCAGAGGGCGAGCAGGGTGCCGGCGACGAGCGCGATGACGAGGACGGCGTCGCCGGCGACGTCGGCGGCGTGTTGAATCCAGAACGTGCCGTAGTCGAAGACGAGCGGCTGCGGCCAGAACGACAGCGCGACGTAGCGCGTCAGCGCGGGAAACTGGGTGAGCAGGTAGCGCCCCCACGACACCCCAACGTCGAACCCCGCCGAACCGCCGCGGTCGCCGCCGGTGCTGAGCACGAGCGCACCGAGCAGAACCCAGGTTGCGAGCAGGCCGGCATGAAACCGCCAGCGCCGCCGCCACGCCGCGGCGAACGTGCCGGCGACGAACGTGCGGTCGAAGAGAAAAACGAGGACGGGCGCGGAAACCATGTTTTCCTTCGTGGCCATGCCGAGCAGGCACGCGGCAAACGCCGCGGCCAGCCATCCGCGGCGGCCGCCGTCGACGAGAGCTTCGTCCGGCGCCGCGGACTCCACGGCGCGCACGAAGCAATAGAGCGTGAGGAGGTAGAACAGCGACATCAGCGACTCGGCGCGCTGGGCCACGTAGCTGACCGCCTCGGTTTGGAGCGGGTGGACAATCCAGAGGGCGGCGACGGCGAAGGCCAGCCACCGCGCGGTGGCCGCACCGCCGAACCGGTCGCGCAGCGACGGTTGCAGCAACGTGTGGCGGACGAGTCCGAAGAGGGTGAGCCCCGCGAGCGCGTGGATCAGGAGGTTGAGCAGGTGATAGCCGGGCACCTGCGTGCCGCCGAGCGCGTGATTGATGGCGAAGCTGAGATTCAGGATCGGCCGGCCGGCGGCGGTCAGGCTCTCGGGTGGCGGCCGCAGCACCGCGCCGAGTTGCGCGAGATGTTCAAGCGAAGGGTTGTCGAGGATGGCGGCCTTGTCGTCGTAGACGAAGGGACCGGAGAGACCGTTCGCGTAGGCCGCGAAGGCGGCCAGCACCAACACCCGGCCGAGCCACGCGACATCGCGCGATCGGAGCGCGGAGGCGGGCGGGGCGGGTGAGGGGGGCATCGGGGAAAACAGGAAGGGGGGCGGCGACCGGAGGTGCGGAGGAGTGAGCCAGCAAATGTGCGGACACCCAGCCAAAAACGAAAAGCGGAAAATGCGCCGGGCCCGCGGGGCCGGTCCGCCGGACGCGTCTTCGCGCCGACTCTAGCGTTGACCGATTTTGGCGCCGGAGCTTCGCTCCGCTTCCCGTATGCCCGAAGTTCCCGTCGCTTCGCTCGACCCCCGGCAGCAAAAGCTGATGGAGAACGCGCGCATCGCACTCGAGCGCGGCAACCTCGATTACGTGGCCGAGGTCACCGCGCAAGTCCTGAAGGCGGCGCCCGGCTGTCTCCCGGTGCGGCGATTGCAACGCGTGGCGCAGTTGCGGCGGGCGCGCGGCAAGGGCGGTTTCATGGCGAAGACGCTGAGCGGTTTTTCCACGGCGCCGTTCATGCTCGGCGGCGGCCGGAAGGAGCCGGCGAAGCTGCTGGAGATGGCCGAGGGCTTTCTGGCGAAGGATCCGACGAGCGTGCCCGCGCTCAAGATGCTGGCGGAGGCCGCCGGCGGACTCGGATTGCCGGAGACCGTGGCGTTTGCGCTCGACGCGATCCGCGAACTCGAGCCGGCGAACCGGGCCAACCTCCTGGCGCTCGGCGACGCGTGGCTGGCAGCCGGCAAGCCGGCGGACGCGTTGCGGATCGCGGACGAGATGCTGCGAACGAAGCCCACCGATGGCGACGCGCAGAATCTCATGCGCAAGGCGTCGATCGCGCAGACCGTCACGTCGGGCAACTGGGAGTCGAAGGAATCTTTTCGCGACAAGCTCAAGGACGAGGCGCAGGCGGTCTCGCTGGAACAGTCCGCGAAGGTCGTCCGGTCCGGCGACATGGCGCAGCGACTGCTCGCCGAGGCGCTCGAGCGGGTGGCGCGGGAACCGGCGAATCTCACGCATTATCGCGCGGTCGCGCAGGCTTATCGTCAGCAAGGCGACGTCGGCGAGGCGCTGGCGTGGGTGCGCAAGGCGCGCCAGCAGCCGGCGGGGGCGGCGGACGCCGCGCTCGAGAAACAGGAGAGCGAACTCGCGACCGAGCTGGTCGAGCGCCGACTGCAAGCGGCGGAAGCGGCGCTGGCGGCGGCGCCGGACGACCCGGCGGCGAAGGCGGCGCGGGAGGCGGCGGGCGCCGAGCTGGGGGAGTTCAAACTGGGCGAGGCGCGGCGCTACGTGGAGCGCTATCCGAACGACCATGCGGCGCGGCATGCGTATGGCGTGCTCTTGCTCGAGCGCGGGCAGACGGATGCGGCGATCGCGCAGTTTCAACAGTCGCAGAAAGGTCCGCAGGTGCGCGTGGCGTCGCTGGTCGAGCTCGGCCGCTGTTTTCGGGCGAAGAAACTCTACGACCTCGCCGTCGCGCAACTGGGCGCCGCCAAGGCCGACCTCGGCGCGATGGACGAGCGGAAGAAGGATGTGATCTACGAGCTGGGCTCGTGCCTCGAACTGATGGGCCGGCGCGACGACGCGATCGCGGAGTTCAAGGCGATCTACAGCGAGGACATCGGGTTTCGCGACGTGGCCGAGAAGATCAATGCGTTCTATGCGAAGTCGTAGGCCCAGCAGCCCGGTGCCAGGCCAACACAGAATTTACCCCATGAAAAAAATCACAATCGCCCTCCTCGGGTTGTTCGCGGCAATTTCGTTCCCCGGCGCGGCGCGCGCCGGAGCGAAGGACAAGACCCTCGATGTCTACTGGGTCGACTCCGAGGGCGGCGGCTCGACGCTCATCGTGACACCGAACGACGAATCGGTGCTGATCGACGCCGGCAACCCCGGCACGCGCGACCCGGGGCGAATCATCGCGGCGGCGAAGGCGGCCGGGCTGACGAAGATCGACTATTTGCTCATCACGCACTGGCATTCGGATCACTTCGGCGGGGTTGCGGAGCTGACCGCGGAGTTTCCGGTCGGCACGATCTACCAGCGCGCGCTGCCGGACACCGACCCGGATTTGCGCAACGACGCGACGTGGGTGCTGCGCAGCAAGGCGTTTCGCGCCGTCACGGTGAAGCGCGAGTCGCTGGCACCGGGGGTGGCGATCCCGCTCCAGACGGTGAACGGTGGCCCGGCGCTCACGCTGCGCTGTCTCGCGGCGGACCAGAAATTCATCGCACCCACCGCGGAGCAACGCGCCCATCCCACCGCGGCGGGCACGGTCGTGGCGCACCCGCCGGAGAGCGATCCGGATAACAACAACAGTGCGGTGTTCCTCCTCGCGTTCGGCGATTTCCGGTTCTTCGACGGCGGGGATCTCACCTGGGCGCTCGAACCGAACCTCGTCCAGCCCTACAACCTCGTGGGCAAGGTGGACGTTTACCAGACCGACCATCACGGACTCGATCGCAGCAACAACCCGCTGCTCATCCACGGGCTCGCGCCGACGGTGGCGGTGATGAACAACGGTCCGCGGAAGGGCGGCCAGATCGGGGCGCTCACGACGCTCAAGGCGACGCCCTCGATCGAGGCGTTTTACCAGATGCACAAGAGCCTGAGCGTGCCCGCCGAGGCGAATACGCCGGACGACCACATCGCCAACCTCGCGGAGGCGCGGCCACCGGACAAGTGCACGGCGAACTACATCAAGATGTCCGTCGCGGCCGGCGGCCGGAGCTACACGATCTCGATCCCGGCGAACGGTCACTCGCACACCTACCGCACGACGGCGAAGTAGCAGGAGCGGCGCGGGTCCACCCGGTGGGATATCGCCGCGCGGATGCGATTGAGGGATGGTGAACTACCCGGCACGGGTAGGGAATAGTTGTTGCCGATCGGAATTGCGGACGGGGAGCGCGCTGCGAGTTTTTCCGCGTCCCAGCCCCACGGCCGCCGGTGTCGCACCGCGGCCGCCACTCGATTTCGATGAGCTCACCCCAGTGTTGCGCGCTTTGGCGCAAGCGGGGCCGCACGCCGGCCGCCGCGCAGCGGGCTTTCCCCTTCGGCGACCGGGAAGTTGTCCCGGTGATTTTTCTTATTTTCCCGGGCTTTGCCCCGCCGGGCACCGGTAACGTTGGAGTCCAGATACTCCAACCCATGAAAACATTCCGCTTCATCGTCGGCTGCCTTGGCAGCCTGCTGGCCTGCAGCTGCAGTTTCTTCCACCCGAGCCGCGATTACCTCTATCGCCCGACGTTGCTCGAAGTCGCGAACCCCCCTCCGAAAAAAACGGAATCGCCCGCGACTGACGGCAGCGATGCGGCGAAGACTGCCGTGCCGGCGGGGGCCGACGCGGACGGAAAACCGAAAACGATCAACGTGCCGACCGACGCCGATGTCCTTCAGTTCGCGAACATGCTGAAGAATGTTTTTCGCGGACAACTCAACGAGTCGATCATCGCGCGGCACGTGTCCGCGGTGAGCCAGGTGCTCACGGCGGCGGCGGCAGCGACGCTGACGACGATCTCGTCGGGGGCGCAAAACTCCATCACGATCCTCGCCGCGACGAGCGCGGTCATGCCGCAGTTGCAGGGGATCTTCGATGCGAAGGGGCGCGCGGCGGCCTTCGATCAGGGCGGCGAGTTGCTGTCGCAGGCGGAAGCCGCGTATTACACGGCGATCGGGGCCCTGCCGGACAGGACGCCTGCGGAAAAAGCCGCGGCGGACAAGGGCGGCGCGGACGGGAACGCGGCGGACGCGCTGTCCGAGGACGTCAAGACGCGGATCAACCGGCGGCTGACGCCGCAGGGGGCGGCGCTCTACGCGGCGGCGCTGGCGGCCATCCAGGTCGTGGAGAAGCTGGAGGTGGCGCAGTTGCCGACGATCGACCAGATCCGCGCGGCCAAGGGGGAATTCATCGCCGAGCTCGGGGCGACGCGCACGCAGACGATGGAGATTTCGTTTCCGATGGCCGATCCCACGAAGGCGCAGACGATGCAGGTCAATGTGTCGGGCCTCGCCGAGGACAACGTCTCCTACTCGAGCGCCGGCGACGTGGTCGCGGCGAAGACGGACAAGGGTGCGCTGTCGCTCACCGCGCTCAAGCCCGGCGACGCGCTGGTGACGGTGCTCCTGAACCAGAACGGGGCGACGCAGAAATTTCACGTCAAGACCTACGTCCCGTTGAAACTGAACCCGCCGGGGCCGCTGCGGATCGAGAGCGCCGGCCCGATCGAGATCGCGGCTGTCGGGCAGAAACTCGCCGCCGCGACGTCGTCGGATCCGACGGTGGTGGCGCTGGCGCCGGCGGTGGATTTCACCAAGGGCGCGATCGACAGCGTGAAGCTGACGCCGTTGAAGGCGGGGCAGGCGACGATCTGGTTGACGGGCGAGCAAATGGATGCGGAGGCCGTCAAGGTAACCGTGGTGGCGGCGCCGCTGAAGGTGAAGCAAACGAGTCCGCTGGTGGCCACTGACGTGCCGACGGTCGAGATCGAGGGCGACGGGCAAAAGCTGGCACGAGCCACGAGCAGCGATCCGGGCGTCGTGACCGTGACCTCGGCGGCGGACCCCGCGAAAGATCCGCTCGACAAGGTGGTGCTGACACCGCGCAAAGTCGGCACGGCTAAAATCGAATTGATGGGCGAGCATTTCGGGACGGCGACGATCACGGTGGCCGTGACCGCCGTGCCGTTGAAGTTGAAGCAATCCGATCCGCTGGAGGCGAAGGGCGTGGCGCCCGTCACGCTCGAGGGCGACGGACAGAAAATCACGGCCGCGACCAGCAGCGATGCGAGTGTCGTGAGCGTGGCGTCGGCCGACGACCTCGCGAAGGGCCCGCTCGACAAGGTGACGGTGAAGCCGAAGAAGGCCGGCGCGGCCACGATCCAGTTGAAGGGCGACCAGCTCGGCACCGGCAAGATCACGATCAACGTCGTCGCGGTGCCGTTGAAGCTCAAGCAGACGAGCCCGCTCGCCGCAAAAGTGGGGACTGGTTTTGACATCGAGGGCGACGGCCAACTCATCGCGACCGCGACCGTCGTCGACCCAGCGATCGCGGTGCTCGCGCCGGCGAGCGACCTGACGGCGGCGCCGCTGCCGAAAATCACGCTGACCCCACTGAAGGAGGGGAAGACGGACATCCATCTGACCGGCGATCAGCTCGGAGCAGCTACCCTTTCCATCGTCGTCACCAAATAAGAGGAACCTACCATGTCACAACCCATGACCGATTCAGGCGGAGCCCCCGGCGTGCCGGCGGCGATCCAGGGCATCTACCCGACGGCGCTCGCGGAAGCGGAACAGAAACTGGTCGAAGGACGGCGCGCCCGCTGGGACGGCGGCGCTGCGGGGCCGATTGCGGGGCTGGCGTTGTCCGGTGGCGGGATTCGCAGCGCGACGTTCTGCCTGGGTTTCCTACAGGCCCTCGCCGGTCGCAAGCTGCTCCAGCGTTTCGATTTTCTGTCGACGGTTTCCGGTGGCGGCTACGTCGGGTCGTTTCTCGGCGCGTGGATCAATCGTCGCGGCGACGCGGCACTCGTGCAGGACCGGCTGGCGCGGTCGGACAGCGCGCCGACGGTTTTCCTGCGCAACAACGGTCGCTATCTCGCACCCAACGGCGCCGCCGATGCGATGGCGGCGATGGCGGCGTATCTGCGCAGCTGGCTGACGGTGTGGCTCGTCCTGGGCCTGATGGCGTTCGGAGCCCTGCTGTTGGTGGAAACCGCCAAGATCGGGCTGAATCACAAAGCCTGGATGGATTCCCTCGCGACGACGGTGCCGGCGCCGGAGCAGGAAAAGGCAATCTCGATGGAGTCGAACGGGGCCGCGATCGCGACGACCGCCCCGGCGACCGTCGCAGTGACGACCGGCGACAAATCCGCCGTGCCCGCAGTGAGCGTGGCGGTGACGGTCGGAGCCGGAAAAGAGGAAGGCGTCCTCTCGCTGTTCAAACGTTACCTGCGCGTCAGTCCGTTTTTTGCGGTGGCGGGCTGGGTGCTGCTCCTGTTCGGATTGCCGGCGGCGGTGGCGTATTGGTTTGCCGGTCGGTCGATGGGCGTGGCGCTCATTTGGGTTCTCCTGCTCGGCATCGGCGCGACCATCGGTTGGGTGTGTGCGCGCGGCATGGTCGACAAGTGGAGCAACTTCAGTTGCTGGGCGCTCTGGGTGACTTACGGCCTGGCGTTCGCCCTGTCGGTTTGGGCGACCCTGCTGGGCGATCATCCGGACGTGCCCCGGAATACATTGAACGACTGGCTGTCCCTCGTGCTCGGGATGGCCGTGGCCGTGGCGGCGCTGGCGGTCGTGGACACGGTCGGGCTGACGCTCACGACCAACGGCGTCTGGTCGGCGGCGATTTTGCCGGCCCTGGCCGTGGCCGCGCAGTGGATGCTGCCGCGAATCATGGAGGGGACGAAGGACGAAAAGCGGAGCTGGTCGATGGCGGCACTGATCCCGGTCGGAGCACTGGTCGTTGGAATCATTGCGTTCGGCATCCTCAGCAGGGAGGCACACCGGCTCGCGGGCGCGTTGATCCATCGGGTGTCCGTCCCGCAGGCGGACGCGATCCTGGTCGCGGCGGGAGTGGTGTTCGCGGTGGTGAGCGCTTTTCAATTTCGATCGATCAAGCGCACGGTGGCGGCGCTCGTGACGATCGCGGCGATTTGCTGGCTGGGGTGGTGGCTGGGAAATCGTGGCGGCGAGGTGCGGGCGCATGCGCTGATGGTCGCGGCGAGCGCAGGGGCGGTGATGGCGCTGGGAGCGCTGGTGGGTTTCAGTTTCGCGTTCGTCAACCTGTCGTCGCACCACCGGCTCTATTCGGTGCGACTGACGCGGACCTACCTTGGCGCGTCGAACCCGGCGCGCACCGGGCGCGAGGAGGAGGAGAAAGGCGCGCCGGTCGGGGCGAGGCAGACGGACCCGCAGCCTTCGCCGCAGACGAAGGACCAGGTGCCTCTCGGCCGCGACGGGCGGGACGTGACCTCCGCGGTGCGCGGGGATCAGATTCCATTTCGCGAGTATCGCCCGCACGCCAGCGGCGGGCCGCTGCATCTGATCAACGTCACGGTCAACGAGACGATCGACGGCATTTCGCAGATCGAGGAAAAGGACCGTCACGGCTTCTCGATGGCCGTCGGCCCGGTGGGGCTCAGCGTGCGGACGAAGGATCACGCGCTGTTCGAGTCGGAATCCAAGACCGGACCCGACGCCGACCCTGGGAAGGGTCGATGGACGCGGTTCAAGGTTGGGCTGGCGAAAATCGCGCGGTCCACGCCGGACCGATTGCGGACATTGGGCGCCCAAGGCGAACGCGCCTGGCTCCAACCGGCCAAGGCGCAGAAATTTCACACGCTCGCCACGGAGGAAGGCGGGCGCTACTCGGTCGAGATGCCGGCGCTCGGCAGTTGGGTTGGAATCTCCGGCGCCGCCTTCACGACGGGACTGGGCGCCCGCACGAGTCCCGCAATCAGCTTCCTGCTCGGATTCTTCAACGTGCGACTGGGCTATTGGTGGGACAGCGGGATTTCCCCGGCCGCGCGCAAGAACCGGGCGGCGCGGGGCGCGGCGGTCGCGGGCGACACCTGGAGCCGGCTGTTTCCGGCGCAGTCGGGGCTGCTCGACGAGTGGCTGGCCCGGTTTCGTGGCGCGGCGCGGCGGTATTGGTATCTTTCCGATGGCGGGCATTTCGAGAACACCGCGGTCTATGAGTTGATCCGCCGGCGCGTGCCGCTGATCGTGTGCTGCGACTGCGGCGCGGACCCGAGCTACGAGTTCGAGGATGCCGGCAACCTCGTCCGCAAGGCGCGGATCGACTTTGGCGCGGAGATCACGTTCTGGACCGCCGGGGAAGTGGCGGCCGAGGGCAACGGGTTGTCGGCGTTGAAGGACGCGATCGGTGCCATCGAAGATCTCAAGCCGGCAAGGAAAGGACCGGACAAGGGTCTGGCCCAGCGGCACGCGGCGGTGGCCTGGGTGACCTATGGCGACGGGGTCAGATCGCTGCTGCTCCTGGTGAAGCCGACGCTCAGCAAGAGTGTGCCGATGGACGTGCGGAACTACGACGAGACGGAGAGCGACTTTCCGCAACAGAGCACGCTCGACCAGTTCTTCGACGAGGAGCAGTGGGAGAGTTACCGCAAACTGGGCGCGTTCAGTGGAGTAAGCCTCTTCGGCGAAAAGGCCGACACGTCATCGCCGGCGTGGGAGGCGTTGGTGGCGGTCGCGACGAAAGGCAGGCCGAGTCCTGACCGGTTGCAACCCGTCGGCTGATGGGCCCCGCGGACGGGCGCCGGCGAGGAGGTGCGAATCTTACGCGGCGACCGCGTGGCGTGCGACGACAAGCGAGACGATGAGGTCGGCCGCTTGCGCGAGGTCGACGCGCCCCGTGTTGATCACGACATCGTAGTTTGTCGGGTCGGGGCCGATTGCGTCGAAATGAGTTTGGACGTAGCGACGACGGGTGCGGTCCTGGTTTCGATTATGATCGGCCGCTTCCTCCGCGGAGACTTGGTGCCGTTTCGCCATCACGCGAGCGCGATGACCCACCGGCGCGACCAGTCGGACGTGAACGCCGTGCGGAAGGGCAGCGGTGGCAAAATTGGCGCCGCGGCCCACCAAAATGACATGGCCGGACCCCGCGAGCAGGCGGATGAACTCGTCGGTCTTTCGCGTCAATTCCCAGAGATTGGGATGAAGTCCGACCATTTCGCCAATGGTCGCCTCGATTTCCGACACCCGGGCTTCGGGCAGATAGCGCGCGAGGGTGGGCGGCAGGTGATTGGCGTGTAACATCGCGGCGATAAGGTTGCCGTCGAACACGGCCCACGGTTTGTGACCGTTGGTTTCGAGGCGCTGCTGGAGGAGCAGGGCCAGACTCGAGGCGCCGGCGCCGGCCTCGCGGGAAATGGTCACAAACGATCCACCGCGGGCACCCGGAACCGGGGTGCGCGGGTGCGCAAGCTGGTGGACATGGACATAGGATTCGGTTCTTTCCCGGCCGGCTTGGGCTTTCACAGTTATGGGCCGAAAAGTATATCGTATTACGATATATATCAACCGTGTTTTTCATCTCCGTCGTCGTCGCAGATGAAAGGGAGGCCGCAAACCTACGGCGGACCCGCCCGCGCTACCGCTGGCCACTCAACCTCGCGAGCCGGCCGGCCGATACTCGGCGATCCACACCGCGGTTCCCATCACGGCGAGGCTGGCCGTGAGCCACCCGACTTTCGCCTGCTCGTGAAAGACCACGAGCGAGACCACGACCGCGAGGGGCACCTTGGCGTTGTTCATTACGGCCAGGGTGCCGGCGCCGACCTTGGTCGCGCCGACATTCCAGAGGAAAAATCCGAGGCCGGCGGCGACGATTCCGAGGTAACCCAGGGTCCAGAGCTGCGCGGCATGCAGCGTAACCGTCGCGTTGCGTTGCACCAGCGCGATGGCCGCGACGGCAAACGCGCCGGCGTAGAGCAGGGCGAAGACTTCGCGATCGCGCAGGCCGGGACGCGCGGCACGGAGGCGCTTGTAGGCGATCTGGCCGACGGCGAAGGCCGCGTTGGAAAGCTGGACGAGGGCGAGGCCGTGGAGCGTGAGGTTGAGGCTGGTCGACTGCACGGTGACGAGAGCGGTGCCGATCACCGCCAGCAGCGCGGCAAGGAGGGCGCGCGGACGGAGCCGGCGGTCGAGCGCGTCGGCGAAGAGGGTCACCAGGATCGGCGTCGTGATGGTGAAGAGCGCGGCCTCGTAGGCGTGCAGGTAACGGAAGCTCTCGATGTAGGTGAGATACATGAACCCGAACTGAACCGCGCCGATGGCGGCGAGCACGACGCCGGTGCGCAGCCCAAGACCCTTCCACCGCAGCAGCGGGAGAAACACCACGAACGCCAGGCCGAGCCGCGTGGCGGCGACGAAGGCGCTATCGACGCCGGCGAGGTAATGCTTGATCAGGCCGAACGAGAAAGCCCAGATGACGGAGACAATGAGCAGGAGCGCCATGCGACCGGCATCGCGGCAGATTGGCGCGCGCGGGGCAAAACAAAGTTCGCCGGCGCCCGGTCCGATCCCGCCATTTCAGCCGCGGGTCGGCCTGAAGTGGAACGTCGCCGTCTCGATCGCGATGGTCGGGCGACCCGCGAGGCGCGGCGGCTCGTAGCGCCATTGCTCGATCGAGGCGACGGCCGCGTCCGCGTATTCGGGGGTGGTGGATTCGAGCACGATCGGCACGCGGACACGGCCGTGTTCGTCGACGAAGAATTTCACCGTGGCGGTGCCCGCCGGCAGGCGGTCGAGGATGGCGCCCGAGAACTTCGGGAGCGTTTGCTCCACGGGCGTGGACGAGGAGTCGAGCGACGCGACCGTGGGGAAAATCATCGGCGGGTTGCTCTGGATGTCGGGCTTCGCCGCCGCGCCATGCGGGGGCAGGGAGACGAACGTGACGCCACCGGTATTGAAGAGGAAGCGGACGATCGGGACGATGGGCCGGTCGGGCGAGGCGCGGTAGGCCGGCCGTGCGAAGCGCCACTGGCCCACGGCGGAAACGACGGACTGGCTCAGGCTGGCGTTGGTCGAATTGAGCACGAGGACATCGGTGACACGACCCTCGGCATCGCGGCCGACGGCGACGACCACGACGCCCTTGGTGTCGCCCGCGAGCCGGACCATCTCGGGGAACTCCGGCATGACGAACTTCGACAGATGCAACTGCCGGATCGCCTCGTCGAGGGTGGGTTCGCGGGCGACGAGACCGCTGGCCAGCGCCAGGCAAGCCAACCAGAGAGGAAGAGCGGAACGGCTCATGGGGGAAACCTCGTGGCCGGAACGATGACAGGAAAATCTTCCCGCGCAAGGCTGCGCTGCGAGACCCGGGGCCCGGAGACTCGAACCTTCGGACACCGAAACGCAACAAGCTGCGTGACGGTTCACGCGCCGCTGGACCAGCCAGCGATCACCCAACCTTGGTCGAACAAGCCCGGGTGAGAGGGCAGCCGCGGCGAGACCACTGATGCGGATTATGTGGGGGGGCGGTGCGCCCGAGGCCGCGAGAGCGCCGGGTGCGGCGTGCGGCCCAGTGATGCCGCAATGGTGGATCACGCCAACGCCCGGCCCCGAGGCAGGATTGGCATGGCCGGAAACATGCTCCGACGCGTTGTGGGGTTCGGTCTTTGTCAACTATTAGTTGACAACCTCTTCTTTCGCCAGGCCGGCGACCACTCGCAGATGTGGCGGAGATGTCGCGCCCTGTCCAATCCGCCCCTCCGTCCACTTCCGCCGCAATCATCGCGATCGACGAAAGGAGAATACGCTTGGCCAAGGCGGTTCCGTATGGGGAAGCTCCAGAGGGGCGCTACACCCGGAAAATCGCCCCGAGCTTCTTGCCGAGCAGCAGGCTCAGGCCGACGATGGTCACGCCGAGGAAAGCCATCGCCCAGACTCCGAGGGCGCTGGCGATGAACTTGCCGTCGCCGAGAAGCTGGAAGAGTTCCATGATCGCCTTCGTGATCGGGTAATACGCCTGCTTTTGCGCGAGGATGAGCGAGTCGCTGACCTCCAGCATCGCAAACGCGAAGGCGAGCAGGCCGCCGGCGATGAGATTCGCGGCGATGAGCGGGAGCGTGATCCTGACGAGCGCCTTGAGCGGCGGGCTGCCGAGGTTCTGCGCCGCCTCCTCGAGGGTTTCGCTGGTTTGTTGGAAACCGGCGGCGGCCGAGCGGACGACGTAGGGCAGCCGGCGGATCGAGTAGGCGATGATCAGCAGGATTGTCGGGTTCTGCACCGGGTTGAGAAACGAGAAGAATTTCCCGTCCTGCGACATCGCGAGGTAACCGAACGCCAGCACCAGTCCGGGCACGGCGAGCGGCAGCATCGCGAGAAAGTCGAGGATCTGGCGGCCGGCGATTTTCGAGCGGACGACGACGTAGGCGATCGCGATGCCGAGAAAAATGTCCACGATGGTCGAGGCGCTGGCGAACTTGAGGCTGTTGGCGATGGCGGGGACCGTGAGGTCGTGGCCGAGCGCGAGGCGGAAGTTGTCGAGCGTGTAGGCGTGGGGGACGACGGTGCCATACCAGTCCGTCGAAAACGCGACGAACACCACGCCGAGATGCGGCAGCACGGCGACCAGCGTGACGCCGGCGAACAGCGCGGTGCAGAGCCACGCGGGTCCGCGGGACAGGGCGCGCGCGCCGCCGGAACTGGTGGCCTTCGCCATCATCGCGTAGTTTGCGCGGCCGAAGATGCCCTTGCCGAGGGCGTAGAGTCCGACGGAGCTGGCGAGCATCACGGCGGTGAGTGCGTAGGGGAACGGGTTGCCGCCGATATCCTTCAGCCCGTAGTAAATCTGCACGCTGGTGACGCGGTCGTAGTCGAAGACGAGCGGCGTGCCGAGCTCGGTGAAGATCCAGATGAAAACGATGGTTCCTCCGGCGAAGAGCCCGGGCTGGATGAGCGGGAGCGTGATTTTCCAGAAGCGCCGGAGGCCCGTGCAGCCGAGGTTTTGCGCGGCCTCCTCCATCGCGGGGTCGATGTTGGCGAGCGCGGCGACGGCGTTGAGATAGATGATCGGATAGAGCGAGAGCGCCTCGACCGCGGCGACGCCCCAGAACTGGTTCGCCGCGAACCAGTCGATCGTCGCGCCGGGGGCGAGCAGGTGCAGATGGTGGAGGAGGGCGTTGAACGCGCCGTATTGCCCGAAGACCTGCTTGATGCCGATGGCGCCGACGAACGGCGGCAGGATCATCGGGATGAGGATGAGCGAGCCGAGGAGGTTCTTCGCGGGAAAGACAAAGCGGTCCGCGACGACGGCCAGCGGCAGCGCCACCAGCACCGCGAGCGTCGTGCCGGCGCACGCAAGGAGGAAGGAGTTGCGCAGGCCGCCGAGGTAGAGCGGGTCGGACAGCAACGCGCGGAGGTAGGCGAAGGTGAGATGGCCGTCGGCGTCGACGAAGCCGCCCCGGAGAATCTGGAGCACGGGCCAGACGAAAAACGCGGCGAAGAACGCGGCGGTCAGGCCGAAGACGAGGCGCGCGAAGTTCTGCGACATCGGCGCGCAGTGTGCGTGGCGGGCGCGAAAGCCGGCAAGACGGAAAGAAACGGCGCGGCGGATCGAGGCGCCGCCGCGTTTTGGCTGGCGGGGATGCCGTCGCTGTGCGGACATTTCCCGTGCTGAAAACATCCCTTCGAATCGCCGGCGCGTCCGCATTACTCGCGTTTGGCAGGCTTGGCGCGCAGGTGACGGAAATCCCGCAGACGATCGAGCCCGGCCGGTTTTTGGTGCGGATGGACGCGATCTCGCTGGGGTTCAACCGCGACACCACCGAGGCGAACAAATACACGGCGCTCGGACTGGCCTCGACGATTTTGTCGACGGGCATCACGAGCGACTTCGACGTGCAGGTCGGCGCGCAGCTTTTCCTGCGGCAGACGTTTCAATATCGGGGCACGAATAGCACGCACTCGGGGTTGGGCGACGTGTCGTTTCGCGTAAAATGGACCTTCTGGCGCGACGCGGCCAACGGCGCGGCGGCGGCGGTCATCCCCTACGTGAAGGTCCCGACGCACCGCGGCGGCGTGAGCAACGACCACCTCGAGGGCGGGTTCATCGTGCCGTGGGCGACGGCGCTCGGCGCGGGGGCGACCGCCGGGGCGATGTTCCAGTGGGACGTGCTGCGGAACGACCTGAACAACGGCTACGATTCGCGCTGGTTTCTGTCCGGCTACGTGCAGCGCGACATCACGCAGGCGCTCGGGGTTTATGGGGAGGCGACCGCCGCCGTGTCATCGGCGAGTTCGTCGAGCTTCGCGGGGACCCTGGGCGGCGGGGCGACGCTCCGCGTCTCGAAAAACGTCCAGTGGGATTACGGGCTGAGCCGCGGGCTCGGTGGCAGTGCCACCGACTGGACGCATGTGCTGCGGCTGCGGTGGAAGTTCTAAAGGCGCGCGGTTATTTCGCGGGCAGGAGTTCCGCGAGCTTTTCGTCGAGGCCGGTGCCGCGGAGATCCTTCGCGATCACCCGGCCGTCGCCGTCGAGGAGGAAAGTCGCGGGGATGCTGCGGATGCCGTATTGCGTGGAGAGTTTGTTGTCCCAGTATTTCCCGTCGTAGAATTGCACCCAGGGCATCTCGTGGTCCTTGGTGAAGGCGACGAGCTTTTCCTTCGCGCCTTCCCGGTCGAGCGAGATGCCGATGATCTCGAAGCCGCGCCCGTGATATTTCTTGTAGGCGGCGACGACGTTGGGCAGTTCGGCCACGCACGGCCCGCACCAGGTCGCCCAGAAATCGAGCAGGACGATTTTCCCGCGGTAGTTGGCGATCGCGAGGGGCCGGCCGTCGAGGTCCCGCTCGGCAAAATCGGGCAACACCTTGCCGACGGCGAACGCGCGCTGGGCCTCGAGCGCCGCGATCATCGCGTCGACCCGGCCGGCCTGCGACGACTGGGGAAACCCGGCCTTGAGCTGCTGCAGCGCCGCGAGGCCCTTGTCGGCGTCGCCGATCACCTCGGTGTAGAGCGTCGCCTTCATATAGAGAATCTGGGCGACGGCGTCGGTCGTTTCGCCGCGATGCGCGGCGAGCAGGGTGTCGAACGCGACCAGGTCGTCCGCGAGCGCCGCCTCGGTCTGCTGGCCGGCCTTGAGTTTGGCCTGCACGCGGTCAACGAGCGCCGTGAGTTCGGCTTGGGCGTCGCCGGCGGCAAACAGCGGCGCGGGATTGGCGGCGAGCAGCGCGACCGCGACGGACGCACACAGGAGGCGGATTTTCATGAGGGATCGGGTCGGAGTGGAAGGGTGGAGCAGATGCCCGCCGGACGCTTGAAGACTCAGCGCGCCGGCGCAACGAGGATGTTGCCAGCAGCCGCGAGACTGAGCGCGAGCGGACGGGCGCCGGGGCGTTTCAAGGTCACGAGTCCGGCGGCAAGGTTGCGGCTGGCGACGCGCAGCGCGGTGCCGGGCAGCAGGCCGGTCTGGTCGACGAACTGAAGAAACTCCGCGGACTGGTCGGTCACCCGGACGACGCGCAGGGTCTTGTCGGCCACGCAGGTGGCGAGGGTGGCGTAGACCTGGGAGTCGAGCTGGCCCTGGCGGCTCGGAATCGGATCGCCATGCGGATCGGTGGCGGGGTGGCCGAGCAGGGCGTCGAGGCGGTCGAGGACGTCGTCGGAGATGGCATGCTCGAGCTGCTCGGCCTCCGCGTGGACGGCGGCCCAGTCCATCTTGAGGACGTTGACGAGAAAGGTTTCGACGAGCCGGTGCTTGCGCAGGACGCCGAGCGCGAGCCGCCGGCCGGCGGCGGTGAGGCGCACACCATGGCGCGGGCGGTGCTCGACGAGGCCGCCGTCGGCGAGCGCCTTGACCATCGTGGTCGCGGTGCCGGGCACGACGGCCAGCGCGCCGGCGAGCGCGCCCATCGACACGAGGCCGTCGCCGCCCGCGGACAGCAGGAGGACGTGCTTGAGGTAGTTTTCGACCGTGCTCGAGGCCATCCCACAGGCGTAGGGGTTCGTTGCTTTGAGGCAACTAAAGATTTATTTTGACTACTCAAAATAGGCCGGCAGAAAGGACGGCGACCCGGCCCGCATGGACGACGCACCCGCCTCCACCTCCTCTGTTCCCGCCCTCCCGGCCACCGCCTGGCGGCATGGCGGCCGGGCGGTGAGCCTGCCCGAGGTGCACCGGAGCGTCAGCGTGCCGGTGAACGCGACGTTCTGGCGGAAGTGCCTCGCGTTCGCCGGGCCCGGGTTCCTCGTCGCGGTGGGCTACATGGACCCGGGCAACTGGGCGACCGACCTCGCGGGTGGGGCGCAGTTTGGCTACACGCTGCTGTCGGTCGTCATGATCTCGAACCTCATGGCGATCCTGCTCCAGCACCTCAGCATCAAGCTGGGCATCGCCACCGGCCGCGATCTGGCGCAGGCATGCCGGGACCACTACCCGACGCCGGTCGTGTGGTTCCTGTGGATCCTGTGCGAACTCGCCATCGCCGCGTGCGACCTGGCGGAGGTGGTGGGCTCGGCGATCGCGCTGCAACTGCTGTTCGGGCTGCCGTTGATCTGGGGCTGCGTGATCACGGCGGCGGACGTGATGATCGTGCTGCTGCTGCAGCACAAGGGGTTCCGCTACATCGAGGCGGTGGTGGTCACGTTGATTGCGACGATCGGCGCCTGTTTCGCGGTCGAGCTGTTCCTGGCGAAACCCGAGCTGGGCGGGGTGGTCGCGGGATTCTGGCCGCACGCCGAAATCCTGCGCAACCCGGCCATGCTCTACGTGGCGATCGGCATCCTCGGCGCGACCGTGATGCCGCACAATCTCTACCTGCATTCGTCGATCGTGCAGACGCGCAAATACGAGCAGCACGCCGCGGGGAAGCGCGAGGCGATCAAGTTCGGCACGCTCGACTCGACCCTCGCGCTGATGTTCGCGTTGTTCATCAACGGCGCGATCCTCGTGCTCGCGGCGGCGGCGTTTCACCGGAGCGGCCACCGGGACGTCGCGCAGATCCAGGACGCCTACCACCTGCTCGATGGCCTCCTCGGGGTGGGTTTCGCCAGCGTGCTGTTCGCGGTGGCGTTGCTGGCCTCGGGACAGAACTCGACGCTCACCGGCACGCTCGCCGGGCAGATCGTGATGGAGGGATTCCTCAACATCCGGCTGCGGCCATGGCTGCGGCGGTTGATCACGCGGGCCATCGCGATCGTGCCGGCGGTCGTCGTGATCGGCTGGTTCGGCGAGAGCAAGAGCACGGAGCTGCTCGTGGCCAGCCAGGTCTGCCTCAGCATGCAGCTCGGTTTTGCCTGCTGGCCGTTGATGCGGTTCACCAGCGAGCGGGCCAAGATGGGCGAGTTCGTGAACCCGTGGTGGATTAAACTGCTTGGCTGGGGCATCACGCTGACGATCATCGCGCTCAACGTGAAACTCCTCCTCGACATCGCCGGCATCACCGGCGGTGGAACCCCCTGAGGCATGTATAAAAAAATCCTCGTCGCCCTCGAAAACGGCCGTGCCGACGACACGCTGGTGCCGCACATCGCCGAGCTCGCCCGCCGCCTCGGCTCCGAGCTGCTGCTCGTCCACGTGGCGGACGGCTTTGCGGCGCGCAACTTCGAGCAGTTGAAGCTCGCCGAGTCCGACGAGATGAAGGCCGATCGCGCCTATCTCGACGGGGTGGCGGGGCGGCTGCGCGGCGGCGGGCTCACCGTGACGACCGAGCTCGCGCTGGGGAACCCCCCGACCGAGATTCTCAAGACCGCGCAGGCGCGCGCCTGCGATCTCATCGCGATGACCTCGCACGGGCACAAGATGATCGGCGATTTCTTCCTCGGCAGCACGATCGAGAAGGTCCGGCACAACACCTCGATTCCCATCCTCGTGGTCCGGTCGGGCAGCGGCACGGCGAGTCCGTTTCCCGGCAAGTAAGGCAGCGCGGTCCGACCGCGGCGGGGCGGGGACGCAAGCGGGGGAGAAATCGCACCGGGTTGCATCACTCTTTGCCGGGCGGTGCGTCTCGCTTTTCCGCCCCGCCGCCTTGCCATGACCCACCGCCCCGTCAACGTGTCCGCATGACCGAACGCCCGAGAATCCGGTTTCCCCGCGCCCGGTTGTGGCGTCTCGCGCGGGTCCAGTTCGGCATGGTCGCTTTGGCGTGGGGCGGCGCGCTGGCGCTCCGGGCGGCGGACGCGGCGGATGCCCAGCACGATCTGCTGGCCGGCAATTATACCGACGTGATCGACCATGCGAAGGCGGCCCTCCAGGATCCGGCGGCCCCGACGGAATGGTCGCCATTGTTGGTGAAAGCGCTCCTCGCCGTCGGACGCAACGCTGACGCATCCACGGCCATGACCGAGGCGCTCCGACGCGATCCGGCGAGCATCCAGTTGCGCTGGCTCGCCCGCGACGTGGACTATGCCAACGATCATCCCGAGGCGGCGGTGCAGCGGGTCGACGAAATCCGCCGGCTGGTCGAAATGCGGCAGTGGATGTATCGCACGCCGGCCGACCTCGTGATTTTCGGCCGCGTGGCGCTCCTGCTCGGGGCGGACCCGAAGGACGTGTTGGAAAAACTCTACGGCACGGCGCTGAAGTCGGACCCGAAGCTCCGCGAAGGCTATCTGGCCCGGGGCGAACTCGCGCTCGACAAGCACGATTTTGCGCTGGCGGCGAAGGCGTTCGAGGAGGGGTTGAAGGAACTGCCCGGCGATCCCGACCTCGAGTCCGGCCGCGCCGAAGCCTACGCCAGCGGTGAAACCGAGGCGGCCCTGAAGGCGCTCACTGCGGCGCTGAAAACAAACCCGCGGCACGTGCCGAGCCTGTTGCAGCTCGCCGACCATCACGTCGATGCGGAGGAATACGCCGAGGCCGCCAAGGTGATCGACCAGGTGATCGCGGTCAACCCGACCCAACCCGACGCGTGGGCCTATCGCGCCGTGCTCGCGCACCTGCGCAATGACATCTTCACCGAGACGTCCGCGCGCGCGCAGGCGCTCCGCACGTGGCAGACGAATCCCCGGGTCGATTGGCTGATCGGCAGGAAGCTCGCGCAAAAATACCGGTTCGCCGAGGCCGCGACCTACCAGCGCCGGGCGCTCGCCTTCGATTCGAGCTACCTGCCGGCGAGCGCGGAACTCGCGAGCGATCTCCTCCGGCTCGGTCAGGAGGACGAGGGCTGGAAACTCGCGCAGGCGGTGCACGACAAGGATGACTACGACGTCGAGGCCTACAATCTCCTCACGCTCCACGACACGATGGCGAAATACGCGACTGTCACCAGCGACGACTTCGTCATCCGGATGGCGGCGCCCGAGGCGGCGATTTATGGCCCGCGCGTCCTCGACCTGTTGACGCGTGCCAAGGCGAAGCTGACGGCGAAATACGGTGTCGAGCTGGCGCGGCCGACCTACGTCGAGATTTTCGCGGACCAGAAGGATTTTGCGGTGCGGACCTTCGGCATGCCCGACATCGGGGGTTTCCTCGGCGTGTGTTTCGGCCGGGTGGTGACCGCCAACAGCCCGGCGACCAGCGGGCATCCGACGAATTGGGAGTCGGTGCTCTGGCATGAGTTTTGTCACGTGGTGACGCTCCAGCTCACGCGCAACAAGATGCCGCGCTGGCTGAGCGAGGGGATTTCGGTCTACGAGGAGAGCCAGGCCGATCCGGCATGGGGCATGCACCTCGATCCGTCCTACCGCGCCATGATCATGAAGGATGAACTCACGCCCGTGGGCAGCCTGAGCGCGGCGTTCCTCGCGCCGAAAACGCCGGAATACCTGCAGTTCGCCTACCTGGAATCTTCGATGGTCGTGGATTTCATCGTGAGCCGGTTTGGCATCGACCACCTGCGCGGCGTGCTGACCGACCTCCGCGACGGGCAGGAGATCAATGCGGCGCTGGAGAAAAACGTCGAGCCGCTGGAGAAGCTGGACAAGGAGTTTGCGGCGTTCGCGCACGAACGGGCCGAACGGCTCGCGTCGAAGCTCGACTGGGAGAAACCCGATCCCGACCTGCTCCTCCCCGACGCCGCCGAGGAGCTGGCGGCGTGGGAGAAAAAGCATCCGGATAATTACTGGCTGATGAACATCCGCGCCCAACGACTCGTGGCGGAAAAAAAGTGGGCCGAGGCCAAGGCGCTGCTGGCGCGGTCGGTGGAACTTTATCCGGGACAGGCAGGCACGGAGACCGGTTACCGGCCGCTGACGATGGCGCTGCACGAACTCGGCGACACGGCCGGGGAGCGCCGCGTGTTGACCACGTGGGCGGCGGTGGACGACGAGGCGCCGGACGCGTATCTGCGGCTGATGGATCTCGCCGCAGCCGACCAGGACTGGCCGACCGTCGCGCGCAACGCGGAGCGCTACCTCGAGGTCAATCCGCTCGTGGCGCCGCCCTACCGATACCTTGCGCAGGCCAGCACGGCGACCGGCGACGTGACGACGGCCGTCGGAGCCTGGCGGACGCTGTTGCAGCTCGATCCACCGGACCCGGCCGATGCGCATTTTCAACTGGCGGAGCTGCTGCATCGCCAGGGCAGCCCCGACGAGGCGCGGCGGCAGACGCTCCTCGCGTTGGAGGAAGCGCCACGTTACCGCGAGGCGCTGCACCTGCTGACGGAGTTGCACCGGGACGAAACGGACACGGCGACGAAGGCAGAGGCGGCCGTGCCATTGGCGCCGCAAAAGCCCGGCGAGCCGGCAAGGCAGCCATGAAGAAGGCCATGCCGCTCTTCGCGCTGTTCGTCGTCGTCACCGGCATGATGATGGCGCAGCGCCGGTTTGGCGGCCGGGGTTTTGGCGGGTGGGGCGGAGGATACGACGACGGCAACGGCCCCACTTGGACGGAAGGCGGGCGCACGATGATCGGTCCGGACATGCGCAAGCCCCGCGACGTGGAGTCGCACAGCACCGACACGCCGATGTGGCAGAACACGCGCGGCTTCGAGCGGGACACCTTCACCTTTGTGCGCGTGCGGCGCGGTCGCGCCCCCGGGAGCTATGGCGGCAATTGGGCGACGGACACGCCCGACAGCGACTTGAATCTCTCCTACCGGCTGCAGCAGATGACGTCGCTGAAGGTTAACCCCGACGGCCGGTATATCCACCTCACCGACCCGGACCTCTCCGACTATCCGTTTATCTACATGGTCGAGCCGGGCAGCCTCTATCTCTCGGACGACGAAGTCGTGGCCCTGCGAAAATACCTGCTCAACGGCGGGTTCCTGATGCTCGACGATTTCTGGGGCGACAGCGAGTGGGACAACGCGGAGCACGTGCTGAAACAGGTGTTTCCGGACCGGAGCTTCACCGAGTTGCCGCTCGATCACCCGATTTACCACTGCGTCTTTGAAATCAAATCGAAGGGCCAGGTGCCGAACTACCGGCAGGGCGAGCGGAGCCAGTATGACGGCGTTACCTGGGAGGAGAATCACGATGGCGACGTGCGCACCGTCCACCACCGCGCGATCTTCGACGACAAGGGCCGGATGATGGTGATCGCCACGCACAACACGGACAACGGCGACGGCTGGGAGCGCGAGGGCGAGAACGTCTATTTCTTCAAGAATTTCTCGGAGAAGATTTCCTATCCGCTCGGGATAAACATCATCTTCTACGCGATGACGCACTGACATGCGCGCAATTCGAACCTTACTTTTGGCGGGGGCGGCGGCCGCCTTGTGGCCGGCGACGGCTGCGGCCCAGGGACGCCGCGGCGGTGGCGGTTTCTGGAGCGGCGAGGAGGGCCCTGGCTCCCTGGTCCGCGGCGAAGGCGGCATGCTGATCGACGAGGACACCGTGAAGACCGCGCGCGAGACGGCCTCCCACAGCACAGGCACGCCGGAATGGAAAAACCCGCGGGGCTTCGAGAAGGATGTGTTCACGTTTGCCCGCGTCATTTTCAAGTCGGAGGCCCGCCCCGGTCAGCCGGATTTTCGCAGCTGGGGACGCGGGTCGCGGCTGGGCTGGTGGGTGGACTACCCGGACGCCGACCTCAATCTCTCGTATCGGTTGCAGCAGTTGACCTCGTTGAAGGTCGACCCGGACTGCCGGGTCCTGAAGCTGAGCGACCCGGCGATCGCCGACTATCCGGTCATCTACACCGAGCACGTCGGCTACATGAACCTGCGCGACGGCGAAGTCACGGCGCTGCGCAACTACCTCCAGACCGGCGGCGTGCTGTGGGTGAACGATTTTTGGGGCGAGGACGAATGGGCGGGATTCGAGAGCCAGATGAAACGCGTCCTGCCCGGGCGGGGCTGGACCGAGTTGGCGGCGGACCACCCGATCTTTCATTGTGTCTTCGACCTCAAGGGCCCGATCAAGGCCATGCAGGTGCCCACGATCCAATTCTGGAACCCCGACTACGATCCCAAGCTGCCGGGCTCGCAGCTGCAGACGATTTATCGCGGCGAGGGCTTCGAAACGATGCACCTGCGCGCGTGGCTCGACGACAAGCAGCGCGTCATGGTCCTCGCGATCTTCAACAGCGACGTGAGCGACGGCTGGGAGCGCGAGGGCGAGAACAACACTTATTTTCACACTTTTTCCGAAAAGATTTCATACCCGCTCGGCATCAATATCGTCTTCTACCTGATGACGCACTGAACCCACGCGGCGTCCGGAGATCCGCCCCCTCCATCTCGTTCCCACTTTCAATGAGCATCCCCAATCCATCCGTCCTCCCCACACCCACCGCCACGCCGCCGGCTCCGGCCGGCGCCTTCGAGCACGAGCGCGAGACCGCCGAGCGCCTGCTCGCCGGCCGCGCCCGGATCGAGGCCGAACTGGGCAAGGTCATCGTCGGCCAGCGCGACGTCATCGAGCAGATCCTGATCGCGCTCCTCGCCGGCGGCCATTGTCTCATCACCGGCGCGCCCGGCCTGGCGAAGACGCTGCTCGTGAAATCCATCGCGCAGATCTTCCACCTCGAGTTCCGGCGGATCCAGTTCACGCCCGACCTGATGCCGGCGGACATCACCGGCACCGAGATTCTGCAGGATGTGGGGGGCGAGCGGAAGATGACCTTCGTCCGCGGGCCGGTCTTCGCGAACATGATCCTCGCCGACGAAATCAACCGCACGCCGCCGAAGACCCAGGCCGCGCTGCTCGAGGCGATGCAGGAGCACCAGGTCACCGCGGCGGGCGTCCGCCACGTGCTGGCGGAGCCGTTCTTCGTGCTCGCGACGCAAAACCCGATCGAGATGGAGGGCACTTATCCGCTGCCGGAGGCGCAGCTCGACCGCTTCATGTTCAACGTCGTGATGGACTACCTGCCCGAGGCGGACGAGGTGAAGGTCGTCACGCAGACCACCGCCGGCCGCGCCGCGGCGATCGAGCCGCTTTTCACCGGTGAGGACGTGCAACGCTTCCACGACCTCGTGCGCAAGGTGCCGATCGCCGAGGAAATGGTGCGCTATGCCGTGCGACTCGCCGCCGCTTCGCGTCCGCACCAGGCCGGCGTGCCGGACTTCGTCAACGAGTGGGTGAGCTGGGGCGCGGGCACGCGCGCCGGGCAGTTCCTCGTGCTCGGGGCCAAAGCCCGCACCCTGCTGCAAGGCCGCGCGCACGTGACGGTGGAGGATATCCAGGCGCTCGCCGCGCCGGCGTTGCGACACCGGATCCTCCTCAACTATCGCGCGGAGGCCGAGGGCATCCGCGTCGAGGAAGTCATCCGCCGGCTGCTCGAGGCGACCAAGGCGCCGGTGAAGGCTAGTTGAAATCATTGTGCCGTGGACCCTTCGCCAAGACAACTCGCTGAATTCCTGGTGGTGATCTCCAACCAGCCTCAGCACGAAGCATTTTTCATGAGGATGAGCGAAAATCCCAAAAACGGTGGACTCGCGGATTTGACCGAAGTGTTTCGCCATTATCTCTCGATGGCGGATACGTGGACCGTCGACCAACACTCACGATATGAGATCGAATTAAGGCGCCGCGGATTGCCGTCCGTCAGCGCGATGATGGCGCGGACCCCGAAGTCTCACCTGAAAATCCTCGAGCGGGGGCGCGCGGCAAATGACAACGAATACTATTTCGTTCGCGGCTTGCTCGCCGACGCGGATTTTCCACTGAGCAAGACAGAGCGAATCGAACTCACTCGGATCGAGAGCGAATTCGAGAATCGTTCGCGCCAGCGTTCCAACCCGACAGATCCGGGAGCGAACTGAAATGACCGCTGCCGCGCCCAGTTCATCTCTGCCGTCCGCCGCGCTGATCGATGCGCAGGCGCTGATGAGCATTCGCAGTCTCGAACTGCGGGCGCGCGCCGTCGTCGAGGGTTTTTGGAGCGGGCTCCACCGGAGTCCCTATCACGGCTTCTCGGTGGAGTTCACCGAATACCGGCAATACACGCCGGGCGACGATCCGCGCTACCTCGACTGGCGGGTCTTCGCGCGCACCGACCGTTTCTTCATCAAGAAATACGAGGACGAGACGAACCTCCGCGCCCATCTGCTCGCCGACCAAAGCCGGTCGATGAACTACGGCACGCGCGGCTACACCAAGGCGGCCTACGCGGCGACGCTGGCGGCAACGCTGGCCTACTTTCTCCATCTGCAGGGCGATGCGGTCGGGTTGCTGACCTTCGACGCGGCCGTGCGCGATTACCTGCCGGCGCGGCACCGCGCGGGTCATCTGCGGCAGCTGATGCACACGCTCGAAAAACCGCCGGGCGGGCGCGCGACTGATCTCACGGCACCGCTCGAACGGGTGACCGCGCTGTTTCGCAAACGCGGCCTCGTCGCGTTCATTTCCGATTTCCTCGCGCCGCTGGACCGGCTCGAGCGCAACCTTCTCGCGCTCACCGCCTGCGGCCACGAGGTGAACGTTTTCCAAGTGCTCGATCCCGCGGAACTCAACCTCGGCCTCGAGCAGGCCGTGCTGGTCGAGGACCTCGAGTCGGCGCGCACGCTCTACATCGACCCGGCCACGGCGCGCGCGGACTACGTGAAGAAGCTCCAGGCGCACTGCGAGACGCTCCGCGCCATCTGCCGCAAGCTCGGCATCAGCTATTATCTGCTGGCGACGAGCCAGCCGCTCGAGATCGCGCTGTTCGAGTTCCTGCAGGAACGGATGCGGCGCGGCCGGCAGTTCCGCGCCGTGACGCGCGCGGGCAGCGGAGGTGGCGCATGAATTTTCTCACGCCGCTCTTTCTCCTCGGCGGGCTCGCGATCGTCGGGCCGGTGATCTTCCATCTCATCCGGCGGACGACCCGTGAGAAGACCACGTTCAGTTCGCTGATGTTTCTGCTGCCAACGCCGCCGCGTTTGTCGCGGCGCAGCCGGCTCGAGCACCTCCTCCTGCTGCTGTTGCGACTGCTGGCGCTCGCGTTGCTGGCGCTCGGGTTCTCCCGGCCGTTTTTCAGACAGACCCCGCTGGTCGACCCGACGGCGATACCCCCGAAGCGGATCGTCGTGCTCGTGGACACGAGTGCGAGCATGCGTCGCGCGGGCCTGTGGGCCGAGGCGCGCGCTCGCGCGGAAGCGGTCCTCCGCCAGGCCGCGCCGGTGGACCACGTCGCGCTGTTCACCTTCGACCGGCAGGCCACGGCGATTTTTCCGTTTGAAGAATGGGATCGCGCACCGGCCGGCGATCGCGCCGCCCTCGCCCTGGGCCGCCTCGGTGCCGTCACGCCGGGCTGGGCGGGCACGCATCTCGGCAACGCCCTCATCACCGCCGCCGAGGCGCTGGCGGAGACCGATGGCAAGGCCGTGCCCGGTCCGCGGCAGATCGTGCTGGTGAGCGACCTGCAGGCGGGCAGCCGGCTCGATGCCTTGCAGGCCTACGAGTGGCCGAAGGGCGTCGAGCTCCGCGTCGAGGCGGTCAAGGCGCGGAACCCGACCAACGCGGGGGTGCAGCTCGTCGCCGAGGCGGTCGATGCGAGCCGCACGGCCGCGACCGTCGTGCGCGTGCGCGTGACCAACGCGGCCGATTCGCAGCGCGAGCAGTTCAAGCTCGGCTGGACGCGAGCGACCGGGGAATTCGACGGGCCCGCGATGGACGCGTATGTGCCGCCGGGCCAGAGCCGGGTTTTCCCGGTGCCGCTGCCCAAGGATGTCGCGGGTGGAGGCGCGGCTGCGGCTGGCGTCCGCCAGATCGCCCTGACCGGCGACGACGAGAATTTCGACAACACCGTCTTCGTGATTCCGCCGCGCCAGCAAAAGGTGAGCGTGCTCTGGCTGGGCGCCGACGCGCCCGAGGATCCGCGCGAACCGTTGTTCTTCCTGCGCCGCGCGTTCACCGACACGCCGCGGCTGGCGGTGCAGATTGTGGCGCACGCCCCGTCGGCGCCGCTGCTGCCGGGCGAAGCGCAGTCCGCGAGCGTGATTTTTATCGCCGATCCGCTGCCAGCCGCGCTGGCCGCCGCGCTGCGCGAGCAGGCGCTGGCGGGCAAGACGCTCGTCTTCGCGCCCAAGTCGGCGGCGTCCGCCGCGACGCTGGCCGCGCTGCTCGGCCGCGACTCCGTGCCGCTCGAGGAGGTGAAGCCGGCCAACTACGCGATGTTTGCCGAGATCGATTTTCAGCACCCGCTCTTCGCGCCGTTTGCCGATCCGCGGTTCAGCGACTTTACCAAGATTCACATCTGGAAATACCGGAGGCTCGACGCGGCCGCGATTCCGGACGCCCGCGTGGTGGCGAAGTTCGACAGCGGCGATCCCGCGCTGGTCGACATCCCGCTCGGGAAGGGCCGGCTCGTGGTGCTGGCGTCCGGCTGGCAGCCGGAGGACAGCCAGCTCGCCATCTCGTCGAAGTTCGTGCCCTTGCTGTTCTCGTTGCTCGATCTCGGCGGCGAGATGGCGCCGCCGGTGACGCAGTGGTTCGTCGGTGACCAGGTGCCGCTCGACTCCGCGCCCGGCCGGACCGATGCCGCTGGCGGGAAAGTGCGGGCGCCCGGCGGCGCCGAAATCGCGCTGGCCGCGGGTGCGACGTCATTCGCGCAGACGAGCCAGCCGGGCATCTATGAACTGACGGCGGGCGGACGCACGCAACGGTTTGCCGTGAATCTCGACGCGAACGAGAGCCACACCGCGCCGCTGGCGACCGACGAGCTCGAGCGCCTCGGCGTGCCGGTCGCCGTGACCCGGCCGCAGCCCGCGGTCGCGGCGGACAAGAAGATTTTGCTCCAGGGCATCGAGGCGGAAGGCCGCCAGAAACTCTGGCGCTGGTTCATCGCGGCGACGCTCGCCGTGCTGTTGGTCGAATCTGCGCTCGCCGGCTGGACTGCCCGTCGGCTGGCGGCTAAACTCGAGGAGGCTGCACCATGAATGACGATTTCCTGAAAGCGAAACTCCGGCGCGTGATCCGCCGTTGCCAGTGGCTCGGATTCTGGCGCAGGCTGGCGGCCTGCTGGGCCGTCGCCGCCCTCGTGGGCGTGGGCGTCGTGTGGCTGCAGGGTGGCACCGGCTGGGCCTCGCCGCTGGCGCTGCCGCTGCTGGCGGCGATCGCGGCCGGGGGCGTCACGGCGATCGGGATGCTGCACTTTGCGACCACGCCGGACTACCGCTGGATCGCGCAAAAAATCGAGCAGGCGCACCCGGAGCTGAAAGGCCTGCTGTTGACGGCGGTGCAGCAGAATCTCGAACCGGGCGCCGAGCAGGGCTTCCTGCAATACCGCGTGCTCCAGGAGGCGACGGCGCGGAGCCAGGAGCAGGACTGGACGAAAGTCGTGCCGACCCGGCGGCTGGCCGTCGTGCAGGCGATGCATCTGGCGGCGCTCGGGTGCTTCGCGTTTGTGCTGTTCAACCTCCGTCCGGCCGCGGTCGAGCATCGCACCGAGGGCGTGCGCATCGGCCCGGACGGGATCGCCGTGACGCCGGGCGACACGAGCATCGAAAAGGGCGAGAGCCTGGTGGTGCTCGCGCGTTTCGGCCGGACACTGCCCTCGAACGTGAATCTTGTGGTGCGGGCCAGCGGGACCACGCCGCAGACGATCCCGCTCGTCAAGAGCCTCGCCGACCCCGTGTTCGGCGGGAGCGTGCCCGAGGTCGCGAGCGATCTGACTTATCGCATCGAATATCGCGGCCAGCACACGCGCGATTTCAAGGTCACGGTGTTCGAGCACCCCCGGCTCGTGCGGTCCGACGCCGACCTGGCATTCCCCGCGTATACGAAATTGCCCGTGAAACACATCGAGGACACGCGCCGCGTCAGCGCGGTCGAGGGCACGAAGCTCGGGCTGTCCCTCCAGCTCAACAAGCCGGTGGCCTCCGCCGCGCTCGTCGCCCACGACGCGGCCAAGACCGTGATTCCGCTCACCGTCGCGCCGGGCAAGGCCGTCGCGACGCTGCCTGCCATGCCGCTGGTCGCGACGCAAACCTACGACCTGAAACTCGTCGACGCCGACGGGCGGGCGAACAAGGTGGCGGCGCCGTTTGTCATCGATGTCCAGCCGAACCGCCCGCCGGAACTGCGGCTCAATTCGCCGCGCGGCGACGTGCGGCCGTCGGCGCTCGAGGAGGTGACCTTCGACGGGACGGTGTTCGACGACTTCGGTTCGCCGGCCTACGGCCTCGCCTACACGACGGCCGGCGGGGAGACGAAATTCATCGAGCTCGGGCACGACACCGCGGCGAAGGAAAAACGGGCGTTCAATCACCTCGTCAAACTCGAGGACCTCGGCGTGAAGCCGGACGACCTGATCTCGTGGTATCTCTGGGCCGACGATATCGGCCCCGACGGCAAGCTGCGCCGCACGAGTGGCGACCTGTCGTTTGCGGAGGTGCGGCCGTTCGACGAGGTCTTCCGCGAGGCACAGGGCATGCAGCCCCAGGACCAGCAGCAACAACAACAGCAGCAAGGCCAGGGCAACTCGACCCGGAAGCTGACCGATCTCGAGAAACAAATCATCAACGCCACGTGGCGGCTCCAGCGCGATGGCGCGACGCCGAAATACGCGGACGACTCCACGGTGGTGCACGATTCGCAGCAGCAGGCGCTCGACCAGGCGCAGGAGGCGATGGGCAATGCGCGTTCGCCGCGCGACGCCGCGCTGTGGGATGCCGCCACGAAGCAGATGGAGCAGGCGCTGGAGAAATTGAAGGATGCGGCGAAAACCCCCGCGCCGCTCGCGCAGGCGCTGCCGGCGGAGCAGTCGGCCTACCAGTCGTTGCTCAAGTTGCAGGCGCGCGAGACCAACGTCGCGCGCGGGCGCAATCAACGCGGCGGCGGCGGCCAGGGCCAGCAGGCCAGCCAGCGGCAGATCGACCAGCTCGACCTCACGCAGGCGCAGAATCGCTACGAGACCCAGCGGCAGGCGCAGGCGCCGCAAAGCCCGGAGCGCAAGGAGCAGTTGCAGGTGATGAACCGGCTGCAGGAACTCGCGCGCCGGCAACAGGATCTCAACGACCGGCTCAAGGAATTGCAGACCTCGCTGCAGGAGGCGAAGACCGAGCAGGAGCGGGAGGATCTCAAGCGCCGGCTCAAACGCCTCGAGGAGGAGCAGCGCCAGATGCTCGCGGATGCGGACGAAGTCCAGCAGCGGATGGACCGGCCGGAGAACCAGGCGAACATGTCGCAGCAACGCCAGCAGCTCGACCAGACGCGCCAGGACATCCAGCGCGCCGCCGATGCCGCTTCCCAGGGCTCGGTGGCGCAGGCGCTCGCCGCCGGCACGCGCGCCCAGCGGTCGCTCCAGCAGATCCGCGACGACCTCCGCAAGGAGAACTCGAGCCAGTTCGCCGACGACCTGCGCGAGATGCGCAGCGAGGCGCGCGATCTTGCGAACCAGCAGGCCGACATCGGCCAGAAGCTCGACGCGCTCGGCAACGGCACCCAGCGGAAGACGCTCACCGACACGGGCGACCGGAAGGAATTGCTCGACCAGCTCGCGCAGCAGAAGGAGCGGATGAACAAGCTCGTCGACCGCGCCGAGCAGGTTTCCGAGCAGGCGGAAAACATCGAGCCGCTCTTGTCCCGCCAGCTTTACGACAGCATCCGCAAGCTGAGCACCGACGACACGAACACGATCAAGCAGGCGAAGCAGGATTTGATCAACAACGGCATCATCCGTCCGGATATCTTCGACCAGCTGGACCAGACTGCGCAGCAGGACGGCGGCGGGAAGGCGCTCGATCTCACGCGCACGATGCTCAACGAGGGTTATCTCCCGCAGGCGGGCCAGGCGGGCCAGCGCGCGCGGGGCGAGATCGACGAATTGAAGCGCGGCGTCGAACGCGCCGCCGACAGCGTGCTCGGCGACGATGCCGAGCAGTTGAAGCTGGCGCAGTCGGAGCTCGACCAGCTCACCGACCAATTGCAGCGCGAGCTCGCGCAGGCGCAGGGTCAGGCTCCCGCCGGTGGTGACAAGGCCAGCCAGCAGGCCGGGCAACCCGGGCAAACGGGGCAACGCGGCGACCAGCAGCAGCCCGGTGCGCAGCCGGGCAACAGCAACCAGCCGGCGCCCGGTGAAGCCACGGCGGATGGCTCCGAACCGGGCCAGCAGCCGGGACGCGGCGGTCAGCAACCCGGTCAGCGTCCGGGCGGTGGCGGCCAGCAGCCGGGTCAACAGCCGGGCCAGGGCGAACGCGGCCTGGCCAACGCCGACGAGCAAAACGCGCAGGGCGGTCGCGGCGGCCAGCAGCCCGGTCAGCAACAGCCGGGCGGAGCCCAGGCCGGCGGCGCGCAGCCGGGTGAAGCTCAGGCCAACGCCGACAATCCTCGCGATGCGAACGGCCAGCCGCGCGACAATGCGCAGCCCGGTCAGGCGCGCGGTGGGCGCCAGCAACTCGCGGGCGGTCGCGGCGGGCGCAACGGCCAGCAGAACGGTGGGAATCGCGGCGGATTCAATGTCGACAATTTCCTGAACGGCGGCGGCGTCGACACCGGCGGCGTCTATAATGGCGGCGCGCAGCTGGGCGACCGGGCCGGCGGGCCGATCGCCGGCGACAATTTTGGTCCGTGGACCGACCGCCTGCGCAATGTCGAGGAACTGCTCGACTCTCCCGACCTGCGCGACGCGGTGGCGAATGCGCGGGAGCGCGCACGGCTGGTGCGGCGCGACGCGGCGCAGAACCGGACCAAACCCGACTGGACGGTGGTCCAGCTGCAAATCTTGAAGCCGCTTGTCGAGGTGCGGAGCCGCGTGGCCGAGGAGCTTGCGCGGCGCGATCCGAAGGACTCGCTGGCGCCGATCGACCGCGATCCCGTGCCGAACCGCTTCGCGGACTCGGTGCGGCGTTACTACGAGGAACTGGGCAAGGATGAGGCGAAAGCGGAGGCGGTGCGATGATGCGACCGGCGTTTTCCGAACTCGATGGCGGAGCGGCCGCGTTGGCGTGATGCCGTCCTCCCTCACATTCTCCGGCTGGAACTGGCTCTGGCCCGCGGTCGGGTTTCTGGCCGTGGCGGTGCTTGTGCTCGCGTGGAGCTACCGGGCGTCGGCGGCGCACCCGTTGCGGGGAGTCTGCCTCGCGTTGAAGCTCCTCGGGCTCGCCGCGCTCGCAATCTGCCTGTTGGAACCGTTGTGGCTCGGGCAGCGGCCGCGGCCCGGCGCGAACCTCTTTGCGATCGTGGCGGACAACAGCCAGGGCCTCCAGATTCACGATGCCGGCGACGCGCGGAGTCGCGGCGACCAGTTGCGCGAACTTGTCGACCCGACGGGTGCGGGCTGGCAGTCGACGATCGCGAGCACGTTCGAGGTGCGCCGTTATCTCTTCGATGCGCGGCTGCAATCGACGGCGGATTTCCATGAACTCGCGTTCGACGGGCGCTCGACTTCGCTTGGCGCCGCGCTGCACACGCTGAAGGAACGATTTCAGGGCCGGCCGCTGGCGGGCGTGCTGCTGCTGACCGACGGCAACGCGACCGACCTGCCGGGCGGCACGCTGCCGGATTTGCGCGGGTTGCCCCCGGTCTATCCCGTCGTGATCGGCCGGCGCGACGCCGTGCGCGACATCGCGGTGCAACAGGTGCACGTGACGCAGACGGCATTCGAGGATGCGCCGGTGTCGATCCAGGCCGACGTGACGACGGCCGGGTTCAGCGGGCAGCCGGTGGTGGCGCAGCTCGTCGACCGGACGGGGAAGACGCTGCAGGAGCAGACGGCCGACGCGCGGGCGGACGGCGACACCCTGGCGTTTCGCTTTCAGCTCAAGCCGGAGCAGCCCGGCCTGTCGTTTTACCAGGTGCGGGTCAGTCCGCGCGGCGGCTTGATGGCGGGCGGCGCGGCGACGGCGGGCGAGGCGACGCTGGCGAACAATTCGCGGGTGCTGGCGGTGGACCGCGGCGACGAGCCGTTCCGCGTGCTTTATGTGGCGGGGCGGGCGAACTGGGAGTTCAAGTTCCTGAATCGCGCCGAGCAGGAGGACCCGCAGGTGCAGCTGGTCGGGCTGATCCGGGTGGCCAAGCGTGAGCCGAAGTTCGACTTTCGCGGGCGGGCGGGCGAGACGAGCAATCCGCTGTTCCGCGGTTTCGGCGACCAGTCGCCGGAGGACGTGCAGCGCTACGACCAGCCCGTGCTCGAGCGCCTGAACACGCGGGACGAAGCCGAGCTGCGGGCCGGATTTCCGCGCACGCCGGAGGAGCTCTACGGCTATCAGGCGGTGATCGTCGACGATCTCGAGTCGGAGTTTTTCGCGCCCGACCAGGCGATGCTCCTGCAGAAATTCGTGTCCGAGCGCGGCGGCGGCTTCCTGATGCTCGGCGGGATGGAGAGCTTTCAGGAGGGAAAATACGCGCGGACGCCGATCGGCGACATGCTGCCGGTCTATCTCGATCGCGACGACGCGGCGACTTATCCGCCGGGCGACCCGAACCTGCACCTGCAACTCGCGCGGGAGGGCTGGCTGCAGGCATGGGCGCGGCTGCGCGACACGGAGTCGGACGAGCGGGCGCGGCTCGAGGGCATGGTTCCGTTCGAAATCATCAATCACGTGCGGGGGTTGAAGCCCGGCGCGAGCCTCATCACCACGGCCCGCGATGAAAAGGGCACGGAGCTGCCGGCGCTGGCGGTGCAGCGGTTCGGCCGCGGACGCACGGCGGCGTTGATGATCGGCGACGTCTATCGCTGGGGGATGCACGACGCGGCGTCGCACCTCGACATGGACAAGGCGTGGCGACAAATGGTGCGCTGGCTGGTGTCGGACGTGCCCAACCGGGTCGACTGCACGGTCGAGCCGCTGTCCGCCGACGCCAACGGCGCGGTGCTGGTGCAGGTGCGGGTGCGCGACGGGAAATTTCAGCCGGTGGACGACGCCACAGTGAAGGTCGAGGTGGAGCCGGTGGTGTTCGCCGGCACGGCGGGTGCCGCGGGCGCGGCGATCCAGATCGAGGCGGAGCCGGCGCTCAGCGAACCGGGACTTTACCAGGCGACCTACGTGCCGCGGTTGACGGGCGGCTACAAGGCCGTGGCAAAGGTGACCAACAACGCCGGTGCGAACCTCGGCCACGCGCAGGCGGGCTGGAGCACGGATCTGGCGGCCGAGGAATTCCGGTCGCTCACGCCAAACGTGGCGCTGATGGAAGAACTCGCGCACAAGACGGGCGGCGAGGTGATCGCGGCCGCCGATCTGGGAAAATTTGCGAGCCGGCTGCCGCAGATGACCGCACCCGTGATGGAGACGTGGAGTTATCCCGCATGGCACACGCCGGTGATGTTTTTGTTCGCACTCGCGTGCCTGCTCGCCGAGTGGGGGCTGCGGCGCTGGAAAGGAATGCCATGAGAACGCGGGCGCTTTGGAGCCTGTTGCTGCTGGCGGCTGGCGCCGGCGGGCGGAGTTTTGCCGCGGCGCCGGCTGACGACCGGCCGACGGTCATCGTCGTGGCTGGCGCCCCGGGCGAGGCCGATTATGCGACGGTCTTCGACGGCGAAGTCAAAACCTGGACGGCGGTCGGCGCGCAGGCGGGCGCGAAACAGATCACGATTGGCGGGGCGTCGGCGGGCGCCGGGAGCGATCACGACGCGCTGCAACAGGCGTGTGCGGCCGAACCGAAGGAGGGCGCGGGCGAATTCTGGCTGGTGCTGGTCGGCCACGGGACCTTCGACGGCAAGGAGGCAAAATTTAATTTGCGGGGGAATGACGTGTCGGCGACGGAACTGGCGGCATGGCTGCTGCCGTTCAAGCGGCCCGTGGCGGTGATCGACACGGCGTCGGCGAGCGCGCCGTTTCTCGCGAAGCTCGCGGGACCGAACCGAGTGGTGGTGAGCTCGACCCGGAGCGGCTACGAGCAGAACTATGCGCGGTTCGGAAAATTCCTGGCCGAGGCCATGGCCGACCCGAAGAGCGACCTCGACAAGGACGGGCAGGTGTCGCTGCTGGAGGGCTTCCTCGGCGGGTCCCACCGGACGGCGGAATATTACAAGACGGAGGGCCGGCTCGCGACGGAGCACGCGTTGATCGACGACAACGGCGATGGTCTCGGCACGCCGGCCGATTGGTTTCGCGGGGTCCGCGCGACCAAGCAGGCGAAGGATGGGGCGACGCTCGACGGCGCGCGCGCGCAGCAGTTTGTGCTCGTGCGCAGCGCGCGGGAGCAACAGCTCCCGCCGGCAGTGCGGGCGCAGCGCGACGCGCTGGAGCTCAAGGTCGCG
The DNA here is from genome assembly GCA_937902925.1 of uncultured Opitutaceae bacterium. GTDB lineage: Bacteria > Verrucomicrobiota > Verrucomicrobiia > Opitutales > Opitutaceae > CALFNN01. The sequence continues at coordinate 61,003 of CALFNN010000060.1, forward strand.
CAATTGCGCGAGGCGAAGGGCAAGATGCCGGAGGACGAGTATTTCCGGCAATTGGAGAAATTGCTGCTCGCGCTCGCCGCGGTCTACGAGGGGACGTAGGACGGGCGGGTCGCACAAAATTCGCGTGGCGCGCGGGCCGGCGGCATGCTTGATTGCCGGCATGCTGACCCGATTTTCCGTCGCCCCGCTGCACACGATGACGCGTTCCCTCGCCGCCGTGGCGATGGGGCAAACGGCGCCCGACCTGGTGATCACCGGCGCGCGCGTGCTGTCGACCTACACGGAGCGCATCCACCCGCGGCGCGAGCTGTGGATCAAGGGCGGCCGGATCGCGGCGGTGAAGCCGGCGGGCGCGTTCAAGAAGTCGAAGCTCGGGGGCGCGAAAATATACGACGCACGGGGCGGCATCCTCGCCCCCGGGCTGGTCGACCCGCACGTCCACATCGAGAGCAGCATGATGACGGCGTGCGCGTTCGCCGAGGCGGCGCTGCTCAACGGCACGACGACCGTGTTCTGCGACAGCCATGAGATCGGCAACGTGTGCGACGTCGCCGGCATCGAGTGGATGCTGGAGGACGCGCGGCGGGCGCCGCTATCGGTGTTTCTCACGGTGCCGAGCACGGTGCCGGCGACGAATTCGAAGCTGGAGACCGCGGGCGGCGACCTGACGCCGGTAAAGATCGGGCGGATCTTCGACCGCTGGCCCGAGGCGGTGGCACTCGGCGAAAAGATGGACTACGTGTCGGTGGCGATGGGCGACGGACGGAGTCACGCGATCCTCGCGGAGGCTTTAAAGCGGGGCCGGCCGGTGTGCGGGCATATCTACGGACGCGAATTTGTCGCGGCGTGCGCGGCGAGCGGTGTCAGCGACACGCACGAGGCGATCGACCGCGAGATCAGCGACGACTTTCTCGAGGCGGGCGTGTGGGTGTTCCTGCGGGGCGGGAACCCGAAAACGCCGTGGCATTCGCTGCCGCAGGCGATCAAGGCGGTGACCGAACTCGGCGCGAACCCGAAGCGGGTCTGCGTCTGCACGGACGACCGCGACGCGGACGATCTTTTTCTCTTCGGCATGGACTGGGTCGTGCGGCAGGCGGTGGCCGCCGGATTGCCGACGACCACGGCGTGGAGCCTCGGTTCGCTCCATCCCGCGACGCGTTACGCGATGGACGGCGATTTCGGGGGGCTCGCACCGGCGCGGCGGGCCGACCTCGTGCTGCTCAACGACGGCCTCGAGGTGCAGAACACATGGTTCGGCGGTGAACTCGTCGTCGAGCGCCGCAGGATCACGCCGCTGCTCGACCGCGCACTGAGCCGGCGCTACCGCTATCCGCGCGCGGCCTACGAGACGGTGAAGCTGCCAAAGCGCGTGCGGCTCACGCCGGCGTTGCCGCAGAAAAATGGCACGAAAGGGCCGAATGTGACGGCGAACGCGATCCGGGTGGTGCCGCCGGGGATCGTGACGGTGCGCGATCGCGTGGAACTCGGCGCCCACGTTTCGTGGGACGATTGTTTCGCGACGCACGACCTGTGTTTCCTCACGGTCGTCGAACGCCATGGCAAGAACGGCGGCGTGGCGCACGGCCTGTTGCGCGACTTCGGGCTGCGCGACGGTGCCGTCGCGAGCAGCGTGGGGCACGATGCGCACAACATCGTCATGGCGGGCACGAACGAGCGCGACATGCAGGTTGCGCTGGCGGCGGTGAAAAAGCTCCGCGGCGGCGTGTGTGTCGTGCGGGGCGGCAAGGTGCTCGCGAGCGTGGCGCTACCGGTGGCGGGATTGCTGTCGGACAAGCGCGCGCCGGTCGTGGCGCGCGAGACGACGGTGCTGAAACGCGCCTGGACAAGGCTCGGCTGCAAGGTTCCCTACATGGGCTTCAACTTGCTGCCGCTGTCGGTGATCCCGGAATTCCGGCTGACCGACAAGGGCTTGGTCGACGTGATCGCAATGCGCCTGGTGCCGCTGTTCGAAGCGTCGCGTCGCGCGCCCTGAATAAAATCGATCGACCGGGAGTCGGATAATCTGGTGGGTTACCCCGTCGAAGGACGGTGCGCGGCGATGCGCGATTCGGATCAGGTCGCGTCGCGCGCCACTCGGCAGAGCTCGGCGATCGCGGCGGCGTAGCGGTCCGCGCCGTGCTCAATCCACGCGGCACCTTTCGCGGCGGTGGCGGCGGTGGCATCGCCCATGATGCCGGATTTGGAAAGATCGGCGGTGACCCACGCCATCGTGGCCGGGGCGCGTTCGGGGCGGAGTTCGCCGGGTGTGTTGACGTCGCCGCAGTATTCGCAAACGGCGCCGGGCAGGTCGACGAACTGCGGGGCGACGGCGAGCAGCCAGGCGGTCTCGGCGGTGTTGGCGTGGTAGCCGTAGGCATTCTCCTGCGGCGGCAGGTCGAGGTCGAAGGCCGGCGCAAGCAGCCCGCACTGGAGGCCGAGCGACGCACCGATCTCGCGCAAGGTGTAGATGACGACGGCGGTGTTGCCTCCGTGGGTGTTGAGCACCGCGAGATGACGGAAGCCCCAGGTGTGGATCTGCCGCGCGATTGCCCAGAGCAGAGCACGCAGCGTTTCTTTCGAAATGGCGAGGGTGCCGGGAAAGCCGGTGTGCTCGTTGCTCTTGCCGATGGTGATCGGTGGCGCGACGTAACACGAGGCGCCGGCGGGCAACCGCGCGAGCGCGCGCGTGAGCCACACCTGTCCCATCAGCGAATCGACGGCGACCGGCAGATGCGGGCCGTGCTGCTCGATGGCACCGGTGGCGACGATGACCGGCGCCCAGGCTTTGTCGGAGAGCGCGGCGATCTGCCCCGGCGTCATGGCCGGCAGGTAGCGCTCGCGGTAGGCGGGAAACGTTGCGGTGGAGGCCGGCGCGCTCATGGGACGGCGGGCGGGATGACACCATCGTGCGCGAGCGGCGGGCGGGCGTGGATTTCTCCGAGCAGCGAAAGCAGATGCGTGGCGGCTTCCGCCAAAATGGGTGCGCTCTCTGCGATGGCGGCGGCGAGCGATTGGGGTGAACCGCCGAGCGGGCGGACCGACTCGTCGCCCCAGCCGCGCGCCGGCGGAACGGAGAGTTCGCCCACCGACGCGTCCGGAGTGCGACCCGTTAGGGCTGTGAGCAGCGTTTGGACCTTGCGGCGGTCGCGGCTGCGCGTCGGATGCAGGTCGAGTCCCAGTCCACTCAGGCTGATGCGAAAAATCTGGAGCCCGTGGGCGATCCGCAGGTCGCGCGCGGCGGCGGCGATGAGTTCCTCGTTCCACGGGCTGGAGTTGAACAACACGACGCGCCGGAAACCGGAGGCCGCGATCGACGCCACGACCTCGGCCACGAGCGCATGCGCGACGGGCGGATCGACGGCGAAGGCGCAACCGGAATCGGGTCCGAGGACGAAGCGGAGCGGCGGGGTGACGAGAAGGGGCAGTGAAGGTGGACGTCTTTGCGAGGCGGCTAGAAGGATGGAGAGGAGAAGAGTTTCCTCGGCGTCGAGCGCGTGACCGAGTCCCCAGTCGGCCATCCCGGCGAGCGGCAGGACCACGAGGGTCGAGGCGGGATCCGGCCAGCGGGAGAATTCGGGCCAGCGGAAACGCGGCCAGAACGTGGCGTCGTCCGCCAGGCAGAGCGGAGGCGTGAGCGGCGCGGTCATGATTTCGCCGCGGGCAGGTCGTCGTTGCGGAGCGTCAGAAAAACGAGGCTGACGCCCATCAGCGTGAACATCCGGAAGGCGGCGTCCTGGCCGTTCCAGGTTTTCGACTGCCACATCAGGAACCACTCTCCGCCTATGGAGATGAACGCGACATACCACTGCAGCAGGCTGAGCGTGAAGCCGAGGGTCGCGAGCGACTTGGCGGTCTGCCAGCCCGCCGCGGGCGCGGTGCGGGCCTGCCACAGCCGCCAGGTGCCGGCGCCGAGCAGGGCGCAGGTGACGGCTTCCCACAGGATGATCGTGGCGTAAAATGCGTGGTGCAGGAGCGGGCTCGTGAACGCGCGCCACATGCCGGCGTTGCCGGGGAACGTCGTGTCCATCGACAGCACGTGTTTCACGAACTCGAAATTCGAGCCGTAGTCGGTGAGGTTGTTGAACACGACCAGCAGGAGAAAGAAGGCCGAGGCGCCAACGAGCGCGATCTTGGAGACGCGAATGAGCACGGGGAGGAAAAGCAGGAATAAAGCCACGCACCGGGCGGCGCTCAGGGAACCGGCTCGCCGAGTTCCGCGAAGTCGGGCGGCGCGGGCGAGTGGACGTTCTCGCCATCGATGCACTGGCGCGAGGCCGCGGGGCGGGAGAGGAGTTCGCTGAACGACCGGGCGGTGAAGATGACGAATCGCGCGGGGCCGCCCGGCGCGATGCGACCGAGTTCCGGGCGGCCGACGATGTTGGCGGCGAGGCGGGTGACGGTCCCGACCGAGGCTCCGAGGTCGGCCTCGAGGTGGGCGAGCCGGACGCTTTGCGAATAGACTTCCGCCATGTCGAGATCGCCGTAGCGGCAGAACGCATCGCGGACGTTGTCGCTGGCGCAGGCGACGGGGACGCCGGCCGAGAGCAGGTCGCGCACGAGCGTGAGCCCGCGCCAGTGGGGCGAGACGGGAAACTCCCCGCGTCGATCCTGCAGGTAGAGGTTGCAGAGCGGGAGGGAAATCACGCCGATGCCCGCCTCCTTCACGAGTGCGATGGTGGCGCGCTGACGGTCGGGCGGCTGGACGGCGAGGCTGCAACAGTGGCCGCAGACGACCGGATGGGGGAACTGCGTGCGCAACACCGCCTCGGCCACGAGGCGCAGGCACTCGGATTCCGCCCGGCCGTTTTCGTCGACGTGGAGATCGATGCCGACGCCGCGCTCACGGGCGAGCGTGAGCAACGCCTCGATGCGGCGGGGCAGCCCGGGCGACATCTGCAAAAATCCCCCGAGCGCGTTGGCGCCGTAACGCAGCGCCAGATCGGCCACGCGGCGGCCCTCGGATGTCGGGAAATGCTCGTCGCCACAGAGCGGGACAGTTTGCAGCTCGATGCGACCGCGCCATTCGGCGCGCAACTCGGCCATGACGGCGTGGCTCGTCTCGGCGCCGGGAAAGGCGGTGTCGACATGCGTGCGAATAAGCCGGGTGCCGTGCGCCCAGGCGCAGCGCAGTGCGAAGCCGGCCCGGCGGTGGAGGTCGGCGGCGGTCCAGTTCTCCTTGTCGCGCCAGAGCGTGTCGAGGGCGTCGAAAAAGGTGTTGGTGCGATTGGGAGCACGGAACCAGGTGTGGGCCTTGTCGAGATGGGTGTGGGCGTCGATGAACGCGGGAAAGACCAGCGCGCCGCCGGCATCCACGATGCGCGTGCCTGAGCCGCCGGGAGCTTTGTCCGCACCGGCGGGCGTGACCGTCGCGATGGCATCGCGAGCGATGGTGAGATCGCAGAGCACCGCAGGTTCCAGCGGATCCGCCGCGGCGGGAAAACCCGCGGGCAGAACGGAAACGGGCACGCGGGCGCGGCGCAGGTAGAGCATGATGCGAGTGCGCTTAACCCTGCGGCAGGAAGCCGGGAGAGCGCGCAGGTCGGAATGGCTGGCCGCCGGTGGTCATCGGGACGGTTTAGCAGGCCCGATGCCAGCAGCGGGTGCCGCCGGGCGCCGGTGGCAGAGTTCTTGCTCAAGACAGGGCATGAGCAAAATCCCGGAGGGGCTTGTGGCGCGGCTTCGCTCCGCGACGGGCCCGGAAAATATCATCACGGGCGGCGACACACTCACCACGCTCTCGAAGGACTTTTATTGGTATTCGCCGGTGCTGCGACGCCAGCTGGACGACAAACGGGCGGAGGTCGTCGTGCGGCCAGGGACCGTGAGCGAGCTGCGCGCGGTGGTCGCGGCCTGTTTCGAGGCGGGCGTCCCGGTGGTGCCGCGGGGAGCAGGAACGGGAAACTACGGCCAGTGCGTGCCGCTCTACGGTGGCGTCGTGGTCGACCTTTCGCGGCTCGACCGGATCCTGTCGCTCGAGGGCGGCGTGGCGCGCGTCGAGGCCGGGGCGCGGCTCGGCACGATCGAGACGGCGGGCCGGGCGGCGGGTTGGGAATTGCGCTGCATGCCGTCGACCTGGGTCAAGTGCACGATCGGCGGCTTCTTTTGCGGCGGGTCGGGTGGCATCGGCTCGATCACGTGGGGCGGCATCAATGCGCCCGGCAACGTGAAGTCCGTCACGATTCTCACCTGCGAAGCGGAGCCGAGGCTCATCCGGCTGGAGGAGGGCGAGTCGCTGAAGGCGCTGCACACCTACGGCACGACGGGTTTCATGGTCGAGATCGAGATGCGGCTGGCGCCGAAGGTGGACTACGACCAGTTGATTTTTGGCTCCACGGATTGGGACAAGCTGCTCGACTGGACCGATGGCGCGGCCCGGCGCGCGGACTGGCGCAAGCGGCTAGTCACGCAATTCGAGTGGCCGACGCCGTCGTTTTTCAAGCCGCTCAAGAAGTTTTTGCCCGCAGCCGAGCACGTGAGCTTCCTGCTGATCGACCGCGCCCGGACGGCGGAGGCGGTCGCCGCGGCGGAGGCCGCCGGGCTGGTGTGCCGTTATCGCCAGCCGCTCGCCGATCCGCCGAAGCCGCCGTTCATCACGGACTACACGTGGAACCACACGACGTTGTGGGCGATCCAGAGCGATCCCGCTTTCACTTATCTGCAGTCGGGGTTCGGCTCGAATTTTCGCGAGCAGTTCGCGGAACTGCATCGCCGGTTCCCGGGAGAAATCCTGCTGCACCTCGAATGGACGGCGGGCAACTCGAAAATGCTCCGGGGCAACGCGGCCGCGCTCAATGCAGACCCGATCGTCGTCGGCGGAATCCCGCTGGTGCATTTCCGCTCGGAGGAGCGGCTCAACGAAATCCTCGCGGCGTGCGCCGAACTCGGCGTGTTCATCGCCAATCCGCACACGTTCCATCTCGAGGAAGGCGGACGGCACCCGAACATCGCGGACAAGCGGGCGTTCAAGGGCGAGGTCGATCCGCGCGGCCTGCTCAATCCCGGCAAGATGAAAACCTATGCAAACAATCCGTTTGCGCCCGCGACGGTGCCGGCGTGAACGCGGCGGCGCGGCCGGCCCGAAGCCATGCAAGGCGAAGCGGTGAGCCGATCCACCCGGTGCGACGATGCCGCGCCGGATCCTGCTGCGCGCCCATGACCAGCCGGCCGATCGTGAACCTCGAGGGCGTCGGCAAGCGCTTTGGCGCGGGCGCGCCCGTGCTCGAAGGGATCGAATTGACGGTGGAGCGCGGCGACTTCGTGAGCTTCATCGGCCCGAGCGGCTGCGGGAAGTCCACGTTGTTGCGACTCATCGCCGGGCTGACGGAGCCGACGGCGGGCCGGATCGTGGTGGACGGCATGACGCCGGCGGATGCGCGCGAGGAGGTGTTTCTCGTTTTCCAGGATGCGAACCTCCTGCCATGGCGACGGGTGGCGGAGAACGTGGAACTGCCACTGATGTTGCGCGGCGATCCGACAGACCGGCGACGGGAACGAGTGGGGGAGATGCTGAACGTCGTCGGGCTGGCCGAGGCGGCGGAGAAATACCCGTGGCAACTCTCGGGCGGCATGAAGATGCGCGTCTCGATCGCGCGGGCGCTGAGCGTGGCGCCGGACATCCTGCTGCTCGACGAACCGTTCGGCGCGCTGGACGAGATGACGCGCGACCGGCTGAACGAGGATCTGCTCACGATCCGCGAGCGCGATCCCTTCACCGCGTTTTTCGTGACGCACTCGGTCGCGGAGGCGGTGTTTCTTTCGACGCGGATCGTCGTGTTGTCCGCCAACCCCGGGCGGATGCACCGGGTGATCGAGGTGCCGTTCGCCCAGCCGCGGACACCGGAACTCCGGGAAACACCCGGGTTCTTGAGCCTGCTGGCCGAGACCACGCGCGAGCTCCGGCTGGTGCGGCGCTAGAATCCGGCGATGAAACGGCAAAACGCATGGCTGCTTCCGCTCGCGACCGGAGTCGTGTTGATCGCGGCGTGGTTTGGGCTGAAGCGGCTGTTTCGCATCGAATCGTATGTGCTGCCGTCTCCCGCGGAGATCCTGGCGGCGGCGTGGCACGAGCGGGCGACGCTGCTGACGTCGGCCTTCGTGACCGGGCGCGGCGCGCTGCTGGGGTTTCTCGCGGCCGTGGGCGTGGGGTTCGCGCTGTCGATGGTGATGGCGTTCTCGATCCGGCTGAAGCAATCGCTCTATCCGTTCATCCTGATCCTGCAGATGACGCCCGTGATCATCCTCGCGCCGATTTTCGTCCTGTGGCTGGGGCAGGGGCTGCCGAGCATCGTGATGATCACGTTCATGATTTGTTTTTTCCCGGTCGTGGCGAACACGACGATGGGGTTCATCTCGGTCGACCGGAATCTCCAGGAGCTGTTCGTGATGTGCAACGCGACCCGCACGCAGGAAATCCGCCACCTGCGCGTGCCCGGGGCGATGCCGTATTTTCTGACGGGAATGAAAATCGCCGGCACGCTCGCGCCGATCGGCGCGATCACGGGCGATTTCCTGGCGGGGGGCGCGCAAAACGGCGTCGGCGGAATCGGGTTCATGACCATCACGTATTTCTCGCAGCTAAAAATTCCCGCGCTCTTTGCGACCGGGCTGGTGGCGTGCCTGATGGGTTTTCTGTTCGTGGGCGGCGTCAACTACCTCCACTGGCGGCTGCTGCACCGGTGGCACGACTCGATGGTGCGCAAGGAGTGAACGCGTGGGCCGAAGATTTATGAAAAGATTTCGCTCGAACCCACCGATGATGGCGCGCGCCATGGTGGTTGGTTTCCTGGTGGCGCTCGGCGGTTGCGGCAAACCGGCCGAGGTGCCGATCGCGGCTGGGGCCGGCGCCAAGCCGCTCGTGAAAGTCGTGCTACAGACCGATTGGTTCGCCCAGCCGGAGCACGGCGGCTTTTACCAGGCGCTGGTCAAGGGTTACTATCGCGATGCGGGGCTCGACGTGGAAATCCGGCAGGGCAACCCGACGACCATCCCGGCGCAGGTCGTGGCGACCGGCCGCGCGGAATTCGCGATCGGGCGGAGCGACGACGTGATCATCGCCGCCAGCCGCGGCGTGCCGCTCATGATGATCGGCGCGTTCATGCAGCGGGACCCGCAGGCGATCCTGTTTCACCAGGAGAGCGGCATCAAGACGTTCAAGGATCTCGACGGGCGCAACCTGATGGCCGTGCCGGGCTCGGCGTTCATCACGATCATGGAAAACACGTTTCACATCAAGGTGGCGGTCACCCCGACCGACTTCGGAATGAGCCGCTTCCTCGCGGACAAGAATTTCGTGCAGCAGTGTTTTCTCACCAACGAGCCCTACTACGTGCGCAAGGAGGGTGCGAACATCGGCGTGCTCGTGCTTTCGGACAGCGGTTTTTCGCCCTACCGCGTCTGGTATACGCGCCGCAGTTTCGCGCAGGAGCACCCCGAGGTCGTGCGGGCTTTTGCGGCGGCGACGGTTCGCGGTTGGAGCGAATACATCTCCGGCGACCGGACGGAGGCGAACACGCGGATCGCGTCGCTCAATCCGAAGATGGAGCCGGGCTTCATGGATTTCAGCGTCCACGCGATGCAGGAATATCACTTGGTCACGGGTGATCCCGCGGCGGGCGACGCGGTGGGCCGGATCACCCGCGAACGGATCGACACGCAGATCCGCCAACTTTCGGGCATCGGTCTGCTCGACCGGCCGGTGACGGCCGACGAGGTTTTCGATGCGAGCTTCCTCGCGGCGCCGCCGGCGCCGCGGTAGCGGCAGGAAAATTTCGTTCATCGATGCGACCGACGGCATGACTTTTTTTCGCGCCGGGGCCGGGCCGTGTGCGACCCGGCGCGAAGTCCGTGGCATATGCGGTGCTACGGGAACGCGACCTATCCACTCCCACATCCTACATGAACAAAACATATAAAAAGTTCGCGCATGGCAGCGTCATGATCGCGTGCTTGGCCGGTCTGAACGGACCTTTGCTCGCGGAATCGGCGACGGATACGACCACACCGACAACCGAACCGGTCACCACCCTCGAGAAATTCACGGTCAGTGAGGTGCCGCTCGACGAGCAAATCCTTCCGACCGTCCGGCCGATCGGCAGCGTGCTCGGCGACGGCCGCAGCATTCTCGACACGCCCCGGGCAGTCACGAGCGTCAACAAGGCCTGGATGGACGACCGCCAGGTGAAGGACGCGATGGACTTCGGCCAGTTTTCACCGGGTGTCTACTCGGCGGCGCAATACGGCATCCCGGCCACACCGCAGATCCGCGGCGACCTCGGCGAACTCTACGTGGACGGCCAGCGCACGAATTTCAGCCGCAACAGCGTGTTTCCGAGCTTCAACGGCGTCGAGGCGCTCGACATCGTGAAAGGCCCCGGGTCGGCGGTCTACGGACCGCAGGGTGAAGGCCCGGGCGGCTACGTGAATCTCGTCACCAAGGCGCCTTACTTCGACGCCCAGCACACGACGATCAGCACCACGTTTGGCTACTGGACGAGCGGGCGGTCGTATTGGAATCCGGAGGCGACGATCGACACCGGTGGTCCGATCAACGACAAACTCGCCTATCGGACGAGCTATCTGGCGCGTTACGGCGACGGCTACTACATCAACCAGAAGAACGAGACGCAGGACATCTTCACGGCGTTGAGCTACCGGCCGAGCAAGACCGTGAGCCTCGACTGGTGGGGCCAGTTTTATTCGAGCCGGTTCAACGAGGTCACCGGCGCGAACCGCGTCACGCAGCAATTCATCGACAACGGCACCTACGTGGGCGGCAAGATCGCGGCCGGGCCCGATCCGTTTGGCGGCGGCGTGGTTGACGGCACCGATGCGACGCTGAACCCGGCGACCGCCTACACGGTGGAGCTGCCGGCCTACAAGGCGCTGCTGGGGTCGAACGACAGTGCGCGGGGCAAGCGCTTCCAGACCCAGCTCAAGGCCACGGCGGAAATCTCGCCGGACTTCAAGATCGTGAACCTCGTGTATTATGAGGATCGCAAGTCGCGCAAATACGAGACCTACGGTTACGACGAGTTCGTCCCGAAGGACCAGTCCTTCCAGGAGCGGCTCGAACTCCACAAGGATTTCAATTCGACCGGCATCGCCAACAAGGTCATCGCGGGCGGCGATTTTCGGTATTCGCGGCTGATCTCCTATCAGGATTTTACCAACGAGCCCTTCTTCGCTTACGATCTCTATCAGGATCTCTCGGGGGTATTTTATCCGGGGTATATCGCGCAGGGGAAGACGTTCGGCAGCGGGCTGCAGGTGCCCGGGCAGCCCGGTTACAGCGGCCAGATTTTCTTCAACACGGGCGGCAACCAGGACACCCATATCTACGACTATGCGGCCTTCCTGCAGGACGAACTCGTGCTCTCGAAGAAGGCCTCGCTGATCGGGGGCCTGCGGTTCGACCGGATCGACGCCGACACGGCGAGCCCGAGTCTGGTCGAGGTCTTCGACACCGAGACCGGCGCTTCCTTCAATCCCGGCATTCCGCTCGCGAAGGGGACGTTCTTCAAGGCCAGCGACACGGAGACCGATCCGTCTTACTTCGCCAGCCTGACGTTCAAGGCGAGCGAGACGCGTTCCTTTTATTTCACCTACAACCGGGTCTTTGCGATCACTGGATCGGCCAACTTCGGCGGCGTGAACGTGGGCGCGGATTTCAGTGGCAGCGCCGCGACCTACCACGACGAACTGGTCCAATCGATCAAGGCCAAGGGCACGCTCTACGAGGCCGGCTACAAGGAGAGTTTCCTCAAGAACACGCTCTACTTCGCGAGCGCGCTGTTCCAGCAGACGCGGCTTCGTCCGCAGATCGTCGGCCCGGCGACGGTCGTGAAAACGAGCGGGCTCGAGCTGGAGGCGGTCTACCAGCCCAGCAAGAAATTCAGCATCAATGCGAACATGACCTATCAGGAAGCGACGGAGTTCGCGACGTTCCTCTACGAGCAGACGGGCAACTACCTCGACGGCTATCCGACCACGATCACGGTCGACGGCAAACCCGGCACGGGCAAAGGCAGCCCGAACTTCGGCGGTTATCCGCCGCCGCTCGGCAAGGTGCGCGCGGCCGGCGTGCCCGGCTTCATGGCGAACGCGTTCGCGACCTACGCGTTCACCCCCAAGTTCGGCATGGGTCTCGGGCCGCAAATCCAGGGTCGGCAGCACGCCAACCAGGAGGGCACGCTCAACATCCCGGTGCAGTTCCAGTGGGACGGTTTCGTCTACTATCGGGAGAAACACTGGGACGTGCAGGTCAGCGTGAAGAACATTCTCAATGACCGGCTGCTCGACCCGATCGACGTCGGCTTCGCGGGCAACGACACCGTTTATGTCCGCCCGCCGATCTCGGCGGCGGTCACATTCCGCTACAAACTCTGACCAGAACTACGAGCCCGTGTTCGCCACGGCCGGCAGGCGTTCCGCCTGCCGGCCGTTTAGTTTGTGCCCGTTGATGTCGCCGGCGCGGCCGTGACGAACGCGATCAACGCAGAGAGCTGCGCGTCGGTGTAGTGCGGGTGCGGCTCCATCGTCGCGGTCGGGATCAGCGCCTCTGGATCGCGCACGTATTTTTTGAAGAAGCCGGGATTCCAGCCGGCGATGGCCTGCACCACGGCGAACGGCTGCGCGCTCTTCGTGCCGCCGAAAGTCTGCGCGGGCCCCGCGTGACAACAGGCGCACGAGTTGATCCAGGTTTCCCGGCCCGCCGCCGAGGCTGGCGTCGGCGCCGCCCATAGGCCGGAAAAGATTCCGCGGAATCGGTCGGAAAAATTTGCGATCTCGAGGGTGGTCACGCCCCACGGTTTCTTATGCTCGACATCGAGCACGCCGGCCACGGCCGGCTCGACGTTGGCGGAGACGGAGATGACATAAGGGGCGGGGTTGAATTTCAGGCCGGGCGGCGGCCACCGGTCCGGACCCAAACCGTTGATTTCAAGAACGAGAAACGGCCGGTAGCGCGCGATGAAGTCGTGTTTGAAAACCGACGCGTAGCCGTCGGCGCACGTGGCGAGAAGCGTGTCGGCGCCGGGTGCGCGCGGGAGTTGATTCCACAGCTCGGTCAGGAAGACCACCGTAACCTCCTGCTCGCCAGGAACGAATTCGCCAGTGAGCCGGAGCTTGGTCGTTGGCAGCGCGCGCAGGTCCTTCCACGTGGCGTAGCGGACTTCGCCCGCCGGCACGCCGGTGAGTTGGCCGGTCAACGCGAGGTCGTTGGGCGAGGTTCGCTCACGATGCAGCTCGAGGGCGGCGGCCGGAAGGATGAGAACAGTGAGCGCTCCGCATAGCATGACGCGGCGCCACCAGCGGTGCCCGTGGGGGGCGGGACGAGAGCGTCCGCTCATTTGACGGCGGTCACCTCGATCTCGACACAGCAGCCCGGTTTGGCGAGGCCCTTGACCGCGAGGAGCGTGCTGGCCGGCCGTGATTCGCCGAAGTGGCGATTGCGCACGGCGGAGAATTTTTCGAAGTCCGCCATGTTGGTAAGATAGGTCTGCGCCCGGACGACGTGAGCGAAGGTCATCCCAGCTTCGGTGAGGATCGCACCGATGAGTTCGAAGATGAATTCCGTCTGCCGGACAGCATCGAACGGCGCGACGACGTTTCCGTTCGCATCGGTCGCGAGCTGGCCGGTCACAAACAACCAGGAGACGCCGCCGGCGTCGATTTTGACGGCCGGGCTGTAAGTGCCCCGCGAGGGCGGGTGGTTGGGTGGTGTGATGAGCGTTCGCGTCATGGGGAATATCGCGGAAAAGCGCCGTGGAGAGGCACGGCGAAAGCGTTTCGAAAGCACCCGATATGCCAGTGGACGAACTACCCGCCGCGATCCGGAGAAGCACCGGCCCGCCCGGATATCGCGGGCCGGGCGAACGCGCCTACTCAGGCGCGGAACGGCCAGATTTTGAAAAACTCGAGGAAAAACACCGCGGCCACGATGTAGCCGACCGGCGTCATCTTTTTTGCTTCACCGAGTGCCATGGCGAGAAGCGCCGCGCAGATGAGGCCGATCCCGATGCCCTCGGCGATGCTGAAGGTGAGTGGAATCGCGAGGATCGTGAGCACGACGGGCGCAGCGACCTTGAAGTCCTTCATGTCGATCTCGACGATCGACTGCATCATGAAGACGCCGACGATGACCAGCGCGGGTGCGGTCGCGGCCGCCGGCACGATCAGGATCAGCGGCGTGAAAAACAGCGCGAGCAGCATCAAGATCGCGGTGGTGGTCGTGGTGAGTCCGGTGCGCCCGCCCGCCTCGACGCCGGAGGCCGACTCGATGTAACTGACGACGGTCGAGGTGCCGGACAGCGCGCTGAGAATGGTGGCGATGGAATCGGCCAGCAGGGCACGGCCGGCGCGCGGCAGGGTGCCATCCGGCCGGAGAAAACCGGCGCGCTTCGTCACGCCGATGAGCGTGCCGATGTTGTCGAACATGTCGACGAGCAGCAGCGTGAGAATGAGCGGCAGAGCGTAGAAGAAGGCGTGGAGGTTGGAAAGAAAGTGGAAGGTGAGCTTCAGGAAGACCGGGGCGGCCGAGGCGGGCATCGCGACGAAGCTGGCGGGTAGTTGCGTCACCCGGGCGCCGCCGCCGGCCGGCACCACCAGCCCCGCCAGCGTCACCACCGCGATGCTCAGGACGATGGCGCCGGGCACGCGACGGGCGACCATGACGGCCGTCAACGCGATGCCGGTGAGGCACAGCGCAACGGGCCCGGAGGCGAAGTCGCCGGCGGTGACGAACGTGGCGGGGCTGGCGACGATCACGCCGCCGTTTTTCAACCCGATGAAGGCGATGAACAACCCGATCCCGCAGGTCACGGCGATCTTCAAGTGGTGGGGAATTGCCGCCATGATCTTTTCCCGCACGCCGGTGACCGAGAGCACGAGGAAGATCACGCCGTTGACGAATACCATGCCGAGGGCCTCCTCCCACGGCACGCCGCGGGCTCCGCAGATGGTGAACGTGAAAAAGGCGTTGATCCCCATGCCGGGCGCAAGGGCGATGGGATAATTCGTCAGCAGCGCCATCAGGAATGTGGCCACCGCGGCGGTGAGGGCGGTGACGGTCACGAGCGCGGGCTTGTCCATGCCTGTGTTCGCGAGGATCGAGGGATTGACGGCGAGAATGTAGGCCATCGCCGCAAACGTCGTGAGGCCGGCCTGAAGCTCGCGACCGACGGTGGTTTGGTGCTGGTCGAGTTTGAAGAGCCGTTGGAGCATGAACAAGTGGGGCGGGCGGGGAAGAGGCGCGGAGAAACGAGGCGAGATCCCCGGGGAGATCAAGAGGAACCATCCCGCGTGTTTGCGAGCCGGGGAGAGGATGGGCAGGCGGTTTTCATTTCGTGGCGGGGGCGGGCAGGGCGGTCGCGTAGCGGTCCCAATTCGTGATGAGCGCGTGCGCGACGCGGCTGCCGACGAGATAGGCCGCTTCGATCGCCGGGAGATAGGCGGGATACATGCCGTCGACGTCACCGTTCAGGCCATCGGCGGCGGTCGTGCCGGGCCATGGCTGGTCGAAATCGCTGGCGGTGCGGAGCACGAGGACACGCCGCGCGTCGACGCGACCGGCGCGTCCGAGATTGGTGAGCGCGCGGAGCGTGCCGCTATCCTCCATCGCGGTCGTGACATAGTTGGCGCGGCCGTCGGTGTGGTAGTTCACCCACCCGTTGGCCCAACGGCTGAGCAGCGCGCCAACCCAATAGGTCGACGACGCGAGATTCGCCCCGACGAGGACGGATGGCGGGCGCTGCGCGGCGGGAAAGCCCGTGTATTTCGCGCGGCGGCGGCGCATCGCTGCGGAATCCATGAGCGGAGCGTCGCGAGTGAGTTCGTAGGCCCAGCGAACAAGGCCGGGTTCGAGCGCGTAGACGATGCCGTCGGCGGGTTCGTCCGGCGTGCGCGGAGATTCGTAAGGACGATTTTTGCCGAGGGGAAATATTCCCGTCGGCCATTCGGCGGGGATTTCCCGCGCGTCGATTTCGTGGGCGAGGTTGCCATCGACTACCCAGTCGGCCCAGACTGCGCTGCCGAGCGAGCCATCGGCCGGGTCGATGCCGGCGATGCCCGCGATGAGCCAATAGGTCCGGGTGAGGTCGAAACGGGGATCGAGCCCGAGCGCCATGAGGGCGGCGGCGGCGTTGGTGTTGCCGACGCCGGTGAGCACCGCGACCAGCGAACCGTCGGCGTTCGCGCGCAGGTCGTGGAGGGCCGCGGGGAGCGGAAGCGTCCGGTCGAGATGCTCGCGCTCGATCCACAGCCGGCGTTCGCCGGGCGGGCCGGCGGTGGTGCCGGGATCGAACATCGTCACGATCACCACCTTCGGCTTGAGCAACTCCGCGGCGTTGACGGCGGGGACGAGGCCGAGGCACGCGAGGGCGAAAAACAGTCGGGTGATCATGCGAAGTGCGTCATCGGCAAAGCACGGCTTGTGCCGAGGCGCCAAGGCCGCATCGTGATGGCGGAAATGTCCAGTCCGAACCCGATGATCATCGACGCCCACGTGCACCTTTATCCGCCTGAAATCGCGGCCCAGCCCGCCGCTTGGGCGGCGACAGCCGGCGAACCGCGCTGGGCGGCGCTCTGCACGCGCCAGCGCAAGGACGGCCGGATGGTGCAGGGATTTCCGGCCACGGACGAACTCCTGCGGGAGATGGATGCGGCGGGAGTCGCGCGGGCGGTGTTGCTCGGATGGTATTGGGAACGGCCGGAGACGTGCACCTGGCAGAACCGTTTTTTCGGGCGCTGTGTGCGGGCGCATCCCGACCGGTTTGTGGCGTTCGCCACGGTGCACCCTCGCGCCGGACACTGGCCCACGCTGCAGGAAATGCACCGGGCGCGCGATGAGGGGCTGATCGGGATCGGCGAGCTCTCCCCGCATGTGCAGGGCTACCCGCTTGACGATCCGGTTTTCCGGGAAGTGCTGACGCTGGCGGGCGACTGGAAGATGCCGGTCAACCTGCATGTGACCGATCCGGAGTCGCCGTCCTATCCGGGGCGCGTCGAGACGCCGCTGGGCGACTTCGTGCGGCTGGCGCGTGACTTTTCGCGCGTGAACTTCGTCCTCGCGCACTGGGGCGGTTTGCTGCCGCTGCGCGATCCCGCGGCGAATGCGTTGACGAATATTTTCTACGACACGGCGGCTTCGCCGCTCATTTACGACGCCGGAATCTGGCGGCGGTTCAGCGAGGCGGTCGGCGCGGACCGCGTGCTGTTCGGCTCGGATTTTCCGCTGAATCTCCACCCGAAGCTGGAAGCCGGGCCGGGGATGAAGCGCCTGATTGCCGAAGCGCGTGCCGCCGGCGCGAGCGACGCCGTGATGAGCGGCAACACGGCGCGATTGCTCGGGTTGTAGAAGCGACTTTGCGCCGCGAACGGGGCGCCGGCCGTCAGCGGGTGAGCGCCCAGTTCACGGCGGGGCTCGGCGCGTCGTTGACGACGATCTGGAGCCCGGTGCTTAAACCCGAGGGAAGGGCGGTGGGAATCGTGAGCACGGGAAGTCCGCCGATGCTGGCGGGCGTCGTGAGAGCGAGCAGCCGCGCGCGGTTCTCGGGCGTGCATTCCGCCTTGGTCAACGCCGGGCAGGGCGTCGCCGGCAGGACGAGAAAATCATAGGTCAGGAAAAACTGGGTCCAAAGCAGCCGCAGCGTCGTGACGCCAAGCTGGGCGCTATCGAACTGGCGCGGCGTGAGCGAGTGGACGCGGTTGAGGCGTTCCCAGACGACGGGACCATAACGCTCCCGATGGCGGGCGGCCCAGGGCTCGTGAACCGACCATGCTTCGCGGGCCGCGATGACGTTGTAGGTTTCGAGGGCCGGGGCGAACCCGTGAAGCAGGTCGGCGCGCACGGTGGATTCAGCTGGCGGGGCGAATCGCGCGGCCGCGTCCCGACAGGCGGCGGCGACGGCGGAATCGAGACCGGGCATCTCGAGATAACAACCCCGCGGCTCGCGCTGGCTGGAGCGAAGGCCGACCAGCGCGCCGAGCACGAGGCGCATGTCCACGGCGTTCGCGGTGAACCAGCCCGCGGTGTCGAAGCTGGGCGCGAGGGGAAAGGCGTCGGCAATCCATGGATGCCGCGGCGCCATCCGGAATCCGAAGAGCCCGCAAAACGCGGCCGGCACGCGCACGGATCCGCCGGTATCGCTGCCGAGCGCGAGGGGCGCGATCCCGGCGGCGACCACGGCGGCGGAGCCGCTGCTCGAGCCGCCGGTCGTGCGACCGGGAAAATGCGGATGCTCGCAGTCGCCGAAGTGCGGGTTTTCGCCGGTGATGCCGTAGGCGAATTCGTGGAGGTGCGTCTTGCCGGCGAGGACGGCGCCAGCGGCGGAAAGGGCGGCGAGGAACGCGCCGTCCCGGGGCGGGGTGGGCCGGACCTCGGGGAGGAACGTCGAGCCAGCCAGGGTCGGTGTGCCGGCGGCGTCGAAAAGGTCCTTGGCAAAAAACGGGACGCCGCCGAGCGCCGCGGCCCGATTGGCGGCGGCAAAGCGCGCCGTGAGTTCGGCCTCGGCGGGCAGCCGGGCGATGACCGCACGCTGTTGGGCCGGGGAGAGGCGCGTGCGGGCCCGGTGCCGGAGCTCGCGGGCGGCGCGGGCCGGGGAGAGTTCGCGCCATTCGGCAATGGTCATGACGAAGGCTTCGCAGGTGGACGGCTATGACGCAACCTTGCGCGGTTGTGGCTCGCCCGCCCGCCCGTTAAATTACAGCGTGCGGCCATGTGTCTTTCTCGGAAAGCCGGGGCGTTGGGCCTGCTCGCGATCCTCACGCTGGGGATGGCGAGCGTGCCGTTGTCGTCGGCCCCGGCGGCGCCATTGCGCAAGGTGGCGTTGCAGACGGACTGGTTTCCGCAGGCGGAGCACGGGGGATTTTACCAGGCGGTGGCGAAGGGTTATTATCGCGACGTCGGACTTGAGGTCACGATTTTCCCGGGCGGCCCCGGCGTGGGAATCAAGTTGAGAGTCGCCAAAGGAGAGGCGGATTTCGGCCTGCTGCGCAGCGACGACGCCGCGCTCGCGGTCAGCCAGGGCCTGCCACTCATGCTCGTCATGGCGACGATGCAGCACGACGCCGAGGCCCTGCTCGTGCATGCGGAAAGTCCGGTGAAGGATTTTCGGGATCTGAACGGCCGGACGGTGACCGCGCCGGTCAGCATGACATGGATTCCGTTCATCCAGAAAAAATACGGGATCAAGTTCAGCCTCGTTCCCACCACCTACAGTCTCGCGACATTTCTGGCCGACCGGAATGTGATCCAAAGCTGCTTCCTGACGAGCGAGCCGTTTCTGGCCGGCCAGCACGGCGTGGCGGTGCGCACGCTGCCGCTCACCGACACCGGCTATGACGTCTACCAGGGAGTGATGTGCCGGTCCCGGCTGGTGCGCGAGGAACCGGAGGTGGTGCGCGCGTTTGTGGCGGCGTCGATCCGCGGATGGCGCGACTACATGGAGCACGACCCGGCGCCGGCCAACGGATTGATTCTCTCGCGCAATCGCGAGATGACCGCGGAGCAGCTGGATTACTCGCGGCGCGCGATGATCGAGCACGCGCTCGTGGAGGGGCACCCGGACCGGGGCGAAGCAACCGGCCAACTCTCGCTGGAGCGGATCCAGAGGGAGATCGACGTGTTGCGGGAGTTTCATGTGCTGACGGTGCCGCTGCAGGCGGCGCAGGTGGCCACGACCGACTTCCTGCCGGCGTCGAAACCCTGAAATCCGTCTGGCGTCGCGTTCGTTTTGCGCCACGACTCTCCCACCATGAATCCCGAAGCCAAACTCGCCGAACTCGGTATGTCATTGCCCAATCCGCCGGCGGCGGCCGGCAGCTATGTGCCCACGGTGCGCACGGGCAATCTGCTCTATTGCGCCGGAACGATTTGTTTTGTGAACGGCCAGATGACGCACACCGGGCAGGTCGGCAAGGAGCAGACCGTGCAGACCGGCTACAAGGCTGCGGAAATCTGCGCGCTCAACACGCTCGCCAACGTCAAGGCGGCGCTCGGCACGCTCGACCGGGTCGCGCGCATTGTCTTCGTGAGCGGATTCGTCAACGCTGTCGACGGTTTCGCCGACAGCCCCGCCGTGATCAACGGCGCGAGCGACCTCTTCCTGAAAGTCTTCGGCGACGCCGGCAAACATGCCCGCGCCGCTGTCGCGGTGAATGGCCTCCCGCGCGGCTCGACCGCGGAAGTGCAGGTCGTGGTGGAAGTCAAAGACTAGGTGCGCCGATGGTGCGCGGCAGCGCGAATGCCGCGCGGCGATTCAGCTGTAGTTTTTCCGGAACGGTCCGATGGACGGATGTTCAGCCGATTCGTCCGGCTCCGTCACGGTGCGCACGCGGAAGGAAATTCTTCAATATTACCAGACGCTGGGGCTGAGCCCCGGTGCGTCCGTGGACGAAATCAAACGTTCCTACCGGATGCTGTTGCAGCGCTGGCATCCGGATCTCTTCAAACCGCGGTCGCTGATGCAGACGACGGCCGAGGATATCACGAAGGAGATCAACGAGGCCTACGAAAATCTCATCAAGAAGAAGCTCCACCGCCAGTGGCAGAGTGGGCCGACGCCGCAGCGTGCCGCGTGGGAGCCGCCGCGTTCCGCTCCGATGCGCGAGGCCAGCCAGGCCTATGCGAAGGCCGCCGGCCCCGAACCCGAACGTGCCGAACCGCCGCCGCGCCGACCGGCGCCGGAGACCAAACGTGCGGCCCCGCGCCGGCCCCGCCCGGCGCCAAAACCACCGGCGCCGGCGGCGGCCAAACCGCCCCGGCCGGTCCCGGCGCCGGTTCCACGGAGGAGCGGTTACAGGCGTTGCGCCTTGGCGGTGGCCGTTGGCGGACTCGCGATGGTGAGCGTGGCGACGCATCGGGGTCATTGGTTTTTTTCCGTGGCCGGAAAAGACGAGCGGACGGTTGTCGCATCGCGCGCCGCGGAATCCACCCCGGTTGCGCCGCCCGGTGCCGGCGCGGCGCCGGTGTCCGCGGAGGCAGAATCGACGAAAGCGGGTCGCATGCAACAGCCCGTTGGAACGAACCCGGCGGAAGCGGACGAGCTTCGCTTCGAAAATCCCGCGATGCCGGTCGCGATCGATCGCGCCCCGAGCAACGTGCCGGAGTTGTCACGGTCGGTGATGTGGCCGGGAGCCGCTGGGCCGTCACGCGCGGGAACGCCGGAAGTCGAGGCGCATGGAGCGGTTTTCGGGCGGCTCATCGAGCGGACGGACGCGGGGCTCGCGACGTTCGAGCCCGGAGATTCCAAGGCGAGGGTGATTGCGGTCCAGGGACCGCCGGACGACGCGGGCGAAAATATTTTCCGCTACGGTTCGTCGGCCGTTTACTTCGAGCACGGCTTCGTGACCGGCTGGGTCGACCGCCGTCCCGCCCTGCAGGTGCGGGCCGCGACTCGCCTGGCGTTTGGCTTGAGCGAGACCTTCACCCGCGGCTCGACCAGGGCGGAGGTGATTCATGCGCAGGGGCTCCCGACCGCCATCACGCACCGGAGCTATTTTTACGGCTCGTCCGTGGTTTATTTCGACGGCGACTGGGTTACCGGCTGGCTGGAACTGGACCAGCGGCTGCGGGTGAGATCGCGGGCACCGCCGATGTTCTCGGACGAGGCCAAGGCAGACTTGCGCGGATTGGCCGAGGTTCGTCTCGCCGCGAGCGGCGACGAACCGCGTTGAACCACTCCGTGGCGAAACCGGCAGGGGATCAGCCGAGGTGTTTGACGAGCACCTTGGCGTTGCGCCCGCTGTCCTCGTAAAGCTTGAGGCGGCTCTCGGGCAGGATTTCCTTCGTCGCCTCCTCGAAGCCGCACACGTTGGTGAAAAAGCCAAAGTTCTGGGTGGAAAGAGCGATCACGTCCTGCGCGCCGCGTTCCTTCGCCATCATGCAGGCATACTCGACCATTTTCTTGCCGATGCCGCGATTGTGATAGAACGGCATGACGTAGAGCGAGCCGACCTCGGCGACCAGCGGTTTGCCGGGATAAAAGTAGAGCGTGACGCAGGCGATGATATTTTCGTCGACCTCGAACACGTAGAACTGGTCGATGTTTTTCTCGATCGCCTGCTGGGTGCGGTAAAGGAGCTCCTCGCGGCGGACGGCGGCGCGAGTGAGATTCGAGATGAGGCGCACGTCGCTTTTGCGCGCCTTGCGAATCTGCTGATAGTCGTTGCCGTAAACGAGGGACCCGACGCCGTCGTTGGAGAAAACCTCGTTGAGCAGGCCGTCGAAGACGCGGCCGTCGAGGATATGCACGCGCGGCGTGCCGGTCTCGATCGCCTTGACGGCATGCTCGGCCTTGCTGCGGCTGGCCTCGGCGATCTGCTCGGGGTGCTCGGAGAGAATCTTGCGGACGGCCTCGACCGAGATTTCGCGACGGACCTTGCCGTCGATCTCGAGTCCCTCCTGGGGGGCGAGGTAGATGACCTTGGTGGCGTGCAGCGCCTCGGCGAGCTCGGCGGCGAGGAGATCGGAGTTGACCCGGAGCGGGCGGCCGTCGGGGCTGAAGCCGATGGGCGAGACGACGGGCACGATCTGCCGCTCGATGAGCTCGCCGAGAAAATCCCGGTCGATGCGCTCGACCTTGCCGGTGAACTGAAGGTCGACGCCCCTGATGATCCCCATCGGCAGCGCGCGCACGGCGTTGGTCGTGGCGCATTTCAAGGCGTTTTGCGTCAGGCCCTCGATCAATGCGTGGGCGACGCGCGACGACGCGCGGATGGCGAGGTCGAGCGTGGCGGCGTCGGTGATGCCGATGCCGTCGGTGTTGGTGATCGGAATATTGCGCGACGTGGAAAGCTCGACGATCTGGTGGCCGATGCCGTGGACGATCACGACCTTGATCCCGAGCGAACGGAGCACGGCGATGTCGACGAGCAGATTGCTGATGTTCTCGTCGGCGACGATCGAGCCATCGATGGCGATGACGAAGATCTGGCCCTGAAAGCGCGGCACGTATTTCAGGATGCCGCGTAGATCCGTCGGCTTGATGACCGTGGCGGTCGCCGACGTTGCAGGGGGAGGAGTGGTCTGGCCGTTGCCGGTGCTCATCAATGATGTTTAGGGCGCGCAGTTCTCGACGATGCGGAGCGGCGCGTCAATGCACTTGCAGCGTCCAGCTGCGCGACGAATTCCGGCCGGCGAGCGTCACCCGATAGCGACCGGGCTTGAGCGTGGCGGGCGGGATCGTGAGTTGGATGAGCGTTTCGCGCGAGCGCGCGAGCAGGCCCCCGGCGAGCAGCTCAAAATCGGGCGTGATGACGATTTGGTCGTCCCGGACATAAAGCTCGGCGCCGGCGAGGTGCTGCTTGTCGTCGGGAGTCGTGCAGGTGAACTGGACTGGGTAGGGCAGACGCGCGCTCGCGGTGGCGCCGGCGGAGACGCGGAGAACGTCGACCGGAAGCAGCGGCGTGGAAATCAGATTGGCGCGCAATTCGTCCGGCAAGCCGCCGGGACCGGCCGCGACGGCGGCGGGTGAGATCACGATCTCGGAATCGGCGGGAAGCCGGGTGGGCAGGGTGATGCGTTGGAAACCCGCGGAGAGCAGGCGGGCGGTGTTCGCCCGTTCCTTCATGTCTTCATACGGGCGGTAAGCGGGACCGGGCTTGCGGTAGTGAAGCGTCAGGAACGTATAGGGGACGAGGAAAAGGATGATCGCGAGGACGACCCACTTCATGGGCCAAGGCTGGCGGCGTTTGGGCGCGGAGGACATGCGGTAACGCGTATTAACCGGCGGGGCGGGTCCGCTCGCAAATAAATTTGCTCCGGCCGGGGCGGGCTGATTCGTTGGCCGGCTTCATGAAACTCTGGTCGCAGTATTTTATTCCCACGCTGAAAGAGAGCCCGGCGGACGCCGAGATCGCCTCGCACAAGCTCCTGGTGCGCGCCGGCCTCGTGCGCAAGCTGGGCGGCGGCCTCTACACCTACCTGCCGCTGGGGCTGCGCGTGATGCAGAAGCTCACCCAAATCTGCCGCGAGGAGATCGAACGGGGCGGCGGGATCGAGGTCTCGATGCCGCACATGCACCCGGCGGAAAACTGGCGGCAGGGGCCGCGCTGGGCCGCGGCACGCGAGATCATGTTCCGCGCGGACAGCGCCGGTGACGGCAAGCGCGGGCCGAAGGAACCGGAGTGGGTGCTCGGGCCGACGCATGAGGAGGTCATCACACCGTTGGTGAGGGCCGAGATCACGAGCTACCGCGACCTGCCGAAGAATTTTTTCCAGATCGGGACCAAGTTCCGCAACGAAATCCGGCCGCGCTATGGCCTGATGCGCGCGCGGGAATTCGTGATGATGGACGCCTACTCGTTCGACGTGGACGACGAGCGCGCGATCAAGAGCTATTTTGCGATGAAGGCGGCCTACGAGGCGTTCTTCCGGCGCGTCGGAGCGCAGGCGATCGCGGTCGAGGCGGACACCGGTGTGATGGGCGGCAGCTTCTCGCACGAGTTCATGGTCCCGGCGGAGATCGGTGACGACGACGTGATCTACAACGAGGCCAGCGGTTACGCGGCAAATCGGGAGAAGGCGACGAGTGCGCTGGTGCCGCCGGATCTCGTCGACGCAGCGCCGGCGGGCGCGGTCGAGGAATTTGCGACGCCCGGCGTCGTGACGATCGCGGCGCTCGAGGCGGCGCCTTACGCGGTGCCGGCGGACAAGCAGTTCAAGACGCTCGTCTACGTGGGCGACGGGAAGCCGTTTGCCGTGATCTTGCGCGGTTGCGATGAGCTCGAGGAGGCGAAACTGGGCGCGCTGGGCTTCGGCGTGTTCCGGGCGGCGACGCCGGACGAAATCGAGCCGGTCATGGGCGCAAAGCCGGGCAGTCTCGGGACGGTCAAGGGCACGATCAAGAACGCCGCCGGCCTCGCGGGCGTGTTCGCCGATCATGCGATCCGGCTCATCGGCAACGGGACCACCGGGGCGAACAAGGACGGCTTTCACCTGCGGAACGTCAATGTGACGCGCGACCTCGCGATCACGAAGTTCGGCGACTTCCGGCGCGTGCGGCCGGGCGAGCCGGATCCGAAGTCGGGCCAGCCGTTGCAGGTCCGTCGCGGCATCGAGGTCGGGCACATTTTCAAACTCGGCACCAAATATTCTGAGAAATACAGCGCGACGTTCACGGACGACCAGAAACAGCAGCACCTGATGGTGATGGGCTGCTATGGAATCGGCATCGGGCGCACGTTGCAGGCGGTCATCGAGCAGAGTCACGATGCCGATGGCATCGTCTGGCCGTGGAATGTCGCGCCCTTCCATGTGCTCATCTGCGTGCTCGATCCGCAGCTGCCTGAAGCGATGAATCTCGCAAAAAAACTCGCGATGGCCGCCGAGCAGGGCGGTGCCGACGTGCTGATCGACGACCGCGCGGAGCGGCCGGGAGTCAAGTTCAAGGACGCCGACCTCATCGGCATCCCGCTGCGGCTGACGATCGGCGGCAAGGGATTGAAGGAAGGAATCGTCGAATTAAAGTGGCGTGTCCAAAAGGATGTGGCCAAGGTTCCGCTTGCCGAGGCTGACGCCCGCGTGACAGCGGCGGTCGCAGAGGCGCGGGCCAAGGCGTCGTAACCATGTCGGATCATCGCACCCACACTTCGCCCTCCCCGCAGGCCGTCACGGAGCTGCGGCTCGAGGGCGTCTGGCGCGTCGTCGTGCTGAACGACCCGGTGAACCTGATGTCCTACGTCGTGCTGGTGTTCAAAAAAGTCTTCGGCTTCGACGAGTCCACGGCGCGCCGGCACATGCTGGAGGTGCACGAACAGGGCCGGTCGATCGTCTGGGCGGGGCTGCGCGAGAAGGCCGAGGCGTATGTTTTCACGTTGCAGCAATGGCATCTGAACGCGGTGATCGAGCCCGATGAATCGCAAGCGCATTGAGGTCAAACTGGCGCTGCCCGTCGTGGCGCCACTGCTCGACGTCATCAAGGAGCTGGCCGACAGCCTGCGGAAGCACCTCGCGGCGCCGCCGGACCTGGGCGATCTCGATCCGGATTTTCGCGACGCCTGGGTGGGGGAGTTGCTGAGCGCGCAGGCGGACGACGTCCACATGCTGCTGGCGCTGTTCGACGACGAGTTTTTCCGGGAGGGCGTGGTGGCGTTCGACGAGGACAACGCCGAGATCATCGTGCGGGCCTGTGCCGCCGTGCGGTTGCGCCTGCGCGAACGCGACCTCAAGCCGCTCGGCGACGAGACGCTCGAGACCGGCGACGTCGACCTTGCGACCCTCGACGAGCCGCTGCGCAAGGCATTCATGTGCTACCTGTTTCTCGCCACGGTGCAGGAGCTGATCATCCAGCACCTCGACGAGAGCATCCTGGGCGGTTGAAGCGGCGAGACTCGGCAGCGAACACTTCCAGGATCACCTCGTGGGTCGAATCAACACGGCGCACCTAGATTTTGGCGCCGGCCAGGAGGAAGCGGATAAAATAGTAGATGTCGTAGAGAAACTCGCCGGTGCGCAGCCCGTGGCGAAGCCGGCGGTAGTAAAAGGACGGATTGGTCAGGACCATCCGCCGGTAGGCGAGCTTGTAGAACCGCTCAATGACGTCCCACGAGAGCCGGGGGTGGCGGTAGAGGCGCTGGGGATTGTAGACGTTGTATTTGTCCCAGTCGAATTCGTTGAGGAGGCCCTTGGACTTCAACTCGGAATACATGGGCGTCCCGGGAAAGGGAACGGAGATGCTGATTTTGAGGACATCCGTTTCCAGTTCCCGGCCGAGGGCGATCGTCTTGGTCATCGATTCCTCGGTGTCTTGGAGCAGTCCGAGCATGAAGAAGCCGAACACGTCGATCCCGGATTTCCGCGCCATCGCGACCGTTCCCCGAGCGGCCTCGACCGTGGCGCGTCCGCCTTTTCCAAATTCCTTCAGCACGCGATCGTCGCCCGACTCGAAGCCGAACGCGACCTTGTAGCAGCCGGCGCGCCGCATCAGGTCGAACATCTCCTGGTCCCCCGAGTCGACCCGGATGCCGTTGGCACAACTCCACGTAATGTCGAGTTCCTCGCGGATGATGCCCTCGCAGATTTCCTTCACGCGCGGCACGTCGGTCGTGAAGATATCGTCGACAATGAAGAATTCACGGAAGCCATGACGCCGGCTGTATTTCATCTCGTCGATGACGCGGGCCACCGACTTCTTGCGAAAACCGCGCCCCACCGTGTTCTTCGAGCCGCAATAATTGCAGGAGAAGACACAACCCCGCGTCGTTTCGAAAAACGCGACGGGCTTGCGGCGCGCGATCAACCGGGACCAGTAGCGTTCGTATTGGGCGAGGTTGAACTCGTCCCAACTGGGGTAAGGGAGATCGTCGAGTTCCTTGAGCCAGGCGTTGGGGAGGTTCTTCACGATGTTGCCACCCCCGTCGCGGCGCACGATCCCGAGGATGCCGGCGGGATCGCGGCCGTTGGCGATCTGGGCCAGCGTAAAATCGCCCTCACCGTAGCAGACGAAATCGAATCCCGCTTCCTCGAGCGCAAGCTCGGGGAGCGCGGAGCAATGGGCGCCCCCGCCGACCGTCACGATCGTGCGGGAGATTTCCTTGGTGGCGCGGGCGATCGTGCGAATTTGCGAGAACAGCGGCGTCGTGCCAGTGAGCCCCACAATGTCAGGCTTCCAAGTCTTGATCCGCTCCTGGATGAGCGGAAGATTGAAATCCTCGTAGCAGAGATCGATCACTTGCACCTCGTGCCCCGACTCCTTGATTTTCGGAATGATGGTCGCCAGCGAGAGAACCGGGTAGAAGGGCACGCCGAAGCGCGCCATCGTGCTCGAGTAGGTGACCTTGTAGGAAGGGTTGATCAGGAGAACCCGGGACATCGAAGCAAAATCAACGCGGCCCTCGGTCGCAGGTGAATCCAGCCCGATCCCGCGAGCGCCGCGGCCAACGGAGGAGGGGAGGCGGCATGGTGGCGCCACGCTGGGGTTGCAATGGGTGAAGGCAAGCCGGTTGTGCCGGTGCACCGGTGGAAGCCACGGGGGGCCGGGATTCGCGTTTGACGGGAGCGCAAGCCGACCTACCGTGGTCGCCGACACCCTGCTGTGTTCGAGGTGCTTTCAATAACTGCTCTTTGCCTTAGAATTATTACGGGAGCCGAAACCGTCGCGGAAGATGCTAGGCCGTAAATCGGAAAGCAGACGCTGCGGAGGAAGCGCCCACCTTAACCTAAAAAGGTCCTGAGCCTTTGGGCATACGGCACAAGCGGGGTGTCACTTTTCCCTTTCATGAACATCCAGGAACTGAACGCACTGCACATCATCCATGTCGCCTCGGTGATCGTGCTGATCGCCTACACGTTTTTCGCGTTCGCGGGTCCGCCGGAAACGAAGAAACGCGTGATGATGATCACGGGCATCGCGACCCTGCTCGTGCTGCTCACGGGCATCCGGATGTGGCAGGGCGTCTATGCGTTCGCCGCGATGGGGTGGATTATCGTCAAGATCGTCTGCTGGCTCGGTTTGTCGGCGCTGACGGGCATGGCGTATCGCCGGCGTGAAAAGGCGAACGTGCTGATGATCGTCGCGCTGGTGCTCGCGATCACGGCGCTCGCGATGGTCTACGTGAAGCCGTTCTGACCGGCGCCGCTCAGTCGATCGGCGCGGGCGAATCCTGCCGGATGTCGGCGGAGGATGCGCCGACAAGAACGTGCCACTCGCCGCGCGGGATGGCGTAGTCCTTCTTCTCCTCGCTCCAGCGGCGCAGCGTGGTGTCGGTCACGGCGAACGTGACCGTTTTCGTCTCGCCGCGGCCAAGATGAATCCGTTGGAAGCCGCCGAGCGACTCGCGCGCGCGCGGATGCGCGGCCGCGGGTTCCCGCAAGTAGAGTTGCACGACCTCGTCGCCGTCGCGCTCGCCGGCGTTGGTCACGTCGACGCTCGCAGTCAGCCGCACGCCACCGTCGCCCGTGCCGGAGGTCACGTGAAGGTTGGCGTAGTTGAACCGGGTATAGCTCAAGCCGTGACCGAAAGGATAGAGCGGCTTGCCGGCGAAGTAGCGATAGGTGCGGTTCGCCATGTGATAGTCCTCGAATGCGGGCAAGTCGGCGGTCGAGGCGTAGAACGTCACCGGCAACCGGCCGGCGGGATTGGTTTTTCCCATCAGCACGTCGGCGACGGCGGTGCCGCCGGCCTGCCCGGGATACCAGGCTTCGACGATGGCGTTCGCGTGCGCGCTGACCCAGGGCGTGGCGACCGCGCTGCCCGACATCAGCACGAAGACGAGCGGCTTGCCGGTCGCCTGCAACGCCTCGAGCAATTGCTGCTGCACGGCGGGCAACTCGATCCGCGTGCGGTCGCCGCCGTGAAAGCCTTCATAGTCGATCCGCATTTCCTCGCCTTCGAGTTGCGCGGTGATGCCGCCGACAAAGACAACGGCGTCGGCGGCTTTCGCCTTTTCGACGGCCGCGGCAAATCCGGCCTTTGAATCCGGCACCTGCCACTGCAACACGATCGAGCCCACGCCGGCGGTGTGGAAATATTCGAGGCGGACCGGCACCGCGGTGTTTTCGGGGAGATGCCGATGGACCGATTGGGTTTTCTCACCCGGCGTCCACGCGTCGATGACCAACTCGTCGCCGAGAAAGAGGCGGAAGCCGCCGTTGCCCTTGAGCGCGAGATCGTAGTCGCCGTCCATGCCCGCGGTGAGCGAGCCCGTCCAGCGAACCGAAAAATTTTCCGCGGGCACGCCATCGGGCAGGGCCGACTGGCCCCAGTCGAAATCGACGGGCCGGTCGCGGCGATGGGCGGTCGGGGCTCCGGTGAGGCCGGCGTTCGGGAAGTAGTCGCCCTCGAGGCCGGTATATTCGCCGGACTTCAGGACGGTGCGCGGGATCGCGACGATGCCGGGAGTCGTGCCAACGTAGTCGCAGCCCTTGGTATAGTCGACGACGGTATCGCCCAAGGCCGCTTTCAAGCCGGCGAGAACGGTGACGGGCGCGGTCGGCGTGCCGTTGTAGTTGCCGAGGAGGACGGGCACGGAGTTGGCGTTCGGTCCGATGACCGCGACGCGGTGCAACGTTTCCCGGCGCAATGGCAAGGTGCCGTCGTTCTGGAGTAGCACGATGGATTTGCGGGCGGCTTCCAGCGCGAGTTCGCCGTGCGCCGGAGAATTGTTTTCCGAAAACGGAATCTTCGAGTAAGGCACGTCCCCGGGCGGATCGAAAAAGCCGAGGCGGAACATCGTGCGCAGCAACTGGCCGAGCCGCTGATCGACCTCGCCCTCAGTCACCAAGCCGCGGCGGACGGCATCGGCGATGGCGGATTTCTCCTCGCCGCAGCGGACACACAGGCCGGCCTTGATCGCGAGCGCCTCGGCCTCGGCGGCGTCGTGAGCGGCCTTGAAACTGACGTAGACGTCGCGAATCGCGCCGCAGTCGGAGACGACGTGACCGTTGAAGCCCCAGCGCCGGTAGAGCAAATCAAAGAGCCGGTCATTGATGCCGGCGGGCTGGCCGTAGACGGAATTGTAGGCGGTCATCACGGCCTCGACATGCGCCTCGCGCACGAGCGCCTCGAACGCGGGCAGGTAGGTCTCGTGAAAATCGGCCTCGTCGGGCGCGACATCGAACTCGTGCCGCAGTTCCTCCGGGCCGCTGTGGACGGCGAAGTGTTTCGCGCAGGCGGCGGCCATGAGGTAGCGGGGATCGTCGCCCTGCAGGCCGCGCACGAACGCAACGCCGAGGCGCGACGTGAGGTAGGGATCCTCGCCATAGGTTTCCTGGCCGCGGCCCCAGCGCGGGTCGCGAAAAATGTTGATGTTCGGCGTCCAGAACGTGAGGCCGAAGTAGCGCTCGCCACCCTTGCCGGTGCGGTTGGCCTCGTTGTATTTCGCGCGCGCCTCGACGCCCACGGTGTGCGCAAACGTGTGCATGAAGTCCTCGTCCCACATCGCGGCGAGTCCGATCGCCTGGGGAAACACCGTGGCCTCCCCCGAGCGCGCCACGCCGTGCAGGGCTTCGTTCCACCAGTCGTATTTTGGAACGCCGAGCCGGGGCACGCCGGCGTTGCCGTTGCGCATCAGGCTCGCTTTTTCGTCGAGCGTGAGACGCGACACGAGGTCGCGGACGCGAGCCTCGACCGGCAGCGTGGGATCGAGGTAGGGCGCCCGGGGCGCAGGCTGCGCCAGCGCGGATGAGACCAGCAGAAACGCGAACGGAAGGATGACGGGGTAACGCATAGACGGAGAGCGGCAGGATGGGAGGCGAGGCGGGCGCAGACAAATTATTTGTCGTTGGCGCGAGGCGGCGACCGCGGCAATGGTCTAACAATGGAAGTCACGTCCCCGCTTGCCCTCGCCGCCGATGCGCCGACCACCTTGTGCGGCGTGTGGGTGGACGACGCGGGCCGCGTGCACATGACGATCGCGACGCCGGACGGCCAACGCGAGGAGCGCAGCGAAACTTTCCGACCGTTTGCATGGCTCAACGACACGCCGCCGGACGCGGCCGTGGCGGGCGTGACGCTCGACCGATTGCAAGGAGCGGGACCCTTCGACCGGCTGGTGCTCGCCGAGAATCTTGGCAGCTACGAGGCGTTTGTCGGCGTGGCGAAGGACGTCGTGGGCGTCGATGCGATCCGGCCGCTCGAGAGCCAGTTTTTGCTGCAACGGCGCGAGCGGCTTTATGCGGAGATGAGCTTCGGCCAACTGCGCCGCTGCCAGCTCGACATCGAGACGGCATCGCCGGACGGCGGATTTCCCGACGCCGCGCGGCCGGATGATCGCGTGCTGGCGATCGGTCTGCGGGCCGGCGGCAAAGCAAGGCTGTTGTTGCTCGCGGACAGGACCGACGCGGCGGAAAGAGAATTGCTCTCATCGTTGAACGAAGCGCTGCGGGAAATCGATCCGGACGTGATCGAGGGGCACAACATCTTCAAGTTCGACCTCGACTACCTGCGCCAGCGCTGCCGCCGGCTCAAGGTGCCCTGCGTATGGGGCCGCTACGGACAACGCGCGACGTTTCGGAATTCGCGCCTCAAGGTGGCGGAACGCTGGGTGGATTTTCCGCGGTGCGATCTGCCTGGGCGCGCGGTGATCGACACCTATCTGCTCGTGCAGATTTACGACATCACGACCCGCGAGATGACATCGTATGGGCTGAAGGATGCGGCGGTTTACTTCGGCATCACGGAGGAGGACAGCGCCGAGCGCACCTACATCGAGGGCGGAAAAATCCAGGACGCGTTCGCGACGGACCGGGCGAGGTTTTGCGCGTATCTCGAGGATGACCTGCGCGAGACGGAGGGAATCGCGGACCGGCTGCTGCCGACGTATTTTGAGCAGACGCGGACGTTTCCGACGCTGCTGCAGGAGGCGACGCTGCGGGGTGCGACGTCGAAGATCGACCTGCTCTTTCTCGAGGAATATTTTCACGCGCGCCAGGCGTGTCCGCCGCTGTCGCAGGAGGTGCAGCCCTTCGACGGCGGCTACACGCGGAGTTTTCAGGAGGGAGTTTTCCGGCACGTCCTGCACTTCGACGTGGCGTCGCTTTACCCGAGCATCCTGTTGCACCTCGCGCGCAACCCGAAAACCGACACGCTCGGCGTGTTCGTGCCGCTGCTGCGGCGGCTGCGGGACTACCGGTTGAAATACAAGCTGCTCGCCCGGCAGGCGCCGACGGCGGAGGAACGCGCCGAGGCGCAGGCGCGGCAGACGAGCTTCAAGATCCTCATCAATTCGTTTTACGGCTACCTCGGCTTTTCCAATGCGCGGTTCGGCGACGGCGACCTGGCGGCCGAGGTCACGCGCAAGGGGCGCGAGCTGCTGCAGCAGTTGATCGACGAGTTCGCGCAGCACGGCTGCACCTTGCTGGAGGCGGACACGGACGGCATCTACCTGTCGTCGGAAAAATATTTTGCCAACCCCGACGAGTTGCTGGCGCTGGTCGCGCCCATCCTGCCGGAGGGCATCGAGCTCGAATACGACGGGCGCTACACGGCGATGTTTTGTTACAAGGCGAAGAACTACGCGCTCTATGACGGCCGGAAGATCACGCTGCGCGGCAGTGCGCTGCGGTCGCGGGGCATGGAGCCCTACCTGAAAAAACTCAGCGACGGCCTCATCCGCTTTCTGTTGGGCGCGGCGGTCGAGTCGCCGGTGACGTTGATCGAAGACTATCGCCGCCGCCTGCCGCAGCGGGCGGTGCCCGTCGGGGAGCTGGCGAAGAGCGAGACGCTCAGCCAGAACCCGGAGGCCTATGAGCGGCTCATGGCGGCGGGCGGCAAGCCGCGCCGCGCCTCCGCGGAGGTGGCGTTGCAACTCACGCCGCGACCGCGAATGGGCGAGCGCGTGAGCTATTATATCACGGCGAAGGTGAAGGGAAAAACGAGCGACTGGCAGCGCGCGCGGGCGCTGGCGCTCTACGATCCCGCGAGCGCGCCCTACGATCCGGACTACTATGCGGACAAACTCGACGACTGGATCGAGCGGTATGGCACGTTCCTCGGCGTGAAGCCGCTGGGCGACGGGCAGGGCGAACTATTGTGACGCCGCCGCGTCGGCGGTGAGGAGCGCGCTGGTCTCGGCGTCGAGCGGGGCGGCCTTGAGCGCCTCCAGCAACCCGGGGACCTTGGGCGTATAGTCGGGCAGGCCCTCGGCCGAAAACATCGCGCGAGCTCTCAGCGTGAATCGCAGCGCGTTGATGTTGGTGGCGCGGGACATCGCGGGATTGCCCAGCTTGGCATAGGCCGCACCGGCTTCCGCGCTGAGGGCGGCATAGAGCAGGACCTTGTCGCGCGAAAACTCGGGGGAATCGTCGTCGGTCAGCATCGCGAAATGCTGGTCGGGCGTCAGCATGAAGATCTGGTCGGCCTCGAGACTGAAGAGCCGCTCGAAACCGAGGATGACCGTTTCCAAGGCCTGGCGGTCGTCACCGTCGCGTCGCTTGAAGGCGATGCGGGCCAGAAGCCGCGACACTTCTTCGATGATGCGGAGCAGATAGTCGCGACGGGAAGTGAGCACGGAATGCAGGGCGCTGCCGCCCGGGCAACAACATCAACTCCAGCGCAGGTCGGTCCGCGAGAGCGGGAACTGCCGGACGCGCGTGCCGGTGGCGGCGAAGATGGCATTGCCGATGACGGGCGCGACGGGCGGGATGGCCGGCTCGCCGAGGCCGGTGGTCGGATAATCGGTCTTCAGGAAATGAACCTCGATCTTGGTCGGCGCATCCGGGATGCGGATCATCGGATACTCGCCGAGGTTATTCTGCACGATCCGGCCGCGCTCGATGTTCAGTTCCTGGAACATCATGGTGCCGAGACCGTCGACGATCGAGCCCTGCACCTGGTTTTCGGCGCCGCTGAGATTGACGATCTGCGCGCCGACGTCGCAGGCGGCGACCACGCGGTCGACCTTGAGCTGGCCGTCCTTCGAGACAGTGACCTCCGCGACCATGGCGATGTAGCCGCTGTGGCTGAAATGAAACGCGATGCCCTGACCCCGGCCTTTTTCGAATTGCTTCGGATTCCAGCCGGCCTTGGCGGCGGCGAACTTCACGACGCCGGTCATGCGGTCCGCATTGTAGTTGCCGCCCTTTTTCTGGCCGAGCAGGTCGAGGCGGAATTCGAGCGGATCGCGGCCGGCCGCGTGGGCCAGTTCGTCGATGAAGCCCTGCATGACGAAGCCGAACACGTTGTTGCCCGGCGCCCGCCACGGCCCCATGGGAATGTTGCACTCCATGACGGACTGCTCGCAGAGATAATTCGCAAGGAAACGCGACGGGAACTGGTCGGCATCGAGGCTGCCGCCGCTGCGGGGTTGCACGGAGGAACCACCGCCGCGGCTGGGCTCCATGGTGCCGAAGGTCACGAAATGGTTCTTCCACGCGACGATCTTGCCCCCGGCATCGAGGCCACCCTTGAGAAAGTGGAAACCACCGGCGCGGAATTGATCGTGGTGCAGATCGTCCTCGC
Source organism: uncultured Opitutaceae bacterium (assembly GCA_937902925.1). Taxonomy (GTDB): domain Bacteria; phylum Verrucomicrobiota; class Verrucomicrobiia; order Opitutales; family Opitutaceae; genus CALFNN01. The sequence goes on from CALFNN010000060.1 coordinate 95,895, forward strand.
GCGACCACGTGAGCTTCACGGGCGCCGGGACCTGCTTGGCGATCGCGGCCGCCTCGATGATGAAATCCGCCGTGAGCCGGCGGCCGAATCCGCCCCCGGAGCGCATCATGTGCACCGTGATGTCGGTCGCCGGGATGCCGAGGAGCTGGGAGATCATGCCGTTGCCGCTCGCGGGATTCTGCGAGGGCGCCCAGATTTCCATTTTGCCGTCCTTGAAGTGCGCCGTGCAATTCTGCGGCTCGATGCTCAGGTGGGAAATAAACGGATAGCTGTAGTCGGCCGTGATGACTTTCGCGGCGCCCGCGAAGGCGGCGTCGACATCGCCGTCCTTGTGCACCTGCTGGTGTCCGGGCTGGCTGGAAAGTTCCTTGGCCTTCGCCACAAACGCATCCCAGCTGTCGTTGGCGAACTTGCCCTCGTCCCACGAGACCTTGAGTTGCTTGCGCGCGCTGAACGCCGACCACGTGGAGTCGGCGACGATGGCGACGCCGGGGAGCAGGCCGGCGGTGTTGGTCGTCCCCTCGAGGATGAAGGCGTCCTTCACGCCGGGCAGGGTCTTGATCTGGTCGAGATTTGCGCTGACGACCTTGCCGCCAAAGACGGGGCATTTTTCGTAAACGGCGTAGAGCATGCCGGGCAATTTCGTGTCGATGCCGAAGAGCGGCTGCCCGGTGACGATTTTCGGATTGTCGACGCCGCCGATGCGGGTGCCGAGGATCCGATAGTCCTTCGGGTCCTTGAGCGGCGCGGACGCCGGGACGGGAAGGGTGGCGGCTTTGGCGACGAGTTCGCCGTATTTGAGCGTCTTGCCGGAGGTGCGGTGGTGCACGGCGCCGCCCAGGGCGAAACATTCGCCGGCGGGGATGCCCCACGTTTGTGCGGCGGCCTCGATGAGCATGGCGCGGCCCGTGGCGCCGAGCTTGTGGAAATTCTCGTAGTTGGTCGGCGTCGAGCGGCTGCCGCCCGCGCTCTGCCCGCCGTAAAGTTGCGGATTGAGGTCGGCCTGCTCCACGACGACGTCCTTCCAGTTCACCTCGAGTTCCTCGGCGATGATCATCGGGAGGGAAGTCTTGATGCCCTGGCCGATCTCAGGCTGCTTCGACACCAGCGTGACGATGCCGGTCGGGGCGATGCGGATGAAGGCGTTGGGGCTGAACTCGGTGGCGCCGGAGGCGTTGACCACCTCGGCGGCGGAGGACGTGCCGGCGGACTTGAGGTAAAACGCGAGGACGAGGCCGCCGCCGCCAATCGCGGACAGGCGGAGGAAGTCCCGGCGCGCCATCGGGCGGGAAAGGGTGGCGGTGCTCATTTGGCGCCCTCCATGGTGGCGGCGACGTGCGGCTGCTTGCCGCCCGTGGCGGTGACCGCGATCTCCGCGGCGCGCTTGATGCCCGCGCGGATGCGCATGTAGGTCGCGCAGCGGCAGAGGTTGCCGGCCATCGCGCCGTCGATGTCCTCGTCGTTCGGGTTCGGATTGTTCTTCAGCAACGCGGCGGCCGTCATGATCTGGCCGGCCTGGCAGTAGCCGCACTGGGGCACGTCGAGTTCGCACCACGCCTGTTGCAAGGGATGCGCGCCCGCCGGGTCGAGTCCCTCGATGGTCGTGACCTTCATCCGCCCGACCGTGGAAACCGGCGTGAGGCATGCCCGCGTCGGCACCCCGTTGAGGTGAATCGTGCAGGCGGCGCACTGTCCGATGCCACAGCCGAACTTGGTGCCGACGAGGTCGAGGTGATCACGGAGCACCCACAGCATCGGGGTGTCGGGCGCCACGTCCACGGTGCGGGACTGGCCGTTTACGTTCAGAGTGTATTTGCTCATGGGAGTGGGACGCAGCGCGCGAGACGGTTGGGAAACGGGGGATGTTGCGGACGCTACGCAAAAAGGAACGACGGTCAATCAGCGAGCCGGGAGTTTTTCACGAGGTCCCCGCCGCCGTTCACGGCCTCGCGGCGCCGCGTTGCACGACCCAGTCGACGATGGCCTGGTCGTTGTCGCCGTGGCGCCAGACGAGCGAAAGAAATTCCGAGGGCAGGATGTCGTGTTTTTCGAAAAACGCCCGATCGCCGCCGCAGCAATACATCAACGAGGCGGGCAGCTCGCCGCGGAGCTTGGCGCGGGTCTTGGGCAGGAGGCGGGGCAGCCACGCGATGCCGCGAACGGCAGCGGTCTTGACGGGAAGGGTGGACTCGTCGAGGACGACCGTGAGTGCGCGACCGCCCTGGACGTTCAGGAAGTAATCGCGCCGGACGCATTCGATCGCGAGGGCGTTTTCCGGCCCCGGTGCCCCGTGATTGTTGTGGTCCTCCGCGTAGTCGTAGAGGTGCTGGGCGGTGAGACCGTTGGCGGAGAGAAAGGCGAGTTCGTCGGGCGTGCAGAACGTGTCGGCGCCGCGCCGGCCTTTGGCATAGAGGCCGGCGGCCTTGTCGTAGAGCACGCGGAATTTTTGGGCGAAGTCGTAGTGTTTCATGCGGGAAAGGACCGGGGCGACGCGAGGAGAACGGAGCGAAGATGGCGCCCGAAGGCAAACCGCGGCGGGAAATTTCGCGGCGCCGGAAAAATCACGGCCGGCCGGAGAACACGAACTCCTGCTGCACCCGCACGACCGCGGGCCGGCCGTCATGCCGCGGCGGCGCGAACCTCCACTGCGGCAGCACGCTGACGACCGCGACGGCAAACGCCTCGTGCGTGGCGCGGAGCACGACCGGCATCCGCGGCTTGCCGTCCGCGTCGATGTAGAAATCGAGCGTGACGCTGCCGTCCAGCTGGGCGGGTTGCAGTGACCGACCCGGATGCAGCGGTCGCACCACGCGCCGGGTCTGGAGCGGCTCGTCGAGTTCGGTGGCCTTGCAGACGAGCGATGTGGCGGCCCGGCCCGGAAAGGCCTTGTTCATGCTTTCGCTCAGCGTGTCCAGCGGGGTCAGCGAAAGCACGGTGCCATGGGCCTCGAACACAAACGAGAGCTCGAGACGGGTGCCCGTCGGTTCGCCGTGCACGTAGGCAGGTTCATATTCCCAGTCACGCACCGCTTGCAGGACCTCGGCGGCGAGCTCCGGGGCCGTGTAGGTTTCGATCAGGCAATCGGCGAATTTTCCGTCGGCGTCGATATTGAGGACGGCCCGGACTTCGCCGCCGGTGATCCCGCGAACCAGCAGCGCCGCCGGAAACTGGGCGTCGGACGTCTGGATGATCCGGACCGAACGGTTGGCCGGGTCGGCGGCGGCGCTCGCCGGCGGCAGGCCGCCGGCGAGCGCGACCACAAGCAGTGCGGCGGAGTAGCTCGTGCGCAGGTGCATGACGGGATTTGGGACCGCCTCAAACATGGACGGAATCATCCCGGTCGCAATCCCGGAGTCCCGCTTTTGCCGACCGTGGCCGCGGGTCTCAGGCCGGCCGGAAATCGATCAACCGCTTGAAGCGGTCGACGCGCTCGACGACAACGTCGAGGCGGCCGTTGAGTTCGAATTTCCGTTTGGTCTTCCGGCCGACGAGCGCCGCGCCGTCGTCGGCAGTGAAGTAGCGGTCGTCGCCGAGCGACGCGGCGGCCACGAACCCGAAGGTCATCGACTCGACCAGCTCGAGGAAGAAACCGTTGGGCCGCACGTCGGTGATGATGGCGGCAAACCGCGTCTTCGGCTTCCTGCCGACCTCGCGCTCGAAGAACTCGAGCAGCTTGATCTTCACGCTTTCGCGCTCGGCCTCGGCGCTGTTGATCTCGGTGAGGCTGAGGTGCTCGCCGAGGCTCTCGATGTGGGGGAGGTTGTAGCCGGCCCGGTCGACCGAGGCCGGGTAACCCTGGTGCTTGATCAGGTAGGAATCGAAGACGCGGTGAACCACGAGGTCCGCATAGCGGCGGATCGGCGAGGTGAAGTGCGTGTAGTCGCGCTTCGCGAGACCGTAGTGGCCGTCGGGTGTGGCGCGGTAGGCGGCTTTCTTGAGGCTGCGCAACAGTTGCGTGCGAAGGGTGTAGCCCTGCGGATGCGTGCGCAGAGTTTCGAGGAGCTTGACGACCTCGGCGCGGCGCGTGAGGTCGCCGGTCACGATGTGAAAGGTGCCAAGCAGGTTGCGCAGCTCCTCGAGTTTTTCCGGGTCGGGCTCGTCATGCACGCGATAGAGCGACGGGAGCTTGTGCACGCGGGTGACGTGGGCGACGGCCTCGTTCGCGGCGAGCATGAACTCCTCGATGAGCTGGTGGCTCTCGTCGTGCTCGATTTTCTCCAGCCGGTCGGCGTAACCCTTTTCGTCCACGAAAATCTTCGTCTCGGGCATGTCGAGGTCGAGGCTGCCGTGGGCCATGCGGTCCTGGCGCAGTTTGCCCGCGAGCCGCCAGAGCGTGCGAATCCAGGACTGCAAGTCGGTCAGTTCGCCGTCGGCGAGATCGCGCAGGGCGCGGCCGGTCGACCCGGTCTGGTGCTTGGGTGGGAGCGGCAGCGCGCGAATCCGGGCGAGATCGTTCTCGAACAGAAAGGCGTAGGCCTGTTTGTAGGTGAGCCGTTTGCGGCTCCGGATCACGGTGTTGGCGTAGGCGGTGTGGCGGATCGCGCCGGTCCTGCCAAAGGTGAGGAAGACCGCCTTGCACAGGCGGTCCTGCGCCTCGACGAGCGAGCAGAGGCCGTTGGAAAGTTTTTCCGGCAGCA
>CALFNN010000061.1 GCA_937902925.1 uncultured Opitutaceae bacterium
GCTGGGCACCCGGCACAATTCAGCTGCCGCGGCGGTGATGGCGTGCAACAATGTCGTTGCCTTCGTTTCTTCGACCGATGGACCTATTCGTGGCTTCGCTAAAGATTATCAGACCTTGATCTGCTGGCCTGATTTTCGGGCGTCAATGTTCACCCACGACATCGGCTAGTGGCGACGGTGTCGACCGCGAGCGCCTACGCTGCCGGGTGATGGGCAGATAATGCCGACGCCATCTATTGATCGATCGCTTCGTAAAGCAGTTCCTCTCGAGGGGTAGCCCGTGCTCACTCCGCCGGAGAATCTAGCGGTTCGACGTCACGTCGAAATCAATCAGCTCCGTCCACCCATTCTTAAGAGACATTTGACCTGAGAACTGGACGTTAGACCCGAGAACTGCGTGACATTAGATTTGAGAACTGGACGTGACATTTGATTTGAGCAATTCGCCTCAGCTTAACTCGCCTTGTCGGCGAATCTTGGGGTCTCCACTATGCAGCATATTGCTCGTAACGATGCCCAAGATGCGAGAACGCTCGCCGGTCTCGCGCCACCACCGTCGCGCTAGCGCACTCTGCGCAAGCCATCTGCCAGGCATCGTTCTCGCCAAACCGTCGACCGGATTGGCGCGCGCGACGCTGTAGGACAGCGCATTTTTTGGCTTGGTTGAAGCCAAGGGTTTGCGGGATAAAACGGACGATGAACTCAAGCCCACGTTTCTCGTCCGCGAACCCTTCGAGGAATTCGGCGATGGAAACGCTGGAGACTAACAGCGGTCTATCGGCCATATTGCGGCTGCGACGCAACCACGCTATCGCTGGGCCGGCCTGGCCTGATTCGATCTCGCGTTCGAGATCGATTAAAAAGGAGGCGTCAAGCAGCGCGGGATGCACGGCGGTGTTTGCGTTCGGCGTTCTGAGCGAGTGCCGCCTCGGCCCAATCGGCGAGTTCGTGCGTCGTCACAATTTTGCCAAGGGAACGAACACGGATCAGCTCGGCGCGCGAGAGCTTCACGGCCCGAGCCGTGCGGTCGAGTTGCTTCAGTTCCCCAGCGGTGTAGCGGGTAGAAATGGGAAAGTCCTTCATGCGGGAAAACAAAACGGAACTACGGGCGTAGTCAACTACGCATGTAGTTGAGAATTCAAAAGTCCGCACTCGTTCTCAGGTCAAATGTCGTGCGTCAGAATCGTCTTCGTTGATTTTCAACTCTTTAAGAGTCGGTGTCAGTTCCCAGATTAAATGTCGTGGGAGACCCACCACGTTCCGGGTGCCGCAAGCTGCTCCGGTCCCACCTCGCCGAAGCGGGCGACAATCGAACGCAGGACGGTCGCGAGCCACATGACGTCGAAATGAATCAGCCGCTTGATAGCAAACGCGTCGGTGAGGGTGCCGCGGTTCGAGTAGCTCACGCCCGCCGTCAGCTGGGTCATCGGATTCAAAGTCGCGTCTTCGGTGAGGTGGAATTCGTGCACCAATCCGCAGCGCACGTGTTTGTAAAATAGGGCGGGATAGGAAAAACCGTGGAGAGCCTGCACCGTCAGGCCGAGTTGCAGCGCAGTGATTTCGCCCTCGGTCATGTCGACCTCTGGCCCAATGAGAATGCGGGTCGCGTGACCGGGACCGAACATATTCGGCCGCGCGGCCTCCAGTTTGTTCGCGGCCGCCGTTTGACCGGTCTTCCGGAGGTGTTGCACGAGCAGGGGCACGCTGATTTTCAACGGCGAGAACTGCGGATCGGCAAAGCGCGCCCAAAGTTCGATAAACTTTTTTCGATCGGCCCCCTCGACCGACCAGACGTCGGCCGAGATTCCGCTCGAAAGCGCTGCCAGGACGATCGCTGCCTCGGTGTAGCCTCCGCCGCAACCGCCCGCATTCAACTCGAGCGCGACCTCGATTTTTTCAGCACGAACGTCAAATAGGACATGAGGCAAGCGCACTGTGTTTCATCACACGTGCTGTTTGCCCACGTGATTGTCCCCAATGACCCCATCCTTCTAGAAATCTCAGCGAGTATACTGCTCGGAAATGTTTCGGGCTATTGCTTCCACACAGCCTCCCAGCACATCTGCGGAGTGCTTGAGAAGTTGACTCTTTGCACAGGTCTCGACCGCCTTACCGGCGTTGCGATTAGACAGGTCTTTAGCAAAAACGTCGGCGTGCGCGGTTCGGCGGGATCGCCAAACGCTTGGTGTGCTCGTTGCTATAGTGAACAACCCATACGTTACAATCCACTGATTTGGTCGTTCGTGTGCCTGACGCACTGCCCAATTCATGGGACGCTGTTATCGACCACGTGTCCTACATGCGGCGCCCCCCAGAAAGAGCGCTTTGGCCCGACACCGATTGGCTTGTGTTGGCGATGTGGAATCGATCTAGGAGCCACTCTTTCCGCACCGACTACAATGTGGTCCGAAGAAGGTAGGTTTTCCGCAGATTGGGTAAGATCGAGTGTCAAGTTTCTCCAAGCCAATCCAGATTTTAATTCAGAGTCAGTTCGGTTGGCGCTTTTTCATATCCGGCGCAACATGCCGCGCGAGAGGCGTCGTAAGCTCGCAGCGTTCCTGGGAGTTTCCGTGTGTGTCTTGCACCGCTGGTTGCAGCCAGATGCGAGAATCAAATTCAGTAGCTGTTTGCACATTTGTCGGTGCATGCGAATAAGTCTCGACGATTTATTAAAAGGCGTGGCGGCGTGGCGACTCGTCCCCGAAGAGCAAATTTATCGCATCATTCGACGATTACGGAAACCGCCGGTGCAATTCGATCGCGACAGACTTAGCCGGGCACTTGATCGCGCCGCGGCTGCCCGCTCGCCCAAAAGCACCACTCGCATCGCCGCCGAGCACGGTGTATTGCCTCACAACCTACGCAGTGTCAATCGAAAGGCCTACGACAGCATAGCCCATCGGGCAAGTCCGCGCCGGAGAGTCTTGGATCTTCGATGGTAAGTGGCCTCGCAACGCGCCGAGCGAACTGCTTTCGTTCGGGTGAATCGAAGGGGCCGTCGATGACGATCGTCGGTCCAAAGCCCATGAGGCGCGCATCGCCTTCGACCGTGCGCAGAAAATCCGCGAGGTCGGTTGAGGGAACCAACGCGTCAGCGCGGAATGAGAAATGATAGCTAAAGCCCATGATCAGGAGAGATGATAAACCCTACTCCGAGTGGGGCGCTCCAATGCTCGGAAGCATAATTTGTCACACCCCGGCGTGGAAGCAAAAGGCGTCAATCTGTGACAACTTATGGTTCCATTCACACACTAACTCATTGTTTATCTTATATTTGGAGCGGGCGGACGGAATCGAACCGACGATACCGCTTTGGAAGAGCGGAGTTTTACCACTAAACTACGCCCGCATTTGGCGTGGGCAGGAAGTTTCCCGCCCGGTCCCCGACCGTCAAGCCCGCAACCGCGACCGGGAGGGGCGTCGCTACCCTTGCGCAGGTGGCACGATGTGCGCCCAGTGCATCCCCATGACCAGCATGGCGACCAGTCCAAAATACAAGACGGCCATCGTGCTGCGCTGCTCCGCGGTCACCTCGAAATAGCGCTTTTCCGCATCGGATTTCGCGCGGAAAAGCGACCAGACCCGTGGCAGCGACACGAGGAGAATCACGATCAGAATCAGCTGAGGTTGCAGGACGATCATCGTCACAAGGACCGCCAGCCCCGCGATCCAAAGCCAGGGTGAAAGCGCCGTCACGATCCGCCCACCGTCGAGGAAGCCAATCGGGGCAAGATTGAACAAGTTCAGGAGAAATCCCGTGTAGGCGAGAGCCCGGAAGATCGGTTCGCCCGTCAATTGGTAGATGCCCGCGCAGGCGGCCGCTCCCAGGGCCCCGAGGAGCGGTCCGCCGATCCCGACGCAGGCCTCGATCCAGGCGTTGCGGGGCGCCTCTTTGAGCGCAATGAATGCGCCCATGAACGGGATGAACACCGGCGCCCCCACCTTGAGCCCGAACCGGCGCGCCACGAGCAAGTGCCCGCATTCGTGGACAAAAATCAGCACCACAAAGCCCACCGCAAACCACCAGCCCCAGGCCAGGGCGTAAACCCACACGGACAGAAACATCGTGCCGCCCGTTTTCACGACGGGCAGTCCGAATTTCAGGACGGGGAGCAGGATGAATTTCAGTTTCGCAAAAAATTTCGCGATCATCACGAGGATGACACCAAAGGGCCCCAGCCTTTTCGTCAGCCGCTGCCACGCGGTCGGCTTCGCCGGGGCCGCCGGCGGGTCCGGGTTCGCGGGCGCTTCGGATGGCAATTCGTTCATGGACGATTCCGGCCGGAAAAAACCTGTGGCACGAGATGCCTGACGACAGCCTCGGGACGGGAAAGGATCATCGCTCTCCGCCCGGCGACTTCGGATAAAACCAGACGAGGGCGGCGTTGATCGCCGCCAATGCCGCCAAGCCCGCGAGCGCGCTGACCAGCGAGCGCGCGAGATCCATGGCCGGCGCCGTGGGAGCGAGGAGCACCATCGTCACCATTTTCGCGCCCACGTAGCCCAGCGGCGCGATCAAGGCGAACCGCCCCAACCGGCGCACGGCCCAGGCCGTCACGAGGGCAAAGATCGCGAGTTCCACGGCCATCTCTCCATGAAATCTCCAAGCCGGGAGCCCCGTCACGAGGAGATTGATCGCCGGGGAAAACAAACCCACCAAGAGCCCGATCCTCGCGCCGTAAAAATAAGCCGCGACAAACGTCGCCCAGAACATGGGCAGGAGATAGACCCCGAGCGGCCGTTCGCCCGACCACGGCACCAAGTGCACGACGAACGGCACCAGCCATGCGACCCCCAAAAGCACCGTCGTCTCGCGCAAGCCCGCCTTCTTGAATAGAGGTTCGGCGGCGACCATCTCGGCTGGGTTCATGACAGCGCCGAAATTACGACGCGACACCTCCCGCGCAATCCGCAATGTGCTCAAGCTTCCCTCTTGAACCTCGTCCTGTTCGAACCCGCCGAGACGGCGGCGCCCCTGCCGCGCCACGACCCTCGCGCGCGCCACCTCCTCGAGGTGCTGCGCCGCGGGGTCGGCGACACGTTTGACGCCGGCTTGGTCGACGGCCCGCGGGGCAAGGGGACGATCGCCGCCCTCGCGACCGGGTTCCTCACCCTTACTTTTTCCTGGGACGCGGCTCCTCCGCCCCCGCCCGACCCGATCGCGATCATCGTCGGCCTGCCGCGTCCGCAAACCGCCCGCGATCTCCTCCGCGACTGCACCACCCTCGGGGTCGCCTCCCTGGACTTTATCGTGACCGACAAGGGCGACCCCAACTACGCCACGAGTTCGCTTTGGAAGTCCGGCGAGTGGCGCCGCCACTTGGTCGCCGGAGCGCAGCAGGCCTTCGCCACTCGTCTGCCGACGGTGGCCCACGGCCGCACTCTCGAGGAAACGCTCGCCAAGATTTCCGGCGCCGCCTCCCGCCTCGCCCTCGACAACTACGAGTCGCCCCAATCGCTCGCCGCCGTCGCCCTTTCCCCGCCGGTTGCCCTCGCCCTCGGCCCCGAACGCGGCTGGTCGGAGGGCGAGCGCAAACTTCTCCGCCTGCGCGGATTCTCCCTCGTGCACCTGGGAAAACGCGTCCTGCGAACCGAGACCGCGGCGATCGCCGCCCTCACCCTTGTCCGCAGCAGGCTGGGCTTGATGTGAAATCCGCCCGGGTCGGACGTGTCAGCCCCGCCGGAAAAACGCCACGGTCGGCTGCCTCGCTCCCTTGCCGAGTCGCTTCACGAGCGTCCACCCCGCGGGAAGGAGGTCGAGTTCGCCCGGCAGTTCGAAGACCACCAGGGCCTCGGGCCGCAGCGCCAGCCCCTCGGCCAGCCGCGCGAAAAGTCCCGGCGCAACCTCGGCGATGATTTTATAGGGCGGGTCGATAAAGACCAAGTCCGGCACTTCGCCTCCGCCAAAGGGTGCGGTGCGCGCGTCGGCCTGCAGCACCGTGAGACCCTGCGGCTCGCGGCCGAGACTCTTGCAGACCGCCGCAAGATTCACCCGCACGCAGGCCGCCGCCTTGGCGTTCTGCTCCACAAACACCCCGCCCGCGGCACCGCGGCTCAAGGCCTCGAGTCCATAGGCACCACTGCCCGCGAAGAGATCCAGAAAGTGCGCCCCGGACACCCTTGCTCCAAGACTCGAAAAAACCGCCTGCCGCATTCCATCGGTCGCCGGCCGGACGGCGTCGCCCTTCGGCGCCACGAGCGGAATCCCGCGGGCCCCACCGCCGCTTATGCGCATGACGGGGCCTCCTCACCGGTAATTTGCCTTGCCCCTGAAAAGGGATTCATAACGACCACGCCTGTGATGACACCCCCGCTCTCCGACCACTTCAACGGGAAAACCTTTTTTCAGCCGGGCGGGGACCCAAACGGGCGCTTCAAAGACTTTCTCCGCTGGCAGTTTTCGCGCCGCGCCGCGCCGTGGCCCGATCGCGTGACGCTCCGGGCCCAAGCACCCCCGCCGAAACCACGGGGCGACGAGATCGTCGCCACATGGGTCGGGCACGCGACCTTTCTTTTCCAGACCGCTCGGGGCAATTTCCTGACCGATCCGGTTTTCTCGGACCGGGTGAGTCCGGTGCGCTGGGCGGGCCCGCGCCGCGTGCACCCGCCGGGGCTGCTTTTCGAATCGCTGCCGCGGATCGACGCCGTCCTTTTGAGCCACGACCACTACGATCACTGCGACCTGACGACCCTGCGGCGGCTCGCCGCGACGCACGATCCCGAGTTTCTCGCGCCCTGGCGCCACCGCGACCTCCTCGCGGCCGCGGGCGCACGCAAGATTGTCGAACTCGACTGGTGGCAAACGCACGCCCTCGGCGGCGGAATTGCCGCCACCCTTGCGCCGACGAGGCACTGGACGAACCGCTTCGGGACACCGCGCAACCACCGGCTCTGGGGTGGATTTTTTCTCGATTGTGGCGCGCGCCGTGTCTGGTTCGCCGGCGACTCGGGCTACGACAGAGACCTTTTCAAGGCGATTCGGGAGCGCTGCGGTGCGCCCGATCTCGCGTGCATTCCCATCGGCGCCTACGAGCCGCGTTGGTTCATGGCCCCGATGCACATGAACCCCGCCGAAGCCGTCCAGGCCCATCTCGACCTCGGCTCGCCGTGCAGCCTGGCAATGCACTGGGGCACCTTTCAACTGACCGACGAAGCGCGCGACGACCCGCCCAAGGCGCTCGCCGCTGCCCGGGCCGCCGCCGGCGTCGAACCGGGGGCTTTCCCCATCTTGAGTCCGGGAGAAAGTGTTGTCCGCTAGGCGGCGCATCCTCTGCGGCACACCAGTCGTAGGTTTGGGTCGGAACAGAACCGTCAAATGGGGTTCCACATTAACCACATAGAATTTGCACCGCGCCGCCAACCTGCCACGTTCTGGCCCCTGAATCTCACGAACCGCCTTGGAGATCGCCGACTTCGCTCCATCGCCCGCGGGACGCGCCGTCGCGTCCGAATTTGCGAACTGCTACCATGAAAACCCTTCGTCTCACCGCCCTCCTCGGCGTCGCCGCCGCGGCGGTGGCGACGCGCGTGGGCGCCGACGAACACGAGCGGCACACGTGGGCGCTGGGCGTCGAGCGGACCGACGACGCCGGCCAGGTCACGTCATGGAGTGCAGCCGGACCACTGCTATTTTCGAAGCGCACGCCCGAGGGCGGAACGATCGGCGGGTTCCGGCCGTTCTGGGTGCAGACGAAAAACGCCGGCGGCGACCTGCGGGCGGCGCAGTTCCTCTATCCGGTCTTCTCTTACCGCGCCGACGGGGAGACCTATGCCTGGAGCCTCCTCGAACTCGTGAAACGCGCCGGCCGGCGCGCGGGCGCTCCCGCGCCGCGCAGCCCGCTCGAGGACGGCGAGGCCTTCGACATCTGGCCTTTCTGGTTTTCCCGCCACTCCGCCGATCCCAGGGAAAGTTACCACGCGCTGTTTCCCGTGGCCGGCACGATCAAGAGTCGCCTCGGCTACGACCGGCTGTCGTGGGCGCTCTGGCCCTTCTATTTCGAGTCGGAAAAACACGGCGCCGTGACGACGCAGACCCCGTGGCCCATCGTGCGCACGATTCACGGTGCCGCGCACGGGTTCGCGCTCTGGCCGCTCTTCGGCTGGGAGGAACGACCGGGAGTTTCGCGGGAGGAGTTCTACCTCTGGCCGCTCGGCTACAACAACACGATCGCCCCGGCCGCCGACGCCCCCGCGGGCACGCCGCCGGAGCGCGACGTGGCGGCGCTGCCGCTTTTTGCCCGCTCGACGAAACCAGGATTCGTCAACCAGGATTTCCTCTGGCCGTTCTTCGGCTATACCGACCGCACCGCGCCGTCCACTTATCACGAGACGCGCTACCTCTGGCCGTTTCTCGTGCAGGGCCGCGGCGACGATCGTTTCGTCAATCGCTGGGGTCCCTTCTATACGCATTCCACCGTCAAAGGTCACGACAAGACCTGGGTCGCGTGGCCGCTTTTTCGCCACGAAACATGGTCGGACGAGGGACTCGCGCAGACGAAAACCCAATTCCTGTATTTCCTCTATTGGTCGCTCCAGGAGCGCAGTAGGGCCAATCCCTCGCTCGCCCCGGCGTCGATCACGCACGTGTGGCCGCTTTTCAGCACGTGGGACAATGGCGCGGGGCGCCGGCAGGTGCAGGTCTTGAGTCCCTTCGAGGTTTTTTTCCCCGGCAACGAAAAGGTGCGCGAGGCCTGGTCGCCGCTCTTCGCCCTTTTTCGTTACGACGAGCGCGACGGCGGCCGCGAACACTTTTCGCTCCTCTGGGACCTCATCACCTGGGAGCGCCACCCGTCCGTCGGCGCCGCCGTGGTCCGCCCCCAAACCGAGCGGGTCGCCCTGGCCGGCGGGCTCGTCGGCCTGAAGCGCAACCCCGGCCAGCGGGCCTGGCGGCTCTTCTGGTTAGATTTTCCCCGAAAACACGCTAGTAGTGCGAGCCCGTCGCAGTGAAATGAAGCAACTCATCCAGATTCTTGAAGGCCTCGGCAGCACGCTGCAGCTCCTGATGCGCGCGGCGTCCTACGCGGGCACCCTGCCCCGGCAAATCGGGCGTTTCGTGGAACAGTGCTACACGATCGGCTACACCACGCTGCCGATCGTGGCGATCCTGAGTTTCTTCATCGGCAGTGTGCTCGCGCTCCAGTCCGGCCATGCCGCGGAGAATTTCGGCCCGAAGCAGTTCATCGGCCTCCTGGTCGGGCTTTCCATGGCGGCAGAATTGGGGCCGGTCATGGTTGCCGTGCTCCTCGCGGGGCGCGTCGGTTCGGCCATCGCCGCGGAGCTCGCATCGATGAAGGTCTATCAGGAAATCGATGCCCTCGAGACGATGAACATCCCGCCGGCGCGGATCCTCGTCCTGCCCCGGCTGGCCGCGATCCTCGTCATGATGCCCGTCCTCACGATCATCGCCGACCTGGTCGGCTGGTTCGGCGGCGCGATCGTGGCAAAATACACCCACTTCATCTCGATCGAGCCGGAATCCTACTTCGCGACGATGCGGCAATACATGGAGTTCCGGGATGTCTGGAACGGCCTCGTGAAGGCGGAGGTGTTCGGTTTCGTCATCGTCCTTGTCTCCTGCAACATCGGGCTCAACACCCGGGGCGGCCCGCGCGAGATCGGCGCCTCGGTGACGCGCGCCGTCGTCGTTTCCCTGATCCTGATCCTGGTGCTCGATTACTTCGTCACCAAAGCCCTGATGTAACCCATGGCCGAAGCTCCCAGCACGACCCGCAATCCCTTTACGCACGTCGAGACGCCCGCCGTCGGCGTCGCGGTCGAGGACCTGTGCAAGAGTTTTGGCACGTTCGAGGTGCTGAAACACGTCTCGTTCTCCGTCGCCCCGGGCGAAATCTTTGTCCTCATGGGCCCCAGCGGCTCGGGCAAGAGCGTCCTCCTGAAGCACATCGTCGGCCTCGAACTGCCTTCGTCCGGCCGCGTGACCGTCGACAACCGCGACGCCGCCGCCGAGGAGACCCGCGAACAGGTCCGCATGGCGCTGGTCTTTCAGGCCGGAGCGCTCTTCAACTCGATGACGGTTTACGACAATCTCGCCCTTTATCCGCGCGAGCACCGGATCGCCGACGAGGCGGGCATCCGCGAAAAGGTCATGCGCGCCCTCCAGATTCTCTCCCTCGAAAACGCCGCGGAGAAATTCCCGTCCGAGCTTTCCGGCGGCATGAAGAAACGCGTGGCCATCGCGCGCGCCCTCGTCATGGAGCCGCAACTCATGCTCTACGACGAACCGACGAGCGAACTCGATCCGGTGATGTCCGCCACCATCGCCGAGATCATCGCGACCCTGAAGGACCAGTATCGCGTCACGACGATCGTCGTTTCCCACGACCGCGACCTCGCCCTGAACATTTCCGACCGGGTCGGCATCCTCATGGGCGGCGAGTTGCTGTTCCTCGGCACGCCCGCGGAACTGCGCACGCCGACCGACCCGCGCGTCGCCGACTTTCTCAACCCGAAAATCGATTTGCAGAACCCACGATTCAAAAAACTGGAGACCTGAGCCATGATCAACATGCAACAAACCGCCCGTGTCGGGCTATTCTTCCTCCTCGGCCTGGCCCTCATCTGGGTGACGTTCGAAACCCTGAGTGGCGGCAAGGTTTTCAAGGACAAGGGCTATCAGATCGTCGCCGGCTTCGAGAGCCTGAAGGAACTCAAGGAGGGCGACGACGTGCGGATGGCCGGCGTCAAGATCGGCACCGTCGCGAGCACCCGCCTCGCCGGGCGTCGCGCCGAGGCCGTCCTCCGCATCGATTCGGACGTCAAGATCAAGGAGGACGCCACCGCGTCGATCGTGATGTCCGGCCTCATCGGCACCAACTACATCGGCGTCGACCTCGGCTCGGCCGGCGCCGGCGACCTCCGCCCCGGCGCCGAGATCCACACCAAGGTCACGCCCGACATCAATTCGGTCATGACGCAACTCGGGTCCCTCGGCGCCAAGCTCGAGGACACGCTGGGGAGCCTCGGCACCGCGATGAACGGCAACGGCAAGGGCCCGGGCCTGCTCCAGAAAATCGACAAACTCGTCAGCGACAATGGCGAGAATGTCACCGCCACGATGGCGAATGTCCGGCAGGTGTCGGAAAAACTCAACAAGGGCGAGGGCACGCTCGGCAAATTGATCAACGACCCCAAGCTGCACGACGACCTGGTTGCCAGCGTGGCCGAGATCAAGAGCACGGCGACCGAGGCCAGGAATTTCGTCGCCGATGCCCAGAACATCGTCGACCAGGTGAAGGCCGGCCGGGGGACCCTCGGCGCCCTCGTCTACGACGACACGACGGGCAACAATATCAAGGTGACGGCGGCCAATCTCCGGTCGGTCTCCGACAAGCTCGCCCGCGGCGAAGGCACGCTCGGCAAACTGATCAACGACGACAGCACCCTCCGCGACGCCCAAGCGGTGATGAAAAAGGCCAACACCGCACTCGACGGGCTCGGCGACTCCGGGCCGATCACCGCGGTCGGCATCGTCGCGAAGTCGCTCTTCTGAGGCCGCCGGAAAGCCGGGCGGGGTCTCCACGGAGCCGGTCGCAGGACCGGCTCTATTTTTTCCTCGTGTAACGACCGTCGAAGGCAATCTGCCAGCTCTTCTGTCCATCGGTCGACTGCTCCCAGAGCTGCCGCACGCTCCCGTCGGGATTCGGCGTCCAGGTGATGCGCTCGACCACATGCCGGGCGCGCACGTCGTGCTCGCCGCTCAAAACCATTTTGCCACCGGCGAGTCCGCCCGTCAGTTCGAGCACGCCGCCGCCGCTGCCGATCCAAAACTGCTGCCACCGCTGCTTCGAGCGATCAAAGGCGTTCAGGCTTTTCCCGTCGCCGCCATTCGTGCCCGCAGGACTTCCCGGCGGCGGCGCACCCTGCCAGTTTTCCAGGAGCCCGTGGCCGCCCGCGACGGATTCGATGCGACTGGTGCCGGCCAGCACTCCCTGCGGATCGCGCACCTCCCATTCACCAATCCAGAAATCGAAGTCGTGATTCACCGCGGCCGGCGCCGGTGGGGCGATCGCCGGCGCGGTTGCGGGAGTTTGGGCGACTGTCGATACGACGCTGGCGAGGAAAAGCCCGAGGACGAGTTTGCGGGGAATCATGGAGGTTTGGTGTGGCTGGAGTTCCGGCGATAGATGGCGTCATAGCCGACTTTCCAGGTCTTGCCGCCATCCTCGGACTGCTCGATCACTTGATGCACGGTGCCGTCGGCCAAGGGTGTCAGCGTCGTCTGGTCGATGATTTTGCGCCCGCCGCGCAGCGGAATCTCACCGCGAAAGCGGATGCCGCCCTCCGGCAAAATCCCGACGAGCGTCTTCTCCTTCACGAAGCCGCCATCGGTCACCCAGACCTGCTTCCAACGATTTTCCGGAACGTAAAAGTAAAACCAGCTCTTGCCCTCGTGTCCGTCGGAGTCGTGCCAGTTTTCCACGATCGCCGCGCCCGCGAGCACCCGCTCCACGCGGTCCGTCCCATCGAGCCTCCCGTCCGCGAACACTTCCCAGTCGCCGAGCCAGAAATCCAGCTCGTGGTGCGTCCCTGTTGCAACCGGCGCTGCCGCCGGCAGCGATGCCGCCATCGCCAGCGCGATCAATGCGCAACGACTGCCTGCCATCGTTGTCTTCACGGGCAGACAACGGACATCCGCAAGGCCCGGCGGCGAGCCGGTTGCGACGAGCGGACGAAACTTCGCGGCGAACTCAGACCTTCGGGCCGCCCTGCGCCAGGTTGCGCGCGCGGAGCCGGAGCCCGTTCAGGCGGATGAAGCCGGTCGCGTCGGTCTGGTTATACCAGCTCTTCACGCCTTCCATCGAGGCGATGTTCATGTCGTAGAGCGAATACTTCGACTTCCGGCCGCAGGTGATGATGTTGCCCTTGTAGAGCTTCAACCGCACGAGGCCGGAGACGTAGCGCTGGCTCTCGTCGACCAGCGCCTGCAAGGCCTCGCGCTCGGGGGCAAACCAGAAGCCGTAGTAAACCAGCTCGGCGTATTTCGGGATGAGCGAGTCGCGCAGGTGCATGACCTCGCGGTCCATGGTAAGCGACTCCACCTGGCGATGGGCCTGCATGAGAATCGTGCCGCCGGGCGTCTCGTAGACGCCGCGCGACTTCATGCCGACAAAACGGTTCTCGACGAGGTCCACGCGGCCGATGCCGTGTTTGCCACCGAGCTGGTTCAGCGTTTGCAGGACGCCCGCCGGCGTGAGCTTTTTGCCATTCACCGCGATGCAGTTGCCCTTCGCAAATTCGAGTTCGACGTATTCCGGACGGTCCGGGGCATCCTCCGGCGAGACCGAAAGCTTGAACATGCCCTTGTTCGCCTTCGTCGTCGGGTCGAACCACGGGTCCTCGAGGATGCCGGCCTCATACGAAATATGGAGGAGATTGCGGTCCATCGAATACGGCTTTTTCAGCGAAGCCTCGACCGGGATTTTGTTTTCACGGCAATAGGCGATCATCTCCGCGCGACCGGGAAATTTTTCGCGGAACGCCTCGAGTTTCCACGGCGCAATGATCGCGAGTCGCGGGTCGAGCGCCATGTAGGTCAGCTCGAAGCGGCACTGGTCGTTGCCCTTGCCGGTCGCCCCGTGCGCCACGGTGTCGGCCTTTTCCTTCTTCGCGATATCGACCTGGGCCTTGGCGATCAGCGGCCGTGCGATCGAGGTGCCGAGGTAATACTGCCCCTCGTAGATCGCGTTCGCCCGAACCATCGGATAGATGAAATCGCGCGCGAATTCCTCCACGAGATCGAGGGTGTAGTGTTTCGACGCTCCGGTCTTCCGGGCCTTCTGGGGCAGCCCGCGCAGTTCCTCTTCCTGGCCGATATCGGCTGCAAACGTGACGATCTCGGCGTCATACGATTCGCGGAGCCACTTGACGATCACGGACGTGTCGAGGCCGCCCGAGTAAGCGAGGACGATTTTCATGGAGGGTCGAGTGTGGTGAAACCGGCCCCCGCCGCGCAAAAGAAAAACGCACCCCTTCCGCCACACCTGGCCGTCGATGCCAGCGCGGGGTGTGCCGGAACGCCCGTAAGGCAAAAATGAGATTAACGCGGCATTTACTCCTAGGGAGTTGAGCTCATGCTTCCATTCGGGATAATCGGGGGCGTTAGATTCGATTATTATTCATCATCCCAATGCCTCCATCCCTCCATGAAAACTTCCACCCACTGGCCACCGCGGCGCCGCCGCGCGGGCTTTACCCTCGTGGAGATCATGATCGTTGTCCTGATCATCGGTCTCCTCGCTGCCATGGCGATCCCCATGTTCGGCCGGGTTCGCGAACATACTCAGAATAGCCGCTTCGTCTCCGATCTGCGCACCTTTTCGCAGGCATTTGAAACCTATGCGATGAAGAACGGCGACTGGCCGCCGAACGCCGGCACGGGCGTCGTGCCGGCCGGCATGTCGGGCGAGATGAAAGACTCGGCTTGGACCACGCTGAAGAATTCCGTCGGCGGCCGCTGGAACTGGGACCGCAACAATTACGGCGGTGCTGCCGTGATCTCCGTGGCCAATGCGACCGCGTCCGATGCGCAAATGACTGCAATCGACGCCCAAATCGACGATGGCGATCTGAGCACGGGAAACTTTCAAAAGGTCAGCAACCGCTTCTGCTATATTCTGGAGCACTAGCCGGATCAGCCCCGGGGCCGCGGCTCGAGGGTCAGGCTTTGGCCGCCGCCGCCAGTCTGGCCATGATGGCTTTTTGCACGTGGAGCCGGTTTTCCGCCTCGTCGAAGATCACGGAGCGTGGATTATCCAGCACGGCCTGCTCGACCTCCTCGCCCGGATGCGCCGGCAGGCAGTGCATGAACAGTGCGTCCTTCTTCGCCGCCGCAAACAGTTTTGCCGTCACCGCATAGCGCCCCAACTTGGCCGCCCGGCGCTTCGCCTCTTCCTCCTGGCCCATGCTGGTCCACACATCCGTGTAGACAATATCCGCGTCCGCCACCGCCTCGAACGGATCCATCGTGAACTGATACTCGGCTTTCCGGCGCTCGGTCTTCAACTGCGACCTGATCGCCGCGGCGGGCTCGAAGCCCTTGGGACCGGCGAGCGCGATCTTCATCCCAAAGAGACTCGCGCCGAGAATCCACGAGTTCGCCATGTTGAAGCAGGTATCGCCGACGTAGGCGATCTTGCGTCCGCGCAGCGCCGCGACCAGGTCCTCGCCCGGCCCCGCCCACCGCTCCGCCGCGGTGAACGCATCCGTGTAGATCTGGCAGGGGTGCAAAAAGTCCGTCAGGGCGTTGATGACCGGCACGCCCCCCGCCGCCGCCAGCCGCTCGACGTCGGCGTGCTCAAATGTGCGCACCACGAGTCCGTGCACGAAGCGCGACAATACGCGCGCCGTGTCCTCGATCGTTTCCCCCCGGCCCAGCTGGATGTCGTTCTTGTTGAGAAACAGCGGATGGCCGCCAAGTTCGTGGATGCCGACTTCGAACGAGACCCGGGTGCGCGTGCTCGATTTCGAAAAAACCATCGCCCAAGTCTGACCCGCCAGCACCCCGTTCGAGGCGCGACCCCGCGATCGCTTGAACTCGCGCGCCATCGCAAAGATCTCGGCCGCCTCCCGTGGCCCAAAGTCGGTCTCTTTGAGGAAATGTTTCATGCGCGAAACGTCGAACCTAGGCGCCCACCCCGCTCCGACCAGCTCAAAATCGACGCCATTCCCCGCGCCACCAACAGCGCGTCAATTATTTCGACCAGGACTGCCCCGCGGGTGCCCGACCCCGCGCCCGATCACCCACCGCCGGGAGTGACGATGATCGGATCGACCGGGACTGTTGGCGTCGACGGCACTGCCGTTACCGGCGCCACTTCGATCGGACCCGTCGCAGCGACCGCCACGGTGGACCCCACCGCCACCTGCGCCGTGGCGGTCACGACGCCGGTAATCGCGATCGCACTCGCCGGATAGAGGACGACGCCGTTGGTCACATCCGCTCCGTCGCGCTCGATCCGACCCTGGATCGACTGCACGCCCAGATACACCCCGAGCGAACTCGTGCCCGACACCATGAGTATCGTCTCAAATCCCTTGGTTTGGATCGCCTGACCATTGGGCTGGAGGAGACTGCCACCCGCCACGGACAAACGCCCGAATTGCGAGCCGTCGTCAAACCAGAGGACCGGTATCGCGTCGTCGTAGGCGGCAACATCACCCACAATCACCGGGCCTTGGACCCTCACCGCCGGCGCGTAGATGCCGGTAATGCCCTCGGTCGCGAAAAACCGCACATTGCCCGCCCGGATCCCGCCGAACGCGGACGTTCCATCCCGCTGCATCGTTGCGGCCACGATCTCGATTCGCGCGATGTCTGCAAATCCGTCGTAAGTCACGCCGTCGCGAAACAGCGTCTGGTTGACTGCATTGATCCGCCCCACCGAGAAGACGGAGACGTTGGTCGTCGCGTCCGCTCCGGTAATCGCAATCGAAGCGTGGCCGCGCATATATTCGATTCCGGGCTGATTATACTTGGCGGGAGCCATCGGGCCCGAGAAGTCTTCGAGCGAAACCGTCAGCGACCCGGCGCCGCTGAACTCCACCTGGACAATATCGTCGGTCAGGTCGAGAAACGATACGCGCGTCATCTGGCCCGGATCGGCCTCCACCGTTCCAACTGGACCGCGCAGCAACACTTGATCGTAGATCCCGCCGTTCGCGTGCCCGATGTCCGAGGCAACTTCGACCGCATCGCCGGACGTCGAGGCCGCGTTCATCGCCGTGCCCGGTAACAAAAACCCGAGTCCGACTCCAACGATACGGGAAAGCAATAGTCTCCGGGGTGTCATCTCACAGTAGGTTTCGGCCAGGGTCCGTGAGTTAGTCGGGGCGAATTGAGGCCACCCAAACTTCCGGACGACCGTCCCGACTAAACGCAAACCTCTGGCCGACTCAAGCTCATTGGGAGGCACCCGAAGCCCGCCACTGCAGAGGCACGGGCCAACCCAACGGCGGAAGGCGCCGGCCGGCCAACGGTTCAACTTTTCGCCGTCAGGACCGCCCGGAAGATTTCGACCGACTTCGCCAGCTCGCCGGGCGTCGCAATCAGCGGGGGGAGCAGGCGGATGACGTTGTTACCCGACGGCACAACCAAAAGTCCGCGCTCGCGCAGGGCGGCGACATACGGTGTCGGATCGCCGGCCATCTGCACGCCAACAAGGAATCCACGGCCGCGCACCGCCAAGACCTGCGCAGGAAAGTCGCCCATCATCGCAGTCAGGCTCGCGTGCCACGGATCGCTGGCACGCGTCACCTGCGCCAGCAGTTGATCGCGCTCGATGACGTCGAGCACCGCACACGCGGCGGCACATGCGAGCGGCGTGCCGCCGAAGGTCGTCCCATGCGAACCCGGTTGAAAAAGCTCCGCGGCAGTCTCGCCCACCCAGACCGCCCCAATGGGGAACCCCCCGCCGAGGCCCTTCGCCATCGCGATCGCGTCGGGACGGACGCCCGCATGTTCGAAAGCGTAGAACTTGCCCGTGCGTCCCAAGCCGCATTGCACCTCGTCGAGCATCAGCAGCAGGTTGTGCCGATCGCAAAGCTGGCGGAGCCCGAGCAGGAATTCCGGCGTGCACGGGTTGATGCCGCTCTCGCCCTGGATGCTCTCGACCAGGATCGCCGCCGTCCCCGCGTCGATCAGATCGGCGAAACTCTGGAGATGGTTCAGCTCGCCAAACGAGAAGCCCGGCACAAGCGGGCGAAAGCCTTTCTGGATTTTTTCCTGCGGCGTCGCGCTCATCCCGCCAAACATCCGGCCGTGAAAGGCGTTTTTCGCCGCGATGATCTTGTAGCACTTGCCCTCTTCGCCCCCGGCCTTTCGCATGCCGTGCAACCGCGCGAGCTTGATCATCGCCTCGTCCGCCTCCGCACCGCTGTTGCAGAAAAACACCCGCCCGGGTCCGGCGTAGCCGACGAGGCGCCGCGCGAGTTCGCCCTGGTTCGGCGTGCGAAACAGATTGCTGACATGGATGAGTTCACCCGCCTGCCGCTGAATCGCCGCGACCCAGTGTGGATGACAATGTCCCAGCGCACTCACCGCGATGCCCGACGTGAAATCGAGGTAGCTCTTGCCCGCGTCGTCCCACACCTGCGCACCGCGGCCGCGCACGAGCGTGATCGCAGGGCGCCCGTAGTTTTTCATCACGTGCGCATCGTAGAGCTCGGCCGTATTGGTCCGGATAACGGAAGGGGAGTTCATGTTCTAGACCTCGCTAGTTCGCACAGCTGGGACGAAATTGGAATCAGAACCGGTGGCAGTTCCCGCACAGCATCGCAGCACAAGGGCCCGCCGGTGTGCGGCCGCGGCGCTCAGCCGTGCACGATCTCGGTGCCGATGCCCTTGTCGGTGAAAATCTCGAGCAGCAGCGAATGCGCGAGCCGGCCGTCGATGAAATGCACCCGTTGCACGCCTTCCTGCAGGGCGCGGATCGCACTCTGCACCTTCGGGCGCATGCCCTTGTCGATGACCCCCTTCTTTTTCAGATCGTCCACCTGGCTGATCTTGAGCGTGGAGATGAGCGACTCGGGATTGGCGGGATCGCCCAGCAAACCCGGCACATCACTCATGTAGACCAGCCGCCGCGCCCGCAGCGCGCTCGCCACCCGGCCGGCGGCGAGGTCGGCGTTCACGTTGTAGGGCTTGCCGTCGTGGCCCTCGGCCACCGGTGAAATCACCGGCACGAAGCCCTCGGCGATTTCCTTCTTGATGAGCTTGATCTTCACCTCGGTGACGTCGCCCACGTAGCCAAGGTCGACGGGTTGGCCGTTGTCGTCCGTGGTGAGCTTCTCGCACACCAGCACGCTGTCGCCGGGCATGCCCCGCGGCTTGCCCCGTGCCGTCGCGATCGCGTCGCACACGTCCTTGTTCACGATCTCGTCGAGCGTTTTCTTCACGACCGCGATCGTGGCCTCGTCGGTCACGCGGAGCCCGTTGACAAAATTGGCCTTCAGACCCGACGACTCCATCACCTTCGTGATCGCCTTGCCGCCGCCATGAACGACCACGACGTTGATGCCGCACGCGGCGAGGAACGCGATGTCGAAGGCGACCCGCGTGCGGGCCGCCGGGTCGGGATCATCCATGAAGCTCCCGCCGTATTTGACCACGAAAGTGGCGCCGTGAAAATCCTGGATGTAAGGCAGCGCCTCGAGGAGCACCTTGGCCTTGGCGGTGACTTCAGCGACGTTCATCAGCGGTCAGGGCGCGCGGCCGGCGGCCGCGGAATGGTGTAGGAGACGATGGAGAGCGCTCACGTGTAGGACGAAGAGAAGAATGCAATAAGGCACACGCGGCGCGCATTTCCACTAAAATTTTCGCCGGGTGCACGGCGCGGGAGTTTTTCCGCGTCGAGATTCGGCTTCACTCCACGGCGTGGCTTGCCCACTTCTTGCGCGTGCCCAGCACCAACCTCACGTTTTCGAACCGTTCCGAACATCGCGCGTGGCTCGCCACGCAGGCTGCGCTGCCCGCGGGATTCCGCGTGGGCACAACGCGTTTCGACTTCACGCCCCGCGAGGCGCCGAAGCCGGCGAAGATGACTCTGACCCTCCTGGCCCTCGACCGGCCCACGGCAGACTTCGCCGCGGTGTTCACGAAGAACGCATTTCCGGGCGCACCCGTGGTGATCGGCCGCCGCCGCCTCGAGGAACCAACGCTCGGCGCGATCATCATCAATAATAAGATTTCCAACGTCTGCGCACCCGGCGGCGTCGAGGCCAGTGAACGCATCTGCGCGGAGACGAGCCGGCTGCTCGGTCTCTCCGCCGGTCACGTGCTCCCGAGTTCCACCGGAGTAATCGGCTGGGGCCTGCCAGTGGACACGATGATCGCCGCGCTGCCGCAGGCCGTGTCGGCACTTGCCGGCCCGTCGGTGCTTCCCGCGGCGGAGGGCATCGTTACGACGGATCTCTATCCCAAGGTGCGCCGCGCCGCCGTTGGCGCTGGAAGCATCGTCGGCATCGCCAAGGGCGCAGGCATGATCGAGCCGAACCTCGCGACGATGCTCGTTTACCTGCTCACCGACGTCGCCGTGCCGCGGGCCGAGTTGCGGGCGATGCTGCGGCGGACGATCGACGACAGCTTCAACTCAATCAGCGTCGACAGCGACACCAGCACTTCCGACACGGTCGCACTGGTCTCGTCCGGCCGGGTGCCGATTGGCGACCTCGGTGAGTTTGAGCGGGCACTGCAGACCGTCTGTCGCGATCTGGCGGAGGACATCGTGCGCAACGGCGAGGGCGTGCGGCACGTCATCCGAGTGTCGGTGCAGAACGCCGCCAGCCCGAGCCTCGCCCGCGCGCTTGGCAAGGCCATCGTCAACGCCCCACTGTTCAAGTGCGCGGTCGCTGGCAACGACCCAAACGTCGGCCGGCTGGTGCAGGCGATCGGCAAGCAGGTGGGCGCCCACGGCGCGGATACCGATCTTTCCCGGCTGCGGGCACGGATGGGCGGCGTTGAAATTTTTTCCGGCGGTGTGTTCCAGCTCAACCCGGCGAAGGAGACCGCGCTCGTCGCGCACCTGCGGGGCGCCGAACTTTACACGAGCGCGCCGCCCAAGGACGGGGTCTTTTCCGCCGCGATCGATTTTCCCCCGCATGAGCGTTGCGTCGAGATCGAGGTCGACGTCGGCAATGGCACGGCTGCGGCGACGGTGCTGGGCGGCGACCTCACGCACGAATACGTCAGCGAGAACGCGGATTACCGGAGCTGATTGCGCCGGCGGCGCGGTTGCGCGATCTAACGGTTTTCGTGCACCACCTTCGCCGGCGGGAAACCGTTGAAGTAGGTCGCCGACGCATGGCTGTAGGCGCCGATGTTCACGCTATAGACCAGGTCGCCGCGTTCGAGCTCGGGCAGATTCTCGGCCATCGAGACCACGTCGAGCGCATCGCAAGTCGGACCGAAGACGGAGCAGATCGACGTCGGCCCCTTCTTGAATGACTTCACCGGATATTTGCAGTGGTCGAAGATGACGCCCGAGTAGGTATGATAGACCCCGTCGTTGATGTAATAGCAGGTCTTCCCGTCGCGCACCGCCTTGCCGATGACCGACGACACCGAGGTGCCGCACACCGCCGCGAGAAACCGTCCCGGCTCGGCGAGCACCTGGATGTCCGCGGGAAACAGCCGTTCGATCTCGGTGTTGATGACCTTGGCGAGTTCGCGGAACGGCCGCACCGTCGAGTCGTAGGGTGCGGGGAAACCGCCCCCGATATCGAGGAGGTTCATCTTCGTGTAGCCGCGATCCTGCGCCTCCTTGAAGATGTTGGCGGTCAGGTTCAGCGCCTGGACGTAGTTCTCGAAATTCGTCGTCTGGCTGCCCACGTGAAAACTGATGCCCTCGACGGTCAGCCCGAGGCGGTCGGCCTCGAGGATGAGATCGACGGCTTCGCCCGGTGACGCACCAAACTTGGAGGACAGCTCCACCATCGCGCCGGTATTCGGCACCTTGAGCCGCAGCGCCAGGCCGGCATTCGGCGCGTGCCGCTTGATCTTGTAGATTTCCTCGCGGTTGTCGAAGGTGACGAGCGGCTTGTATTGGTTGAGCTGCTCGAGCGTGTCGGTCGGCTTCGTTGGATTGGCGTAGATGATCTTGTCCCAGATCCAGTCCTGCCGCTTTTTCGCCGGGAACTTCTTGATGTTCTCGTGAACGATCATGAACTCCGGCATCGAGGCGACGTCGAAGCTGGCGCCCTCCTCGAAGAGCGTGCGCACGATGAAGGGATCGGGGTTCGCCTTGACGGCGTAGTATACCTGCACGCGCGGCAGGTGCCGGCGAAACTCCCGGTAGGCCTTCCGCAACGCGTCGTGATCGATCACGAACAGCGGCGTGCCGTGTTGTTTTGCAAGCTGCTGCAGCCGGGAGAGCGTGATCATGGCGGCGTGACGGTCAGCCCGCGTGATCCGTCAGGAGGAAGTTCTTGAACTGCCACGGATCCTTCAGGTCGAGATCGGGCTGGTTGTAACCCTTGAACGGATTGACGCGGTTCTGGAGCGGCGTCCAGTCCTTCGGCTTCGAGATCCAGCGGCCGAGATAAGGCTTTGAAACCTTGAGGACGAATTCGTGTGGCAGATCGTCCGGCACGCAGATGCCCTCGGTGGGATGAGTGATCATCCACATCGACGCCGCGACCACCGAGATCGCCACCTGCATCGTGGTCGCGTTCTGATGCGGCACCAGTTTGCGCGATTGTTCGATGCTGAGGTCGCTGCCGACCCACCACGAATTGTAGGGGTGCCCCATGATCAGCGCGCCGAGGATGTCCGCGCCGCTCGTGATCTCGTCGTTCATGATGCGCTGGTTCTCGTTGAGATGGTAGTTGTAGCCGCGCATCTCGTTGAGCGAGGAGATCGCCTCGTCGCAGCAGCAGTAGGCGTAGTGCATCGTCGGCCGGTAGACGGCCTTCTTGCCCTGCCACACCGTGAGCTTGTCGGAAATCGTGAACGCTTCGCCGTGGCGGACGACCATGCCGTGGATCGGATAGTCGGGCACCCACGAACGGACCCAGGTGTTGATGCCCATCCGCGCGAGGCAGATTTGGTTTCGCGGGCCCTCCTTGTGCTCGTAGGCGAGCGCGGGCAGCTGCTTCTCGTGCGTGCCCCAGCCCATCTCGGCCGTCGTCGTGCCCTCCTCGCGAAACCCCTCGATGCTCCACGTGTTGACGAACTCGTCGATCTGCTTCGGCTGGTCCGTGATCTGCGTGTCGCGCTCGCTGCAATGGATGACCTTCACGCCGAGCGCCTGCGAAAGAAAGTTGAACTTTTGCTCCGCGATCAACCCGGCGATGTTCTCGGCCGCGCGACCCTTGACCTTTTTGTCGGCGATCAGCCGCTGGCCGATGTCGATCAGACCCTGCTTCACGAAATGAGAGATCAGGCCCGGGTTCGCGCCGTGCTCGATGACGGCCGTGGCTCCCTTGGTCCCCCACTTCGCCATCAGCCGGCGAAGGTTCATGTGCCGCCAGTAAAGCGTCTTCGTCGTCGGGTGTGCGTTGGGGCCGCTGGCGTAGGGGTCCCAGAGCTCGGTCGACGTGTTGATGTAGAGCACGCCGTGGTCGCGGCACCACTGGAGAATCTCGCCGGCGTCGATGTTCCACGCGAGGTCGATGAGCAGGTCGCCCGCACCGACGTGCTTCGCCAGCAACCGGCCCATGTTGTCCTCGGTCACGCGGTCGCGGACGAAGCGCACGCCCTTCGCGGTCCACGGCTTCAACTTCGCGGCGCGGTTTTCAAAATCCATCACCGTAACGTTTTTCGCCGGCACCTTGAGGTGCTTGAACAGGATCGGCAGTGTGCATTCGGCCACGGCGCCGTAACCGACGAAGAGGATTTTGTTTTTGAATTCGATCATGGTGTCAGGACGGGGGAGCGCAGGCCGGGCCGGGGCGACTCACCCCGGACTTGTCCCGCTGCGCGCGCGACGTGCAAGAAGCGAACTCTGCGCGAGCGCCGCGCGAAGTGACAAGAGTTTTTCCGTGACGGTCGCGTGGCGGGGCGACGGTCAAACCAGGCCCGCCGTCTCGTCGAAGCCGCACCAAAGGTTCATGATCTGGACCGCCTGGCCGCTCGCACCCTTCATGAGGTTATCCTCGGCCGAGGTCAGGACGAAATTTCCCGTGCGCGGATCGTGGACGGCGGAGATGTCGATCCGGTTCGTGCCGACGGTATGCGCGGTATCCGGCGTTTCTCCGGTCGGAAGCACCTGGATAAAAGGCCGGGCGCTGTAGGCCGCCCGCCACGCGGCGTAGACCTGCTCGATCGTGCCGCCGGGCGTCGACGGCACCGTGATCGTGGTCGCGATGCCGCGCCGCATCGGCGCAAGATGGGGATTGAACTGGATGATCGTCTTCGCCCCGGTTTGCAGGGCGAGCTGCTCCTCGATCTCCGCCAAGTGACGATGCTTCACGAGGCCGTAGGCCTTGGCGCTCTCGGCGCGTTCCACAAACAGGTAGGTCTCCTCGACCTTCCGGCCCGCTCCGCTGACGCCGCTGAAGGAATTGACGACAATGTGCTCCCGCGTGACCACGCCGGCTTTCAGCAGCGGGACCAGCGGCACGAGCACACTGGTCGGGTAGCAACCCGGCGCGGCGACGAGCTTCGCGTCCGTCTTCCACGAGGGCGGCGTCAGTTCCGGCAACACAAAGCGGGCCGCCGGCAAGAGGTCGGGCGCGTGGTGCTCGCCATAATATTTTTGGTAGGTCGCGAGATCGGCGATGCGGAAATCGGCGCTCAGGTCGATGACCCGCTTGCCCGCCGCGACCAGCGCCTTGGCGTAGACCGCCGCGGCGCCATGCGGCAGCGCGAGGAAAAACAGCTCGATGTCGCCCGCCGCCAGCGCGACGGGGTCGGAATCGACAAACTTCAAGCCCCGGTCGGCGCCGCGCACCGCCGGCATCACCGAGGCCAGGGGTTTCCCGGCGTGGGTGCGCGAGGTCACCGCCGCCAGCGTGACGCGGGGATGACCGAGGAGAAGTTTGACGAGGACCTCGCCGGAGTAACCGGACGCGCCGACGATGCCGACTTTCATGATTGGAAGGATTAACTGCATCCGCGCACGACCGGGGGTCAAACCACAAAGCAAAACAGCCCGCGCGAAATCGCGCGGGCTGCTGTGGGTCAGGCAGTCGCCGGGAACTGCGCTAAGATCAGAACGTCACGGCATAACTGAGGCTCACCACGCCGCGGCCGAGGGCCGCCGTGTTGACCACCTTCGGTGAGGTTCCCTGCTTGAGGAAGTTATCCGAGCCCTCGGTGTAGGCAAAACCAACCGTGAACTTGGAGTCCTTGGTGATCTGGAACGGCGCGGCCACGCCGATCAGCCAGTAGTTACCCACGTTTTTCACGTCGGGAAACGTGTTCTGGGCGGCTTCCTTCCACTTGAACGTTCCGACCGTGCCCGTGAAATCGAGCTCGGTGCCCAGATCCTTCAACGGCACCGCATACGCAGCCGACAGCTCATACGTCGGACCGTGGAGGATGAAGTCATAGTAGTATTTCGGCGTCAGTTTGACGTCGCCGAGCGTATAGTTCAGCGCGATGCTGGGCTCCGCCGTCGTCACGTAGAAGCCGTTTTGCTCGTTTGCGCTCGGGTAGTAGTAGATCGTGCCACCAGTGACGACGCTCAGCTTGTCATTGATCGTCTGGGTGTAGGATCCGTAGAAGTCGAATTCCGGGTCCGAGGTGCCGGGCACCTTGTCCGCCATTGGCGTGTTATTCCAGATGCCGACGGCAACATTGCCGGAATCGAATTCAACCGAGGGCTGAAACGACGGCCCGCCGAGACGCGCGCCGCGGAACATATATTGGGACACGAACGAGGGCGTGACCACCCACGAGGAGGACGGAGCCGCAGCCGTCTGGGCCCGCAAGCCAAAGGCGCCCAAGGAAAGGGCACCCGCGAGAACGATGAGGAGTTTTCGGTTCATTTGATGTTTTTTGCTAGGTTTGCGACCACCCATGAAGGCAATCGATGGATTGTAGAGCATGGTCCGGGCCAATTGTTCCACAGGTAAACGATAGCACAAATCCGTCCATTTCCCCTGTGTAAAGCGGATTCTCTCCTTCCGCCGTCCGCAGACGGAAAAGCCCCCGACCGCGGGGACGTGTGCCCCGGCCGTTCAGCGCCGCGCCTGCACCCCCGCGTCATACTTCTCGGTCAGGCCCGGGGATTGGCAAGGTTGCTGCTAAACCGTCGCGGGCATCGGGTTTTGTTTCCCACGCCCCGTTAAAACCACACATCCAAACCATCATCCTAAATGAACACTCGTCTCAAAATCGCGTCGGCGCTTTTCCTCGCCACCTCGCTGACCGCCCTCGCCGAGGTCAAACTCAACGACAATTTCTCCGTCAGCGGCTATATCGAGGGATCGTATCAGGCCACCTCGCCCAAACCCGGCCCGTCGACCGACAGTTTCAACATCGACTCCTCCCAGTTGCTTTTCACCACCACGTTCAAGCCGGTGACCGCGGTCGTGAGCACGTTCTACGTGCCGAACGCAACCCATGAAACCACCGTGCTGGATGCCTACGCCACCTACGACGCCGGCGGTGGCGTCACGGTGACCGGTGGCAAGTTCCTGAGCTATCTCGGCTACGAGTCGTTCTTCACCGTCAACAATCCCGAGATCTCCTTCGCCAACGGCGATTTTCTCGGCGTCATCCCGGGCTACCACGACGGCGTGAAACTCGACTATTCGGACAAGGATGTCGGCGCCGGCTTCGCGCTGGTTGACTCGGTCTTTTCCGGCCCGAACTACCTGAAAGGCGACGGCGAACTGAAGCACAACGCAGGCTTCGAGGGCTATCTCACCTACAAATCCATCCCCAACCTCACCTTGTGGGGCGGCTTCGCTTACGACACCAAGGGCAGCTTCGAAACGCATTCCGTGCTCTCGGCCGATTTCTGGCTCCAATATCAGGTCGATAAGGCGACCTCGTTCGCGGCCGAATACGCCTACAAGGACGGCGGCCTCGGCGCCAAGGGCTACAACTGGCTCGGTCTGGTGACCTATGCGTTCACCGACAAGGTCTCGACCGCCTTCCGCATCAGCGGCGAGAAAATGAGCGATGGCGGCCCGGGCTTCACGAAGTTCACGATCGCCCCCGGCTACGCGGTCACGGACAAGCTCACCGTTCGCGCCGAATACTCCTACTACGACTATTCGAACAACGTTAAGGACAGCGCGTCGTTCTTCGGCGTCCAGGCTTACTTCAAATTCTAACCACCGCGCCACCGCGGCAACCAGGCGCGAGCGCTCGAACCCGACGCTCGCGCTTCGCGCCGAACGGCGCCGTTCCTCACTTCCTCCGTCCCTTTGCGGGCTGGCCAGCTACTGCTGTGTCCGCCGGCCCGCCGCTTCCCACCTCCCCCACACACAACATCATGATTAAAAAACTCACCACACTGCTCGGCGCCGGGGCCCTCGCCCTGTCCGCCTCGTTGTCGACCGCTCGCGCGCAAGACACGGTCAAGGTCGGCGTTCTCCACGACCTTTCCGGCACCATGGCGATCAGCGAAACCTCGCTGCGCGACATCCTGCTCTTCACCTTCGACGAAATTAACGCCAAGGGCGGCGTCCTCGGCAAAAAGATCGTGCCCGTGATCGAGGACCCGGGCTCCGACTGGCCCACATTTGCCGAGAAAGCCAAGCTGCTGTTGGAACAGGAAAAGGTCGCCGTGACCTTCGGCTGCTGGACGTCCGTCAGCCGCAAATCCTGTCTCCCTGTCTTCGAGAAGGACAACGGCCTGCTCTTCTACCCCGTGCAATACGAGGGTGAGGAGGAAAGCCCGAACGTGTGCTACACTGCCGAGGCGGTGAACCAGCAGGCCATCCCCGCGGTGGACTACTACCTCGCGCAGGGCAAAAAGAAGTTCTACCTGCTGGGCACCGACTACGTTTATCCGCAGACCACGAACCTCGTGCTGCTGGAATACCTCCGCAGCAAAGGCGTGCCGCTCGATAATATTGGCGGCGGCTTCAAGAAGGATGGCTCCGGCAAGATCATCTCCGCCGGCAAATACACGCCGTTCGGTCACAAAGACTACCAGCAGATCATCGCCGAGATCAAAGATTTCGCCGCCAGCGGCGATGCGTGCGTGATCAGCACGCTCAACGGCGACACCAACCCGCCGTTCTTCAAGGAATACGCCGCCGCCGGTCTCACTGCCGACACCTGCCCCGTGGTTTCCTACTCGATCGCCGAGGATGAATTCCGCAGCCTGCCCGCCAAGGATCTCGTCGGTCAGCTCGGCTGCTGGACCTACTTCCAGTCGATCAATACGCCGGCCAACAAGAAATTCCTCGCGGACTTTCAGGCCTGGCTGAAGACGACCACCGCCGACGGCGTCGTCAAGGAAGGGCGCGTCGTGGATTCCCCGATGGTGCTCAGCTACGATGGTGTTTACCTCTGGAAAGCCTGCGTTGAAAAGGCCGGCTCGTTCGACGTCGACGCGGTCCGCGCGGCTTGGAAGAGCGGCGTTTCCTTCGACGGCCCCGGCGGCAAGGTCACGACCCAGCCCAACATGCACCTGACGAAGACCGTCTACATCGGCGAGACCAAGGCCGACGGCCAGTTCAAGATCCTGAAGACCTTCCCTGACGTCTACGGCGAACCCCACTTGAAAGGCACCTTCAAGGCCAAGGAATAAGAAACTTTCGCGCGCCAGCGCCTCCGGGTTCTAGCCCGGTTGCTTTCAGGGGTGGGTTCCTTGCGGAATCCACCCCTTTTCATTTTCCCGGAAAGCCCGTGGCTGCTGATTAAAAAAACCGACCCGGCATCCGGCCTGCTAATCAAGAGCCTCAAACCCCCGAAGTCGTCCTCTCTTTAATTGTGACTATTCTGCCGCGCCTGCCCAAATTCCTCATCCCACTTCTGCTCGCAGCGTTGTCGTCGATGCCCACACCGCACGCTGCCGGTGCGGAACCAACCAGACAGACCGATACCGCCCGCCAGACGATTGTCCGGGCCATCCTCACCGACGACGACGCCCAGAAACGCACGATCATCGGTTCTCTCGTGGGTCAGGGCGACGAGGCGATCGGCGAGCTTTTTACCGCATGGCGTCAGGACAGCCTGTTTATTTACGCGGCGCCCGACGGCGCCAAGGTTCCCGTCGAACTCACCGGTGACAAGGATGCCAACGGCGCCCAGACGGCCGTCAAGGTGATCGATGGCGCTCCGCTGGTCGATGTGGTCGGCCATCCGATCCGGTTGGTGGGAACCGACCTGACGGCGGTGGAACACGACTCGCGACTGCGGCTCGCGATGAAAAATGTCGTCGACCTGCTCGACCTCGGCTCGCCCATTTTGAGCAAACGCCTGCACGCCATCCAGACGATCGGCTTCGCCCAGAAGCCCGACAAGCTGCCGGCGTTGGAGGCGCGCAGCCGGATCGAAACCGATGCCGCGGCGAAGACCGAGTTGCGCGAGGCGATTGCGTTGATCCAGTTGGCGGACCCGGACGATGCCGTGAAGCTCCAGGCGCTCACCGTGCTGCGGGAGCTGCACAACTCGTCGAGTTACGATGTGATCAAGGCCGCCCGCACCAAGGCGGACGCCGCCGCGAAAACGTCGGTGGCCAAGGCGGCCGACGCCGCCCTCACCGCCATCGAGCATCACAAATCCGTGGTCAATTTCTTCGGCACCCTCTTCCGCGGTCTCAGCGCGGGCAGCATCCTGCTCGTGGTGGCGCTCGGCCTCGCGATCACCTTCGGCCTGATGGGCGTGATCAACATGGCCCATGGTGAGATGATCACGGTCGGCGCATATGCGACCTACATCACGCAAAACGTCTTTGGTGACGGCATGAATTTCACCCTGCCGTTCATTCGCGTCGCCATCCATCTGCCCGGCCTCCACCTGACCGGCTGGACCTATCAGCTCTACTTCGTCGCCGCGATCCCGATTGGATTCGTCAGCGCCGCCCTCGTCGGAATCCTGCTTGAACGCAGCGTCATCCGGTTCCTCTACCGGCGTCCGCTCGAGAGCCTGCTCGCGACCTGGGGCGTCTCCCTGATCCTGCAGCAACTTTTCAAGCTCACGTTTGGCTCCAACAACGTGAACGTGGACAGCCCCGTTTATCTGAGCAGCAACTGGACGTTCTTCGACATCACCTTCGACTGGAACCGCGTCTTCGTCATCGGATTCGCCGCCGTGATCGTGTTCGGCGTCTGGTTGGCGCTGACCAAGACGCCGCTCGGCCTCCTTATTCGTTGCGTCATGCAGAACCGGACGATGGCCGCGTGCATGGGCGTGCGCACCGAGCGCGTGAATATGCTCACCTTCGGCCTCGGCAGCGGGCTGGCCGGGCTCGCCGGTGTGTTTGTCACTCAGCTCGGCACGGTCGGCCCCTCGATGGGCCAGGAATACATCGTCGACAGCTTCATGACCGTGGTCGTGGGCGGCGTCGGCAGCATCTTCGGCACCGTCGTCAGCGCGCTCGGCATCGGGATGGCCGACCAGTCGATTCAACAAATCCTCCTCAACCCCGTGCTCGGAAAGATTCTCGTGCTGGTCGCGATCATCCTGTTCCTGCAATGGCGGCCCACCGGGCTGTTCGCGGCCAAGAGCCGCAGCCTCGACTGAGCGCCCGACCCGACGACCGCCCACCCGCATGACTTCACCCGCCACTGGACCCTCTTTTCTCCGTTCCCGTCATCTCGAATTCAAGGTGATCGGCGTCTTGCTGGTATTGTTGACGGTGATCTTTCCCGTCCTCAACGCCCACGGCGTGATCAGCGATTTCACGCTCACCCTCTGGGGCAAATATCTCTGCTACGCGCTGCTGGCCTTGTCGGTGGACATTCTCTGGGGCTACACCGGACTGCTGAGTCTCGGCCAGGCTTTGTTCTTCAGCCTCGGCGGCTACATGCTCGGCATGCACCTCATGTTGTTGATCGGCCCGCTCGGCAGCTACGCCAAGGCCGGCCAGAATCCCGCCGGGCTCCCGGACTTCATGGTGTTTCTCGGGCATACGTTTCTCCCCGCGTTCTGGCGGCCGTTCTACTCCTTCGGCTTTGCCGCGCTGATGGTGTTCGTCCTCCCCGGCGCCGTGGCCCTCATCTTCGGCTTCCTCGCCTTCCGCTCGCGGATCAAGGGCGTCTATTTCTCGATCCTCACGCAGGCGCTGACCTACGCGGCCTCGATTCTGTTTTTCCGCAACGCCCTCCTGATGGGCGGCAACAACGGTTTCACCGATTTCAAGCTCATCCTCGGGCACTCGCTCGTCGACAAGGATACCGGCCCCGCGACGATGCGCGGCTTGTTTATCGCGAGCGCCGTCGCGGTCTTGGTAGTTTGTGCCTTTTGCCACTGGTTGAACGGCACTAAATTCGGCCTCGTCCGGCAGGCGATCCGCGACGGCGAAAACCGCGTGCTCTTCAGCGGCTACGCCACCGCCCATTTCAAGCTGTTTGTCTTCGTCGTGGCCGCGATGATCGCGGCCGTCGGCGGCGCGCTGTTTGTCCCGCAGGCCGGCATCATCAATCCCGACCAGATGACTCCCGCCAAATCGATCGAGGCCGTCGTCTGGGTCGCGGTCGGCGGACGCGGCACGCTCATCGGCCCGATCATCGGCGCGATCGCGATCAACGCGCTCCGGAGCTGGGCCACCCACGCCTATCCGGATTCGTGGCTCATCATCCTTGGCGCAATCTTCCTCGTCGTCGTGCTTTTCCTCCCGGGCGGCATCGTCAGTCTGCCCGCCAAGCTCCAGGCCTTCTGGCAACGCCGCCGCAAGTCTTCCGTTCCTGAGCCGACGCCGCTGCAGGTCGAACCCGAAAATCCCAAATCGTAAACCGCCGTGCCGCACCCGCTGCTCACCGTCGAGGACGTTTCCAAGACTTACGATGGCTTCAAAGCCATCACGAAGCTCACCTTTTACCTGTTCGAAGGCGAGCTGCGCACCGTCATCGGCCCGAATGGCGCCGGCAAGTCCACGTTCTTCGACCTCATCACCGGCCGCGCCCAGCCCGACGTGGGCAAGATCGAGTTCGGCAATCACGATCTCACGCAGCTCAACGAATACGAGATCAACCGCCTCGGCATCGGGCGGAAATTCCAGACGCCCAGCGTCTACACCGAGCATACCGTCTGGGACAACCTCGTCCTTTCGCTCAAGGGTCCGCGCGGCGTCTTCGCCTCGCTTTTCCAACGCCTCTCCTCGACTGACCACGATCGCCTCGACGAGTTGCTCAAGCTCATCCGGCTCGACGCCAAGCGCCACTGGAAGGCCGGCCTGCTCGCCCACGGTGAAAAGCAGTGGCTCGAGATCGGCATGCTGCTCGCGGCCGAGCCGAAAGTCCTCCTCGTCGACGAGCCCGCCGCCGGCATGACCGACGAGGAGACGCACCGCACCGGCGAACTCCTCATCAGCCTCGCCGGCAAACACAGCATCATCGTCATCGAACACGACATGGCCTTTGTCCGCCAGATCGCCCGCGACAACAACGTCACCGTCCTTCACCAGGGCAGCGTCCTCTGCGAGGGCAAGTTCGAGGAGGTGCAGTCCAACCCCAAGGTCCGCGAAGTCTATCTCGGCCGCGGCAAACACGGCAACCGATGAGCGCCCTGCTGCAACTCGCGTCGGTCGAGACCGACATCGGCGGCTCGCGCATCCTGCGCGGCGTCAATCTCGAGGTGAACTCCGGCGAGGTCGTCGCCCTCATGGGCCGCAACGGCGTCGGAAAAACGACCACGCTGAAGTCGATCACCGGCCTGCTTCCGATCCGCACCGGCACGATCATGTTCGACGGCCAGCGCATCGACCAGCTCCCGCCCGACGCGCGCGCACGCGCCGGCATCGGCTACGTGCCGCAGGGTCGCGATATTTTTCCGCACCTCACCATCGGTGAAAACCTCCGCGTCGGCCTCGTCGTCCACGGCCGCGGTCGCGTCTCAGACCAAGAGGGACTGGAGAAAGTCTTTTCGCTCTTCCCCGTGTTGAAGGAGATGCTCTCCCGCAAAGGCGGCGTTCTCTCCGGCGGGCAGCAACAACAACTCGCCATCGCGCGCGCGTTGCTCACCAAGCCCAAGCTGCTGATTCTCGACGAGCCCACGGAGGGCATCCAGCCGTCGATCATCGAGCAGATCGGCGACACGCTGAAGAAGCTCAAGATCAGCAACACTTCCGAGGAAGAGGCGACCGCGCAGGCGCGACGCGAGTCGGCCGAAATCCAGCACGCCGTCCAGGAACTAAAAAAAGAGCGCGCCCTCGCCATCCTGCTCGTCGAGCAATACGTCGATTTCTGCCGCGACGTCGCCGACCGCTACTACGCGATGGACCGCGGCGCCGTCGTCGTCTCGGGCCCCATCGCGACCCTCACCGACGAAGTCGTGAAAAAGCATCTGCAGGTTTGAAAAACCACAGTCATCAATTCAGAAGCCATAAAGCCACGGACCAGATCGCTTGTCCTTGGTTTCCCGGCTTCTGAATTCATTCTCCTTCGTGCCATGCACCTCACCCCCCGCGAACGCGAAAAACTCCTGGTCGTCACGGCCGCCGATCTCAGCCGCCGTCGTCAAGCCCGCGGTCTCAAGCTCAATTATCCCGAAGCCATCGCGATCATCACCTACGAAATCATGGAGGGCGCGCGCGACGGCAAATCGGTCGCCGATCTCATGAGCTACGGCACGACGATCCTAAAAATCTCCGACGTGATGGAAGGCGTCGCCGAGATGATCCACGAGGTGCAGGTCGAGGCCACGTTTCCCGACGGCACCAAGCTCGTCACCGTCCACAACCCGATCCGCTGACACCATGATTCCCGGCGAAATCATCACCGCCCCCGACGCGCCGCCGCTCGACGCCAACGGCGGCTTGAAAACCATCGCCCTCGACATCGCCAACACCGGTGATCGTCCGATTCAAGTTGGCTCGCATTACCATTTCTTCGAGACGAACACCGCGCTCCGCTTCGACCGCGCCGCCGCACGCGGCTTCCGGCTCAACATTCCCGCCGGCACCGCCGTCCGGTTCGAGGCCGGCGACACCAAACGCGTCGAGCTCGTCGCCCTCGCCGGCGCCCGGGAAGTCTGGGGCCTCAATGCGAAAATCAACGGCAAACTCGATTTGAAATCAAAGCCCAACCCCACGTCACAGAGGCCACGGAGAAAGAAATGAGGTCACGGAGCTAACCAATGTCTCTGTGATCTCTGTGTCTGCCTCCGTGCCCTCTGTGTCTCAAATCCGATTTTCCCATGGCTCTTAAACTCAGCCGCCGCCAATACGCCGAGATGTTCGGCCCCACCACGGGCGACCAGGTCCGGCTCGCCGACACCGATCTCTTCGTGCAGGTCGAGCGCGACCTCATCGCCGAGGGCGGCGGTTACGGCAACGAGATCAAGTTTGGCGGCGGCAAGGTCATTCGCGACGGCATGGGCCAGTCGTCCACGGCTTCCGACGCCGAGTCGCTCGATCTCGTTATCACCAACGCGCTGATTCTCGATCCCATCCTCGGCATCATCAAGGCCGACATCGGCATCAAGCACGGCCACATCGTCGGCATCGGCCACGCCGGCAATCCGGGCATCCAATCCGGCCTTGGCTCGATCTATCCCGACCCGCGCACGAAAAAGAAAAACCCGATGATCGTC
Organism: uncultured Opitutaceae bacterium; assembly: GCA_937902925.1. Lineage (GTDB taxonomy): Bacteria > Verrucomicrobiota > Verrucomicrobiia > Opitutales > Opitutaceae > CALFNN01. Next base: position 34,112 of record CALFNN010000061.1, read on the forward strand.
GGTGCTGGCACCGAGGCGCTCGCGGGTGAGGGCTGCATCGTCACCGCTGGTGGCATCGACAGCCACATCCACTTCATCTGCCCGCAGCAAATCGACGAGGCCATCAGTTCCGGCGTCACCACGATGCTCGGCGGCGGCACGGGCCCGGCCCACGGAACGCTCGCCACGACCTGCACGCCCGGCGCGTGGAATATCCACCGCATGCTCGAGGCCGCCGAAGCCTACCCGATGAATCTCGGCTTCCTCGGCAAGGGGAATTGCTCGACGCCAAAGCCGCTCCGCGAACAAGTCCTCGCCGGTGCCATCGGCCTGAAGCTCCACGAGGACTGGGGCACCACGCCCGCCGCCATCGACACCTGCCTTGGCGTCGCCGAGGAACTCGACGTGCAGGTCGCGATCCACACCGACACGCTCAACGAGTCCGGCTTCGTCGACGACTCCATCCGCGCCTTCAAGGGGCGCGCGATTCACACCTACCATTCCGAGGGCGCCGGCGGCGGTCATGCGCCCGACATCATTCGCGTCTGCGGCGAGCCCAACGTCCTCCCCTCGTCCACCAATCCGACGCGTCCCTTCACCGTCAACACCATCGACGAGCATCTCGACATGCTCATGGTGTGCCACCACCTCGACTCAAAAATACCCGAGGACGTTGCCTTCGCCGAGTCCCGCATCCGGCCCGAGACCATCGCCGCCGAGGACCGCCTGCACGATCTCGGCGCGATCTCGATGATGTCGTCCGACTCGCAGGCCATGGGCCGCATCGGCGAGGTGATCTGCCGCACGTGGCAGACGGCGCACAAGATGAAGACGCAATTCGGCAAACTCGCGGGCCCGTCGCATGCCGCCGCCGATAATTTCCGCGTTCTCCGCTACCTCGCGAAATATACGATCAACCCCGCCATCACGCACGGCATGGGCCATGTGATTGGCTCGCTCGAAGTCGGGAAGCTCGCGGACCTTGTGATCTTCAAGCCCGCGCTCTTCGGCGTGAAGCCGGAGCTGATTCTGAAGGGCGGCTTCATCGCCTGGGCCAACATGGGCGACCCCAATGCCTCGATTCCCGCGCCGCAGCCGACGTTTTATCGTCCGCAGTTCGGCGCCGCCGGCAAGGCGCTGGGCAGCACGAGCCTCACCTTCGTGAGTGCCGCGTCGCTGCGCAGCAAAACCGGCCCGAAACAGCTCGATCTCAGCCGCCAGCTCGTCGCCGTGAAGCGTTGCCGGAAGATCGGCAAACGCGACATGGTCCTCAACGACGCACTCCCGAAAATCGAGGTCGACCCCGAGACCTACACCGTGAAAGCCGATGGCGAGCACCTGACCTGCGAGCCCGCCAAAGTGCTGCCGCTGGCGCAGCGGTATTTTCTGTTTTGAACTTAAAGCTGCCCCCGCTGAACGTGTGCTTCGGCAACCACCAACCAGCCAGTCTCCGGATGGGATTCATATGCGACAGCAGTAACTCGTCCGTGAATCCTTTCAATCGACGCCAATCGGAGACCCGCGCCGTCTATTTTCATTGCCGGGTAAAGTGACTGGTTTCCGGAGATCACATCGATCCATCCGGTGGTCGGATCGTTGGGATTTGGGAAATTGCGATGCAGGATCACCTTTTCGAGCTTCACGTCAACGATCGTCAGCTGCCGCTTTTCGGCCCATGTTGCGTCGAGTTTCTTGAGGTCGGCCAAGATGGACTCAGTGGAGCGTCTCTGTTTGAGAGCCATCGTAATTTTTTCCAGCGCCTCACGTTTGGCTGCAATAGCCAGGTTGATGCAATAGACCAGACCTGCACTCAAGAAGCTCGCGACAGGGCTGTCTTTGGCCTCCCTGCTCGCACTCTTAAGATGCTTCCGCAGCTTCGGGCCAAATGTGGCGACATCGAGGGACTCAGGGTAAAATGCAGTGCTTTGATTTTTCAGGTCGGAAGGCAGCTCTTGGCCCTCTTGCCGAATCATGATCGTTCCCCGGCGCTGACTGTGGCGGACGCCGAGTTCATACCAAACGTTGGGTTTGTCGTCAGTCAAAACCGCCAAAACGACGTCGGTGCATGCGAGATCGTCCATGATCGTCCTCACGAAATTATCTTCGGTTGCCTCAGACCGTCTCGCCCGATACCGGCACTCAGCTAACGCCGGCTTGAGAAAATTAAGAAAGAAATGATCCCAGTATTTTTCATCCCGGTAGTCGCGCGTTTTCGAGAACGGCATGATGACAAAACAATCTCTGAAATCGTTCTTCTGACGCTCTTCTTTCTCCAGCCATTCACAAAGGCGCCGCTGGCCCTCGGCATCGAGATTCTCGATGGCCGCTTTCAGGTCATTGATCGAGTGCATGGCTTCCGTTAACAGTTTGCTCGCATAAATCGACTGACAATTAGTCGGGCTTCGTTCGGAAACGACTCTCCATTGATCCGTCGCCCGGCTTGATTCTACCGCCTTGCCTCAAAGACCATCGTCGGTAGTTTTCCTTCCATGAACACCGCCGAGTTGACCGAGCAGATCGTAGCATTGCCGGAGGAGGAACGCGCCCGGCTCATCGAACAACTGCACGCGAACGCGCCGGCTTGGATTCCCGCGTCCTTTCGCGAAGGCATGGTGGACATTGCCGCCGGGCGGGTCGTCGAACTGGACGAAGCGCTCCGGCCGCCGCCGCCAGGCCAATGAAGTATCGGTTTCGCGCGGCGCGCAGTTTTTGGAAGAATTTCGCGAAGCTTCCCGGGCGCCAGCAGGAAGCCGCCCGGCGAAAGTTTGAGATTTTCAAGACCGACCCCTTCGATCCCCGTTTGCGCGCCCACAAAATCAACAGCCTCTCGGCTCACTACCGGCGAACGATCTACGCGGTGGAAATCGAGGGCGATCTGCGCGCCGTCTTCTTCGTCGAAGCCGATGTGGTGTTCACCGTGGATATTGGCAGTCACGCGATCTATCGCGTGTGAAGCGCCATGTTGCACCCCGTCAACTCACCCATCGCCCAACCCGACTCGGCCCTCCCCGAAATCGCCCTCCGCGTCGAACGGTCCACCATCTTGAAACGCCTCTGGCGCGGCACAGCGAACGACGGCACCGAATTCGGCTTCGAGCTCTCCGCCCCGCTCCAACACGGCGACACGGTCTTTCAATCCGCCAACGCCCGCTACGTCATTCGCCAACAACCCGAGCCCGTCGTGGAAATCCCGCTCGATGTCGCGCCGTCCGCCGCCGCCGGCATCGGCTGGGCGGTCGGCAATCTTCACCTCGAACTGGCGGCCGAACCGACGCGGCTCCTCGCGCCGGACGAGCCGGCGGTCCGCAATCTCCTCGATCGCCTCAAGGTTCCGTTCCGCGCGACGACCGCGATCTTCCGCCCGGGTCGTTTCGCCCGGGGCAACCTGCCTTCCCATGAACTCGGCCCCAGCCACCAGCACTGACACCGCTTGGCTCTGCAGCCTGCTGCAGGCGGGAGATTCGTTCTACCCGACCGGAAGCTACGCTCATTCGTTCGGTCTCGAAGGCCTCGTGCAGGAGGGCGTGATCCGCGATCGCGAGACGCTGCGACAGTTTCTCCTGCAATCGGTGCTGCCCACCCTGCGTCACACGGAGCTGCCCATCGCCGCCCACGCGTGGCGGGCGTTCGACCAGCCCGAGTGGCTCCTGATTGGCGAACTCTGCGTGCTGTCATCGGCGTTGAAAACCGCTCGCGAAGCGCGGCTCGCCTCCGAGAACATCGGCCGTCAACGCGCAGAACTCGCCGCCAATCTCCACGCCTCGGCCCTCGCGCAGGAATTCGTCCGCCGCGCCGCCGCCGAAAACTGGCCGCACTCCTCCGCCGTGGCCGCCGCCCTCGAGGGCCGCGCGCTCGGCGCCCCGCTGCCGGCTGTCCTCGCCGGCCTGGCTTACACCACTCTCGCCGCTAACCTCGCCGCCGCGATGAAGATTCTTCGCCTCGGCCAGAACGCCGCGCAGTCCCTGCTCACCGAGACGCTCGCTGTCGTGCCGGCCGTAATCGCCGACGCCGAGTCCACCCCGCGCGACCAAATCGGCTGGTTCAATCCCTGGCTCGACATCGCGGCGGCCCGCCACGAGACCGCCGATGCCCGCATGTTCATTTCCTAACCATGCCTGCCAATCGTCCACCTCGCATCGGCATCGGCGGCCCCGTTGGATCGGGCAAGACGATGCTCTGTCTCAAACTCTGCCAGCGCCTGCGCGAGCGCTACTCGATGGCCGTCGTCACGAACGATATCTACTGCTCCGAGGACGCGCAGTTCCTCATCAAACAGAGCGCACTGTCCGCGGAACGAATCGCCGGCGTCGAGACGGGCGGCTGTCCGCATACCGCAATCCGCGACGACACGACGATGAACGAACAGGCGTGTCGCGCATTGGAAGCCAGGTTTCCCGATCTCCAACTCCTGCTCGTCGAAAGCGGCGGCGACAACCTCACGGCCACGTTTTCGCCCGAGCTCGTCGACGCGTTCATCTACGTGATCGATGTCGCGGAAGGCGACAAAATCCCCCGCAAGGGCGGCCCGGCGATCCGGTTCAGCGATCTGCTCATCATCAACAAAATTGACCTCGCGCCGCTCGTCGGCGCCGATCTCGGTGTGATGGAGCGCGACGCCAGGGCGCAGCGCGGCGCCCGGCCATTTCTCTTTTGCGACCTGAAACGCGAACACAACCTCGACGCCGTGATCAACTGGCTCGAGCACGACGTGCTGTTTGCCGCCAGACCGGCGGGCGCACCGCGCTGATGGCGGAATTCTCGGGACATCTTTCGCTGCGGGCCGCCGCCCGGTCCGACGGCCGGACCGCTCTCGCCGCGCAGTCGTTTCGCGCGCCCTATCATCTCAGCAAACCTTACTGGGACGAGAGCGCCCGCGTCCTGCTGATGCAGGTCGTCAATCCGACCGCCGGAATTCTTGCCGGCGACCAGTTGCAGTCGGAAATCCTGGTCGACGGCGGCGCGGCATTGCTTGTCACCACTCCCAGCGCGAGCCGTGTCTTCCGGATGAAAGCCGGCTCCGCCGAGTGCCGACAGCATTTCGCAGTGGCTGCCGGCGGCTGGCTGGAAGTGTTGCCCGAGCCCCTCGTGCCCCACCGCGATTCGCGCTACCGGCAGACCACGATCGTCGACATCGAATCCGGCGGCGGGCTTTTCTTCGTCGACCAACTCACTGCCGGCCGCGTGGCGCACGATGAGGCATGGTCGTGGGACCGCCTTTGCCTCGAAATCGACGTCCGCCTCGACGGCGAACTCATCCTGCGCGAACGCCTCGATCAGAGCGGCGAGAGCCTGCGCGCGCTGGCGGAATTCGCCGGCTCGGGTCCCGCCGCCTGTCTCGTCAGCGCGGTGCTAATCGCACCCGACGCCGCGGTGGAAACACCGTGGCGGGCCACGGTCTCGTCGCTCCATGGCGACGGCCTGTGGGTCGGCGTGAGTGCGCTGCGTCGCGGCGGCTGGAGCCTGAAATTCGTGGCGCGCGATTCCGTTCGCCTGCGTCAGGCAGTGCGCGACGCGCGAACCCTGCTTTCCGCGTCGTTCCCCCGGCTCGCTTGCGATCCGCGCAAGCTTTAGCGCCGGTAATCGGTCAATCGCGACGATCGCTACTGCGCCGGCGCACGGCGGCACTCAGGCGCTCGCCGCCCGCGCCGACCAGTCGGGCCAGCGCCCACGCCGACGTGACCAGGACAAGCGCACAGGCCATGGTCGCCAACGGATGACCAGCAAGGTGCCCGGCGCTGAAGTCCCACGTCAGTTCGTGCCCATCGTGCCCCGGATGGGCCTGCGCGAGGCCAGCGGAGGCGAATAACGCTGCAGCCAGGGGGAGCGAGCGACGAAAGGATGGCTTCATGGGCCGCATAATAAGCACGCCGCGTTCCATTTCGCCACCCGGAATCGCCAGCCCGGCGGCCCGGTGCGCACGCCACCAAAAAAAGAACCGCCCGCGGTGAGGCGGGCGGTTCGGATAAAACAGGGTTTTGGCGTAGCGTGAAACCGGCCGGGCGGCGCGGAATGGAAACTCAGCGCTTCGAGAACTGGAAGCGCTTGCGAGCGCCGGGCTGGCCGGCCTTTTTGCGCTCTTTCTCGCGCGGGTCGCGCTTGATGTGGCCCGCCTTCTTGAGCGCCGGGCGGAGCTCGGCGTTCATCTTCTGGAGGGCGCGGGCGATGCCATGGGCCACGGCGCCGGCCTGGCCGGCGACGCCGCCACCGGCGACGTTGGCGGTCACGTCGATCTTTTCGCGCAGGTCGACGGTGAGGAGCGGCGCATAGGCCTGCTTCGAGAAATTTTCGTGGGAGAAATAGGCGTCGAAATCGCGTCCGTTGACGATCAGCTTGCCGCTGCCTTCGGTGACGCGCACGCGGGCGGTCGAGGTCTTGCGGCGTCCGGTGCCGAGGAAAATGTTGGCGGGGGCGGTGGTGCTCATGGGCTAAACGAAAAATCAGACGGCGATCTTGACGGGATTGTTGGCCTCGTGCGTGTGCTTCGGGCCGGCGAAGACGCGCAGCTTGGTCAGCATCTTGGCGGCGATCCGGTTCTTCGGGAGCATGCCCTTGACGGCGTGCTCGATGATGAACTCGGGATGACGCTCGCGTTGCTCGGAAAGCTTGCGGTAGCTCTCACCGCCGACGAAGCCCGAGAAAAACATATACTTGTTCTGCACTTCCTTCTTGCCGGTGAGGGCGACCTTCTCGGCGTTGATCACGACCACGTAGTCGCCGGTGTCGACGCTGGGCGTATAGGAAGCCTTGTGGCGGCCGCGAATGAGGTTGGCGGCCTTGACGGCGAGACGGCCGAGCACAACACCCTCGGCATCGATCAGATGCCACTTGGGTTGCACTGTCTCCTTCTTGGCGAGGAACGTTTTCATGGGAAAAGAGGCCAAAAGGTGAGGTTTCGAGAGGGGCTGTCAACCCTCGTTTTCAGGAGCAAAAACTTCCCGTCGAACCCGCTCCCCGCCGGGCAAGAGCGGTCTTGTTTCGAGGCGGCATTGTGCGAGCTTTTCCGGATGAATCACCGCTCGACCCTCGTCGCCGCCGGCCTTCTGGGCGCATCCGGAGTCGCCCTCGGCGCCCTCGGCGCTCATGCCTTGGAGGCTTTTTTGGCCGAGAAAGGCACTGCGCACGCTTGGGAGACGGCGTCGCGCTATCATATCGTGCATGCGGTGGCCTTGCTGGCCATCGCCGTCTGGCTGCGCCATGCGACCGGAACCGCCGCCCGGCGGGCGGGCTGGGTGGCGCGATGCTGGACGGTGGGGGTGGTGCTGTTTTCCGGCTCCCTCTATGGCCTCGCTCTCGGCGGGCCGCGCTGGCTCGGACCGGTCACGCCGCTTGGCGGCCTGGCGCTCATCGCGGGCTGGTTGTTTGTCGTGGCGGGAGCGGTCGCGAAGGACGAATGACCGCGCCCCTCCAGCTTCCCGCCGATCTTCGGGCCATGCTCGACGCCGTGCGGCGCGTCGGCCGGCCGCGCCTGGTTGGCGGCGGCGTGCGTGACTGGCTGCTCGGGCTCGAGCCAAAGGATTTTGACGTCGAGGTCGCGGGCGTGGATTTCGAAACGCTGCAGCGCGCACTCGCGTCGTTCGGGTCAACCGACGTCGTCGGTCGCAGCTTCGGTGTCCTCAAAGTCCGAAATCGCCGCGGCACGGAATACGATTTCAGCCTCCCGCGGCGCGAATCCAAGACCGGCGCCGGCCATCGTGGTTTCGCCGTGGAACCGGACCCGACCTTGAGCGACGCCGAGGCCGCAGCGCGACGCGACTTCACCATCAACGCGATCGCCCTCGATCCGTTCACCGGTGAACTCGTCGATCCGCACGGCGGACGGCGCGACCTCGACGCCCGCGTGCTGCGACACACGAGCGCAGCGTTCAGCGAAGATCCGTTGCGCGTGCTGCGCGCGATGCAGCTGGCCGCGAGATTCCAACTCACACTCGCGCCGGAAACGGCGGCGCTCTGCCGCTCGATCGCCGGGACGTTTGCCGAACTGCCCGTCGAGCGCGTCTGGCACGAGTGGGAAAAATGGGCGACAAAGTCCACCCAGCCTTCCCGCGGACTCGCCGTCCTCGAGGAGACCGGCTGGCTGCATCATTTTCCGGAGGTCGCGGCGCTGCGCGGCACACCGCAGGAACCGGAGTGGCACCCCGAAGGCGATGTCTTTGTGCATACGCAGTTGTGTCTCGACGCCCTTGTCGCGCTCGACACGTGGCGGGCCGCTGCGCCCGGGCAGCGCCGCATCCTGACGTTCGCCGTGCTCGCCCATGATTTCGGCAAGCCCACGACCACGGAGCGGGCCGAGCGACGGGGTGCGCTGCGTTGGATCAGCCCAGGGCACGAGGCCGCCGGTGGGCCGATCGCGGAAATGTTTCTCCGGCGGATCGGGGCGCCGCTCGACGTCGATCCCGCTGTGCGCTCACTGGTCGTCAACCATCTGGCCCACCACCACGGCCAGACGACCTTCACCGACCCCAGCGTGCGGCGGCTCGCACGACGGCTCGCGCCGGCGACCATCGACGAACTCGCCGCCGTCATGCGTGCGGATAGCAACGGCCGCCCGCCGCTCACCTCGCCGGAAACGCACGCTCGAATCGACGAACTCGTCGCCCGCGCTCATGCCCTGGCGCTCGCCGACGCCGCCCCCAAGCCCATCCTCCTCGGCCGTCATCTCGTAACCCTCGGTCATCGACCGGGACCCGAGTTCAAGCCCGTCCTCGAGGCCGCGTTCGAAGCCCAACTCGACGGCGCCTTCGCCGACGAGGCCGGCGGCCTGGCGTGGCTCAGAACCCACCTCGCCTCCCGCATCCCGTGAGCGGGGAGCTTGTCAACTATTAGTTGACAAATGCCGGCGGCGCGAGGGCCCCTGCGTCAGGAGACTTCCTGGGACGGCCCGAGCTCGACGGGGCCGATGCGCAGTTCGCCGTCTGTCACGACCTTCGCCCGCAAGCCGCCGCGACCCTTCAACCATTCCTCCGCGCCGGGCGCCACGACCGAGTCCATCCAATAGCACGGACGCGACTCGACCACGCCCTCGAACTCCACGCCGCCGAGCGCAAAGCGACGATCAATGAGGGCGTTCAGGTCGACGCCCTCGACCACAACGTTGCGCCGGAACGCACCCGGCGAAAGCGCCGGCACGCCGAACTGCTCGCGCGCGGCGAGAAAAGTTTCCCAGGCGAAAAAAGTGACCTGCCCCTTGTAGTCCGGACGATAACCGTAGAAACGATCGCCCTCGAGCCCCCAGCCCGCCCGACACCGGACCGCCGGCACGTCGCGCGCCGGATGGCCGCCGGCGGGCTCGCCATAACGGCCGAAAAAATTATGCCCGGGCGAAATGAAAATGTGGCGGATTGCGACGCGCTCGTTCACGACAGTGCATCATGACCACGTTGCGTGCCGCGCGCAATGAGACTTCCTCATCGCAATGATTCGCGCTTTTCAATGGGATCTCGCGCGTCAGGTCGAACGCCTCGACTGGCTGCTGGCCCAGCTGCCGCGTTATGCCGCATGGGGCTACAATGAGCTTTATCTGCATCTCGAGGACGCGGTCGAATTTCCCAGCTTGCCCGGAGTGGCGCGCCGCGACGCCTACACCCGCCGCCAATTCGCGCAACTCGTAAATGCTGCGACGCGCACGGGGATCAAGGTGGTGCCGATCGTCAATCTCCTCGGGCACACGCAATATCTCATCAAGGTCCCGGACCTGCGCGACCTGAACGAGCTCCGTGGGCCGGACGGTTCGCCGCTCGAGCGCGGCCAGATCTGCCCGCTACATCCGCGCACGATCGAGGTCGCCGAAAAGTTGTTGCGCGACGTCGCGCCATTTTGCACGGCGGGCAAAGTCCATGTCGGGCTCGACGAGTCGTTCCACCTGGGAAAGCACCCGCTCAGCCAGCGTGAGATCGCCCGCATTGGCCGCGCCGCGCACTTCGCCCGCTATGTCCGCCGGCTGCATGCGCTGACGCACTCGCTTGGGTTGCGCATGGGCCTGTGGGCGGACATGCTGTATTTCCTGCCGGAAGCGATCCCGCTGTTGCCACGCGACATCGTCGCCTACGAGTGGTATTACTACAAGTTCGCGAATCGCCCGCGGGTGGAGCTGTTCAATTTTGCCGAGAGCAAGATTGGCGAACGGTTGCGGGCACGGGGCATCGAATACTGGGGCTGTCCGATGAACGGCGCGTTCCGCCACGAGCCATTGCCGAATTTCGGCGACCGGATCGACAACCTCGTTTCATGGTGGCGGCATTGCCGGCGCATGGAGGCCACGGGATTTCTCGTGACTTCGTGGGAGCCGAGCCGGGTGGCGATAGAGCTGACCACCGTGATCGATGCGGCTGCCGCGAGCCTTTGGCTCGACCCAGGGGTGAGGGACCGGCAGACGATGCTGGAAAAAGGCTTCGCCCGCGTGTTCGGCCGCGCGACGGCAAAGGCGGCGGCGCGCACGGCGCTGGCCTGCGATCGTTTTCCGTTTGGCGGCTACCCGCGCTGGCAGATCAACGAGCGGTGGGACGTGGTTTCGCGGCGGGAATCCCCCGAACCATACCAGCAGGAAGAGCAATTCTTCAGGAATCTCTCCCGGCACGGCCGTCGGCTGCCGTTGCCCCTGCGCGCAAGCGTGGCGTTCCGGCACTACCTTTCGGCGCGGGACGTGTTCGTGCGGGCCGCCGGCCCGCGGCCGACGCCGCCACGTGAGATCATGGCACTGTGGGCGCGAACCCGAAAAGGCCGGGGCCCCAACGATACCATGGTGAACGCCGACCGTCGGCGACGCGTGAACGCGGGTTGGCAGCTCTGCTATCGCGTAAAAAATATCGCCCCGGCATCCCAGTTCGTCGGGGTCGAACAGCAACGCACGGACGGCACATGGGAACTGCGCCAAGGTTGCCATACCATCGAGTTCCAGACGCGGGCGGCACGACGACGCACCGGCATGACGCGGGAACATGCGGCACCGGTGGAGTGGGACGGCCTGGCGGGGAGATTGCCGCGGCTGCGTCTCATCTTGCGTGGCGTCGGACAAGTTAAGGTCGAAGACCTTGAGCTGAGAGATGGGCAGGTCGCGTGGCGCGCGTCGCCAGCGGTCGCGATCCTCGGCCGCCCCGCGCCGCGACACGGCTGGCCGAATCCGGACTGGGGAAAAAACCAGGCGGTTCTTCCGGTCGTTTTCCATCGACCCAAGCGAGCGTAAAAAAGGCGCTCCCGGAATGGGAGCGCCTTGTCAGCAGAAGGTCGGGAGACCAGTGCTTAGAATTTCTGCGAGAAGCGCGCGTAGACGTAGCGGCCCTTCACGTCACCCACGCCCGCCGGAACAAAGTTGTTCAGGGCATACGAGGTGAGCGGCGGCAGCACGTTGAATGCGTTCTCGACGCCCAGTGTGAGCACCGACTTCGTCCACGGCAGCTTGTAGGACGCCTGGAAGTCCCACGTGTTGAACGAGGGCAGGTAATCGCGGTTGTAGACTGAATCGAAGCCGTCCTCGAGCTTGGTCCGCTGGTTGAAGTGATACGTCGCGTTCGCGCCGACACCCTTCCAGTTCCAGCCCAGGACGCTCGACGCGCGCCACTTCGGCCACGCACCCTCGAATGACGAGGAATACACGCCCGCGAGCTTGTCGTAAGCTTCGCCAACGAGCGCCTGATAATCAAACGCCCGCGTATACGTGGCCTTCAGGTCGAGCGAGAAGGTGCCCATGTCCGGCGTGTTGTAGGCGTAGTTGCCGCTGATATCGAAACCGTCCGTCTTGGTGCCGGCGAGGTTGGTGCGATAGACACCCGTCTCCGCGACATTGTTCTGCGACAAACCGCCGAGGCCGTTCGAACCGCCGTCCGGATCCCACTCCACCGTGACGCCGGTCTGGGTCTTGATCTGCGCGACCGCGGCGGCGAGGGTGGTCGGGTTGCGGGCGGCTGCATCGCGCGCTGCGTCGGAGGAGCCGAGCGCTTCCCAGAAACGCTTGGCAACGATCGCCGCGTAGTTTTCCGCGGTCGAAACCACATTCGTCTGCTTGATGTTCCAGTAATCGAGCGAGAGCGTCAGGCCCTTGATCTCCTTGGGCGACCAGGCGACACCGACGTTATACATGTCGGCCTTTTCCGGCTGGAGGTTCGGATTACCGACGCGGGTGATCGAAACCTGGTTCGCCCCACCCCACGTGCCGTCCCACGTGCCGTCCGGCTTCGCGTTCTTCATCGTCGGATCGATAAACGTCGGGTTGGTGATCTGCGGACCTTCGTGCAAATCGAGGATCGACGGGGCGAGGAAACCCTGGCCATACGAACCGCGGAACAGCACTTCCTTGGTCGGCTGGTAGCGCAGGGCGATCTGCCCGACGTTGACGCCGCCGAAGTCGGAATAGTCGTCGTGCCGGCCGGCCACGCGGGCCGTGAAGTCCGTCACGATCGGAACGCTCGCCTCGGCCGACACGCCCCACTGGGTGCGGTCGCCGTCGGTCGGATTCGGCGTGCCGTTGAAGCCGAGCGGCGTCGCCTGCGTGAGCGCATCGGGATGGCTGTAGGCCCGGAGCTTGTTCCACTCCAACGTCAGCGCGGTGTTGACCGGGCCCGCCGGCGCGTCGAACAACTTGCCATCAACCGTCGCCGAAAGATTCGACAGGCGGCTGCGATCGTTGACGTAGGCGTTCCGCCGGATCGTGTTCCAGATCGCGGTGTTCGCGTCGGTTTTGCTCGAGAACGGATTCAGCGCGTCCGGCGTCGTCAGCGCGAGGTATTGGTTGAGCAACTCGGCCGACGTGGTGTTGCCGCTGAGGAACTGGGTGAGATCCTGCGTGAACAGGCCCTCCACTTTCCAGTTCCAATCGGCCACCTTGCCCTCAACGCCGCCGTTGAACCAGATGCTCGTGGTTTCCGCGGTATCGAGACGCGGCCCGAGCGGGAACAGACGCCAGCCACCGGCGGTGATATCCACGGCGTTGGCGCCAAAGATTTTCTGGTTCCAGTAGTTGGTCTTCGGGATCACGATCGCGCCCAAGGCGGGAATCGGCACCGCCGCCGGCGCCAGCGCGTTATACGAATAGGAGTAGCGATACATCAGGTCGCCGAAGATCTTCACGTTGTCGTTGAGCTGGTAGCTCGTGAACGTGAAGAAATTGTAGCGCTCCTCAGGGCGGAGCAGCGGCGTGTAGAGGTAGAACGGGAAGCCGTCGCCGCCGGCATCGGGGTTGGCCAGATTGGGGAGCGCGCCGTTGTAGAGGCGGAAATCCGAGGGAGAAGCCGCGTCGCGCGGGCCGCCCTCACCCGGCTTCCATTTGACGAGGTAGTTGCCGTTGCCCGTGGCCCCGGGGGTGAACAGGCTGTTCGGCATCGTCATGCGGAAGGGGAACGTGTTGCTGGTCGGCCCCGGCGCGGCGCTCCAGAAATAGTCCGGGCTGTAGATGCCGCCCTGCTTGAAATACTGGCCGCCCACGAGCACATCGATCTTGTCGTTGGAGGCGTTGAACGAGAAGGCCCACTGCTTGCGGTCCAGATTGGTCTTCGTGTTGAACCCGTGGGTATCGCCGAAGTAGGCGTTGATTTCGCCGCCATTCTGGCCCTTGCGCGTGATAATGTTCACAACGCCACCGATCGCGTCCGAACCATACACGGCCGACGCGCCGCTGGTCAGCACTTCGACGTGGTCGACGGCTGTCACCGGCACCTGGTTCACGTCCACCGTGTTGCTCGTGCCCTGGTAGGCCAGGCGACGGCCGTTGATCAGCACCAATGTGTAGGAGGTGCCGAGGCCGCGGAGATCGATGAAGCGACCGCCGGTGCCGCCATTGGTCACCGAGTCGTTGGTGTTACCGGCACCGGAGAACGCCGGAAATGCCTTCAGGTAGTCAGCGACCTCGACCACTGGAGTCTGGTCGATCTGCGTTTTCGAGATCAGCGTGATCGGAATGTCCGCCTGCGTCGCCGCCGTGCCGAAGCGCGAGCCGGTCGTGACGAATTCTTCCATCTTGACGGGCTCGTTGCCGGCGGCCCCGGAGGCCGGGGACGTGGTGGCGGCCGGCGCTTGCGCACGGGCCGTCACCGCGAATAGGCCGGCCGTCGCAAATAGCGACAGCACGGCCATGAACTTCCGCGAAGGGAGTTTGTTCATAGTCTTGGATCAGTTGTGTTGTGGTGGTCAGGCCGCTTTTCCACGCCGGCCTGTTCGGTTGTATTCAACACGTTAGTGTGTTTGTCGGTCCTGCTACGTGCCCCGATATGACACATCAAATCGATATCGACGAAGCGCTCGTTTAACTTACCAGAACGCTATTTTAACGCGCCCAGACGCATCCTCCAGTTCCGGCAAATCTCACCAGAATGTAACCGGGCGCGACGGTTCTGTAAATCGTCGCTAAAACCTGAAATCCTGTCGCAGTCGCTTCAGACCGGCGGGGGCCGGCCCGCGATCAACGCCTGCAACTTGGCGCGGTAGTTGCGGCTCAACCGCAGCTTCGAGCCATCGCTCATGATGATCGAATAGTCGCCATAAAGCGCCGGAGTAACCTGCCGCACATGCGCGACATTCACCACGAAGGATCGATGCGTGCGCATGAACTTCGCCCCATCCAGCCTGCCCTGAAAATTCTGGAGGGTTTCACGCACGAGGCGCGCCTGGCCGGTCGTCTGCACTTTCACGAAGTCGCCTTGAGCCTCGATCCAGATGATCTCCTGCGTCTTGATAAAATGGAGATCGCCGCCGGCCTTGACGACGAGATGGTCCGGTCGCTCGTCGCTGGACGCAGGCGCGGCCACGCCCCCGCCTTTCGCCCGGTTCGGGCCCGCGAGATGCACGAGAAGTTGGTCGACGCGGCGCACCAAGTCCTCGGTGCCGGCCTGGCGAATCTCGCTCTTCGCACGGGCCAGCGCCGCGGCAAAACGGCCGTCTTGAAAAGGCTTGAGGAGATAATCGACCGCGAAGAAATCGAACGCCTTCACGGCATACTGGTCATATGCGGTCACAAAAATCACCCGCGGTCGCTCCGCCGGCTTGAGTTCGGAGAGGACGGCGAAACCATCCCGTTTCGGCATCTGCACGTCGAGAAATACCAACTCGGGCCGTTGTCCCCGGATCGCCGTCAGCGCCGACTGGCCGTCCGCGCACAATCCAACGATCTCGATTTCCGGATCGGCCACAAGCATCGCCTCCACGCCCTCGCGCGCCAGCGGTTCGTCGTCCACAATGAGCGTCCGGATTTTTTTCACGATATCGGGGCGTTTTCTTCGGCGGGCGCCGGTTGCCAGGGCAAATTCAAGCTGACGAGCATCCCGCCATCCTCACGCGGCCTGACCGAAAAACCGTAGTCCACGCCGTAGAGCTTTTCCAGTCGAAGCCGTGTGTTTGTCAGACCGATGCCCGGGGACCGGCCGTTTGGGCCGGTCGGTTCCGGAAGAAGTTTCTCGGGGCCGTCGTTGGTGATCGCGATCTCCAACCGGTCACCACTCCGGGTCGCGGAGATCGACAGGGCCCCCGGAGTCACCCGCTGGGAGATGCCATGCTTGATCGCATTCTCCACCAGCGGCTGCAAAACCAAGTTGGGGACCATCGCCCCGAGGCAGGCCGGATCGATCGCCCACGCGAACCTCAGCTTGTCGCCGAAGCGCACTTTCTCGATATCGAGATATTGCCGGATAAAATCCATTTCGTGCTCCAGGGAAATGGTGGCTTGTCCGGTGCGGTCAAGCGCCCGCCGCAGCAGGGCGCTGAGCTGGGCGATGACCTCGACCGCAACGTCGTTTTTTTTCTGCCGCACCAGCGTCGCAACCGCGTTGAAGCTGTTGAAGAGAAAATGGGGATGCAGCTGGTCCCGCAATACGGCGAGTTCCGCCTGCGAGAGCTCGGACTGGAGCTGTGCCGCCGTGAGCTGAAGTTGCACGGCCTCGTCGGCGCGCTGCCGATAGCGGAAATAATAGTCGACCGCAAAGGAGATGGCGAAAAAAACGCAATAAGTCAGAAAGTCCATCGGCAGCAACACGAGCGTGGTATTGACGTAGGTCGGAAAGTCGGCAGGGACATCGCTCGCCGGCAGGAGCCACAGATTCGGGAGAACCCGGAGGCCGAATCGCAGGTTCGCCACGACGAGATAGAGCACGACGCTCCCCGCTACCAGGCCGGTCAGGCTGCGCTGGAGGTCATGGCGCGTGAGCGGAAACCGGCGGATGAGAACGAGCATCACCGGCGCAACGCCGAGCCAGACAAACCACGCAAATCCATCCCATCCCCGCAGGATCAAGGGCAGGTGACGGTCGTCGGCAAACCGGCGCCATTCGCGCTGTCCATGGTAGCCAAGGCTGAGAAGCACGCAGATGGCGAACACGAGAAGAAACTGAATCTTCATCGCCCGGCGCTCCTCGGGGGTTAATCGGACAAAGGAATGGAGGGAAGAAAACATGGCCCGCGGGTGCGATGGCGCCCGAGGTAACAAGCCGGCCCGCCCTCGCGCAATGCCTTATGCGCCTCGCACAAGGCCGCCAAATGCAGGCTCGAAGCGTCGAAGAACGGCGGCGACGGCGCATGGTTCATCGAAAAAAAAGGCGCTCCCGGAATGGGAGCGCCTTGTCAGCAGAAGGTCGGGAGACCGGTGCTTAGAATTTCTGCGAGAAGCGCGCGTAGATGTAGCGGCCCTTCACGTCACCCACGCCCGCCGGAACAAAGTTGTTCAGGGCATAC
>CALFNN010000062.1 GCA_937902925.1 uncultured Opitutaceae bacterium
GCGAACGATTCGCGCCTCGAACAAGAGCGCATGGCGGCGGCGGAACTCGCTGCCAAAAACGACTACTTAGCGAACCAACGGGTGAGCGCATACATGAAAACCATCAAACTCCGTCAAAAAGATGAAACACGCTAAGTTCATTTTCTGCGCATTCGCGGCCAGCCTCGTTGTGCTCTTCACCGGATGCGGTCCGTCGAAGGACGAATTGGCCGCTAGAGAGAACGCGCGAATCGAGCAGGAAAAGCAGGCCGCCCGTGACGCCGAAAAAGCAAACAAGGCGATTACCGATAATAACAAAAAAATGTTCGGCCGCATGAACGCATCAACGCCCGGTGCCACCCCAGCGCAACCAACGACGCAGCCAGCGCCGGAACCGAAGAAGCCGTAAATTTGTTTTATGGAAATCTTCCTCCCCACGCTGGAATCGAAAATTGTCGCGCTTGTTGGCGCGCTGCGGTTCGTCGTGTTCGCGATAATGGTAGTTGGCTTGGTAGCCTATGCCGCAAGTCCTCGCACCGGAGGAATCGGGCTGATCGGCGTGCTCGCGAAGGCCGTCATCATCGTCGCCGCAATCGCTTTCATGGATCAATGGTTTCCGAAGGTCGAAACGTTCTTCATGGACGTGGCGAACTACATCGATCCCGGCTACAAGGAGAATCCGACATCGTCCGCCGACACGATTCGGGAATCAACCACCGACAATCCCGAGGGGCATGAGTGGTCTTGGCGGCATATCAACGAATCCATTTACCAAGCCATTTCGCGCGCCCTTGCGAATATCTTCATTTACATCGGGACGCTCATCACGGTTCCGATGCTGATTCTGCAATACGTGCTGCGCTGGCTGCTCTACCTCATCACACCGTTCATGCTGGCGCTCCTGCTGGTGCCTGGGCTTGGCGGAATCGCGGTGCGTTTCTTTCAACAATTGCTCGCGATTCTCGCGTGGCCGATAGGATTCGCGATCACCAACCTCGTTGCGCTGGCGGTGTGGACGGACTTCCGCAACGCGGTCGGGGCAAATCCGGCAACGATGACAGATGCGATGTATTCGCCGCTTCTCACGTTCATGGGCGGGATTCTGGCAACGATCATGATTATCGTCGGGATGCTCGCGACGCCTATCGTCATGCAGGCGCTATTTGCGCAGGGGCAGGCGTTCACCGGTCGTTCGGGGAATTTCGCCACTATGGTCAACATGGGTTCCCGTGCGATTTACGGCCTAAGCTATCGATTGCAGGGCGGAAATCGCGCGCCGCTGCCGGTTCCGGTCGCGGCGGCAAACGGTGCCCCGCCTCCCTCAACGCCGCCACCGCTCGCCACTGCACGTCCCGGATTGTGAGTCATGACAACCTCAACGACAACGGAAGCGCCTGACGTGCTAAGGAAAACTCCGGTTGATCAGAGCCGGCAATTGCCGCCTGCCACGGCTAGGGCGAGCGCTTTCGCTCCCGCACGCTTTTTCGCCGATCACGCATTCGCGGCCCGCATGTGGTTTCTTGTCGCGTGCGGCGCGTTGGTGCTCTGTGCCATCGAACCTTATCTTATCATTAAGGCATACCGCACCCGCGAGCGCGTCGTGGTGCTGGACGGTGCCGGTTCGTTTTCTGTTTCTCCGTTGCTCGGTTTCGAGGAAGCGAAGGACCTTCACGAAGCGATGGCGCTGTGGGCGACGCTCGCCTATTTCCAACGAAACCCAAAGGGGTGGGACTACCCCGAGATGCTGCAAAAGCTGTTTCTCACTGAGGCTGCGACCAAGGCAAACGGCGAGCGGGAGAAATCCCAAGCCGAGTTTGATTTGAAGCAGATTCATCAAAAACCGGAGGTTTTCAAAATCGACATTCTTCGCACGCGGGAGGATCGCGTGCTCGTTAAGGTGGAAGGCCAGTTGGTGCGGAGCGGTGCCTTTGAAAACCAGACCTTCACGGAAAGCCCGAAATTCACTCTCACGCTCACGTTCGCCCGCAATCCGGACATGATCGGAAATAAACGTTATCCACTCGGAGTATGGTCATACGATGCCACAGTCTTCTAAGCGCCACCGTGGCGCTGCTGGCCGCCGTCGTCGCGCACGCGGCGTCCGCTGTTAAACAGTTCCCGCTAGACGAGCGGGTCGTTTACGAGATTCCCGTCAGCACCAGCGCACCGACGACGCTCATGTTTCCGTCGTCACTAACGGCCATCGAAGGCGCAAACGTTTCAGTCAACCCCGAGACCCCGGCGCCGGTTCTCCTTTCTTATACGCCCGGACGGACGTTTTTCAGCGTGCGCGCGCTCGAGCCCAACGCCCGCGCTGCCGTAAACGTGATTTGGAAGAACAAGACCTACGTGCTGCACTTCGCAGTCAGCCCGGAGGCGTTCGGATCGGTGACATTTTACGAGGATGAATTGGCCGGCCGCAGTGCGTCGCTTCAGAAACGCGTCACGCCTGAGACGCTGCTTTCCCTCCTGGATCGCGCCAAAAGCTTCGCGCTCGTCGCGCAACAATATCCCGAGGCGGCGCAGCAAATCGAACACGCAACACCGGGAAGCGTGACTTACTATCGCGATTTTCGTGTGACGGTTGAAGAGGTCTTCCGATTCGATCCAGAGGACACCTTGGTTTTCCGCATTCGCTTTGAAAATTTAGGCGAGAACGAGGTCGTTTATCAGCCCCAGCGGCTCGCGGCGCGCATCGGCCAGAACGTTTACTACGCATCAATCGCCGACGCGTCGGGCATCGTCCCACCGAAAGCGTCAACGACCGGCATTTTTGCCGTGACGGGCACCCCGCGAGGCGGACGGGCAAATCTGAGCGTGAAGAATCTGGTAAGCGTCATCGTTCCCCGAATCGACCGGGACGCCAAGTTGGTCACACCCCAATAACCATGAACATCGCGGCCTTCATCAAATCTCCGACAGGCAACCTGACGGTGTTCGCGGCTTTTGTCGTGGTTGGCGGCTTCTTGATTCATAGTAGCAATGCGAGGGAACAGGCGCGGACTGCCCAAATGTCCAAAGTGGAGTCGGTCGATACCCATCCCTTGCGGGAATCCATTTTGCGGGCCGGAGTGCCGTTCAAGTCGTCAGCGCGGGCCGCGGTTGCGGCCGATCAAACAAACCCCGGTGCGCCGTCCGACAGTGGCGACCCGTCGCGCCAGCGCGCCGCACGCGATAGCGGCACCGGGAAATCGGTGCCAAAGCCGCGAGCACTCCCGATTAGCCTTGTCGCGGCAACGAACGTGGCCGAAGGCCCGGCCCTTTCGAAGACCTACGCGCCGTTCGGGCGTTTGATTCCCTGCGAAACCGTTATCACCATTGAATCCTCGAAGCTCGACACTCCTGTCATCGGGCTGGTGACGGAGGATGTCTGGCACAACGGCGAATTGATCATTCCGGCCGGTGCCGAGGTTCACGGGCGGGCGTCGCTGGACCGCGCGCGCGAGCGGGTCGCCGTCTCCGGGAAGTGGGTTGTCGTGTGGCGTGATGCCAGTCCTCTCAACGGCACCGAACTGGTCTTGGACGGCATCGCATTGGATCGCGCGAAGGATGATTCCTCGGGCGAGTTCGGACTACGCGATGGGTCCGCCGGACTGCTCGGAGACCTTATCAAGTCCGACGACTGGCAGGAAATTCGTTTGTTCGCTTCGACCTTCCTCGCGGGATTCGCGGGCGGACTCCAGGAGTTGCGGAGCCAATCCACGGCGTTCGGCGACTTAGCCCAGGTGCCGAAGGCATCCGGTCGAAATGCGGCGCTGCAAGGCACGGCGGACGTGCTGAACGCCTACGCTCGCCAGATTCAGGAAGCGATCGCGCGCGATGGCTTCTTCGTCCGCGTGCCAGCGGGAAAGCAATTTTATCTCTACGTCACAGAGACAATCGACGTGGCGAAAGGCACGCGCGGCAACGTCGCCAACGCCGCAATTTGGAGGAAAACGCATGAAAATTAACTCCTTGGTTTTATGCGCGGCCGTCGCGCTGTGCGCTGGCTGCGAGACGATGGATCGGAAGACGGCTGTCGCTATCGCGCCGCGTCCGTTGCTTCCTGCGCCGGCCGTGACGCCGGTTTCAGGAACCGATCTCGACCAAACGAACGTCGAGAAAGTCCGGCTCAACGAATCACTGAAAGCCTATCCGGTGGGCCGCTACATTGATCCCAAAGACCCCGATGTGATGCACGAGGCACACGTCGTTTACCGCCGCGAGGCGGGGGCCAATTGGAATTTGAATCCGAACGCGCCCACCGTCGT
>CALFNN010000063.1 GCA_937902925.1 uncultured Opitutaceae bacterium
TGTCTACGTCACAGATGGAGGCAAGGCGGCCGCGATTCGAGAACTAAAGCTCGACCAACGTTTTCAAACCAGAGTCTATTCTATGAAACAGTGCGAGCGGAGCCCACTTCTAAGAGAGCTGGAAGAAATATCACAATAATCGTCGTGCAAGGGACGGCCCAGGGTCAGGAGTGAACTTTTGACAGCGGCGGCGCTTCGCTTGTCTCGTTACTAGACTCACGCTGGACTCATCGAAGCGGGCGCTTGACTCATTACTGGTCTCACGCTGGACTTACCGGCATGAGCTTCGCGCCCCAGTTCACCGTCTCCGCCCGGCTGCTCCGGGAGCTGGAGGCCATTGCCGACCTGAAGGCGAAGATCGCCGCGGCCACCATCCAGGTGGCGTGGACGCCCCGGCTCGCGAAGGACAGCCGCCAGCGCGGCGCGCACGCCTCCACTGCCATCGAGGGCAACCCGCTCTCGCTCGAGGAAGTGCGCGCGCTCGACGGCGGCGCGGCGCTGCCTGTCCATGCCGAACGCGCCCAACGCGAGGTGCGCAACTACCTCGCCAGCCTCCGCTGGGTCGAAAAGCGTGCGAAGCAAACGAAGCCCGTCACGCACGAGGATCTGTTTCGGCTGCACCGACTGCTCGCGGACGGCGTGATGGATCAAGGTGACGCCGGCCGCTACCGCACCATCGCGGTGCGCGTCGGCCGGCATCTGCCGCCGTCGCCCGACCTGGTGTCGGGCCTCATGCGCGAACTCTTTGCGTGGTGGAACGGCCCGGCCGCCGAGTGGTCGCCCGTGCTCACCTCCGCGATCCTGCACTACCAGTTCGAGGACATCCACCCGTTCGCCGACGGCAACGGTCGCGCGGGCCGGATGCTCGCGCTCTGGGAACTCTACCGGCGCGGCTTCGACACGCACCACATCTTCTCGATCGACGAGTTCTATTGGGAGGATCGGGCGCGCTACTACGCGAGCCTCGCGACCGTGCCCAAGGCTGGCGGCGATCTCACCGCGTGGCTGGAATACACGACCGGAGGGGTTCGCGTGACCCTTGAACGCGTCTGGCTGCGCGTGCAGCAGTTCGCGGCCAAGTCCGGCGCGAGGAAAACCGTCCTGCGTCCGAGCCAGGAACGGCTGCTCACGCTCCTGCGCGAGAATCACGACGGACTCGCGCCCGCGGAAATCTGGGCGGCGCTCGCTGTCACGAAACAGGGCGCCGCCCACATCCTCGCCCCGCTGCTGAAGGCGAAACTCGTCAAGCGCATCGGCACCCGCAAAACCGGCTGCTACATCCTCGCGTAGGCGCGAGTCGAAATTTCTCCCGCTCGGTCCGCTTCGGCGGTTCGAAGTGGCGGTATTGCTGCGCGCTCTCGGCGCGGTGGCGGCGGTGCGGGCCGGTTCCAAAGCTGCGGCCTTGCTCCCTCTCTTTTTCTTCGAAGAACGGCCTCGACCCGGTCGCGGACGCGACCAGCGTAGATCGGCGATCGAATTCAGGATCTCCCCGCCCCACGGTTCCGCCGGTTTTTTTACCCCAGATTGTTTTCCCCATGTCATCGTTGCTTAAAAATCTCCCTGCCTTGATCGCCGGTCTCACGTTGTCCGCCGCCGTCGCAACCGCCGAGCCGGCCGCCGTCGTCGTCAACCCCTACAAGCCGCCGGCCAATCCCACGCCGCTCCTGACCACCTTCGTCGATTGGGACGCGCTGGCGGTGAAACCCTCCACGGCGGGCGAGACGCGCGCGGTCTTCGACAACCCCACGGCGACGCTGGAGAAATTCGAGATGCACATCACGACGCTGAAGCCCGGCATGGCGTCGCACCCCGTGCACCAGCACGCGTGGGAGGAAATCCTGCTCGTTAAGGAAGGCGACCTCGAGGTGTCGCTCAACGGCAAGAAACAGCACGCCGGCCCGGGCAATCTCATTTTCTACGCGTCGCACGATCCGCACAACGCGACCAACGTCGGCACCACGCCGGCCACATATTACGTCATCAATTTTGTCACGGATCTGTTTCGCACGCTGCCCGACAAGCCGGCCCTCGAGCGGGCCGTGCCCGGCATGTTGCCCTCCGGCATCTTCGATTGCGATCACGCACCGGCGACGCCGTCGGCGACCGGGTCCCGCGCCATCGTGGTGAATTCCCCGACGCTGACCTTTCAACAGTTCTCGACGCACATCAGCACGCTCAACGTCGGCCAGGGCACCAAACCCGACGTCATGGACCCAGGCGACGAACTCTTCATCGTCCGGTCGGGGCTGCTGGAAGCGTCGATCAACGGGATCACCTGCCGGCTCAAGGCGGGCTCTTTTTTCTACTGCGCGCCGAACGACAAACGCACCTTCAAGAACATCGGCCCCACGCCGGCGGCCTACCAGGTGATCAAGATCGTCTCGGCCAAATCGCCGAAGCCGCCCGGCAAGTAGTGCGGAGAAAAAACGGGAAGGAATCCAAGCCGGAACCCGTTTGCCAAGGCCCGCCCGCCAACGCTTGAACGCAGCCATGCGTTTCCGATCCGGCTTGATTTGAAGAGTCGGCCCGCCGCCAGGACTCGGGCCGTCTCGGGGAAGCTGCCCCACCCAAAACGGAATCCGATTCTTGTCGCGAAGCGGCATCGTCTGAACCGGCGCCAGCCCAAGTCTGCTCAGTTCCCCTCTTCGAACCGCACGTGCCGCAGCTTCTCGGGGTTGCTCACGGTGTAGATCGCGCGGATCCGGTCGCCCGCGAACGCGAACGACGTCACGCTGACCACGCCGTCGCGCCGGCGCATGAGGACGCCCACGCCGTCGTTCACGCGCACGAGCTTCGCTTCCGCCCCGGCCAACCCGCGCTCCCGGAGGCTGACGAAGAAGCGGCCGATGTGGCTGGCGCTCACCACCGGCCGCCGGGCCGAGGGCACGCGCCCGCCGCCGTCGGTGTAGAGCACGGCGTCGTCGGTCAGGAGCGCCAGCAGATCCTGCAATTCGCCCGTGGCCGTCGCCGCCAGAAAGCGCTGGACGATCCGCTCCGCCTGCTCCGTCGGCCGCGCCGGCGCGGGCGGTCGCCCGGCCAGGCGCGCCCGGGCCCGGCTCACCATCTTCCGGCATGCGGCCTCGGTCTTGTCGACCACGTGCGCGATCTCCGCATAGTCGTAGTCGAACGCCTCGCGCAGCAAAAACACCGCGCGCTCCACCGGTGAGAGCTCCTCCAGCATCAGCAGGAATGCCGTGCCCAGCGAATCCGCCATCGCCGCCACCTCGTCCGGCGCCGGCGCGGTGGAGTCGACGATCGGCTCCGGCAGCCACGGGCCGACGTATTCCTCGCGCCGCTTCCGCGCCGAGCGCAGCTCGTCGATACAACGCCGCGTGAGCGCCGACACGAGCCAGGCCTTCGGTGTCACGATCGCGCCGGCGTCCTGCCGGCACCAGCGGAGGTAGGTGTCCTGCACCATGTCCTCCGCATCCGCCACGCTGCCGAGCATCCGGTAGGCGATGCCGAAGAGGAGGGCACGGTGTTCGGTGAAGAGGTCCGTCACGAGAGGGGATGTGCGCCGCCGGGCGCCGGCTGGCAACCCTCCGTCGCGCCGGGATCGAATTCGCGCGCGAACCGGCGCCGCGCCGCGGGAATCCCCAACAGCGCCAGCAGCGGCCAATACGCCGGCACCTGCCGGCAGATCAGTGCGAACGCCTCCGCGCCGCCGACCCGCCGGCGCGTCGCGAGGTCGACGACCGCGATGCGCCCCGGCACAAGCGGGCCGCCCGGCGGCACGTCCGTGCTGGTGGCGAGGCGGCCGAGCCAGTCCAACGCGTGGTGCACCCGCGCGAAACGCGCACAGCGCCGGCACTCGGGATGGCGGTAAATGACGACGCGTTTCATCTCAGCCTTCCATGCCCGGCGGAATCCGGAACCCGACATTCATCCGGTTCCAGCCGTTGATCGCGACGATCGTCAGTGAGAGGTTGGCCAGTTCGACTTCGGAAAACTCGGCCCGCGCCGCCGCGAAGTCCTCGTCGGTCACGTGCCCGCCGGCAAGCCGCGTCAGCACCTCCGCC
Source organism: uncultured Opitutaceae bacterium (assembly GCA_937902925.1). Classification (GTDB taxonomy): domain Bacteria; phylum Verrucomicrobiota; class Verrucomicrobiia; order Opitutales; family Opitutaceae; genus CALFNN01. The sequence goes on from CALFNN010000063.1 coordinate 4,020, forward strand.
CAGCGGAGCGCCGCGCGTTCGCGCGGCGTGTAGAGCGACGTCTCCGCCCAGGCGCTGAGGACGTAGAGCTTGGTGGGGGTTTCGCCGGCGGCCAGCGCCTCGCGGTAATGCATTTCGATGCACCACGCGCAGCCGTTGATCTGCGAGACGCGGAGCGTGACCAGGTGGCGCAGCCGGGCGTCGAGCCCGGTCCGGTTGACGGCCTGCTGCAGCGCGAGCAGGGCCTGCACGGTCGCCGGTGCGACCGCCGCGTAGTTCAGCCGCGGCGCGGCCGCGGCGGCGGGAGTTTCAAGAGTCGATGTCTTCATACACCAATCTCGACGAGATGACCGCCGGGTTTGTGACCGGCCCGGCAAAAAAGTTCCTGACCGCTCCACGCCGGCGCCACGACCACGCCCTCTGGCCGCCACCGATCACCGACCCTCGCGCTCGATCAGTTTCTGCAATTCGAACCGATGGCACTCCGTCGCATCCTCCGCGCAATGGCACAGGAGCGTGACGTTTTCGTTCGCCGCCAGTTTCGCGATCAGCCGGAGCGTGAATTTCTGGCCATGGTTCTTGATCGTCGCGTTGCCGGCGTCGGGCGCGGCGGGCGCGGACATTTCCGCGCGATACCGTTTCAGGAATTCCCGCCAGGAAATCTTTTCCGCGAGCACGCTCTTCAAGAGCTTCTCGCTCGGGCCGAGATTCGCCATCCACACATCGTAGCGATCGACCGGCATCCCGCGCCCGCGAAACCGCGCCGCCAGAATCCGCAGCCCGTCGCCCGGCTCGATGTCCGAGTGCACTGACTTGGTTTTTAGCATGCGCCGATCTTAACCGCCGCGCGCTACCTGGCAAATCGTCCGCAACCGACGCCCTTCGAACGGCGCCTCCAAACCCCTCACGCCCGGATCAGCGCCAGTAACCCCTGACAAACACATGGCCGCGGCCACGGCGATCCCAACGCGGCGACACCCACTCGGCGTGCGCATGGGGCGGCCGTTCCCAGTGTCCCCGCTCCCAGATCCGCCCGCCATCCCGCCAGCCCCAGCAGCCGGCAATCCACACAAACCCCGGTCCCGGGCTCACCACCTGCACTTCCGGCTCGGGCGGCGGAAGATCGCCCTCCACGTAGAATTCGCCGGGCGTGGGTTGACCGGGCGCGATCGGCGCGGG
>CALFNN010000064.1 GCA_937902925.1 uncultured Opitutaceae bacterium
TTCTGGCCATGTGATTTTATGGCCTGACCGGCCACAGTTTCGGATTCGGCATGTGTCAATACCCGCTCATTCACGCTCAAATTGTGGATCAGTGCGTTGCCTGAATTTCACGCGTGGCTTCGCGCCGCCTCCGTTGTTGCTGAACAGGTCCGTGCAACCTGCCGTGCCGCTGAGTTTGCTTTCAGGAACAGCGAATCGAGGAACGATTGTGGATCCGCCTGTGGCGGCTCGGCCAGCCCCCCGGCAATGACTGTCCCGGGGCTGGTGGCCAGCATGCCGTGGACCTGCCTCCGTCCGGCTGCGACTGAAAAAATGAAAGACGCCACTCCGCGTTTCATCGCGGCGTGGCGCCTTGGTTTGGGACGAGTCCTCGGCTGCGGGCCGGACGGATCAGGCGAGGCGGTCGGCGTTCATCACCTTGGTCCACGCCGCCACGAAATCGTGGACGAACTTCTCCGAGGCATCGCTGCCGGCATAGACTTCGGCGAGGGCGCGCAGTTGCGAGTTAGAGCCGAAGACGAGGTCGACCCGAGTCGCGGTCCACTTCACATCGCCGGTCGCGCGGTCGCGGACCTCGAAGAGTTCCTCGGCGGGCGAGGTCGGCTTCACGACGTTGGCCATGTCGAGGAGGTTGACGAAGAAATCTGTGGTGAGCGTCTCCGGGCGGCTGGTGAAGACGCCGTGCGGCGACTTGCCGTGGTTGGCGTTGAGGACGCGCAGGCCGCCGACGAGCACGGTCATCTCCGGCGCGGTCAGCCCGAGCAATTGGGCCTTGTCCACGAGGAGCTGTTCGGCGGGCAGCGTGTAGCGCGTCTTGAGGTAATTGCGAAAACCGTCGGCGATCGGTTCGAGCACGGCGAAGGACGCCACGTCGGTCTGCGCCGGCGAGGCATCCATCCGGCCGGGGGTGAAGGGCACCGCGACGTCGTGGCCGGCCTTCTTCGCCGCTTGTTCGACGGCGGCGCTGCCGCCGAGGACGATCAGATCGGCGAGCGACACTTTTTTGCCGCCGGGCGCGCTGGCGTTGAACGCCTGCTGAATGCCTTCGAGGGCCTTGAGGACTTTGGCGAGACGGGCGGGTTGATTGGCTTCCCAGTCCTTCTGCGGGGCGAGACGGATGCGCGCGCCGTTGGCGCCGCCGCGTTTGTCGGAACCGCGGAAGGTCGACGCCGAGGCCCACGCAGTCGAGACGAGTTCTGAGATCGAAAGACCCGTGGTGAGAATTTTGGCCTTAAGGTCGGCGAGGTCGTTGGCATCGACCAGCGGGTGATTCACCGCGGGGATCGGATCCTGCCAGAGGAGATCTTCGGCGGGAACGTCCGCGCCGAGGTAGCGGCCCTTCGGGCCCATGTCGCGATGGGTGAGCTTGAACCACGCGCGGGCAAACGCGTCGGCGAACTGATCCGGGTTGGCGAGGAAGTGCCGCGAGATTTTTTCGTAGGCGGGATCTACGCGCAGGGCAAGGTCCGTGGTCAGCATCGTCGGACGCAGTTTCTTCGACGCATCGTAGGCGTGGGGAATAGTGGCTTCCGCATCTTTTGCGACCCACTGGTGCGCGCCGGCCGGGCTCTTCTCCAAGACCCATTCGAAGCGAAATAGATTTTCGAAGAAATAGTTGCTCCACTTCGTCGGCGTGGTGCTCCACGTGACTTCGAGGCCGCTGGTGATCGTGTCGGCCCCCTTGCCGCTGGCGTAGCTGCTCGTCCAGCCGAGGCCTTGCTCGGCGAGGCTGGCGGCTTCGGGTTCGCGTCCGCAATGGGCGGCGGAGGCCGCACCGTGGGTCTTGCCGAAGCTGTGGCCGCCCGCGATGAGGGCGACCGTCTCCTCGTCGTTCATCGCCATCCGTGCGAAGGTCTCACGAATGTCCTTCGCCGAGGCGAGCGGGTCAGGGTTGCCGTTCGGACCCTCCGGGTTGACGTAGATGAGGCCCATCTGCACGGCGGCGAGCGGGTTCTCGAGTTCGCGGTCACCGGCGTAGCGCTTGTCGCCAAGCCAGGTATCCTCGGCACCCCAATACACGTTTTCCTCGGGTTCCCACACGTCGGCCCGACCGCCGCCGAAACCGAACGTTTTGAAACCCATCGATTCGAGCGCGCAATTGCCGGTCAGGACCATGAGGTCCGCCCAGGAGATTTTCTTGCCGTATTTTTGTTTGATCGGCCAGAGGAGCCGGCGTGCCTTGTCGAGGTTGGCGTTGTCCGGCCAGCTGTTGAGGGGCGCGAAGCGTTGCTGGCCGGCACCGGCGCCGCCGCGGCCATCCCCCGTGCGGTAGGTGCCCGCGCTGTGCCACGCCATGCGGATGAAGAACGGACCGTAGTGCCCAAAGTCCGCCGGCCACCACTCCTGCGAGTCCGTCATCAGCGCGTAGAGATCCTGCTTCAGCGCCGGCAGATCGAGCGACTTGAACTCCTCGGCGTAGTCGAAGTCCGCGCCCATCGGATCGGACAAGGCGGAATTCTGGTGAAGCATTTTGAGGTTGATCTGGTTCGGCCACCAGTCGCGGTTGGACCGGCCACCAGCGCTCGTGGGCGTGGGTTTCGGGGTGTTGCCGTGCAGGTGGGGAAAAGGGCATTTGCCGCCGCTGCTTTCAGTTGGGTTGTCCATGGTGTTTTGAATTGGGGGTTACGGAGCTGCCGCGATCGTTGATTTTGGGATCCCGCTTCAGCGCTGCCAGCCGGCGTTGGCGGTGGCGACCGTCTGAAAATAGATGGCGGTGAGCGTTTCGACGGGCGCGGGGGGTGGAGCCGAAAGGTGGGCGGCCATGTCACGTTGCGAGGCGCTGCGCTCGGCGAGCGCGAACTCGGCCATTTGGCGGGCGAGGGCGTGGCCGTCGACCGGCGTCGCGGCGCGGAGGGAATTGGGGAAGTGTTTCATGGAAATTATCCGGATAATATCAGCTCGCGCCATAGACGAGAAATATTAAGAAACGCTGTCAGTAATAGGAAAACACTATGGAGCTCCATCAACTGCGCTACTTTCTTGCCGTCGCCCGCACGAAGCATTTTAGCCGCGCGGCAGAGCAGTGCCACGTGGCCCAGCCCTCTCTGAGCCAGCAGATCATGAAACTGGAGGGCGAACTGGGCGAAAAACTCTTCGAGCGCACGAAGCGCGAGGTCGCGCTCACGCCGGCGGGGGATTTGTTGATGGCGCACGCGGAACGGGTGCTCGCGGAAGTGGAGTTGGCGCGCGAGGGCGTGCGCGAATTGCGCGGGTTGGTGCGGGGACGGGTGACGCTCGGAGTGCTACCGACGGTGGCACCCTATTTCCTGCCGCAGCGGCTGCGGGCGTTCACCGCGAAGTTTCCCGCGGTGGAGGTCGTGGTGAACGAGGACACGACCAGCCAACTGACGGCGGCGCTGCTGGCGAAAGAAATCGATCTGGCGATCGTCAGTCTGCCGGTGGAGCGGGCGGGATTGGTGGCGGAGAAGTTTTTCGACGAAAAGCTGCTCGTCGCGCTGCCGGCGGGGCACGTGCTGGCGAAGAAGCGGCGACTGACGCTCGACGATTTGGAGCAGGAGGCCTTCATTCTGATGAAGGAGGGGCACTGTCTGTCGGGGCAGGCGTTGCAGTTTTGCCGGATGAACGGCTTCGCCCCGCCGGTGAGTTTTCGCAGCGCGCAGATTGAGACGGTGCTGGCCTTTGTCGCGAAGGGCTGGGGGGTGTCGATCGTGCCCGAAATGGCGTGCGGGCGTCCGATGCCGGGCGTGCGCTACCGGGCGCTCGCGGGAATGACGCGGTCCATCGGGATCATTCGCCGCGAGGCGCGGGCATTGAGCCACGCAGGCCGGGCCTTGGTGGATTTTTTGCGGGTGGGTTCCGGTGGGGCTGCGGCCGGAAGGTAGGGCCCGTCTGGCGGTTTCGCGTTTCGCATCCCGCAACCAACCCGATGCGGGATATTGAAACGATGTCTGCCTCGCATCGCTGCAAGTCGGGAATCACGAGCGGCGAGGAGCTTTGAGTCGGATAGGCGCAATTTTCTTATGCCAGAAATAACGGATTTGAAACACCCGGATTCGCTGCGATGGTCAGAGCAAGGTGTGTTTATCCCGACCAGGCCGCCTTTCGAAACAGCGAATTCACCGGGCACACCTGACCGCGGGGCAACTAATCGAAGCAAAAAAGCCCCGACCGTCTCCATCTCGCCCATTCCGCATTGATGCCAGCCGACACAATACTTGGCGCGGGCACGCTTTCGCCGCGGCTTATTCGAGCTTATTCAATGTTATTCGAGCTTCCACTGCAACATTCACGTGTATTCGGGACGAACCTCGAACAAAGCTCGAACGCGGGCCGGAGATTTCCGATCCGCCTTGACTGACCTATTTCCAACATAGGGATATTGCGTCTTTACTTATCAGGGTCGGGGTTTTCGGTGAGTTTTCGGCGGCAATTCACTTTGAACGATTGCATCTGTTTTCGACTGATCGTTCGCGATTGTTTTGTGCACGGGGTTTCCGTTGCTGGAGTGAATTGGCCGTGGTGAGTGTTTGACGAGGTGCAGGTGATTTTCGGATTCTGGGAAGAGTATTGTCGGTGGTTGGTCTTTCGTGGTGATCGTGCTCGTTTTGATGCACGTGTTTCTCGGATGCCTGTTAAGTTCTTGTGGCCGGTTTCCCGAACGCCCGCGGCCAGCAGTCGCGTTGGTCTATCCGGTTGCGGAGGCCCCAAGAGCCGGAGCAGCCGGATAGACCGATGCGTCTGCGCCTGCCGCACCTCACGGCGGATGCCGGTCGACGCGCCCCCTGGCTAGGCGGCGCCACCGTGCGTCACAATAGACGCAGGGCCGGGCAAGCGCAGCCGGATGGGTTGCGGTCTGCTCCGGCTCTTGGGGCCTCCGCCGCCCGCAACCCATCTGCCT
>CALFNN010000065.1 GCA_937902925.1 uncultured Opitutaceae bacterium
GCTCGTCGCCGAGCAGATCCTCGACAACGCCCTGATCAGCGCCGGCCTGCTCGACGATGCGACGCCGATGGTCGCGCGCCTCTACAAGCTTCTCGAAAGCGTCTGAACCGGCCGCGGACTCGGCCGCCTAGCCGTTCTTCGCGACCGCCGAGGCCGGCGCCTCGGTGGTCGCGGATGCCTTGCCGGCCTCGTGCGCCTTCGGGCGCACCGTGGAAAACCCATACCAGCCCACTGCGACGATCACCGCGATGATCGCGATGACATACGGCAGCGGAATAACCCGCTGGGCCGTGTTGAATCCGATTTCCCGGGAATAGTCTCTGCTGACCATAAGGCTCCTTTGGTTGTTTGCCGTCCCCGTGGTTGATTGAATTTGGACGACGGCTGTAATCAGCAGGCGGCACGCCGCAACGACCGCAGGTGGGAGAGATGATGTTTTTTCAAATGGATGCGGACGGCATTGAGCCCAATTCATCGCTCCGCCCCGGTCGGCGCGGGCGTTCGAGACGGCCGGCGGACCAGCAGAACCTCCGCCCGACGCTCGAAAACGCGATTTAGTTTCTGACCGCGACGCTCTGCTTTTGCGCTGGCGTCGTTGTCGAGACTTTTTCCACCGGCGAATCCCCGCGGGGCATCGCCCGCAACGCGGCCAAACCATACCACCCACCCACCGCCATCAGCGCGACGATGATCGCCGCGATCGGCCGGGGAACGGTCCGGTCACCGGATTCGATTCCGACTTCCTTTGTGTAGTCTCGATTTACCATACTGCTTTCCCCTACAACGGCACCGTCGCTCGAAAATTTAGCCTTCATCCTCGTTCCAATGCTCCCTCGCTCGCTTTCCTGCCTTGCCCTCGTTGCGCTGCTCACCGCCGGTTGCGCCACCTCGCCGGCACTCTTTCGCGATGATTTTGACGCCGGCCTTGGCGCGTGGGCCGTCGAGCAACAGCCCGGTGGCACGGTTACGACGCAGGACGGTGCGCTCGTGATTGAGGATGCCGGCGGCTGCACCGTGTGGTTCCGCGAAAGACTCACGGCACCGGTCGCGATCGATTACGACATCACCGCCGTCGCCGCCGGCGGCCCGCACGACCGGGTCTCCGACGTGAACTGCTTCTGGATGGCGAGCAACGCAAACTCACCCGACGCGCCGTTCGCGCCCGGCCACGCCCGGAGCGGCAAGTTCGCCGACTACGACTCGCTGCTCACCTACTACGTCGGCTACGGCGGCAACACCAACTCGACCACCCGGTTTCGCCGCTACGACGGCACGGTCGCGCGACCCCTGCTCCCCGAGCACGATCTGCGCGGGAAGAAATTCCTGCTCGAGCCAAACCATCCCTATCACCTCCGGTTCGTCGCACGCGATGGCGCGGCCGAATTCTGGCGCGACGGCGAAAAGATCTTTTCCTTCCGCGACCCGGCGCCGCTGACGGGCGGCTGGTTTGGTTTCCGCACCGTCAGCAGCCACCTCGTGATCCGCCACTTTCGCGTCAGCCGGCCGGCCGCATGACCGCGTCGCGCGGGGCGAACCGGAATGCCGCCACCAACAGCAGCGCCGCCCCCACCACGTAGATCACCGCGCCGAACGCGATCGCCTCGCTCATGTTGTCGATCTGGCTCGCGTGCCGGCCATATTTGGTCGCGAAGCCGACGGCCAGCGGACCGAGCGCGCCACTGCCCCACCCCACGGTGTTCATGATTCCCGCCGCCGTCGCCCGGGCCCGCGGTTCGATCACATCGTAGAGCGAGGCGAAGATGTTCGCGTCGTAGAGTCCCTTGCCCAGGCCGAAGATCGTCATCGCCACCAGCAGCGTCGTCACGTCCTTGGTCAGGCCCACCAGCGCGACGAACCCCGCCCCGAGGATCAGCCCGAGCGCCTGCACCAGCATCCGCCCGCCGGCGAACCGGCGCACGAAATAATCCGCCAGCACGCCGCCCAGTGGGACGCTCAACGCGCTGGCCAGATGGATGAACACGCTGCCGGAGAGACCCGCCGCCGTGAGCTTGAAGTGAAATTTATCGACGAGAAACGTCGGCGTCCACGTGAGGAAGATCGTCGCCACAAAATTCGCCCCCACGAACGCCGCCATCAGGAGCAGCGCGGTGGGTTTGCGAAAAATCTCTTTTGCGACCGCGCGCACCCCGAGCGCCGGCGGCGGGAGCTGGCGGCCGGCCGCCGCGACCGCCATCCGGTCCGCCGCGCCGCGCACGGGTTCGCGCAAAAACTTCCACAGCGCCAGGGCAAGGACGATCCCGGCGCCGCCGAAAAAGTAAAAGCCCACCCGCCAGCCGTGCCGCTCCGCGAACCACGCCCCGAGCCAGCTCCCGAGGATCGTGCCCGCATAGACGCTCGATTGGTGCAGCGAAAACGCCCGCGAGCGCGTCCGCCCGTCGTGGTAGTCGCTGACGAGCGACATGGTCGCGGGGAAATAAAACGTCTCCCCGAGACCCTCCAGCGCCCGCACGGCCACAAACTGCCAGAGCTTCGCACACCAGCCCGTCATCATCGTGATGCCGCTCCAAAAGAGACAGCCGCCGAGAATCAGCCGCTTGCGGGAAACCCGGTCCGCGATGAAACCGGCGAACGGCGCACCGGCCGCGTAGACCCATGCAAATGCCGAACCGATCAGCCCGAGTTGCACGGGATCGAAGCCGAATTCCTCCTTCAACTTCGGGAACACCGCGGAGATCGACTGCCGGTCCGCATAATTGAAGAAGCACACAAACCAGAGCATGAACACGACCCACCATTTGTAGCGACCGGCCGCCTGGGCGGAATGCGTGGGCGATGAATGGCTCTGCGCTGCTATTTCATCCGGGGTCACCCGTCGGATGATTCCGATCCCGGTGCCGGCGGCAAGTGGACTCTTCGATTTCCGCCGCGACTGTCGCATGGAATCGCGATTTCCGTTTGTCACCGTCGCGAAGCACGGGACATTGCCCGTATGCAACTCGTCTCAATCAACCCCGCCACGGCGCGGCGGATCGCGAGTCATCGCGGTCATTCCGCCGCCGAGGTGGAGCGCGCCGTCGCCCGGGCCCACGCCGCGCATCTCGCGTGGCGCCATGTCCCGCCGGCGATTCGCGCCCGCCGCCTCCGCACGATCGGTCGCGGCCTCCTGGCCCGGCGCGACGAACTTGCCGCCCTCGCGACCGCCGAGATGGGCAAGCCGGTCAGGCAGGCGCGCGCCGAGGTGGAGAAAAGCGCCGCGGCCTGCGAATTTTACGCCCGGCACGGCCCGGACTTTCTCCGTGATGAGATTCCGCCGGGCGCACCGGAAAACACCCGCGTCACCTATGAACCGCTGGGCGTCGTCCTCGCCATCATGCCGTGGAATTTTCCATTCTGGCAGGTCATCCGCGCCGCCATTCCCGCGCTCATGGGCGGCAACGCCTTTCTCCTCAAGCACGCCCCCAACGTCCCGGGCTGCGCCCGCGCGGTCGAAAAAGCGTTCGCCGGGGCGGACCTGCCGCCGGGTCTATTTCAGGCCCTGCTGATCGACCCCAAGCCTGTGCCCGCCCTCCTCGCGGACCCGCGCGTCAGTGCCGTCACGCTCACCGGCAGCACCGCCGCGGGCCGCCGCGTCGCGGCGCTCGCTGGCGCCGCGATGAAGCCCGGCGTCTTCGAACTCGGCGGCAGCGATCCCGCCCTCCTCCTCGCCGATGCCGACCTGCCCCGCGCCGCCGAAACCTGCGCCTTGGCCCGTCTCCTCAACTCGGGTCAAAGCTGTATCTGCGCCAAGCGCTTCATCGTCGTCCGCTCCGCCCGGCGCGAGTTCGAAAAGCTTTTTGTCGCCCGCATTGCCGCCCGCCGTGTCGGCGATCCGGCCGACTCCGCCACCGACATCGGGCCGCTCGCCCGCGCCGATCTGCGCGACAAGCTTCAGGCGCAGGTCGCGGCGAGCGTCCGTCGCGGGGCGCGCGTGCTGCTTGGCGGCGCACCGTTGCCCGGTCCTGGATTTTTCTACGCACCGACCGTGCTCACCGACGTCCGGCCCGGCATGCCGGCTTACGACGAGGAATTGTTCGGCCCGGTCGCGGCGATCATCCCCGTTCGCGACGAAGCCGACGCCATCCGCGCCGCCAACGACACGGCCTACGGCCTGGCCGCCACGATTTTCACCCGCAGTCAAACCCGCGCCCGGAAAATCGTCCCGCAACTCGCCGCCGGCTCGGTCTTCGTCAACGACTTCGCCCGCTCCGACCCCGCCCTGCCCTTTGGGGGCGTGAAACAGAGCGGCCATGGCCGCGAACTCGGCGCCTCCGGCCTGCGCGCGTTCCTGAACGCCAAGACCGTGTGGGGCGCCTGACCGGGCCGCCCGGCGCGAGCGCATGTTACGTTTGCGTCACGCCGGAATTAAGTCTCGTTCAAGGGGCGGCAGGAAACATCCTGCCCGCTCTCGCATGGTTGCGCATTCCTCAGGTGGTCATTCTTCGAAGTCCTCCCCCCGGCCGGCGCCGGCACCGGTCTATTTCAATCGCGAGCTGAGCTGGCTGGCCTTCAACCGCCGGGTCCTCGAGCAGGCGCAGAACGACCGGCACCCGCTGCTCGAGCGCGTGCGCTTCCTCGCGATCTTCAGCAACAACCTCGACGAATTTTTCGAGATCCGCGTCGCCGGGTTGATTCAGCAGCGCGACTCCGGCGTCACCGAGCCCGGCCCCGACGGACTCGACCCACGCGAACAGCTGCGGCGGATTCGGGCGGTCGTCGACGAGCTGGTCGACCGCCAGTATCGCTGCTGGCGCGAACAACTCATGCCCGCGCTGGCGGCGGAGGGCATCCAGTTCAAATCCGCCCCCGATCTCACCGCCGCGGAGCTCACATGGGTGCGCGCCTATTTTCGCGAACAGGTCTACCCGGTCCTGACCCCGCTGGCGTTCGACCAGTCGCATCCGTTTCCCCAGCTCGGCAACAAGGAGCTGAATGTCGTCGTGTCGCTCGACAATCCCGCGACGCCCGAACGCGAACGGCTCGTGGCCATCCTGCCGGTGCCCCGCATCCTGCCGCGACTCGTCATGATCGCCCCCGGCAGCAAACGCGGCCCGCAGCGCACCATCTTCCTGAGCGAGATCATCAAGCTCTGTGCCGGCGAACTGTTCCCCGGCTACCGGCTCACGGGCGCCCACGCCTTCCGGGTCACGCGCAACAGCGACCTCTACATCGACGAGGAGGAATCGGCCAATCTGCTGAAAAAAATCGAGGAGGAGTTGCGCAATCTCCGGCGCGGGGCGGCCGTGCGGCTGGAGATCGAGGACGGCGTCGACGCCGCGCTCTTCGCGACTCTCTGCCACCAGCTCGGCCTTTCGCCCGACAACGTCTTCCGTCTGAAGGGCCCGATCAACCTGATGCGCCTGCAGAGCCTCGGCGATCTGGACCGGCCCGACCTGAAGTTTCCGCCGTTCACGCCCGTCAACGCCTCGCCGCTGCGCGATCCGGCGCGGATCTTTGAGACGCTCCGCGCGCAGGACGTCCTGCTGCATCATCCTTACGACGCCTTCACGCCGGTGGTGGATTTCGTCGAGCAGGCGGCGCGCGATCCGCAGGTGTTCGCGATCAAGCAGACCTTTTACCGCACGAGCGGCGACTCACCGCTCGTGCGCGCGCTCATCGAGGCCTCGCACAACGGCAAGCAGGTCACCGCGCTCGTCGAGCTGCGCGCGCGCTTCGACGAGGCCAACAACATCCAGTGGGCGAAACAGCTCGAGGAGGCCGGCGTGCATGTCGTCTACGGCCTGATGGGACACAAGACCCACTGCAAGATGTGCCTCGTCGTCCGGCGCGAGGGCCGGCGCATGCGGCACTACGCGCACCTCGGCACGGGCAATTACAATCCGCGGACCGCCCGCTACTACACGGACCTGAGCTATTTCACCGCCCGGGCCCACCTCACGGCCGACGTCGCCCACGTTTTCAACACGCTGACCGGCTTCGGTCGGTCGCCGAAACTCCGCCACCTGCTCGTCGCGCCCTTCAACCTGCACCGGAAGCTCGGTGCGCTCATCCTCCGCGAGGCGCGCAACGCCGCCGCCGGCCGCCCGGCGCGCATCATCGCGAAGATGAACTCGCTCGTGGACAAGGCGATCATCGACGCCCTCTACCTCGCATCGCAGGCAGGCGTGAAGATCGACCTCATCGTGCGCGGCACCTGCTGTCTGGTGCCCGGCGTGCCCGGCCTCAGCGAGCGCATCCGCGTGCGCAGCCTCGTGGGCCGCTTCCTCGAGCACGCCCGCGCTTTCTACTTCGAGAATCACGGCGGCGAGCCGCTGATCCTCGCCGGCAGCGCCGACTGGATGCCACGCAATTTTCTTCGCCGCGTCGAGGTCATCTTCCCGATCGAGGACCCGAAGCTTCGCCGGTGGATCACGAAGGAGCTCTTCCCGACCGAGCTGCACGACAGCGCGAACGCCCGGGTGCTCCTGCCGAGCGGCGCCTATGTGGCCGCGCCGCGGCACGCGGGTGGCCGGATGCTTTCCGCCCACGCGCACTTCATGGCCGCGGCGGCACAACGCGCGATTCCGTAATCGTCGAATCCACCGCCACCGTCCCGCCCGGGGCCGCGGCCGCCCCGCCGTCGCGCAACGTCTCCCGCGCCAGCGCGTGGAGCCGGCGCCGGGAAACCCGCAGATTCAACCGGCGGCGCAGGAAACCGCGGTTGTTGGGATCGTGCGCAAAATCGAGCAGTTCGCCCTCGATCTCGACGAGTCGCGTGGCCCGGCCGGCTCCACGAATCAGCTCGCGGTCCGCCTCGAAGTAGCCGCGGATCAGCGCCAGCAAATACCGGAGCCGCCGCGCCGCCGGCCGCAAACTCAGTCGGAAGACGTGCTCCTCGAATTTCTCCGGAGGAATCCCGCGCTGGGCGCAAAACTTCTCGGCAAACGTCATCGGAGTAGTCCAAGCATTCATTACGCCATGCCCGGCAATGACAAGAGCCCGCTGGTGAAATGGGTGTTACTCCTTGGTGACACTGCAAAAGACTGGGATTTATCCGCCCGGACGTCGGGCCCAGGACGAGCCGCGGGTTCGCTGCGACACGACGCGGCCGGCGCCGACGAGTTCTCCCTCACGGGAGTAAACTGGCGGAGAGGATAGGATTCGAACCTACGGTGCCCTTGCGGACACTCCTGATTTCGAGTCAGGCGCGTTAGACCACTCTGCCACCTCTCCGGCGCAGAACGCGACAACGTAGGGCGGGGGTTCGAAAACGGAAGCCGAAAATCAACCCGCGCCAACCCGCCGTGCATCACACGTTATCGTCCTCGCCCGCCCGCCCCTTTCCCCCGTTCGCCGGCAGATGATGCGGAAAAAAAACGTAGTAGTTCATCAGCCACCAACTGCGCGACGACCGGTAGAACAACATCGGGACCCCGATCGCCCCCACGCCCGCCAGCACGAACGCCACCGCCACGCGGATCACACCGTAATAGGCGAGCAGGATGACCGGCGTCAGGTAGCAGACGATCGTCACGCCGAAATTGAGCGACGCCGAGCCGAGATAGAACCCCTCGTCGTTCTCCCGCTCGATCTTGAAGCCGCAGGCGGGGCAATCGCGGTTGACCTGAAAAAACGAACCCGCCTTGAACAGCGTGCGCCCGCCGCAATTCGGGCAGCAGTTGGTCAGCCCTCGGGCGACGATCTGGACGCGGGTGACGTTCATGCGGCGATGAAAAAAAGGCGCTTCGCCCAGTGAGCGAAGCGCCGCGGGAAAGGGCAAACGGTTTCGAACTCAGGCGCCGAGCTGGTAGCGCACGAAACGGCGGACCTGGATGTTCTCGCCGATCTTCGCGATCTGCTCGGTGAGCATTTCCTTCACCGACTTCTCGGGCAACTTGACGAACGGCTGGTCGACGAGGCACACGGTCGAGTAGAATTTCTCGAGCTTGCCCTCGACGATCTTCTGCACCGCCGCCGGCGGCTTGCCGGCGACCTGGGCCGCGGCGATCTCGCGCTCCTTGGCGACATCGGCCTCCGGCACCTGGTCGCGCGAAACGTAGAGCGGATTGGCCGCGGCGATCTGGAGGCAGAGGTCGTTCACGAACGCCTTGAACGCGTCGTTGCGCGCCACGAAATCGGTTTCGCAATTCACCTCGATCAGCACGCCAACCTTGCCGCCGACGTGGATGTAACTGTGGATCACGCCCTCCTTCGCGACGCGGTCGGCCTTCTTGGCGGCGGACGCGGCGCCTTTCTTGCGCAGAATCGTCGTCGCCTCGTCGACATTGCCGTTCGCCTCGGTGAGGGCTTTCTTGCAGTCAAGCAGACCGGCGCCGGTGGCCAGGCGCAGGTCGTTGACCATTTGTGCGGTGATAAGAACGCTCATTCGGAGATGGTTTGAAAAGGAAACTTACTCCGCCTTCACGACGGCCTTCTTGGGACGCGCCACCTTCTTCGCGACCACGGTCGGTTCGGCGTCGCCCTCGACGACGGCCACGATGTCCGCCGGGATTTCGACGCGGGACAAGTCGACATCCTCGGCTCCCGCCACCACGTGGCCGGCCGCCGCCTGGGTCGCCTTGAGATCGGCGGCACCGCGCTGGGCCCGGCGGGCGTCGCGCTGGCTCAAACCGCTCTGCACCGCGGCGGTGACCGCCTCGACGATGATGCGGATCGATTTCACCGCATCGTCGTTGCCCGGGATCGGGTGCGACACGGTGGTCGGATCGGAATTGGTGTCCACGAGCCCGACACACGGCACGCCGGCGCGGGCCGCCTCGGCGACCGCAATCTTGTGATGGTTGACGTCCACCACGAACATCGCGGAGGGCAGTCCGCCCATGTCGGCGATGCCGTTGAAATTTTTCTGCATGCGGGTCATCTCGCGCTTGATGGCGGACTCCTCCTTGCGGGGTAGCTTGGCCATCTCCCCGCTCGTCTCCATCGCCTGGTATTTTTTGAACTTCGCGATGGATTTCTTGACCGTCTCGTAATTCGTGAGCGTGCCGCCGAGCCAGCGGTCGACGCACATCGGCATGTTCGTGGAGGCGGCCGCCTCGCGGACGATTTCCTTCGCCTGGCGCTTGGTGCCGACGAAGAGCACGTTGCCGCCGTTGGCGACGGTATCCTCGAGGAAGTCACAGGCCTTGCTGAGCGCCTCGTGGGTCTTGCCAAGGTCGATGATGGAGACCCCCTGGCGGTGGTCGAAGATGAACGGTTTCGAACGCGGGTTCCAGCGCTTGGTCTGGTGCCCGAAGTGCACGCCTGCGTCGAGCAGGTCTTTCGGAGTGATGCTAATGCTCATGCTGATCTTGATCTATGTATCTGGCGACACACAGGCCGGCCGTGGGGCCGCCTTGCGATCGATGGATGGTGGTTGTTTTGGTTATGACGTTTGAACTGACAGAGCCGGTCAACACACCGGGCGCCGCCGCGGCTGGCAAGCGTGAATTCGGGAAAAAACCAAAAAGGCGTTGACAGTCAGCGGGGCGGCGGGGACTTTTCGCCTCCCCTTTGTTGCAGGGTGGAGCAGCCTGGTAGCTCGTCAGGCTCATAACCTGAAGGTCG
>CALFNN010000066.1 GCA_937902925.1 uncultured Opitutaceae bacterium
TCGCCGGTGCCGTGCACCGCAAGAAGCGCGTCGGCTGCGGCGAAGGCGGCGGCCATGGCAAGACCAGCGGCCGCGGCGGCAAGGGCCAGACGGCCCGTTCCGGCGGCAGCATTCGCCCGGGCTTCGAAGGCGGCCAGATGCCGCTCTACCGCAAGCTCCCGCATCGCGGCTTCAACCAGTTCAACTTCCGCACCGAGATCGCCGTCCTCAATGTCGGCGACCTCGCGTCACTCGATGCCAAGGTCACCGAGGTCACGGCGGGGACGCTGGCCGCGGCGGGCCTGATCCGCGGCGGCGAGAAGACCGTGAAGATTCTCGGCGACGGCGAACTGAGCCGCGCGCTCAAGGTCACCGCGGCGAAATTCTCCGAGTCGGCCAAGGCCAAGATCGAGAAGGCGGGCGGCCAGGCCATCGTCGCCTGACGCGACCCGCGCGCCGCGCGCGCCCGCCCCACCACCGCCCCGCAACCTTTCGACCACCGCTGTGTTTTCCGCCTTTACCAATTCCTTGAAGATTCCCGAGCTGCGCTCGCGCATCTTCTACACGCTGTCGTTGCTGTTTGTGGCCCGCGTGGCCGCGCAAATTCCATTGCCCGGCATCGATCCGCATCCACTGCTGAAATTCTTCGAGGAGCAGGCCAATACCGCCGGCGGCGGCCTCGTCGGTCTCTACAGCATGTTCACCGGCGGCGCCCTCACGAAAGGCGCGGTCGGCGCGCTGGGCATCATGCCCTACATTTCGGCGCAGATTATCTTTCAGTTGATGACCGCCGTGGTGCCGGCGCTGAGTCGCCTGCAACAGGAGGGCGACGTCGGGCGCCAGAAGCTCACGCAATACACTCGGTATGCCACCGTGCTCATCTGCTTGGTGCAGGGCACGCTCCTTCTCCTCGCGCTCCAAAACCCCGAGAATCTTTTCCATGGCTACGAAGTCAGCCGCTACGGACCGATCGTGATCGTGGGTAAATGGGGCTTTATCGTCGAGTCCGTCATCTTCATGACCGCGGGCACGATGCTGCTGACTTGGCTCGGAGAACAAATCACGCAGCGCGGCATCGGCAACGGCGTGTCGCTTCTCATCACGGTCGGCATTCTTTCGCAGATCCCGACGGCGGCGAAGATGACTTGGCATCTCTTTTTCCGGCCCGTTGGCACCGGTGCGGCCCTCGGCTTGCCGCAGGCCGCGATGATGATCGCGCTCTTCTTCGCGGTGATCATGGGCATTGTCATGGTCGTGCAGGGCCAGCGCAAAATCCCCGTGCAATACGCCAAGCGCGTCGTCGGCAACAAGGTGATGGGTGGGCAAAGCTCATTCCTTCCCCTCAAGGTCAACTATTCGGGCGTCATGCCGGTCATCTTCGGGCAGGCGATCCTGCTCTTCCCGCAGCAGATCCTGTCCTGGATCGGCGCCGCCCGGCCCGAGCTGAAGTTCTTCGGCGAAATCGCCACGAATCTCCAACCCGGTTATTTCTATTACTACCTGTTTTACGCGACCCTCATCCTGTTCTTCAGCTATTTCTGGGTGTCGGTCATGTTCAAGCCGATCCAGATCGCCGATGACCTGAAGAAATACGGCGGTTACATCCCCGGCGTTCGTCCGGGCGAGCCGACAGCGAAGTTCCTCGATTTCATCATGACCCGCCTGACCCTGGCGGGCGCGGTCTTCCTCACGGTGATCGCGGTCATGCCCGACTTGCTGCTCTACAATCTCGATGTGCCGCACGCCATCGGGTATTTCTTCGGCGGCACCGGCATGTTGATCACGGTGGGTGTGATCCTCGACACCATGCGCCAGATCGAGACCTTCCTGCTCCAGCGCCATTATGACGGCTTCCTTCGCAAGGGCCGGGTGCGGGCCCGCGCCGACACGCGCCAAGGTGTGACCGGCGATGCCCTCAGCGACGATGCGGTGATGAAACTTGCCCTGCCCATGCTCGGTTTGCTCGTCTTGGGCGCGGGGATTGCGGCCTACAAGGCCTTTCTCAAATAGTTCTTTACTCGGGTCGCAATGGACCCCATCAACGACCTCTTTGCCCGTTCTGGCGCTCCCGCCAAAACCAAGTTCCTTCTCCTCGGTTCGCCTGATTTTCGCTCTGAAAGCCTGATGAACCGGGTTCGTTCTTTGAATCTTGAGCACGTCTCTCCCGCCCAAATGAAAGGGCCGGAGATTTCGCGCCGCCCGGTCTCAGCCGCGGCGGAGGAAGCGACCCGACTGGCGCTGATGCGCCGCTGGTTCTTCGCGCGCAAACCTGATGCGGGTTTTGTCCTGATGGACTTCCCGGCTACGCTGCTCCAAGCCAAGGTGTTCGACGAATGGCTCGATGCTCGTGATGAGGCGCTCAGCGCCGTGATTCATGCGGGCTCCGGCTCCAGCGAGTCCGTCGTCCAGCACTATCGCACGCTCGGCCTCCTTGTTGAGGCCGGCGACCTCGCCGCATGACGATTCCCCTCAAAAACAAGGAGGGCATCGCCCGGATGCGCGAGGCGTGTGCCATCGCCGCCACGGTGCTTGATCAACTCAAGCCCCTCGTGCGGCCCGGCATCACGACGCAAGACTTGGAAGAGGCCGGCCGCGACTGGATCGCCCGCCTCGGAGCCCGCAGCGCCTGTTACGGCTATCAGCACGGTTCGCGCCGGTATCCCGCGCATACCTGCATCTCGGTGAACGACGAAGTGGTCCACGGCATCCCGTCGTTCCGCCGCGTCCTTCGCGATGGTGACATCGTCTCGCTCGACATTGTCGTCGAGCACGACGGTTACATCGGCGACAACGCCTTCACCGTTCCTGTCGGTTCGATCTCCTCGGAGGTCGGGAAACTCCTCCGCGTCACCCGCGAGGCGCTCGACCTCGGGATCAAGCAGGCCCAGGTGGGCAATCGCATCGGCGACATCTCTGCCGCCGTCCAGGCCCACGTCGAGGCGAACGGCTTCAGTGTCGTCCGCGACATGGTCGGCCACGGGGTCGGCGTCTCGATGCATGAACCGCCCGAAATCCCGAACTTCGGCCGCAAGGGCACGGGCGATAAAATCAAGCCCGGCATGACCCTCGCCATCGAGCCCATGGTCAACCTCGGCGGTTACAAGACGAAGACGCTCTCGGACGGCTGGACGGTCGTTGCAGCCGATGGATCGCCCTCCGCGCATTTCGAGCATACCGTCCTCACCACCGACCACGGCCCCGAAATCCTCACCATCCCGCGCCCGGTCGCCGCTCAAGTTTCCTCCTAAGATTCTCCGATTTTCCCAACTTTCATCCAACAACTCTCAACCTAATCCAACATGCCTCGCCTCCTCGGTGTCGAAATTCCCGCGAAGAAGAAAGTCGCGTATTCCCTCCGTTACATCAACGGCATCGGTCCCACGCGGGCCGACCTGCTCGTGAAAGAAGCCGCGCTCAACCCGGACATGCGGGCGCAGGACCTTACGGAGGAGCAGCTCAACAAGATTCTCCACCTCATCACCGAGCACAAATGGGTGCTCGAGGGTGACCTCCGCCGCGAGATCGCCGCCAACCTCAAGCGCCTGCAGGCGATCAATTGCTACCGTGGCATCCGCCACCGCCGCGGCCTTCCAGTCCGTGGCCAGCGCACCAGCACCAACGCCCGCACCCGCAAGGGCCCGCGCAAGACCGTCGGCGTCTCCAAAGCCGTCAAAGAATAATCACACCCGCCATGGCCGAAGAAAAGTCCGCTCCCAAGAAAGAGAAGCCCGAGAAGCCCGCGAAGCCCGCTGCTGAAGGCGCGCCCGACGCTGCCGCCGCCACGCCCGCCGAGAAGAAGGCCAGGGGCCTCAAGGCCGCCGCCGACAAGGCCGCCGCAGCCGAGGGCACCGCTCCCGGCGAGGCCGCTCCGAAAGCCGCTCCCGCGCCGTCCGACAAACCCGTCGAGCTGATCGGTGGCGTGGCCAAGCAGCCCACGGCCGAGGATCTGCTCAAGGAAGAGTTGGGCACGATCAAGGTCCGCAAGGCCAAGGGTTCCAAGAACGTCACCTCCGGTTACGCCAACGTGCTTGCCTCCTTCAACAACACCATCGTCTCGATCACCGACCACAAGGGCCAGGTCATCGCATGGTCGAGCGCCGGCAAGTGCAATTTCCGCGGCTCGCGCAAATCCACCGCCTACGCCGCGCAGATCGTCGCGCAGGACGCCGCCCGCAACGCCATGTCGCACGGCCTGAAGGACGTTCAGATCCGCGTCTCCGGTCCCGGCCTCGGTCGCGACTCGGCCATCCGCGCGCTCCAGGCGATCGGCCTCGAGATCACGTCGATCGTCGATGTCACGCCCATCCCGCACAACGGCTGCCGCCCGCGCAAACGCCGCCGCGTCTGATCCACCGGCCGTCGCAAACCGAAAATCTCAAATCCTAAATCTCCATGGCTCGTTATACCGGCCCCACCACCCGCATCAGCCGTCGCTTCGGCACCTTCCTCCTCGGCTCCGGCAAGGCGTTTGAACGCCGCAGCTATCCGCCGGGCGTGCACGGACCCAAGCTCCGTCGCAAGGTCTCCGAATACGCCGTCGGCCTCAACGAAAAGCAGAAGCTCCGTTACATCTACGGCCTGCTCGAGCGCCAGTTCCGCCGCGTGTTCGAGATCGCCAAGAAGGAGCGCGGCGTCACCGGCGAGCGTTTCCTCCAGCTCCTCGAGACGCGCCTCGACAGCACCGTCTACCTCCTCGGCCTCGCCAAGAGCCGCGCCGCCGCCCGCCAGTTCGTCAACCACGGTCACATCCGCGTCAACGGCCACAAGGTCGACATCGCCAGCTGCAACGTGAAGCCGGGCGACGAGATCGAGGTCAAGAACACGCCCGCTTCCCGCCAGCTTGCCACCCGCTGCCTCGAGGAAAACCGCATCCGGAACGTTCCCGGCTGGCTCACCATGAACGCCGAAACGTTCAAGGCCACCGTCGTCCGTCTCCCCACGCGCGACGAGATGGAGCAAAACATCAACGAGCAGCTCATCGTCGAGTTCTACTCGCGTTTCTAATCGTTCGGTCCCCTTTCATTTCTCAAGTCTCAACGCCAGCGCTCATCGCCATGCCCAAACGTCTCGGAAAGTTCGAACTCCCCAGCAAGCTCACCAAAGTCGAGGAAGGCGCCACGCCAACCTATGCCAAGTTCATCGCCGAGCCTTTCGAGGCCGGTTACGGCCACACCGTTGGCAACTCCCTCCGTCGCGTTCTCCTCAGCTCGATCGAGGGTGCCGCCATCTCGTCGATCAAGATCGACGGCGTGAACCACGAGTTCCAGTCCATCGACAATGTCGTCGAGGACGTGACCGACATCGTCCTCAACCTGAAGAAGGTCCTGCTCGTCTCGACCAAGCGCGAGCCGATCACGCTCCTGATCAAGGCCAGCAAGACGGGCGTGATCACCGCCGCCGACATCCAGGCCGACGCCAACATCACCGTCGTCAATCCCGACCAGGTCATCTGCACGCTCGACTCGAAGCGCACCTTCGAGGCCGAGATCGAGATCAAGACCGGCCGCGGCTACTATCCCGGTGAGGCCAACAAGAAGGAGGAGCAGGCCATCGGGGTCATCCCGATCGACTCGCTCTTCTCGCCCGTCAAGCTCGTCAAGTATTCGGTCGAGGCCACCCGTGTCGGCCAGATCACCGACTACGACAAGCTCATCCTTGAGATCTGGACCGACGGTCGCATCACGCCCGACGACGCCCTCAAGCAGTCCGCCTCGATCCTCAAGCATCACCTCGACGTGTTCGATCGCGTCTCCGAGGAGGCCTTCGAGTTCGAGAGCCAGCAGTGCGAGGTCAGCGAGGAGCAGAACAAGCTCCGCAAGCTCCTCAACATGTCGGTCAACGAGATCGAGCTCTCCGTCCGCGCCGCCAACTGCCTCAACAACGCCAACATCACCACCGTCGGCGAGCTGGCGATGAAGACCGAGCAGGAGATGCTCAAGTACCGCAATTTCGGCAAGAAATCCCTCAACGAAATCAAGGAGAAGCTCGAGGCCCTCGGCCTGTCGCTCGGCATGAAGTTCGACGAGCGCCTCCTTGAGACCAAGAAGGAAGCCTGAGTCGTTTCACTATTTCCGGCGCTCGCGCCGTCCGCTGTCGCGCCACGCTGCGACCGGATTGCCGATCGGGCGTCGCCTAAAAACCAAATCCAATGCGTCACAATAAACACCACGCCTCGCTCGGCGTCACCGTCGAGCATCGCCGCGCGATGATGTCGAATCTCGCCGCCGCGCTCATCACGCACGGCCGGATCGAGACCACGCTCACCAAGGCGAAGGCCCTCCGCCCCTTCATCGAGAAGGTCATCACCAAGGCCAAGAAGGCCGCGGCCAAGACCGAGAAGAAGGACGCGCTCCATCTCCGCCGCCTCGCCCTCAGCGACGTGCGCGACGAGACCGCCCTCACGCTCCTCTTCAACGAGAAATACAAGGAGTTCGTGAACCGCAGCGGCGGCTACACGCGCATTTATAAACTCGGCCAGCAGCGTCTCGGCGATGCGGCCGAGATGGCGCTGATCGAGTTCGTGAAGGCGGACGACGTCGGCTACAAGAAGTCGAAGGGCAAAAAGACCGCGAAGGCAAAGAAGCCGAAGGCGTCAAAGGCCGACGCGCCCGCGGCGGCCGAGGCCGCCCCGGCTGCGGAAACCGCCCCGGCCCCCGCCCCCGAGACGAAGTGACGCCCGCGGGGTGTCGCCCCTCGCATCCTTCCTCGAACGCGCCGGTTCCGCCGGCGCGTTTTTTTTCGCCCGCAGCGGATGCCGGAACGTTATTGCGCGAGACCGTTTCGCCGGCCGGTCGGCGCAGGCTTTTCGCCGCGCTTGGCGGTCGGCGTAATTTCTTTCACAGTCGCCCCATGCTCGATCTCACCACTGCCGTCGTCCTCTATTGCGCGCTCGTGGGCGTGGGGTTTGCCGGCTTGTGGCTGTGGTATGACCGCCGCGACCATCGCCGCTTCGAGGTCGAGCGCCGGCGGACAACCTTTCACTGCATCCGTTGCGATGCCCTTTACACCGCGCCGGCCGGGACCGAGCTGTGCCGATGCCCCAAGTGCGGTCATGAAAACGCGCGGCTGAAATTTTGAGTCGCCTTCCGCCCGCTCCCGCACTCATCCCTTTTCCATCGCATGAAACGTCTTTCCGTGCTGGTGGCTGACGATGAGGAGCACATCTGCCTGCTGATCGAACAGTGGCTCAAGCCGCTCGGCTATGCCGTCGTGAGCGCTCGCGACGGCATGCAGGCGATCAAGTTGCTGCAAAAGGCGCGGTTCGACCTGGTCGTGACCGACATCCTCATGCCGGACAGCGACGGGCTGAAGGTCATCGAGAAACTGAAAACGACGCAGCCCGCCGCGCACATTCTCGCGATTTCCGGTGGCGGCCGCTTCATGGACACGAACGACTGCCTGCGGATGGCGCGCGGTTTGGGCGCGGATGTGGCAATCATGAAGCCGTTCGTGCGCGACGCGTTTCTCGAGGCGGTCGCCCAGGCGCTGGCGCCGCGCAAGAAACCGGCCGGCTGAATCCCGCCGCTGCCGCCCTTTACCCCGGACACCATGAAACGCCTTCTCCCCGCCTTCATTTTCGCGGCGGTTGCCGTCCACGCCCAAGCCCCCTCGGCGACGATTACCGAGGATACCAAGATGGAGTTCAGCAAAGGCAAGGGAGCCATTGTCCTGAAGGCCGGAACCGCCGTGGATGTCGTGGGCAAGGACGGAGATTCCCTCACCGTGATTTACCGCAAGATCCAAGGTCGCGTTCCCCTGGCGAAAACCGACTTCAAGGGTGATGCGCCTGAGACCGCGGCCGAGACGCCGAAGAGCGATGCGAAGGCCGCCGCAGCGCCCCAATCTCCCCTGACTCCGGCGAAGCCGGCCGATCCCAAACCCGCCGCGCCCGGCGGACCGAATGCACCCACGACCAACTACGGCAAGATGGTGAAGAAGGCGAAGGACAACGCGGCAAAAAACAAGGAAACCCTCGTTGATCCGGCGAACGAAGTTTCGGGTTCTTCCAAGAAATAGGCGGACGGCCGCCGGCTTCCCGGCGCACTATCCGGCCCGCCCGAGCCACGCGTCGACCGTCGGTGCGACGTGACGCGCGAGCACGTCGGCGCCCCAGGCCACGAACGGCGCGGCAAAGACATCCATCGTGTAGTGCGCCCGCAGGACGATCACGGTGGCCGCTTCGAGCACTGCGACGCTGCCGCCGAGCACGACCAGCCACGGCGGAGCATGATGGGCGAGTTGCAGCGCGCCGAGCACCGCGATGGCCGTGTGCCCCGAAAAGAAAAAATCGTTGCTGGTCCCGTAGGTCACGAAGAGCGACGGGAAACCCGGATTATGCCAGATCACGCCCGGCGGCGAGGGCAGGGTGCAGGTCGCCTGGCAGATTTGGCGCAGGCCGAACAGGATCAGCAGCGCGACGAACGGCTGCAGCGTCGGTCCGAAGATCGAGAGATAGAAAACATAAAGCCCGAACGCATCGACCAAAGCGGAGGTGACGATGAGCGTGAAATTCGCGGCGGTCGGAGTCGCCATGAGCCACGCATGCAGCGGCGCGGACCAGTCGTGCAACCGGTCGCCGACGCCGGCGCCGGGTTCCGCCTTCTGGCTCACGAGTCGCTGCGTCCAGAACCAAAGCACGATGGCCCCGGCCACAAAGCCGACCCGGACGCCGATCTGCGCGGGCGAATTCACGTGGAGCGGCTGTCGGTGAGCGACGTGGCGAGCATTGTCTCGAGCTGCTCGCGGATCGTTGCCATGAGCGGGTCGCCATCGGCGCCGCGGGTGCGTTCAGGCGAGACCTCGATGGCTTCGCCGACATCCACGACCGCCCGCATGGGTGCGTGGATGCGCGCGACGTCGGTCAGGTCTTCCTCGAATTTCTCGACGGTTTCGAGCAGCCGTTCGGGCGTCGGTTCCGCCGCGAGATAATCGGGCGGATAGAACGCGAGTTGTTGCGCGAGGTAGATATCGGCGAGCTGCCGCCACCGCCGCTGCATTTCTGCCTCCGGCAGAGTGCCCGCTGTCATCTCGGGCAGTATCGCGATCCGGAGGAGTTTCACACGGCCGACGATTTCCTTCTCGCGGCGGCCCTTCACCCATTCGGCTTCCAGGGGCACCAGCAGCCGGTCGACGAGTTTCTGCAACCTGTCCGGCAAGTCGCCGGACTGCGGCGCGCCGAAATACTCGATTTCCTTCATCGCGAGCAGCGCGCTGCCGATCTTCGCGATGCGCTCCTTGAGCGGCAGGTGGTCGAGCGGCTGCCATGTCAGCCGGTGTTCGATTTCGCGCAGCACGGGCGTGATGGTGGTGGGCACATCGCCGTCGAACAGGTAGCGAATGGCGACCGGGTGCACCACCACCCTGCCCGGCGGATTGAGGGCCGCGCGCTGCTTCGCGGCGCCGCGCGCCATGAGCGCGGTGCCCTCCATGAGGTTGTTCAAGCGGTCGTTGTGCCGCGAGATCACACCCTCGGGGAAAATCACCAGCGGTCGTTCCGCTTCCGCCGTCACCTGCATCGCGCATTTCAGCGCCTCGCGGTCCGTGCCCTCGCGGTAGATGCTGAACACCCCGAGTCGCGGCAGTAAAAACGTCTGAAGCGCGTTCTGCATGAACAGATGCCAGCTTGCGATGATGTAGAGCGGCCGGCCGACTTCGTAGGACAGTGCCCCCAGCACCATCGGGTCCGGCGGCCGGCAGTGATTGGGCGTCAGCATGACCCCGTGGCCGGCTTGGAGCGAGGCCCGGAGCCGGTCGACGTGCCGGCAGCGCACCTCGACGATGCCGGCGGTCTTGCGAAGATACATTGGCAGGAGCGGCCGAAACAGACGCCACCAGAACCTGCCGCGATGCGGTGCCACGAACCGGTAGGGTTTCGCGATGACGATGTTCTGCATCCGCCGGCGAGGCTGGCGGACCGGCCGGATAGGTCAAGGGGTCGCCGGCCCGGGAACAATCGCACTTGCGGTCGCTCTCTGGTTCGGGTTCTGCTCCTCCTTTTCCTCCGCCGCACATGCCACAGACCATCGCCGTCCTCGACTTCGGTTCGCAGCTCACCCAGGTCATCGCGCGCCGCATCCGCGAGTGTCAGGTTTACTCGAAGATTTTTCATTTCTCGACTCCCGCGGCCAAACTGCGTGAGGAAGGCGTCATCGGCATCATCCTTTCCGGCGGACCGCAGAGCGTCTACGCGAAGACCGCCCCGCATCCCGACCCGGCCATCTTCGAACTCGGCGTGCCCGTGCTCGGCATCTGCTATGGCGTGCAACTCATGGGGCATTTCCTCGGCGGCCATGTTTCGCACAGCAAAGAGCGCGAATACGGCCACGGCCATCTGACGATCAAGCAGCCGGGCAAGCTGTTCGCGAAGTTGCCGCGCAAGCTGCGGGTCTGGAATTCCCACGGCGACAAGCTCACCAAACTCCCGCCCGGCTTCCGTCCCATCGGCACGACCGAGAATTCGCCCTACGCGGCGATCGAGGACGCGACGCGCCGCTTCTACGGCATCCAGTTTCACCCGGAGGTGTTCCACACCGAGCGCGGTGTCGACATGATCCGCAATTTTCTGCTCGGCGTCTGCCGGGCGAAACAGGATTGGACGACCCGCGACTTCATTTCGCGAACCATCGCCGAGATCCGGGCGCAGGTCGGCAAGGGTCGCGTGATCCTCGGACTGTCGGGCGGCGTCGATTCGTCGGTCGCGGCGGCGCTGCTGCACAAGGCGATCGGCAAACAGCTCACGTGCGTCTTTGTCGACAACGGTCTCCTGCGGAAGGGCGAGCGTGACTACGTCCAGAAACTCTACGGCCGGCATTTTCACATCGATCTGCGCGTGGTCGATGCGTCGAAGCTCTTTCTCCGCCGGCTCAAGGGCGTGACCGAGCCCGAACAGAAGCGAAAGATCATCGGCCGCACCTTTGTGGCGGTGTTCGAGAAATCCTTGAAATCGATCGGCCACGCCGAATTTCTCGGCCAGGGCACGCTTTACCCGGATGTGATCGAGAGCGTTTCGATCGGCAACAATCCCGCCTCGCTCATCAAGACGCACCATAACGTCGGCGGGCTGCCGGCGCGGATGAAACTCAAGCTCGTCGAGCCGCTCCGCCAGCTGTTCAAGGACGAGGTCCGCCGCGTCGGCGCCGCGCTCGGCCTGCCGCGCGAGGTCGTGTGGCGGCAGCCGTTTCCCGGGCCCGGCCTCGGCGTGCGCGTCATGGGCGACCTGACAGCCGAGAAACTCGAAATCCTCCGCAATGCCGATGCCGTCCTCCACGACGAGATGATGGCGTCGGGATATTACTACAAGGTCTGGCAATCGTTCTGCGTGTTTCTTCCCGTCCGCACGGTCGGCGTGTTCGGCGACGAACGCACTTATGACTACGTCATCGCGCTCCGGGTCGTCGAGAGCATCGACGCGATGACGGCCGATTGGGCTCGGTTGCCGCATGAATTGCTGCAAAAAATCTCCAGCCGCATCACCAACGAGGTCCGGGGGGTGGGGCGCGTCGTCTTCGACATCAGTTCCAAGCCGCCCGCCACCATCGAGTGGGAGTAAGATCCGCGCATCCGCGGGCTTTCCACCCGGGCAATTATCCTCTAGCGTCCGCCCATGACTTCGTTCCCCCAGCGTCTCTTCGTCGCGGCCTGCGCCGCCGTCTTGTTCGCGTCGGCGGGCCGCGCCGCCGAACCGGCCGTCATCGCCAAGGCCCGCGCTTATCTCGGCCCGGAGTCCGCGCTCGACGGGGTGAAGTCCATCCATTTCGTCGGCACGCTCATCACGGCGGACCCGGCCGATCCGACGAAGGACCTGCGGTCGGCCGTCGAGATCATGTTTCAAAAACCCGAGCAGCAACGCATCCGCGCGGTTTCGGAAAAGAGCATCGAGGTCACGGCGCTCAACGGCTACGATGGCTGGCGCCGCGTGCAGGATCCGGTCGATCCCACCAAGTGGCAGCAGACGCTGCTCGGCGCCGAACAAATCAAGCACCTGCGCGCCAACACCTGGGAGAATCTCGCCTTCTTCCGCGGCCTCGAGCGCCGCGGCGGCCGCGTCGAGGATCAGGGCCCCGCCGTGATCGACGGGATCGCCTGCGAGAAGGTCGCGTTCATTCACGCGCCCACCATCATTTTCTACCGCTACTTCGACACCGCCTCCGGCCGGCTCGTTTTCACGGAAACCGAATCCGGCGCCACGATGCGCGAGCAGGGCGAACTGATGGCGGGTGGCGTCCGGTTTCCGAAGACGCTCGTCCAAACCTCGAAAATG
This sequence comes from uncultured Opitutaceae bacterium, assembly GCA_937902925.1. Lineage (GTDB taxonomy): Bacteria > Verrucomicrobiota > Verrucomicrobiia > Opitutales > Opitutaceae > CALFNN01. The sequence continues at coordinate 12,239 of CALFNN010000066.1, forward strand.
CCGAACGGCCAGGTCCAGACCGTCACCATCAACTTTGAAAAAGTGACCGTGAACGAGCCGCTGGCGGCCGACTTGTTCGCCGTGCCGACGCTTCTGCCGAAGTGATTCCCGCGGATTGGCGCGCCCCGCGGTTGCGCCGGTCCGCCGTCCATGCGCCCCCTCCATCACGCCTCCAAGACCTTTGACGACGAACTCGCCGCGTTCTGCCGCGGCGCCGTCGTGCCGAGGGAGATTTCCGATTCCGTCGCGGCGATTCTGGCCGATGTGCGTGCGCGGGGCGACGAGGCCGTCGCCTACTACGCGGCGAAATTTGACGGCGCGAAGCTCCGCGCGCGCGACTTTCGAATAAAGCCCGCCGAGCTCGCCGCGGCTGCCGGGCGTTTGCCCGCCGCCGAGCGCCGGGCGCTGGTCGCCGCGCGCGACAGCATCCTGGCTTACAACCGCCGCGGTCTGCCGGAACCGTGGATGGCGAAGAACCCGCATGGCGCACTCGTCGGCGAAAAGTTCGACCCGATCCGCCGCGTCGGCCTCTATGTGCCCGGAGGCGAGGTGCCGCTCGTTTCGACCGTGCTGATGACCGTCACGCTGGCCAATATCGCGGGCTGCCCCGAGATCGCCGTGTTCACGCCGTCGAACGCCGAGGGGCGGGTCGCGGACGGATTGCTCGCGGCGCTGCATCTGCTCGGGGTGACGGAGGTCTACCGCTTCGGCGGGGTGCACGCCGTCGGCGCGATGGCCTACGGCACCACGACGATCCCCGCGGTCGACAAGGTCTTCGGTCCCGGCAACGCCTACGTCTGCGAGGCGAAGCGCCAGGTGTTCGGCACGGTCGGCGTCGATTCACTGCCGGGTCCGAGCGAGGTGATGATCATCGCCGACGAGACGGCGCGGCCCAACTTCGCGGCGGCCGATCTTCTGGCGCAGGCGGAACACGGCTCCGGCCGGGAAAAAATCTACCTCCTCGCCACGTCGGCCGAGATCATTGCGGCGATCGGGGTCGAGTTGCGCACGCAGCTCCAGCTTATCACCCGCACGGAAAAAACCCAGCGCGTCCTCGACGACGGATTTCTCGCCATCGAGGTCCGCAACCTCGCGCAGGCGGTCCAGATCGCCAACTACGTCGCCCCCGAGCATCTCGAGTTGCTGGTGGACGATGCCGCGGCGAAGAAACTCACCGCCGAAATCACGACGGCCGGCGCCATCATGATTGGCAACTACACGCCCACGGCGCTGGGCGACTTCACCGCCGGTCCCAGCCACGTGCTGCCGACGGGCCGGGCCGGCCGGTTCTTCAGCGGGTTGCGCGTGGCGGATTTCATCCGGCGCACCAGCATCGTGCACTACGACCGGGCGAGCGTGAAAAAGGGCGAGCCGATCGTGGCCGCCTTCGCGGCGATGGAGAAACTCGATGCGCACGGACGGTCGGTGCGGATCCGGACCTAGGGCGTTTGTCTTGCCGACACCGCGGCGCGCCGTCACCAAGAACGCGCCCTGCACCCGACCATGGCCGATCCGTCCTCCCTCGCCCTCCCGCACATCGCGAAGCTCCATGCGTATACTCCCGGGCTCCAGCCCGCCGAGGCCGGCTGGGTGAAGCTCAACACCAACGAGTGCCCCTACGCGCCCAGCCCGTGTGTCGCCGAGGCGCTGCGGCGCGAGATCGGCGGGGACGGCGCGTCGCTCCGCCTCTATCCGAACCCCAGGAGCACCGCGCTGCGCGCAGCGGTTGCGAAGCTGCACGGTTTGCGGGAGGAGAACGTCATCGTCGGGAACGGCTCGGACGACATTCTCAACCTCCTCGTGCGCGCGTTTTGCACCCAGGACGCCGCCGCGGGCTTCACCCTGCCGAGTTACTCGCTTTATCCGGTGCTGGTCGAAATCCAGGACGGCCGCAGCAACGTGATCGAGTTCGACCGCGCGATGCGCCTGCCGTTCGACCGCATCGCAGCCTCGGACGCGCGGGCGTTTTTTCTCACCTCGCCGAATGCGCCCACCGGGGTCGCTTTCTCGAACGCCGATCTCGAGCGGGTGCTCGCCTCGTTTCGCGGGCTGCTGGTCGTCGACGAGGCTTATGCGCCGTTCGCCAACGAGAACGCGGTCGGGTTGCTGGCGCGCCATCCGCGTCTCGTCGTGGTGCGGACGCTCTCGAAAGCCTACGCGCTGGCCGGCATCCGGGTCGGCTACGCCCTCGCGGCCGCCGCGGTCATCGACGTGCTCGACCGGGTCCGCGACAGCTACAATGTCAGCCGGCTCTCCCAAACCGCCGCGCTCGCCGCGGTCGGCGACCCGGCCTACTACGATGGCATCATCGCAAAAGTGAAGGCGACGCGCGACCGGTGGGTGCGCGAGTTTGCGGAGCGCCGCGGCTGGTTCACCTATCCGTCGCAGGCGAACTTCATTTTCACGGAGCCGAAGGACCGGCGCGGCGCGGCGGGGCCGGACGTGGCGAAGGCGGCATACAGTTTCCTCTATTCCCGCAAGGTGCTTGTGCGCCACTTTCCGAGCCACGCCTTGACCGCACCGTTCCTCCGCATCAGCGTCGGCACCGACGCCGAGATGGGCGTCCTTGGCGAAACCTTCGACGCATGGCTAAAACCCAAAAACGTGTAGCAACCGTCTCCCGCAAGACGGCCGAGACCGATATCGCGCTCTCCCTCGCGATCGACGGCCGCGGCGTGGCGAAAATCGACACCGGCGTGGCGTTCTTCGATCACATGCTCACGCTCTTTGCGAAACACGGCCTGTTCGATCTCACCGTCAAGGCCAAGGGCGACACCGACGTCGATTATCACCACACGGTCGAGGATGTCGGGCTCGTGCTCGGCCAGGCCTTCAAGGAAGCGCTCGGCGACAAGGTCGGCATCAAGCGCTACGGTTTCTTCCTTCTGCCGATGGACGAATCGCTGGCGCGCATCGCGATCGATGTCGGCGGCCGGCCCCACCTGGTCTACCACGCGGAAGCGCCGACGATGTTCGTGCGCGATTTCAACATCGTCCTCGTGAAGGAATTTTGCCGCGCGTTCAGCAATGCGCTCGGCGCGAACCTGCACGTGCAGCTCGTCTACGGCGAGGAGCCGCACCACGTGGCCGAGGCGATCTTCAAGTGCCTCGCGCGCGCGCTCGACCTGGCGACGCAGATCGAGCCGCGGGCGGCGGATTTGCTTCCCTCGACGAAAGGGAAAATCTAGGTGGGGCTGGCTCCCCGGGCCGGCTTGGGTTGGGGCTCCGCAATGCGGCCTTGAACTCGGGCCCGTTCGGAGAACGGGCCCCACCGCCAGCAATCATGATCGCCGTCATCGACACCGGAATCTGCAACCTGCGCAGCGTCACCAAGGCGCTCGAGGCGGTCGGGGCGTCGATCCACGTCGTGCGGACGCCCGGCGAGATTGCCGACTGCGCTCCTTCAGGTCTCGTGCTGCCCGGCGTCGGCGCGCTGCGCGATTGCGTGGCGGCGCTGCGAACCTCCGGGCTCGACGCGACGGTCCGCGGTTGGATCGCCGCCGACCGGCCGTTTCTCGGCGTATGCCTCGGGATGCAGGCCCTGTTCGAACACTCGGAAGAAGGGAATATCACCGGCCTTGGCATCTTCCCGGGCCGGGTGGTCCGCTTCCGCCGTCCGCGGGAATTGAAAATCCCGCACATGGGTTGGAACACGATCCGGTTCGTCCAGCCGCAGTCACGGCTGGCGACCGGGCTCGGGCGTGACACCGAGGCGTTTTACTTCGTCCACAGTTTTTACTGCGTGCCCGCCGACCCGGCGCTGGTGCTGGCGGAGTGCGACTACGGCGGTCCCTTCTGTGCGGCGATCGCGCGCGGCCGGTGCTTCGCGACCCAGTTTCACCCCGAGAAGAGCCAGGCGAAGGGCCTGCAAATCTACGGGAATTTCGCCGCGGTGGCCGCAGCGACTTAGCGGCGCGCGCCGGCGCCGGCCGGCTGGCTTCACGGATTCTAACCGGCGGATCGACCGGGCCTTATTTCGGCCGGAATCTTGGCTGGCGGGGCATCTTTGCTTTGCAAGCGGCGCGGATTTAGCTTCGCTCGAACGACCATGGCCACGACCGCCTCGCTGAAGATTGACGACAAAGAATACCCCCTGCCGGTGATCGTCGGCACCGAAGGCGAGAAGGCGATCGATACCCGATCCCTGCGTGCGGCGAGCGGCCACATCGCCTACGACCAGGGTTATGGCAACACCGGTTCGTGCGAGAGCCAGATCACCTACCTCGACGGCGACAACGGCATCCTCCGCCACCGCGGTTATCCCATCGAGCAGCTCGCACACTACAGCGACTTCGTCGAGACCGCCTACCTCGTCATCTACGGCGACCTGCCCAACGCGAAAAAACGGAAGGAGTTCGGCCTGCTGCTCCGCAAGAACGCCGCGGTCGAGACGCAGATGCAGAAAATCCTCGAGGGGTTTCCCACGAGCGCCTCGCCGATGGCCATGCTCTCGGCGATGGTCAGCGCGCTCCCGGCTTATTACCCGGAACTCGCGACCAACAATTTCGAGAAGGACCTGAAGAATTTCGACCTCAGCGCGGCCATTGCCATCTCGAAGATCCGCTCGATCGTCGCGATGATCTATCGTTATCAGAAGGGGCTGCCGTTTATTTTCCCGAAACAGGAGCTGCCGTTCTGCGAGAACTTCCTGCACATGATGTTTTCGGACCCCTATCAGGAATACGAGAACGTGCCGGAGGTCGCGAAGGCGCTGAATCTCGTCCTCCTGCTGCACGCCGATCACGAGCAGAACTGCTCCACCTCCACGGTGCGGATGGTCGGGTCGAGCCAGGCCAATCTCTTCACCTCGATCTCCGCCGGGATCTGCGCGCTGTCCGGCCCGCTGCACGGCGGGGCCAACGTCGCCGTCATGCAGATGCTCCAGTCGATTCACGACGAGGGCGACGACGGCACGCGCTTCATCGCCGCCGCGAAGTCCGGGGGGAAGGGCAACCGTCTGATGGGTTTTGGCCACGCCGTCTACCGCAACTTCGACCCGCGGGCGAAGATCATCGGCGACGCGTGCGATACCGTGCTCACCCGCCTCGGCATCGACGATCCGCTGCTGCACATCGCCAAGAACCTCGAGCAGGCCGCGCTCAAGGATGACTATTTCGTCTCGCGCAAGCTTTACCCCAACGTCGACTTCTACTCGGGCATCATCATGCGCGCGATCGGCATCCCGATGAACATGTTCACGACGATGTTCGCGATCGGCCGCGCGCCGGGTTACATCGCCAACTGGCGCGAGGTGGCGGCGAATCCGAAGGGCCGCATCTACCGGCCCCGGCAGATCTACGTGGGGGCCGTCAAGCGCGACTACCTGCCGATGTCGCAACGGCCCTGAGGCCCGCGTGGCGCGCCGTCGCGGCCTATTTCTTTTCCGGCGGACTCCGGAATATCTCGTCGACCGTCAGCCCGGTGAGTCGGGTCAGTCCGGTCACCAGTTTCCAAAAGAGGAACGTCACCACGATCATGCTCGGCACCACGATGACCGGCCAGACGAGCAGGTGCATCCGGCCGAGCTGGGCATTGAATTCCGGCGTGCCCGGCGCGGCGCGGAGCACGTAGCGCGCAAGGGCGAAGTTCACCGGGGCGCTCGCGAGAAACGACACCGCCAGCCAGATCGTCGCGCGGCGCAGCAGTTTTTCGAACGCATCGCGCTGGCCGCGCTCCGCCAGCGTCGCGTCCACGCGGGCGACGTCGACGAGCTGGTCGTTGTAAAACATCTCCCGCAGCATCGGCGTCTTGGTGCGCAGCGAGAACAACACTGCGGCGCCGAAGAGCGACGACATGGCGGCGTCCTTCACCGCGAACCAGAATCCGTCCGCCTTGACCAGCCCGAGCCCGCCGTAGAGGAGCACGCTGAGGAGGCCGACGATCGAAAGGAAATTGGTCTTCTTGCGCCGGACGAAGTCGTAGGCGCCATAGCCGATCGGGAAGATCAGCGCGACGACGAGTCCCCACATCGGTCCCAGCCGTTCCGCCGTGCTGAGCTTCATCAGCACCGTCGTCGGCAGGACGATGTTGCAGACGATGTTGAGCAGAAGGTTTTCCTGTTTCGGCGGAGGGTTCGGCACGGCGGGGAGTGAAGAGGGAAGCCCGGAGTCCCGGAAGCAGAAACAACGGCGGCTCGTCTTTTCCTGTTTTCCCGGCTGCCCTCTTTGTGTCCATCATCGCCCTCCCATGATTTTACTCGGCGTCAACATCGACCATTGCGCCACCGTGCGCCAGGCGCGCTATCGTGCCGCCGCCGGCGCGGAAGGCGGCGCCGTCGAGCCCGATCCGGTGGCGTTCGCCCTGCTGGCCGAACGCGCGGGAGCCGACGGCATCACTGTCCACCTGCGCGAGGACCGGCGGCATATCCAGGAACGGGACGTCTGGCGGCTCCGCGAGCGCATCGCCACGCGCCTCAACCTCGAGATGGCCTGCACGCCGGCGATGACGGCGTTCGCCCTCCAGCTGAAGCCCGAGTATGTCTGCATCGTTCCCGAAAATCGGCAGGAGGTCACCACCGAGGGCGGACTCGACGTCGTGGGCAACCGGGATCGCGTCCGTGCCTGCGTCGAGGCGATGAACGCCGCCGGCATCAAGGCCAGTCTGTTCATCGATCCCGGCGCGCCGCAGATCGAACTGAGCGCGGAGCTCGGTGCGCCGTTCATCGAGCTCCACACAGGAGCCTATGCGAATGCGTATTACTCGCCGGCGCGGGCGGGAGAATTCGAGCGGCTTCGCGCCGGCTGCGTTCAGGCGCAGGCCGCCGGCCTGGCCGTCAACGCCGGCCACGGCATCAATTACGTCAACATCGCGGAAGTGCGCACGCTCCCGCACCTGCACGAGCTCAACATCGGCCACAGCATCGTCAGCCGCGCGCTGTTCACCGGTGCCGGGGAGGCGGTGCGCGAAATGAAGGCGCAGATGAATCCATGACGGCTCCGCTGAACATCTCGCTGCCGCCTGGCGGCATCCTCCTGGGGGTCGGAGCCGACCTCATCGAGGTCGAGCGGATCCGCGGCGTGATCGCCCGCCACGGGGAGCGGTTTCTCGACCGGATTCTCACCGACGAGGAGAAGGCCTATTGCATGGGGATGGGCGCGCCGCACAAGCACATCGCGGCGCGGTTTGCCGCGAAGGAGGCCGTGTCGAAATGCTTCACGACGGGGATCGGCGCGGAGCTGGGGTGGAAGTCGGTCTCCGTCTATCACGGTTCGCGCCACGAGCCGCTGGTGCGGCTCGACGAAAAAGGCGCGGCGTTGCTCGCTCACGTGGGCGCGACGAATGTCCTGCTCACGCTCTCGCACACCGAGACCCACGCGATGGCGGTCGCGGTCCTGGTGGACGGACGGGCTCGAACCTGAATCAATTCCCCATGGATGAATCCGAGGACACGCCTTTGCCGGCCCGGGCCAAACCGTCCGCGACCCCGTCGTGGGTGATGCTGGGTTTCGTGCTGGGCGCGCTGGCCGCGCTGGCCCTGCCGCGCGCGGAAAAAACCGCCGCGCCGCCGCCGGTTGCGCCGCCGAGGCTGGTGCCGCCGGAACCGGTGAAGCCGGCAGTCGACCGGGCGAAATTTTTCGAGGATGTGTTCGCCGAATATAGCGGCACGGCCATCTGGCAGGACGACCGGACCGAAGTCGCGTTCTGGAACGACGCGACGCGGGCCTTCTCCGATTGCTTCGAGGTGTTGAAGGTCGGCGACAAATTTTATTTCCGCTCCATTCCCCGGCTGACGCGGCCGGTGCTGACGAAGGACGTGAGTGCGAATTCGCCGCTTCAATTCACCGTGCCGGTCGATGCGAAGTTCCTGCGTTCGACGCCGACGTTCGACGAGCTCAACCACGGGGTCTTTCCGAGGGCGGTCGAGCCGGCCCGGGTGACGCCGCCGGTCGCTCCGCCGGGCGGGCCGGAGCCGATCAAGCCGGTGATCGAGCCGCCGGCCCCGGAGGAAAAATGACGACCCGGCCCCCCAGTCACCCGATCCTGTCGTGCGATGACGCGCGTGCGTTCGAGGCGAAACTCTTCGGGAGCGACGAGGAGAAGGAGTGGCCCGCGATGCAGCGCGCCGGCCGGGCCGTCGCCGAAGCGGTGTTGCGCGATTTCCAGGAAATCTGCGGCTTCCCGGCGAACGGTCGCATCCTGGTGCTCGCCGGGAAAGGCCACAACGGAGGCGACGCGCTGCTCGCTGCGGCGGCCATCACGGAGAAATTTCCAGCAGCGCAGGTCGCGGTGCTGTTTGCCTTTGGCGAGCGTGCGCTGCGGCCGCTCGCGGCCCGCGCATGGCGGGAACTGGTCCGTGCGGCGGGCGCGCGTGCCGGGGTGTGCCGCGAATCCGGCCTGGCCGGGGCCGCGTGGGATTTATGCCTGGATGGGATTTTCGGTTTTCAGTTTCGGGCGCCGGTGCCGGCAGGAACAGCGGCATTGCTCCAGCGCGTGAACGAACTGTCGCTGCGGCTGCGCGCTGCGGTTGATTTGCCGAGCGGTCTGGGCGAGACGACGCGGCGCGGGGATCCGGTCTTTCGGGCTGATTTCACGTATGCGACCGGGATTGCGAAACTACCCGTCGTGAATTCCGCCCATGGCGAGTGGGTCGGCCGGCTGCGCTATCTCGACCTCGGATTTTTTGCCGGCGTCGAATCCGAGGCGCGTCTGCGGATGCTTACGCCCGAAGTGCTGGCGCCGCTGGGACGGTTGCGCGCGCCGCAGACCGACAAGCGGCACTATGGGCACGTTTTCATTCTCGGGGGCTCGCGCAACTATCCCGGTGCCGTGCTGATGACCGTGCTCGCGGCGCTGCGGAGCGGCGCGGGACTCGTGACGGCGTTCGTGCCGGAATCGCTCGCGGCGGCGTTTGCCGCGCGCGCGCCCGAGGCGATGTGGGTCGGCTGGCCGGAGACGCCGGACGGTGGGCTCGCCCTTGAAGGACGACACCTGTTGGTTTCGAAATTCAAGGATGCGGCGGCGCTCGTCATGGGACCGGGCCTCGGTCGCGAGCCGGAGACGCTCGCGCTGGTGGCCGAGCTCGTGAAGTCGTCCCCGGCGCCGCTGGTGCTCGATGCCGATGCGCTGCAACCGGACATCGTCCGCGCCGGCACGATGGGGCGCATCCTGACGCCGCATCTGGGCGAGTTGATGAGAATCCTGGAAGGAGATGACTTCTATGAAACGGCCGTGGGGCAGGATGCGGTCATGGTCGTCAAGGGTCGTCTCACCGGGGTCGTGCAGGGCGGGAAGGGCGGCTTCTATAGTCCGTTTGGCGGGCCGGTGCTAGCGCGGGGTGGCAGCGGCGATTTGTTGGCGGGCTTGATCGGCGGACTGCTGGCACAGCGGCGGCAGGATCCGGTGCTCGCCGCCTGTCGTGGCGTGGTCTGGCACGGGATGGCGGCGGACGCGCTGGCGCGGGCCCGCGGCCAGGTGGCGGTGCAGACGACTCAACTGCTCGATTTTCTCAGCCCGGTTTTGCGCGAACTGTAGGAGTGGCTTTACGCCGCGATCTCAACCCGCCACACCATCCATCGCGGCATCGCGCCGCTCCACCATGAATACCCCGGAGCTGAGCGAGCGGCAGGCGTTTCTCATCTTGAACGCGCTGCCCAACATCGGGCCGATCACGCTCAACCGGCTGCTTGAGGAACTCGGCGGCGATCCCCGGACGGTGCTGGCCACCGACAAGCGCCGGCTCGAATCCGTGAAAGGGGTCGGTCCGGCGATCAGCGCGAGCATTGCGGGCTGGCGCGAACTTCTGGACCTCGCTCGCGAGGAGGAGCGGATGGCGAAGGCCGCAACGGACTTCGTCACCACGCGGGACTCGGCTTACCCGAAGCTGTTGAAGGAAATTCACGACCCGCCGATCGGGCTCTACCGGAAAGGGCGCTACGAGTTCGGCCAGCCGTGCGTGGCGATCGTCGGATCGCGACGGACGACGCTTTACGGACAGGGCGTGGCGAAGCGTTTTGGCGCGGAGCTGGCGCGACTCGGATTTTGCGTCGTCAGCGGGCTCGCCCGCGGCATCGACACGGCGGCGCACGAAGGGGCGCTTTCCGTCGGAGGCAAGACTGCCGCCGTGCTCGGCACGGGAATGGACATCATTTACCCGCCGGAGAATCTGGAACTGTATCGACGGATCGAGGCGGACGGCGCGGTGCTATCGGAGTTTCCCTTCGGGCGGAGGGCGGACCGGCAGTCGTTTGCGATGCGCAACCGGATCGTCGCGGGCATGTGCGAGGCGGTGATCGTCGTGGAAAGCGACGTCGATGGCGGCGCGATGATCACGGCACGATTTGCCGGCGAGCAGGGGCGGTTGATTTTCGCGGTGCCGGGACGGATCGACCAGAACACGAGCGCAGGCTGCCACCAGCTCATCCGCGACGGCGCGACGCTGCTGACGAGTGTGGACGACGTTTTGTCCGAACTGAATTACCTCGAAGGAATGCGGCCGCAGCCGATCGCGGAAAAGCCGGCGGACGTTGCGGCCGGACGGCCCGCGAACCTTACCGAGGAAGAGGCGAAAGTCTTCGAATGTTTTCGCGGCGGAGCGATCCTCACGCCGGATGCACTCGCGGGGCAGACGGGGTTTTCCGCGGCTCAGTTGTCGGCAACGTTGATGATGCTCGAGTTGAAGCGCCTGATCGCGAAACGGGCGGACGGAGCGTTCGAAGCGCGCTAACGCTTATTCTCGGCATCCTTTTCCTCCTGTTTGTCGACTAGCCCCATCAATTTCTTTGCAATTTCATCAACGGATTGGACCAAGCCATAGATCAAACGAGGTAGATGTCCGGTCATCCCGACAAACGCGACAATGGCAAGAAGTCCGTCGCTTGCTTTGAGGTCGATCGTTTGGCTTTGGTCAGCCGACCACACAACACGTCTTATCACGAGCCAAAGAGCCGCCCAGCCCGCTAAAGAACCGAGAAAATCAAACCACCATTGATGAAATACCCAGGACGAGGGGCGCCCGTCATTTTTGGGTCCAAATATCTCAAAAGCTTTAGACGCGTAAAATATACTGAAGCCGAGAGCTAATAGCGGATACAACAATTTCATCTTTCGACCTCGTTTATTGAGATTCAAAAAAGCACACCAACAGATCAAAGAAATGTTTGAAGGCCTATCCGGGCGGCCACGTCATCTGGCGCTTCGCGAGCAGGTGGACGTGGAGATGGGGGACGGATTCGCAGGCGTGCGGGCCGTTGTTGATCACGAGGCGGAAGCCCTCGGCGAGGTTGAGTTTTTTCGCGAGGAGATTGGCGACGTAGAGGAGATGACCGAGGATCGGCTCGTCGGCGGGCGTGGCCTCCGAGAGGCGCGGGATCGGCTTTTTGGGGACGATCAGCAGGTGCACCGGTGCCTGCGGCTGGATGTCGTGGAGGACGACGCAGTGTTCGTCCTCGTGCTCGATTTTCGCAGGGATTTCCCGGTCGATGATTTTTTGGAAGATCGTCTTGGCCATGGCGGAATGCTCCGTCAGCGATTACACGAATTGCGGCGGGACGGAAGAACTTTGTCCGGTCCCGTTTGGCCGGGATTCATTCGTGGCGCAGCGCAATCATCGGATCGACGCGCGTGGCCCGGCGGGCGGGAACGTAGCACGCCGCGAGCGCGGCCAGCGTGGCGAGGGCCGAGACCGAGACCAGCGTGACCGGATCCTCGGGCGAGACCTGCCAGAGCTGGCTCGCGAGCACGCGGGTGACGGCGAGGCTCGCGGCGACGCCCAGCACGATGCCGGCGATCACCAGGCTCAATCCGCGCGAGAGCACGAGGCGCAACACGTCGCCGGGCCTCGCGCCGAGCGCCAGGCGGATGCCGAATTCCCGCGTCTGACGTGAGACGAGGTAAGCCATGACGCTGTAAACGCCGAGCGTCACGAGCACGAGGCCGATGGCCGCGAAGACGCCGAGCACGAGCAGGCTGAAACGCGGCGCCGCGTAGGCGTAGCGCGCGAGATAGGCCGAAACGCCATAGCTGTCGGTGAGCGCGACGCCGCGATCCTGGGCCCAGATGGCGCGGCGCACCTCGCCGGCCCACGCGAGCGGCTCGCCGGCGGTGCGGATGAGGAGCGCGCGCTCCGCGGCGCCGGTGAGCGTGTAAGGCAGGATCGCCTCGGGCGCGACGAGTTGCTGCACGCCATCGTTCTTGAAATCGGCGACGACGCCGACGATCTGGCACCATGCGTCGTCCTCGCGCATTCCCGGCGGTGAGACGCTGAACATTCTGACCTGCTGCCCGATCGGATCCTCGGAGGCGAGGTAACGGTGGACGAAGGCCTCGTTCACGACGGCGACGCGACGGGCCTGCTCGACCTCGGCCGCGTTGAAAAGTCGTCCCTGTTGCAGATGCAGGCCGAGCGTTCGAAAGTATTCCTCGCTGCCCAAATCGTAGCGGGCATGCCATTGCTCCGTCGCGGCGTGGCCGCGAATCGCAATCACGCTGTCGAGCGAGCGCAGCGGCAGGAGGGCGGTGCCGGTGGTGACGGCGGTGACGCCCGGCAGCGCCTGCAGCCGGGGGAGCAGGGCGCGGAAGAATTTCTGTTTCGCGGCGGCAGTGTCGTATTGGCCGCGTGGCAGCGTGAGCGGCGTGTAGAGCAGGTGCTCGGTTTCGATGCCGGGATCCTGCGCCTGGATTTTGGCGAAGCTGCGCATCAACAAGCCGGCGGCGGAGAGCAGCACGAGCGAAAGCGAGATCTCGCCGATGACGAGCGCATTGCGGAATTTGCCGCGGCGGAATCCGCGGCCGGCGCCCAGGCTGGATTCCTTGAGCGACTCGACGAGATCGGTCCGTGCGGCCTGCACGGCCGGCACCGTGCCGAAGACGAGCGCGGTGAACACCGCGGCGCCGAGGCTGAAGAGCAACGCCGGCACGTTGAGGCGGATGTCGGTCTCGTCGGGGATGGCGCGTTCGGGGATCAGGCCGGCGAGCACGTGAATCCCGAACCACGCGAGCGCGCAACCCGCGATCGTGCCGAGGAGCGCGAGCAGGAAGCTTTCGCTCAACAGCTGGCGCACGATGCGGCCGCGGCCGGCGCCGAGCGCGGCCCGCAGGGCCATTTCCCGTTCGCGCGCGCCGGCGCGGGCGAGCAGAAGGTTGGCGACATTCGCGCAGGCGATCAGCAGGAGCAGCGCCACAGCGGTGGCCAGCGTGTAAAGCGTCTGCCGAAAATCGCGCACGATGTTGTCGACCCAGCTCACCACGCGAATCGTGAAGTCGGAGGGATAGTCCGCCGGGTGAATTTGCGCGCGGCGGTGGGCGAACAGCGTCAGCGCGGCTCCGGCCTGCGCGAGCGTGACGCCGGGCTGGAGCCGCGCTTGGAAACGAAACTGCTTGTCCCGCACCGCCGCGTCCGCCGGGTCGATGGCGACCGCGAGATAGAGTTCGCCGTCACCCTTGGTGAAGCGCGGCGGCATGATGCCGACGAGCGTGTGCGGCACGCCGTTCAACACGAGGGTTTGCCCGAGCACCGTCGGATCGCAGTTGAAGCGCGCGCGCCAGAAATTGTAGCGGATGACGAAGACCGGCGGTGCGCCGGGCCTGGCGTCGTTCGGCACAAGCGTGCGGCCGAGCAGCGCGGGCACGCCGAGAAACTGAAACAGGTTGCCTGAGCAAAGCGTGCCGGTGAGGCGCTCCGTGCCGTCGCGTGTCGTGTAAAGCAGCGTTTCGGGCGCCGATCCGATAACTTCGGAAAACACCTGCGTCTGAGCCTGAAACTCGAGGAACTCGCGCGGCCTAAACCAAGCGCGGCCGGTGTTGGCCGCGCTTTTGGCGTCGCGCACCTGCGGCATCACCACGCGGCTCGCGTTCACGTAGGGGAACGGATCGAGCAGGACGTTTTGAATGACGCTGAACATCGTCGTCGCGCCCCCGATGCCAAGCGCGAGCGTGAGCACCGCCAGCGCGGTGAACGCCGGCTGCTTGCGCAGGCCGCGCAGGCCGTAGCGAATGTCCTGCCAAAACGAATCCATGGGGTGGGGAGGCGGTGCTGGCCTCGAACGCTGCCGAGCACCCCGGAAAACTCAAGCCCACGCCGGCGGGCGGATGCCGGGCCGCGTCACAGGAACAGCAAGTGCAGGTTCGCGCTGCGCGCCGTGCGGGCGGCGGCGAGGTCCTGGATCGAAGCGATGGCCTCGGCATAGTCGCGTTTCCGGCGCGGCGTGGCGCGGCGGGTCGGCGGGAGGAGCGCGGGGCGAAGATTCGTGACGAGCAGCGTGGACTCGCGGTAGGGCGCAAGGTGCTTCAGGCCGGCCATGATCTCGGCGCGCGTGAAAAGCGGCGTGGCCGAGGCGAGGGTGAGCGAGGCGTCCCAGTGGAAAAAACCGTGGCGGGGCAGGTGGCGGAAGAGTTTTGCCAGCAACTCGGCGGCGGCGGCGTTGAACGCGGCGTCGTATTTCTGGGCGAACTCGGGATGCGCGGTGGTTTGCGTTTCCAGTTCGGCCAGGCTGAAGGCGATGGCGCCCTTGATCTGGTTCGCCAGATACAGGTCGTGCCCCGTCAGGTGGGCGAAGAGGGCGTTGATGAAATGCAGCCGGCGGAGTTCGTCGCGGTCGCGGCTCATTTCGGCTTCTTGGCCAGCGAACTGATCTCGTGCATGAACTCGGCGACGTCGCGAAACTCCTTGTAGACGCTGGCGAAGCGGACGTAGGCGACCTGGTCGACGGTGCGGAGGCGCTGCATCACGCCTTCACCGATCGCGCTCGAGGGAATCTCGCTTTCGAAGCGGGCCTCGAGGACGTCCATCACGTCCTCGACGAGCATGGTGATCTGTTCGATGTCGACGGGGCGTTTGTGGCAGGCGGCGCGGACGGCGCGGACGAGCTTTTCGCGGTCGAATTCCTCGCGCCGGCCGTCGCGTTTGATGACGACCATGCCATCGCGAACGACGTTTTCGGTGGTGCTGTAGCGGTGGCCGCACTCGAGGCATTCGCGGCGGCGGCGGATGGTCGAGCCTTCCTTGCTGATCCGGGAGTCGATCACCTTGTCCTCGATCGAGGTGCATTTGGGGCAGCGCATGATGGGGAGACTAGTTCAGCTCGAGAAAGTTCTGCAGAATTTTCATGCCACCCTCGGTGGCGATGGACTCGGGATGGAATTGGACGCCCCAGATCGGGAGCTGCTTATGGCGGAGGCCCATGATCTCGCCCTCGGCAGTCTCGGCCGTGACCTCGAGCTCGGCGGGGAAGGTGGCGCGCTCGACAAGCAGCGAGTGGTAGCGGGTGGCGGCGAAACCCTGCGGCATGCCGCGAAAGACATCGGTATCGCGGTGCAGGATTGGCGAGGTCTTGCCGTGCATGAGGCGCGAGGCGCGGACGACGTGACCGCCGAAGTAGTGCCCGATCGACTGATGGCCGAGGCAGACGCCGAGGATCGGCTTTTTGCCGGCGAAGGCCCGGATGATGTCGAGGGTGACGCCGGCCTCGCGGGGTGAGCACGGCCCGGGGGAAAGAAGCACGCGGTCGGGGTTGAGCGCGAGCGCGTCGGCGGGGCTGATCTCGTTGTTGCGAAACACGCGCTGCGCCACGCCCAACTGCCCGAAGTATTGGACGAGGTTGAAGGTGAACGAGTCGTAGTTGTCGATGACGAGCAGCA
>CALFNN010000067.1 GCA_937902925.1 uncultured Opitutaceae bacterium
GGGCAGGCGCGTGAACTCCGCCAGGGCCGGAAGGCAGCAACGGTAACGACGTCCTCCCAGTGCCGTGGAGTGCCTGGCCACTTATTTTCTCCGCGCGTCGCGCGGGAGTGGTTGAAAGTTGAAGGTTGAAAGTTGAAAGCCGCTGCGCTCGCTAGCGGGAACCACAACCGAAAGACTTCTCGCCGTCTTTCAACTTTCACCCTTCAACTTTCAACTCCGCCTTGTCTACCACCTACCAAGTCATCGCGCGCAAGTGGCGGCCGCAGACGTTTGACGACGTCGTCGGCCAGGACCACGTGGTGCGCACGCTGAAGAACGCCATCTCCCGCGGCCGCATTGCGCACGCCTATCTTTTTGTCGGTCCCCGCGGCACGGGCAAGACGTCGACCGCGCGCATCTTTGCCAAGGCGCTCAACTGCACCGGCGGCCCGAACGCCGACTTCGACGTCAACGATCCGGCGTGCGTGGCCATCGCGGAGGGTTCGCACCTCGATGTGATCGAGATCGACGGCGCCTCGAATAACGGCGTCGACCAGGTGCGCGATCTCCGCGACACCGTCCGCTACGCGCCGGCGCAGGGAAAATTCAAGGTCTACATCATCGACGAGGTGCACATGTTGTCGGCGCAGGCGTTCAACGCGCTGCTCAAGACGCTCGAGGAGCCGCCGGCGCACGTGAAGTTCGTGTTCGCCACGACGGATCCGCAGAAGGTGCTGCCGACGATCATCTCGCGCTGCCAGCGGTTCGACCTGAAGCCGATCCCGAACGAGCTCATCGTCGGCCGGCTGAAAAAGATCGCCGCCGAGGAGAAGATCAAGGTGACCGACGCCGCGCTGGCCTGCATCGCGCGGCTCGCCGATGGCGGCATGCGCGATGCGCAATCGATCTTCGACCAGATGATCTCGTTTTGCGGCGCGGAAATCTCGGAACCGGATGTGCTCGACGTCTACGGGCTCGTCGCCGCCGACAAGATCGCCGAGCTGGCGGCAGCGCTGGCGGCGGGCGATCACCAGAAAATCGTGGCGCTCGTCGACGATTGCGACGCCGCCGGTCGCGACCTGGTCCGGCTGCTCATCGACCTGCAGGCGGTCGTGCGGGGAGCGTTGCTCGATGCGATCGCGAAGGGCGGGCGGAGCGAGGCGCTGGGCGGCGGACCGATGACGACCGAGCAGATCACCCGGATGCTCGACGGCCTCCGGGAGGGCGAGGGCAGCGTGAAGCTGGGGCTGGCGGAAAAAATCAATTTCGAGGTGACGCTGCTCAAGGCCGTCGAGGCCAGCCGGGCGCGGGCCATCGACAGTCTCATCAAGGAACTCGCCGCTCTCGCCGATGAGGCGCCGACGGGCGCGGGCGACGGCGAAAAAAAAAAGGGCTGATTGACCGGCTGGAGGCGCGGCTCGGTGCGACGCTGGGCGTCGCGGATCGGGAAACCAGGGGCGAGCCGCCCGCGCCGGCGGAGGAGGCCGGTGAAGCGAGGGTCGCGACGATGGAGAACGGTGCCAACGTCTGGCCGGATGCGAATGCGGAGGCGGCGTTCATGGCCGAGGCGAGGGAGCGTGGTGAGCCGGTGGCGACAGTGCCGGCCGAGACGATCGAGGAAACTCCAACCACGAACCTGCCGCCGCTCGACGAACTGGTGAAGCGCCTGCCGCCTGAGGTGCGGGAGACACTCGACGATCTCTTCCGGGCGAAATTTATCGCAGTCCGGCGGGTCCCGAAAGGGGCCTTGAAGAGTTAGGGCCGGCCGCGGGGACGCCGTTCACTCGCGCCACGTGTTCCCGATGACGCGGCGACCCTTGATGCTGAGATTGTAGATGTAACCCTCGATGCCTTGTTCGGCAAACGGAGCGAGCAGGGGGATCGACTCGCGCCGATAATGGCCTTCCCCGAGTCCTTCAAGGGCGTCGAGCCGGACGAGTGCGGGGGCATCCACCGACCAGACTTCGCCGGTGACACCGTCGTGGTCGTCGGCGAGCGCGACCAAACCCGGATAACCGCCGAGATTGTAAAGGCGGAAGCCGGGCACGGTCCGAGCCTCGCCCAGAAATTTTTGACCAGTGAGAAACTGGTGATTGGCGCAGCCGCGTTTGAGAGTGCCGTAGACAAAGAGGAGCTTTTTCGAAGGCATGGTTGGATTGCGATGAGTTAAATTGGGGCGGGAATCTCGACGACGATGGCGGTGGTGTTGTCGCGCCCGGAGGACTGCACGGCCTCCTCGACGAGGCGTTGGGCGGCGGTTTGACCGGGACGGTCGGGGGGAGGGGTGCGGATGAGCTCCTCGATTTGTCGATCCCAGAGACCGTCGACGAGTCCGTCCGAGCAGAGGAGAAACCGGTCGCCGGGCCGATGGCCGACGGCGCCGACATGGGGCTCCACGAACTGGTGCCCGGCCCCGAGCGCCTGCTGGAGGGCGTTGCGGCGCGGGTGGGAGCGGGCTTCACGCTCGTTGAGCGAACGCTTGCGGCGGAGCCAGCCGACGTGACTGTGGTCGTGCGTCAGCTGGTTCAATCCGCCTTCGCGCGGGAGGTAATAGATGCGGCTGTCGCCGATGTGGGCGAAATACATCCACTCCGGCGTGAACCACGCGAGACTGAGAGTGGCGCCCATCCCGGCGCATTCCTCGTAGGAAAACCCGAGGTGGAGCAGGTCGGCGTGGATCTGGGAAAACAACTCGGTGAGGATATCGCCAAATCCGGCGGCCATGCCGGCGGCCGACAGGCGGAAACTGCGCGGCAGCAGCCGGGTGATGCGGTCGACCGCGAACCGGCTGGCGAACTCGCCGGCTTTTGCGCCGCCCATGCCGTCGCTTACGGCGAAGACAAAATCGGCCCCGGCGAGCGAGGCCTGGCCGGTCTTGCCGAGATAGCGGACTTCATGGCCATCGAAGGTCAGCGCAAGGAAGGTGTCCTCGTTGTTCTTTCGGACCCGGCCGACATGGGTCAGGCCGGACCATTCCACGCCCGACGGATCGCGGGCCACTGGAGGGGGCGGCGGAGCGGACTTGGCGCTCATGACGCGGGCGGGGGCTTGAGGGACCTGACGCCCTCGCCGCCCTCCAACAGGGTGGCGAATTCAAAATCGATGAGGCAAAAGCGCCCGTCGGACGTGCGGTAGGTGACGTTGCGCAGCTCGCGATCTTCGTGACGCACGCCATACTGTTCAAGCTCGGCGAAAAGCGCCTTTTGCCGGTCCGGGTTGAGCTGGTCGACGCGGCGGCCGCAGTTGGTGGTGACGATCTTCAGATTCCCGGAATCGACTTCCAGCAACTGGGGGACGAAAGTGCAGCCGCGCTCCTCGAGGTGCCGGAGCACCCGGACTTCATGTTCGAAGCGCTCCCGCGCCTCATGCCCACGAAAGGTCTTGTGCACCCGGCCATCGTAGCCGATGCGCACG
Organism: uncultured Opitutaceae bacterium; assembly: GCA_937902925.1. Taxonomy (GTDB): domain Bacteria; phylum Verrucomicrobiota; class Verrucomicrobiia; order Opitutales; family Opitutaceae; genus CALFNN01. The sequence continues at coordinate 3,394 of CALFNN010000067.1, forward strand.
AGGGCGCGGCGAGTGTCTTTCATTTCGTGCATGGCCGGAGCAGTCCGGGCACAGTCCCCGCCGGCAGGACGACTGGCAAGCGCCGGTTGGACGGCGCAGGGGAGTAGCTAGCCGATTGATGACCTAAAAAAGAGTCATGAATGAAACTTCTGGTTGCCTCTGGCATGTGAGGTGCTGAACTCCCCACCGCGTTTTCCGCCCTGTCACCGGGGTAAAAACGTTGCAGCACCCGTCACACAAAACTCACGCATACTCCCGTCCGGAAACCACCGAATTATGGCCAAATACAAACTGGAATACATCTGGCTCGACGGCTACACGCCCCTCGCCAGCTTGCGCAGCAAGACTCAAATCAAAGAATTCGCCAGCTTCCCGAAGCTCTCCGAATTGCCCATCTGGGGCTTCGATGGCAGCTCGACCCAGCAGGCGGAGGGAAAGAGTTCCGACTGCAAGCTGCATCCCGTCGCCGTCTATCCCGACAGCACCCGGAAGAACGGGGCGCTCGTGATGTGCGAGGTGCTGATGCCGGACGACAAAACCCCGCATCCGTCCAATTCCCGCGCGACGATCCCGGACGACCCGGACACGTGGTTTGGGTTCGAACAGGAATACTTTTTCTTCAAGGACGGCGCGCCGCTCGGGTTCCCGCCCGGCGGTTTCCCCGCCCCGCAGGGCCCCTACTACACCGGCGTGGGCTACAAGAATGTTGGCAATCTCGCCCGTGAGCTCGTCGAGAAGCATATCGATATCTGCCTCGATGCCGGCATCAACCTCGAAGGCATCAATGCCGAGGTCGCCAAGGGTCAGTGGGAATTCCAGATCTTCGGCAAGGGCTCCAAGAACGCCGCCGACCAGATGTGGGTCGCCCGTTACATCCTCGCCCGCCTGTGCGAAAGCTATTGCGTGGACATCGAGTGGCGCTGCAAGCCCATCCTCGGGCCCTTCAACGCTCCCCTCGACTGGAACGGCTCCGGCATGCACACCAATTTTTCCACCAAGTTCATGCGCGAAAAAGGCGGCAAGGCCTACTTCGAAAAACTCATGGCGGCATTCCAGAAAAACATCGACGAGCACATCGCCGTTTACGGCCCGGAGAATCACCTCCGGCTCACCGGCCTGCACGAGACCCAGTCGATCGACAAGTTCTCCTACGGCCTGTCGGATCGTGGCGCCTCCATCCGCATGCCGGTCAACTTCATCGTCAACGGCTACAAGGGCTACCTCGAGGATCGTCGTCCGAATTCCGCCGCCGATCCGTATCTGGTCGCCGGCCGGATCGTGAAGACCTGCCAGAGCGTGCCGACGAAGTAAGCACGGGCAATTTGGTTTTCCCCGACGCCACTCCCTCCGGGGAGTGGCGTTTTTATTCTCGGAGCCTGGCGTGCTCGCGGGCAGTGTGCGGGGTCGTATGTCCGGCTCTCCGCAAAGTTCGCGTGCCTCCGTCGGCGAGTGGGCACAGACGGTGCTGCTCGTGGGCAACCTCGCGTGGACGACGCTTTGCCTTGGAGGTTACCGGCCGGAAACCATGGTCGTTACAAGCGTGCTCACGGGGGCGCTGCTCGCGATTAATCTGGCGGCTCGTGGGTTTGAACGAGACGCCGCACGACGGCCGATGCACCCGGCTGGGTGGTTTTTGCTGCCGTTTCTCGTCTATGCCGCGATCAACGTCGCTTGGGTGACGCCGGTGCGATGGCTCGGCTGGCGCGATTGGTTTGGCTGGGCGGAAATGATCGCTGTGTTCTGGGTGGTTCTCAACGGCGTGCGCGCGCCGGCGACGCGACGGACGCTGTTTGTGGCCCTCGTCGCCCTGGGCGTCGTCGCCGTGTTGCTCGCCTGCTACCAACGCTTCGTCCGCCCCGACTGGCTCATGCTGCACCGCGTGCAAGCGGAACAATTCATCGGCCGGGCCAGCGGTCCGTTCGGGATTCCGAACAGCCTTGCGGCGTTCCTCCTGCTTTTGCTCCCGGCGCTGGGAGCGTTGACGTTTCGCCGGGGTGCGGGAGCGGTGGCCCGCGTTTTTTGCGGCTGGCTGACTCTTGTGTTTGGCTTCGGGCTCGTGCTCACGATCAGCCGCGGGGCGTGGCTCGGGCTCGGGCTCGCGTTGGTGATCTGGCCGCTGGCCGCCGGGCGCGGCGGCTGGCGCCGGCGGATTGGAACGGCGATGCTGGTCACGACCGGCCTGGTCGCGGCCGGAGGAACCCTGTATGCGACGGTTCCGCGGGTTCACGACCGCATCGCGGCACTGATCCGGGACGCGGGTGAAACATCGCGTCCGATCATCTGGCGGGTCGCATGGAAGTTATTCCGGGAGCACCCGTTGGTTGGAACCGGAGCCGCCAGCTACAACGTCCTGTTCGAAAAATATCGGCCGGAAGGATTTCTCGACCAACCCCAGTGGGCGCACAACGACTATTTGAACACGCTTAGCGACTATGGACTCGTTGGGTTTGGATTGTTTTTTGGCGCGAGTGGCCTGATCGCTTGGCGTTGCCTCCGCGCCCGGCGCGATGCGCCCGTCGATGCGCCCGGCTGGCTCGATTCGAGGGCGACGACCGCGGCGTTAGGGGTCGGACTGCTCGCGTTCGCCTTCCAGCTCTTCGTGGATTTTCATTTCAAGATCCCGGCGCTCGCGCTTGGGTTTGCGGTCATGGCGGCGCTGGCCGTTCAAGGCCGCTGGCCGGTGACGAGAACCACGGCGTCATCTTTGTCGGGGCGGGTGATGGGCGTTGCGGCGGCGGGGGCGGCGTTGTCGCTGGTGTGGTTTTTCGTGAGACCGGCTTTTGAGGCGGAGGCGTTGCGCTACCGCGCGCGACAATCGATCGATCAGCTTGCCGGTAAGCCGGAAAACTCTCCCGACTACCGCGACCGGCTCGCGGAATCGCGCGACATGCTCGCGCGAGCAGTGGCGATCGCTCCCGGCAACGCGCAAGCTTGGGCTGACGTGGCCTACGCCGCTTCGTTACGAGCCCATATTTTTCCCAAGGAACTGCCCGCGCTCGGGGTTGAGGCGGAAACTGCGGCGGCCCGGGCGCTTTCGATTTCGCCGGATTGCGTCGAATTTTGGGTTCGGCAGGGCGTTGCGCGAGACATGCGAGGCCGGTGGTATGACGGGAGTCTGGATTTTGCCCACGCCGTAACCCTCGCACCCGACACCTCATGGGTTTGGTTTTACTATGCCGATCATCTGAGCCGGAAATCGACGGAACGCGGCCTGACCGAGGCGGCGTTGGCACTCTGTTTGCGTCTTGACCCTCGAAATCCGGACGGACTAGCCTTGCGCCAGCGTTTGGCGATTAGCCAGAGTGCCGCCCCTTAAATCCGCTTCTCCATGCATCATCGATTCCTCTCCTCGCTGGTGGCGTGTGTATTCCTCGCTGCGGTTGCGGCGCTGCGAGCGCAGACGCCGGCTCCCGCTGCAACCGCGGCGTCGAAGGTGAAGGGCGGGGCGGAAATCATCTTCGTCGCGAAGGTGAGCGGCACGGTGACGGCGACCGTCAACGGCACGACCACGCCGCTGGCGATCAACGACAAGGTGCCGCAGTCCGCCAAGATCAACACGTCGGCGGACTCCAGTGTGATTCTTGCTTTTTCCAACGGTGCCACGACGCAACTCGGCGCGAATACCGAGATGGTGATTGAGGAATACCTGCAGGATCCGTTTACCGCCCAAGTCGTGATGTCCACCATGACGAACGAGCCGTCGATTTCGGAAACGAAGCTCAAGTTGAATCATGGCGAACTCATCGGGAAGGTGGCGCATCTGAACCATGACCAGGGTTCCACCTTTGTGGTCGACACTCCCGTTGGCGCCGCCGGCATCCGTGGCACGACATTCCGCATTGTCTTTACGCCAAACGGCAACGGTCAGGCGTTTTTCCAATTGAGCACGGTTGAGGGTAATGTCGCTTTTGCACAGCCCGGCGCCGATGTGAACGCGCCCGTCGTCACCGGCACCGGCACAGCGGCCGTCGGCGTGCCGCAAGGCCAGCAGATTTCGATCGACGTCGACGTTACCGTCAATGCCCAGGGCCAGACGGTTGTCAAAATTTTGAATCCGGTGGCCGCTTCGACCACGACGAATATCTCCACGGCAGTCGCCGCCCAGGTCAATCAGACGGTCGCCGATATTGCAGTGGCGACGCAGCAGACCATCATCACGCCCGCGCCGGCGGGCGGCGGCACCACGACCGTGACCACGGGCACGGGTGCCTCGACCACCACGACGACCACTACCACCACGACGACAACCACTGCAACCGGGACCGATACGACCAAGACTTCGACCGTCACCGCGCAGAACTTTACCGCCACCGTCGTCCAACCGCTTCCCAACCTGACCCCGGGTGACGGAAAATCCCCGTAGGCGATCGAGCTGGCTTTCGGCGCGACTCGTGTTGCCGAAATTGCGGTCCGATTACGGAGGCGGGGAAATCTGCTTCCGTTTGCAGGACCCGGTCGCTTAGCTGACGGGCGATGGCTCCGTCCAAGGCGAAGTCGCTGTCTTACCTCCGTTGGCTGCTACTCCTGCCGATCCCCGCGCTCTGGTGTATGCTGAGCCATTTCGGGTGGCTGGCCTTTCTCGAAAACAAGCTCCTCGACTGGCGGTTCCAATATCGCGGCGAGATCGAAGCGCCGGTGAAGGTCGTCTACATCGACGTCGATTCGCTGTCGCTCAGCACGATCGGCAACTGGCCGTGGAGCCGGTCTTACTTCGCCCGGGTGGCCGAGACGCTGCTCAAGGAAGGCCAGGCCAGGGCGGTGGGATTCGATTTTGTTTTGTCCGAAGTCGGAATCGCCGAGTCGGCCGACAGGAAGCGGATCATCCAAGGCGATGCGGATTTTGGCCGGTTTCTCATCAAGGGGCCGCCGGTGGTCCTCGCGGCGGCGTATGCCGGCTGGCGTTTCCTCGACATCAACAACCACGAAAAGGAGCGGGCGCTGCCGCTCGTTGCGACCGATCCACGCCGCCGCGAGGACATGGAACCGCCCGAGATTCCCGGGTTCGAGACCAGTCCCGATCCGAGCCGGCACCGGATCTGGCATCCGCCCAACATCGGCCTGATCGACACGATCGACAACGGCACGCGCATCGTTCCGGCCTGGGCGCCCAACAATACGGGGCGCACTTATTTTCACATGGCGCTGGAACTGGCCCGGCTCTACTGGGGCCTGCCCGCCGGCTCACTGAAGGTCGAGCGCGACCGGATCGACTTCGTCCGGCCCGACGGCAGCCTCCAGGCTTCCGTCCCGCTGCAGAACGGGCAGTTGATCGAACTGAACTGGTTTACGCAGTGGCGCTCGCCGCTGGTGCAGCACTACGAATTCTCGACCCTTTACCAAGTGGCGGAGGCCCTGACGGGCGATGACGCCGACGACCGGAAGGTGGCGAAGGCATTCTTCGCCGAGGGCGCGTTCAAGGACGCGGTCGTGCTGGTCGGTCCGGTCGATCCCCTGTTGCAGGATCTCGCGCCAACCTCGCTCGACGAGCACGCGGTCCCGAAGGTCGGCGTCCACGGCAACCTGCTCAAGACGATCGTTTCCGGACTCTATTTGAAACGGCTCCCGAAGTGGCGCGATGTTGCGTGGGCCGACTATGCGGTCGCGTTCGGTCTTACCCTGGTCGTGACAATTCTGGCACTGGCGGGCGGGGCGCGGGCGCTGTTCGCCAAGATCATGGCCGTGCTCGCGGTGGGGATTTACGTGGCGCTGACATTCCAGCTTTTCAAGGTGACGCAAATTGTCCTGCCGCTGGCCGTGCCCCTCGGCGCCGCGTTTTCGACGAGCTTCGCGGGCCTGATCTGGCAGGTGATTGACGAACAGAAGGCCAAGGGCCGGATCAAGGGCATGTTCGGCGCCTACGTTTCGCCCCAGCTGGTCAACCGCATGGTCGAATCGGGCGATGACCCGCAGCTCGGCGGCCACGACTCGGAAATCACCGCCTATTTCTCGGACATCCAGTCGTTCTCCACGTTTTCCGAGAAGCTCGGCTCCGGCCCGCTCGTGGAGCTGATGAACGAGTATCTCACGGCCTGCACCGACATCGTGCAGGAAGAAGGCGGCACGCTCGACAAATACATCGGCGATGCGGTTGTCGCCATGTTTGGCGCGCCGATCGCGGTGACGGATCATGCATTCCGCGCCTGCGTCGCCACCCAGCGCGTGCACCTCAAACTCGCCGAACTGCGGACGAAATGGCAGGGCGAGGGACAGAAATGGCCGGAGATCGTCTGGAAGATGCAAACGCGCATCGGCCTCAACACGGGAGTCTGCATGATCGGCAACATGGGCAGCCGCACGCGCTTCAACTACACGATGATGGGCGACAACGTGAACCTGGCGGCCCGGATGGAATCCGGCGCGAAGAGCTGGGGCGCCTACACCATGTGCGCCGAGGCGACCAAACTCGCGTGCGAAAAACACGGCGGCGACCGCCTGGTCTTTCGTCCGCTCGGCCGGATCGTCGTAAAGGGTCGGTCGCAAGCCGTGCCGATCTTCGAGATCGTCGGGCTCAAGGAAAACGTCACCGGGCAGACGCGCGAGTGTCTCGGCCTTTTTGAACAGGCGCTCAAAAAATACTATGCCCGCGACTGGGAGGGCGCCCTCGCATTGTTCGCGCGGAGCCGTGAGCTGGAGTTCAACGTCCCGGGCAGAACGCCGGGAGTCGCGAGCAATCCCTCTCTCGCCTACCTCGAACGCGTCGTGCCCGAGGCGATCGAGGAGCCGCCGCCACCGGATTGGGACGGGCGTTACGTGATGAAGGAAAAGTGACCTCCGGCGTCGCGTCGCGATCGGCTGCGGCGGTCAGGTCTTCCATGCGGCGAGGCTGTTGATGTAGTCCTCGATGTTCGTGTAGCCGCTCCGGGCGTTCACGAGCTTCGCGTCGCCAGGATCGCGCGGATTGAGGCCGTGCGCGGACTCCCAGGCGTCGGGCATGCCGTCGGCGTCCGAGTCGATCGGCGGCGTGCCGGCTTTCAACTCCGGCCAGCCGCCGACTTCGGTCTGCGAATTGATCAGGTGGCCGCCACGCGTGCGCACGTTTTCGATGAGCCGGGCATCGACGGCGTCGCGCACAGGCAGCGAGGCGCCGACGCTGGCCAACACGAGGTCGAGCGCCTCGGTGGCGGACACGGTCGTCACGGGTGCCGTGACGAAGGGCGTGTTCTGGGTCTTCACCTGCGGTTTGCCCCCGAGTTGATAGCCATCGATCATCTTGGAGTTATCGGCGGTCAGGTCGTCGTGCCCGTCGAAGACATTGCCGCCGAGATAAAAAATGATCCGGGAGTCGACCGGCTTGTTCCCGATGTGAATCGGCGAGGTCGCGGTGCTGCTCGGGCCGGCGCGGAGATAGTTGCCGACGTAGTTGGCGACCCAGTGGCCCTGCGTGAGGCCGGACGCGGTGCCGCCGAAATCGTAGATGACATTGTTGCGCACATCGAAGGTCGGAAACGGCGGCCAGTCATAGGCATCGCCGAGGCGCGGGTTGCGGGCGTCGTTGTGGATCCAGAGGTTGTTGTGCCAGGAGATTGGTCCGTTGGCCCGCGCGAGGGAGCCATAGCCGTGCGGACCCTTGGCGTGCTTGCTGTGCCATAGCGACTCGCCGATCAGGCACCACTGGATCGTGCAATTCTGATCGTTGCCCGAAGTCGAGAGGCACTCGTCGATCGACCACGTCGCGGAGCAGTGATCAAGGATGCAATCGTGTGCGCCGTTGAGCAGATCGATGCAGTCCTCCTCCTGGCTCGTCACGTCGCCGAGCCGGCTCCGCAGGTAGCGGACGATCACGTCGTGGGTCTGGACGCCAAAGGTGTAGTCGCGCAGGCAGATGCCGTCGCCCGGTGCCGTCTGGCCGGCGATGGTAAGATAGGGGTTGGTGACAGTGAGTTTTTTCTTGAGGGCGATCGTGCCGGCGACGCGGAACACCACGATGCGCGGGCCTTCCGCCTCGCACGCGGCCCGGAGACTCCCGGGACCGGAATCGTCGAGGGTCGTCACGAGGATGACCCGGCCGCCGCGGCCGCCGGGCGTCGTCGCGCCAAATCCTTCCGCGCCGGGGAACGCGGGTAAACCCGCGGATTGAGCGCCGGCGGGCAGGACGGACAGCACGGAGGCGGAGAAACAAGCGAATAATGCGATAGTCCGATTCATAAAATTAACGAAGGGTCAGGTCGGCGGTCCGCAGCGCGGCCGCGGCCTCGGTGGCGACGATGGCACCGCCGTGCAAATCAAGCTTGGCGGCCTCGGCGGGTGCACCGGACGGCATCGTGAACACGAGCGTGGCGGTGCCGCTGCCCGACGCATAGGTGGCGTGGCCACCGGCGCGGGTATCGATCTGCGGTTTGCCCTTCACGGTGACATTTTCGCTGAACGTGACCGCGATGCCCGCGTCGCTGGCGGCGACCTTTTCGACGACCGGACCGTTTTGGTTTTCCGGATCCCATTTGCCGTCGAACGTCCATTTGGCGGTAATCTGCGCAGGAGTCGGGGCGCCGGGAGCCGCGGAGAGGTTGTCCTCGAACCACGCGTAGTCGCCGCCGTCGCGGTGGCAGTTGAAATAGTAGGCGCGTTCGCCCCAACGGTTGGTTGCGTCGTGATCCTTGTTGTTCTTGATATCCGCCGCGGTGGGGGTGCCGCCATTAAGCGGGTAGATGACACGATAGGGTGCGAAATCACGGAGATTGTTCGAGAAAGTGCAGTCGGCGAAGACGAACAGCGCATCGTGATGATGGCGGGCAAGCCGGAAATTGGGCGGGCCCTCGAAGCGGCATTTGGTCATCACAAATTTCATGTTCGGGTCGCGGCTGCCATCGTGCCACATGGCGGCGTCCGTGTGGGGATTGACCTCGGTCATTTCGCTCTCGGTCATGTAGCACCAGCCCCGCGGGCAGATGAAATCGACGGAGCCGCAGACCTTCAGCCGTGCCTGATAGTAGCGCCCGTTCGGACTGGCGTGAGCGGCGGCGTCCTCGGAAAACATTCCGTCGCTGGTGCGCCAGAGAGAAAGCGTGTCGTTACCCTGGCTGAGAACGTCGCAGTCCTGGATGACCGTCCGGTCCCCGCGGCCGTAAATCGCGAAGGCGTGGATGCCGATCGTCGGCTGCGTGTTCTGGATTGTGAGATTCTCGATGACGAAGTCGTCGCCATTGATATTGAGGACGGCCTGGCCGATGTTGTCGCGCGCGCCACCGGCGGGCTGGGCAAATTCGATGCGGGTGCCGGCGCGACTCTGGCCGTGGAGCGTGACGAAGCTGGCATCGACGCGGACTTTCTCGTGGTAGACGCCGTCCTTCACGAGGACGACGATGCGGTCGCGATTGGTGCGGGGGATCGACGCGACGGCTTCCTGGACGGTTTTGAAGTCTCCACTGCCGTCCGCGGCGACGGTGATGTCGGGTTTAAGCGCCAGCGAGGCGGCATGAGCGGTGGATGCGAGGATCGCGCCGAGGAGCGCTCCTGCCATTCGAAGGGGAAAATGGTGGTGCATTTTTTTGGGGGACAATGATCGGGAAAAGTCGCGTGTGCGGCAGCGGGGCAGGCCGCGCGCGCGACGACGGAGACTGGATGGTGCGGGTTTGAGGCCTTCGCCGTGCTTCAAGGCGGTAGCACGACGGGTTGAGACTGCAAAGGTTTCGCCGAAACAGGTTCGGGATAACCGGCGGCAGGCTTGTCCGGAAGGTCCCGGCTTTCGCGGAAGGCTGTCGGAAGGGATGGCGACGGCGGCGGTCGGGATTTTTTTGCAAGGTGGCGACTGCACCACAAAAAAGCCCGACGTTATGGTCGGGCTTTACCAAACGCCAATGGCGGCAGCGTTATTTCAGGATCATGTCCTTCACGGAACGTCCGGCCGGGATCATCGGCAGCACGTGTTCGGTGTAGGGCACGACCACGTCGAGCACGTAGGGGCCATCGTGGTCGAGCATTTCCTGGATCGCGGCGCGCAACTCGCTCTTCTTGATCACGCGGCGGCCCTTGACGCCGAAGCCCTCGGCAATCTTGACGAAGTCGGGGTAGAGGGCGTCGGGATTGTCCGGGCTGCCGACGTTGTTTTCATCGCCGAGGATGGTGTTGCCGCGGACGCTGCCGTAGAAACGGTCCTCCCATTGCACGACCATGCCGAGGTGCTGGTTGTTCAGGATCATGGCCTTCGCGGCGATCTTTTCGATTTTTGCCGTGGCCAGCTCCTGGATGTTCATCATGAACGAGCCGTCGCCGTCGATATCGATCACCTGCTTGTGAGGAAGCGCGACCTTCGCGCCGAGCGCAGCCGGGTAGCCGAAGCCCATCGCGCCGAGACCGAGCGAACTGATGTAGCGCCGCGGCTCGTTGAAACGATAAAATTGCGCGGCCCACATCTGGTGCTGGCCAACGCCCGTGACGATGATCGCGTCGCCCTTGGTCAGTTCATGCAGCGTCTGCACGGCCTCCTGGGGAACGATGTGCTTGCTCGAGTCGAAGCCGAACGGGTGCTCCTTTTTCCACGTGGCGATCTGGGTGTGCCAGGCAGCGGTATCGGGCGGAGTGAACTTGTGCGCGGCGGCCAGGGCGTTCAGGCGGGTGAGCGCGTGCTTGATGTCGCTGACGATCGGAAGCTGGACGCGCTTGTTCTTGTTGTGCTCGGACGCGTCGATGTCGATGTGGACGATCTTCGCGTCCTTCGCGAATTTGCTGGTGTCGCCGGTAATGCGGTCGTCGAACCGCGCCCCGAAACACAGGAGCAGGTCGCTCTGGTCCACCGCCCAGTTGCCGTAGGCGGCGCCGTGCATGCCGAACCATTGCATGGAGAGCGGATGGGACTCGGGAAACGCGCCCAGCCCCATGAGCGTGGTGGCCACCGCGATGTTGGTTTTTTCGGCGAACGCCTTCAGTTCCTGATGCGCCTCGGCGGAGATGATGCCGCCGCCGGCGTAGATCACCGGGCGTTTCGCCTCGGCGATCAGGCCGAGGACCTGCTTCAACTGGTCGTCGCTGGCGTGCTGTGTGCCGATGGCGTAGGGATTGCGAAACTCCACGGTCGGGGGAAACACCGGCTGGAATTTCGCCTGCTGGACGTCCTTTGGCAGGTCGATGATGACGGGACCCGGGCGGCCGCTGCGGGCAATTTGAAACGCCTCCTTGAAGACGCGAGGGAGGTCCTGCACGTCCATCACGAGGTAGGAGTGCTTCACGACCGGGAGCGTCATGCCGTAGAAATCGGTTTCCTGAAAGGCCATCTTCCCGATGTATTTCGAGTAGACCTGGCCGGTGATCGCGACGAGCGGGATCGAATCCATGTAGGCATCCGCGATCGCGGACATCAGGTTGGTCGCGCCGGGACCGCTGGTCGCCATGCACACGCCGACCTTGCCGGTCACGCGGGCGTAGCCCTCGGCGGCAAACGAGCCACCCTGTTCGTGGCGGGGCAGGATGGTGCGGATCTTCTCCGTGCGGGCGAGGGCCTGGTGGAGTTCCTGGGACGCGCCGCCGGGATAGGCGAAAATGACGTCGACGCCCTCGCGAATCAGGCACTCGACAACGGCGTCGGCGCCCTTCATTTCGCGGCCGATCTCGGCCTTGGGAAACGCAGCGGGGGAGGTGATCTCTTTTTTCATGGCGGTGTGCTCTCGATAAAAAGCCGCTTATCAAAGAGCACTGGCCGCCCGGGAGGCAAGCCCGGGGAAGCGAGGCCGGGAGGATTTTCGCTGCTGGAGACAGGATTGGCGCCGCGCTGAAGCCGTGAAATAGTGGTTGGCGCGCGCCGCGATGCCCCGCACCGTGGCATGATGTTGAAGCTCCTTTTCATCGGGGACATCGTCGGCCGGCCGGGCCGCGATATCGTGGCCGAGCGCTTGCCGCGACTGCGGACGGAACACAGCCTGGATTTCGTGATCGCCAACGCCGAAAATGCCGCGGCGGGCGCGGGGATCACCGGCGCGATCGCAAAATCGATTCTCGAGAGCGGCGTCGACGCCATCACCCTCGGCGACCACGTGTGGGACCAACGGGGGTGGGAAAACGAAATCACGCAGATTGAGCACGTCTGCCGCCCGGCGAACCTGCCGGCGTCCAATCCCGGCTGGGATCATCTCATTATCGAAAAACGCGGGTTCCGGGTGGCGATCTTCACCGTGCTGGGCCGGACCTTCATGGGATTGAAAGCCGACTGCCCGTTTCTCTGTGCCGACCGGATGATCGAGCAACTCAAGGCGCAGGCCGACGCGATCGTCGTCGAGATCCATGCCGAGGCGACGTCTGAGAAACAGGCGCTGGGCTGGCATCTCGATGGTCGGGTGACGGCGGTGCTGGGCACGCACACCCACGTGCCGACGGCCGATGCGACCGTGCTGCCGAATGGGACCGCTTTCATGTGCGATGTGGGCATGACCGGCCCCTACGCAAGCGTGCTCGGCCGCGATGTTCGCCCCGTGGTGGCCCGGTTTATCGATGGAATGCCGCGGCGTTTCGAGGTGGCGACGGAGGACGTGCGGCTCTCAGGCGCGCTGATCGAGATCGGGGCCTCGATGGCGCGGGCCGAGAAGATCGAATTGCTGACGGTCCGGCGGTAGCGGTGGGCTGCGGTCCGGCCCGCTGCTCTCAGCTTCGCACCACGCCGGCATCCTCGTAAACGCCGAGGTGCCGGTAGCGCTCGTAACGCGTCTCGAGCAGCTTTTCGCCGGCTAGGGCGCGCAGGTCGTTCAAGTGTTTTTGCAGCGCGTATTTCAACGCACCAGCCGCCTGCGCCGGATCGTTGTGGGCGCCTCCCAGCGGCTCGGGGATGACCTCGTCGACGACGCCGAGTTTCTCGAGATGATCCGCGCTGAGTTTCAAAGCGGCGGCGGCCTTCGGGGCGGCGGTGCCGTCCTTCCAGAGGATCGCGGCGCAACCTTCCGGAGAGATCACGGAGTAATAACTGTTTTCGAAGATGAGGACGCGATCCGTCACGCCGATCCCAAGCGCGCCGCCGGAACCGCCTTCACCGACGACGACCGAAATAGTCGGCGTGCGCAGCATCGCCATTTCGCGCAGGTTGACCGCGATCGCCTCCGAGACATGGCGCGCCTCCGACTCGATGCCCGGAAAAGCGCCCGGCGTGTCGATGAAGGTGAGGACGGGCAGACTGAATTTTTCCGCCATGCGCATCAAGCGAAGGGCTTTGCGGTAGCCTTCCGGCTGGGGCATGCCGAAATTCCGCGCGATTTTTTCCTTCGTGTCGCGGCCCTTTTGCTGGGCGATGATCATGACCGCGTCGCCATTGAAAAAAGCCGTGCCACCGACCAACGCCTGATCGTCCTTGAACTGGCGGTCGCCGTGCAGTTCCTGGAAGCTTTCGCAAATCAGCCCGACGTAGTCCAACGCGTAGGGGCGCCGCGGATGGCGGGCGATCTGGACCTTTTGCCATGGGGTCAGGTTGGAATAGATGTCCCGCTGCATCGCCTCGATCTTGCCCTCGATGGCGTGGATTTCCGTCCCGAGGTCGACGTTGGTCTCGATCGACTGCTGACGGAGTTCGTCGAGCTGTTTCACGAGTTCCCGCAGCGGTTTTTCGAACTCCAACACGTAGGTCGGCGTCTCCATAGGGAAGCAAATTTACCGGGGTGGCGCGAGCGCTGTCAACGGGAGTCAGCGCAACCCGCCTGCATCCGGTGGCGCGGGGTTCTTGAGCTGGTCTTTCCAACTGCCGATCTTGGCTTGGGCGCCAAAATGCTCCGCGCGCGCCTTGTCGCCGCGCTCCATCCAGATCCGGGAAAGCGTCGTGTTGATGAACAAGTCGCCGGGCCGCAAGGCATGGGCGCGCTCGGCCGCGGCGAGGGCGGCATCGAGCCGGCGGAGGGAAAAGTTGACCTCCGCCAGAGCGTGCCAGGCCTCGAACGAGGCCGGCGCCGCGGCGGTGGCGCGAGCGAGCTTGGTAAGCGCGGCCTCGTTGTCGCCGATCGCATAGTCCGCGGTGGCCTCTTCGATCAGGGTCTGGAGTTCGTCGTCAGTCATGGAACCCGCCCAGTGTGGACGTGGCCGGCAAAAAAGAAAGGACGGCCTTTTCGGCCCGGTGCGGACGGTTACGAGCGTCGGCCGGCCTCGACGTTGATCGTGATGTCGACATCGGCGCCGACGACCTTGGGGAACGCGCTGACGCCAAAGTCGTCACGATTGAGTTTCGTCGTCGCCTGCCAGCCGGAGAGCATCGAACCGGGCTGCATGCCGGGACCGAAGCCGAGCAACTTGGTCGCGAGCACGACCTCCTTGGTTACACCCTTGATCGTGAGGTCGCCGGTCACATCGAACGTGTCGTCGCCGGTTTTCTTCCACGTTTTGCTCTTGAAGGTCATCGTGGGGAATTTCGCGGCGTCGAAGAATTCCGGCTTCTGCAGGTGGGCGTCGCGGTCGGCGGCTTCGGTCTTGACGGAGGCGATGTAGATCACGGCCTCGACGGAGTTGTTTTCCAGATGGTCGCGGTCGACCTGCAGCGTGACCTCGAACTTGGTGAACCGGCCGGGCACCTGCGTGAAGAAGTGCCGGATGCCGAAGTTGACCGAAGAATGCGCAGGATCGGCCACGTAGGTTTCGGTGGCCGCGCTCGCGGCGGTGGCGACGCCGAGGACGGCGAGGATAAGGAGATGGCGGAAGACTTTCATGGCTTTGGTCTCAGGTGAGGATTGGCGCGAATGCTCGCGCAGGGACCGGGAACGAGGCCGGGTTCGCCACAAAAGCAACTAAAATGATTACATTTACCGGCGACCGCCTCAAAGGATGAGCATCGCATCGCCATAGCTCAGGAAACGGTAGCTGCGGGCAATGGCATCGGCGTAAATTTCATGCAGCCAGGCGATGCCATCGCTCGAGCCGGGCGAAAGAAACGCTGCGACAAGACAAAGCAGCGTCGAGCGCGGCTGGTGGAAATTGGTGATGAGAGCGTCCACCCCGGCGAAAGTTCGGGGCGGATAGATAAACGTGTCGGCTTCGGCCACGTGGGGATGGGGCAGCGCAGCTTGGTGGATGCCGAGAAAGTGTTCGACGCTCCGCACCGTGGTGGTGCCGACGGCGACCCGCCGGCCGGAGTGCGGCGGGAACAGCGCTTTTTGTGTGGCTGGCGGCAGTTCGTAAAGTTCCCGGTGAATCGCGTGGGCCTCGATGGTGTCGGTCGTGATCGGTTTGAAGGTGCCTAGGCCGACATGCAGCGTGACATCGACGGCTTGCACGCCTTGGGCGGCCAGCGTCGCGAGCAGCGCGGGCGTGAAATGCAGACCGGCCGTGGGCGCAGCGACCGCGACCTGCCGCGCCGGGTCGGCGTAGACTGTTTGGTAGCGCTCGAGATCACGCGCGCGGAGCGAGTCGCCGTCACGGGTGATATAAGGCGGCAGCGGGACATCGCCGAGGCGGTTGGCGACAACCGTGATCGCTTCGTTGCCGGGAGTGGCGAGTTCCACGAGCGCCGAGCCATCGTCGTCCTTGGCGACGATCTTGCCGGCGAATGCGCCGGTCGGGTGGGCGAACGTGGCTCCGACGGGAAGTTTCTTGCCCGGCTTGACGAGGCAGCGCCAGACGCGTTCGCCGTCGGCCGGGCGCAGCAGGAAGCACTCGACGTGTCCACCCGTGGGACGTTGCGCGTGCAGGCGGGCGGGCAGGACGGCGGCGTTGTTGCGAAACAGCGTGTCGCCGGCGCGCAGGAAGCGCGGCAAATCGGCGAACGTGTGATGGGCGACCGTGTGCGCGGCGCGATCGACCACGAGCAACCGCGACGCGTCGCGGCGGGCGGCAGGCGTCTGCGCGATGAGGTGCGAAGGCAGCGGGTAGTCGAAGAGGTCGGTGGCGAGCGGCGGCACGGGAGCGGCCGGAAATGATTGGCGCGCGGATTTCCGTGGCGAGCCAGATCGCCGGCCGGCCTTACGCCGGGTTCAGGCCACCAGCTTCATCAAGGTGCGGCGAACGAGCGCACGGGCGATCGGCAGCTTGTAGGCGTTGTCGCCGGACGGACGCGCTTCGCGCAACAACAGCTCCGCGGCGCGCCGGGCCGTTTCGTCGGTGAGGCGTTTGCCCTCGAGAAAAGCGTTCGCCTCGTCGACCTGCCACGGGATGGGCGCCACGGCGCCGAGGACAATGCGGACACCGGTCAGCGTCGCGTCGTCGACTTTCGCGGCGGCCGCGCAGCTCACCAGGGCCCAGTCGAAATCGCTTTTTTCGCTGAGCTGCAGATAGGCGCTTCGGGCGCCGGGGGCGGCGGCGAGCTCGATGCGCAGGATGAGATCGCCCGGCTTCAGCGAATTGTGGGCGGCCGGCGTGGTCCAGGCCGTCGCATAAAGTTGCGCGAGCGTGAGCGTCTCGGTTTTCCGGCCGCGTTGCACGATGACGCGGGCGTCGAGCGCGGCGAGGGCGATCGCGAGATTGGAGACCAGCGGGCTGAGGCACATGCAGCCGGTGAATAGCGAATGGAACTTGCTTTCGCCCTGGCGTGCGAAACATGCCGTGCCGCCTTTTTTCCGGCACTGCACATCGCGGTGCCGGTAATACCAGCAGCGCGAGTGCTGCGCGAGATTGCCGCCGACGGTGGCAAGGTTGCGGATCTGCGGCGAGCCCACCTCGGCTGCGGCCTCGGCGAGTCCGGGGACGAGCCGGCGCAGGTCGGGATGCGCGGCGAGCGCGGCGAGGGTGACATTGGCGCCGATAAGGCACTTCGCGCCGTCGATCTGGACCTCGGTCGTGCCGGGCAGGTGCTTCACGTTGACGAGCGTCTTTGGTTTGAGCAGCGATTCCTTCATCTCGCCGAGCAAATCCATGCCGCCGGCGAGAAAGCAGCCGTCATCGTGCGCGAGCTCGGCGGCCGACTCGGGGGTCTGGGCGGTTACATAGGCAAAGGCGTTCATGCGACGGTCTCCGGTGAAAGGGTGGACGCGGGCGCGCTTGCCACCTGGGCGAAGGCCGCGTCGAGATCCCGCGCCAGCGCAGTCGCAACGCCGGTGTCGGGCAACTGGCCGAGGGCGGCGAGGACTTTGTCGGGCGTGATCGGCAGGCTCGTCACGCGCACGCCGAGTGCGTTCGCGACGGCGTTGGCGATCGCGGAGGCGGCCGCGATCGTGCACGGTTCACCGACGCCGATGACGCCGCGCTCCGGCATGTCGAGCAGCAGAATCTCGATGTCGGGGATGTCGGCGATGCCGGGCAGCTTGTAGGTCTCGAAGTTGGGGTTGAGCACGACGCCGCTGCGCCGGTCCATGACGCGTTGTTCGTAGAGTGCGTAGCCGATGCCCATGATCACGCCGCCGTTGATCTGGCTTTCGCAGGTGAGCTTGTTGACGACGGTGCCGCAGTCCTGCACCGCGAGGATTTTGCGGAGCTTCACGAAGCCGGTCTCGGTGTCGACCTCGACCTCGGCAAACTGCACGCCGCACGCCCCGCCCGTGGAAAGGCCGTCATGCCACCGGCCGGTCACGGCGAGCGGGCTCGGGCCGACCTTGGCGCAAGCCTGCTTCCAGTTGGCGCTGCGGGGATCCTCGAGGCCGCTGATTTTTTTCAATTCGGCGACAACGTTCTCGCAAAGGTCGTAGATGGCCGGCGAGACCGATGCCGTCGTCGTGCTGCCGCCGCTCGTGCCGGAAGGCGGAAAACGCGTGTCGCCGACGCGCGCCGTGATGAGCGCGGGGTCGATGCCGAGCATTTCCGCCGCGACGACTTGCACGACGGTGCGCGAACCCGTGCCGAGATCCTGCGTGCCCACGCGGACCTCGACCGTGCCGTCCGCAAAGATTTGCGCTTCGGCCTGGGTGCCGCGGCCGCCGCTCATCCAGGCGGCGCCGGCGCAGCCGACCCCGACCTTGACGGGACCGGGGCCCGATCCGGGTTTCCGGTATTTCTGTTTCCAGCCGAATTTTTCCGCGCCGATCTCGTATTCGCGCCGGCGAATTTCAGAGGGATCGTTTTTCAGCCGGATTTCGAGGGGATCCATCCCGAGCTTGGCGGCGAGCTGATCGAGAATGCTCTCCATGCCGAACGAGGCGGGCGGATGGGCGGGCGCCCGCATCGCGCACGATGCACCGGCGTTGATCGCGACGCCGGATTGCTTCACGCGCGTGGCGGCGGGCTTGTAAATGTAGGGCATCGGCAGCGTGACGCCGCTGCCGCCGGCGGCGGTCGGGGCGCTGGCTACGAATCCGGGCGTCCCGAACCCTTCCATTTGAAATGCCGTCAGCTTTCCGTCCGCATCGGCGGCAAGCTTGAGCTTCTGAAAGGACGATGGCCGATTGCCAACGGCCAGGGCCTGTTCAAACCGCGTGAGCGCGAGCTTCACCGGCGCACCGGCTGCCTGCGCGAGGCTGGCGCAGAGGCGGCCTTCGGCGCCGAGCGAACTCTTGGCGCCGAATCCACCGCCCATGTGTTCGCAGATGACGCGCACCTTGTTCTGCGGCAGGCCGAGGCTGCGCGCAAAACCGTCGCGCACGCTGAAGATGCCTTGGGTCGACGCCCAGGCGGTCATCTCATCGCCCTCGAAGGCCACCGCGTAGGAGTGCGGCTCCATCGGATGGTGAATCGCGATCGCCGTGGAAAAGGTGTTCTCGACCACCGCGGCCGCCTGGGCAAAGGCGTCGTCGATGCTGCCCGTGTCTTTGGTGGGGACTTCGCCGAGATTGGGTTTTTCGGCAAAGACGCGCGGAGCATCGGGCTTGATGGCATCGAGCTCCTTGACGACGAAAGGCTGGGGCTCGGTGTCGACCTCGATGAGCTGCAAGGCATCGAGAACGGCGTTACGGCTCGTGCCGGCGAGCGCGGCGAGTTCCTCACCGTAGTAGTGCACGACGAATTCTCCGTCGTGCGCGAGGATGGCGGCCTTGATGCCGGGTGCGATTCGGGCTTTGTCGAGGTTGATCGATTTGATCCTCGCGGCGGGCCACGCGGAGCGGAGGATCACGCCGAAAAGCACGCCGGCGGGCGCGACGTCGGTGGTGTATTTCGCGCGGCCGGAAACCTTCGCCGGGCCCTCGACGCGCGGCGTGGATTTCCCGAGGTATTTGGTTTCTTTAGGCCAGGGCATGGTCGTGAAAATGGATGACCGTGGCCTTGGCGGCCGTTTCCGTGCCGCCGGCCGCGAGGGCCGCCGCAATAATCCGCGGCTGCGAACCGCACCGGCAGAGATTGCCGGCGCTGGCGCGACGGATTTCGGCCTCGGTGGGGTGGGGATTCTTGCGCAGGAGGGCGGTAAGGGTCAGCACGAAGCCCGGCGTGCAAAAACCGCACTGGAGTCCGTCCTTGTCGATGAACGCGTGCTGGAGCCGGGTGAGTTCACCGCTTTTGGTCAGTCCCTCGATGGTCTCGATCTCGGCGCCTTGGGCTTCGATGGCCAGAACCGAACAAGCATAAACCGGATCGCCGTCGAGGAGCACCGTGCAGGCGCCGCAAGTCGCGCGGTCGCAGGCTTCCTTGGCGCCGGTGAGACCGGCGTTCATGCGCAGGGCCTCGAGCAGCGTCACACGCGGCTCAATCGTAAAGGTGCGGCGCTCGCCGTTGACCGAAAGCGTGACGGGCACGGCGCCGGGACCGTGGACCTTTTCGGCATTGGCCTGGGCGAGTTCGCTCGCGACGCCCTGCGCGCCGAGGGTGGCGGCGGAGATGGCGGTGGTGCCGAGGCCGCGCAAGAAATCGCGGCGCGAGACGCGCCGGGAGAACAGGGAGGACGCCGACGATGGCGTGGGCGATGTGGAGACTCGTTTCATGCCCGCTGGATTCGGACTTCATCATACTGCGTGGTGGCAGAGCCGGTAAAGTGGCATTGCTGCGCACGAATTGGCCAATTGTGACGCCAAGATACGAGGAGTTCGCGGCGCGTGCTGCGCATGGCCGCCGATGCCTGATGCGGTTGAAGAAAATGGTGCTTGCGCTTGCCGGAGCGGCGCGTTTCTTCCGCACTTCCCACAAGCGCCGAGCTAGCTCAGTTGGTAGAGCAATGCTTTCGTAAAGCATGGGTCATCGGTTCAAGTCCGATGCTCGGCTCCATTTTTCATCGGTCTGCGCACGAGCGCATGAGCGCGCGCCCCCCCGGCTCAGTTTTCGGAGATCCGGTCGTCGGGGAGGCGGCCTTGAAGCTTGCGGCTGAGCTTGAGGGCGCCGACTTCGGTCCGGAGCTGGCGGTTAAAGAGCTTGAGGCGCCGATGAACATCGAGGGTTTCAAGCAGCCGTTGTTTGAGGGCCGGATCCTCGCAGAGGCTGAACGCGGCGATGTCCACGAAGGCCTCGGGGTCTTCGACCGTTTTGAGAAAGGCGGCCATTTCGCCGGCTTGGGCGGCCGTGAGCTTCAGCTTGAGGCCCAGGAGCCGTGAGAGTTCACGACGCAGGACTTGGTTTTCGTCGTC
The DNA here is from genome assembly GCA_937902925.1 of uncultured Opitutaceae bacterium. Taxonomy (GTDB): domain Bacteria; phylum Verrucomicrobiota; class Verrucomicrobiia; order Opitutales; family Opitutaceae; genus CALFNN01. The sequence continues at coordinate 23,700 of CALFNN010000067.1, forward strand.
GCTGGCGCCGGGTAGGCTGGTCAACGCCCGCCCCCGAATGCGCCGGTAGGGCTCGTCCGTCACGATGTCGACAATCTCGATCCGGGCGAGACCCTGAAGCAGAAGGTTGGAGGTGCCGTTGTCGTTCTTCTGGCAGGCGCGGACAATGCCCACGCTGGCCACCCGGTGCGGCGGCTCAAACTTGCCCGGACGGTTCATTTCTTGGAGGTCGAGGCCGGCGACGGCGAAGAGGCGGTTGGCGGCGAGCACGTCGCGCAACATTTCGCGGTAGCGAGGCTCGAAAATGTGGATGGGCATCAGTGCCTGCGGGAAAAACGCCACGTTGGGCAGCGTCATCAGCGGCAGCTCTTGCGGCAGGGTGATTTCCATTTCCATTGGCGCACCTTGGACGCCGTCGGCAGAAATTCAACTGTGACATCGTGGCCGGAGGCCCGGAGGGATGTGCCACGAGTGTGCCAGCGTGGCGTAAATTTGGGCGCGAGGCGGGGTGGACGGGAGCCTGCTTAAATTTTCTAAATATTGATTGATAGGCATTAAAATCGCCTGTCGCGTTCGAGGCACGTCCATTGCAACGCGAGGCGCATGAGCCGAATTTTAGGAATCGATCTGGGCACCACCAACTCTTGTATGGCCGTCATGGAGGGCGGCGAACCGGTGGTCATCCCGAACGCCGAAGGTGCGCGCACGACGCCGTCTGTGGTTGCGTTCACAAAATCCGGGGAGCGTCTCGTTGGCCAGGCCGCCAAGCGGCAGGCAGTGACCAACCCCAGCAACACCGTGTTTTCCGCCAAGCGCTTGATCGGCCGAAAGTTTTCCGAGGTGAACGCCGAGGCACGGAACATGCCGTTCAAAGTGGTCGAGGGAAAGAACGGCGACGCTTATATCGAGGTGAAGGCCGGCGACAAGACCGAGCAGTTCGCGCCGCAACAAATCTCGGCATTCGTCCTCGGCAAGTTGAAGGCCGATGCCGAGGCTTACCTTGGCGAAAAGATCACCCAAGCGGTCATCACGGTTCCGGCTTATTTCAACGATTCGCAACGCCAGGCCACCAAAGACGCGGGCAAGATCGCCGGTCTCGACGTTCTCCGCATCATCAATGAGCCGACCGCGGCTTCGCTGGCTTACGGCCTCGACAAGAAGAAGGACGAGAAGATCGCGGTGTTCGACTTGGGCGGCGGCACGTTTGACGTGTCGGTGCTCGAGATCGGCGACGGCGTCTTCGAGGTGAAGGCCACGAATGGCGACACGCACCTCGGCGGCGACAACTGGGACGACGCCATCATCGGCTGGCTCGTGGACTCGTTCAAGAAGAACAACGGCATCGACCTGCGCAAGGACCCGATGGCGCTTCAGCGCCTGAAGGAAGAAGCCGAGAAGGCGAAGATCGCCCTGTCGTCCACCCAATCCGTGGACATCAACCTGCCTTTTATCACGGCCGACGCCTCGGGTCCGAAGCATCTCAATCTGCAGCTCACGCGGGCGAAGATGGAGCAGATCTGCGATTCGCTTTCCGAGCGCTGCGTGCAGCCGTTCAAGAACTGCCTGAAGGACGCCGAGCTGACCTCGGCGCAAATCGACGAACTCGTCCTCGTCGGCGGCATGACGCGCATGCCGAAGATCGTGGACATTGCAAAGACGCTCGGCGGCAAGCCGCCGCACCAGGGCGTGAACCCCGATGAAGTCGTGGCGGTGGGCGCCGCGATTCAGGGCGGTGTGCTCAAGGGCGAAGTCCGCGATGTGCTGCTTCTCGACGTCACTCCGCTCACGCTGGGCATCGAGACCGCGGGACAGGTGGCGACCGCGATGATTCCGCGCAACACGACGATCCCTTCGAAGAAGACGCAGACCTTTTCGACTTACAGCGACAACCAGCCCTCGGTTGAAATTGTCGTCCTGCAGGGCGAGCGCCCGATGTCGCGCGACAACAAGGTGCTCGGCACGTTCCGGCTCGATGGCATTCCGCCGGCGCCGCGCGGCGCGCCGCAGATCGAGGTCACGTTCGACATCGATGCCAACGGCATCCTGCACGTGTCCGCGAAAGATCTCGGCACCGGCAAGGACCAGAAGATCACGATCCAGGGCTCGTCCGGCCTTTCGAAGGAGGAGGTCGAGAAGATGACCAAGGAAGCCGAGCTTCACGCCGAGGAAGACCGCAAGCGCAAGGAAGCCGTCGAGACGAAAAACCAGCTCGATACGACGATCTACCAGCTTGAAAAGACGCTCAAGGACGCCGGCGACAAGCTCCCGGCGGACACCAAGTCGAAATTCGAGTCGGCCCTCGCCGATGCGAAGAAGGATCTCGAGAGCAACGACGCCGCGCGCATGAAGTCAGCGATGGAAAAGCTTTCCGCGATCGGCAGCGAACTCTACGCCGAGGCCCAGAAGGCGGCGCAAGCCGCCGGCGGGACGGCGGCCGGTGCCGAGGCCGGCGCCCCGCCGGCGGGCGAAGGCTCCGCCAAGAAGACCGAGAAAAAGGCCGACGTGGTCGATGCCGATTTCGAGGTCGTCGACGACGACAAGAAGAAATAACTTTCACCCTTTGCGCGCCCGCTGCGATTTCGCGGCAGGCGCGCTTTGCTGAAAAACCAACAACAAAATCCACCCTTCAATCCAAACCCAACCACATATGGCTAACGTTAAAATCAAACCCATCGGTGATCGTGTTCTCGTCGAGCACATCGAGGAAAAAGAGCAGGTCCGCGGGGGCATCATCATCCCGGACAGCGCCAAGGAAAAACCGCAGGAGGCGAAAGTCATCGCCCTCGGCACCGGCAAGCGGGAAGAAGACGGCAAAATCCGTCCCTTCGAGGTCAAGGTCGGCGACAAGGTGCTCATCAGCAAATACGGCGGCACCGAGGTGAAGCTCGACGACAAGAAATACACGCTCGTCCGCGAAGACGACATCCTCGGCGTCATCGCCTGAGTTCTCCGCCACCACTTTAAAATTCAACTCTATCACCCACTACTATGGCAGCTAAACAACTCCTCTTCGACGAGGCCGCGCGGCAGAAAATCCTTCGCGGTGTCGAACTCCTTTCCCGGGCCGTCAAGGTCACCCTCGGTCCCAAGGGCCGCAATGTCGTGATCGACAAAAAATTCGGTTCGCCGACCGTCACCAAGGACGGCGTGACCGTCGCCAAGGAAGTCGAGCTTCCTGATCCCTACGAGAACATGGGCGCGCAAATGGTGAAGGAAGTCGCGTCCAAGACCTCCGACGCCGCGGGCGACGGCACCACGACCGCCACCGTGCTCGCCGAGTCCATCTACAAGGAAGGCCTCAAGAACGTCACCGCCGGCTCGAACCCGATCTTCCTCAAGCGCGGCATCGACAAGGCCGTGGAGGCCGCGATCGCCGAGCTCGCGAAAATTTCCAAGAAGGTTTCCGACCGCGAGGAAATCCGCCAAGTCGCGACCGTCTCCGCCAACTGGGACGACACCATCGGCAACATCATTGCCGACGCGATGGACAAGGTCGGCAAGGACGGCACCATCACGGTCGAGGAAAACAAGTCCATCGAGACCACGCTCGACGTCGTCGAGGGCATGCAGTTCGACAAGGGCTATCTCTCGCCCTACTTCACGACCAACGCCGAGGCGCAGGAAGCCGTCCTTGAGGACGCCTACGTGCTCATCCACGAGAAGAAAATCTCCAATCTCCAGGAGTTTCTCCCGCTCCTCCAGACCGTCGCCAAGAGCGGCAAGCCCCTTCTCGTCATCGCCGAGGAAGTCGAGGGCGAGGCCCTGGCGGCACTCGTCGTGAACAAGATTCGCGGCACGCTCAATGTGTGCGCCGTCAAGGCCCCGGGCTTTGGCGACCGCCGCAAGGCCATGCTCGAGGACATCGCCGTCCTCACCGGCGGCCGCTGCATCA
>CALFNN010000068.1 GCA_937902925.1 uncultured Opitutaceae bacterium
GGAGATCTTGCGGGCGCGGTTGAGGAGGAGGCTCTTGGCGACGAAGTAGGCGTTGTTGTCCACGAGCGTCTTCTCGATCAGCTCGTAGAGGGAGTTGAGCGAGAGCCGGAGGGGCGACTGCGTGCGGGCGAGCTCGGCGAGATTGGCGGCGACCTCGCGGCAGATGCGGGCGACCCAGGCGCGGTTGGCGTCGTTGAAGATGTCCTTCTCGCCCTTCGCGAGATGGACGTTGGTCAGGGCCTTGCCGAGCGTGTCAGCGACCTCGGCGAGGACAAAGCGCTCCTCGCCGTGCGGGCAGAGGAGAACGACGGACGGAAGCTCGATGGGCTCGGCGGCCAGGACATCGCGCCACGCATAGTGCGGCTTCTGCTCGACGGGCGTGTGGACGGTGCGTTTGAGGGCGAGATCGTGGGCGACGGAAGGAGTGCTCATGGCGGAACGGAGGAAGAATTAACGTAAAAGAAACAAAATGGCGGAAACGCGCGGCGGAAAAAAGGGAATGCCGTTGCCCGGCCGAATTCGGCATCGCAACGGGAGACAGTGGGGGAACGGACGGAGGCGGCGGGAACGACTGCGAGGACAGGAAGCCGACGAGCGAGCCGGGGGTTACAGCTCGTCGTCGCTGGCGACGTTGAGGGAGGAGGCCTTTTGATATTCGGTGACGCGACCCTCGAAGAAGTTTTGCTCCTTCTTGATGTCCATCATCTCGGCGAGCCACGGCAGCGGGTTCTTGACGCCGGCGGCGAGCGGGGCCAGGCCGCAGCCCTCGAGGCGGCGGTCGGCGATGTAGTCAATGTAAGTGATGAATTCCTCGATCGCGAGGCCGACGGCGTTGACCGGCAGGCAGTCGCGGATGAACTCCTTCTCGAGGGTGATCGCCTCGGACATGAGCGCGCGGAGCTCCTCCTTGAATTCGGTGGTCCAGATCTCGCGGTTCTCCTCGATGAGGTCCATGAACAGGTTCCGGAAGACCTCGATGTGGTTGGACTCGTCGCGCAGCGTGTAGCGGAACATCTGGCCGATGCCGGGGAACTTGTTCTGGCGGTAGAGCGAGAGGATCATGCCGAACAGCCCGTAGAACTGCGTGCCCTCCATGCACTGGCCGAAGACAAAGATGTTTTTCGCGAGGAGCCGCTTGTTCTCCGGCAGCGTGAGGTCGAGGTCACGGCGGAGGGAGCGCGAGACGTTGGTGACGAACTCATTCTTCCGGACGATGGTCGGGACATCCTCGAACATCGCCTCGCACTCGTGCGGGTTGATGCCGAGCGAGGCGATCATGTAGAGCAGCGAATCGGCGTGGATGTTCTCCTCGTGCGCGTGGCGGCCGAGGACGAGCTTGAGCTCGGGCGCCGTGACGAGTTCGCGAACGACGTGCTGGATGTTGTCGCCGACGATGCCCTCGGCCGCGGAAAAGTAGCCGATGCCCATCCGGATGATCCAGCGCTCGATGTCGGACACGGCCTTCTCGTCGCGCCACTGCTCGATGTCCTTGCCCATCGGGATGTCCTCGGGCTCCCAGTGATTGGCCTTCATCGTGCGGTAGAGATCGTAGGCCCACTGGTATTTGAGCGGGAGAAGATTGAAGGTCATGGTCTCGCGACCGTTGATGACCTTCTTGGCCGCGAACGCGGCCTCCGCCTTGTCCTGATCGAGAACGAAAGTCTTGGCGCCGACCTGGAAAGTTTTCTGCATGGGATCGGAGGAATTAAAGATGAAAAAAGAGGTGGGAAAGGGGTGTTTTTTGACGCGCCGGAGCCCTAGGCGAACAAAAGTTGTTAGAACTTATTGACGCGTTGTTGACCACAACAGGATGTGGTTTCTCACCGCAGCGACCACAACCTATTGGACTTTGGGTTTTCGCCGTCAACAGGTTTATCGCGAGAATTGTGTTAATTTTTCGGCCATTTTTTTCTTGCGGGAAAAGCGCCGGTATTGCCCCGAGGGAAAATTTCGCGGCGCGCGGATTTCGGTGCGGCTTTCACCTCTGGAAGCGGCAAAAACCGGGCCGCCGCCGGGCCACGTTCTGACGTATTGGAGGCGGACGGACGGACGGCGGAATCCGGCTGCCAGAGCGCCTCAGGCGCCAGCGCCCAAGTCGAGGAGGCGGCGAAGTTCCGGTGCGAGTTCCCGGAGTTCGCGGAGATGGGCCGCCGAGAGGCGCCGGATCAACGCCTCGCCGCGCGCCGTCAGCCGCACCTCCACCCGCCGGCGGTCGCTGGCAGCGGGCCGGCGGCGGACGAGCCCCAGGCGGTCCAGCCGGTCGACCAAGCCCACCGCGCTGTGATGACGCACGTGCAGCCGCCCGGCGAGTTCACCGATCGAGACGCGGTCGCGCCCGGGAAACCCCTTGATCGCGAGCAGCGCCTGATGCTGCTGCGGCGTCACGCCGGCGGCCCGGGCCGCCTCCTCGCTGAAGTGCAGGAAGCGCCGGAGCGCGTGGCGAAACGCCGCGAGGCGTTCGTAGTGCGACTGGGTGATCAGGGAGCGGGGCATCGCGAAGGGAGACAGCAAGGCGAAGGGACGCCGGCCAGACAATCCCGATTGCATTATATCGTGTTACGATATAATAACTGCCCCTCACTTTTCCATGGACCAAACCCATTCGAACCCGAACCCAACCGCCCCGGCTTCCGGCCACGTTGCCGATGCCCTGGCCGATTTCACCACCGACTGGCGGGTGTTGCTGCTCTGCCTGCTGGCCGTCCCGATCGGCGCGATCGGCGCCGTCGTGGCCAAGGCGCTGATCTGGCTGATCGCCGTCATGACCAACATGGCGTTCTTCCTGCGGATTTCATCCGCGGCGACGTTGCCGCAGGACAATCATCTCGGCTGGTGGGTGATACTCATCCCCGCGATCGGCGGACTCATCATCGGGCTGATGGCGCGCTACGGGTCGGAAAAAATCCGTGGGCACGGCATCCCCGAGGCGCTCGAGGCGATCCTGCTCGGCCGGAGCCTGATCAATCTCAAGGTCGCCGTGCTCAAGCCGGTGTCGTCGGCGATCTCGATCGGCACCGGCGGGCCGTTCGGCGCGGAGGGGCCGATCATCATGACCGGAGGCGCGTTCGGCTCGATGTTCGCCCAGCTCTTTCACCTGACGGCCTCGGAACGCAAGACGCTGCTCGTCGCCGGCGCCGCAGCCGGCATGGCGGCGGTGTTCGCCACGCCGATCGCCGCCGTCCTGCTCGCGGTCGAGTTGCTGCTGTTCGAATGGAAACCCCGGAGTTTCATCCCGGTGGTCGTCGCGGCGGTGGTGGCAGCGGTGCTGCGCGTGCCCCTGCTCGGGGCGGGGCCGATTTTCCCGGTCGTCGCCCATGCCGCGCTGGCGCCGAAAGCGCTCGCGCTCGCGCTGCTCGTCGGCATCGGCGCGGGCCTTGGATCCGGCCTGCTGACGATGCTGGTTTATGCCTGCGAAGACCTGTTTCCCAAGTTCTCGCTGCACTGGATGTGGTGGCCCGCGCTCGGCGGCCTGGCGGTCGGCCTCGGCGGCGTGCTCGATCCGCGGGTGCTTGGCGTCGGCTATGGCACGATTCACAGCCTGATGCGCGGCGAGTTGGTGGGCACGGCGCTCGTCGGGCTGCTGTTCGCCAAGGGCATCGTGTGGGCCATCTCCCTCGGCTCCGGGACCTCGGGCGGCGTGCTGGCACCGCTGTTGATGATCGGCGGCGCACTCGGGGCGCTCATCGGGATGGCTATGGGGGCCGGCGATCCCGGTTTGTGGGCGACCGTTGGCATGGCCGCGATGATGGGCGGGACGATGCGGTCTCCGCTTACCGGCATGATCTTCGTGCTCGAACTGACCCACGATCTCAACGCGCTCCCGGCACTCCTGATCGGCAGCGTCGCGGCGCTGTGCGTCACCGTGCTGCTGCTCCGGCGCTCGATCCTCACGGAGAAGCTCGCCCGCCGCGGCCAGCACATCGCCCGCGAATACAGCGTCGACCTGTTCGAGTTGATGCGGGTAGCCGACGTCATGGACCCCAACCCGCCAATCGTGCCCGCCACGACGACCGTGACCGCGCTGTCGGATCGCATCGCCCAGGGCGATCCGACAGTCTCGCGGCGCCAGGGCACGCTGCTGGTGGACGAGAGCGGACGGCTGGCCGGCATCATCACGCGCGGCGACATCGTGCAGACGCTGCGCCGCGACAAAGCGAGCGCCACCGTCGTGCTGGAAGCGGGCGAAACCGATGTGACCGTCACCTACCCCGAGGAAACGTTGCAGGACGCCATCGGCAAGATGTTGAAGCGCGAAGTCGGCCGCCTGCCGGTGGTCGAGCGGGCGGATCCGGGAAAAATCGTCGGTTATCTGGGTCGGGCGGAGATCCTTGCGGCCCGCCTGCGCCGGCATGAGGAGGAGGAACGACGCGAACGCGGCCCCCTGCTTTCGCGACAAAAAGCGGCGATCGCGAGCCCGGAGGGCAGCGGCTGAAGGTCCCCGTCCAAGCCTTCAGCGCGTAATCCGTGGCGGAGCCAACTCGGTGGCGTCGGCGCGCAGCACGATCGTCGCGCCGGTCAAACCCTCGGCCGAGACCGCGACACGAATCTCACCGGCAGTGAATCCGGCCTGCACGATGGCAAGGCACATTCCGTTGAACGCGTGCCGCTCGGCGGCCTTGAAGTCCTCGTGACTCGAGGGATCGCCGTTGTCGACGCCGATCAGCGCGCCTGCCCCGCTCACGCCGAACTTCACGAGCGGCGCGGCATCGGGGACGGGGTAACCGGCCGCGTCGACGACCTGCACCGTGAGGTGCGCGACGTCGCGCGCGTCGGCACGCAGCGCGATGCGATCGACGGTCACCCGGAGCGCCGTGGCGGGACCGGCCGTATGCACCTCGGCCTCGCAGATCTTCTGGCCGTTCCTCCAACCCACGGCTTTCAACACGCCCGGCTCGTAAGGCACGTCCCACGCGAGGTGCAGGTCGGCTGTCGTCGGGTTCACCGGCGGCTTCGCGTAGGTGTTCCAACCGCCCTTCGTGCCGGGCCGCGGAAACTCGCGCGCCTTCGCGCCAAGGCTGCGACCGTTGAGGGAGAGTTCGACGACGTCGCAGTTCGTGTAAGCGAGCACCGGAATCACCTGTCCCTCGCGACCAGCCCAGTTCCAGTGCGGCAGCAGGTGCAGCATCGGTTGGTCCGAAAAAATACTCTGGTAGAGATAATAGCTGTCCTTCGGAAACCCGCAGGTGTCGAGCGCGCCGCTCGACGCACCCTTGGCGGGCCAGCGCGCCTCGCCGAGGTAATCGATGCCCGTCCACATGAAATGCCCGATGATGTAGTCGTGGGTCAGCGCGAATTTCCAGAGCTGCTCCAAGCGGATCGTCGCCGAGGCATAGGTCGCACGCTCCGGGGTGCCCGCGGGCATCGCGCGAAACGCATAGCCGCCACGCACGCCGCCGGCGCCGGTGTCCTCGGTGCCGACGAATTTGCGCTGGGGAAACGCCGCGCGGTCCGGTCCGAAAAACGTCTCGCGGCGGTCGAGCCAGCGGTCGACGTAGTTGTAACCGACGATGTCGAGGAGATCGGTAAACGCCGCGGGCGCCGGGCCGCGGTCCGTGAAGATGTTGTCCATCGCCGCCGTCACCGGCCGCGTCGGATCCTCGCGGTGAAAAACCTCCACGAGCTTTTCCAGCACGGCGGGACCGTTCGCGGCGCGCTGCTCGCCGATTTCGTTGCCCGCGCTCCACATCACCACGCTCGGGTGGTTGCGGTCGCGGTGGATCAGCGCGACGAGGTCCCGCTCATACCACTCGTTGAAGGAGTCGGAATACCCGTGGCGAATCTGCGGCTTGCGGACGGTCCACTCGTCGAACGCCTCGTCCAGCACGAGCAAGCCGAGCCGGTCGCAGAGGTCGTAGAGTTCCGGCGCCATCGGGTTGTGGCTGCAGCGAATCGCGTTGCAGCCCATTGCCTGCAGCAGGCGCAGGCGCCGCTCGAGCACACCCTCCGGCACCGCCGCGCCGACCGCGCCGCCGTCGTGGTGCAGGCAGACGCCGAGGAGCTTCACCGGCTCGCCGTTCAACAGGAGCCCGCGGTCCACGTCGTAGACGATGCTGCGCACGCCAAACGTCGTCTCGTAGTTGTCCATCACGGCGCCATCGCCGGTCACGCTCGTGCGCACGCGGTAGAGATTCGGGGTCTTCGGCGACCAGAGCCGAGGCGCAGTGAGTTCCACCGTCTGATCGAATTCTTTTTCGCCTGTGGCCAGCGTCGCCTCGCTCTGCGTGCTCGCGACGACCTTCCCTTCGGCGTCGACGATTTCGCTCGTCAGCACGACCTTGAATTCCGCCGGCTCCTCGTCGAGCAGCCGCGTGCGGATGCGCACGGTGGCAGATTCGGCCGAAACCTTCGGGGTCGTGATATAGGTGCCCCAGGGTGCGACGTGCACCGAATCGGTCGCGGTCAGCCACACATGCCGGTAGATGCCCGAGCCCGAATACCAGCGGCTATTCGGCTGCTGCGAGTTGTCGACGCGCACGGCGAGGACGTTGGGTTCGCCGCCCAGTTTCAGGTAGGGGGTCAGGTCGTAGGCGAAACTCGTGTAGCCATACGGCTGGTGGCCGAGGAGATGGCCGTTGAGCCAGACGTCGCTGTGCTGGTAGACGCCGTCGAATTCCACGCTGATCTTCCGTCCCAGCACTGCGTCGGTGAGCGTGAATTGCTTCCGATACCAGCCGATGCCGGTCGGCAGATAACCACCCGGGCCGCCGGTCGGTTCGCTCTGGGCGAACGGACCCTCGATGCTCCAGTCATCCGGGAGATTCAGTTTCCGCCACGCGTGGTCGTCGAATCCGGGCTGGTCCGCGCCCGGCGCGTCGCCCTTGAAAAACCGCCAGTCGAAGTCGCAGCTCTCATGGAGCCGAACGGCATCGGCGGCGAGCACGACGCCGGAAATGGCAAGGATGCAGAGCGTCCCAAGACGCCACAGTCCACAAAGGCGAGAGATCAAAGGCGGATTGATCATGGAGAAAACGGATTCGGCGACGGTGACCATCCTTGCGATCCCGCGGTGCGCCGGCAACAACCCACGTGCGGCCACCGCGGTCGTTCAACGGGCGAAACGGGCGAGGATTTTTTCGATCCGGTCGCGATGCTCGGTTTCCGAAATCGATCCCTGGTGCCACAGGTCGTCGGCGGCCAGCACCGCGGCAGTCATCTGGTCGAACTCGTCGCCCGACGCGACCGTGACGATCGCCACGGGCTTCAATTCCACGCTGATCGCCGCCGGCGTGAGTTCATTGGCGGCCCCGCTGTCGATATCCACGCCGAAGCGGACCGGTTGGCGCATGTAGGTATCGTCACGCGTCAGGACGTTTCGCGTCGCCGTCACGAAACCGGCTTTGTGCAATTCCACCCGATGCGGACGCGTGCGCGAGAGGCGCGTCGTCAACGGGGTCTGGCCCGCCTCCACGCCATCGATCACCACGGTCGCACCGGCCGGGACCGAGGCGATCTCGACCGACTGGTGCAGACCGTTCGTGACCAATGCACAGCCGGGGAAAAACGCGAGCAACGCGGCAAAAAACGCAGGAGAGGCCGGAGAGCGTAGGTTCACGGGGCGCGCTGGCGGGGCCAGCAGGTTCATCACGAAGGCCGCCGTTGGACGGTCAAGAGCGAAGCGTGCGCGGCCGGTCGCTTCCGGTATCGCCAAAAACCGCCGCGGCTGCCCACCATGTCGGGCCATGCGAATCACCCCACTCTTCCGCTGGGCCCTGCTGACGGCCACCGCCACGGCCTTTGCGGCCACGCCCGAACCAACCGAGTCGCTCGCCGGCGTGATCGATTTCCACTGCCATTCCTCGCCCGACACGGTCAGCCGCTCGATCAACAGCTTCGAGGTCGTCCGCGAGGCCCGCGCCGCCGGCATGCGCGGCCTCGTGCTCAAGAATCATTTCGTGTCGACGGCCGCGCTCGCCCAACTCGCGATGCAGGAGGTCGGCGGCATCGAGGTGTTCGGCGGCATCGTGTTGAACCGATCCGCAGGTGGCATCAACGCGGAGGCCGTCCGCCGCATGGTCCAGGTCGAGGGCCGCCGCGGCAAGGTCGTCTGGCTCCCGACCTACGACGCGGAAAACCAGGTGAAGTTTTCGCACGAGAACCGGCCATTCGTTTCCGTGGTGAAAGACGGGAAACCGGTGCCCGCCCTCGCCGAGATTTTCCAGCTCGCAGCGGAGAACGATCTCATCTTCGCCACCGGTCACTCCGGTCCCGCCGAATCGCTGATCGTGCTCGCCGCCGCCAGACAAGCCGGCGTGAAACGCCTGCTGGTCACGCACGTGCTCTCCGATTCGACGCACGCGACGATCGAACAGATGAAGGCGATGGCGGGACTCGGCGCGGTGATGGAATTCACGTGGCTGGCCCATATCGGCGGCGTGGCGGGTCCGGTCCCGAACGCCAAGCCGAGCAAGGCCGTGCCGGTATCGGAGGCCGCGCGGGCGATCCGCGAGGTGGGCGCAGAGCATTTCCTCATTTCGTCCGATCTCGGGCAGGCGAACAATCCGGTGCACACCGTCGGGCTGAGGATGTTCATCGCGGCGCTGCGCGCGGAGGGCGTGTCGCAAGCGGAGATCGACCTCGTCGCGCGCAAGAATCCGGCGCGACTGCTCGGGCTGGAACCGTAGGCGGACTGGCGCCGGTCGACGAAATTGCAGCCGGGGCCGATGACCCCGGTTGGACGTTGCAGTAAATCTGGACAATGCCGGGGTCCGCGACCCCGGCTACAGCGCGGTTTGATCGGAACGCGCGATTACTTCGCCCCCGGATAGGAAATCTCGATGCGGCTGTAGGTGTTCGTGCTGCCGCGCGGCCAGTTGACGCCGGCGCCGCCGAAACGGTTGGCCGCGATGGTGTCGGTGAGGGAAAGCGTTGCCTTGTCCACATCGTTCGACGCCGTCGCGTTGATCGTGGTGCCGGTGACTTTGATCGTGAGATGGGTCGTCGGCTTGAACACCGCGGTCATCGCCTGTTTTTCACTGAGCGGCGAGCCCGCACCGTTTTCAATCTTGTAGAACTGGAAGAGACAATGGGTCGGCGCCTTGTTCGTGCGCCAGAAGCGAAGCGCGTAGCCGTTCTTGGTGCGGGGATCGTATTTGACGAGGATGTCGGCGTGGAGATTGCGGTCGCCGCGACCGGTGCTGTCGCTGTCGGCGGGCGAACCGGGAATGGAGAAGCCGGTGCCCTCGGTTTTCTCGGGCGACATCAACAAGTCGATCTGCATGTCGCCGGTGTCGGCGTCGTTTTGATAGAGCAGCGAGCCGGGCTGGGCGTTCGGCCGGACGCCGTAGCCGTTCAACAGGCGGTCGTCGGCGACGACGGTCCAATTGCCGAGCACGGTCCACAACCCGCTCACGTAGGTGTCGTTGACGTCGGAAACGAAATTACGGAAGGCCGGCGAGACGGTCGTCGACGGCACGTCGGAGGCGGCGATCGGTTTCGCGGCAATGGCGGTGACGGCGGGACCGGCCTCGCAAATCGGGTGCTTCGGCTGGATGCTGACCTTGAGATATTTTCCGACGTAGCCGGGCGTCAAGGCGAGCGAGCGGAGCGGTGCGTTGCCGCGGCTCACCGCGACGGCGCGCGGATTTGCGCCGGTCGCATCGTCGCAAATCGACCACGCGATGAGCGACTGATCCTCCTTGCCGCGCAGATCGAGCGCGTAGGCCACGCTCACGGTTCCTTTCGTTGGCGCGGTGAGCGTCGGCGCGGTCGTGAACGCGGGCGGATCGATGTATTTCGGTTCGGCGTAAACCCACGCCGTGATGCAAACCCCGTCCGACGCGGTGGCGTCGATCGGCACATACTCGGCGCGATCGGTGGTGTTGCGGGCGGCGACCGTGATTTTCGCGCCGGTCGTTGCGCTCAAGGTGACGAGGTCGGATTTGGTCGACCACCTGATGGCCGGGTCGGTCGCACGCGACGGGGTGACGGTCGCACCGAACGTCGCGCCCGGTCCACCCGTGCGGATCGTCGGCGGGACGGCCGGCGCCCCGAACGCACCACCTCCGCGGGGCGCGCCGCCATTGCCCGTGAACGCCATGCGGAAGGGCAGGTTGCCCTGGCCGGCGGCCTCGTATTTTTCCTTCACGTCGGCAGGATCCCAGTCATCGGGCGCGGCGTTGGGCGCGGCGCGGAGCAGATTCCAAGGATTGAACGCGCCGACGTCGCGTTCCGTGAGCTCGCGACCGTAGTCGTAAGTCTTCGGGCCGACCGTGCCGTCGGCAATCCTCGCCGGCTGGCCGTCGGGATATTTCACGTGATAGGTGAGCGAGTATTGCGTCGGGCGCGGCGGGGCCTTGCCGCGATTCCACGAGGTGTTTTCCGGGACGACACAGTTGATGAGCGCGACGGGTCGCAGCGCGGCGTTATACTCGACCTTGTAGAACTCCATGCCGCGCGCGGCCTCGAAGCGACAGTTGATGAAGACCAGGTTCGCCGCCGACATCACGCCGCGGCCGGTCGGGTAGACCAGCGTCGAATCCTCCCAGACGCCCATCTGGCCGCCGCCCATCCAGTCGTCGGTGCCCTCGATGTAGCAATTTTTGAAATAGGCGCGCGTCGTGCGGATGAACGTCGTGTCGAGCCGGCTGAGGAAGGCGACGTTCTCGTAGACCTGCTTGTCGCCCTGGCACTGGAGCGCGACGGCCTGCGTGATGACGTCGGAGCGTTTCTTCAGGTTCTTACTGGGATCGCCGGGATACTCGTAGTCGTTGTTGCAGTAGTTGACGACGGTAAGATTGCGCAACGTGAAGCCGGTGGCGTTGACGTCGAGCATGTAACCGTCGTCGTCGGCGCCCTGAAACAGCCCGCAGTTGTCGGCGATCACGACGGCGCGGCGGTTGTTCGTGAGGCCGAGAAACGTGATCCAGTTTTTGTTGATGGCGATGCTCGGCGTGCGCGGACCGGGGCGCGGGATGAAATGGACGCCGGGCTTGAGGGCGATGACGGTCGGCTTTGCCTCGGTGCCCGCGGGCGCGGCGGCGTAGGCGGTTTGCAGCGATTTGAATTTGTGGTTCGCCGCGTCGTCCTGCGGCAGATCGGCGTCGACGAGGATGTCGTAGGTGAGTTTCGACGGATCGATCGAGGCGACAATGGGCTCGGGCGCGCCGTCCATGCTGTCCTGCGCGTGGGCGGCAAAACCGCTGAACGCAAAGAGCGCGGCGATCGGAATCAAGCGAAGTCGGGGATGGTTCATGAGATGATGGCAGGGAGCGGCGCGATCCAGGGGAAGGCAACGACGGGGGTGAAACGGGACAAGGGTCGCGTGGCCGCAACCCGGAGGCCAGACGCGTCGGGCCGGCGGAGCGACCGGAAAATTTTTGCCTGACGGACGCACCCTTCGGCGCCAGCGTCGCCCGCATGACCCCATCCCGAACCCTCCTGCTCCTTGTCTCGGCCGCCGCATGGTTTCCATCCGCCGCGCGCGCCGCCGGACCGATCGAAATTCCGGTCTGGACCGGCGTGGCCCCGGGTTCGGAGGGGCCGCACGAGGCCGAGAAATGGGAAGAGCGCGGCAAAAACGGCGTCGTCAACCGCGCCGTCCGCCAAGTGCACCAGCCCACCCTGACGATTTATCTGCCGGAAAAATCCGCGGCCACCGGCGTCGCGATCTTGCTCGCGCCCGGTGGCGGTTACGAACACGTGACGATCGACCTCGAGGGCAACGACATCGCCCGCCACTTCGTCGCCGAGGGCATCGCCGGCATCGTCCTGAAATACCGGCTCCCGCAGACGCCCGGCGCCCACTACACCACGGACACCGCGCTTGCCGACGCGGTCGAGGCGCTCAAGGTCGTCCGCGCCCACGCGGCCGAGTGGGGCATCGATCCGGCGAAGCTCGGCATGATGGGCTTCTCAGCCGGCGGCAACCTGACCGCGCTCGCGGGCACGAAGCCCGAACCGGCGGCGCGCCCGGCGTTTCTCGCCCTGATGTATCCCGCGATCCCGGAGAGCCTCGGCCCGATCCCGGCCGACGTGCCGCCGACGTTCATCGTGCAGGCCAACGACGACATGCTCGGCACCGAAAACGCCCTGCGCTTCTACATCTGGATGCGCGCGAACAAACGCTCCGCCGAGCTGCATCTCTTCGGCAAGGGCGGACACGGCTTCGGCCTGGGCAAGCCGGGCACGCAGGTCGCGCAGTGGCCCGCCCTGTTCAGCACGTGGCTCGCCGCGAACGGAATTATCGCAGCGAAGTAACCGCGCAAATCCGGCGCCCGCCGGATTCGTTCGAAAAAATTTCGCGAAACCTGTTCGCATCCCGGGCGGTCATCACCGCCCGGCGATGACCACGAAGAAAGTCACGGTTCCCTGGCCCGAGGGCCTTCACCTGCGCGCGGCGGTGAGGGTGGTGCGGGTGGCGCGGCGGTTTCGTGCAAAGATTTTGCTGCGGACCGGAGCGCGCGTGGCCGACGCGGGCAGCACTCTCGGCCTCCTCGTGCTTTGCGCCACCCTCAACGCGCCGCTCGAAATCGAGGCCGCGGGCGACGACGAGCAGGAAGCGGTGCAGGCGATCGCCTGCTGCTTCGGCCTCCATGAATCGCCGCAGGCCGCGACTATCCTGGCCGTCCCGGACGCCGGACCGAACCAGTCGGACCGGATCGGAAAGTCCGCCTGAGTTCGCACCGCGGAGCAGGCGCCTCGGCACCCAATGGCATTGCGCCCCGAAGCGGGATGAGGCAATGCGGTGGTCGCAGCAACGCGCCGCCCGACGATGTCGCCCCGCCCTTTCCTCGCCTTTCTCCTCGCTCTCGCCACCGGTCCGCTCATGGCCGCCCCGCCCGCCGGACTTCCGGCGGAATGGCAGGCGCTGCGGCGCGAGGCCGACACGCTCGGCAAACCAGCCTGGCATCCGATGCTCCGCTACCTCGCGGCGCTGCACGAACGCGGCACGCACCCGCCGGCGCCGCCGTTCGAGTTCGAATGGGAAGAACTGGGCCCCGGCTACGGCTACGGTCCGGCGTTCGGCCATTGGGATCTCGTGCACGAGATGATCGACGAACTCCCCTCGTGCCCGGAACACACGCAACACCAGCTCCTCAATGACCTGCGCCTTCAGTTGCCCGACGGCTTTCTCCCGGGCTCGGTCTACATGCCCGGCTCGCCGTCGGCGCCCGGCGGGGTCGGCACCAAGAAGAACGAGGCGACCTTCGACCGCGGCACCCAAAGCCACCCGCCGCTCTGGGTGGTCGCCGCCGAGGATTACATGGCCCTCACCGGCGACCGCTCGATCCTGCGCGAATGCTTCGGGCGCGTGACGCGGCAGATCGGTTGGTTCGAGGCGAAGCGAAAGGCGGAGCCCGAAGGATTTTTCTATAACGACATCCTGCTCCACAAATGGGAGAGCGGCGTCGACGACGGTGTGCGCTTCGACAACACCGAGATGGGCCCGAAAGCGTGTATCGACGCGACGTGTCACGTCTACCAGTTGTGCGACTACGCGGCACAATGGGCGCGGCGACTCGGCGCCGATGACGCGCCGTGGCAACAGCGCGCCGACCGGCTGGCGGCGTTTGTCCGCACCCGGCTGTGGGATGAGTCGAGCGGTTTTTTCTACGACATCTGGGCGGTGCAGGATCCGAAGATGCGGACGGCCGCCTTCGAAGGCATGTGGCCACTGGTGACCGGCATCGCGACGCCGCCGCAGGCCAGGCGCGTGATCGACGAATGGCTGCTGAACCCGCAGCGGTTTTTCTCGAAACACCCGGTCGCCACGGTCGGTGTGAGCGACCCGAAATTTTCGCACCGGATGTGGCGCGGTCCGGTGTGGAACAGCATGACGTATTGGGCCGCACGCGGCTGCCTGCGTTACGGCCGGCCCGATGCGGCGCACGCGCTGCTCGAGGCCGCGCTCGACGACACCGCCGCGCAATTCGACCGCACCGGCACGATCTGGGAATACTTTTCCCCCGACGGCGGTCATCCCGAGGATTTGCAGCGCAAACCCTACACCAAGCGCAACCAGCCGTGGACCGACTACCTCGGGCACAACCCGCTCTTCGCGATGGCGCGCCTCTGGGAGAAATCCGCCGGCAGCCGGCCCTGACTGCCACTACGACCCGGTGGCGGGAATCGCGGGTGCCGCGAGGCGGCCGGCGACGGGCCAGCCGTCGGCGTCCCAGAGGAGCGGTCGGATCGCAAGATTGCTCATGCCGCGCTGCGTGCGGTCGTAGAAATGCACGCTCAGCCAGAAGTGGCCGCCGTCGCGCAGGATGCCCGCGTGGCCCGGCCCGATGAACGGGCCCTCGGTCGCGAGGAACAGGCTGCCACCGCCCTCGCGAAGATCGGCCCCGGCCTTGTCGCAATAGGGACCGGTGATCTCCCGGCTGCGACCGACCCGAATCTCGTAGGTGCTGTCGACCCCCCGGCAACACGTGCCCCAGTTGACGAAGAGATAATAGTAGCCGTCGTGGAAATAAATGTAGGACGCCTCGATCGACTTGGCGCGGGCCAACGCATGGATCGGCGAATCGGGCGCGAGACGTTTGCCGGTCGTGGGATCGAGCTGGACGAGCTTGATGCCGCTCCAGAACGAGCCGAAGGCGAGCCAGAGCCGGCCCTGCCCGTCGAGGGTGACAGCGGGGTCGATGGTGTTGAAATTGTCCGCGTTCGTCGACTCGATCACCGGGCCCTGATCAACCCACTTGTAGCCCGGGTCGGCGGGATCGAGCGTGGTGTTGGTTGCGAGGCCGATGGCGGAGACTCGTTTCCCGAACGTCGAAACGGAATAGTAGAGTAAAAACCGACCGTTGAGCTCGATGACGTCGGGCGCCCAGTAGTCGCCCTGATCGCCGCCGCGATTTTCCGGCACCGCGGTCAGAGTCCAAGCGGGACGGACGGCGAACACCGCCGGACCCGGCGTCCATGTCACGAGGTCGTGCGAATGCAGCGAGCGGACGCCCCGGCCGGTGTAGAAGAGCCAGTATTCGCCCTTGTCACGGACGATCGTCGAGGGATCGTGCACGCGGTTCGGACGTTTGCCGAGCTGCGCGAGGAGCGCGACGTCGGCAGGATCGGCGGAAGCCGCGGGAGTTGTTTGAGCCCGCCCCGCCGGCGACACCGGCAACAGGACGGCGAGCAGCGCCCAACTCGATAACGGCAGCAAACGGGACCGCGGGCGCATGACGTTTTCTTTCCCGCCTTCGCGGTGCGTTCAACCTCGGATTTCTCGACGTGCGAGTTCTCCCCGCCATCGCAGGGCCACAAACTCCCGCCGTCCGGCGCCCCCTTGCGGGCGGCTCAACGCACCGACGCGACGCGGCCGAACATCTCGGCGAGCACCCGGCGAAGCACGGATGGGAAAACCGGTTTCGGCAGAACCAGATCCACCTTCAGCGCGTGATAGGCGTTCGTGACGATCGGGCTCAGCTCCGAGCTGAAGACGATGATCCGGCCCTGATACGGCAGCGTGCGGAGCCGTTTCACGAGCTCGAGGCCGTTCATCTCCGGCATGTGATGATCCGTGATCACAAGATCGAACGTGGCGTGATCCACCGCGAGCCGCTCCCACGCGGCGCGGCCATCGGGCGCGCATTCGATGGCGTGTCCCTCGCGGGTGAGCGCGATGCGCAGCACCTCGCGCAAGTCGCGCAGGTCGTCCGCGTAAAAAATCCGCAACGGCGGGTGGGCCGGCGCGGCCGGATTCGTCGTCGGGGCAATCGTGCTCATGGGAACGGCTGTCATCTGCCACGACAGACTCGGAATTGCACGTCCGGTTCTGCGAAAAACCCGCGAAACTCCGCGTGCGATTTGCCCGGAAATCCCCGGCTCCGCCCGCGCGGCCGTGCACCTGTCCGGGGCGCGCGGGAGCAATCTCCCGGCGAAAAATCGCCGTCAGTAGCCGAGGCCGAAGCCGAAGGGAAACAACGGATCGTAAACCGCATCTCCCACGTTGACCGGAATCTGCGCCATCGAGCGCGGCCAGGAGACCGGCAATTTCCCCGTGATGGGTTTCGCGCCGAAGAGCACGTCCGCCACGCCCTCGCCCTCGGTGCCGGGCAACCATGCGGCCACGACCGCGTCGCTGAGCTCGAGCGCATCGCCGAGAATCAACGGCCGGCCGGACAGGAGCACGAGCACCACGGGCGCCTTCGTGGCGCGGGCGCCGCGCAGCAACGCGAGCGTTTTCCCGGGCAGGGCCAGGTCCGAACGGTCGCCCTTGCCCTCCGCGTAGGGATCCTCCGCGGCCACCACCACAATCGCGTCGGCGGCCTCGGGGCTCGTTCCCTCGGGGTCGAAACTGACGGTGCAGCCGGCGGGCGCGACCTGGCGGAGTCCGGCGAGCAGCGTGGTGCCACCGGACGTCACCGCGCCATGCGAACCCTGCCACGAAATCGTCCAGCCGCCGCACTGCGCGCCCAGATCGTCCGCCGCCGCGCCGACGACGCGCACCCGATGGACGGCCGGAGCGAACGGCAGCATGTGCGCCGCGTTCTTGAGGAGCACGAGCGAGCGTTGCACACATTCCCGCGCGACCGCCCGGTGTTCCGGCGAACCGAGGCTGCCGAGCAGCGCGCGATTGGCGAACGGCCGTGCCGCGAGGCCCATGGCGAGTTTCACCCGCAGGATGCGCTGCACGGCGTCGTCGATCCGCGCCATGCTGACGCGACCTGCCGTGACGTGCTCGTGAAGCAGCGTCGCGAACTGGAAATAGTTGTTTTTCTTCGGCGGCCCGTTCGGGATCATGATCATGTCGAGACCGGCGTTGATCGCGGTCTCGACCTGCGCGGCGTAGTCGCCCGGAAGCTGGTCGATCGCGGCCCAGTCGGAGACGAGGAAGCCGCGAAAACCCAGTTCGCCCTTGAGCACGTCGGTGAGCAGCCCGCGTTGTCCGTGCATTTTCGCCCCGTTCCAGCTGCTGTAGGAAACCATGATCGACCCGACGCCCGCGCTGACCGCGTCGACATACGGCGCGAGAAACAACCGGCGGAGCGTCAACTCGTCGCAAACGGTATTCCCCTGATCCTTCCCGCCCGTGGTGCCGCCGTCGCCGAGGAAATGCTTGGCGCACGCGAGCACCGCCGTCGAGTCAGCGAGGTGGGCCGTCTGGAAACCGCGCACCGCGGCGGCGCCCAGCGTCCCGACCAAGGCGGGATCCTCGCCAAACGATTCGTAGGTGCGGCCCCACCGCTCGTCGCGGCCCACGATCACCCCGGGGGCGAAGGCCCAGTTCGGGCCCGTCGCGAGCACCTCGAGCGCGGTGACGCGCTCGGCGCGTTCCACCAGCGCCGGATCCCGCGTCGCGCCGAGACCGATGTTGTGCGGGAAAATGACCGCACCGGGGATGTTGTTGTGGCCGTGCACGGCATCGACCCCGTAGAGGAGCGGAATCTTCAGCCGCGTGGCCAGCGCGCGGCGCTGGAGCGAGTCGACCACGTCCGCCCACCCGGTGGCGGAGTTGTCGGCGGGATCGGAGCTGCCGCCGTGGAGCACCGAGCCCAGCGCGAGACGCGTGACGTCCTCCTCGTGGCCCGCCAGCGCGAGATAGTCGGCCTGGATCATCTGGCCGATTTTTTCGTCGAGCGTCATCTGCGCCACGTCGGCCGCCGCCTGGGCGTCGACCTCCCCCGAAAAATACGGCAGCGGGGCGGACGGCTCGGCCGCGCGGGACGCAATCGCGCCGATCAAGAAAAGGGCAACGCCAAGCGCCGGGGTATTCATAAAAATGACCATGCAGGCGCGAAAACGTCAGGCAAGCGCGCGGATGGCGGAATTTTTCGCCGCAGATCCGGCGAGACGGAACGAGCGAAGGCCACGACCACGAACGCCATCGTTTCCACCGGCGCGCAGTCCGCCTCCTCCCGCGCGATACGACCGGCCGCGGCATTCCTGCGACCGGCGCCAACCGGCGCGCGGCGAAACGCCGCCGCTCGTCGTTTTGGCCTTGCCCCGCCCGGCGCGCGGAATATCGACGCTGGAGTCGTGTCGCGGCCCGGACGCCGCGCCGATTCCCACCCACGTCCCCCATGTCCCAATTCAAGAATGCCGTGATCGGCGGCCTGACGCTGGCGTTGACGGCGGGCACGTTTCTCGCGTGGCGGCAGCACGGGGAAATCGAGCGACTCTCGCGGGCGGGCAGTCTCGCCGGGCTTCCCGCCGTGCCCGCGATCAACCTGCATGCCGGCGCGGGCCGCCATTTCACCCTGATGCCCCGGGCCTCCTCCCCCGCGATCCGGGAGGAAGAGCGCCCGGAATCGCCGGCGCCCTACGGAATTTTTCGCGGCGATGCGCGCGCGACCGAGGCCGCCGCGCCGCGAAGCAAGACCCTGGCGCATCTGATCGACAACCCCGAGTTCATCCAGGCCCTCGACACCTACCAGCAGGGCACCCTCGACGCGCGGTTCGCCACCCTCTTCCGCCGCCTGAATCTCACCGCCGCCGAGCTCGCGACCTTCAAGCGGCTGCTCGCGGAAAAGGAAAACGTGGCGCTGGACGTCTTCGCGGTCAGCGAAACCACGCCGCAGGGCCCGCTCTCGCCGGCGGCGTTGCGCGAGAGCGTAAGCGCGGCTCAGGCGCAGGTGGAGAACGCCATCGAGTCTTCGCTGGGCAGCGATCGCTACGCCGTTTACCGCGAATACGAGGCCACCGCCGCGCAACGTGCGACCGTCGCGCAACTCGAGCAGCGCCTCAGCTACTCCGACACGCCGCTCACCCCCGCCCAGGTCGAGTCGCTTGTCCGGATCCTCGTCGTCAACGCGCCCGAGAAATCGGCGGCGCCCCTTTCCGCGGTCTCCGTGGTCGTTGCCGCCAACACGGGCGAACTCACGCCCGTCATCCATGCCAGCGCCGTCCCCGGCCGCGTGTCCGACCAGGCGGTGGTCGCGGCCCGCCAGGTGCTCGGGACCGAGCAGGTCACCGCGTTGCGCGAAATCCAGGACGAACAGCAGGCGGCGGTGCGCGCGAGCGAGTTGATCCGCGAGACCTACCCGATCGACAACCGGTCGGCCTTCGGCTGGCGCGCGCTGATGCAGTAAGCCGCGGTCGCGGCGCGGTGGCATTCCTGGGGGGCGGGCGGTCCTTGCGCCGCCGCGTTGGCGCCTTGGTTTTCCTCCCGCGCCGCGGCGACATTTTCCAGAGTCAGGCCGGTCGACAAGCCGCGAAGTTCGGTCGACCGGGTATTTACTTTCCGCCCGCCGCGGTTAAACTCCGGGCATCGCGCCGGACGGGTCGTGTCTGCTGCCAAAACGCTCCGCGCCCCGCGCCCGTGCGTCGCCCAATCGTAACTCAAAACCCAGGAGGCCATATGCCAGCGACCAAACTCAAGGCGTTTCTCGACAGTCGCGGGATTCGCTACATCAGCATCAAGCATTCGATGGCATTCGCCGCGTCGGACGTCGCCGAATCCGCGCACGTCCGGAGCCGCGATTTCGCGAAGACCATCATCGTGAAAATCGACGGCTCGCTCGCGATGGTCGTGCTGCCCGCCAGCCGCCGGATCATCCTGCACGACCTCCGCGAGTTGCTCGTCAACGACCATGTCCGCCTCGCCACCGAGACGGAGTTCCGGGACGCGTTCCCGGATTGCGAAGTCGGCGCGATGCCGCCCTTCGGCAACCTCTACGGCATGCCGGTCTACGTTGCCGCCAGCCTGACAGACGAACCGGAAATCGCCTTCAACGCCGGCACGCACAGCGAGGTGATCAAGCTGGCCTACGGCGATTTCGAACAGCTCGTGGACCCCACGGTAATCGATTTTGTCACCACCTAGCGGCGGCGGGCCGGCGACCCGGCAGCGTCACGGCCCGAAGCGACAAAGATTCGCGGAAGATTCTGTCCCCCCGCGGGCGGCGCTTTTGTAGGAAGTTGGCGAGCGTTTCGCCTCGCACGCCCGGGGCGAACCGACCAAGGTCGCGCCGACCTACCGCCGCATGAATCAGGAAACCGTCACCTACCTGACCAATATTGTCATCGGCGTAATCCTCGGGGCCCTGGCGACAAACTATTGGCGGCAGCGCCGCCAGTCCCGCGTGTTGATGTGCTGGGCGGTGGCGGCGGGAATCCTGACCCTGGCCGATGTCCTGTTCGCGGCCCGCCAGCATATGCCCTACGCGCTCGGCCGCCTGCTCCCGACGTTTTGCGTCACGCTCGGGCAGGCGGTGTTGCTCTTCGGCGCACAACTGACCGCTGGCATGGCGCCGCGCTGGCGGCTGACGAGCGCGGTGGTCGCGGTGCATGCGGCCGGCCTGGTGGGATTTCTTTTCGTCGCGTCGCCCGCGAATTTCCGCATGGCGTTCAACGGCCTGGTCTGGGGCGGGCTCGCGGTCGCCTCGGCGGTGTGCCTGCGGCGGGGTGCGACCTACTTCTGGGATTCGGTGTTCGCCCCGGCCTGGGCGTTTTTCGCCCACGCCGCGTTCCATGCCCTGCGCGTCGTGCTCGCGATCCTCGCCGCCCAGAACGACTGGACCCGCGCGTCCCAGGTTTTGCAGGTCGCCGGCGACCTCGAGGTGAGTTTTTTCATGGTGGCACTCTTCGTGGGATTGCTCATCGCGCATCTGCAGCTCCAACACGAGGAACTCGCGCAGACGCGGGCGGAGGTGCAGACTCTTTCCGGCCTCCTGCCGATCTGCGCCTGGTGCAAAAAAGTCCGCGACGACGATGGCTACTGGCAGCAGGTGGACGAGTATTTTTGCCGGCACAGCAACGTCCGGTTCACGCACGGCGTCTGCGTCGACTGCCTGGAACGGCTGAGCGACGAACCGGCGCCCGCGCCGCGGCGGTGACGGCCCCAATCGGCGGCCGGCAGGATTCAACGGCCGGTGCCTCCGGACAAAAGCGCGACCTGCTCCGGGGCTCGATCCCGAATCAATGAGGCACCGGCTGCGATGCCGGCGCGTTGAGGGAGGAATTCGCCGCGAGTCCGGACGCAAGTGCAGATAAATCCGGGGCGGTGAGCGGACGCGGAGCGACCGGCGCCCCCACCCTCGCCGCAGCGAGACCGCCCGCCCCGAGCGTGTCGCCGTAGGGGAACCCCGCGCAATCGGCAGCCAGCGCCCGGGGATCGGGGGGTGAATGGCGGTCGAGTGGCGCTTCCCTGGTCCAGTCGGTGGCGTGGCGCTCGCGGAGATGCCCCGCAGTGGAATCCAGCGCGAGCAGGCCGAGACGGAGGCCGGTCAGCAAATCGCGACCGGTGCGTTCAGCCCAGCGTCGCCGCCAGTCGAACGGTGGCGGCTGGCGCGACGCGTGCACGAACCAATGCCCAATGAGCCGGTAGGAAAGCCGGGGCGGCGCGGTTTCGTCCGGATGATAGTCGAGCAGGTCGTAGTCGACGCCCGCGACGCGGGCGACGACCCAGGCGTGCTGTTTCCAAAACGAGGCCTCGAGCCGCCAGGGAATGCCGAGCGCGGCCAGCAGATGGGCGGCAAACACGGCGCGCCCGTCGCAGTCGTCCCGGAGATAGAGCCAGCCCTGCTGCCGGCGTTTGGCGAGCATTTCGTCGAGCGTGGCGTAATACTCCGGCAGACCGTAGACGCGCTCGTCATCGTCGTAGTCGACGAGCAGGTGGGTGACGTCGTTGACCATGACGATTTGCTCGAGGGGGTTGACGGTCACGGCGCGAATCGCCGCGGCGACGGGGAGAATCGCCGGGTGATCGGCGCGCACCGTGCGCGGCATGTCGTGGATGAAGCTGTAGAGCGTAGGCTTGATCGCCACGGGGCCGGCAGCGCCGGCCATGGGTAAAAACCCGAAAAGGAGCAGGCCGATCACCCCGCCGATGTGGAGTCGACCCGCCCGCAGGCGGTGGCGCGGGTGGGCGCAAGGCACGGATTGTCGACTGGACTCCACTTGGTTTTCACGCCGAGGAAGAAGATGCCGCGGGAGTTTTTCAGCCTCGAACTGCGGAACTTGCCCGAATCGTTCATCGCTGGCGGGCTGCGCGATTTTTTTTGCCGGCAAATGGCGGGAAGGAGACCTCGCGCAAAAATTTCCCGAACCGCGAACCATCGCCCAAGGAAGGCCACTAACGCCGGGCTATGAAAACAACACAAACAACCCTCGCTATTATCGCACTCGCCATCGGCGGCCTCGCCTGGCTGCCCGCGGGCTGCGCCGGATCCGCCACCCGGGAAAGCACCGGCGAGTATGTCGATGACTCCACGATCACCACCAAGGTGAAGACCGAGTTCGTCCAGGACAGCAGCGTCAAGGCCCTGGACATCAAAGTCGAAACCTTCAAAGGCGTGGTGTCGCTCAGCGGCTTCGTCGACACTCCCGATCAAAAATCCCGCGCCGCGCAGCTGGCCGCCGGCGTGCCCGGGGTGCACGACGTGAAGAACAACATCACGGTTAAATAAAACCAGCACGAGAGCGGCCGGCCGGTCCTTCCGCAATGGAAACCGTGGGCCCGGTCCCGGGGAGCCGGCTGGCCATGGATGGCCAGCCGGCTCCCCGGGCTCCGCCACGCGAATAAACCCCGGAACCGTTTCCTTCCGGTCTAGTTCGCCTTGCGCCGGTGAACCGTGAGCCGGTTGCCATCCGGATCGCGGAAGCTCGCCATCTGGCAGGTCGGCATCTCGAGCGGCCCGATGATGAATTCGACCTTGTGGTGGCGCAGGATCGCAACGGCCGCGTCGAAGTCCTCCACCTCCAGCGCACTCGACGCACCATCCTTGGACGGCAGCCAGTTGGGCGATGAGCCGATGGCGAGCGTGCCGGGGCCGATGTCATATTCGACGAATTTTGCACCCGGCGCCAAGGGCGCGCTCGGTTTAAGGCCCAGCACGCCCTCGTAGAATTTTCGCGCGCGGTCGATATCGGTGACGGGATAGGCGGTGAAAGCGATTTCGCGGTAGCGGATCATGATTCGGCCCTCGAGGCTTTGGGGGTTTCAAAAACGTGGAACCTCAACGGACCTCGCGAAGCGTCCGCGGTTCGTTCCTCCCGCGCGGCGCGATCACCGCGCGGATTTCAAGGGAGATTCGATTGCGCGGGCCCGTCGGTCCATCGTGGTCGGCGGGCTTGAATCCTGCTTGGCTCTCGCCGCGCCCCATCCCCCCACCCCCCATGGATCTCTCCGTCCTCCGATCGGCACCCCAAATCTCCCACCCCGCCGGCCACGAACTCATCACGGAGGGTCGCCCGCTGCAGGGTGTCTACTTTCTCGAGAGCGGCGAGGTGGAGGTCTGCAAGAACGGCGTCTCGATCGCGGAAATCTACGAACCCGGGGCCGTCATGGGTGAAATGTCGTGGCTGCTCGCCACGCTGCCGACCGCCACGGTGAAGACCAGCACGCCCTGCACGTTCCGTCATGTCGCGAATCCACCGGAATTCTTCCGGTTGAATCCCGCCGCGACGGTCCACATGGCCACGATCCTCGCGCGGCGACTCGACTCGCTCAACCGCTACCTCGTGGAAATCAAGCACCAGTTCCAGGACCGGGCCGACCACCTGGGCATCATCGACGAGGTGCTCGACTCGCTCATGCACAAGCATCCGCGCGACATCCCGCGGCGGAACGCGGGCGACTAGGCGCTGGGCGCGGCCACGGCGGGCTCCGCGGCATCGAGCTGAATATCCTCGGTGCCGGCCTGCGACACCCAGCGGGCCGTGCGCTCGCCGAGGTCGAGCTCGATGTAGGCCGGCGGCGATCCCATTTGCCGGCCCGCGTTGAACACCCAGGTGCCGCCGATCCGGGAGGCCCAGCCGCCGCCCGCGCGAAAAGGTGAATTGTGGATGTGGCCGGAAAACACAAAATCGGGCCCGAGTTCGTTGATGAGTTCCACCAGCGACGCGTCGCCGGCATGAACCTTGCCGGTCCAGCTCACGCCGACGCCGTCGGGCGGAGCGTGATGCACCCACAGCCAGTTGTTCGGCGCCGGAACGCGCTCCGCCCGCAGGAAAACCTTCATCGCCTCGTGGGAGGCCGGGCCGTCCCACCACGGACAGACGGAAAAGGTGACGCCATCCAGTTCCGTGCTGCCACCGTCGACAACCAACCCCGCGGCCCGCACCCGCTGCAGCCAGCGCGCGATGTATTCCTGCATCTCGTTTTTCGCGTCGCCATCGTGATTGCCGGAGCACACCAGCAACCGGGTTCGGCCGCTGATCGTCCGCAGGTATTTCGCGACGACGGTGATTTGCGAGTCGAGGTCGAGATGGCCGGCAATGTCGAGCAGATCGCCGGCGATGATGACCAGGTCGTAGCGATCCGCCTGCTCGACGACCCAGTCGAATTGGGCGAGGCCGAAATGCAGGTCGGAAACGGCGAGAATCCTCATGGGGCGGGGCGATCCCGGGAAAGCTGCTACCATGCCACGCCGGAGAAGCGAACGAATTGGAGCGGCCGCGCACCGATGGCGTTCGCCGCCAATTTCCCGACCCGCCTGCTTGCAGACCAAAACCGCCGCCTTAACTTGGCGCGATGACCGCGCAATTCCCGGACGAGACAAGCAACGAGGGCGAGTTTCAACGCCAGGAGGACGCCTTTCGCGATTGGGTTTCGACCGACGCTTCGTCGCCCCACCCGGTCGAGGCCGGCCGTTATCATCTCTACGTTTCGCTCGCCTGCCCCTGGGCGCACCGCACCGTCATCGTCCGCAAACTCAAGGCCCTCGAGGCCGCCGTCGGGCTGACCGTGGTCGATCCCGTGCGCGACGAGCGTGGCTGGGCGTTTCGCGACGGCGATGGCTACAGTCACGACCCGATCAACGGTTTTGGATTTCTGAGCGAAGCCTACGTCGCGACCAAGCCCGGCTATCGCGGTCGCTACACGGTGCCCGTCCTCTGGGACAAACACACACGGCGCATCGTCAATAATTCCGAGGACGATATCTGCCGGATGTTCGACGGCGCCTTTGCGTCATTCGGCAACGCGAGCCCGACGCTCTTTCCCTCAAAGATTGAGGCCGAGCACACCAAGCTCGCCGCGGACATTTACGCGCACATCAACAACGGCGTCTACCGCGCCGGCTTCGCCAGCACGCAGGCGGCCTACGAGCGCGGCTGCCGTGACGTGTTCGCCGCGCTTGACCGCTGCGAGGCGCGGCTCACGACCCGGCGCTTTCTCTTCGGCGCGCGGCCGGTCGAGGCCGATTGGCGGCTCTTCTGCACGCTGGTGCGGTTCGATGCGGTCTACTTCGGACACTTCAAGTGCAATCTCCGCCGCATCGTCGACTACGCCGCCCTCCCGGGCTATCTCCGCGATCTTTACCGGCAGCCCGGCGTGGCGGACACGGTGAATCTCAC
>CALFNN010000069.1 GCA_937902925.1 uncultured Opitutaceae bacterium
AGCCAAAGATCGAGGCGACAATCCAGACCGTCGTCATGGCGCAGGAACTCTACGCCAAGGCGGCGCTTGTCGATCACGACGCGCTGCGCCGGGCCCAGGCGAAAAACAACGTGGTCGATGCCGAGCTGGTCCTGAAGCAGGCGTTCTTCACCGACGTTTCGACGGCGCTCTTCGGGTGGCGCAAGGCCGGCAAACTTCCCGCCGATCCGCTCGTCGAGCACCGCCGGTCCGGCTATGCGCGCAAGGCCGCCGGCGACCGTCGGGCGCGCCGCAAGGCGCTCGGGATCGAGCAGGGCGGCAGCTACGCATGAAGACGCCGCGCCGGTCGCCGGACCGGCGCCCGTTGGATGGCGTGCGTCCGGGGAGCCGGTCGAAGACCGGCTCTACCGGTCCTTTCCGCTGACCGAGAATTTCAGCCTGCGCACGAGGCGCGAAAATAAGGACGGGCAGAACCGCTTGAGATAAATCGCATATGCCTCGCGGCCGATGTAGATTTCCTCCCGTCCGCGCGTGACGCCGCGCACGATGGCGCCGGCGCATTTTTCCGGCGTGATGCCATTCATCGTCTTTCCGTCGGTGCGGCCGTGTTTTTCGCCGCGCGGACCGAGCGCGTTGTCCGACACCGCCGTTTTCACGTAGCCCGGACAGGCGAGCGTGACGCCGATGCCCTCGCGCCAGACTTCGGCGCGCAACGAGTCGAAATAGCCGTGGAGCGCGTGCTTCGCGGCCGCGTAGGTCGAACGCCCGGGCGTGCCGACATAGCCCATCACGCTGCTGACGACGACAATCCACCCTGCGCGCCGCGCGCGCATCGACGGCAGCACGGCCTTCGTCAGCGCGACCGGGCCAAAATAGTCGACTTCCATCAGCGCCCGTTCGACGTCGAGTGTCGTGTCCGCCGCCAGCGCGCGTTGGCTGACGCCGGCATTGTTCACAAGCACGTCGATGCGACGAAACTGGGCGACGCGTTCCGCGACGATTCCGACGAATGTTTCCGTTTGCGCCATATCGAGCACCTGCGTCATGTGCCGTTCGGGGTGGACGCAGTTCAACCGCACGCGTTCGAGCTCGTTCTCGCGTCGGCTCGACAAGATCAACCGCGCACCCTCGCGAGCAAATTCATACGCGAGGGCTTCGCCGATGCCGGACGAGGCTCCGGTGATCCAGACGACTTTTTCCGCGAATCGCATGGCGGACCGCGGGCAAGTTCGCCGCCTACGCGCCGAACACGCCGCCGTTGATGTCGAGCGTCGCGCCCGT
Source organism: uncultured Opitutaceae bacterium (assembly GCA_937902925.1). Lineage (GTDB taxonomy): Bacteria > Verrucomicrobiota > Verrucomicrobiia > Opitutales > Opitutaceae > CALFNN01. Next base: position 1,261 of record CALFNN010000069.1, read on the forward strand.
GATGAAACCGTCGAATTCGCTGGCGAGGTAGACCGTCGCACGCGCGACGTCGTCGAGATTGCCGGCGCGCCCGAGCGGGATGCCGGCGATGATCGCTCGCTGCGAGTCCGGCGGCGTATGGGTGGCGTGAAAGCTCGAACCGAGGATCAATCCAGGTGCCAGGGCGTTGACGCGCACGCCCTGCGGCCCGAGCTCCTTGGCGAGCCCACGGGTAAACGTGAGGATCGCGCCCTTGGCCGTGGCGTAGGCGATGCCACCCGGCCCGCCGCCGTTGCGCGCGGCGAGCGACGAGAGGTTCACGATGCTCGCGCCGCCGCCCGTTTGGGCGGCGGCGATCAGGTGCGGAGCGGCGGCGCGCGAGATACGCCGGGTGCTGCCGACGTTCAGCGACATCGTCTCGGCCCAGAAATCGTCGTCGGAATCGGCGAACGACTTCCGTGCGAGCATCGAGCCGGCGTTGTTGATCAGGATGTCGAGTCCGCCCAGGAATTTCACGGCGCCGGCGACAAGCGGCTCGCAGCCTTCGGTCGAGGTGAGGTCCGCACTCGCGCTGGCGCAGCGCCGGCCGAGGGTCCGGGCTTCCGCTTCAAGCGTCTTGGCGCCTTCGGCGCTGCGATGATAGTGGACGAAGATATCGCAGCCCGCACGGAGCAGGTGCTGGCTGATCGCGAACCCGATGCCTTGCGCGCCGGCCGTGACGAGCGCCCGTTTGCCGAGGAGTTTGGTCATGGGACTGCTAGGTCACGTCGACGCCCCGACGTTGTCGAGGCGAGAAATCGTCAGGGGGTTCCCACTTGGAATCGGGCCGTCACCCGGTCGCCCGGCGTCCCGGCCAGGTTTGCGGACGTTTCCAAAACTCGTCTTCGCGTCCCCCGTAGTAGCCGTCGAGCACGCGATCCATCACGAGCTGGGTGCGGCGGGCGGACTCGGCCGTGCTCGGGCAGGAACCGCGACCCAGCAAATCGTCGACGACGGTCTGGATGAGCGGCTGCGCAACGTGAGGCGGATTGGGAATGTCGAATTGCTCCACGCCCCGCACCGTTTCGAGGCGGACCGGATCCGTCGCAAAAAAACGCAGCGACGCGCGGCCCGCGGTGCCCTGGAACTCGAGCGTATCGTCGGCAGCATGGCTGGAAAAATTCCAGCTCGCCGCACCAGGGACGCCGCCCGCGGTGCGAAATGTCATCACGACGGCATCCTCCACGTCGCCGATCGACGCGACGCACGCCGCCCGGCCCTGCACCTCGGCGAGCGGTCCGAGGCAAAAATCGAGAAAATCGAGGACGTGCGACCCGACGTCGAGGAGCAGCCCGCCGCCGGAATTCTCCGCGGACACTCGCCAGGCCCCCTTGGCGGGATCGGCGTTGGCCGGCGTGCCGGACGCCATGCGGTAAGTGACCCCGGTCAGCGTCCCGAGCGCTCCTTTCGTGAGCAGCTCGCGCATTTTCAGAAAGCGCGGCAGGGTCCGGCGATAGTAGGCCACGAAAAGTTTCTGCCGCGCCTGCGCGAACGCGGCGATCATCGCATCGCATTCCCGGGTGTGGCGCGCCATCGGTTTTTCCAGGTAGCACGGCTTGCCGGTGGCGGCGACCAGTTGCGCGAGCTCGAGGTGGGCCCCGGGAGGCGTGGCGATGTAGACGGCGTCGACCTCGGGATCGTTCACCAAGGCCCGGGCGTCGTCATACGAACGCGGGACGCCGTGGCGTCGGGCGTAGTCGGCGGCGAGCGCGCCGTTGCGGCGCATCACAGCGACGAGTTGCGAGCCAAGGGCCTTTTGGAACCCCGGTCCACTCTTCACCTCCGTGACGTCGCCGCAGCCGACGATGCCCCAGCGGATGACGTCGCGTGGCCTCGAGCGGGGGGAACTCATGAGGTCAGCCAACCTTGTCGTCAGGCCGGCGGCAAGCCGCCGCGTTTCTAGACAGTCTGGCAACTCACGCCGCGGTCAGCACCGGCTGCACGCCGAGCCTTGCGGCGCGCCGCGCGGGCAGGAAACTGGCGAGCTGGGTAAGCACCAGCACGCCAACGGCGACACTGACATAAGGCCACCCCGGCGAGGCGTCGAAACCGGTGAGCTGGGCTTGCAACCCACGTGCCGCCAGCCACGAGACCATCAGGCCCGCGGCGACGCCGACCACCGCCAGCCGCGCGTTTTGCCAGAGCACCAGGCGCAGCACGCCGCCTTGGGTGGCGCCGAGCGCAGCACGAATGGCCATTTCCCTCTGGCGGTTGGCGACGAGCTGGCTCATCACGCCGTAACTCCCGAGCGCGGTGATGCCGATGGCAATGACCGCGAACACCCCGAGCAGCGCGACTTGCAGGCGCGGCAGTGAATTCGCCTGCCACGCCAGGGTGTCGAGCGCGTTGACGTTGTAGGCCGCGATCGCGGGATCGGTGGTCCGAAGCGCGCGACGACCGGCGGCGATCGTGTCCTCCGTCGAGCCGCGCCCGTGCAACACGATCCACCCGCGGCGCAGCGAGACCTGCGCGAACGGCACGTAAACGGTTTCGCCCGCCGGACTGCCGGCACCGGCGTCGAAGACGTTGCCCGTCACGCCGACGATCTCGATGGGCGGAGCGTCGGGAAAGGAGGTGCGCCGCATCTTCCGGCCGACGGCGTTTTCGCCGGGCCAGTATTTGTCGGCCAGCGCGCGGCTGACAACGGCGACGACCGGACGGGTGGCGTCGTCCCGCTCGTCGAGCATCCGGCCCGCGACGAGGGGCACGGCCATGGCGTTGAGATAGCCGGGCGACACGCGGCGATAGTGGAAGATCACCGGGTCGCGGGTGAATTCGCCGTTGCTTAACTGCAGCGAAAACGCGCCGCCCCACTGGCCGTCGCCGACGGGCGGCGTGGTGGTGAAACCGAAATTTACGAGCGCGGGCTCGCGGGCGAGATTCTGCTCCAGCGTGCGGACGAATCCGGTGCGCTTTTCCGGCGTGCCATAGGACGCCTCGGGGAATTGAACCTGCATCAACACGCGGTGCTCGAGCGCAAAGCCGAGCGGGACGCGGCCGAGCCGGTAAAAGCCGAGCGCCGCAAGGCCGGCGCCGACGAGGATGATCACCGACACCGCCGCCTGCAGCACGACCATCGCCTGCTGCCACTGCAGGGCGCCGCGGCTCAAACTCGCGCCGCGCGATTCGCTGCGCAGCGCCGCGGTGAAAGAAACGGCCCGCGACTGCCAGGCGGGAAGCAGCCCGGCGAGCAGGCCGGTGCCAAGCACAAGCAGCGCCGCGAAGCCCAGGCTGTCACGGTCGAGTTCGAGGTGTTCGAGGAAAACGGCGAGCCCGGGATTCGGGTTGAGGTGCTGCAACGCGGGCAGCGAGAACACTGCCAGCAGCACGCCGAGCCCGCCGCCGGCGGCGGCGAGGGTGAGGCTCTGCACGAGGAACTGCCGGGCGAGGCGCCAGCTGCCCGCGCCGAGCGCGAGACGGACGGCGGTCTCGCGCTGACGCTCCGCGGCCCACGCCAGGAGCAGCGAGGCCAGGTTGGAAACGGCGAGCACGAGCAGCACGGTCGCGCCGGCCTGGACGAAGAGCAGCGCGTGATCCGCGCCCGAGAGAAGGTTTTCGCGCAACGGCTGCACGCGCCACGACCAGTCCTTGTTACTGGGCTCCGCCTCGACGGCGCGCCTGGCGAAAGCCACGAGTTCGGCGTTGGCTGCGGCGACGGTCACGCCCGGCGCGAGGCGCGCATAGGTCGTAAGCTGACGCGCGCCGACGATCGCCGCCCACATTTCCCGCGGCAGATCGAACGGCAGCCAGACGTCGGTGCCGACCGGCTGGGAAAAATTCTCCGGCAGCACCCCGATGACGGTGACGGGTTCACCGTTGAGGCGCAGCGTCCGGCCGAGCACATCGGGTGCGCCGGCGAACGCGCTGCGCCACAGCGCGTGGCTGATGAGCGCCACCGGCGCGGCGCGCGGGCCTTCCTCGCGGGTGGTGAACAGCCGGCCGAGCGCCGGGCGCACGCGCATCACGTCGAAGTAGCTCGCCGTGGCCCGCAGGCCTTGCAGGCGGCGCGTGTCGCTCGCCTGCTCCCAGTTTACGTCGGCCGGGAGCGTGACACTGAGCGACGCAAACGAGTGGGTGGTCTGGCGCAGCAGTTGGTAGTTGGGATAGGCGTCGGAAAAATCCACGCGCCCCCGGCCCGGGAGCTCTTTCGCGGTCGGCACGATCATCACGCGGCCCGACTCGGGCACGGCGAGGTTGGCGAACAGAAAAGCCTTGAGCACGGAAAACACGGCGGTGTTTGCGCCGAGGGCGAGCGCCATGGTGAGCACGATGACGGCAAACGCGGCCCGACGCCGCGCGAAAAACCGCCCGGCGGCCAGGAAGTCGAGGAGCAGGGAGTTCATGGGGACGCAGCACGGTAACCGAACCCGGCGTCGACCGGCAGACACAGTGCGAGAACGATGCCGCCAACACACGGGACCGCGGTGGTGCGACGAACGGCGGCAATGGTGAGACGAACCGCGGGACTCCGTCAGCGCCCGGCGGCGGCCCCGCCGGCTGTTTCGGACGTGTTTTTAAAATGCCAGGAACGATAGGATACTTCGCTCCGCTGCAACGCGGCGTAGATTCGCGAACCCGGGATGCCGGCAAAATCCCGCCCCAGCGGACGCAGAAAGCGCGGCAGGCGGCGCACAATCAAGTCCATCGAGCGCACGGCGTTTTGGTCGAGGCCGCCGAGCACCCCGGTGTTGATCTCGCGGGTGTCGCACACGCGGAGCGGCGCGGCGGCGAGAGTCGTTTCCCATTCCGCAATCCCGGCGCGGAAACGAAAGTCGGCGTAGAGAAAATCGCCGCCAGGCCGGAGCACGCGCGCGACCTCGGCGAGAAACCGGGGGAACGCGGGATAGCAATGCGAGGCCTCGATGTTGACCACGGCGTCGAAACTCCCGGCGGCGAAGGGCAGTTTCCCGGCAGCGCCCGGCACGAAATCCAGCCCGTCGACGCGGTGCCGTCGGCGGCAAAACCTGATGCCGGCGGGGTTGAGATCGAGGCCGATATAACTCCGCGGACGCAGCGTGCGCGTCAGATAAGAGGCGCCGCCGCCGTGGCCGCAGCTCACCTCGAGAACGTCTTTACCGGCAAGATCGGCCTGCGTCGCGACGTGACGATAGAGCTGGATGCAGGCGCGGTTCGGTTCGTCCGCCGGCGCCAGCGGCACGCGGGACGGCGGGTCCGGCGCAAACGCATAGTTCAAAAACAAAACGTCGTCATGGCGGAGCCGCCGGGTGAGGAAGGGATACCAGAGTCGCCAGAGCGCCTGCCGGACCGGCGCGGCGGACAACAGGTGATCGATGAGGGGCATGGCTGCGTTTGAGGCCAACGCCGCCGGATGCCAACCTTCGTTACGGCTGCCGGTCGACGACGAGAATCGTAAACGAGTCGGGCACCATCTGGCCGCGGCCACCACCCCGGCCACCGCGCGGACCCTTGGCGTTGCCTTCCTCCTTGCCGCCGGGCGCGGGAGCGGCAGCTTGGGCGGGCGCCGGCGCCCGATCCGCCGTGATCAGGAGGATTCGATTGGTCTTGGAATCGAGCGTGCAGGTTTTCGCCCCCGCCTTCGTGGCGACGTTCTGTTCGACCTGGAAACTGGTCGGGCTGTTTTCCTTGATCACGGTGAGCGTGCCGTCGCCCTGCGAACTGAACGCTTCCAGTGTATTCGGATTGAACGTGGCGCCGTCCGTGCCGCTGCCGATCGGGAGCGTGGCGAGGATGCGGCCGTCGTCGGCATTCAGGATGACGCAAGTCGGCGGGTTTCGGCAGCAGGCGAACAGAACGTGGTTCTTCGCGTCGAGGGCGAGGCCGGCGGGCGTGCCGCCCTTGCCCGCGAGATCGTAGTGGGCCGTGACCTTGAGGGTGTTCGCATCGACCACGGCGACGTTGTGATTGTCCTCGATGTCGAAATAGAGGTGGCCGTGACCGTCGCTCGCGCCTTGCTCAGGCGCGCCGCCGAGGTCGACGGTGCCGACGATGGAGCCGTCCTTTGCGTCGATCACCGTGGCATTGGGCGCGCGATGGCTGAGCACATAGACACGCTGGTTGAACGGATCGAACAGGATGCCATCCGGGCTGCCTTCGACGGCGATGGTCTTGATCGTCGCCAGCGTCTGGGTGTCCCACATCACGACAGGGCTGCTGCTGCTGAAACCGTGGTGAGATTGCGGGTCGACCGCGGCACCGTGGACGCGGTTGGTGTCGGCAATGACCCCGGCCGGCTTCAGGCTATCGAGATCGAAGACCGTCACGCGGTCACCCCGCGGAATATAGAGGCGGCGGCCCGTGGCATCGGCGAAAACGTAGTCGAAGCCGCCCGCGCCGCCCACGCGCGCGGAGTCGACGACTTTGTAAGACTCGGCGGCGCGGACTGGCGCGAACGAAAGAAGAGCGGCGAGTGCCAGGGCGGCGGCGCGGAGGGGACGGGGCGGCGTTTTCATGGGAGAGACGGAGACGGGTTTTCGACAGGCATCCGGGTTCGGGTGGATGCGCGAGCGAACGGTGAGCGATCATCGCCGGGGACGCGATGACTCAATGATTACTGCTCCGTAATGGTCGCGCTGCGGGCCGGGTTGTTGGAAAACGGTTTCGCTGGTGGCTGATGGCTTTCAGCCGGTGGCGGCGGCATCGGAGATCTTTCCGTCGCCAGTGGCGCCCAAGTCCTGGGGCGTGGACGCGGCCCGTGTCGGTAAGGAATTTCACCGCGGACTAGCACCGAACGGGCCCCGCTGGAGGAGGTCTTCCCCGCCCACCGACCAAGCCAAAGCGTTCCTAAAGCCGGACAACGCATGCATGGAGAGTGACAATGCATGAGCAGTGGGCTCGGGGACGAACTGCTACACTGGCACGAACTACACCTGGCGGCCCCCCTGCAGAGACATTTTCCAGATGTGATGCGGGTTCGCTGTTCGCCCCTTCGGGGACAGCGACGCTTCGGTAAATCACCAATCAAACCATGAACCTCGTCAAACTGTCGGGAGATATCCGGCGGCTGCTTTTTATGCACGCCTGCCTTGCGTGCACTGCCCTGCCGCTGTCACGGGCTCAAAACGCCCCGCAACCAGATGCCGCGACGCTCGCGAAATACGACAAGAACAAGAACGGCGTGCTGGAAGTCGACGAACTGGCCGCGCAGGAGGCCGACCGGCCGAGGCCCGCGCTGGTTTCGGCGGCTGACCTCCCCGCCGTCAAGCCCGCCGACGAGATCGTCACGCTGTCGCCGTTCGAGGTCGTGTCCGACAACAAGGGTTACTACGCGGCGAACACGATGTCCGGCACGCGGTTCAACTCGAAGCTCGAGGATCTCGCCGCCTCCATCACGGTCGTGACGAAGGAACAGATGCAGGATTTCGCGATGCTCGATATCAACGACGTGTTTCTCTACACCGCGAGCACCGAGGGCACCGGCACCTACACCGACTTCAGCGTCGATCGCAACGGCAGCGTGTCCGACAACGTCCAGCTCGATCCCGCCCGGGCGAACCGCGTCCGTGGCATCGCCGCCGCCAACACCTCGCTCGGGAACGTCGAGACGATGGGCCGCACGCCGGTCGATCCCCTCGGCATCGACGGCATCGAGGTCAGCCGCGGGCCCAACGCGAACGTTTTCGGCCTCGGCGATCCCTCGGGCACGGTCAACATGATCCCGTCGTCCGGCAATTTGTCGCGCGATCGCTCGCAGGTGCAGTTCCGGGCCGACAGCTACGATGGCTATCGTTCGAGCCTCGATTTGAACCGCGTGTTGATCCCGGGCAAGCTGGCGATCCGCGGCAGCACGGCGTTTCAACACGATGGATTTGTCCGCAAGCCCTCCGGGGTCGATACCGAGCGGTATAACGGCATGATCAAGTTCCAGCCGTTCCGGAACACCACCATCAGTGGATCCGTTTCCTATTATCACCAGTATGGCAACCGGCCCAACTTCACGCCGCCGCGCGACTCCATCTCCTACTGGGTGCAGAGCGGCCGGCCGACGTGGGATCCGGTCACATCGCAGGTCCACCTCAACGGGGTCACGGTCGGGACTTACACCAATGCCACCGGCCTGCCGGATTACTTCAACAATTCCTTCACCGGCAGCGGCCATAACTTCCTTTTCATCGACCAGAATGGCGTGGGCTACTGGACGACCCCGTCGACCTTCTCCAACACGGCGCCCCTCGCCGGCGCGACGACCGCGGGTCCGACCAGCGGCGGCCAGTCCGACCGGTTCATGGCCCCGAGTTCCGCCTCGGGCGTGACGCTGGGCCGGTTCGCCAACCAGCCGCTTTTCACGACGACGCCGACGATCAGCAGCAAGGCGCTCTATGACTGGACGGATGTGAATCTCGCCGCGGTCAATCGCGCGTGGGACCGCAACATCACCGCCAATTTCCAGCTCGACCAGATCTTCCTGCGCACCGACCGGCAAACGGTGGCGGCGCAAGTCAGTGCGATGCGCGAGGACTCGATGCGTTACCAGCGCAACTACATCGGCATCGCCAACGACAACGGCCAGTCGGGCCAGCTCATGGTCGATGTCAACGAGCGGCTGCTCGATAGCACGCCCAATCCCTATTTCCTGCGCACCTATATCGGCCAGGACCAGCCACGCACGACCTACCAGCCGGCCAAGTGGGACACCTATCGCGCCCAGCTCGCCTACAAGCTCGATCTCACCCACGAGCAGAACTGGCTCAAGTGGCTCGGCTCGCACCAGTTCTCGGGCTACGACGAATACAAATACCGGATCAACCGCCGCTATTCCTTCCGCGAGGCCATCATCGACAATCACACCTGGATTCCGACCGGCGCGAACATTTCGCGGGCGAATCAGGGTGCGATCACCGGCGGGCCCGGCGCGGCGCTGTCGATCACGCGCAGCTATCTCCGCTACTACGTCGGCGACAACCAGGGCGCCAATGTCGACTACGCCCCGGGCGAATTCCAATTCGGCAACTATCCGTTTGTGTGGGGCAATTCCGCGACCGGTGTGTTCAATCGCGAGCCGACGCAACTCGGTCTCGCCGCGGTGACCGATGCGTCGGGCGGCGGCAGCAATTCGAAGACGATCCTCAAGACCATGGGCGGGGTCGTGCAAAGTCATTTCCTGGGCGACCGCTTCGTCACCAACTTCGGCCTGCGCGAGGACCAGCAATATCAGAAGGCCGGCAACACGCCGCAGTTGCTCAACCCCGATGGGATCACGTTCAACTACGACTCGCTCAATCACTGGGCGGCGGGCGACTACAGGTTCAATTCCGGCAAGACCAAGACCCAGCAGTATGTCGTCCGCCCGTTCCGGGCCGCGACCTACCTCAACCGGGTCGAGGAAGCCGGCACGGCCGGCCGGATCGTCGCGGATACGCTCCGCGGCCTCTCGCTGACCTACAATCGCTCCGATAGCTTCCGGCCGCAGGATCCGAAGATCAGCCTGTTCCAAAACCCGCTGCCGAATCCGTCCGGGACCACCACGGAAAAGGGTTTCGGGCTGAACATGCTCGATGGCCGGCTCGTCGTGCGGTTCAACCAGAGCGACACCCGCCAGCTCAACAAGAGCGGGGGCGACGCCGGCACGATCGCCTCGCGCGTCACCCGCCTCGATGTGTCCTCCAACGCCGCGTATCTGCTCGCGACGCAGGCGACCAACTGGGTGATGGCGCAAAACCCCTCGTGGACGACCGCGCAGATCCAGACCGAGGTCGCCCGCCAGATCGGGCTCTCGACCGATTTGCAGAACACCCTGGTGCAGGAGTTCAATGCCGGCACGCTCTCCTCCACGCAGGACGTCGTCTCGAAGGTCAACGAGCTCGAGATCAACTTCAACCCGACACGTTATTGGACCGTGGCGGCCTCCGGCACCGACACCCGGACCTTCAACTCGAATGTGTCGACCGACATCGACCAGTGGATCGCCCAGCGCCTGCCGATTTGGACGACGATCACCGATCCACGCGGACCCGATCATACGCTCGGCACCGCGGACGATGCCCCCGTGCTCTGGTGGAACACGAGCTACGGCGGTTCGCAGACGGCGGCGCAAAACTACGCGTCGTTCATCCAGACGCCGTTCAGCGTGGTGCGGGCGCAGGAAGGCAAGTCGAGTCCGCAGATCCGCCGCTACGCCGCGAAGATCAGCACCAACTTTCAGCTGGCGGGCCTGACCGAAAACCGCCTCTTGAAGCGTTTCAACGTGGGTGGCGCCGTGCGCTGGGAGGACAAAGGCGCCATCGGCTACTACGGCGTGGAGAAGCTTCCGGCGGTGATCACCCGCCTCGATCCCAACAATCCGATCTACGACAAGGCGCACTACTACGTGGACGCGTTTGTCAGCTATCGCACCAAGCTCTGGGGCGACAAGATCGGGGCGAACTTCCAGCTCAATGTGCGCAACATCCAGGAGAACGGCCGGCTCCAGGCGATCGGCGCGTTTCCGGACGGCACGCCCAACGCCTACCGTATCGTCGATCCGCGGCAGTTCATCCTGCAGGCGACCTTCGACCTGTAGTCGCACGGAGCAATGCCGGATTCGAGGCCGCCGTCCATCGGGACGGCGGCTTTTTTTCGCGAGGTGGAGCGATGGCGCGATGGCCGGCTATCCCGGCCGCCTGCCAGTCACGCGCCGATGATTTTCACCAAAACGCGCTTGCGGCGGCGGCCGTCGAACTCGCCGTAGAAAATCTGTTCCCACGGGCCGAAGTCGAGCTGGCCGGCGGTCACGGCGACGATCACCTCGCGGCCCATGATCGAACGCTTGAGATGCGCGTCGGCGTTGTCCTCGCCGGTGCGGTTGTGATCGTAGGCGGAGTGGGGCTTCTCGGGGGCAAGTTTTTCCAGCCAGCGCTCGAAGTCGGCGTGCAGGCCTGATTCGTCGTCGTTGATGAAGACGCTGGCCGTGATATGCATTGCGTTGACGAGGCAGAGGCCCTCCTGGATGCCGCTCTCGCGGAGGCACTGCTCGACTTGTGATGTGATGTTGATGTAAGCGCGGCGCTGCGGCGCCTCGAACCACAGTTCCTTGCGAAACGACTTCATCGCGAGGAAAGGGGGATCACGCCGGCGGCGAATTGTTCGAGAAACCGGGCGGCGATGCGCGCACGTTCGGCCAGACTTGCGAGGTGAATGAACTCGTCCGGGCTGTGGAGATGGTCGCCGACCGGGCCGAGGCCGTCGAGGTTCGGGAGGCCGGCGGCGGCAAGGAGATTGCCGTCGCTGCCGCCGGCGACGTGCTCCCAGTCGAGCGCCACGCCGAGGTCGCGGGCGCAGGATTGCCACGCCGCGAAAAGTTTTTCCTCGAACGGGCTCGCGACCTTTGGGCCGCGGTTGAACTGGCCGGAGCGTTCGACGCGATAGCCGTCGCGGCGACCGACGTTGGCGAGCAGGGCATCGAGCCGGGCGAGGAAGGCGGCGTCGTCGCCGGCCCGCGTGACGCGGACGTTGAGATCGGCGCTCGCGAGATCGGGCACGATGTTCGCGGTGCCGCCACCGCGAACGGAACCGACGTTGACCATGACGCCGGGCAAGTCACGGCCGAGCGCGTCGATGGCAGGCAGGATTTCGGCGAGGGCGAGGATGGCGTTGCGCCCGGCGCCGGGATCGCGGCCGGCGTGCGCCGCGCGACCGTGGACCGTGACGGTGAAGATGCCGGTGCCCTTGCGCGATTTGACGAGGTTACCGTTGGCGCGGGCGGGTTCGAAGACGAGGGCGAATGCGTGGCGCCGGGAGGTGGCGGTGGATTCGAGCACCGGGCGGCTCGCGCCGGAGCCGGTTTCCTCATCGGGGGTCAGGAGGATTTCGAATCCAACCCGCGTGGCGTGCGGCGAAATCTCGAATTCGCGCAAGGCGGTGAGCATGACAACGAGGCCGCCTTTCATGTCGGCGACGCCGGGGCCGCGGAGCGTGCGCGCGTCGAGGAGCGTGCACGCTTGAAATGGATGATGGGCGGCGTAGACCGTGTCGTAGTGGCCGCTGAGCAGGATCTGGGTTGGCGCGTCGGGGCGGAGCCGGATGCGGAGAAGCCGGGCGGCGGTGCCGGTGAGTGCAACGTGTTCGAGGGTCGCCCCCCGCAGCGTGCCGAACCCGGAGGCGAGTGCTTCGCGCATCCGGTCGAGACCGGGGAGATTGTCGGAGCCGGAGCTGATGTTGGCCCAACCGATGAGCAAGTCGCGAAGCGAATCGGGATTCACGGTTGGGAGGGGGCGGGCGCGTGTTCGGAGGCGAGGTGATGGCGGTGGAGTTGCCAGGTATTCCAGACGTTGTGCCAGAGCACGTAGAAAGTCGGACCGAGGGCGACGAGCGGGCTCGCATAGGTCATCGCGAGATAGATGGTGAAGTTGTTGTTCTTCTGGCCGAGGGACTGGCTGGCCTCGCGTGCGAATTCACGGCCGCCAATCAACCAGCCAAGGGCAAAGCCGGCGGCGCAGGTGACGAGCGAGGCGCCGGCAATCTCGAGGACAATCAGGCGCGGCAGATCGGCCTGGGTGCGGAGGAATTGGGAGGCGTTGGCCGTAATCAGGAAAAGGGCGACGGCCCACGCACCGAACGAGACGTTGGCCAGCCGCGCCGGCCAGCGCACGGCCGGCGGATGAACGAGGCGCACGAGCCAGGCCAGCGCCATCGGCACGAACACGAGAAGCCCGACGCTGCGTGCCACCTGGCCGAAGACGGCGGGCGTGGCGCGGCCGAGGACGAGCGGGAGCATGACCGGCAGGAGGGCGGCGATGATAACGTTGGTCAAGACGAAGGCGGCGACGACATAGGCGACGTTGCCGCCGAGAAAGCTGACCACGACGGGGGCGGCGGTGGCCGTCGGCGTGATGCCCGCAAAAAAAGCGCTGAGCGCCACGTCGCGCCCACCGATCAGCCAGCCGAAGCCCCAGGCGGCGAATCCCACCGCGAGATTGGCGACGAGCAGGATGAAGTGGCTGCGATGCAGCGCCGCCCGGGAAACGCGCGTTTGCAGGAATACGACGAAGAGCATGCCCATGATCAGCCAGCGGATCGCACCCGCGGCGACGTGGGCCTGGGGCACGAGTCCGCCGAGCACAAACGCGGTGAGCAGGGCGGCAGTGCGGAGAATTCCGGGTTTCACAGGTGAAGCGTGTGCGCGTGGACCCGAGCAGTCTGGAGGCGACGGAGGAACACACAAGATTTCGCGAGCCGACCGTTCGCCGCGGCCGGGCCCGGACGGGCCGGTGGAAATTCCCGGCGGCACCAAATGGTGCGGATCGAAAAACAGGACTGGCCGCGCGGGTGGAGAATGTTCAACGTCGCGGACGATGCTTTCCCAACCCCGTTTCATGAAACCGGCGCGCGTCTGGCTGGGTGTCGGCGCTTCGCTCCTGATCACGAGTCCCCATCTGGGCGCCGCCGAGCCGACCGCAATGGTCGCATCGTCGGCGCCGACCGTCTGGACGTTTGCCGACGTGCAGCATGTGGGCGGGAAAGACACGGAGGTGCTCGGGGCGCCGAAGGTCGTGGATGGCGCCGCGGTTTTCGATGGAAAGCAGGATGGGATTTTTGTGCCGATCAACCCGGTGGAGGGACGCGCGGCGTTCACGATCGAGATGCTGTTCAAGCCGGCGGCGGGCGGCCCGCCGGAGCAGCGCGTCGTGCACGTGGAGGACACGGCGGCGAGCCGGATTCTGATGGAAATCAGGCTTACCCCAGAGGCCAAATGGAGTCTCGATACTTTTCTGTTTTCCGGCGGACGCGGTTTGCCGTTGCTCGATCGCAAAAAGGAGCACTCGGCGGATCACTGGCACTGGGTCGTGCTGCGCTACGACGGGAAGACGATGACAAGTTTTGTCGACGGCGTGCAGGAGTTGCAGGGTGAAGTGCAGTTCGCGCCGATGGCGGCAGGCAAGGCGAGCGTGGGAGTGAGGCAGAACAAGCTTTATTGGTTCAAGGGCGCGATCCGCGAGGTGCGGTTCACGCCCACGGCACTCTCGGCGGACAAGCTGCAAAAGGTGCCGGCGGAATAATCGCCCGCCGGGCGTCCGCCCGACAGGCGCTCGCTTGACGGCGGAGGCAGCCGGGAGTGTGGGCGCGACCCGCGCCCTACAATTTCACGGCGTTGTTACGCGGCGTGATCTCGTCGAGACGATGGTCGGGATCGATCTCCACAGTAGCGCCGGTCAAAGATGCGCCCGCGGGAATCGCCAGCGTCACGTCGGCGGTCTTCGGCAGAAGATCGTTCGGCGCGTCGAGAGCGGGAACGGCGGCGGTCGCAAGAATCGAGCCATCGGCGCTGCGCAGCGCCACGGTCGTCGCCGGCGCCGCCACGGAACCGAGGCTGTGGACGCGCACATGGAGCGTGTTCTCGCTGCGGGTGACGTCCTGGCGGTCGAGGCCGACGTCCGGACGCGACCAGTAGGGCGTGCCGGGAGTTTTCAGCTTGAAGGTGAGGATGGTGGCGACGCGCGGCGCAAACGTGAAGTCGAGCGTGCCAGCGCGTTCGAATTTTTCCGTGCGGGTGGTGACGGCGCCGTCGGCGGTGTCGTCATCGTTCGTGTCGACACCTTGGGTGATTTCCCACTGGCCGGAGTCGATGTTCCAGCCGGTCATCGTGGCTTGGACCGGCGTGGTCTCGAGGTTGTAGGCGATGACCTTGAAGGAGGTCGTGTTGGCATCCGGGATGAGGATGGCGACGCTCTCGCCGGTGGCCGGCGCGGCGAACTGCCAGCTGACGGCATGGCCCGGATAGAGCGAGTTGCGGACGAGGGCGACACCGCCGAGGCGGGCGCGCTGGAGTTCGGTGGTGGGTGCGGCGACGCGGTCGATCCAGAGCGAACCCTCGGTGTTGATGTATTCCATCATCGCGCAGTCCTCGATCTGGGAGGCGTAGAGGCGCTCAAGATTGGATTTGTCGCCGGTGAGCTGCCACTGGGCGTGGGCGGCATTGGTGCCGCCGCGCATCGTGCCGGTGCGGCTGCCGCGGAGACGGGCCTGCGTGTCGGTGGGAGTCTCGGGCGCGTCGGGCGCAAGGCGTCGCGGCGTGAGCTGGGCGCGGAGCCCGAGCAGGTCGAGCGTGTTGGGATTGAGGCCGAGCGCGGACTGGTTGCCGCCGTCGAACAGCGGCTCGAGATAGCGGCGATCGCCGGTCCATTTCCACGGGCCCCAGAACATGTGCCAGGGGAAATTGCCGCGGGCGTATTCGCCCTCCTTGTCGTCTGAAAAATGGATGGCGGACGGGATGGAGCCGCGGCCGCCCTCGACATGGCGGTGGGCCAGCAGGCCGTCACTCAGCTCGAGCAGGTATTTCTTCGCCTCGGGGCTGCCGTTGTAGTCGACCAGCAGCTCGGGCACCTGGCAGACGAGATAGGAGTAGGACTTGGACCAGTTCCACGGATCATCCTCGGCCATCCGGGTGCCGCTATAATACGACGTGCGGATGTGGCGGTGACCGGCGGCGTTGATGCCGGTGATGCTTTCGACGCCGCGGGCGGTGACCATGGCGCGCTCGAGCTGGCGCGGGCTGGCGTAGTCGAGGATGAGGTTTTGCGCGAGGCAGTTGATGCCCTCCTCATAGCTGTGGAGCTCGTCGGCCTGAATCGTGGGGAGGCCGTTGGTGAACATGCCGTTCTTGTAGGCGGCATCGAGCAGGCGGTTGAGCGAGGTTTTGAGCTTGGCGGGCTCGACGCCCATCAGGGCGACGCCGGGCCAGGTGTTGAGAAGGTCGACGTCGTCCGAGATGCCGCCGCCGAAATCGCCAAAGGCGGACTGGCGGTGGTCGACGTAGAAATCGACGAACTTCTGCACGCGGCGCAGGAGTTCCGTCTGGCGAAAAGCCCAGAGCGGGACCCCGGCTGGCGGCGTCGGCTGGGTGAACGCGGGCCGCGGCGCGCCGGTCGCGGCGGCGGCGTATTGCCGGCCGAGGACGTGCTGGGGATTCACGCGGAGCAGATCGTCGAGGTCGCCCTTGAACCGGACCCAGAGGTTGTATTTCGGGCTCGTGGGATGCTCCTCCACGAGCATCGCGTAGGAATCACGGGCCTGCGTGAAACGGTCGAGCTCGTGCTCGGCGCGCGCGGCGTCGCGAGGCTTGAACACGAGGCGAACCTGCGCGCCTTCGAGCGACGCGGCGCTGAAGTCGGCCCCGGCGCCGGCGATCGTCAGCCAGAAGCCTTTTCCCACCGGCAGAATCCGGTCGCGCAGGTCGAGCCAGAGCGTCTTCGCCTCGCCCGGCTTCGCGCTAAAAGTGAAGTCGAGCATGTCGCGCGCTGGCCAGAGCGGATCCTTGACCTGGATGTTGAGCGGAATGAGACCCCCCTGCGCGGGCTGCACCTTGAGCGCCGGGAGATCGATGGCGATGCCGTCGAGGCCGTCGGTGATCTTGTCCCACGTGTCCGGGATCAAGACATGGACGATCGGCAGCGACGTGCCGCGCACGACCGAGGTGGCGGCGCCGGTGCCGGCGGGAACGGCGAACAGCGTGGCGCGTTCGTCGGGCTCGAAACGACCGGCGATGAACTTTTGCAGCGGGGCGAGGGTCGGATTGGCGGCGTCGGCTGGCTGGGCTTGCAGCGAAAACGCCAGCTTCATCGAGCCGGCGGGCTCGCGGCCGGCGGTGACGTTGTAGGCGGAGAGCTCGCCGATCGGCTGTTCCTGCTCCACGTTGGTGAAGCGGATTTCGCGGCCGGTGATCGGTTGGGCGAAAGTGTTGACCGTCTTTTCCTGACCTTTCGGACGCTCGAACAGCACCGAGTCGGCCCGGGCGTCGCTGGCATTTTCGATGTTGGTGCCGGCGGGGAGCAGTTCCATCTTGCCCCACGCGGCGCCGGAAATCTCGATGTGGTTCGCCGGCTCGTCGGGCAGGGCGAACGTGACGGACTTGCCGGAATCAACGTAGCAGTCCCAGTCGGGCAGCGTGAAATAGTCGTGGCGGCCGGGAAGGCGCGAACGGTTGTAGACGCCGGGCCAGGTGGTCTCGCGAATGCCGTCGGTGGCCTTCCACCACCAGCGCTTGAGATCGTAGACATCGGTGATCTCGACCTTGCGGACACTGACCGTGGAGCCGGCGGGCAGCGCGGGCGGCAGATCGGAAGAGCGGTTGAAACCGTAGCGCAGCGCCCATTCGGCGCCGGTGGCCGCATCGGCGAGATTGCGGGCAGGCAGCGCCGGCAGATCCGTGGGCGAATCGCCCTGCGCGAGCGTGGCGATGTTCTGGTCGGCGAGCATCCGGTCGTAGATGCGGATCTCGTCCACGTCGCCGCCGCGGACGAAGTTGTAGTCGCTCTGGACCTGATAGGGGCTGATGATGCGCGAGTGCGGGCCGAACTGGTCGAGGCCGGTGTTGAGGACGGAGATGGTTTTGTTTTCGGCGGCGAGCTTGCCGTTCACATAAAAACGGATGCCGCGGGTTTCATCCCACGAGATGGCGAGGTGCGTCCAGGTCTTGGGATCGGGGAAGGGATTGACCGGAATGGAAATCCGGACGCGGGAGAGATTGGCGTCGGTGACGAAGGCGTCGAAGCCGTGGCCGTTGTAGTCGATGCGCAGCCAGACCATGTCCCAGCTCGAGTGGTCGGCATAGCCGACGCGGAAGACCGGAAACTGCGTCGGGCCGACCGGGTAGCGCGACCGCCAGAAAAACGAGAGCGTGCCGCGTTGCGCGTAGATGTTGCCGGGGGCGATGTAGGCGAGGCGCTGGCGATCGCCGCACTCGAGCGCGGGACCCTTTGCGCCGTCCTTGATCGTGTTCACCTCGGCGACGAACGTCGGCTCGGCGGTGCCGGGCGCCGCGACGTCGGCCGTGGTGCCCTTGTCCGCGGAGAGATAGAACAGCAAACCGGGCGCGGTCGCCGGAGTCTGGGCAGTCGCGCCGACGCTCGCGGCGAAGGCAAGCACGCCGGCGAGGACACGGGAGCGCAGGGCGGGGGAAATCGAGGACGAGATCATGGGGTTGAGGAGGGCGGATGAAACGAGGAGAGAGGCGGGGGCGAGGATACGTGTCCGCGGGCGGCGAGACGTATTGCACGCGGTTCGGTTGCGCGAGGGTCGAGGAGACTATTCCAAGACAATGACCTCGTGATCGAGGATGGATTTGAGCTCGAGGCGGCTCCAGCCGCCCGAGGTGGCGGCCGGAATCTTTGCGCCGGACACGAGCGACCGGGCGCGGCCGCCGCGAACGCCGGCGGGCAGCCGGACGCCGACGCGCAGCGGGCCGATGGGAATCAATTCGTCGACCGGCGCGCGCCACGTGCCCGCGCTGGTGAGATTGACGACGTGCAGGATCGCGCGGCCGGGCTGGCGGTAAAGATGGCAGTCGACCAATCCGGCGCCGTCGACTGCGAGCGGCACGTCGTCGTGGGCGGTCCAGCGAATCAGGTTGGCGAGCAGGTTGCCGTGGTCGGGGAGGTTATCGCGGGCATAGCGGCGATCGAGATCGGCGGCGAGATAGGCGACGCGGCCGGCGCCGGGTTTTTCGTTGAGAACGAGGCCGGCGATATCGGTCTTCGGCTCGCGCATCCACGCCGCCTCGGGCGGATAGGCGGGAAACGACGGGATGAAAGTGACCAACACCTGCGCGGACGGATCGATCCGGAGCGGCGCAAGCGTGCCGCCGAACGGGAGGATGTCGGTCTCGTCGAAGCCGCGGAGGACGGGGTGGCGCTCGCCAACGGCAGGGGGCTCGCTGGCAACGTGGGGGCCGTCGACGCGCGCGCGCAACTCGGGCGTGAGCCGCAGGTAACTTTGGCTGGTTTCACCGGCCCAGCGATTGCGCGTGGATTCATTGCGGGCGCCGTGGTCGGACGGAAGGTGCACGCCAAAAAGATCCGCGAGGGCAAAGTCGGGCCGGTTGTCGCCCCATTCGTCGGTCAGGCTGCTCTGGCCGGTGGCGAGGAGCCCGCCGCCGCCCTCGACGAACCGGCGCACGCTCGCGACCTGGGCATCCGTCATCGCGGCGAGGTTGGGCAGGACCAGCAGGCGGAGCTGGGCCGCATCGCGCTCGATGTGGTCGGCATGGACCATGAGGTAGGGGATGCGTGCGCGGACCAGCGCCTCGGTGACGCCGCGCTGCGGGAGATTGACGAGCAGCTCGGCGGCGTCGCGGCCGAAGAAATCGTTGTTCGTCTGCGACCAGACGACGCCGACGGTGGCGACGGGCTCGCGGTTGTGCAGAAACTCCTCGTTGGCCTCGTGCCACTGGCAGAGCGCCACGGGAGTATGATACATGCGGCGGTCCTCGTGATAGGCGCTGACATAATGCCACCACGGCTGGATGCCGCCGGCGAAGCCGTCGATCATCCACATCCGCGCCTCGGGTTCGGGCTTGCTGGAGAGGCGGAAGGTGGGACTCGTCGTCTGATACATCGCCATGCTCTCGGGGAGGACCTTGTCCCAGCCGAGCAGGCCGTGGACGAGCTTGCCGACCTCGCCGTTGCGCTGGAAGCCGCTCTCGTTCGTGCGGCGCTGGTCGTCGAGCATGAGAATCTCGGCGCGGCGCGCGATCTCGGCGTAGTCGCGGAAATCCTGCGCCTGCGAGGAGACGGAGCCGCTGTTCATCCCGACCCACAGGCAGTCGGGGCCGCCGGCGGCGCGGGTGACACGGTTGTTGGTGTCCCAGATTTCAACGCGGCGCGCATAGCCCCACTTGATCCAGGCGCGATAGGCGGCGTCGTTCCAGTCCTTCGCCCGCGGTAGGTCGCGGCCGCTGGCGGCGTGGAATTTTTCGCGACAGTTGGCGCAATAACAAATACTGCCGCGGGCGAGGCCGCTCCAGCTGTTGTCGGTGAAACCCTCCGGATGATAGCGCGCGATGATCTCGCGCAGAATCGCCGGGATGTGCTCATCGTAATACGGGCCGTTGACGCAGCTCACGTAGAGATCGCGCGAGCGATAGGGGCGGCCGGCGCCGTCGACGGCGAACCAATCGGGGTGCGCGTGGTAAAATTCCTCGTGCGCCGTGCTCGAGTCCATGCGCGCGAAGACGGCGAGCCCGTCATCGTGTGCGGCGTGGGACAGGTCGCCGAAAAGATCGCGGTCGCCGAGATACTCCGCGCGGCGATGCAGCGGGACTTCCGTCGGATAATAGGCGACGATGCCGCCCGCGTTGGCGATGATCCCCTGGATGCGGGTGCGCTTCCATTGGGTGCGCCACCACGCGATGTCGTAACGGGCGGGATCGATTTCGGTGATATTGGTCTGACCCCAACGCCGGGCGCGGCGATACCACGGCAGGGGATTGGCGGTGGGCGCGGGTGCCGGGGTGGTGGCGGGGAGGGGAGATTCGGCCGCGAGACCCGTCAACCGCGCACCGGCGAGCACCGCGGTGGCAGCGGCGGTCTTCTTCAGAAAACTCCGGCGGGTTTCAGGCATGACCGGCGGAGCGACTCGTCAGGGCATCGGAAATGGCACGGTGCGCTGGCAGAGCTGGAGCGGGACGCCCCACGGGTCCCGCATCATGATGAGCATCGAGCCGTCGGGCTGCGGCTCCTCGAGAAACAACGTGGCACCCGCCGCCTCGAGCCGGCGGCGCTCGGCCGCGGCGTCCTTGGTTGCAACCGCCATGTGGAAACTCAACGGATGGGCGGTGAAATAATCGGGAATGGCCGCCTTCGGGTTCGAGTAGAGCTCGACGATGATGCGGCCGGTTTCGTCAGCGAGGAAATGGGTGTAAGGGACATCGTCGCGGCTGCGGGCGATCTTGAAGCCGAGATGCTCGACATACCAGTGCGCCTGCGTGCGCGCGGCGGGGACGTTGATCGCGAAGTGTTCGAATTTCATGGAGCTCGTGACGGAGTGTGATGAGGGCCGGCGAAAATACCGCGACCGCGCGGCGACGGAAGTCGCACCATGCATGGATCGTGCGGCGGGCGCAATACCGCAGCGTGGACCCGGATGAAATCTCGCTGTCAACAACGGGAAATCACCGCCGCGGTCGCGTGGTTCGGGGCGAAACGATTCCCGGCCGGCTGCGTCCTCCCGGTTGCCATGAATCCCTTCGCGAACCCCCTCCGCCGGTTGCCGGTCTGGTCCCTGTGCGCGCTGCTGCCGTTGCTGACGCCGCGGCTCTCCGCAGCAGATGACGTGCAGCTCATCATGAACGGGGCACCGGCGCAGCCCGGCGACTACAAGCCGGCCGACATCCAGGCGCTCGTGCTCGAAAACGGTTTGCTCACGATCACGTTTGGGAAGGACGCGAATGGCGATTTCAGCGCGACCTCGGTGGTCAAGAACGGACAGGAGCTCGCGCACAACCTCCACGGCGTCGAGCCGCGGGACGTCGATGCGCACCGGACGTTTTACCTCGATTCCAACGCGGGCCGGGGACACCTCGTGGCTGACACCGTGCGCGTGGTCAAAAACACGCCGGCGCTGGCGCACTTCGCGGTCATCGACAACCGCGCGCTCCATTTGGAACACCATTTCGTGATGTTGCGGGGAGAAAGCGGCGTGCATCCCTACGTCATCGTGAAGAGTGTGCCGGGGGCGAATTCGGGCGAGACGCGCACGATGTATCGATTCGACATGGATATCCTCGACTGGGCGTGGAGTGGCGAGCGCACGGGCCGGCAGCCGAAATACGCGTTCCTCCAGTCGATTTCCGAGGTGGGCAACATGGGCGACGAAACCTGGCGGCTGCCCGACGGCGCGGTTTACCAGAAATACGACTATTGCCCGTATTACGCGGAGACCCCGATGTGGGGCCATTACGGTCACGGCTTCGGCGTGTTTTTCATGCCGGTCAGCAACGAGTCGTATGCCGGCGGACCACTGCGGCAGGAACTGGCCGTCCATCAGGATGCGCTGATCCTGAATTATATCGGCGGCGGTCATTTTGGCGGGGGCGGCTCGGCGACGGGGCGCAACGGCGAGAAAATCGACGGGCCGTGGTATCTCTATTTCAACACCGGTGCGACGCCCGAGGCCATCATCGCCGACGCGAAAAAAGCCGCGGCCGCCGAAAAGACGAAATGGCCCTACGCATGGGTGGATGAGCCACTCTATCCGGTGAAGCGCACGACCGTGACCGGACAGCTCAAGCTCACGCACAACCGGTCGACGGCGTTTGCCTATGTGATCCTCGGGCAGCCGAACAATCCGGCCCGCGGTGGCGGCGGCGGTTTTGCCCGCGGTGGAGCGGGGCGGCGTGGCGGCGGTGCATCGGCGCCGGGTGCGCCGGCCGCGGGGCCGGCTGCGCGCGGCGAGCGGCCCGCGCCCCCGGCGGAGGGCGATGCGGGGAGCAGTCCGTTCAGCCGGGGCGGCCCGACCGGGCCGGCAGGCGTGCCGGATCGAGCCAGCGTGCTCTACACGCAGTCGGGCGATTATATTTTTTATGTGAAGGCCGATGCCGACGGTAAGTTCGCGTTGCCGGCCGTGCGTCCCGGCACCTACACGCTCTACGCATGGCAGACGCAAGGACCGGTCACGCAGTCGTTCGCGCGCGACGGCGTGGAAGTGAAGGGCGACAAGCTCGATCTCGGCGTCGTCGAATGGGACGCACCCTACCATCCGAACCTGATCTTCCAGCTCGGCAAGGCGGACCGGATGGCGGGCGAGTTCAAGTTTGGCAGCGCGCCGCGCACCAACCAGTGGGTGGACCAGATTCCGCGCGACCTGACTTTCACCATCGGCAAGAGCAAGGAATCGGAGGACTGGTATTATGCCCAAAACGGACCGACGGGCTCGGAGCCGAGCGTCTGGAATATCGATTTCAAGGTGGCGAAAGTCCCGGCCGGCAGCGCCTACCTTACGATTCCAGTCGCGGGTGGGCCGGGTGACGTGACGGTTCTCGTCAATGGCACGGATGTCGGCCACGTGGTGCACGGTGACGATGCAAGCGTGCGGCGCGCGGCCAATCGCAGCGGGGTCTATGCGCGATTCGAATTCACCTTTCCTGCGACGACACTCAAGCCGGGCGCGAACACCCTCAGTTTGCGGACGAATCGCGCCTCAGGCAAAAACAACGGGATCATGTATGATACCGTGGTGCTGGAGACGGATTGAGATCCTGGTGAACGCGGGCGCACGGTCCCGCTAATTGCATTGGGGAATTGCCTGAAATCTTGCGTTTTGCGGCGGCGAAAAACGTGGTCGAAATCTATCTGTTTAATTTCCAGTGATTTGAAACAGTGCGGACGGATGGCATGAGCGGTGCAGGAATGGACCCGCCATGAAATCACACTCCCAAAAAACAATGGTTCTCAGTTTTATCGTCGCGGCCGCCTTGGCGATGCCCGCGATCGCCCAGACCGATCAGCCGAAGTCCGAAACGCCTTCCGGTTCGTCCAGTTCGTCGGCCGTCGAAACGCCGTCCACGCCGTCGTCTCCCTCGACCCCGAGCGCTTCGATGGATACCGACCAGAACAAGGTTTCCGGCAAGGTTACGGCCAAGTCGGATGACAGCCTGACAGTCGACGGCCAGACCATCGTGGTCACGCGCAGTTCCACGCTCACGAAGGCCGGTTCGCCCGTCAAAATCGGCGACCTCAATGTCGGCGACAAGGTGACGGTGTCGACCATCAAGGGAGCCGACGGAAAGCTCCTGGCGGTGACCGTCGAGGTCGGCGGTTAAGGAAACGTCAGCCAGCGCGCCGCCGCCAGTGCTCGGTCGCGCCGCTCATTAGCAGTCCCGCCGCCGGAAATTTCCGGCGGCGGGATTCTTTTTTTATTTCATGCGTCTTGCGCAGAGGGGTCGGTGCGCCGGGCGCATCGGCGTCGTTTGAAAATTGCGATCATGCCGATCGACCCCTAGTTCAATCCGCACCACCTCACCCCATGAATACTCCCGCTGTCGCCGTTTTGCGCCGTTCCCCCATTGCCCTCGGTTTGCTGGCGCTCGCCGGTGCGCTGCCCGTGTCCGCCCAGACCACGCCGGCTTCACCGGACACCGCCCCGCCGGCGGCCAAATCCGCCCGCCCGCCCGCGATCAAGGATGCCGACGGCCGGTCGCTTCGCCGGGCGCCGACGGGGCACCTCACGAACTACTACGAGGACAAGATCCCGCCCTACACGCTGCCCGATCCCCTGGTGCTGGCGGACGGCAAACCGGTTCGCGATGCCGGGACCTGGTTCAAGGAACGCCGGCCGGAAATCGTGAAGCTCTACGAAAACGAAATCTACGGTCGCGTGCCGGCCAACGCGCCCAAGGTGACATGGGAGGTGGGGGCAAGCGACCCGACCGCACTCGACGGCGCGGCGGTGCAGAAGGAAGTGACGTTTCATTTCGGCGACAAGCCCGATGGCCCGGCGGCGCACCTCAACGTTTACCTGCCGGCGAAGGCGACGGGCCCGGTGCCGTTGGTCCTCAGCATCAGCTTCGGATTCGGCATGGGGCGCGGTGGAGTCGTCCCACCCGGGCGGGCGGCTGTGGCGGCCCAACCCGCGGCGAACGCGACGGCGGCGACGCCCGCCGCTCCCGCTGCGCGCGGAGGCGGGGCGCCGCGCGGCGGCGAGCCCATCGCGGACATCGTTGCGCGCGGCTACGGCTACGCGGTGGTGCGCTACACCGAAATCCAACCCGACACGGCTGCCGGCCTGACGTCCGGTGTCATTGGGTTGACCCTTGGACCCGGCCAGACCAAGCCGGCGCCGGACGAATGGGGCACGATCAGCGCGTGGGCGTGGGGCTTGAGCCGGATCGAGGATTATCTGGAAACCGACCGGGGGGTCGACGCGAAGCGCGTCGCCATCGTCGGCCATTCGCGCCTCGGCAAGACAGTCCTCTGGGCGGGCGCGCACGATCCGCGGTTCGCCATGATCTTTTCGAGCCAGGGCGGCGAGATGGGCTCGGCGCTCGCGCGGCGCGACTACGGTGAGACCGTCGACGACATGGCGGCGAATTTCGGTTATCAGTTCGCCGGCAACTTTCAAAAATATCCCGGCCACTGGAACGACATGCCGGTGGATGCGCATTTTCTGATTTCGCTTTGCGCGCCGCGCCCGGTTCTCATCACCGGTGGCAGCGGCGACCAGTGGTCGGATCCGCACGGCGAGTTCCTCGGCGCCGTCGCCGCCGGGCCCGTCTATCGTCTGCTCGGGCAGCCGGATCTGGGCACGATGGAGATGCCGCCGCTCGATACGCCGGTGATGACCGGGAAGCTCGCCTACATGGAGCACAACGGGCCGCACGCCATCACGCCGCTCGACTGGAAAGTCTTCCTGGACTACGCCGACAAGTATCTGAAGCCGGCGCGGTGAACCCGGCCGGCGTTCAACTGGCGGCGCCGGCCGGCAGCGCCGGCTCGCGGTCCGTGCGCGACAAGCGCACATAGAGCAGCAGTGCGCCCAGCCCCAGGGCCAGCGCGACGACCTGGGTGATTGCGAGCGAAAGCGTGGTGCTCCACACGAGGGGCGCGAGCATGGCGTTGAGCGCTGCGCCGGTGGTCTGGGCGAAACTCTGGCACGACGCGGCCAGTCCGCGCTGGTGGGGAAACAAGTCCAACGCCAGCAATGTCAGCGTCGGGGCCGCAAGCGACAGCCCGACCACGTAGAAGAAAAGCGGCGCCACCGTCCACGGCAGGGTTGGCGGCAGGAAAAGGGTCAGCAGGAAATTGACGGCCATCGCGGCGCCCATCAGGCCGTAGCCGTAGGCGAGGGTGCGGAGCGGCGCCATGCGACCGGCAAATTTTCCCGAGAGCCACGAGCCGGCGGCAATGCCGGCGGTCGCCGGCCCGAAGAGCCACAGAAACCCGGTGGCGGGCACGCCGAGGTGCTGGATCAGGAACACCGGGGCCGAGGCCACATAGATGAAAAAACCGGAGAAGTTGAGCGTGAGCGCGAGGCACAGGGCGATGAACCGGTGCGACGTGAGCACGCTCCAATAAGACCGGGCGAGATAAACGGGGTGCAGCGACCGGCGCCGTTCGGGCGGGAGCGTTTCCGGAAGCACGAAGCGGCACAGCAGCCACGCGAGACAGGCGAAGGAGACAAGGAAGACGAACACGGCGCGCCAGCCGAACCACGCCTGCAGCCAGCCGCCGATGACCGGCGCAATCGCCGGCGCGAGCGCGAACGTGAGCGAGACCTGCGACATCACCCGCTGGGCCTCGGCGCCATGAAACAAATCGCGCACGATCGCCCGCCCGACGACCATCCCGGCTCCGGCCGTCATGCCCTGGAGCGCGCGGAATATCAGGAGTTGATGGATGCTGTGCGCGCAGGCGCAGGCGGTGGAGGCGACGATAAAGAGCGCCGTGCCCCAGAGAATCACGCGCCGGCGACCGAGCGCGTCGGAAATCGCCCCATGCCAGAGCGTCATCAGCGCAAACGGCACCATGTAGGCGGTGAGCGTTTGCTGCACCTCGAGCATTGGAGCGTGCAGCTTGACGCCGATGTCCGGCATCGACGGCAGGTAGGCGTCGACCGAAAACGGTCCCACGGCCGTGAGCGCCGCGAGCAACGCCGCGAGGCCGCGGTGGTGTTCGCTCGAATTGGAGGCCGGGGCCGTCATCGGAAGAGCCGACGACGCTGGCGGCGCTCGTCACGGGCGCAACGCATTAACGCCGCGCGGCCCGCGGCGACCGGGCGCAGTTGAACACGAATTCCCGCGATGACTGCCGGGGTGCGCCGCTCGTCGCCGGCGCGGGGCCCGATCGATCAGGGCTGGGCGGCGGCGGCAAGCGTGGTCACGACGCCGGCGCGCGTGACTTCACGGATGGCGCCGTTGCCCGAGTCGGCCACGAAGACGTTGTCGTCGGCATCGACCGCGATCCCACGCGGCTCGCTGAATCGCGCCGCAGCGCCGGTGCCATCGACCTTGCCCGCTTCACCCGGCTTCCCGGCAAGGGTGGACACGACGCCGTCGGGCGTGATTTTCCGAATCGTGTTATTGTCCGTGTCGGCGACGAAGACATTGCCGGCCGCGTCGACCGTGAGGGCGCGGGGGGCGCCGAAGCGGGCCGCGGCGCCGGTGCCGTCGGCGCTGCCGGCGGCCTGTCCCATCGAGCCGGCGAGTGTGGAGACGACGCCGTCCGGCGTGATTTTGCGAATGTTGGAGTTTCCCTCGTCCGCGACGTAGACATTGCCCCTGGGATCGACCGCGATGCCGCGGGGCGTGGCGAAGCGCGCCTCGCCGCCCTTGCCGTCCGCCGTTCCGGCCACGCCGCCCCTGCCTGCGAAGGTGGACACCGTGCCGTCGGGAGCGATTTTGCGCACGGAACTGTTGCCGTTGTCCGCGACAAACACATTGCCCGCGGCGTCGACGGCGACGGCCGTCGGCGTGTGAAAATTGGTCTCGCCGGCCGCGGCCGCCGGCTTGCCGAGTGCCATCGCGGCGCCACCGGCGGGAACCTTGTAGACGGCGTTGCCGTCGGCGTCGGCCACAAAAA
This sequence comes from uncultured Opitutaceae bacterium, assembly GCA_937902925.1. GTDB lineage: Bacteria > Verrucomicrobiota > Verrucomicrobiia > Opitutales > Opitutaceae > CALFNN01. Next base: position 28,521 of record CALFNN010000069.1, read on the forward strand.
CCGACCCGGCGCGGTCCACCGCGAGGCAGATGGGATCGCTCAGGCTGGGTCCGCCGCCACCGATCACCGTGACCTCCCCGGCGGGGGTGATCTTGTGCACCGTGGCGGTGTCGACGTCGCCCACGTAGAGATTGCCGGCCTGGTCCACCGCGACGGCGCGCGGGTTGCTCAGCGGGACCGTTGTAAATTTCCGTTCCGGTGCGGCCGCGATCACCACGGCAAGGCTGGCACACGACAATCCAATCAGGGCACGCAGGGCGGACGATTTCATAAAAAGGTGGGGTGGACCGGCGGTGGAAAAACCTGCGAACGGCCCCAAAATTTGTCGATGAGCATACCTGCCAGACGGTCAGTCGTCGCGATGAGTTTCACGACGAGGTAAGGTTGTTCCAGCGTTGACGCGACAATCGACCAAGGAGGCCGACATTGCGGCCGGCGCCGGGAATTGTCGATTTTGTTTCCCGGGCGGCAAAGATCGACCCGATGATCGGCCTTCGTTGCGATCGAGCGGACGGCGCGCCGCGGTGACTGTCCGAAGCGGCGACCGCTTGAGTTTTCCCGGCCCGTTGCGACGCTTGCCCTCCCCATGACGACCCCGATAAACCGCCGCGCCTGGCTTGGGCGCTGGCTCCTTGCGCCACTCTTCCTTCCTTTCATGTCCGCTCAGCAAAACTCCGCGACCGCGGCGCAGCCCGCCGGTCCCCGGCATTTCGTCATCTCCGACTACGGCGCGGTGGCCGACGGCAGGACGGTGAACACGGCCGCCATCCAGAAAGCGCTCGATGCCGCGGGTGCCGCGGGCGGCGGGGTGGTCGAGATTCCCGCCGGCACGTTTCTCAGCGGCTCGATTTTTCTCAACAACGGGGTCGAGCTGTATCTCGACGAGGGCGCGGTGCTGCTGGGCTCGAACCGGATCGAGGACTATCCGAAGCGCGAGACACGGATTGAGGGACATTTCGAGCCGTGGCGGATGGCGCTCGTCAACGCGCAGCAGATGGACCGCGTGCGAATCGGCGGGAAGGGTCGCCTCGACGGGAACGGCGTGACGTTCTGGCAGGCGTTCTGGAAGCGCCGGCAGGAAAATCCCCGCTGCACCAACCTCGAGGTCGAGCGCCCCCGGCTGTTGTTCATCGACCGGTGCAAGGACGTGCACGTCGAGGGCATCGCGTTGCAGGATTCGGGATTCTGGAACCTCCACCTCTATCATTGCAGCGACGTCCTGATCGAGGGCCTGCGCATCACGATCCCGAGCGCCGTGAACGGCCTGCGGGGTCCGAGCACCGACGGCATGGACATCGACAGCTCGCAGAAGGTCACCATCCGCAACTGCTATATCTCGACGAACGACGACAACATCGCGCTCAAGGGCAGCAAGGGCCCGCTCGCGGACAAGGACACGGACAGCCCGGCGGTCGAGGACATCCTCGTCGAGGGCTGCGAGTGCGGCACGGGCAACGGCCTCATCACGTGCGGCAGCGAGGCGACGACGATCCGCAACGTGACCGTGCGCAATTGCACGATGTCGGGCAGCGCCACGCTGCTCACGCTGAAGCTCCGGCCCGACACGCCGCAGCATTACGAGCACATCACGATGGACGGCATCAAGCTCGCCGGCACGGGGCGCCTGATCAACTGCGCGCCGTGGACGCAGTTCTTCGACCTGAAGGGCCAGCCGCCGCCATCGCGGATGGTCAACGACGTCACGATCCGCAACGTGAGCGGCACCTACGGGGCGTTCGGGCAGTTGCGCGGCAATCCGGGCGACGTGATCCGCGACATCACGCTCGAGAACATCGACGTCAAGCTCAACGGCCCCCGCGGCGGCGACCGGCTGAATCTCGGCAAGGTGGACAACCTTGTGGTGAAAAACGTCGTCGTGAACGGCCAGCCGTTTCAACCGCCGGCGGCGAACGGCGCGGCCAAGTAGACTTGGGGTCGGGACGCGACCGGCTAGTCCGACTTCGCGATCGATTTTGGTGGACCGATGGGCAACTGAAGCGCGCTCGCACCCGTGGCGAGGTTCGGCAGCACCAGCAACGGCGCCTGGGTGCCGTCTTCACGGGCGAAGTCGGGCGGGACCTCGCCGAACTGGAAGAACAGCGTGCCGGGGGTTTTCGGCGCGGTGAGATTGAAGGTGAATTCGATGTCGTTGCCGTTCGTGGTCACGTCGACGGTGGACGTCTGCGTGCCGGCATGGTTGGCCGCCAGCGGGGAGTTTTCGCTGAGCCAGACGCGCATCCGGTTCTTCGTGCCGAGGCACTGCGCCGCGTCGGTAATGGTGCCCGCGAGCGTGAACCTTTCGCCGGCGGCCACCGCGGACGGATTGGCGGGCGACAGCTTCAGCACGGGCGATTTCAGCCTGAGGGCAACGGGCGCCATCTGGCTGGCGGCGACCTTGACGCGGTCCGCGTGGCCGCCCGCGAGCACGGCGGGAAGTCTGCCGTCGTCGCCCATCGCGATGGCTCGCACGCGATAGTTTTCCCCCGCGGCCCGCGCGACATGCACCGTGACGCTGGAGGCGCCGCCGGTTTCGACCGCTTGGCGGACCGGCGGGATCGCGACGGGCGCTCCAAATCCGCCGCGGCCCCCGCGACCGGCGCGACCGGCACCGCCACGACGGCGGCGGGGCGCGCCAGCGGCATCGGCGGCGGCTGGCTGGGCCTTGGCCGCCGGATCCACGGCCGGGTCCGCGGGCGCCGCCTGGGCCCGAATTTGTTCGATCGTCTTTGGCAGCGGAGGGGTCGCAGGGGCGGCGGCTGGATCCTGATAGTCCGACGGCGGCGGTGGGGTTGCGGTGTCGACCACAACGACGACCTCCGAGGCGCCGGGGGGAATGTCGTTCACGACAACATCGATTCCGCCGGACTCGGCGGTGAAGGCGGTGGCACTAAAAAGCAGGGCGGTGAGAATAACGAAAATCTTCATGGCCGGCGGGATGACTTTTTCGGGGCGCAGTGGCACACAGGGCGGCCGGAAGACAATTCGGCGGGCCGGATGACTGCAAGATTCCAAACGCGCCGGCGCGGCGTCCGGGGCGCTACGGCTCCTTTGCCCGGCCGGGAGGCGGGGGAGCGCTCTTCGGCCGCTCTTGCGACTGGCGGAGTTGGTCCACCATGGCGCCGAGCGCCGCGCACATGCGCTGAAATTCGTCGCGGCCGTGCGACAACGGCAGCAGAGCAAGGACATCCCCCGAACCGACGCGGCCGGCCGCGTTGGCCACGGCGTTCGCGCGTCGCGCGAAATACGAGGCGAAAATCCAGATCAGGAGAATGGCCGCGGCGGAAAGCGCGAGGCCGAGTTGCATGAGCCGGTGCTGCAGCGCTTGCACCGAAGCGAATGCTTCCGCCGCGGGCTGGCGCACGGTCACGAGCCAGCCCAGGCCACGAAACGTGCGATACCCTCGACTGCGGGCGTAGCCGGTCAGATAAATCGTGTCGCCCGCGGCGTCTTCCGTCAGCGAGCCGCGGTAGCCCCGCAATTCGCCGGCGGGTGGGGCGGGAGGCGGTTGCGTCCAGCCCGTGGCCCCGGAATCCAGCAGGATGTCGCCGTTGGCGGCGTAAATCGTGACCCCGAGGTGTTCCCGGCGCGCCGCGTCCGAGATCACGGAACTCTGCGTGTCGCGCGCCCAGGTCCAGCGCACCTGCGCGCCAAGGACCCCGAGGAATTTGCCCCCGGCATCCGTCACGGGCACGGCGAGATCGAGGAAATGCGGGTCGGTGTCGTCGCTCCCGAACGAGACCTCGCGGGCGAGCGCGGGAAACTCGCGCGGATTGCCCGTGTAGGGCTGGCCGTGGGCGTTGCGGAACCACGGACCGTCGCCCGCCTCGGCGCCTTCGAACAAACGCGGCGCCGCGCCCACGACTTTGCCACTGGCGTCGGCGAAACCGACCCACACCCAGTCGGGCGAAGTGTTGAGAAGCGCATCGAGCGCGGGGCGAAGTTGATCCGCCGGGGTGCCGGCGTTGCGGAAGGGGGCGAGACTCGCGGTGAACTGAAGGGCCCGCTGGCGCTCGTAGAGACTGCGGTCGAGTTTGTCGGCGACCTGATAGGCCAGGTTCTCGAACGACGGCCCGAGCGTGTGCTCGAGTTGCGCGCGGACGAGACGGCCGGCCGACCAGTAGAGCAGCAGGCTGAACGCGAGGGCACCGCCGCCGAAGATCAGGATGGCGCTGGCACGCAGGCTGTGGCGCGGATCGAGCGGCCACCACCATTTCTCCGGCTCGGGGCCGGGCGGGGCGGATGGGTCGGGCTCCATGGCACGGCAGGACGCGCTGGCGCGGGCATCGATGCGCGAAGACTCCCGCCCCGCCGGGCCGGCCGCTCTCGTCGGGGGAGGTGGAGCGAGTGCCGGAAACTTTTTTCGTGACAGCCCGGATAATTGTGACACGTGTCAATCCACGCCGATGGCCGCGCAGCGCGGCGGGACCGCCACGGGCGCCGCCTTATTTCGCTGTCGGCTGGCAGCGCGCCTCCCATATCATCGTTTGTCGGAATATCCTGTCATCGCTCGTCCCGACCCCATCGGTCCCGCTCTTCCCATGAATCGTCCAAGATTGTCCCCCGTCCGATCCGGCTGCGCCCGGATCGGCGCCGTGATTCTCCTGACGGCGTTGGTCGCAGCCCCGGTGCGCGCCGCCATGGCGCCGAAGTCGTGGCCCCCGGACCAGTTCGCACCGCTCACACCAGAGCGCATCGCCGCGCTGCCGGCGGCCGAACAACCGGCGTGGAAGGACTACTGGGCGGCGGCGCAGGCGCTGACGCGCCAGCTGCCGGAGGCGCCGCGCGCGACGGAGTTTTCCCCGCTCAAGCCGCTCGAGGGTCCGCCGAAAGGCGGGCAGCACACCTTCGGGCTGCGGCTCGACGCCCCGGCGGCGTGGTATGCGAGCGAGCAGGCGCGGACGACCGCGGATCGTGTCGTGGTGTGGCAGTCCCACGCCGGTGCCTGGAAGAAAGGCATCGACTACAATTTGCCGCCGCCGGCCGGAAAGGCGTTGGAGGCGAATCTCTGGAGCAACGGCACGTTCGACAACGACGCCACGCTTTTCGAACTGCGGTTCCTCGCGCTCGCGAGCCATGCCGGTGGCGGCGTGCGCGCGGCGGCATGGCGCGAGGCGTTCATGCGGGGGCTGCACTACGTCTTCATCGCCCAGTATCCGAACGGCGGGTGGCCGCAGATCTACCCGCTTGTCGGCGGCTATCACGATGGCGTGACTTTCAACGACGATGCGATGGCGCATGCGCTCGCGTTGCTGCGCGATGTCGCGGCGGGGCGCGGCGAATTTGCCTTTGTGCCGGCGGCCCAGCGGCAGGAGGCGCAGCGCCGCCTCGATCGCGGGATCCGATGCGTGCTCGCGACCCAGCTCCACGGCGCCGACGGACGGCCCTCGGTCTGGTGCCAGCAATACGACATGCTTACGCTCCGGCCGAGCGCCGCGCGGAATTTCGAGCCGATCGCCGACTGTTCGCAGGAAAGCGCCACGCTCGCCGAGTTGCTCATGAGCCTGCCGCACCCGTCGCCGGAGATCGTCGCGGCGGTCGATGGCGCGATGGCGTGGTTTGAACGCACGGCGTTGCACGACGTGAAATGGGTCCGGGAGCCCGCGAAAAGCCGCGGCGAAATCCTGCCGGCGCCGGGTGCGCCGCTCCTGTGGTCGCGTTACTACGATCCAGGCACGACGACGCCGATCTTCGGCGACCGCGATCGCACGGTGCACTACGATGTCGCCGAGCTCTCGGCGGAGCGCCGTGCGGGCTACGCGTGGTATGGCACCTGGCCGGCGAGAGCGCGCGAAACCTACCAGGCTTGGCGGAAAAAGCCCGGCGGCTGACGGCTCCGTTCCCCGCGACCTTCCGCAGCTTCCCCGAGAATCTCATCCATGCTCCCTCGCCTCCACCTCCGGTCCAGTCTTTCCCCGGTCTTCTCACTCGCGCTGCTTGGCGCCGTGACCGCCCTCGGCGCCGATGCGCCGCGGCCGTGGCCGCCGGATCAGTTTCTCCCCGTCACGCTGGAGCGGATCGCCACGCTGCCTGCCACCGAGCAGCCGGCGTGGAAAGCCTACGTGATCGAGTCGGCCGCCCGGGCGCGGCGCCTCAGCGGCGACCGCGACTTGGTCGATCGCTCCCTGCAGAAGCCGAGCGAGGGTCCGCCCATACCGTCGCACTACAGCCAGGGTGTGCGGCTCGGCCAGCCGGCGGAGTATTACGCCTCGGAACCGGCCCGCGTGATCGCGGACCGGGTGGTAAGCTGGCAGGTGCCGACGGGCGGTTGGGTGAAGACGGGCGACTATTCCCGGGCGCGCGAGCCGAAGGACGACCTCCACGATGCCTGGAGCTTCGGCACGTTCGACAACGACTCGACCATTTATGAACTGCGTTACCTCGCGCTCGTGCTGCAGGCGGCCGGCCCGGAGGAGACCGAACGGACCCGCGCGTGGCGCGACTGCTTCATGCGCGGGCTCGATTTCGTCCTCGCGGCGCAATACCCGAACGGCGGATTTCCGCAGGTCTACCCGCTCGTGGGCTGGTATCACGATGCGATCACGCTGAACGACGATGCCATGGAGCACATCATCGAGCTCCTGCGCGACATCGACGCGCGCAAGTCGGAGTTTGCGTTCGTGCCCTCCGCGCTGGCCGCCGAGGCGGGCCGCCGCGTCGAGCGCGGGATCCAGTGCGTCCTCGCAATGCAGATCCGGAACGCCGCCGGCCAGCTCTCGGTCTGGGGCCAGCAGAACGACGCGTTGACGATGAAGCCGTGCGCGGCGCGCAACTTCGAGCCGATCTCCGAGTGCTCGCTGGAGAGCGCGCATCTGCTGCGGTTTCTGATGACCGTGCCCAACCCATCGCCGGAAATCGTCACGGCCGTGGAGGCGGGCGTAAAGTGGATCGACCGCATGGCGCTCCATGACGTGGCGGTCGATCGCAACGACACGAAGGGCACCGGGCTCGTGGCGCGCCCGGGCGCGCCGCTGCTCTGGGCGCGATTCTACGAGATCGGCACCGGCAAGCCGATTTTCGGCGACCGCGACCGCACGATCCATTACCTCTTCGGCGAACTCTCCAACGAACGCCGCAAGGGCTACGGCTGGTATGGCAACGGCGGCACCAGCGCGATCGAAGCCTATAAGACGTGGCGCCAGTAGGGCCGCGCCGAGGAAACCCGGGCGCGGCGCCGGTCACTTCGTCGGCGGCGTGAGGGTGCTGGATCGCCGGTTGTTGGCCGGCACCTGGTCGGTGATCCCGGGCGGGTTCACGAGCAGTGTCGTGAACTTGAGCCCGCTGCCGGCGGCCAGCGTCGCCGCGCTGACCGGTAGTTTCACCACGTAAATTCCGCCCGCCGCGACCGTGGGCAGATACTCGGTCGAGCCGGCGCCGCTCACGTCGACGTTGAGCGTCAGGCCGGTCACCGGCTGCGAGCTGCGGTTTTGCACGACAAACTCCATGGTGCCGGTCGCGGCGTCGTAGTAGTGGCTGGAGACCGCGGTATCGATCCGCGCGGGGTCGTTGCGGTTCATCGCCCAGCCGAGGTTGAGGATCCCGTTGCCGAAGTCAGGATCGGGTCCGGGCGCCCCGCCATCGCTCGTGGTCTGCTGGAGCACCTGCCACGCCTGCTGGGGACTGAGCCCGGGATTTTGCGACATCACCGCGGCGATCGAGCCGGCGACGATCGGCGAACTGATCGAGGTGCCGTCGACCGTCGCGCGCTGGCCGTCGAGCCACGCGGTCTGCACACCGTAGCCGGGAGCGGTGATCTGCAGTTGCGGCCCCGAATTGGAAAACGAGACCTGCTGCCCCGCGGCGTCGATCGCGCCGACGGAGATGACACGGGAATCCGCGGCGGGCCACGCGAGTTGCGCGGCCTGGTCGTTGCCGGCGGCGGCGACGATCACCGCCCCGTGCGCACTGGCGTAGGCGATGGCGGCGTCGAGGGCGGAGTTCGTCCCGTAGCCGCCGAGACTGATGTTGAGGATCTTCGCGCCGGCGTCGACCGCGGCGACGATGCCTTGTGCCACGGTGAAAATGTCGCTGGTGCCGTTCGCGTCGGTCACGCGAATGCTGAGCAGATTGGCCGCGGGCGCGACCCCCGGGGCGTCGGCCGCGGCGCCGGCGGCCAGGGCGGCGACGGCGGTGCCGTGGCCGTCCTCGTTCCCGCTGCCGGCGGCGGTGCCGAGCCCGAGGTCGAGATAGCGGATCCGGCTCGAGCCGAACGTGGGATCGGGCGCGATGCCGGTGTCGAGAACGGCGATCGTGATCCCGTTGCCCCACTGGCCGTGGTCGCCACTGACCCCGAGGAACTGGAGCGCGCGGTTGCCGAACGGCACCTGGTCGACGGCGGCGCGAGGATCCTTCGCTGGCGGGGCGGGAATGCTCATCATGTAGTTGGGCGACGCGTCGGCGTAGTCGGCGGGATTCTGAAGCAGGTCGGCTTTGAGCGAAGCGAACGTATCGGCCCGCACCCGGACCGTCCTCAGGCCGTCGAGCTGGCCGACCACGGTGAGGCCGGCCTGCTGCGCCCGCGCGAGGAAGCGGCGGTAGGCCGCGTCGTCCTTAAACGAGAGGACGACTTCGCGCGCGCGCGCGTTGCCGCGGGCCAGCAGATTCTGGAGCGTTGCGAGCAGCGACTGTCCGGCCGGAGTCGGCGCTGACGCCTCGCGCGGGGAAGGAGATGTGGATGCGGCGGATTCCGCGGAAACGGCCGCATCGAGCGGGTGGGCCGCTTGCCGTCGCGACCGCGCGTTCTCACGATCCTGCGTCCAAAGCCAGAGCAGGACGAGTGCGCAGGCGGCGCCCACCGAGATCGCAAGGAGGGTGGGGCGGTTTGGATTCATGGACGGGTGGGACCGGCGTGCCGGCGAAAGGTGTCGGTCGATCGCGGCGGCCGCGGGCCACCCCGGCATCATTCCGCGGGCGTGGTCCCACGGCAAGGCCGGCGTGGAAAATTCCGTGATTGGAATCGATTCTCCGCTGCGTTGGTAATCTGCCCGGCGGTGAACCTGAACCTACCCAATGCCCGGCCGGCTCCGCCGGCGGTGGCGCGACGCCCCGGCATCGCGCCCGCCGCGCTGCTCCTCGTGCTCGCGGGGCTGGTTGCGTATGCCGCGACGTTTTCGGTCCCGTTCCTCTACGACGACGAGGGGGCGGTCGTGCGCAACGAAAGCCTCCGGCACTGGTGGCCTCTTTCCCAAGTGCTGTTTCCGCCGCAGGCCGACGCCTACGCGGCCGGGCTCACGACGGCGGGCCGGCCCGTGCTCAACCTGTCGCTGGCGTCGAATTACGCGATCAGCGGCGACGCGGTGTGGAGCTACCACGCGTTCAATCTGCTCGTGCACCTCGCGGCGGCGCTGGTGCTCTTCGGCCTGGTGCGCCGGACGCTGCTTCAACCGGGCTGGGCGGCGCGCCGCGATGACCGCACGGCGACGACGATGGCATGGGCGGGCGCCGCGCTCTGGCTGTTGCACCCGCTGCAGACCGAGGCCGTGACCTACGTGTCGCAGCGCGCGGAATCGCTGATGGGTTTGTTTTTCCTGCTGACGCTGTATGCCTTTGCGCGCGGCGTGCAGGCGGAGAAACCGGGACGTTGGTTTTTGCTCTGCACGACCGGCTGTCTCCTCGGGATGGCGACGAAGGAGGTGATGGTGGGTGCGCCGCTGCTGGTGTTGCTCTACGATCGAACGTTTGTCGCCGGTTCATTCGGGTCCGCGTTGCGAAAACGCGGGTCGCTTTATCTTGCGCTGGCGGCGACGTGGATGCTGCTGGGCGCCCTGGTGATGAGCACGGGCGGCAATCGCGGCGGCACCGCCGGATTTGGCGTCGGGGTGTCGCCGTGGGCCTACTGGGCAACGCAGTTTCAGGCGATCACGCGCTACCTCGCGCTGAGCTTCTGGCCGCGGCCGCTGGTGTTCGAATACGGTGCGTTTTGGACCAAAGGGGTGGGTGACGTCCTGCCTTACGCCGCGGTCGTGCTGCCGCTGATCGCGGGCGCGATTGTTGCGCTGTGGCGCTGGCCGGCGGTGGGATTCGTCGGCGCCTGGTTTTTCGTGATCCTGGCGCCGACCTCGCTGACGCCCGGCACGCAGCAGATGATCGTCGAGCACCGGATGTATTTGCCGCTCGCGGCGGTCGTCGTGCTGGCGGTCCTCGGTGTGGAGCGCGGGATGGGTCGGCGCGGCCTTTGGCTGTTCTTTCCGGTCGCCGCCGTTTGCCTGTTTCTCACCCGGCAGCGCAATGCCGACTACCGCACCGAGACGGTGCTTTGGGCCGACACGGTTGCCAAGCGTCCCGCCAACGCCCGGGCGCACTACAACCTGGGTCACGCCTTTTCCGAAAGCGGCCGGATGGCGGAAGCCGCGCGGGAGTATGCGGCCGCGCTGAAATTGCGGCCCGGCTACGCCGAGGCGCACAATAACCTTGGCAATGCCCTCTCGCTCCTCGGCCGGCTGGCCGAGGCGATCCCGCACTATGAGGAAGCACTGCGGCTCCAGCCGGCCTATGCCAACGCGCACTACAACCTCGGCTGTGCGCTGGTCGAGGCCGGGCGTGTGCCGGAGGCGATCGAACATTTAGCGACGTCGGCCCGGCTGCAGCCCGCCGTTGCCGAGGTTCGCTACAATCTCGCGGGAGCGCTCGCACGGGCCGGCCGCGACGCGGATGCGCTCGCGGCCTATAGTGCGGCGCTCGAACTCCGGCCGGACTACCCCGAGGCCCTCAACGACCGGGCCAACCTGCTGGGGCGCCTCGGCCGGGAGGCGGATGCCTTCGTCGACTACGAGGCGGCGCTGCGCCTGGCTCCGGCGTATGCCGACGCGCATGTCAACTTCGCGAATGCCCTCGTGAGATCCGGCCGGGCGGTCGAGGCGCTCGCCCACTACGCGACCGCGCTCCGCCTGCGGCCGGATTCCGCGGTGGCGCACTACAACTTCGGCAACGCGCTCCTCGGGCTCGGGCGCCTCGACGAGGCGGTCGCGCACTATCGCGAAGCCACGCGGCTCGCCCCCGATCTTGCCGGGGCCCACCACAACCTGGCACTTGCGCTCGTCCGGCTGGGCCGGCCGGGCGACGCCTTGGCGGCCTACGAGCGCACGTTGCAACTTGCGCCCGGTTCGGCGGTCGCCCGCCACAATTTCTCGCTCGCGCTCGCCCAACTGGGCCGCGAGGACGATGCCATCGCGCAGGACGAGATCGCGCTCCGGCTCCAGCCCGATTTTCCCGCCGCCCGCGACCATCTCGCTTTTCTGCGCCGGCGGCTTCACCCCGGCCCCGCTGGCGCCCAATGATCCCGGTCCCGTGCGGTCGGGCGAGAATCCGGTTTCCCTCGGAACGATTCCCCGCTGTTGTGGGCGCCGTGAACCCTCCTGACGCCACTGCCACGACCGACCGGGCCGGCCTGTCGCGGGGCGGTTGGCGCGTGGGAGCCGCGATCATCGTTCTCGCGGGAGTGCTGGCCTATGGCCGCACGTTCTCGGCGCCGTTCATCTTCGACGATCATGCATCGATCGTCGACAACCCGTCGATCCGGCACCTGTGGCCGCTGACCGGTCCGCTGACGCCCCCGCATGCGGACGGTGTCACGGTGGGAGGCCGGCCGGTCGTCAACCTGACGCTGGCGGTGAATTATGCGCTCAGCGGGGAAGCCGTGTGGAGCTACCACGCGCTGAACCTGCTGATCCACCTCGGCGGCGGCTTGGTGTTGTTCGGACTGGTCCGCCGCACGCTGGCGAGCCCGATGTTGGCGAAGCGGTTCGGCGCCGACGCCGGGGTGCTGGCGCTCGCCGTCGCCGCGCTCTGGACGCTGCACCCGCTCCAGACCGAATCCGTCACCTATGTTGCGCAACGCGCCGAGTCGCTCGCGGGCTGCTTCTTTTTGCTGACGCTCTATGCCTTTGCGCGCGGGACGCGCCGTGACGTCCTGCGTGAAAACCAAACCGCGCCGCCAAGCGGAAGCGGCCGGGGCTGGCTGGTCTTAAGTGCGACGGTCTGCGCCATCGGCATGGCGACCAAGGAGGTCATGGCGCCGGCCCCGTTGCTCGTGCTGCTCTATGACCGGACGTTCGTCGCCGGATCGTTGCGCGGCGCGTGGCGGCAACGCCGCGGATTTTATCTGACGCTCGCCGTCACGTGGCTGCCGCTCGGCTGGCTCGCGCTGGGCACGGCGGGTCGTGGCGGCACGGCGGGTTTCGACACACCGGTTTCGGTTTGGCACTACCTGCTCACCCAGTGCGGCGCGATCACGCGCTATTTGCGGCTCGTTTTTCTCCCGCATCCGCTGGTCTTCGACTATGGCGTCGACGTCGTGACAAGCGTTTCCGCCGCCGTGTTACCCGGGTTGCTGTTGCTCGCGCTGCTCGGGGCGACGGCGGTCGCGCTGGTGCGCCGGCCGGCGTGGGGATTCCTCGGGACATTCTTTTTTGCGATTCTCGCGCCGAGTTCGAGTTTCGTCCCGGTGGCATCGCAACCCGTCGCCGAGCACCGGATGTATCTGCCGCTGGCCGCGGTCCTCGCCGGGCTGGTGCTCGGCGTCCATGCCTGGCGCGGGCGCCGGGCGCTTTGGCTCTGGGCCGCCTCCGCGCTGCTATGCGGCGCGATGACCTGGCAGCGCAACGAAACGTATCGCAGCGAACTCGCTCTGTGGAGCGACACCGTGCAGCGCCGCCCCGGCAACGCGCGGGCGCAGAGCAATCTGGGCAACGCCTTGCTCGCCGCCGGTCAAGCGTCGGATGCAGCGGCCCATTACGAGGAGGCGCTGCGCCTGAGTCCCGACTACGCCGACGCCGAAAACAATCTCGGCCGGGCGCTCGTGCAGCTGGGCCGCGCGCCCGACGCGATTCCACACTACGAGGCCGCGCTTCACGCCAAGCCCGGCTCGATCGAGGTGCTGACGAACCTTGGCAGCGCGCTCGTGCAGGGCGGCCGCGCGCGCGAGGCCGTCCCGATTTACGAACGTGCGCTGCAACTCGCGCCCCAGGCCATCGGCCCGCGCTATAACCTGGCGAATGCGCTCTTCCGTCTTGGCGACCTGGCGGCGGCGGCGGCCCATTACTCCGAGGTCGTCAGACTCGCGCCGGACCACCTCGACGCGCGTTTCAATCTCGCCGCCACGCTGCTCCGGCTCGGCCGCATTCCCGGGGCGACCGCGGCCTACGAGGACCTCTTGCGTCGCGCCCCGAACGACGCCGCGGCGCATGCGGAGCTTGCCAACATTCTCGCCCACACCGATCGCGTGGCGGACGCCATCGCCCACTACGAGACGGCACTGCGGCTCCAGCCGGATTTTCCCGCCGCCCGCGCCGAGCTCGATCGCTTGCGTGCGTTGCGCGCGGACGCAAAACCGTGAGCCGTCAACCGATGTCCGGACTCGCGCAACTCCCCGCTTCGCCGCCCGCGCGGCCCATCCCCTGGCCCGCGGCGTTGCTGGTGCTCGCGATTTTTGCCGTCTATGCCGACAGCCTGACCGGGCCTTTTGTCTACGACGACATTCCCTCGATCGCCGCCAATCCCACCATCCGGGATCTCGCGGATTGGCCCGACCTGCTGCTGCCGCCGAGCGCCGGCGGCGTGACGGTCAGCGGCCGGCCCGTGCTCAATCTCTCGTTCGCGTTAAACTATGCGATCAGCGGCTCCGCGGTGTGGAGTTATCACGCGCTGAACATCCTCATCCACACCGGCGCGGCCCTGCTGCTGTTCGGCATCGTCAGGCGCACGGTGGGCCGGTCGCCGTTGCGGGATCGTTTCGGTGCCGTCGCCGCACCGCTCGCATTCGCTGTTGCCGCTTTGTGGGCGCTGCATCCGTTGCAGACCCAGGCCATCACCTACACTGTGCAACGCGCCGAGTCGTTGATGGGATTTTTCTATCTGTTGACGCTTTACGCCTTCGTGCGCGCGACCGGGGCGCAATCGACGGACGCCTCCCGGAATCAAGGTGGCGACCGCGGCTGGCTGATGACCTCCGTGGCAGCCTGTGCGCTGGGGATGGCCACGAAGGAAGTCATGGTCACGGCGCCGGTAATGGTCCTGCTCTACGACCGGACATTGGTCGGCGGTTCGTTTGGCGGCGCGTGGCGCGAACGTCGGCGCTTTTATCTCGCGCTGGGCGCGACGTGGCTGCTGCTGGCGGGCCTCGTGCTGAGCACCGGCGGCAACCGCGGGGGCTCCATCGGTCCGGGGGTTGGGGTGTCGGCATGGGCTTATGGGTTGACGCAGTTCGAGGCGGTCACGCGCTATCTCGGACTGAGCATCTGGCCACACCCGCTGGTTTTCGAATATGGGACATTCTGGGTCCACGGCTTTCCCGACGTGCTGCCGTCTGCCGTGGTCGTGCTGGCGTTGATCGGCGTCACGATCCACGGCCTGTGGAAAAACTCGGCCGTCGGTTTCGCCGGCGCATGGCTGTTTGGAATTCTCGCGCCCTCCTCGCTCAGCCCCGGGACGACGCAGATGATCGTCGAGCACCGGATGTATCTGCCGCTTGCGGCGGTCGTCGCCCTGGTCGTGCTCGCCGCGCAGGCGCGATTTGGCGGACGGGCGCTGCTCGGCTGCGGTGTCGCTGCGCTGGCCTTGGGCGCTGCGACCGCGTGCCGCAATCGCGATTATCGTTCGGCGATCATCCTCTGGTCGGAAACGCTCGCGCGGCGGCCCGATAACCCGCGGGCCCGCGAGAACCTTGGCGAAGCGTTCGTCAAGGCTGGGCGGGTTCGCGAAGGCATTGCGCAATACGAGGCGGCCGTCCGCCTGCAGCCCGACGACGCGCAGTTCCACTACAATCTCGGCCTGGCGCTCGCCGGGACGGGTGACCGGCCCGCCGCCATCGGGCAATACGAGATCGCGGTGCGGCTGGCGCCGGACGACGCCAACATCCATAACAACCTTGCGCTGGCCTGCGCGGCGTCCGGACAAACGGCCGCCGCGCTGGTTCACGCGGCGCTGGCGGCGCGGCTCATGCCGGACAATCCCGAGATGCACTATAATTTCGCCCTCTACCTCGATGGGGCCGGCCGCACGCTGGAGGCGGTGGCGGAATACGAGGCGGCCTTGCGGCTGCGGCCCGATTACGCCGAGGCGCACAACAACCTGGGCAATGCGGCGCTCCGGCTCGGGCGCGTGCCGGAGGCGGTGGCCCATTACGAACGGGCGCTCCGCATCGATCCGAATTCGGTCGAGGCCCACAGCAACCTCGGCTTCGCGCTGCTGAAGCTCGGCCGCCAGTCGGAAGCCGTCGTGCACTACGAGGCCGTGCTGAAACTCGCGCCGGCCGACGCCACCGCGCACCGCAATCTCGGCGATCTCGCACTGGCGGCCGGTCGCGCGGCCGAGGCGATTGCGCACTACGACGCGGCCCTGCGGACCAAACCCGACGACGTGGTGACGCTGACCGGCCTGGGTCGTGCGCTCGCGCAGGCCGGGCGGGTGCGCGAGGCGGTGACGACCGATGAGCGGGCGCTGCAACTTGCGCCCGATGCCGTCGGCACGCGCTACAATCTCGCGAACGCGTGGTTTCAGCTCGGCGACTTCGCTGCGGCGGCCGCGCGTTACGAGGAGGTCGTGCGATTGCAGCCTGGCTTCGGCGACGCGCGTTTCAATCTTGCCGCGGCGCTGGTCCGGCTCGGCCGGCTTTCGGAGGCGGTTGAGTGCTACGAGGAATTGCTGCGTCGCACACCGAACGACGCCGCAGCCCATGCGGAGCTGGCCAATCTCTTTGCGCATCTCGGCCGCCCCGCCGAGGCGATCGCCCACTACGAGACTGCGCTGCGGTTGAATCCCGATTTTCCGGCGGCCCGCGCGGAACTCGAGCGGCTTCGTGAAACGCCGGGTGGGGCGAGGCCGTAGCCGTTCCCGATGTCCGCCGCCAAGCCCCAAGAACCTCCCGGCGCCGCGCGCGCCCGCTGGCTGGCAATCGGTGTGCTCGTGGCGGCGACGCTGGCGGCTTACGTCAACAGTCTCCGCGTGCCATTCGTCTACGACGACGGGCCGGCTATCCCCGGCAACCCGACGATCCGGCACTTGTGGCCGCTTTCCGATGTGCTGCTGCCGCAGGCGCAGGGCGGTCTCACGGTCAGCGGCCGGCCGGCGCTCAATCTCTCGCTTGCCCTCAACTACGCGATCAGTGGCGAATCGGTGTGGAGTTATCATGCCTTCAATCTTGCCGTGCACGTGGGCGCCACGCTGCTCCTCTTCGGACTCGTGCGCCGGACGCTGGGGTCGGAGCGATGGCGCGCACGGTATGGCGCGGTGGCGACGTCGCTGGCAGCCGCGATCGCCGGACTCTGGGCGCTGCACCCGTTGCAGACCCAGGCCGTCACTTACACCGTTCAACGCGCGGAATCCCTGATGGGCTTTTTTTATCTGCTGACTCTCTATACGTTCGCGCGCGGGGCCGGTTGTCAACTATTAGTTGACAATGGATTTCGCGTGCCCGGAGGAGGGCGGGAGGCCGGTCTTTCAGCAGATGACAGGCGGACCGCGCGCGCGCGGATCGGATGGTGGGCAATCAGCGCCGGGGTGTGCGCGCTGGGGATGGCGGCGAAGGAGGTCATGGCCACCGCGCCGCTGATGGTGCTGCTTTACGACCGGACCTTTTTCGCGGGAAGTTTTCGCGCGGCCTGGCAACGGCGGCGGATTTACTATGTCGGGCTCGCCGCCACGTGGGTTCTTCTCGGCGCACTTGTGCTCAGCACGGGAGGCAATCGCGGTGGCACGGTCGGCTTGGGCGTCGGCGTGCCGTGGTGGGCCTACGGGCTCACGCAATTCCAGGCGGTCGGGCGCTACCTGGAGCTGGGCGGGTGGCCGCATCCGCTGGTCTTCGAATACGGCACGGCCTGGGTGCGGCGCGCCGGCGACGTGCTGCCTGATGCGGCGCTCGTGCTGCCGTTGCTCGGCGCCACGGCGTTTGCGCTCTGGCGCTGGCCGGCGGCGGGCTTTCTCGGGGCGTGGTTCTTCGGGATTCTCGCGCCGTCCTCGCTGACGCCCGGCACGATCCAGATGATCGTGGAACACCGGATGTATCTGCCGCTGGCCGCAGTGATCGCGACGCTCGTGTTCGTCGTCCACGCATGGGTCGGTCCGAGGGCGTTGGTGGCAGCTGTCCTCGGCGGGATCGCGTTTGGGACGCTGACCGTGTTTCGCAATCGCGACTACGCCTCACCGGTTTCGATCTGGTCCGACACCGTCGCGAAACGGCCGGACAACTCGCGGGCGCGCGACGCTCTCGCCGACGAGCTGGCGAAGGCCGGCCGCGTGGAGGAAGCGATCGTGCAGCGTCGGGAGGCCGTGCGGCTCCAACCCGATGAGGCGACGTTTCATTACAAGCTGGGAGTCGCGCTGGCGGACGCCGGCCGGTTCGCCACGGCGCTGGCCAGCTACGCGGAGGCCGAACACCTTCAACCGGAAGTGCCGGAGTTTTATGCGAGTCACGGGTTCGCGCTGATGCGCCTGCGGCGCCCAGCCGAGGCGGTGGTGCCATACGAGAGCGCGCGGCGCTTGCGACCCGGCGACGGCGAGATCGGCACGGCGTTGGGCAACGCGCTGATCGTCGCCGGTCGCGGCGAGGAAGCGGTGCAGCGGTTCCGGGCCGTGCTCGAGGCGCATCCCGACGCGGTCGAGGCGCGCTACGGCCTGGCCGGTGCCCTCGGGATGATTGGCCGGGTTGACGACGGAATCGCGATGTTCGAAGAAGTGCTGCGCCGCGCCCCCGATCACGCGAATGCACATTTCAAGCTGGCGAATCTTCTCGTCAACGCGGGCCGGGTGTCCGAAGCCGTCCCTCACTATGAAGCTGCCATCCGCCTCAATCCCAGCGATGCAGAGGCGCACCATAACCTTGGTGCCGCCTACGCCCGGCTCGAGCGATATCCGGAGGCGGGCCGGGAATTCGAAACCGCGCTGCACTTGAAGCCGGACTACCCAGACGCCCGCCGTCACCTCGAACAAGTGCGCCCGCTCCTCGGCCGATGAACCCGGGAATGACACCCATGGGCAGCCCGCCCGCCGCCCCGGCGCCGCGCGATTGGTCATGGCTCGCGGGGATCGCGCTCGGCGTGCTCGTGGCCGCCGCCTACGCCGGGACGTTCTCCGCACCCTTCGGCTTCGACGATCTCGGCGCCATCAACGACAACGCGAGTATCCGCCACCTTTGGGAGCCGGGGGTCGTTTTGTCGCCGCCGATCTCCGCGACCGTGGGCGGCCGGCCGGTGCTCAATCTCACCCTCGCGCTCAACTACGCCATCAGCGGCCTCGACCCGTGGAGCTACCACGCGCTCAACCTGCTGATTCACGCCGGCGCGGGATTGCTCTTGTTCGGCGTGGTGCGGCGGACACTGGCGCGCGTAGCCGGCCGGGATGCGCCGGTCGCACACGATACCGGTCTCGCCTGCGCCGCCGCGGCGCTGTGGTTGCTGCATCCGCTCCAGACCGAGTCCGTCACCTACGTGATTCAGCGCGCGGAATCGTTGATGGCGTTTTTCTATCTGCTGACGCTCTACGCATTCGTTCGCAGCCTGGAAGCGCAGGCTCCGCGGCGCTGGCTCGGGCTGTCGTTTGCCGCGTGCCTGCTCGGCATGGCGACCAAGGAAGTCATGGTGACCGCGCCGGTCCTGGTCTTTCTGTATAGCTGGTCGTTGGTCACGGGGAGCGTGCGCGAGAGTTGGCGCCGGCACGGTGGTTTTGTTGCGGCGCTTGCTGGCACGTGGCTCCTGCTCGGCTGGTTGGTCGTGGCAACGCAGGGTCGGGGTGGGTCCGCGGGATTCAACGCCGGGGTCACGCCATGGTCTTACGCCCTGACCCAATGTGGCGCCCTGGTCCGGTATTTCTCGCTGGCGTGCTGGCCGCATCCGCTGGTCCTCGACTACGGCACCAACCTGGTGACCAGGATCGGCGCGGCGGCGTTGCCCGCGGCCGCGATCGTCTCGGGCCTTGTCGGGACGGGCTGGGCGCTGGTGCGCCGGCCGCCGCTTGGCTTTGCGGGGGCGTGCTTTTTCCTCTTGCTGGCTCCGACGTCGAGTTTTGTGCCGATCGCCACGGAACCGATGGCGGAGCACCGCATGTATCTGCCGCTGGCGGCGCTGATCGTCATGGCGGTCGTGGCGGCCGAGCGGCGCGCGGGCGCGGTGGCGGTGTGGGGCGGGGTGCTGGTCGCGCTGGCGCTCGGCCTGTTGACGTGGCAACGCAATCACGACTACCGCAGCGCCCTGGCGATCTGGACCGACACGGTGGCGAAGCGTCCCGACAACGCGCGCGCCCACTGCAGTCTCGGGTCCGCGCTCGCGGCCGCCGGTCGTCCTGACGAGGCCGAGGCGAGTTTTGCGACCTCGCTGCGCCTCGACCCCAACGAGCTCGAGGCTCACGACCGACTGGGAGCCCTGCTGCTCGAATCCGGCCGGGCCGAGGAGGCGCGGGTGCAATTCGAAGCCGCGCTGCGACTTGAGCCGGACGAGGCCGAGGCGGAAAATCGCCGTGGCGCCCTGCTGGCGCGGGCGGGACGGGCTGAGGAAGCATTGCCTCATTTCCGGACGGCGCTGAAGCGACAACCCGAGCGCGCTGGGTTTCATACCAACTACGGCGCGGCGCTCCTGCAACTCGGGCGGGCCGACGAGGCGGTCGCGGAATTCGAGGCCGCCCTGCGCCTGCGACCCGATTTCACGGAGGCGCGCAGCGACCTCGCGCTCGTGCTGCTGCAATCGGGCCGCCTGACGGAGGCGGCGGCGCACTACGCGGCCGTGTTGCGCGCCCTGCCGCACGATCCCGTGGCGCAGGGGAACCTCGGCTACATCGCGTTGCAGCAGGGTCGCGCGGACGAGGCCGTCTCGCACTATCGCGAAGTCGTGCAGATCGAGCCGGATGACGCGGGCGCCCGCGTCAACCTCGGTCACGCGCTCGTGCGGGCCGGGAACGCACGCGAGGCCCGGGTCGAATACGAGGCGGCGTTGCGCCTCGATCCGGACAACGCCGCGGCGCGAGAGGCGCTCGCGCGGCTGAATGTGCGCTGATCGCTGCCGGGCGGCTACGGCGGACTCGGGAGCTGCGCGCGCGCCTCGGCGAGATTCCGCCGTGCTTCGGCGAAGTCCGGTCGGGCGGCCAGCGCCTGCTCAAATTGCGCGACCGCCTCGCGCACGCGGCCGGTGTGCAGCCACACGTAGCCGAGATTGTTGTGGGCGTCGGCGGCGGATGGATCCAGGCGCAGCGCCGTCTCATAGTGGGCGACGGCCTCGGGCAGCCGGTCCAGTTGCAGCAGCGCGTTGCCCGCGTTGATCTGCGCGTCGACAAAGTCGGGCTGGAGCCGCACCGCCTCCTCGTATTGCGCCAGGGCGTCGGCCATCCGGTCCTGCCGGGCGAGGACATTGCCGAGGCTGCAATGAGCCGGCGCGAAGTCAGGCTTCAGCCGCAGGGCGGTCTCGAATTCGACCGCCGCCCCGGCGACATTGCCGCCGTCGAAAAGCAAATCGCCGAGGTTGGCATGAGCCTCGGCGAGGCCCGGTTTCAGCTGCAGGGCCTTTTGGAACTGGACGGCGGCATCGTCGCGGCGTCCCGCCCGGAGCAACGCGGCCCCGTAACTGCTGCGCACGTCGGCGGAATCGGGCCGCAGCGCGAGGATTTTCGCGTAATTTTCGAGCGCTGCAGGCAACTGCCCGAGGCGGGCGCAGGCGAGGGCCAGGTTGTAACGCGCCTCGAGGTTGTTCGGGTCGACCCGCAGCGCGCTTTCGTAGTGGGCCATGGCTTCGTCGATCCGGCCGAGGCGGAAGAGGGCAAGGCCGAGATTGTTTTGCGCCATGGCATTGCCCGGGCGTTCGTCAACCGTGGCCGACCAGAGGGCGAGGCCGGTGCGATAGACGGTGTTCCGCTGGACGGTCGCGACGAGACAGGCGATGCCGGCCAAGGCGACGATGCCGGATGCGGCGCGGGGCGCCCAGCGATACAATGCCAGCACGGCGAGCGCGAGTGGCGCGGCGAGGGACAGATACATCCGGTGCTCGACAATCATCTGGATGGTGCCGGGCGTGAGCGAAGTCGGGGCGAGAATCCCGAAGAACCAACCGCCGGCAAACCCGAGGGCCGGCCGGCGCCAGAGCGCCCAGCAAGTTGCGCCGATCGTCGCGGCGACGACCGCGGCGTAGGGCAGGATGTCGCCGACCTGGGTGACCCAAAAGGTGCCGTAGTCGAACACGAGGGGCCGAGGCCAGAAGATCAGTGCGAGGTAACGGGCGATGGCGTGAAACTGAGTGAGACCGTAGGCCCACGGCGTGACCCCGACGCCGAAGCCTACGGTGCCGCCGCGGTTGCCGCCGGTGCTCATCACAAAAAAGGCGAGCAGCAGCCAGGTCGCCGCGAGGCCGAGGTAGAAATTTCTCCGGGCGCGCCAGGCGCCGGCAAAGGTTCCGGCGACGAAAGTCCGGTCGTAGAGCAGCACGAGCACCGGCGCGGTGACCATGACTTCCTTGGTGGCCATGCCGAGGGCGCAGGCGGCGATCGCCGCGCCCAACCACCACCGGCCCTGCGGAGATTCCGGACCGGGGGTGTTTTCTTCGCGCCGGGCGCGAACGTCCACGCCGCGGACGAACGCGTAGAGGGTGAGCAGATAAAACAATCCCATCAGCGACTCGGCGCGCTGGACGACGTAGGTGACCGACTCCGTTTGCAGCGGATGCACCGTCCACAGAAAGGCGACGGCGAGAGCGGGAAGGTCGGGACCCGGTGCAAAGAATGCGATGCGGCGCAATGTGCGGCGGAGCACGCCGAACAGCGTGAGGCCGCCCGCCACGTGAATCAGCAGGTTGAGCGCGTGATAGCTCCACACCGCGTAGCCGCTGATGGCGTGGTTCAGTGCGAACGAAAACGCGAGGACCGGCCGGCCGCTGAGCGTGAGACCGCCCGCCGCGGTGCCGGCAGCGGCTCCGCCCCAGAGCTGTCGAATCGCCGGGTTGTCGACGATCGCCGAAAGATCGTCGAAGACGAACGGCGAGGACAAGCAGTTCGCGTAGGCGACGACTGCGCCCAACGCGAGCAGGACCGGCATCCATCGAGGAACCGTCCGGGAGGTTTGAGCCTGACCGTTCACGCGGCTTGAGACGAAACTGAATCGGGCGGGGAGGGAACTGGAATTTTCGTGAGATCGCGCGAAGGGGCCGGACGGGGCCGCCGGCTGCGAAAAAAAAGGCGGTCCCGCCGTTGCGGGACCGCCGATGAAATCTACCGGGAAGCGACGCGGCTCAGAAGCTGAGCTTGAGCGCCGCCTTTACCTGCCAGCGCGACACCTGGGTGTCGTTGGCCACGATCGGGACCGTATCGAAGGTGCTGGAGGTGAAGGTATAGACATACTGGCCGAGACCGCCATTGCCGGTCCGGTCCCACGAGGCGCCGGCGACGTTGCGCATGTAAGAGAAGCCATCCTCGTTCAGCAGGCCCCACTTCTTGTTCAACATATTCCCGAAATTGACGCATTGCAGGATGATCTGCGGCTTGAGGCGCCAGACGCCGGGGATGTCCTGGATGATGGTCAGGTCGACCGTGTTGCTCCACGGCGACGTGACCGCATTGCGCGGGACCACCTGGCCCTGGAATTTGTCGAGGCCGTTGGCAGCGCTGAAGGCGAAGAAATTCGCCTGCTCGGTCGCACTGGTCCAGCGCACCTTCGGATCGTTCGGCGTGGGCATGTAGAACAGGTCGTTGCCGAAGCGGCCATCGCCGTTGACGTCACCCTTGAAAACCCAGCTGTAAACGTGGCCGGTATTTCCGACGTAGTTCGTGGTGATAAGCGTGTGGGCGTTCGGGATGAGGTCGAGTTGGAGCGACAGCGAGGCGACGATCTTGTCGGCTTGATCCGTATTGGAGGTCGAGGCGACGTCCTCGTTCGGGTTGAAGACCGCGCGCAGGAAGTAGAGCGAGCCGGCTGTCGACGAGGTCATCGGCGCCACTTCGGTGGCGTGGCCATGGGTCCAGGAAATGCCGGCGCCCCAGTGATTCTTCAGCGGGCGATTGAGCCCGATGGTGACGCTCTTCGACTCGCCCTTCTTGGTGTTGGTCAGTTGGAACACGTCGGCGAGGGTCGAGACGCGGCGGCGGCCGTTCACGTTCGTGCCCGTCGTGCCGGCGGTGATGGCACCGGCGTAGCGAATGCGGCCGTCCGGCATCGTGGTCGGGCCGCCATCGGTCGGCGACGCGAAGTTCAGGAACTGGATCGCGAGCGCGTCCTGCGTTTCGATGGCGTTGACTTCCGCGGAGAAGATCAGCCCGCCGAACGGCAGTTGATGGTCGATGCCGAACGTGCCCTTCCAGACGGTCGGGGTCTTGAAGTCGGGATCGATGAGGTTGATGTTCGGCGTCGGCAGCGTGCCGGCCGGCGTCGGCTGGTTCTTCACGTCAGCGGAGAACGCGGGCGCACCCGAGGTGACCGACACGGTGCCGAGCACGCCGGCCTGCGAGTAGGCGTTCGAGAGCCAGACGGCGGGCGAGCGGCTCTGGAAAACACCAATGCCGCCACGGATCTCCGTTTTGCGGTCGCTGGTGAGCTTGTAGTTGAAGCCGATGCGGGGCTCGAGGGTCCAGTTGCCGCTGTTATTCGTGCTGTTGGAGTAGCCGAAGGCGTTCGTGAAAACGGCGTTGAAGGGCGGCTTTTCCGGCACATACGGGACGTCGAAGCGCAGGCCAGTGAGGACCGTGAGATTCGCGTTGGGCTTCCAATTATCCTGCGCCAGGGCGGAATAGGTGGTGTATTTGAATTTCGAGATGGCGTCGTCCAGCGTATAGCCGGGGTTCAGCTTGGCGTCCGTGTAGGAACTCGGGGTGCCGGCGAGCCAGGCCGCAAGGTTCGCGAAGGTGTAGCTGCCGTAAAAGCCCTGCGCGAAAGCGTTGTAGTATTTGATCTGGTCGGACTCGGCGCCGACGGTGACGATGTGGTCCCCCATCGTGTAGTCGACGGCCAGCTTGCCTTGCAGTTCTTTCGTGTTGATCTGGTTGAGCTGGCGGGAGAATTCGGTGCCGAGCAGGATGCTGCCGGTCGTGATGGTGGCGCCCGTGTCGCCACGGATACCCGTCAAACCGTTGATTTGAACCGCCGGAAAGGGAGCGCCGCGGTCAATGGGCGAGGCGTCCCACGTGGTGTAGGAGAGGCTCGCTTCCGAGTGGAGGCTGGGCGTCCACTGACTGTTCAGCTGGCCCGTGTAGGTCGTGGTCTTGTAGGGCTGGTCATACCAATAGTTGCTGAATGACTGGCCGAACACGCTCGTGAGGCCGGCGAAAATCGGCGAGGTGCCCTCGTTGTTGCGGTAGGTCAGGCTGAGGCGATGGTCGTCGGTGATGTTCCAGTCGACCTTGGCGAGCTTCGTCTTCTGCGTGGTCAGATTCGCGCCCGTGGCATTGACGGCGCCGGGATCGTAACCAAGCGCCTTGGCGCGGGTGACGATGGCGTCGAGGTCGGATTGGTTGGCATACTTGAAGTTTGCGCCGGCGGATGCCGCCTCGCGGCGGAAATCGTCGTAGTCGGCATAGAAAAACAGCCGGTTGGGGATGATCGGGCCACTGAGGCTGTAGTTATAGGTGTGCTCCTTGAACGCTTCGCGCGTGCCGTAGGCGATCGACGCGGGATTGGGGTTCTTCGCGCGATAGTCCTGGTCGGAATATTCCCACTTGGCCGAGCCGTGGAACTGATTGCCGCCGCTCTTGGTGACGGCGTTGAGCAGCACACCGGTGAAGTTCGTGCGGCGCACGTCGAAGGGCGTGAGCTGAACGTCAAGCGCCTGCAGCGACTCCAATGGCACCGGGCTGCGGAGGGTGGCCATGCCATCGCTCTTGAGGCCGAAGGGATCGTTGGACTCGACGCCGTCGACGAGGAACGAGTTGAACCGGAAATTCTGGCCTTGGGCGCTCAACTGACCGCCGACGTCGAGCGACGTGAGCTGGACGCGCGAGTCGAGCCGCGCGATATCCTGCACGTTGTCGCGCGTGGTCGCAGCCATGGCGATCTGGGCGTCCGAAAAGCTCTGGCCTGCGCCCATCTTGCCGACACCGAAGGTCGTGTCTTTCGTCTCGGAGACCTTGAAGGCCTCCAGCTTCACGACATCCGAGCTGACCTGGAAGCTGATGTCCGCGTCCTGACCAAGCGAAAGGTAGATTTCCTTTTGCGGCTCGGCATTGAGATCCTTGGCCGAAACCGAGGCCGTGTAAGGACCGCCGATGCGGAGACCGGAGATATTGTATTGGCCGTTCGCCCGGGTCGTGGCCGTGGCGCGCGTGCCGGAGGGTTCGTGCAGGATGGTCACGGTCGCGCCGGCGACCGGATTGCCCTGCTTGTCGGTGACCGTGCCGTTGATGGCGCCGGTCGTAAGGCCTTGGCCAAATACGCTCGCGGCGCAGGCCAGGCTCAGGACGAGAAGCGTCCTGAAGAACCCTCGAGTCATGGTGTGTAGATGCATGGTTTGTAGTGTGGGTCGGATGCTAACGTGATTATTTTGAAGACCGCAGCGTGGTCGCCACCGGTTTCAGTTAGGAGGCGGGCAGGGAAGACCTGCGTAAAATTGCAGTCAAGCCCGGAGCAGATTGCGCGCCGGCGAGTCGCGAAATCGTAACGGCCGGTTTCATGAAGCGGCGCGACGATCCCGAAATCGCTCGCGAGAGCCGCCATGCGGTTTGCACGACGCGGGCTCGATGGTCGCGCAGCCTGCATGAGAATTGACCGGGTTGGACGGATCGCCCGGAAGTCCGAATCGATGCAACATCATGTGGGAAAACATGGTTGCGATTTGACGGCAGGGTGTTGGCACGCGGCGAGGTAAGGGAGACGTGGCCTCGCAACTTCAACCCATTCCGATTATGTCTACTGTGAACAACTGCGCTGCTGCCCCCTCTCTCAAGCCGACCCATCACCCTGACCGCATGGCGCGCGCGTCCTCGAGTGCGCCCAATCCGTCGGCCGATGCCACCGCCTTCGCGAATCGACGCGCCGAGCGGGCCGCCGCCTCCAAGGCGGAGGCCGCCCACGACGCGGCGCTGGTCCGGCGGTTCCACGAGGGCGACGAATCGGCGTTCGTCGAAATCATGGGCCGTTACCGCGAAAAGATCTTTGCGATCGCGCTCGGACTGCTGCGCAACCGCGCCGACGCGGAGGAAATCGCGCAGGACACATTCATCCGGGCGCATCGCGGGCTCGGGCGTTTTCGTGGCGACTCGTCGCTCGCGACCTGGCTGCACCGCATCGTGGTGAACCTGGCGCGCAACCGTTACTGGTATTTCTTCCGCCGCCGGCGCCACGCCACCCTGTCGCTGGACTGCCCGCTGAGCGACGACAGCGCCGCGACGTTTTCCGACCTCGTGGCGGCCGACGAGCCGGATCCGGCGCGGACGTCCGCCACCAACGAATTCGCCGACCTCGTGGCCACTTGCATGGAAAAGCTCGACGCGCAGCACCGCGAGATTCTCACGCTGCGCAACCTGCTGCACCGCCCCTATGACGAGATCGCGCAGACGCTCGGCATCAACGTTGGCACGGTGAAGAGCCGCATTGCGCGGGCGCGCGAAAATCTTCGCGCGCTCCTCACCGAGGCGTGCCCGGAATTTGCGCCCGAGGCCGAGCCGTCCGAATGGTTCGAGCCGGTGCGGAATGCCGGCCGCCTGGCGCTCGCTTACGCGTAACCACCGGCTTGGATTTCGTTTGCGCCGGCGCCGGTTGGAAACTCCCCGGCGCCGGGCTTACCAGCTGTTCAGCACCGAGGAATACGCGGCGCGGTCGCCGGCGGAGACAAGCTCGCGCCACTTGACGACTCCGAAGGGGTTGTTGCCGCCCCAATTCGCCAGCGACTCGTCGTAGTGAAACTTGGCGCTGCCGGTGACGTCGATGTTGTCGGCCACAACGGAGCCGGTGACGTCGGGCGTGCCGCGGATCGTCACGTTGCCGTCCGGCGCGTAGATGAGCGCATTGACGGTCGCACCGCCACCGATGTCGATGCTCTGCGGCGTGGTGCTGGTGCTCGTGCCCCAGATCTGCAGCGTGCTGGCCTGGTTGTTGGGATTGGAGATGCCGTTGCCGGTGAACTGGAGGTCGGCGGCGGTATAGATGGTGAGGGTGGCCCCGGGGTCGAGCGTGAGCAGATCGCCGCCGCTCATCTTGACCGCCAGGCTGCCCGCGGCCGCGGTGAGGAGGAGGGTGACGTTGCCGTGGATGGTCAGCGAGCTGCTGATCTGTCCGGCGAAGGTGTAGGTGTTGGTCGCGCCGACCGTGCCGAGGCTCGACCCGACCGAGGCGAGCACCGTGCCTCCCGCGGGCATCGTCGTGCTGTCGAAGTTGGCGGTGAAGTCGGTGGCGACGCGCGAGGTGTCCACCGTGCCGGCCGGGCTGCCGAAGGCGGCGACGGTGCCGTTGCTGCCGACGCTGATGCCGCTGGAACTATTGCCGCCGACCGAGGCGAAGCCCCAGATGTCGGCGTTGTTGATGGCGACCGAACCGACGGCGACCGACGTGCTGCCGACGCTGCCGTGGTCGTGGGCCACGCCGGCGCCGTAGGCGACGGGCGTGGCCCGGAGCGCGCCGGAGTCGTCGTAGAGCGAATTCCAGCTGTCGACGGACGCCACATTGCCGCGGAACGTGATCTGGTTCTTGGCGACGAGCCCCATCGCGAATTTTGAACGGCGGCGCAGCGTGACCTCGATCGTCTTGCTCAGCGTGAGCGACTCCGTGGGCATCGTGATGGTGGATTGCGCCACGACCTTCGGCTGGACGCTGCCGGTGGGGTTGTAGTTGTCGACGTAGACCCTGACGGCGGCCGTGACGCCACTGCCGAGGGTGAAATCCGTGAACGTGCGGTGGGCGGTGACGCCGTCCGAGGTGTTCCACGGGCTGGCCCACGCGGTGGCGAGCGCGGCGCCGCCGGTGGCCTGATTGAAGGACCAGAGCGCCTCCTCGACGCCGGTCTCGGCGGTGTTCATCGAGGCGTTGCTATAGAACGACCGGTTGGCGAGCTTGAGGGAGCTGCGGCTGAGCGCGATGTAGCTGCCGAGGGAAATCGCGATGACGGCGGACAGCAGCATGGCGACGATGAGCAGCGAGCCGCGGGAATTCGCGCGCGGGAGCGACTGGCGGGCACGACGGAGCGGAGGGATCATGGGAGGAGGATCAAGTGCTGACGGCCTTGTTGCGCAGCACCACGCGTGCGGAAAGGACGGCGTTCGTGGCGTTGACGGTGGTGGAACCGGTGCGCACGGAACGCAGGGTGATCTGAATCTGTTTCGTCTCGAGATCGTTGGCCGCGGAATAGTCCGCGCCGTTGATGACCTTGTAACGGCGATAGGCGAAGTCGGTGACGTTGCGCACGAGGATGAGCTTCGGCGACGTGCTGGTCGCGGCGCCGGGCAGCCGGTAGAAGCTCTGGGCGGTGGCCCCGCTGGTGGAGCTGTCGTAGGCGTAGGTGACTTGATAGGTGCCCGCGCTGTTCACGACCGTGAGGGTCACGCTGTTCGCGTTGTTCCACGTCAGATTGTTGGCCATGCGCGCCTCCTCGCTGAAGGATTCCAGCGCCCGGCGCGCCTCGGCTTCCATGACGCTGTAGTTGGCGGCATTGTAGCCGCTCCGGCCGAGCATCGTGAACGACGTGAGGATGCCGGCGAGGATGAAGCCCGAGAGCAGCGTCGCCACCATCATCTCCACGAGCGTGAAGCCGACGGTGGCCGGCCGGCGGCCGGAGCGGCGGGCGGACGAATTAGTGGGCAACATAAAAGTAGTCGCTGAGTCCGTTTTTCGCGTAGCGCGTCTCGTAGCTGAGGGCATGATGGCGGCCATCCACTCCCGCCCAGGAGACGTTCAGCGCGATCGCCTTGATGTCGCTCCGCCCCGCGATATCCGCGACCGTGCGGGTGCAGGTGAAGCGGCTGGCGATGGTGTTCAACGTCGAATCGAGCGTGGTGGAGGAGCCGGAGCTGATGGTGGTGGACGGATCCACGGTCGCCGAGGCGGGCAGGGCGCAGATCTGGCTCCAGTTTTGCAGGCGCAGGATTTCCATTTCGCTCTGCATGATCTGGCCGGCGAGGGTCATGTTGCGCGCCGTGTCCACCGCGCGCATGCCGAACTGCAGCGTGGTGATCGACGTGGCGATGCCGAGGACGAGGACGCTCGCGGCCATCATGACCTCGAGGATGGTGAAGGCGGACCGGCGGGCGGGACGCGGTGGGGGGCGACGGGGGATCACGCCGTCAGTCTAGGCGATGGGCGCAAAACGCGTTAGAGGCTAACGGCCCCGCGTTTCGGGCCTGCGTCCGGTAGGCCCGAAAGGGCGGGGCCGGCTTACCAGCCGTCGAAGACTCCGGAATAGCGATCGCGATCGGCGGAGCCGGTCAGTTCGCGCCACTTGGCGATGCCGTAAGGCGCGCCGTTGCCATAGTTCGCGAGCGCTTCGTCGTAGTGAAACGCGGCGTTGCCCGTGAGCGTGATCGTGCGGGCGACGACCGAGCCGGTGATGTCGCCGCGGCCGTCGATCTTGACGTCGCCGTTCGGCGCGTAGATCACGCCGGCAAGCGTGCCAAGGCCGGCGACCTCGATACTCTGGCCCAAGGTGCCTTGATTGGTGCCCCATATCTGGCAGGTGACCGGCTGGGCGTTGCTGTTGCCGAGGCCGCGCCCGGCGACTTTGACGTCGCCCTCGACGTAGACGGCGAGACTGGAGCCGGCGGGGATGACGATGGCGGCGCTGCCGGTGACGGAGAGGGCCGACGTGCCGGAGCCGGCGGTGAGGACGATCGTGACCTGGCCCAGGATCGTCAGCGTGTCGGTGCCGTTCAGGGTGATGTTGTTGCAGCGCCACCGCGTCGCCGCGCCGGCGGTGCCGAGCGTCGCACCGAGCGTGGAAATGAAGGTGCCGTTGATGGGTGCGCCGAGCACGGAAAAGTCGGCGTTGAAATCGGTGGAGACGCGGGAGGCATCGACGGCGACGCTGGCCGGGGTGCCCACGCCGCGGATCGTGCCCTGCGTGCCGACCTGCGGCTGCGCGCCGCCGGTGGCGACGTAGCCCCAGACGTTGGCCTGGTTGACGGCAACGGACGTGTTGAGGACGGAAACGCTCGCCACGCTGCCATGGTCGGTGCGCACGCCTGCGGAGTAGGGCACGGGCGCGGTCGCAGGATCGTTGTCGGGATCGGAATTCCAGCTGTCGACCGAGGCGTTGTTGCCGTTGAAGACAACGCTGTCCTTGGCCACGAGGCCGTTCGCGAAGTAGGAACGCCGGCGGAGCGTGACCTCGAGCATCTTCACTTGCGGCGCTTCGCCGGGCGCTCCGACCGTGGCCTGGGCCACGATTTTCGGCTGCATGCTCGAGGGCGGGTTGTAGTTGTCGACGTAGACCTTCACGACGCCGGTGGTGTTGGCGGAAAAATCGAAGTTGGAAAACTTCCGCCACGCGGCGCCATCCTGCTTGGTCCAGTCGTTCCACCCGGTCGGATCGCCCGCGCCGATGCGGTTGAACGACCAGACGCCCTCCTCGGTGCCCGCCT
Source organism: uncultured Opitutaceae bacterium (assembly GCA_937902925.1). Taxonomy (GTDB): domain Bacteria; phylum Verrucomicrobiota; class Verrucomicrobiia; order Opitutales; family Opitutaceae; genus CALFNN01. The sequence goes on from CALFNN010000069.1 coordinate 58,971, forward strand.
CGGCGAGGTTGAGCGCGGCGTAGCCGTTGAACGTGCGTCTCGCGAGACGCGTCGAGGAAAGGTTGAGGCTCAGGTAGCTGCCCAGCGCGACGGCGATGAGCGCCGCCACGAGCAGGGCCACGATCAGGACCGAGCCCCGCGATGCCGCGGCGGGAAATCCGCGCCGGCCGCGGCGGAAATGAAGTGCGTGCGGGGCGGCGGGCATCAGTTGCTCACGCGCTTGTTGCGCAGGATGTAGCAGGCCGAGAGCGCCGATTGGTTGGCCGCGACCGTGGTGGCGCCAGTGCGCGAGGCGCGCAGGGTGACCTGGAGTTGTTTCGTCTCGAGATCGGTTGTCGCGTGGTTGTCGTCGACGCCGGCCTGCTCGAGTTTGAACCGCTGAAACGCGAAGTCCGGCGCCACCCCGTGAATCAGGACCTGGCGCGGACTCGTGGAATCGGCGGCGCCGCTGACCCGGTAGAAACACCCCGCGGTCGCGCCGCTGGCGCCGGGGTCGTAGGCATAGGTCACCAACTGAGTGACGTTCGTCGCGGTGGGCAGGACGAGCGTGACGCTCTGGCTGGAATTCCAGAAAATGTCCTTCGCCTTGCGCGCATCCTGGCCGAACGTATCGAGTCCGCGGCGTGTTTCCGCCTCCAGTTGGCTGTAGCTGCTGGCGAGGAATCCCGTGCGCCCAATCATCAGGAACGCGCTCAACACCCCGGTGAGCACCAGCAAGGAGAGGGTGGCGGACATCATCACCTCCGTGAGCGTGAAGCCGCGTTGGTCGACGCCGCGCCGCGCCGCGGTCCGCTCAGTGCGATGTATAGAAATAGTCATAGAGGCCGCTCCTCCCGTAGCGGGTGATGAAATGCAACGTGTGGGGCCGGCCGTCGTAGCCGTGCCACGTGGCATCCAGCGTGATTTCCTTCATGTCGGTCTTGAGGTCGCGGATGCTGCGCGTGCAGGTGAACGTGGAACTCGCCGTTCCCCGGACCGGCGGGACTGCCACGGTGTTGTCGCGACCGCCCTGCAGGGCGGAGAGTTGGTCCCAGCTCTTCAGCCGGAGCCGTTCGAGTTCCGACTGCATTACCTGGGAGGCGAAAGTGTAGTTGCGCGCGGTGTCGACCGCCTGCAGACCGCGCTGCAGGGTGGTGATCGCCGTCGTGATGGCCAGGACCAGCACGATCGAGGCGATCATCACCTCGACGATGGTGAAGCCGGGGCTGCCGGTGGGGCGTGGGCGCAGGCTGGGTGGGTGCGGGAGCATGGGAACGCGGATCGGTCGGTCGCCGGCGGGCGGGACGCTAGGCCTTGGGCGGATTCATCTGCTGGGTGTAGACCACGGCGGCTTGGGCGCGCGTCTTGACCTTCAGTTTCTCGAATACGTTCGCCAGGTAGTTTTTGACGGTATTCTCGCTGAGCGAGAGTTGCTCGCCGACCTCCTTGTTGGTGAGGCCCTCCGTCACCAGCACCAGCACGCGGCGCTCCTGGGCGGAGAGGACGGAGAGATCGCTGTTGGGTTGCGGCGAACCCGTGCCGCGGAGCAGGCGGAAGACCCGCGCCGTGGCATCGGGATCGAGGATCGACCGGCCGGCCGCGACGTCGAGGATCGCCTGCACGAGCGCGGTCGGGTCGATCTCCTTCATGAGGTAACCCTGCACGCCCGAGATCACCGCCTCGTAGACGAAATTGTCGTTGGCGTGCGATGTCAGGACGATCACATGGGTGCCGGGCACCTGTTGCATCATCTTCCGGCACGCGATGAAGCCGGAACCGTCGGGCAGGCGGATGTCGAGCAACACGATGTCGGGTTTGTGCTCCGCGCACTCCGCGATCGCGTCGGCGACCGTGCCGGCCTCGGCGACCACGTGGATGGGCGGGCTGGAGTGGGCCGTGAGCACGGCCTTGATGCCGCGGCGCACGAGTTCGCTGTCGTCGACGAGCAGGATCCGGATGGGTGGGGGGATGGACGGGGTCATGGGAGGCGTTTAGAGCGATTTGTAGAGCGCGAAGACCAGGCGGACGCGGGTGCCCCGGCCGGGTGCGGATTCGACGGTGAGGTCCGCGCCGAGCTCGCGGGCGCGCTCGGCAAAATTGCCGAGACCGAGGCCGCTCTGGGGGAGGGTCGCGGGATCGAAGCCGTGGCCGTTGTCGATCACCTCAAACTCCACGTGCTCGCCGGCCGGGCGGAGCGCGATCGTGACTTGGGTGGCGTCGCCGTGGCGGATCGCGTTGCTCACCGCTTCACGGGTGATTTGCAGGGCATGCACGCGTTGCGCGAGCGTGAGATGGCCGGCGACCGCCTCGTCAATCTCCACGGTGCTGCGGAGGGGCCGGAGGCCTTGGACGACTTCAAGCAACGTCGCGACGGCCTGCGTGAAGCTTTGCAGCTTCAACGCCTCGGGCTCGAGGCCGCTGATGAAGTTGCGCACGTCGTGAATCGTCTCGTTGAGCGCCGCGCGCGTTTGTTCGAGCCGCGCGGCCGCCTCGACTTGATCCGGGCGCAACATCGGCCGGATGCCGGCGAGACCCATGCCGGCGGCATAAAGCGACTGGATGACGCCGTCATGCAAATCGCGGCCGAGGCGGGCGCGTTCGTCCATCGTGCGGCGGAGGGCGACCTCGCTGCGCTGGAGCGACTCCTGCGCCCGGGTGCGATGCTCGATCTCGCGGCGGAGTTCGTCGCGTTGCGCAAACGACGACTCCACCAGCCGCGCCAGTCGTCCGAACTCGTCCTTCCCGCCCCGCAGCGCGCGGATGGGCGCCGTGTCGCCCGAAGCGAGGCTGTCGCGAATCCGGGCGAGCGGTCGCAACACCCAGCCTTGCAGCGCCAGCCCCAGCGCGGCGGTCACCAGCAACCCGAACGCGATGAAGATTTCCGCCTGGTGCGAGTCGGTCTGCAGCATCCGGCTGAGTTCGGGCGCCTCGTAGTCCAGTCGGAGCGTCTGCACCGGATGGCCCTGCCAGTCGTTCAGCGGTCGCAACAGCGTGATAGTCGCCGGACCTTGTGGGATCGCGGCGGAATTCTGCGGCGGCGCGAGAGTGGCCCGGCTGTCGGTCAACGCCGCCAGGGTCTTTAACTGGGCCTCGTCCCAGTGGCGCGCCACCATCAGCCAGCCGCGCGCGGCCGAACCCGCCGCCGGCAGCCGGCGGATGCAGACTTCCAGCAACTGCCCTCCGGCCTCCGCGAAAAAACGCGGACCGGGAGTCTCCGCCACAAGAGTCAGGAAATCGGCGCGCGCGAGCGGGGGCGCGATGGCTTCCGTGTCGCGGGCTGCCACTTGCCAGTGGATCGCGCCGTCGGGGCCGAGAATCCAGAGCGCTTGCGCCCCGGCGGCGGCCAGATCGGCCGCAATTTTTTCGCGCGCGACCGCCGTGGGCTCCATCGCGACGCGTGCCAGTTCGTCGGACTGGGAATAGTCGACTGCGAACTGGGGAAGCGTCCGGCCCGTGGCGTCGATCCAGTGATTCAGCAACAACAGGCGGTTTTGCTGTTCATCGGCCACCAGCCGCGCGGCCTCCGTCCGATCCAGTGCCTGCAACAAAAACAGCGCCGCCAAAAAGCCGAGCGCCGCGAAGCCCAGGAGGATTGCGAAGCGGGGTTTTACGTTCATCGAAGATCGCGAACGGTGGACTTTCCTTCAGTGACCGCCTTTGCGGGCCGGGCCCGTTCCTCCCCACGTTCGGAGACTCCGGCAACGGTTCTCATGGTGACTTCACCTCATTTTCCCGACGGTCGGTGGACGAAGCTCGCGATGCCGCGAAACCGGCGAAGATGGCGGCGAGCTGGAGGTTTGGTAATCTCGCGCGATGATGGCATCGCGCGCGAGGCCGGACTGCGCGAAACACAGGCTCTTCCATCGTCCCAGCGTCGCGGCTTAGCAATATCAAGTGCGCCTGAGTTGCAAAACTTTCAGGCTAGGCCTGAACAGGCCTAGCTATCGTCGGGTGGCTGGCGCCCGGGATGATGCGGGCCGGCACGGTCGACCCGGCCTTGTTTTTCTCCGATTGGCCGCCTCAATCGGCGATGTGCGGCCTGCCCTCCATGTTACTCCGATCGCCGCCCGGCGCTTTGTGCGGCGGGTGCTGGGTCTCGACCAACCGTTTGCGGACGTCGCGACAGCCCTGATGCACCACGGCTACGTGCAGATCGATCCGATCAACGTCTGCGGGCGGATGCAGGATCATATTCTCCGTAACCGCGTCGCCGGTTACCGCGAGGGCGACCTCATGCGTCATCTCCATGGCGACGGAACGTCGCCCGATGCGGACCGGCGCCGGGCCTTCGAGCACCACCTGCCGGACACCAACGTCCTCGTCGCGTTTCCGCTCGACGCGTGGCCGCATCTGCTCGCGGCGATGCACCGGCGCACGCGGCGCCACGGCGCGTGGTCTGGCCGGCTGACCCCGCGCGAGCGACCGCTCGCCGAGCATATTCTCGCGGAGATCGCGGCGCGCGGCGCGCTGTCGTCGGAGCACATCGACGACGACCGCCGCTCGCGGCAGACCGTCTGGGGCTCCTTTTCGCTGGCCAAACAGACGCTCCAGAAACTTTTTTTTCACGGCCGCGTGTTGATCGCCCGCCGGGAAAACAACCGCCGGCTTTACGACTTGCCGGAACGCGTCCTGCCCGCGGCCACACTCGCCCGGCCCGAACCGGACTCGGCCGACACCGCGCGCTGGCTGGCGATCCTCAAGCTCCGCCAGCGCCGCTTGGTCACGCTCAAGCGCGACGAGCTGCCCTTGGTCGCGGACTTGATCCAGCCGGTCGTCGTGGACGATTGCCCGCCGCTCTACTGCCTGCGCGACGACCTTCCGGCGCTCGTGGCATCGTCCGAGTCTTCGTTGGCCGACGGCCGGCTTGCAATGGTTGCGGACGGCCTGCGCCTCCTCGCGCCGCTCGATCCCCTGATCTACGACCGTCGGGTCACGGCGGCCCTCTGGGGCTTCGACTACACGTGGGAGGTCTACACGCCGCCGCACAAACGGGTTCGCGGTTATTATGCGTTGCCCCTGCTGGCCGACACGGAACTCGTGGGCCATGTTGACGCGAAGGCTGACCGCGAGAAACGCAAACTCGTGGTGGTGTCCCGCCGGGTGCGCCGCGGCCATCGCGTGGCGGATGCCGTCAAAAACCTCGCCACGTTCCTCGGGCTGCGTTCCTGATCGGGTCCGCTCATGCCCGACCTTGGCCAACTGCTGAAGCGCACCTTCGGCTATTCGACGTTCCGTCCGCTGCAACGCGAGATTTGCGAGGCGACGCTCGCCGGGCGGGATGTGTTCGCGCTGCTCCCGACCGGCGGCGGCAAGTCGCTGTGCTTCCAGCTTCCGGCGCTGGTGCGACCGGGGCTTACCGTGGTCGTGTCGCCGCTGATCGCGTTGATGAAGGACCAGGTCGATGCGCTGCAGGCGAGCGGCGTCGCGGCGACATTTCTCAACTCGACGCTCGGCGAGGCCGAGGCGCGCGCGCGGCTCCGCGGACTGCACGGCGGCGAATTCAAACTCCTCTACGCCGCGCCCGAGCGGCTCATGCTCGAGGGCTGGGACGAGAACCTGAAAAAATGGAACGTCGCCTGCCTCGCGATCGACGAGGCGCACTGTGTGTCCGAATGGGGCCACGACTTTCGTCCCGAATACCGCCAACTCGCCCGCCTGCGTGCGGCGTTGCCCGGCGTGCCCTCGATGGCGCTGACGGCCACCGCGACCGAGCGCGTCCGCGCCGACATCGTGACGCACCTGAAACTGCGCGAACCGGAAGTCTTCGTCGCGAGTTTCAACCGCCCGAATCTCACCTATCGCGTGGTCCCGAAAAACCAGCCGCTGAAACAGATCGTGGAGTTCGTGAAGAAGCGCGAGCACGAGAGCGGGATTGTTTACTGCGCGAGCCGCGCGACGGCCGAGCGCACCGCCGAGGGGCTCGCGAGCCGCGGCTTCGCGGCGCGGCCCTATCACGCCGGGCTCGATGCCGCCACGCGCGCCGAAAACCAGGAGGCGTTCCTGCGCGACGATGTGCGCATCATCTGCGCGACGATCGCGTTCGGGATGGGCATCAACAAACCCAACGTCCGTTGGATCATCCACCACGACCTGCCGAAAAACATCGAGGGCTACTACCAGGAGACCGGCCGCGCGGGTCGCGACGGCCTGCCTGGCGACTGCCTGCTGCTCTTCAGCGCGGGCGATGTCGCGAAACAGACGCATTTTCTCGACGAGATCACCGACGAGCACGAGCGCGGCGTCGCGCGTGCGCAGCTCCGCCAGATCGTGCACTACGCCGAGAATTCCAGCTGCCGCCGCGCCGAACTGCTGGGCTACTTCGGGGAGAAGTTTCCGCTCGAGAACTGCGCCGCCTGCGACAACTGTGCGGAACCCCGCGACACCTATGATGGCACGGTCGTCGCGCAGAAGTTTCTTTCCTGTGTCTATCGCATCGCGCAAAACAGCCGCTTCGGTGTCGGCTTGAATCACATCATCGAGGTGCTCACCGGCGCCGATACCGACAAGATCCGCCGCTGGGGCCACGAGCGGCTCACCACCTACGGCATCGGCAAGGATCTCTCGCGCCCCGCGTGGGCGGCGGTCGGGCGTGAGTTGATGCGGCTGGGCTTCGTGGCGGTCGCGGAGGGCGAGTTCGCCACGCTTGAGCTGACCGCCGAGGGGATGGCCGTGCTGCGCGCGCGCACGCCGATCACACTCACGAAGCCGATGGACCTGCCAAAGGCGAAACGCGTCGCCGTCCGCCGCGAAGGTGACATCGCGTGCGACGAAATCCTCTTCGAGCGATTGCGGGCGCTGCGCAAACGGCTCGCCGACGAGCGTCACGTTCCCGCCTATATCGTGTTCGGGGACGCCACGCTCCGGGCGATGGCGCACTACTATCCGGAAAGCGCCGGCGCGATGGAGGGCATCCCGGGTGTGGGCGAGAAAAAGCGCACGGAGTTTGGCGCGATCTTCGCCGCGGAAATCGCGGACTATCTCAAGGCGAACTCGCGGATGGCGTTCGCCTAGACGCCTGGCGCCGGGCTATTTCTTGTTCCACCAGTCCCGGACGTTGTCCGCCGCTTCGTGGAACACGGCCGGGAGATGATGCACGGCCTCGCGCGCCTGCGGCAGGTAGTGCCGCGCAAGCCAGATCAGCACGGCGGCAAACGCGAGCCACACGAGCGCATCGACCACGAAGATGAACGGCCACGTCCAGCCCGGTCCGCCGAAGCCGTGATAGTAGACGGCCCGCCGTGCCATCTTCAACGGCCACGCGAAAAATCCGAAAACGAACATCAATAAAATCAATCCGACCCAGACGGGGATGCCCGACGGCAACGGCAGGCCGAACAGCGCCCCGGTCGCGAGCAGCGAGATCAACGCGCACAGCCAGATGATCGTCAGCGTGCCGTGCAGCAGCGAAAACAGCGGCAGCGCCACCCCGAGTCCCGGGTGCGCCCCGGGCGTCCACGGAGGCGGCCAGTGGGGACGGAAAGATGCGGCGCCTTGTGAAGCCTCCTGACGAAAGGCCGTCCGCCATCCGCGCATTTCCTGCTTGAACCGCCGTTTCCATTCCCGGCGGGCGTGGCGGTCGGGGAATGACTTCATGGCGTCGTAGTATCCGGCCCGGGCGCGGCGGATGAACTCCTGCGCCGTGAAACGCGCGGCCCCGGATGCCGCGGCTTTTTCCTCCGGCGACCTGGCGCTCGGCACGATGATGGCCATGGCGAAATACACGGCGATCCCGGCGCCCCAGAAAATCGTCAGCACGACAAACGCGAGCCGCACGAGGGTGGGGTCGATGTTCGCATAGGCGCCGATTCCGTTGCAGACGCCGGAGATCATGGCGCCTTCGTAGACGCGATAAAGCCGCTTCGGCCGGCCGCCTGGTTGATGGGTGGCGCCGCTCTCCGGCGCGGCGCTGCCGGTGCCGGTGCCGGTCGCGGCGGCACCAGCCGTCGCACCCGGTTCGGCCTCGATCGGTCCCATGTCGGCGAGCACGGCTGAGACCTCCTTGGCGGTGACCACGGTCTTGTAGCTGTTCAGCAGCGCGCGGAATTTTTCCCCGATCGCCTGCTCGATGTCGGAAATGATCTCGTCGCGATCCGGGTTGCCCTGCAGTCGGGCCGCCGCGGTGTCGAGGTAGGCGCGCAGCGCGTCGAAGCCGCCTTCCTCCAATTGATACGCCGTGCCGCCGAGGTTGATGGTGATGACCTTGTTCATGGGATGCTCCAGTTCCGTCTATTTTTGTCCGAGATTCTTCACCGTGCCGCTGATCTTGCCCCAGTAGTCGAGGGTCTCGCGCAGGTGCTCGCGCCCCTTGGCGGTCAGTTCGTAGTATTTGCGCGGCGGCCCGGCATCCGACTCCTTCCACTCGTAGTCCACGAGTCCCTCCCGCCGCATTTTGCTGAGCAGGGGATAGAGCGTGCCTTCCTGGGTCGAGAATTCCGTTTCGCTGAGCTGCCGCAGGATGTCCGCGACGTAGACCTTCTCGCCTGCGACGATTTTCAGCACGAGAAACTCGAGCAGGCCTTTTTTAATCGCGAAGAATTTTTCGTCCAGACTCATGAGAGCGGCAAGCTACCTTGGTTAGACAAGGTAGCTGGGCCAAAAACAGAATCAAGCAGAAATTTTCCGCCGGATCTCCAGCGCGTGAAATCGGAACCATGGAAGTTTCCCGCGGGCAATCTTTCCGGACGACAGGTCCGGCGCGTTCGCCGGTCAGTGCGGACACGGCGGCGCCTTACGGCGCGCGCTTCAACCACACGGCCATCGTGGACAACCCGCGGTTGTCCCAGGAGAAATACGGAATCATCGTGGTGTCGCCGAATTTTAGTTCCGTCACGCCGCCGAACAGTTGCGGTTCCGCGACGGGCTCGGGCCTCGCTGCGGCGGAGACGGCAAATTCATCGGGGCGCGTGATCCGCTTCGGATCCTCGACGCAATACACCACCGGTCCGCGTTCGAACGCGACGCGATCGCGCGTGGCGGCGATCTTCTCGTTGCCGCGCACGGTCCGGACTGGCATTGCGAAATTGAGTTCGACCGCGTCGCCGGCCTTCCATTCGCGCGTAATCGCGAGATACCCGTGCTCGACGGGACCATTAAACTCTTCTCCGCCGACGCGCGCCGACCACTTCGCGATAGCCTTGTCGGCATACGAATAGAGATCCGATGGCACCGGCTGGTTCTGCGCCCAGCCGGGAATGCGGACGCGCAGCGTGAATCTCGCCGGCTTTTCCGGCGCGACTGCGACTCGGACGGCGCCCTGCCAGGGATAGTCGGTGGCCTGCGTGAGTTTTACCTTCGTGCCGGCAACGGTCGCGGTCCCTTCGCTCTGCGCGTAGAAATTCACGTAAAGCGAATCGTCGCGCACCGCATAGAAATAGCCGGTCAGCGAGGCGAGCGTGCGCATGAGGTTCGGCGGACAGCACGCGCAGCCGAACCAGGGCACGCGGCCGGCGAACCCGCTGTTGTTCTTCTTCTGGCCGTCGTAGACGAGCGGATTGGTATAAAAAAACCGGTCGCCCGAGACGGACACGCCGCTGATGAAGCCGTTGTAGGCCGTGCGTTCGAACACATCCATGTATTTGGCGTCGCCCGAGAGCAGGAACATCCGGTGGTTCCACATCATCAACGCGACGGCGGCGCAGGTTTCGTTGTAGCCGTCGGCCGGCAGTTCGTAGTCGGCGCCATACGCCTCGCCGCGGGAGAGCGCGCCGACGCCGCCGGTGAGATAGAGCTTCTTTGTGGCGACGTTGTCCCAGATTTTCTCGATCGCGTTCTCGTAACGTTTGTCGCCGGTGAGCGCGGCGACGTCGGCCATCCCGGAATAAAGATAATTCGCCCGCACGGCGTGCCCGACCGCCTCGGTCTGGTCGACGACCAGCTTGTGCTGCTGATTGTAGGTCGGGCCGCCGGGACCGCGGGCATCGAGAAAAATCTGGGCGAGTTTCAGGAAACGCGCGTCGCCGGTGACGCGGTAAAGTTTCACCAGGCCCATCTCGACGATCTCGTGGCCCGGGGCGATGCGCAGCTTGCCGTCGCCAAATGTCCGCCAGAGCAACTCGGCGTTCTTCAAGCACACGTCGAGCAGCGTGCGTTTGCCCGTCGCCTGAAAATGCGCGACGCCCGCCTCGTAGAGATGTCCGCAGCAGTAGAGTTCATGGCTGAGGTCGGGATCTTTTTCCCAGCGCTGCTGGCCGATCCATTTGTGGGCCGGCGAATCGGGATGCATCGTGCGAAACGTGTAGAGGTAACCGTCCGGCTCCTGCGCCGCGGCGATGCGGGCGATCCAGCCGTCGAGATGCTTTTCGAGCGCGGCGTCCGGCGTCATGCTGAGCACGTAGGACGCACCCTCGATGGCCTTGTAGGCGTCGGTGTCGTCGAACGGATAGATCGTGGGCGGCGTGTTCTGAAAATGTGCCTCGCCCGCCGCGCGGCGGCGCATCGTCTCGGCGGCCAGGTCGAAGTTCGTCAGCCGCTTCGATTCCTCGCACTGTCGCAGCGCGAACGGCACGGTGACCGTGCGGTTGACCTCCTGGCGTTCGTGCCAGAATCCGCCGGTCAGCCGCACGGCAGTGAACGGCACCGGTTGCACAGGATAGTCCGCCGCAGTCAGGCTGGCGGCGGAAAACAGGAGGGCGAAACCACGGGCGAGACGGATGTTCATGGCGCGGCGGGGGAGGGGACTCGCGATTTTTGCCTCCGCCGGCGCGGTGTCGAATCGATTCGCTGGTCGTGTCCTTCGTCACACATTCTCCGGTTGCGCCGCGGAGCCGAACGCCTCAGGCATGGCCGCTTCCGCCCGGCTGATGACTTTCCCCGTCTACCTCGATTTTTTCGGCCTTCGCGTGCATCCGCATCTCGCGTTCGAGGCCGTCGGCTATTTCGCCGGCGCGCGCGTTTACTTCGCCTTGCGCCGCCGTGCCGCGGAACGCGCGGTGCCGTTGGAGACGAACCTTTGGCTCCTCGTGGGCTGTCTGTTCGGCGCGTGGGCCGGCTCCAAGCTGCTCGCGTGGGCCGAGTCGCCGCACCACTACTGGGCCTTGCGCCACGATCCGGCGGCGCTGCTCGGCGGCAAGACCATCGTCGGCGGGTTGCTCGGTGGCTGGGCCGGCGTCGAGCTGGCCAAGCGCATCCGCGGCGTCGCGAGTTCGACCGGCGACCTGTTCGTCTGGCCACTGGCGGTCGGCACGGCGGTCGGGCGGCTGGGGTGTTTTTTCACGGGACTCGACGACCGCACCTACGGGGTCGCGACGTCACTGCCGTGGGGAGTCGATTTCGGCGACGGCGTGCCGCGGCACCCGACGCAGCTCTACGAAAGCATCTTCGTGCTGCTGTTGGCCGGCGCGATTGCGAACGCGACCCGCGGCCGTGAGTTGCGACCGGGGGTCCGTTTCCGGCTCTACTTTGCGAGCTATTTCGCGTTTCGTTTCGCGGTGGAGTTCATCAAGCCCCGTGAAACGCCCGTGCCCGGCCTGAGCGCCATCCAACTCGCCAGCATCGCCGGTTTCGCGACCAGTCTCCTCTCCATGCGACGCCTGCCACCGGCCGGAATCGAAAATCGAAAGCCCTGACCGACCATCCGCCGTGGACCGTCCCTACCTCTACGCCGAGCTCACGAACAGCCTTTGCGCGAAGTGCCTGCGCAAGGTCGAGGCGAAGGTCGTCTATCAGGACGAAAAGGTTTTTCTCCACAAGCACTGCCCCGAGCACGGCTTCGAAAAGGTGCTCATCTCGACCGATGTCGACTACTACAAGCGCTCGCGCGCGACGCTGAAGCCGGGCCAGATGCCGGCACATTTCAACACCGCGACCCGCTTCGGCTGCCCTTACGATTGCGGTCTCTGCCCCGACCACGAACAGCACTCCTGCCTCACACTCGTTGAGATCACCGACCAGTGTAATCTGCAGTGTCCGATCTGCTACGCGGAATCGTCGCCCCGCCGGCAGACGCACCGGTCGCTCGCGCATGTCGAGGCGATGCTCGATGCGGTCGTGCGCAACGAGGCCGAGCCCGACATCGTGCAGCTCAGCGGCGGCGAACCGACGATCCATCCACAGTTCTTCGAGATCCTCGACGCCGCGAAGCGCCGCCCGATCAAGCATCTCATGTTGAACACGAACGGCGTCCGCATCGCGCAGGACGCCGATTTCGCGAAACGCCTTGCGGATTACCAGCCGGGTTTCGAGATCTATCTCCAGTTCGATTCGCTGCGCGCCGATCCGATCCGGGCGCTGCGCGGCGCCGACCTGCTGGAGGTCCGCCAGCGCGCCCTCGACCGGCTCAACGCGCTCAACCTGTCGACGACGCTGGTCGTCACGCTGAAGAAGGGGCTCAACGACGACGAACTCGGTGCGATCGTCGATTTCGCGCTGCAGCAGCGTTGCGTGCGCGGAGTGACGTTTCAACCGATCCAGGATGCGGGCCGCACCGAGGACTTCGATCCCGCGCGCGACCGGCTTACGCTTGGCGAGGTCCGGCAAAAAATCCTCGCGCAGTCCCCGATCTTCAAGCCCGCCGACATCATACCGGTGCCGTGTCATCCCGACTGCCTCGCGATGGGCTACGCGCTGAAGCTGGGCGGCAAGGTCACCCCGCTGACGAGCCATATTCCGCCGGAAGTGTTGCTGAAGGCCGAGGGCAGCAACCTCGTGTTCGAGCGCGACCCGGCGCTGCGCAACGAGGTGTTCAAGCTCTTCTCGACGTCGCATTCGCCCGAGTCCGCAACCGCTGCGCTGCGCCAGCTGCTCTGCTGTCTGCCGCTCGTGAAGGCGCCGCCGAGCATCACCTACGAAAACATCTTTCGCGTGTTGATCATCCAATTCCTCGACGCGCACAACTTCGACGTCCGCAGCGTGAAGAAGAGCTGCATCCATATCGTCCATCCCGACGGCCGGATCATTCCCTTCGACACGTTCAACCTTTTCTACCGAGACGGTAAGGAAGCGCGATTGAAGGAACTGCAAGCGATGCACCAACTCACCGGAGCCGCGAGATGAACCCCGAGTCGGCTCCGCCCGAATCCAGTCCGCCGCCGGAGACGCCGCCGCGTTCCCGCGCTTCCATCGCCGTTGGGTTTTCGGTTGGGGTGGTGTTCTGGGTGCTGCCGTTGATCGTAAACCTGCGGCCGCACGCGGATGGCTACGACGGAATTCCCCTGCTGATTTTGGCGGCACTGATCCTCCCGCCCCTGAGTTTGATCCTCGCGTTGATTCCGTGGACGAGGCGGGTCGGCCTCGGGCTGCTCCTGGCATGCGCGCTGGGCTGGCTGGTTCTCGGCGCCATCTGCGGCGGCGTGTTCAAGTAAACGAATTTCCCCGTCCCCATGAATCCCGAGCCTCCCGAACTTCCGCGTGACGAAACGCCCGGTGGCGACGGTGGTGATGGTCAGCCCGCGCAACCGTCTGCGGTCGACTCGGGCTGCGCACTGGTCGGCGGCACCATCGCCGGATTTATTCTTTTTGTCGTGGCGGGATGGACGGCGATGGCGATGGGGCGAAACGGTGCCTTCGGCATCGCCTATCTCGTCGTGGCGGCGGTGGCGGGCGTCTGGCTCGCGACCAAGCCCGGGTTTCGCGGTCTTGCGATCGGCATTTTCCTCGGGCTCGGCGCAGCGCTGCTCCTGATCGCAATTTGCAGCGGCTTCCACATCAACTAGCCGCTGCAATCGCGCGATCGTCGGCCGCGGGTTAGAATTTCCACTCCGCCCCGCCGAACGCGCCGAAGCCGAGGGCGGGGTAGCCGTTCACCTCCTCGTATTTTTCGTCGAGGAGATTTTCGAGTCGGGCCTTCAGGGTGAGCCGGGGAGTCGCCTGCCACGCCGCATAGAGCCGCGCGACCGTGTAGTCTTCGCCGTCGATCGTCGCGAAGGTTTGGGCATTCACGTCGCGCCGGTGGGCCGCGAACGCCACGCCCGCGCCCGCACTCACGCCGCGCCCAAAATCATGCCATAAGTCGGCGGAAAAACTATGCCGCGGACGGCGGAGCAACCGCGTCCCCGAGGTCAGGTTGTCCGCCTCGAGATAGGTGTAGCTCGCACGGAGCGTGACCGCGCCGGGCAGCATGGTTTGCGCCGAGAGTTCGGCGCCACGGGTGCGGGCCCGCTGGATGTTTGCCTCGCTGCTGAAATCGGGCGTGCTCGCGATGAGATCGGTGAAATCCGTATTGAACCACGTGGCGCTCAGGGTGCCGCGGCGATTCGCGAGATAGTAGTCGACGCCGGCGTCCCAGCCGCGGGCGCGTTCGGGGTTGAGATTCGGGTTGCCGTGGTAGAACGCGCTCTTGCCGTAGAGATCCAAAAAGCTCGGCGAACGGAACGCCGTGCCGTAGCTCGCGCGCAGCTTGAGCGTGCGGTGCGCCAGGAGCCAGGCGGCGGTGGCGCGTCCGGTCGTCGCGCGGCCGAACGTGTCGAAGTCGTCGTCGCGCAGGCCGGCGGTCAGGAACACGTTCTCCGCCGGTGAGATTTCGTCCTCGGCAAACACGGCGAGCAGATCCTGCTTTTTGTCGATGTCGCCGAAGCCGGTGTTGCGGGTGTGGTTCGCCTCCGCGGTGAAACCCGCCGTGATCCGGTGGCGGTCGAGCCCGCTGTAGGTCGTCTGGGTGTCGAGCACCGCGCGACGATTTTTCACGACGGTGAACGCCGTCGCGCGGCCGGCGCGCGGACTCTCGGCGACGAACCGCCGGTCCTGGCCGCCGAGCACGGCGTGGGCGTTCCAGTCGTCCGCCAGCTTGAGATCGGTGAACGCGGTCACGAGCAGGTTTTCCTCCCGGGTCTGGTTGTCCGGATCGTTGGTGAAGCGATCGCCCGGATCGCCGTAGATGCCGTGAAACCAGCGCACGGTGCCGCCGGCCGCCACGTGGTCGGTCAGCTTGCGGTCGAGCCGCAGCGTGACGTTGGCCGAGTCGAACGAATTGTTCGCGCGCTGGTTGTCGGTGTGGCCGCCCTGGGCCGAGAAATTGTAGGCCGTCGCGCCTTGGTCGCCCTGCGCGGATAATGCGCCTTGCACCGTGCCGAAACTCCCGGCCTCGAACGCGGCGGTCGCCGACCCGGTGCCTGCGCCGCGCTGCGCCCGCAGCGACACGACGCCGCCCACCGCCTCGCCACCGTAGAGCGTGCTCTGCGGCCCGTGCGCGACCTCGAGACTGTCGCACGCGCTGACGCACGATCCGCCGAGAAACACGTTGTAGTCGGTGTTCGGGTCGTTGAGGCGCAGCCCGTCCACGAGGAAGAGCGTCTGGTTCGAGTTGGCGCCGCGCAGGAAGAGCGAATTGATCGCCCCCGACGCACCGCTGGAAAAGTGCGGGGCGCCGGCGATTGCACCCAGCGCTTGCGACAGCGAGGTCGCTTGCTGCCGCGCAAGATCGGCGGCGGAGATGACATCGACGAGCGAGCCGATGGTCTGCGTCTCGGCTGGCGTGCGCGTGGCACTCGTGAGAAACGGCGCCAGTTGGGTTGGCGGCGTCTGGGCGCGGATGAGGCCGCACGCCACGAGGGCGGCAAGCAACGGAAGGGCCGGGCGCGCAACGCGCGCCGGTGGCGGGAGGTGTTTCATGGGTATCTGCTGTTGGACGGGGCAAGAGCAGAACCGCCTGCCGTCGCCGGAGGAGGTGACCACTCTCACGCTTCATTTTTGCGATGAAGTTTTCGCGAGCGGGGCGCGCAATTCACCCCGGACGCGTGAGACCTCCGGCAGCAGATATTCGGACTCCGCAGGTCTGCACCCGGCGCGGAAGCGACACGCAACAAGTGGCAAGTGGCAACGGACGGCTGGCCCGTGTTACTTGTTCCTTGTGGCCTGGAACTTCGCACCGCGTGCTTCCTCGCCCGCGCCTTCACCCCCGGTCAACCGGGGATTGGTTTTGCCCGCGCCGTGGGACGGCGCGGTGCGGGTCTGTGATGCGTTACCGCAGCGCAACTGTGGCCGGATTTCACGGCCTTTCCTGTTTCCGGAAGCTTTCGACAAAGAACGTCTGGCGGGGGCACCTCACCTCCTGCGGTGCGGCCCGGCAAGCCGAAACTGTGTCAGCACGCATCAACGCATGGCGATGCATCGATATGTGACTTGCCAAAGCGGTCGGGCGCTCTACCGTCGCGGCATGCCATCGTCACTGCCATCTCCGTCTGCGCGCGCGGAGGCCTTTCGCGCGCTGTTTACCCAGCGCATCGCCGTCCTCGACGGCGCGATGGGCACGATGGTGCAGGCGCACAATCTCACCGAGGCGGATTTTCGCGGCACACGATTCAAGGACCACCCGCACGACCTGAAGGGCAATAACGACCTGCTTTCGATCACCCGGCCCGACGTCATCGAGCAGATCCACGGCGAGTATTTCGCCGCGGGCGCCGATCTCGTCGAAACCAACACCTTCAACTCCACCGCCATCTCCCAGGCCGACTACCGCACGGAATCGCTCGCGCGCGAACTCAATCTCGCCGCCGTGGCGTGCGCCCGACGCGCCGCGGACGCCGCGGAAAAGCGGTTTGGGCGGCCGTGCTTTGTCGCCGGCGCACTCGGTCCGCTCAACCGCACGCTCTCGATGTCGCCCGACGTGAACCGCCCCGACTTTCGCGCGGTCACTTGGGAGCAGGTCGTCGCCGCCTACACCGAGCAGGCGCGCGCGTTGCTCGACGGCGGCGTCGATGCGCTGCTGGTCGAGACGATCTTCGACACGCTCAACGCGAAGGCCGCGCTCTTCGCGATCGATTCGCTCTTCGACGAGCGCGGCGAGGCGTCGCGCGTCCCCGTGATGATTTCGGTCACGATCACCGATGCTTCCGGCCGCACGCTTTCCGGCCAGACCGTCGAGGCGTTTTACCACAGCGTGCGCCACGCGCGGCCGTTTTCCGTCGGCATCAACTGCGCGCTCGGCGGCGCCGCAATGCGGCCTTACGTCGAGGCGCTCGGCGCCGTCGCCGAGTGCTACACGACTTGCTACCCGAACGCCGGCCTGCCGAATGCGTTTGGCGGCTACGACGAGACGCCGGCCGACATGGCGCGCGTGCTCGGCGAATTTGCCGCGAGCGGTTTCGTCAACCTCGTCGGCGGCTGCTGTGGCTCCACGCCCGCCCACATCGCCGCCATCGCCGTCGCGGTGCGCGGGAAGAAGCCGCGTGCTGTCGCGAGCGCCGAGCCCGCCATGCAGTTGAGCGGACTCGAACCGCTCGTCGTCGCCTGACGAAATCGTTCTCGTTCTTCGTTCTCTTTCTCGTTCTCTCAGGGGATCGGGAAAGTGTCCGAGAGAATGAGAACGATTGAGAGAACGAGAACGATTCCCTGAATGTCCCCTTCCGCGCCCAAATCCGCCTCCAGCTTCCTCGTCATCGGCGAGCGCACCAACATCACCGGCTCGCCCAAGTTCGCGAAGGCGCTGAAGGCCGGCGACTGGGACGCGTGCCTGGCCATCGCGAAGCAGCAGGTCGAGAGCGGCGCCAACGTGATCGACATCAACGTCGACGAGGCGCTGATCGACGGCGAGGCGACGATGACGAAGTTTCTCAACCTCATCGCCGCCGAGCCCGACATCTCGCGTGTGCCCGTCATGCTCGACTCGTCGAAGTGGAGCGTGCTCGAAGCCGGCCTGCGCTGCCTCCAGGGCAAGGGCATCGTCAACTCGATCTCGCTCAAGGACGGCGAGGCGGAATTCCTCCGGCGGGCGAAACTCCTCCGCCGCTACGGTGCCGCCGCCGTCGTGATGGCGTTCGACGAGCAGGGCCAGGCCGCCACGCGCGACGAAAAAGTCCGCATCGCCACGCGCGCCTACCAGCTCCTCACGGCGCGTGTCGGTTTCCCCGCCGAGGACATCATCTTCGATCCGAACATCCTCACCGTCGCCACCGGCATCGAGGAGCACAACAATTACGCCGTCGATTTCTTCGAGGCCACGAAGCTCATCAAGGCCACGCTCCCGCACGCGAAGGTCAGTGGCGGCGTCTCGAACGTCTCGTTCTCGTTCCGCGGCAACAACCCCGTGCGCGAGGCGATGCACACCGCGTTCCTCTATCACGCGATCCAGGCCGGCCTCGACATGGCGATCGTCAATGCCGGCATGCTCGGCGTCTACGACGAGATCGACCCCGCGCTGCGCGAACTCGTCGACGATGTGCTGCTCAACCGCCGGCCGGACTCCACCGAGCGACTCGTGAAATTCGCCGACGATCTGAAGGCCCAGCAGGGCGGGGCGTCGAAGACTGAAATCAAGGAGGATCTCGCCTGGCGCAACGCCTCCGTCGAGTCGCGCCTTTCGCACGCGCTCGTGAAGGGCATCGACCAGTTTATCGAGGCCGACACCGAGGAGGCCCGCGCCAACTCCGCGAAATATCCGCGCCCGCTCAACATCATCGAGGGGCCGTTGATGGACGGCATGCGCGTCGTCGGCGACTTGTTCGGTGCCGGGAAAATGTTTCTGCCGCAGGTCGTGAAGTCCGCGCGCGTGATGAAAAAATCCGTCGCCTATCTCACGCCGTTCATGGAGGAGGAAAAGCGCCTCCACATTGCGAGCGGCGGCACCGCCAAGCCCAACGGCCGCGTGCTCCTGGCCACCGTGAAGGGCGACGTCCACGACATCGGCAAGAACATCGTCGGCGTCGTCCTCGCCTGCAACAATTACGAGGTCACCGACCTCGGCGTGATGGTGCCCGCCGACAAGATCCTCGCCACCGCGCGCGAGAAGCAGGTCGACGTCATCGGCCTCTCCGGCCTCATCACGCCGTCGCTCGACGAGATGGTGCACGTCGCGAAGGAGATGACGCGTCAGCAGTTCACGATGCCGCTCCTCATCGGCGGCGCGACGACGAGCGCCGCGCACACCGCCGTGAAAATCGCGCCCGAATATGTTTCCGGCGTCGTGCATGTGCTCGACGCCTCCCGCGTCGTCAACGTCGTCAGCGCGCTCCTCTCCGCCGACCAGAAGCCGAGGTTCATGGCCGAGACAGCCGCGAAGCAGGAGAAGTCGCGGGTCGAATTCGCCGAGCGCCGCAACAAACGCCCGCTTCTCCCGCTCACCGAGGCGCGGGCGAGAAAACAGAATTTCGACTGGACGGCCGTCGACATCCCGCGCCCCGAATTCCTCGGCGCCCGCACCTACTCGACCGAAAACTCGTCACCAGCCACAGGCCACATGTCACTCAATGAAATCGTAGATTTCATCGATTGGGGCCCATTCTTCAGCGCCTGGGAACTCCACGGCCGCTACCCGGACATTCTTAAAGACGACGTCGTCGGCACCGAGGCCACGAAGCTCTTCAACGACGCGCAAAAAATTCTCGCGCAGATCGTCGCCGATAAACTCTACACCGCGAAGGCCGTGATCGCCTTCTGGCCAGCCAATGCCGTCGGCGACAGCGTCGAGGTTTACGCTGACGAATCGCGTTCGCGCGTCGTGCAGACGTTTCATTTCCTCCGTCAGCAGCTTGAGAAGCCGTCGAACCAGTTCAACCATTGCCTCGCCGACTATATCGCGCCGAAAGAGAGCGGACGGATCGACTACCTCGGCGGCTTCGCCGTCACCGCCGGCCACGGCGTGGACCAACTCGCGGCCGAATTCCGCGCGAAGCACGACGACTACAACGCGATCATGGCGCAAGCCCTCGGTGACCGGCTCGCCGAGGCGCTGGCTGAGCTGATGCACAAAAAGGCGCGCGAGGCCTGCGGTTACGGCAAAACCGAGAACCTGGAAATGAAGGACATTATCCGCGAAAAATACCGCGGCATCCGTCCTGCGCCCGGCTACCCCGCCTGCCCCGATCACACCGAGAAGCCGCCGCTCTTCGCGCTCCTCGACGCGACCGCTGCCACCGGCATCACGCTCACCGAGTCCAACGCGATGCACCCCGCGAGCAGTGTGAGCGGTTTCTACTTTTCCCATCCGGAATCGAAATACTTCGCCGTCGGCAAAATCAGCAAAGACCAGATCGAGGACTACTCGGCGCGGAAAAATCAACCCGTGGACGTTTCCGAGAAATGGCTCGGCCCTAACCTGGATTACTAGTCCCCATGACTTGCCTCAACCCATTGCCGCAGGAGTGATCGTAATTGGCCCAGTGCCGAACAACCGCCATTGGCCGGCGGGAATTGGCCAAAGCCGATGTTGCGCCCGGGATGTCGGGATGTTGGGGTGAGTGGCGATGTTTGCTACTGTCACCCTGACCCCAAAAAAGCCATTCATGAACTTGCGCTCCCTCGCCACCGCCCTCGCCGGCATTGCGCTGGCCGCCGCTTCGTTGGCTGCCGCCCCGGCTGCACCCGCCGACCTCTCGCCCGCCGAGGTCGCCAAGCTCGGCTGGGACGCCCTCCCGCAAATCCTCGCGCGCATCAAGGCGCCGGTTTTCCCCAGTAAAAATTTCCCCATCACCGAATACGGCGCGAAGGCCGATGGCACCACCGACTGCACCGACGCCATCGCCCAGGCGATCGCGGCCTGCAATCAGGCCGGCGGCGGCCACGTTCTCGTGCCCGACGGCGTCTGGCGCACCGGCGGCATCCGCCTCCTGAGCAACGTGGACCTGCACCTCGCCGACCAGGCCACCCTCCAGTTTGTCCCCAACGACCTCAGCAAATACCCGAAGGTCACCATCCGCTACGAGGGCGTCGAGCGGGAGAATGTCGCCCCGCCCATCTACGCGCTCGACCAGGAGAATATCGCCCTCACCGGCAAGGGCACGATTGACGGCGGCGGCGAAGGCAACTGGCAGGCCGTGCTGCGTCCCGCCGGCCAGCTGCGCCCGAACTTTGTCGTCCCGTTCCGCTGCCAGAACGTGCTCATCGAGGGCCTCACCGTCCACAACTCGCCGATGTGGGAGATTAATCCCGTGTATTGCACCAACGTCATCGTGCGCGACCTGAACATCGACAGCCACCAGGGCAACAACGACGGCTGCGACCCGGACTCGTGCCGCTACGTCCTGATCGACCGGTGCATCTTCAACACCGGCGACGACTGCATCGCCATCAAGTGCGGCAAGGACGACGACGGGCGCCGCGTCAACCTGCCCACGGAGTTTGTCGTCGTGCGCAACAGCGTGATGAAGGACGGCCACGGTGGCGTCACCCTCGGCAGCGAATGCACGCCGGGCATCCGCAACGTCTTCGTCTACGACTGCAAGATGGATAGCCCCAGCCTCAACGCGATCCTGCGCTTCAAGAACGGCACGGCGCGCGGCGGGATCATCGAAAACGTCTTCGCCCGCAACATCGACGTGGGCAAGGTTGCCAAGGGCACCTCGGCGGCGGGATTTCTGATCCAATACAACTACGGCAATGTGCGCGCCGGGCAGACCGCCTATGTCCCCATTTTGCGGAATGTGAGCATGAGCAACGTCAAAGGCACGGCTGTCCCCGGCCTGGTCGCCGTGCAGGCCGGGCCGACGGCAGTGCTGGAGAACATCAGTATTTCCGACTGCACCTTTGCCGGCTCGGACCCGGCCACGACGGAAATCTTCAAGGACAACATCAAGTTCACCAACATCACCATCCTGCCCGCCGGCGCCGATGTCGGCCCCTCGGCGATTTCCCCGAACGCCCGACTGCCGGTCGAGCCCGCGCGCACTCCCTAGGCGTGGGACAAAGACCAGATCGAAGACTAGGCCGCGCGGAAGAAAATGCCCGTCGCCGAAGCCGAGAAGTGGCTTGGGCCGTATCTGGACTACTGACCACCCAGTAATTCACTCCGGTATCACCTCGAAGAATCGCTGTTTGCTTGCCGACGAACCAGAGGTCAGCTCCGGCAGCGCTGCGGACACACATTCGACGAGCTCTCGGTAGGCTGCCTGCCCGGCCGAACAGCCGTCAAATTGCGAAAAACCTTTTCTCGCTCCCGTGCTCGGCCGCTCGGCGCTGAGACTGGAGTTGAAACCACCGCCGGCTTCACTCACGTTGTCGGCATGAGCGCAGCCAAGGCCGAGGCCGTTGAGATGATCAAGAATCTCCCAGACGACGCCACGTTCGAGGACATCCAACACCACCTCTACGTGCTGGAGAAAATCAAACGCGGCCAGCAGCGGCTCCTTGCCGAGGGTGGCGTGTCGCAGGACGAGATGGAGCGCGACATGGCCAAATGGATTTTGTCGTAAGCTGGTCGCCGCAAGTCCGCGAAGATTTGCACGAGATCGCTGCGTTCATCGCGAAGGATTCGCCGCGCTACGCGTCGGTTGTTGTCGAAAAAATTCTGGCCGCCGGTCGCAGTCTCCAAATCCTCCCTCATCGCGGACGCGTGGTGCCCGAGGTCGGCAATGAAAACTGCCGCGAGGTTTTCATTTACGAGTATCGGTTGATCTATGTGGTCGAAGGTCGAGACGTGCGCATCGTTGCCGTGATTCACGGTCGGCGGCTGCTTGGCGCAGTGGCGTCGCGAGCGCCGAAGTAGACCGAGCGCTTCGAAGGGTTTGGCCCGTGCGACCCGACGATCAAGAATTTCTCACTATGAAACCCGACAAAACAAAAAAGGAGTTGTCACCCAAACAACGCGAGGAACTGCTCGGCGTTTTGCAGGCCCGCTTCGAGAAGAACCCGAAACGCCATGCCGGGCTCGATTGGGCGAAGGTGTCGGCTCGGCTGGATGCGAATCCAGAAAAGCTGTGGTCGCTCGGCGAGATGGAACGCACCGGCGGCGAGCCGGACGTCGTCGGGCAGGATAAGAAGTCGGGCGAGTTTCTCTTCGTGGATTGCTCGCCGCAGAGCCCGGAGGCGCGTGCCAATCTCTGTTACGACCGGGAGGCGCTGGACGGCCGGAAAAAATTCCCGCCGAAGGGCTGCGCCACCGAGCTGGCCGAGGCCATCGGCGTCGAGATGCTCGACGAGGAGCAGTATCACGCGCTGCAGCAGGTCGGGGAGTTCGACACGAAGCGATCGAGCTGGCTGAAAACCCCGGCGGATGTCCGGAAACTTGGCGGCGCGCTCTTCGGCGACCGCCGCTTTGGCCGCGTGTTCATCTACCACAACGGCGCCGATTCCTACTACAGCGGCCGCGGGTTCCGCTGCTGGCTGCGGGTCTGAATCCTCCGATGCATAGCAACCCGAAACTTGTCGAACGCATCACCGCCGCCACGAAGGGCTGGCGCGGACTGGAGGCGAAAAAGATGTTCGGGGGGATCGGATGGATGTTGCGCGGCAACATGTGCGTGGGGGTCTGGCACGACAGCCTCGTGGTCCGGTGCGATCCGGCGGACGGACCCGCGCACCTGCGGAAAAAACACGTGCGGGAGATGGATATCACGGGCCGGAGCATGAAGGGCTGGTTGCTGGTCGATCCGCCGGCGATCCGCACGGCGGCGGCGCTCGACCGGTGGCTCCGGGTATCCCGGGACTACGTGGGCGCGCTGCCCGCGAAGTGACTCGAATCGGAGCGCAGCGGCTCTGGGCACCACGAAGACAGGGCGCGGGTGTCCGCGGGAATGACCGGTTTCTTTAATTTAGTTCTTGCTTAATTAAGTCTATACTTAAATACTGCCGGCATGCAAAGCCTCCTTGCCATCGCCGACCCGACACGGCGGCGCATTGTCGAACTGCTCGCCGTGCGCGAGCGGACGGCCGGCGAACTCGTCGACGAATTCGATATGAGCGCGCCGGCGATTTCGCAGCACCTGAACGTGCTGCGCGAAGCCGGCCTGGTGAAGACCCGCGCCGAGGGCCAGTCCCGCATCCAGGCGCTCGATCCCGACGGGTTCGATGATCTCGAGGCGTGGCTGCAGAAGACCCGCTCGGTCTGGTCCAGCCGGCTCGATGCCCTCGAACGCGAACTGCGGGCGGAGGACGAGCGCAACGAGAAGGCGGCGAAAAAGAAAAGGACCCCGTGAAAACCAACGACGAGCCCGGAAAGTTTATCACCCCCGCCGAGGTGCGCCTGGTGCGCACACTGCCGGGGCCCATCGAACGGGTCTGGGCGTATCTCACGGACCCCGAGAAGCGCGCCCGCTGGTTTGCGGGCGGCCCGATGGAACTGCGCCCCGGCGGCAAGATTACGTTTCACGTCCGCCACAAGATCCTCGCTCCCGATGAGACGCCGCCGAGGGAGCAACAGGAGAGTCACGATGGTGGCCGCACCATGAACGGCACGGTGACCCGTTGCGAGCCGCCGCGCGTGCTGGCGTTCACGTTTGAGCACTACGGCAATTCGGAGGCGACGTTCGAGCTCACGCCGCAGGGCGGGAACGTGCGGCTCGTCCTTACGCATCGCGGCACGGGTGGCGATCTTTCCTACCTGGTCGGCTTCGGGAGCGGCTGGCACGTGCATCTCGCGCACCTCGTCGCGTTGCTCGAAGGCGCGCCGCGTCCGCCGTTCTGGCCGCTGCACGCCCGGCTCCAGGGCGACTACGGAAAACTCCACGCTGCCGCGAAGCACGAAAGCGCAGCTTAGCCACCTCATCCCCGCCGCCGTGTTTCCCAGAAATCATGAAAACCAACGAACAACCCGGAAAGTTTACCACCCCCGCCGAAGTGCGCATCGTGCGCACGCTGCCCGGCCCGATCGAGCGCGTGTGGGATTATCTCACCGATCCCGAGAAGCGCGCCCGCTGGTTTGCGGGCGGGCCGATGGAACCGAAGAAAGGCGGCAAGGTGGAGCTGTTCTTCCATCACAAGAACATCGCGCCCGACGAGACACCGCCCGAGGATCACAAGCACGTCCAGGACCCCGGCTTCAAGATGCCGGCCACCGTGCTACGGTGGGAGCCGCCGCACGTGCTGAGCTACACCTTCGACGAGGATTCCGACGTCACGTTCGAGCTCACCGAACAGGGAAAAAACGTGCAGCTCGTGCTCACGCACCGCGCGCGCGGCGCCGATCTGCCTTTCCTCCACGGCTACGCGGGCGGCTGGCACACGCACCTTGCGCAACTCATCGCGTTGCTCGAGGGCGCGCCGCGTCCGCCGTTCTGGCCGATGCACGCCCAGCTCAAAGCCGAATACCAAAGACTCCGCGCCGAGGCGCCGAAGAGTTAACCCATTCGAAAACTTGCCGTGGAGCGGCTCGCCGAGCCGCCCCGCTGTTTCCCGTCAGAAGCCACCAAGGCCACTGCCTTGCCCTCGGCGAACCGTCCTGAATCCAAAACCAATCGTTGTCAGAAAAAACATCCCGCCTCCCATGAAAAACAACTCGTTCGAAAATCCGACCCTCGTCTCCCCCGAAAAATGGCTCGCGGCCCGCCGCGAATTCCTCCGCGAAGAAAAAGAATTCTCCAAGCTCCGTGACCGGCTCGCCGAAAAACGCCGTGCGCTGCCGTGGGCCAGGGTTGACCAGGCCTACACCTTCGATTCGCCGGCCGGCCGCGCCACGCTGGCGGAATTGTTCGAGGGCCGCAGCCAGCTCATCGTCTATCACTTCATGCTCGCGCCCGGCTGGGAGGAGGGCTGCCGCGGCTGCTCGTTCGTGTCGGATCACTTCGACGGCGCGCTCGCGCACGTGAACGCCCGCGACACTTCGTTCGTCGCCGTGTCTTCCGCGCCGCTCGCGGAGATCGAGCGCTTCAAGGCGCGGATGGGCTGGAAGTTCAACTGGGTGTCGTCGCACGGCACGACGTTCAACCGCGACTTCCGCGTGGCGTTCACGCCCGCGGAGGTGGAGATCGGCCTGGCCGACTACAATTTCGGCATGAACGAAATCGGCGCGGAGGAAATGCCCGGCCTGAGTGTCTTCGCGCGCGGCGCCGACGGCGGAGTCTACCGCACTTACTCCACTTACTCGCGCGGACTCGACCTTCTGATCAACGCCTACAACCTGATCGATCTCACGCCGAGGGGTCGCAACGAGGATTCCGAGGCGCCGATGAAGTGGGTCCGCCTCCACGACAGCTACGGTCAGCCCGCCGATGCGCTCGCGACGCACTGAGTTTTTCCTCCCGAGCCGCGTGAGCCGCGCCGTCCGGTGGCTGTGGCCGACGGCGCTGCTCGCGCTCATTCCCAAGTGCTTCCTCTGCGTGTTGGGCTATGCCGGCCTTGGAGTTGCTCTCGGTCTCGGTGGCCCGGAGCTCTGCGGTGCGCCGGCCGGCGGCCCCGGCGCCGGGCTGGGGTTGCTCGCGCTGTCGGCGCTTGTCCTCGGGGCTATTGGGTTTCGCTTCATTTGCCGGTCCCGCCGCCGGCTGCGATGATCGAAGGACTCCGCGCGTGACGGCGCCGCCCTAGCCGGTCAGCCGCTCGCGCCCGTGGGGCGCCAGAAAGTCGAGCACGGGACCCAGCGGCACGATGCGCGTCGGGTTGATGTCGTCGTGCGTGAAATAGTAGTGCCGCTTGATGTGGGTGAGATTCACCGTGTCCGCCACGCCGGGCTGCCGGTAAAGATCGCGGAGATAGC
>CALFNN010000070.1 GCA_937902925.1 uncultured Opitutaceae bacterium
CGCCCTCCACGTAGAATTCGCCGGGCGTGGGTTGACCGGGCGCGATCGGCGCGGGAGCGGGTGCTGGTGCTGCTGCTGTCGCGGGAGCCGAAGAGGGAGCGTTGCGGTTGCATCCGGCGAGCATCGCCATGATCATCATGGCGCCGGTCTCGCGGCGGAGTTGCGAAAGCGTGACGAATCTCATGGGGTGGATTGGTTCTTCCATTGGATTGTCCCGCGTCGCCGCCAGTTCCCGGCCGGGCCCGGAATTCCGGGCAAACCGCTGGGGTCTACACCTGCCGGCGAGAACGGGTGGGCGCGCCCGGGTGTCGTCCGGCGGCTGCTTTTGGCTTGTTGCGCGGGCGCCGGCGCCGCGAAATTTCCGACGATGAAGTTTCTCGTCACCGGCAGTGCGGGTCATCTCGGCGAGGCCCTGGTTCGCACCTTGCGCGACCGGCGCCACGAGGTCGTCGGCCTCGACCTCCTGTCATCGCCGTTCACCACCCATGCCGGCTCGATCGTCGATCGCGCGTTCGTCCGCTCGTGCCTCGCCGGCGTGCAGGTCGTTTTTCACGCCGCCACGCTGCACAAGCCGCATGTCGCCACGCATCGCCGGCAGGAATTCGTCGACACCAACATCACCGGCACACTGAACCTGCTCGAGGAAGCCGCCGCCGCCCGCGTCGGGGCCTTCGTCTTTACGAGCACGACCAGCGTGTTCGGCGACGCGCTCGTGCCGCCCGCCGGCGCTCCCGCCGCCTGGATCACCGAGGATGTCACGCCCGCCCCAAAAAACATCTACGGCGTGACCAAGGCGGCCGCGGAAGACTTGTGCCAGTTGTTCCACCGCAACGAGCGCCTCCCGGTGATCGTCCTCCGCACCTCGCGTTTCTTTCCCGAGGCCGACGATGATCCGGAGAAACGGGCGGCCTACGCCGACGACAATGCGAAGGTAAATGAATTCCTCCACCGGCGGGTCGACCTCGAGGATGTCGTGAGCGCGCACCTGCTCGCCGCCGCGCGGGCGCCCGCGCTCGGCTTCCGGAAATTCATCGTCAGCGCCACCACGCCCTTCCTCCCCGGCGATCTGGCGGAGCTGCGCACCGACGCGCCGGCCGCAGTGCGACGTCGTGTGCCGGGCTACGCGGCCGAGTATGCGCGCCGCAATTGGAAAATGTTTCCCGGCATCGACCGCGTCTACGTCAACGCCCGCGCGCGCACCGAGCTCGGCTGGCAGCCGCGCCACGACTTCGCGTCGCTGGTCGCCCGCTTGCAGGCGGACGGGGACACGAGAAGCCCGCTCGCGCGCGCGATCGGCTCCAAGGGCTACCACGCGACCTGATTTCCGCGGAGCCTTCTCCCGCAAACTACCCGCGCCCGGGCGGTGAGACAACCCGGACGCAGTCCCGCCGCCTGCCCCGGCCATTTCTTGAGAAATTTGTCAAAGTGCGCCGGCGCCGCCCGTGGAGCGGATATTCGGGCGGCGTTCGCCTCGCCGGCAGCGCGCTAATACCGGACCCAGTCCACGCGATGGCGCTGCGCCTCGGCGCATTCGGGCCGATTACGGGAGCGGTGCCTCGCGCACCGATCATCCATGAAAAGCTCCCTGCGAACCCTGTTGTGCATCGCCGGCCTCGTGACCGGCGGAATCCTGCGTGCGGCCGATGTCGAGCCGCCCGTCCCCGTGCGCACGATTGCGCCCGAATACCCGGCCGCCATGCGGGCGAACGGGACCTCCGGGGTCGTGTTCCTCGCCTGCGAGATCGATGACAAGGGAACCGTCACCGATGCGAAGGTCGCGAAAACGACGAACGAGGCGTTCAACGACGCCGCGGTGGCCGCCGTGACGAAATGGAAATTCCGCCCGGCCCAGAAGGACGGCAAGCCTGTCTCCATCCGCATCACGCTGCCCGTGAAGTTCACGAGCGAAACTTGAGCGAACCCGGTCTCGTCCCGATACCTCGCCGGACACGCCCGTCGGGATCACCGATCCCCGCGACCGTGCCGCGCGCTCAGTTGAGATCCTTGTCCTTCCAATATTTTGTGCCCTGCAGCGTCGCCTGCAGCGCAAGCCCGTTCTTGGTGATCTGATAGACCTCCACGCCCGGGATCACCGTCGCCGCGCCCGCCAGCGCCGCACCCTTGTCGTCGGACTTCGCCGCCGCATCGGCCTGGCCGCTGAAATCCCAGCCCTTGTCGATGAAGGCCGCGAGCTTCGCCTTGTCGCTGAAGATAAAAACCGCGCGGAAATCCTTCACGCCGAGTCCGAGCCCGATGCCCGCCGAGCCCATCTTCATGAACGTCTCCGAACTGCCCAGCAGGCCGTTCTTGACGACGATGCCGTGCCCGCCCGCAAAACTCGCCAGCACGAGGTTGATCCCGACATTGGAAAACACCGCGTAGCCGGCGGCCTCCTTGATCCGGGCCTTCGTCCCCGGATGCAGTTGGTAAAGTTCCGCCAGCACCGTGTCGCGCATCGTGCGGACCTTCGCCCGCTGCGCCTCGACCTCGGACTCGGCCCGGACGCCCGGGGAGCCGGCCGCCACGGCCAGCAGGACTAAAGCGAAACCGGAAGCGCGCGCGGAGATTTTCATGGGTGCAATATTCGGTGGGATCGCCCGTCCTCCGAATCAACGTCACCCCGCCGCCGCTGTCGAGACGCGAGCAGGGCCGTCAGCCGGTCGTAACCGGCCAGGCCCGCCTCCCGCGACGCAACGCCACTCGCCCGCTTCCCGCCCGGCGTTCAGTGCCAGTAACCGCGGACAAAGACGTAGCCGCGCCCGCGATGCTCCCAGCGCGGCTGCACCCATTCGGTCCGCGGCCGCGGCGGGCGTTCCCAATGCCCGCGCACCCACAGGCGCGCACCTCCACTCCAGCCCCAATAACCGCCGACCCACAGGAAACCCGGGCCGGGGCTGGCGACGACCACTTCCGGCGGCGGCGGGGGCGGCTCCGACTCGACATATATTTCGCCCGGCGCCGACACCGCGCCCGGCGCCGGCTCCACCGGTGCGGGCGGCGCCGCGGCAATCGGCGGCGACGCGGTTTGGTCGCGGTTGCAGCCCGCGAGCAGCGCCAGCAGGAGGAAGGGAGCGAGTCCTCTCAATGATTCCCGGGCAAAGAAAGTTTTCATCGCGTGATTGGGTTCCGTCGTTCGATTTCACGGATCCGCCCCCGGTTCCCATCCGGGGCCGCTCAAAATCTTGCAAACCTCCGGAACAAACCGACGCACCGTGCCGACGCCCCGGGGCCGGCGGCGTCCGCCTTTTACTTCGACTGCCGGCGGAAAATTTCCCCGTTCGATGAAATCAGGAGATCCTGCACCGGGAAATAACGGAGGTCGGCGAAAGCCACCTTCGGCCGTTCGCCGGCGTTGGCGATTTTGTCCGCCGCGCTCTTCGCCAAATCCGGCGAACCGGCGTAGGGCACGACGCGTCCCTGCCCGGCCGGATAGTCGACGTGCACCAAGCGCGTGGCCGGATCGAAACTCCAGGTCACCGCGCACGCCGGCGCCGCCAGCGATTCTCCGGCGCCATCGGCCTTGAGGCGGAGCCCCGAGCCGTCGGGCCCGCGGACATTTTTCCAGAGGCCCGGCACCTTGTCCATGGTCACGGCCGTCGGAGCCGGTTTCACCACGGCGGCATTTTCTCCCGTGCCGGCACTGGCAAAGGCATGCTGCAGCCAGGCGACGAACTGCTGTTTGTATTCCGTCTGCGGCGGATTCATCCGGTCCCAGTTTCCCATCACATGCACGCCGTGCGGAATCGTGATCAACTCGCAGGGCACCCCGATCGCATCGAGGACCTCCTTCCAGATGACCGAGCCCGGATAGTCGACACTCTGGTCCGCGGTCCCGTGCAGCAGCAGGAATGGCGGCAGGTCCGTGCTCACGAATGCCATCGGCGAGGCGGCCTGCAGCAGCTTGACGGTTGGCGTATCGAGCGTCGTCGGGGGGATGCCAAAGAGCCGTTGCAACGACGGGCTCGGGCCGTTGCGCCGGAACGAGTCCTCCACCAGATCGTTCGGCCCGTAGAACGAGATCACGGCGACCAGGTGCCGTTCGGGTTTGTCGGGCGTCGCGCGCACCGCGACCATGTCGACCACGTGCCCGCCCGCCGAGTCGCCGCTGATCGCCACCTTGGCCGGATCCACCCGGTAGTCCTTCGCGTGCGCCTTCACCCACTGCACCGCGGCCTCCACATCCTCGACGCACGCCGGATAGTGGGCCTGGCCCGAAAGCCGGTAATTGACGCTGAACCACGCGATGCCGCCCTCCGTGAGCGGATCGAGCATCGGTCCGACTTCGTTGGGATCGTTCTTCCGGCCGCCACCCCAGCCGCCTCCGTGCACGATCACCACGGCCGGGAACGGCCCGGCCCCGTCGGGAATGCGCGCATCCAGCAGCAGCGGCACGCCGCCCGGCGCCGCATATTGGATGTCTTTCTGAATCTCGGCCGCGCCGGCCCAGCCGGACAACGCCAGCCCGGCGATCAAAACGGGGAAGGTTTTCATGGGGTTCAGCCCGTCACAAAGCGCTCAAACCGAAATCAACTCCAGCCCATTTTCCCGCCGCTCCACCGGACAACCACGATTGCGGTTCACCGGCAACCGCCCGACGCCGGCGGCACGGCCACGCGGCACACGCTGCGGCTGCCGCCGAGATTCGACGTGAAATAAATCGCCTCGTCGCCGGGGCCGAACACCGGATGCGGGTGGCTGTCCTGGCAGTCCCAGAGCGAATGATGCCGGCAGAGCGGCGTCCACTCGATCCGGCCGCGCGGCCAGTCGACCGCCAGCCGGGTGATCCATTCGCCGCCCCACTTTCCATCCCCGGGCTCGCCCGCCGGATGCCAGTAGCCGTCGCTCACGAGCCAGTCCGCGTGCTTGGTCCCGGCGGTGAAATGTCCGTAACGCTGGTAAGCCGGCGGCAGCGCGATCTCGACGTTGTCGCCGCCGGCCGGACTCACGCGACCGACGAACGCGGTCCCGTCCGCGTATTTGCCGTGATAGATGATCGCCGCGCCGTCGGCCTGCCACATCTCATGGCA
The DNA here is from genome assembly GCA_937902925.1 of uncultured Opitutaceae bacterium. Lineage (GTDB taxonomy): Bacteria > Verrucomicrobiota > Verrucomicrobiia > Opitutales > Opitutaceae > CALFNN01. Next base: position 5,028 of record CALFNN010000070.1, read on the forward strand.
CGCCCAGTCGGATCGCGAACGTCGTCCACCCTCCGGCCGCAGGCGGCGGTGCTCGGCGCCATCCCACAACCACAGGCGTCGAATCCCGCAGTCCGACGGCCACTCGTGGTTGTAGAGAATCCACGCGGGATTCGCCGGCGAAAATTGCACGTGCGTGATCCACGCCCGTGGCACCCGCTCGCACGCGAGCGGTTCTCCCGTCACGGTGTCGAACACGCGCAGCCACGAGCTGAGTCCCTCGCGGCGCACCCGCTCGTCGATGTCGTAGGCTGGCTTGTCGGTGATGATTTCGTTCCGCCGCCCGGCCACGGTGTTTTCGCCGCGCGTCGGTCCGGACGGCGCGTCTTCCTCGAGCGCCCGCGCATCGGTGGTCGGCACGCAGAGCCGCCGCCCGTCCGCGCTCACGTGCGTGAACGCCGTCACCTGATCTGCCGGCAGCCGCGCGATGACGCGACTCCCGCCCGCCAGGTCGGTCCGGCAAATCTCCTGACCCTGGACGTAGTAGAGACAGCCGCGCACCGGATCGAGGCTGATGCTGGCCTTGCCGAGGCCGCGGTTCGGGTTGCCGCGAAAATAGACATACGACTTGAGTGTGCCATCGCGGTTGTCGGTCAGCCGCCGCAACGCGCCGGTGCCGGGCTCGAGCGCCCAAAGGTTCGGGTTGCCGCCGTCCTCGCGCACCACGACGAGCGTCCGGCCATCCGCCGTGACGCTCGGCGTCGTGAAATAGAGCAATTGCGCGGGCGAGGCCGCGTCGCCGACGAGTTGTTGCAGGGCGCCGGAAGTCACCCGTGAATCAGAGCAGTCCGCCTCCCGAAAGAAAATGTTTTCCCCAACCGACGGCCGGGGGCGATTTACGATGTCGGATCGGCGAAAAACGCCCGCGCGCGATACTCGAACCAGTCGAAGTCGGCCGGTCGCGCCGTGCCGGCGAGATCCTGGCAGGCCACCCCGACGAACGCGCCGGTGAAATTCGGCTGCCCCGGCGCGCTCGCCTCGTCGGAGAGCATGCTGGCGTCAAACTGCTGCGGCAGCCACTGCCAGCCGGCGTCGCGGCCCTCCACGCGATAAGCGAAGAGCAGTCGCTCGTCGTCGATCTCGACGCGCAGCCCGATTCGCGCGCCGGCCGGAATCGCGATCGGCGGCGTAAACGCGTCGGCCTGCGGCGAGTCCGGCAGCGCCGACATCACGCGCAGGTGCTTGCCGGCGGTTTCGTCATGCGAGACGTGGAGATAGTGGAACTTGGCGGCGTTGTAGTAGCACACGAGTCCGGCGCTTTGCTGGAAATGCTCGGGCTCGAATTCGATGATCGTGGACGCGCCGAAGCAGTGCGCCTGCTGGCGGCGCGCGACCAGCGCCTGCCTGAACGGACTCCCGATCGTCTCGCGGCCGAACAGCCGCAGGTGCCCGGGGCGGGCCGTCAGGCTGAATAGCTCGTCCGGCCACGGCGAGCGCAGCCATTGAAAATCGATCGGCAGCGTCGGCGCGTCGAAATCTTCGCGGGCGGCTGGCAACGGGAAAACGTGCTCGCGCAGTCCGGCGGGCGCTGCGACCTCGGTCTGCGGCAGCCCCTGACCGTCAAGCGTGCGGAGCCAGCCGTCGGCGCCCCACTGCATCGGCTGGATCGCGGTCTCGCGGCCAAGCGTGCACCGGCCGCGGTTACGGAGCGGTCGCCCGCAAAGGTAAACCAGCCAGGTTTCGCCATTCTGCGTCTCGACGAAGTCGGCATGGCCGGCGCGCTGCAGTTCCACGTCCGGCCGGTGGCGCGAGCTGAGGATGTAGGTGTCGGGATGCAGCTCGTAGGGGCCGCGAAGATTCCGCGAGCGCGCCATCGTCACCGCGTGACCCCAGCCGGTGCCGCCCTCGGCCGTGAGCAGATAATACCAGCCGGCGCGTTTGTAGAGGTGCGGCGCCTCGGTGAAGCCGAGCGGCGTGCCCGGGAAGATGTTTTCGCGCCGGCCGGTGAGCTTGCGCCCGGCGACGGAGTATTCCTGCAGCACGATGCCGGCGAAACGATTCTGCCCGGGCCGGTGATCCCAGAGCATGTTGACGAGGTATTTTCGGCCGTCGTCGTCGTGGAAGAGCGAGGGGTCGAAGCCGCTGCTGTTGAGATAAACCGGGTCGGACCACTCGCCGTCGATGGTCGGGCTCGTGACGAGGTAGTTGTGGAAATCGCGCAGCGAGGCGCCCGAGGCGCCGCCGACCGTCGTGCGGCCGTAGCGTTTCACGTCGGTGTAGATCAGCCAGAACCGGCCGTCCGCGTGCGTGAGGCACGGCGCCCAGATGCCGCACGAATCCGGATCGCCGAGCATGTTGAGCTGGCCCGGGCGCGTCAGCGGCCGCGTCAGCAGCCGCCAGTGCACCAGGTCGCGCGAGTGATGAATCTGCACGCCCGGAAACCACTCGAAGGTCGAGGTCGCGAGGTAGTAGTCGTCGCCCACGCGGACAATCGAAGGGTCCGGATTGAAGCCGGGCAGGATGGGGTTGCGGATTCTCATGCGGGAGCGGGTGCCGGGACGGCCCGGCGGGCGGCGAGTTCCCGCTCGATCACGTCGACCTGCTTCTGATCCAGCGGATAAATCATCAGCGCGCCGGCCTTGAGCAGGGCGAAAATCCCGGGCGCGATCGAGAACGCCAGCGTGATGCCGAGGATCGAGGTCGCCGTCTGCGTCGCGTTCCGCACGAAGCCGAACCGCGCGAGGAACAGCGGCAGCAGGTAGCCCCCGAGCAGGATGCCGGTCTTGATCGAAAACAACGAGGCCGAGTAGACGAGCGCCGTGGAGCGCCGGCCGAATTTCCATTCGCCGTAGTCCGCCACGTCCCCGTAGAGCGCCCAGGTGAGTGCGGAAGTCGGGCCGGCGCAGAACTGCGCGAGCGTGTTCAGCGCGAGCTGCAGGGGGAAGTTTTCCTTGGGGATGAAGAAAAACGCGAAGAAACACAGGCCGGTGACCGCGCTGAGCGCGGCGGCGCAGTATTTCTTGTCGATCTTCCGCGCGACCGAGCCGAGGCACGCGGTGCCGAGCACGAGGCCCACCGCCCCCGTGGCGAGGAACACCGTGCTGCGATCGAGCTGGCCGAAGAGGATCGGCGCGCCGTTGTCCCCGGCGACATATTTGAAATAAAACAGCGTGCTGCCGGACCGCAGGGCCGCGAAGGCGTTGGAAAAAACCGAGGCGACGAGCAGCACGATCCAAGGCCAGTTGCGGGTCAGCTCGCGCAGTTCCTCCTTCGCGTTGGTCTGCTGCCCGGCCGGCGGCGTGACGCGTTCTTTCGTCGACGCAAACGTGATCCAGAACATTGCCACCGAGACGGCGGCGAAAATGAGCATCGTGAGCTGGAAACCCCGCATTTCGCTGCCCGCACCGAGAGATTTCACGAGCGGCCGCACGAAGAGCGAGATGAGCAGCGCGCCGCTGAACGCGCCCACGAACCGGAAGCTCGACGCGACGGTGCGCGTGCGCGACGACGGGCTGATGACGCCGAGCAGCGATGAGTAGGGCACGTTGATCACCGTGTAGCTCATCAGCATCAGGGCGTAGGTGACGTAGGCGTAGGTGAGCTTGCCGCCCGGCCCAAGGGCCGGCCCCGCAAACATGAGATAGCCGAAAATTCCGTAGGGAATCGCGCCAAACAGCAGATAGGGGCGGAATTTTCCCCACCGCGTCTGCGTGCGGTCCGCAATCAGTCCCATGACCGGATCGTCGAGCGCGCCAATCAGCCGGACGATCGGCATCATCCACAGCAGTGCCGTCGCCGGGATGCCCCACACGTCGACGTAGTAGTAGGTCAGGAAAATATTGAACGTCTGGAAAAAGAAGTTCGAGGCGGTGTCGCCGAGGGCATAGCCGACGTATTCACCGACCGACAAGCCGTCGCGGGCAGGGGGGTGCTGCATGTCCATCGACGGTAACGACGACGCAACGAGACCGACAAGTGGATTAGACGGTGCGCGCGAAGATTCGCGCCGTCGCCGGTCGAATGTTCGACTGATAGTGCCCTCGCGACCGCCGTGCGCGAACGGGACGCTCGCGGCGAGTTCGTCGTCGTCACGCCACCCCCGCTCAACCCCATGAGAGTCGCCCCGCTCCTCGTTTTCGCTTCTTCCCTGCTGGCGTGTGCCAGCCATGTCTTGGGCGCTGAGCCGGCCGGTGGAGCGTCGTTACCCGACGCTCCACCTTTCGTGCTGCAGAATTCGCAGCTCCGCCCGCTGCCCCGCTCCGCCAACGGCCGCGACTACCTGCTCTATGTCGCCCTGCCCGCCGACTACGCGAGCTCGCCGGGCAAACGCTACCCGGTGGTCTACGTCTGCGACGGCTATTGGGATTTCGTCCTCTACAACGGATTCTACGGCAACCTGATTTACGACCGGGTGGCGCCTCCGTTCATCATCGTCGGCTTCGGCTACCCGGGAACGCACACGAACGCCGACTACGATGTTCTCCGCCGGCCGGACTACGCACCGCCACCCGAGGGCCACGCCGACGAGTTTCTCGGCGTCGTCGAGCACGAGATCATCCCTTTTGTCGAACGGGAATACCGCGTCGATCCCTCTTACCGGGTGCTGAGCGGTAATTCGCTTGGCGGCACGTTCAGCCTCTACGCCATGCTCGCCCGGCCGGGATTATTCCAGGCGCACGTGGCCATCAGCCCGGCGGTCCCCAAGCCGCTCGCGGAACTCGAGGAAAAATTTGCCGCGAGCAAGGAGAAGCTGCCCGCTCGGCTCTTCCTGGCCGGCGGGGAAAAGGAGGCGCCGGATTTTCTGGAAAACATGAAGCGCTTCAACGAGCGGCTCGCCGGGCGCCACTATGCCGGCCTCGTCCTCCAGTGGCGGCTGATCGACGGCGAGAAACACACCGGCACGAAGGCCGAGGGCTACAGCCGCGGCCTGCGCTTCGCCTTCGCCCCGCTCGCGCCAAAAGAGTGAATTGCGCCAACCGGCCGGCGGCGCTCCGGCGCCGGTGGGGCCTGCCTCCCGGGCGAGCCTGGGTTCCCGGCCGGCGATGGCTGCTTCACTTCGAACTCAGGGCGGCTCGGAGCCGTCCCTGCTCCCGGAAGCGCCCAAGCCGAATAGTTCCGCCGGGCAACCCAATGGGTTGCCATGCAGTCGGGCCAGTCGCCGCGCTCAGGCCACGGCGGCGTGCAGCCGCTGAAAGGTCCGCTGCGCCCGCTCGCCCGCCGTCTGGAATTTGCGCGCATCGATGCCCGCCTTCGCAAAATTGTCCGGCGTGAATTTCCAAAACCCTTCCTCGCCCGGCAGCCCGTAGCAGCGGTGCTCGGCGGAGCCGGCGGCGAGATTGAGCAGGTGGATGACCGGATTGTGCCGGTGCTCCGGATGATAGTGGTCGCGGATCGCGATCACCGTCTCGTGCGGCAGCCGCCAGTGCGTGAGAATCCGCTCGCCCGCCTGACAGTTGGTCACGCCCCACCATTTCTGCTCCCACGCATCCAGCTCCGTTTCGCCGCTCTCGGCAAACGGCGGCGGCGCCGACTCGGCGGCAACCAAACGCTCGAGCGCCATCTTTCCAATCGAGCGCAGCAGACCGACCGTGTAACAGCCGCGCGGGTCCTCGCCCGCGAGTTCGGCGAGTTCCTCCATGATCACGGCGACGAACAGTGCGTTCTCCCGCAGCTTCCCGCCCGCCACGCCATACAACGCCAGGCGCTGATCGGTGAGCTGCGTTGCCGCCACGGCACCGACCAGCCGGTGCACTTCGCGGAACCCGATGCACGCCACCGCCTCCTCGATCGAACCGGCGGGTTCGGCCCGGGCGTAGGCCGCGCTGTTGGCCATCCGGATCAACCGGGCCACGAGGGCCGCGTCCTGTCGCAGCAGTGCGGTCACTTCACGGGCGTCGATCGCCGGGTTGCGAATCGCCTGGCCCAGCTCCACGAGCAGGCGCGGCGCGGCGGGCAGATCCTGCGCGACGCGGACAAAATCGGCATCTGAAATTTGAGCGGACACCATATGCTCACTCCTTCGGCGCAGCGGCCACCGGAGTTTAGCCGATTCGACATCTCCCACGGCCAGGTGAGGACCGAGCCGGGCAGCGTCGCGGCGTCACCCCCCGGCGCGCAAGGCCGGGGTCCGGGCGCTGCGGCCCGGCTGCGAAGGCCGGTGCTCAGTTCCAGTAGCCGTCGTAAAAGACGTAGTCGTTCGTTGCGTCACGATGCTCCCACCGCGGCGGCATCCAGGTGGCATCAGGCCGCGGCGGCACCTCCCAGTGACCGGCGATCCACAGGTAGTGGTCGTCGCGCCAGGCCCAATAACCCGCAACCCATTTGTGCGCAGAGGAAGGCTGCGGCGGCACGACCTCGGCCGGGACCACGGGCGGCGCCTGCGTGACGACCACGGTGTTTGGCGCGACCGGGGTGGCCGTGGTCGCAACGGGCACCCGGGCGGTGGCGGGCGCGGTGGTGACGGTGGTGGTCGTGGTGGTGTTGGCGGCGACCGGCCCGGCCGGCGGCGGTGCCGCCACGACATGGGACTCGGGCTCGGACACGCAGCCGGCGACCATCGCCGCGGCCCCGAGAATGACGACCAGCGATGCGGCGCGCGAATGTTCACGCCGGGAACTCGATGCAACGCGAGGTGGAGTTTTCATCCTGCCATAGTGGCAGACCGGGGCGAAAGGTTTCCGCCCGACGCCGGACTTTTCCGGAGTAACCGCCCCATTTTCGCCGACCCGGCACCTACCTCCGCCGGACACCACCCGGCGATCGCGGCAAAATTTCCGTGCCGAACGGCGCCGACAATGCCACAGGTCTGCCATGCCCCGACCGCGAAAAAAGTCGCTTTCCTCCGCCCGCGCCGCGATCCCCGTCCGCGCCCTCGACTTCGTGATGTATAACACGAAGGACATCCGCCGCACCCGCGCGTTCTACCAAAAACTTTTCGGTTTCAAGCGCGGCCACGAGTGGAACGACTTCTGGTCCGAATTCGCCACCGCGCCGCTTACGCTCTGCCTGAACGGCCCCTCGCGCTCCGCCGACCCGAAATGGAACTGGCAGGGTCCAGCCTGCGTCGCCCTGGCGGTGGACCACGTGCCGACCGCGATTGCCCAATGCCGGAGACGCCGCGTCAAGATCCTGATCGAGCCCGTCGAGACCCGCGTGTGCTGGATGGCGTGGATCGCCGACCCCGCCGGCAACCGGATCTGCCTGCATTCGCGCAAGGACGGGACCGCCGGCTGAGCCCGCGTCCCGGTTCCCGTTTCGGTCCCCAACGCCGTCGCCTCATCCTCAAACCAGGATCGTCGCGCGTTCGGTTCGCCCGGGCTTTCGGGCGGAACGCGGCGTGGCTTCCGGGCCGGCGGTCAACGACGCCTTCGGCCCGTTCACCGTCTGGGCGGCAGGCGCTGCCTCCTCGCTGCGGCCCAGCTCCGCGATTTCCCGCTCCATCTGTCGCACGGAACCGGCGATGTCCCGCGCGGCGGCCGGCGTCTCCCGGGCCAGTGAATCCAACTGGTCGAGCGCGTCGTTCAAGCCGGCCAGCTGTCCGCGGGTATTGTCGATCTGCCCGCCGATATCCGTAAACACCGCGGCGAACCCGGCCTGCTCGCTGACCCGGGTGGTCTCGACCCGGCCGCCGAGCTGGGCGACATGCAACGCCAGGATATGCCGGCCCAGATCGCGTGAAGTCGGGTTGAGCTCGCGCGTGCTGTCCTCGAGTTCATGCAACGCGGTGCTCGCCCGTTCCAGCGAGCGATCGAACGCCTGGTGCAAGAGGCCGATCAGCCGGTGATGCGACCGGTCCTTTTCCGCCGGCGCGGTCGCGGTCAGCAATTCGTGGACATACGCCAGCAGCATCTCGATCTGCAGGCGTCCCGCGGCGAGGTTGAAGATCACGGAGCGCAGGCGCTTCGAAACGCCCTGAATGCCGGAGGTGAGCACGCGCACCACGCCCGCAACATCCGATGACGCGTCGCCCATGTGGTGCGAGATGACGCCAAGGCTCTGGCCTTCACCGCCCAGCCGCGCCGAGGCGAGCGCCACGTTCATCGCCGCCAGCCGGAGTTCCATCGTCAGGTTGTCGACGAAGCCCGCCTTGCTCGCGAGCGTCTGCTGCAGCGCCACGAATTCGTCGAGCCGCGCATACAGCCGGCTGAGCGACGCATACGCCTGCGTCCCGTGTCGATAGAGCGACCGCAGCCGTTGCCGCGCAGGATCGTCGTTTCCGCGCAGCTCCGCGCCGGCGGGCAGGGGGCGCACGACCGCTCCGCCTGTGCGGCCGAGCACGGCGTCGCGATTTTTCAGCTCGTCGCACAGCAACACCCGCATGAACTCGTCGTAGTCGGCAAAACCGCGCGCCCGGACGGCCGCCCTCAGCAGCGCCGCCGCCGCATCCATGCCCGTCTTCTCGTCCGCGCCAGCCTCCCGCTGCCGGCGCTCCTCCGCCAGCATCGCGGCGTAGACCTCGGTGAGCTCATCGCGCCACTGGCCGGTGGGCTTGAAGCGAATCGAGAGATAGCCGTCCGCCGCCGGGGCGAACAAGGCCACGACCCAGTAGTTGCAGCCGTCCTTCGCGAGGTTCTTCACCATCGCCACCGAGCGGCGCGACTGCTCGAGGTAGTCCCACACCAACCGGAACGCCGCGCGGGGCATGTCCGGATGACGCACGAGATTGTGCGGGCTGCCGATCAGCTCGTCCGGGCGGTAGGCGCTGACGCGCACGAAAACCCCGTTGCCGGCGGTGATGATGCCGCGGGTATCCGTGGTGGAAAAAAACATCTCGTCGGCGCGAAATTCGCGTTCGACATCGCGCGGTGTGACGGCGGGGGACTTCATCAAAGGAGTTATTCTTCGTTCGTCCTGTCCGGCCCGCCGGTTGAGCGAATTTGCTACGCGTTTATTGGTATGCGTTTTCCTTATTTGACAGGAATGCTGGCAGGCTCCCCCGGGCTCCACGGACAAGCAGCGGGAAATCCGGCGTCCCTTCATCCCACCAAGAAGGGAGGCCTTTCCGGGTTGGCCCGCGCGAGCCCGGCCTCCATGATGCCGTGACATGCCCGCCCCGCCTTCCGCCGCGACGCGACTCGACGCCCTCGATGCGATGCGCGGCTACGCCATTCTTGGCGTCGTGCTGGTGCATACCAGCCAGTGGACTAAGCCGGCCGCCAGCTGGGCGGTCCAATTTTGTGCGGATGGGGCGCGGGGCGTGCAGCTTTTTTTCGTCGCAAGCGCGTTCGCACTCTTTCTGTCGCATGAACGGCGCCGCGAACGGGAGCGCCGGCCGGTCACCGTTTTTTTCATCCGGCGGTTCTTTCGCGTCGCTCCGATGTTTTATGCCGGGCTCGGCTACTTCCTGCTGCTGGTCGGGCTGCGGCCGCAATACTGGGCGCCGCGAGGCCTGACGAAGCTGGCAGTGGCCCTGACCGCGTTGTTTCTCCACGGCTGGCACCCGGAGACGATCAACGCGCTCGTGCCCGGGGGCTGGTCGATCGCCGCCGAGGCGATGTTCTATCTGTTGTTGCCGCTGCTGTTTCGGCTCGTGACCAGTCGCACGGGCGCGCTGGCGTTTCTGGCCCTGGCCATTGCGTTGGGTCCGGCGATGGACCGGTGGCTGGCACCTTCGCTCATGCCGGTCTATCCGGAAGGCTTCGAGTATCTCGCCGATAACTTCCGGACGTTTTGGATCTTTGGCCAGCTGCCGGTCTTCGCCCTCGGCATCGTGATGTATTTTCTCCTGCGCGACCGGTTGACGCAAGTCGACCGCCGGCGGGGCCTCGGCTGCTTCGCCTGCGCCGCCGTGTTGGGGACGGCACTGCTCTGCCATTCACATCCGCCCGACCCGCCATCGTTCTCCGTCACGATTCTTTTTGGCGTCGCCTTCCTGTTCTTCGGCCTGGCACTGCACCTCACGCGCTCTCCGCTCTGGGTCAACGGCCCGGTCGTCTTCCTGGGTCAGGTCAGTTACAGCCTCTACTTCGTGCACTTCGCGGTCTTCTACTTTGTTTCGCGCCACTGGCCGGGCGGCCTGCCGCTGACGGGGGTCTGGGCGCTGCCGCTTGCGTTCCTCCTCGTGTTGGCGGTCGCCACGGGCATCGCGTTCCTCACCTACCGGTGCGTCGAGCTTCCCGGCACTGCGCTGGGCCGGAAACTCGTGGCCCGCGTCGAGGGGCGCTGATTCCCGCAGGTCCCGGGGATGGACGTTTCCTGATTTGCCAACCCGCGCGGCGGGGCGTTGCCTCGTCGGCAAAAACTCCATGCCACGCACCTTGATCAAAGACGCCCTCGCCGCCACCGCGCCGACGGACGCCATCCTCCTCCAGGGCTGGGTTCGCACCCGCCGCGACGCGAAGGCGTTTTCCTTCATCGAACTCAACGACGGTTCCTGCCTCAAGGGCATCCAGGTCATCGCCGACGCCGCGCTTCCGAATTATGCGACCGAAATCGCCCGGGCTCACACCGGTGCCTCGCTCGAAGTGCGCGGGAAGCTCGTCGAGTCCAAGGGTCAGGGCCAGAAATGGGAGGTCGTCGCGCAATCGTTCACCGTGCTCGGCGAGGCCGATGCGACCTATCCCCTCCAGAAAAAGGGCCACACGCTCGAGTTTCTCCGCGAGATCGCGCACCTGCGGCCGCGCTCGAATCTCTTCGGCGCCGTCTTCCGCGTCCGCAGCCGGCTCGCCTACGCCGTGCACCGGTTCTTCCAGGAAAAAGATTTCATCTACGTCCACACGCCCATCGTGACCGTGAGCGACGCCGAGGGCGCGGGCGACATGTTTCGCGTGACGACGCTCGACGTCGGCGCGCCGCCGCGCGACGAGCATGGTGCCGTCGACAACGCGAAGGACTTCTTCGGCAAGAAGACCTTCCTCACCGTCAGCGGCCAGCTCGAGGCGGAGATCTTCGCCACCGCGCTGTCCAACGTCTACACGTTTGGCCCGACCTTCCGCGCCGAGAACTCCAACACCTCGCGCCACGCCGCCGAGTTCTGGATGATCGAGCCCGAGGTGGCGTTTTGCGATCTCGCGGGAGACATGACGCTCGCCGAGGAATTCGTGAAATATCTCATCCGCGACGCGAAGGAGCACTGCGCCGCCGACCTCGAGTTCTTCGGCAAGTTCGTCGACAAGGAGCTGGCGGCGCGGCTCGACTTCGTGCTCGAGAAACCGTTCGTCCGCTGCAGCTATACCGAGGCGGTCGAAATCCTGACGAAATCAGGCAAAGCTTGGGAGCATGCGGTGTCGTGGGGTTCGAACCTCCAGGCGGAACACGAGCGCTTTCTCACCGAGGAGCACTTCAAATGCCCCGTCACCGTCTACAACTATCCGCGGGCGATCAAGGCGTTCTACATGCGCAAGACCGACGGCTGCGCGCCCGACCGCCAGACGGTCGCCGCGATGGACCTGCTTGTGCCCGGCATCGGTGAAATCATCGGCGGCAGCCAGCGCGAGGAGCGGCTCGCCGAGTTGCGCGAAGGCATGGCGCTGCACCAGCTCGACGAGAAATCCTACTCGTGGTATCTCGACCTCCGTCGCTACGGCAGCGTGCCGCACGCGGGCTTCGGACTCGGGTTCGAACGCATGCTCATGTTCGTCACCGGCGTCGGCAATATCCGGGACGTGATCCCGTTCGCCCGCACGCCGGGTAGCGCCGAGTTCTGACGAACCCGGCGAGAAGCTCCAAATCCCAAGCTCCAACCTCCAAATAATTTTCAAACTTCCAGACGCCGGCTCACGCATTGGCCGGCAGGTCCGGGAGTCTGGACCTTGGAGTTTCTCGGAACCTTGGAGGTTGGTGCTTCCGCGTCGCGTCGCGGCTACCGCCACACGCCCTCGACGAACACGTAGGTGCCGCCGCGGTTCTCCCAGCGCGGCTCGATCCACTCCCGATGGCCGCGCGGCGGGACTTCCCAGTGTCCGGACAGCCAGACATAACCGTGGCCATCGTTCCGCCAATAGCCGCTGATCCACACGGCGTCGCGGGAAGGCCGATGGCGCTCGTCGATGCGTTCACGCCGCGGCGGCGGCGGACCCTCGCGAATCACCATCATTGCACGCGGCGGCGGCGGCGCGCCCACGGACACGCCCAGCGAGATGCCCGAGCCGCCGATATCGCGCCAGAAACCCTGCACAAGAACGTAACCGTTGGACCGGTGCTCCCAATGCGGATCGACCCAGGCCGCGTGTTCGCGGGGCGGCAACTCCCAGTGCCCGCCGATCCAGACGTGCCGGCCAGCCCGCACTCCCCAGTAACCGGCGATCCAGACGTGCCGTGGCGACGGCCGCTCGACGATCACTTCCTGCACCGGCGGTGGCGGTGCCTCCATCACCACCACTTCCTGCGGCACCGGCGCCGCCATCGGCGCGGGCGTCGCGACGGCGACCGGCATCGCGGGCGCAGCGGCACCCGCCGCCTGCCAGTAGCCGCTGGCCAGCACGTAACCGTTGCTCCTCTGTTCCCAGTGCGGCTCCACCCACGTCAGATTTGCGCTCGGCGGCAGTTCCCAATGGCTCGCCACCCACACGTAGTTGCCGTCCTGCCAGCGCCAGTGGCCCGGAATCCAGGCGTGTTGCGATGACGGCCGCTCCTCGACCATCTCCTGGCCGGCGGCGGGTTGCAGCGGGGCCTTGATAACGGCGGCGGCCGGTAGCGTCGACGCGTCGGGCACCGTCGGCGCATCGGGCACAGCCGGCGTTTGGGCCGCCGCGCCGGGGATCGAGACGGCAAAGGCGAGGCTCAGGCTCGCGAGCTGGACCGCGGTCGATGCGACGCGCGGCAGGGAGCACCGGGAAATCAGGTTCGGGATCATGGGCGCTTAGACGCCTGAAGCCCGCAGATGTTTCGCCGGCCCCGGCCTGTCGCTAAATTTTCACGAGGGTCCGTTTCCCGGACGCCGCCGACTCGTAAATCGCCGCGATGATCTTCATGTCGCGCAGCCCCATCTCCCCGGACACCGGCGACTCCCGGCCTTCGCGCACGCAGGCCGCAAAATCGTCCATCTGCCGGGCCTGCTGGTTGGCGGTCACCGGCCGCAACGGCCCCCGGCTCGTCTCGGCGCTGACGCCGGTATACATGAATGCGTTGCTCTTGAACTCGACCCAGTTGCCGCCGGCGCTTTCCGCCCGGAAGCGATTCGCACCTTGGGAATAGCTCGCACACGCCTCGCATACCGCGCCGTTCGCAAACTCCATTGTCCAGTTCATCGTCTGCTCCACGTCGGCGAAGATCTCGGGCTTCGTTGTCGGTCCGGCCTTCGCCGTCACGGCGACCGGTGGCGTGTCGCCACCTGCCATGCACGCTTCCTGCATCACATAGACGCCGAGGTCCATCACCTGGCCGCCCCCGGCGTATTTTTTTTCGGCGCGCCACACCTTGGTGCGCATCACGAAACTGAACTCGCCGCTCATCTTCGTGAACGGCCCGAAGCCGGGCTCCCGCGCGAGCCGCATGAACTCCTGCTGGACCGGGTCGAAGTGCAGCCGGTAGCCGATCGAGAGCTTCACGTTCGCCGCGCGGCACGCCGCGATCGCCCGCTCCGCATCGGCTACGTTCGTCGTGAACGGCTTTTCGCTGATCACGTGCTTGCCCGCCTGCGCCGCGATGATGACCTCCTCCGCGTGCAGCGAGTTCGGCGTGACGACGTAGACGATGTCGATGTCCGGGTTGTCCGCGACGCGATGCATCGTGTCGTAATCGTAGATGTTGCGCTCGGGAAACCCGTAATCCGCCGCCCATTTCCGCCCCTTGTCGCGCGATCCCGTGACCACGCCCGCCAGATGGCAGTTCTTTGTCTCGCGCAACGCCGGTCCCAGTTCGGTCGTGGCATAGTTGCCGAGTCCAACGAGTGCGATGCCGAGCTTTTTCGCGGGCGGCGCGGATTCGCCCCGGTCCGGCGTCGCCAGCGCCAGCGCGGCGGCCCCGAGCGACACCTGGCCGACAAATTTGCGGCGGGTCATCACGTCGGGCACGCCGGGGGTCGGGTTCATTGCCCGGCTACCGTGACCGCCGCCAGCCGCAGCGCAAGCCGCGACCCGCTCAAACAATAGACGCGCTCAAACCTTCACCGCCACCCGCCGGCCGGTCCGCGCCGCCTCGTAAACCGCCTCGATAATGACAAGATCGCGCCGGCCCATCTCGCCGGGCACGCGCGACTCGCGCCCCTCGCGCACACACTGCGCGAAGTCGTCCATCTGCAGCGCCTGCTGGTTGACCGGCGGGTCGAAATGCAGCGGACCGCGGTTCGTCTCGACCACCATCCCGCGATAGGTGAACGCGTGTTCCTTGAACTCGATCCAGCCCTTGCCGCCTTCCGCGCGAAACGTGTCGGCGCTCGGCTGGACATACGCCGTGTGCGCCTGGCACACCGCCCCGTTGGCAAACTCGAGCGAGAAATTGATGCCCTCCTCGACGCCCGCGCCGAATTGCTGCGGCTTCGTCTTCGGGAGTTCCTTCGCCGTGACCGCCACCGGTGCGGCCTCCAGCCCGCCGCCCAGTTTCGGAAAACCGTAATAGGCCATGCACGCGCCTTGGATGAGGTAGATGCCGAGGTCCATCATCGGCCCGCCGCCCGCGAGCTTCTTGTCCGCGCGCCACGCCCCCGCCGCGAGTTGGAACGCCCGGTCGCCCTGCATCTTCAAGAACGGTCCGCACGCCGGATCCGTCGCGAGCCGCATCATCGTCTGGTGATACGGATCGAAATGCAGCCGGTAGCCGACCGAGAGCTTCACCTTCGCCGCGCGGCAGGCCGCCAGCATCGTGTCGCATTCCGCGACGGTGTTCGCCATCGGTTTTTCCGAGATGACGTGCTTGCCCGCCTTCGCCGCCGCGATCGCGTGCCGCGCGTGCAGGCCGTTCGGCGTGACCACGTAGACGACGTCGATGTCGGGATTGTCCGCCATCCGGGGCATCGTGTCGTAATCGTAAATGTTCGTCTCGGGAAACCCGTGCTCCTTCGCCCACGCCATTCCCTTGTCGCGCGAGCCGGTGACGACGCCAACCAGCCGGCAGTTCTTCGTCACCTTCAACGCCGGCCCGAGCTGCCCCGTGCTGTATTTGCCGAGACCGACCAGCACGACGCCGAGCTTCTTCGCCGGCGCCGACTCCGCCGCCCGCCAGCGCGGGGCGAGGGCGAGCGCCGCCGCACCGAGCGACAGCCGGCCGAGAAAGTTGCGACGCGAGACCACGGGCACGGGGCGATGGGGCGTTTTCATGCGGCACGGCACTCTCGCCGCGCTTGCCACCGGCGCAATCGCGGCGTCGGTCGAATCGTTAACCAGCCGACCGGCGGCGGACGGGCTAGTCGGCAACAATCCTCCGGCCTCTCCTTAGTCTCGAGGCGCTCGCGCCAAGACAACTCCCCTACGGCTTCCTCGGATTGTCGAACACGCTCAACGCAACGGGGAACGGCACGAAGCGGTCCGTGCTCGCCAGGCTCGCGACGGCCGTGGCGGCGGCCGCCCCAGTGACCGTGACGTCCTCGCCGGTGGCGGGAATGTTGCAGCCTTCGAATTTGAGGTCCGCGTGATCAGCCACGACCTGATAGGCGTCGGGGCGGTCAAGCATGACGTGACGCAGCGTGACGCCGAGGCGGTGCGCCGCATCGAAGCCGTCGAGCGTGATCTTGCCGCCGCCTTGAATGGAGACGTCGTTGAAGCGGATGTCCGTGAACTGCGGCGGATGATGGGGATCGTCGCCGTCGACCTCGTGGCCGCTGGAGTCGTAGTGCGTCTCGATGAAGAGCGGGTTCCGGCTGTTGCGAACCAGCACGTCGTCGAACTGGACGTCGTGGACGTAGCCGCCGAGCTTGACGTTGGACTTGATGTGAAACGCGTTCGCGGCGCCGTCGATCGTCAGGTCGAAGACCCGGACCGCCGTGACGCCGCCGGACGTCGCGCTGCCGATGGACATGCCGTGACCCGTGTAGAAATGGTTGTGCGCGACCGTGACGTGACTCGTGAGATAGCCGAGCGGAGCCTTGAGCGCGACGATGTCGTCGCCGGCGTGGATGAACGTATGCGTGACCGTGACATTGGTGGTCGCTCGCGGGACGACCGGCCACGGCTGGCCGATGTCGATGCCGTCGGCGTTATGCGCGTTGGCGGGGACGCCGATGATGACGCCCCAGACCGTGAAACCGTCGCCGCCCGAATAGGAAACGTGGAAGTTGGGTGAGTTGCGGAGCTGGATGCGATAGAGGACCGCGTTGTCGCAGCCGGCGAAGACGATCATCCGCGGATTGTTTTGCAGCGCGTGCGGCCGCCCTTGCGCGGCGAGCTGCCACCAGGTGAGGTCCTGGCCGAGCATTCGCTCTCCCCCGCGGCCGTCGATGATGCCGTCGCCCATGATCGCCGTGCTGGCGACGTTGGTGCCGGTGATGAGCGCCGTGCAGCCGTGGCCGCGCTCGGTGATCGTGCCGCAGACGCCGGGCAGGAGATCGTAGTCCCGCGGATTGCGGGAACCGAAAAGGACGACGCCGCGGTCGATCAGGAGCGTGACGCCCGCGCGCAACTCGATGGGTGCAGTGAGGAAGGCGTCGTGAGCGCCGTCCGATTTGAGTTCGACCGCGCGGCCGGGCGGACAGCGATCGAGCGCTTCCTGGATGCGCGCGGTGTCGAGATTCGTTTCGTCGGGCTCGGCGAGGGTCGTGCCCTGAGCGGTCAAACGCGCGATGAGGACGATGCCCGCGGCCGGAAACACCGGCTCGATCACGTGCCGCGTATCCTGCGCCGGAGCGACTACCACGGCGGCGGAAAACAGGAGCGCGGGCAGGATCGATTTCATACGGGGTCCGACGTGCGTGCAGGGTGATCGGTTGCACCCAGCATTGTCGCGACAAGCCAGGCTATCGTGCCGCGCCGGCCGCCAGCTCCTTGCGCCAGTTGTGCTCTTCCTTGAAGCCAAGCACCTCGCGGATTTTCCGATTGGAAATCGGGGCTTCATCGCCGACGAGCGGCCGGCGGTGCGGCGTTTGAGGACACCACTTTTTCAGAAACCCGGCGGTCGGGCCGTTGGCGGTGATCGTGTCGTTGACCGCGTTGAAGACCTGGAACCCGAGGCCGTCCTTCTGGAGGCAAAGGTGGACGATCTGGCCGAGGTCGCGGGCGTCGATATAACTCCACGCGTTGCGCTTTCGTGTCATCGGCTCGGCGACGAAGCCGGGGAAGCGGGCGTATTCGTGCGGCTCGATCACGTTGCCGATGCGCAGCGCGTAGATGTCGGCCTTGAACCGCTCGGCAAAGGCGCGCGCGGTTTTCTCGTTGATCACCTTCGACAGCCCGTAGCTGTCCATCGGGTCGCTGTCGTAGTCCTCCTCGAGCGGAAACGCGTGGAAATCCCGGTCACCCTCCGCAAAACAAACGCCGTAGGTCGTCTCGCTCGACGCGATGATGACTTTGCGGATGCCGAGCTTCATCGCGGCCTCGATGACGTGGTAGGTGCCCATCACGTTGACGCGATAGGTCTCGACGTCCGGCCAGAGCAGCATGCGCGGGATCGCGGCGAAATGAACCACGGCATCGACCGGGCCGGGCGGGTGCCCCTGCGTGAATCCGATGAAGTCGAAGTGCGACGTCATCGCGTTGAGCACCTGACCCGCGTCGGTGATGTCGCCGAGGAGTGTCGGGATGTGCGGATGCCCGGACGCCGTGAGATCGAAATTCAGGAGCGCACAACCGCGGCTCGCGAGCCACGGCATGACGTGGCGGCCGGCCTTGCCGGAACCGCCGGTAAAAAGAATGCGTGGGGACATGGATGGATTGCTCCGGCGGTTGGTGTTGAATCGGAAGCAACCGCAAGGGCAACCCTGCATTGCAGCCGGGGTCGCTGACCCACGGGCACTAAACCAAGCGAATTAGACCCGTTCACTTCTCCGCAGCCACAATATCGCTGGACCCCGGCACCCGGGTCAAAGCCCCCGTTTCCACGACATCTTCCTTTTCGGCACAACGTAGGGCGTGGGTCGAATCGACCGGCGCCTAACTCATTCCCATGACTTTTGCCGATTGCAGCCACGCGGCCCGCCGCGATGGGACCAGCGCGAAGACATGGCGGTGTGTCAGGCCGCGTTCGGCCGCGACTTCCCGAATCACGGACAGACGGGCCTGCATCTGTTGGCCGCGAAAATCGGGCATGATCAAGCTGAGGCTTACGCCGATGCCTCACCTCGGAAATCCGCCTTCGCCGCGCTCAGCCCGCGGCGGGGGGCATCGGGCCGATGACGATGAAGCGCGACTCCTGCGGACCGAGCGTCAGGGGCAGCGCGACGCTGCCGGTGGCTTTCGCCGCACCGTCGACGGGACGAATTTTTCCGCTCGCGGCCTCCCACACCTGCACCTGGCCGTTGCCGTCGAGGGTGGCGGTGCGTATTTGCGTTTCGTTGGATTCGTTGAAGAAGAAATAAACGTCCCCATCCTTCAGCGTGCGGTGAATGTATTTCAGGGGTGCGCAGGCGCCATCGAGCTTGACGTCCGGTTTCGGCAGGGCCGCGACGACCCGGGCGGTGATCTCCGGGGTGGGTTCGAGCGTGGCGAAGCGCAGGTCCGGCGCGC
The DNA here is from genome assembly GCA_937902925.1 of uncultured Opitutaceae bacterium. Classification (GTDB taxonomy): domain Bacteria; phylum Verrucomicrobiota; class Verrucomicrobiia; order Opitutales; family Opitutaceae; genus CALFNN01. Next base: position 23,516 of record CALFNN010000070.1, read on the forward strand.
CCGTGGCATTCAGGAATGTCCGATCCACCACCAGGGTCGGCGTCCGGCCGACAAAGATGACCCTGCCCCCCGCCGCGGCGAAGGCGCGCAAACGATCGAGGACGTTTTTCTGGATGACGGTCGACGTCGGGACGATGACCGCGCGATAAACCTGGCCGCTGAGATTTTTGAGCGTGCCACCCTCGAGCGTGCAGACCGAGGCCAGCGAATCGTGATCGACGTGATCGAAATCGATCTGATGCTCCAGCAATTGCGTGGCCAGCTTCACGGTGACCGCGTCCGCCTCGAGATCGTTCAACCAATAACTATCGGAAGGATGGTAGAGTGCGACTTGGGCCGCCGGCCGGCCCATCGCCAGCAGGTAGCTCGCGCGCGTGACATACCAGCCGGTGGTGGCCGTGGATTCCGAGGCCGAGGCGGGCGGCGTGGCGGCGTTGAGCCCGCGGATGTTCATGAAATTGATGCCGCGCACCAATTGGTAATCGACCACGAATTTCCCGCCCGCGGAGGTGTTGCCGCCCGATTCGGTCCAGGCCTGGGGGCGGCCGAACAAATGGGCGGCGGAGCCGGCCAGCTTTGGAAAGTCCGCCACGATGCCGGGGCCGATCTGGTTGAGATTGTCGACGCCCGGCACGCCCATGTAGCGCATGTCGCGGAAAAACGAGCCCTCGTTTTTCGTCATGTCTCCGCCGGCCGGGTTGCGGTTCAACATGAGTTCCTCGTGGTTCAGATGCATCATGTAGTCCATGCCATGCGCCCGGCACCACTCCTCCATGGGCTTGAAGAAATTGTCGCGGAACATTCCGCTCCACACGTCGAAATAATCGGCTTTCGCCCGCGCCGCTTCCGCGGAGAGCGGGGAACCGAAGAACTGGGCGAGGTAGGGCTGCAGATCGTAGCCTTTTTGCCGTTTGAACGTCGCGAGCAGCTTGGGCGTCCAGGGAATGAAGCCGGTGAAGTCGGTCTCGTCGCCGCGAAAGCCGAGAATGGTTTTGCCGAAGTCTGCGCCGACATATTTTCCGTAGGTCTCCATCACGAGCTGGAGGTAGAGCGCCGTGGCCTCGGGATCCAGATAGTCGATGAGCGAATAAAAACTGTCCTTGTCGCGCGTGCCGTCCTCGCGCTGACCGAAGCGCGTGGGCGAACTGCGATAGATGTGGCGGACAAACGAAACTTCCCAGGGCCCGTTGCCCGCGGGCGCGGTCCACGTGAGTTTTCCGTCGCGCGGCATCGGCAGGACGGTGGTGGTCGGTGCGGGAGCGGGTGCGCCGCCGCCCCGGCGTCCGCCGCCGCCGGCTTGGACATGAAGCTGCGCTTGGATGCGTTTGGTCCCCTCGGGTAGAGGGATTTTCAGCGTTTGGCCGGAGCTCACATTGTAGCGCGCTTCGCCGACACTGCCCTCGAAGATCGCGTCCCAATTTCCGCCCGGAGAACCGACCCATTTGACCTGCCCGTCGGCCGGGAGCGGCACCTCGTGGTCCTCCGGGATCATCGCGAACATCGGCTGTCCCGGCCGCCGCTGGCCGTTTTCGGCAAGACCGGGGCCGGGCGCCGGGGCGGCCGCCCGCGGCACGGGTGCGACTTGCGGTGGCTGGAGATTGGCCAGGATGCCCAGCGTGTCGGGCGGCACCGCAATGGTCAGGGTCTGGCCCGCTTCGAAGGTGTAATGGGCATCGGCCACGATCGCCTGCATGCCCAGCTCCGGATGAAGTTTGCTGATCATGCCGCCGGCGAAACCGTCCGGATAGCCGTCGTCGCCGTCGATCCACATTTTCATGCCGCGCTTTTTCAGCTCGTCCATCGCGACCTTCATCCGGTCAAAATATTCCGGCGAAAGAAATTTCACGGTGCGGCCGCCGGCGTTGATCATGTAAACGCCGCCACCGTTGGCGGCGGTGTTTTCGATGTCGGCCACGATGCGCTCCCGGGCCTGCGGGAATCCGGTGGCCCAGTGGATCGCGCCATACTCCTTGGGCGGAGCGGGGAACGCGGCGGCAGCTTCGGCCACCGTCGGCGTGGTGAGCTCCTGCCACGGTTGGGTCGCAGACATTCCGAAAGGCAACGCAGCCAGCAGCGCGGGGCGGAACAATGTTTTCATGGGGAAAGCGACGGGGCGCAAAGGGGGTGGGCCTGCACCGGAGGGGCGACGGCCGGTTTGACGGCAGCGAACGAGGTTGGCAATCCCTCTTGGACACGGGCAGGCAACCGCCCGAGATTATTCCGTCTCCACCGCTTTTTTTGCCGCGTCGCGACGGCGAAAACAACAAATCGCCATCCCGCCCTGATCGATGCTCGAGACGAGCGCGAGTGCGCCGCTAGCCGCAGCTCGCGAGCCACGGCATGACGTGGCGGCCGGCCTTGCCGGAACCGCCGGTGAAGAGGATGCGGGGGGACATGGGAGGATTGCGCCGGTGGTTGGTTTTGAATCGGAAGCAACCGCAAGGGCAACTCCGCATTGCAGCTGGGGTCGCCGCCCCACGGGCATTAAGCTAAACGAATTGGACCGGTTAGCTTCTCCGCAGCCACAATATCGCTGGAGCCCGGGGCCCGGGACAAAGCCCCTGTTTCAGTGACGTTCCATTCTGCAACACGCAGAAATCAGGATCTAACGAGTTCGATTCGCCGCTAATTCCGGTGTGCGATTGCTGTGTAATGACCGGATCGCCAAATCGCGGGCGTTGTGCCCTCCCACGAACGAAATGCTCGGTAGAACGATCGGGGATCGTCATATCCAAGAAGATAGGCCGCTTCGTTTATCTCAATCGATGGCTCGGCGAGGTATTGCCGCACAAGCTCCTTCCTGGCTTCTAAAAGCAACTGTCGGAAACTCGCACCCTCGTCAGTTATTCTACGTTGCAAAGTGCGCCCGCTTACGCCGAGTTCCCGGGCCACCGCGAGGATGTCGGGACGGTTGCCCGCCAGCAGCCGCTTAAGAACCCATTTCACGCGATCTCCGATTCGAGCCTGTGCTTTTCGCCCGGCGAGTTCCTTGTCCAGTTGAGGGTCGAGCATCTCCAAGAGATCGGAGTTGTATGTGACGAAGCGGCGATCAAGGTCCGCTGGACGAAGGACCAGCGCGTTGCGGCGGGCGCGAAACTTCACCGGACACTGGAAATGTTGTTCGTGTGCTCTCGATGGCTCTGGCGCTCGCTTCAGCTCAACGCGCTTGGGATGAATTGACGTTTCAGTGCCGCGGCTACCGAGCTTGATTAGAGAGGTAGAAATTGCGTCCGTCAGCGCAGGAGGTCCATCCTCATTGGAGTATAGCCAACGGGTCTCGATCACGCATTCCTCCTTTTCTTCGGAGATCTTCATTTCTTCGGGGCAGCATAGCTCCTTGTAACGCGCAATTCGTGAAAGCGCATCGCGAAAGTCACGGGCGTGCTGCGCCGCAACGGCGAACGGATGAAAGCTTTCAGAGTCGATCTCTTGTCCAAGCCTCAATCCTATCGCGGGGTCGGAACTCAGTTCGCCAACCGCCCGCCAGAGAGAAAAGTATTGCCCCGTAGAAACGACGGCTTTCTCGCCGTCATAGAGGCTGATCGGCAGCCCGCTCTGGCGAAGAACGGTTGTTGGCGTGAGCCCCATTTTGCGCACGCCTCCCCAGAATACATTTGATGCTTTGAATCGGTCCGGCGGTGAGTTCACGGGATACGGGATGGAATTATAGAGAGTTCGTCCGATTCGACACGAGTGAGAAAGGCCTTGGGCGCCGCCTTGAAAAAATGGTTCACGAATCGGCCTTGTCCGTTGCGGTTACGATGATAAGGCCAAGTAAGATGATGACGACAGGGATCATAGTATGAAAAATTTTGAAGCGAACGGCGCAGTTCAGGCCCATCGCCTCGCTAAGTTCGCGGTCCTTTTTGATCGTTTTGAGTAAAGTCGGTGGAAAGGCTCAGCTCCCGCCACCCTTTGTCGGCTTCCATTCGGACCAGGTCGGCCTGCTCGGCCGCCTTGACCGCGTCACTACCGAGCAGCAGGCGCAGAGGCGATTCCGCCAAGTCCGCGATAGACAGCAGCGCTTTTGCTGCTTTTGCAGGATCACCCGGCTGTGAACCCGAGAAATCACGCTGGTAGCGGGCCATCTGGCCGACGGTGGCAGAGTATTCGGGCCGCCCTTCGCGAATCGTCGTTGAAGCGCCCGCAAAATCGGTGCGAAAACCACCCGGTTCAATGATCGTTACTTTGATTCCCAAGGGTCCGACCTCCTTGGCGAGCACCTCAGAGAAGCCCTCGACTCCCCATTTTGCCGCAGAATAGGCTGCGCGACCCGGAGGTCCCAGGCGTCCTCCGACTGACGAAAACTGCATGATGTGACCCGACCGTTGTTCTCGCATTATCGGGATGGCCACCTTGGTGACGATGATTACGCCAAAGAGATTGGTTTCAATCTGCGCGCGAAAATCGGCGAGGCTGGTATCTTCAATCGACCCGATGTCGCCGTAGCCGGCATTGTTTACGAGCACATCCAGACGCCCAAAGGCTTCCGTGGCCATCTTGACGGCATCACTCGCCGCTTGTTCGTCACTCACATCGAGCGCAATCGTGCGAACCCTATCGCCATAGCGCCGCGCCAGATCGTCAAGTTGGGCGGGCTTGCGCGCCGTCGCGACCAGCTTGTGGCCGGCTGCCAAGACGGCTTCGGCGAGCGCCCGGCCCAAGCCGCGGGAACTCCCGGTGATTAACCAGACCCGAGAGCGCGGGATGTCATTTGATTTTGAATTCATGGTGGTTCGGTCGTTTGAAATTTCGGAAATTAGACGGGGAGTCCCGTGCGTCCAAAAATGCACTTATGACAGGATCGCCTTCGGCTCGCAGAATTCGTCCAGGCCGAAAATTCCACCCTCTCGGCCAATCCCCGACTGCTTGAATCCGCCGAAAGGCGCCAACGGGTCATGGTTGAGGGTGTTGATCAATACACGGCCGGCCTCGATTTGGGAAGCGACCCGCTTTGCTCGATCCAGATTGGCCGAGCTGACGTAAGCTTGGAGGCCATACACGGTGTCGTTGGCGATTTGGACCGCCTCTTCCTCGGTTTTGTAGGAGATGATCGAAAGCACCGGGCCAAAGATTTCCTCTCTGGCAATGCGCATGTCATTAGTGACGCCGGCAAAGACGGTGGGCTTGACGAAGAAACCTTCCTCCTCGATTCCCTCGGGCTTTCCTTCTCCGCCGACGATCAGCTCCGCTCCCTCGTCGAGCCCGATTTTGATATACTGGCTCACGCGGTCATACTGTTTACGGCTCACGAGTGGTCCGATCGCGGTTTGTGGATCCCGTGGATTACCGACTTTCAATTTTTCCACGGCGCTTTTCACGAGTGCCTTCACTTCTGGCAGGCGGTGCTCCGGCACAATAAGCCGTGAGCCGGCAATACATGCCTGCCCGTTGTTCATGAAACAGGCGGTCACAGCCATCGGGATTGCTTTGGTGAGATCGGCGTCGTCCAGGATGATGTTGGGTGACTTCCCGCTCAATTCGAGCGTGATGCGCTTCATCGTGTCCAACGCGGCCCGAGCAATCTCCTTCCCGATTTGCGTCGAACCGGTGAACGCAATTTTTGCGACATCCGGATTTCTGGCCAACTCGCCGCCCACAATGGCGCCGCGGCCGTTGACGACATTGATGATCCCGGCCGGCAAACCGGCATCATGAAAACACTCGGTCAGAATCTGCGTTTGGATCGCGCTCATCTCGCTAGCCTTGATGACGACCGTGCAACCCGCCGCGATGGCGGGTGCAAGTTTGATGCAGATCGAACCAGCGTTCGAGTTCCAGGCCGTCAGGATCGCGGAAACTCCCAACGGCATGAGCACGACCGTCGATGCTCCCACTTTCCTCTCAAACGCAAACCCTTGAAGGAGCTGCTTGAACTGCAGGAAGCTTTCGGCCGCGATGCGGTTCGACCATTCGGCTCTTTCTACCGTCGCGCCGTATTCCTCGATCGTCGCCTCTTTCAAATCATTGATCCGCCTCAGAACGGCGTCGTGCAAGCGCTGCAAGTAGTCCATGCGCGTCGCAACGCTGGACGCCGAAAAATCCTTGAACGCAACTTTTGCCGCGGTGATGGCCCGACGCGTGTCCGCTTCATCGCCCAGCGTTACGCGGCCGATCAATTTTGCGGTTGTTGGATTGATCAGATCGACGACTTCGCTTCCGCGTGGGGTCACGAATTCTCCGTTAATGTAGATCTTATCGACGAGTTTTGTTTGTGTGAGGTTCATGCCCCAACAATACCAACCACGGCCACACTTGTGACTGACCGATTGCGCCAATCTAGTGGCAGAACATGCCAATCTGGCGCCTGGCGGATATTTCAGGATGGTGCGGCAACCTCGTGTCCCAGAAGGAACCCTCTCAGAAACATCGCGGGCAACTGAGCATTCCACGACGCAGGGGGCTTATCCCGATCAGGGGCGTTTTAGAAACAGTGGATTTCAATCGCATCGAATCGGCTTGGGCTAACGCCTACGGGTCACTGACCCCGGCCCCCGGGCTCAACGAGCCCGGCTACATCGCGCAGCGTCAACTGAAGCCGAGCACCGGGTGCGGCTCGTAGGGTTCCTCGAGCGCGGCGACCTCCTCGGTCGTCAGGCGCACCGCGAGCGCCGCGACGGCATCGGTCAAGTGATGCGGTTTCGTCGCCCCGACGATCGGCGCGGTGATATACGGCTTGCCGAGCATCCAGGCCAGCGCGACCTGGGCCCGGGGCAGCCCGCGCCGCCCGGCAACCTCGCCGAGCCGGTCGACGACCTTGCGATCGCTCTCCTCGGTGCGCCGATACATGCCGTTCCCGAATTGATCGGTCTCGGAGCGCTTCGTGGTTTCGGATTGCCAGGCGCGGGTCAGCCGGCCGCGCGCGAGCGGGCTCCAGGGAATCACGCCGATGCCCTCCGCCTGGCAGAGTGTCATCATCTCGCGCTCCTCCTCGCGATAGAGGAGGTTGTAGTGGTTCTGCATCGAAACGAAACGCGTCCAGCCGTGCCGGTCCGCGAGATAAAGCGCCTGCGCAAACTGCCACGCATGCATCGACGAGGCGCCGAGATAGCGCACCTTGCCCGCCTTCACGACGTCGTGCAGCGCCTCCAGCGTTTCAGCGATCGGCGTTTCGTAGTCCCAGCGATGGATCTGGTAGAGATCGACGTAATCCATGCCAAGCCGGCGCAGGCTCTCGTCGAGTTCGTGCAGGATCGCCTTCCGCGAAAGTCCGCGACCGTTGGGCTCGTTGCGCATCACGCCGTGAACCTTCGTCGCAACAACGACGGACTCGCGGCGGGCGTGGCGCTTGAGGAATCGTCCGAGCACTTCCTCGCTGGCGCCGCTCGAGTAGACGTTGGCGGTGTCGAAAAAGTTGATCCCGAGATCGAGAGCCTGGCGGAGGAACGGCTGGCTCTCCTCCTCGCCGAGGCTCCACGCGTGCCGGCCCGGCTTGGCGTCGCCGGTGGCGGGCGCGCCATACGTCATGCAACCGAGCGCGACGCGCGATACCTTGAGGCCGGTTCTGCCGAGATTAACGTAGTCCATGCGCGTCGTGATTTGATTCCGGGCCGGGCGAACGCCGCCGACCCCGGCACGTTGCAGCACGCGCGGAGAATGACAAGGCGCATTGGCCACTTCGCGTATCGCGCCGCGGCGCCAGCGGCGCCAGTGTTCTCGGGAGTCCCCGTCGGCCCGGTCATGATCCCACGAACTCGCCCGATTGCTCGCTTCGCCCGCGACGTTTTGTGCCGCGAAACGTCACTCTTCATCACGCGCACCCCGTCATGAGCCACCTTCCCGTCCGTCCCCGCCTCGTCGCTTTCCGTTTTCTCGCGGCCACGTTCCTTGCGTGTTGCGTCTCCACCAGTCGCGCCGCCACGGAATTCCTCATCACGGAACACGGCGCGGTCGGCGACGGTTCGACGGTCAACACCAAGGCCCTCCAGTCCACCATCGATGCCTGCGCCGCGGCCGGCGGCGGCGTGATCGTCGTGCCGAAGGGCACCTTCCTGACCGGCGCGCTCTATTTCAAACCCGGCGTGAATCTCGAGCTGCAGAAGGACGGCGTGCTCAAGAGCACCACCGTCATGGCCGACTTTCCGCCGATCTACACGCGCTGGGAAGGCATCGAGCGTTACTGGACGTCGGCCGTCTTGAATTTCGTGGGAACGAACGACGTCGTCGTCAGCGGCGAGGGCACCATTGACGGTTCCGGCCTCGAATGGCCCGGGGCCGGCGCCCGCCGGGGCCCGCGACCGGCCGGTGCAGCCCGTTCGCCGAACGCGGCTGGACGCGGCCCGTCGCCCGCGGCCGCGGCCGGCCCGCTGCCGAAAGTCGATGACGTTTACCCGACGCCGTTGCCGACCACCTCCTCCATCAACCTCGCGCCCGATCCCGCCCATCTGCCGCCGATCAACGCCGCGGGCATTCCCCTGCCGGGCGGCGCGGGCCGTCTCGCCCCGCCGCGCGCGATCGTGTTTCAGGATTGCACGAACGTCCGCGTCTCCGGCGTGCACCTCAAGAACCAGGCGCGCTGGGGTTTCGTTTTCATTTATTGCCGCCACGTCGTCGCCGAGAACCTCGACGTTCATATCGACAGCTACATCCCCAGCTCCGATGGCATCGACGTCTGCTCGTGCCAGGACGTGCAGATTTCCCACTGCGACATCGCGTGCACCGACGACAACATCTCAATCAAGGCTGGCAAGGACGCCGACGGCCTGCGCGTGAACCGGCCGTGCGAAAATATCACGATCAGCGATTGCACCTTCGGCACCGGCGGTGGCGTCGCGATGGGCTCGGAAGTCACCGGTTCGATCCGCCACGTGCTCGTGCAGCGGTGCAAGTTCACCGGTTCCGGCTCCGCCGCGCGGATCAAGTCGCAACCGAGCCGCGGCGGCGTGATCGAAGACATCGTCTATCGCGATTTCCAGATCGCCGACGTCGCCCGCGCTTTCAGCTTCGAGCTCGAATGGAGAATGGTGGGCCCCCCGCCGCCGCCGGCCAAGGTCCTGACGCAGGTTCGCAATGTCCGGCTGATAAATATCTCGGGCACGGCGCAGGCGGGCGGCGTGATCCAGGGCCTGACGGGCAGCCCGATCACGGACCTCAAGATCGAGAATTGTCACGTGACTGCCCAGCGCGGCCTCGTCCTCTCGAACGTCGAGGCGCCCGATCTTTCCGGCCTCGACCTCAAGGTCGCCGAGGGCGAACCCCTCATCCGCCGTGACGCGACTGGATCAACTGAAGCAACTCCGCTGTCCGCCGCGCCCGCGCGGTGATAAAATTGCATCCGGAGTCGTCGACCCCTGCCTCCGGGCTCAACGAGCCCGGCTACATCCGGCGACATTCCTTTTCGGGTAATGGGTCAGTTTGCCCGGATGTAGGTCGGGCTTCACGCCCGACACGTCGGGCGTAAACCCCGACCTACAAAAAACAGACCAAACCGACCCACCACCCCTTTCGCTGCTCCTCACGACAAATATTCTTAGCCTCCATTCTCCGCCCCATCCGTTCCAGCGCATGATCAAGATGCCTCATTCGATCCGTTCGGCCTTCGGTCATTTCGCGCCGGCGCTTGCGACGATGCTGGTCTTGGCGGTCGCACGGTCGCCGGCCGCGGAGGCCGCCCCGCCGCGCATCGACCGGCGGGCGCTGGTGGCGCGGCATAATGTCACGTTGACGAAATTCGACGTGACCAACCCGCTCTCGGTCGGCAACGGCGGCTTCGCGGTCACCGTGGACGCGACCGGCCTGCAGACGTTCGCCACCAATTATGCGCGCGCGTTTCCGCTGTGCATCATGTCCGACTGGGGCTGGCACTCCTCGCCGAACCCCAACGGGTGGACGATCGACAATTTCCCTTTCGTGCCTTTCGACACCCACGGACGCGCAGTGCCGTATGCGGACCAGGTCGGCGAAGCCAATAACTTTCTCCGCAACAATCCCCACCGGCTTGATCTCGGGCAGCTCGGTTTTGTCCTGACGAAAAAGGACGGCCAGCCGGCGCAGATGACGGATCTCGCCGACGTGAGGCAAACGCTCGATCTGTGGACCGCCACGATCTCCAGCCACTTCACCCTCGAGGGCGACGCGGTCGACGTGCGCACGGTCTGCCACCCCGACTCGGATGAAATCGCGGTCCGCGTCGAATCGCCGCTCGTCGGCGAGGGCCGCATCGGAGTCTTCACGGCATTCCCCTACGGCTCGCCCCAGCGCTCCGCGGCGGATTGGAACCAGCCAAATGCGCACACCACGACGGTGTCGCACCCGTGGGCTGACAGCGCGCTGTTTGCGCGGAAGCTCGACGCCGACACCTATTGGGCCGCGGCCGCGTGGTCGGCCGGCGCGAGGTTTTCCGAGACCGGGCCGCACCGGTATCTCGTCACGCCGGCCGCCGGTTCGAAAAGCTTCGAGTTCTGCTGCCGGTTTTCCCCAACTCCACCCCCCGCGCCGCCCGCGGATTTCGCCGCCACGGCCGCAGCCGTCGTGAAGCATTGGAATGACTTCTGGAGCACCGGTGGCGCGATCGATCTTTCATCCAGCCGCGATCCTCGCTGGATGGAACTCGAACGCCGCATCGTCCTCTCGGAATACCTGACCGCGATCCAGAGCGCCGGCCGCACGCCGCCGCAGGAAACCGGACTCAGCTTCAACAGTTGGAACGGCAAGTTTCATCTCGAGATGCACTGGCTCCATGCGGCGCATTTTGCGCTGTGGGGCCGGCTGCCGTTGCTGGAAAAAAGTCTCGGCTTCTATTCCCGCATCCTGGAACGCGCGCGCAGCACGGCGCAAAAGCAGGGCTACGCCGGTGCGCGCTGGCCGAAGATGACGGACCCTTCCGGGGCCGAGTCGCCATCGAAGACCGGCCCGTTTCTCATCTGGCAGGAGCCGCACCCGATTTATTACGCCGAACTCGCCTACCGCGACCGCGGCGACCGGGCGACGCTCGCGAAATACCGTGACGTCGTTTTCCAGACCGCGGAGTTCATGGCGTCCTTCGCGTGGAAGGATCCGGCGACGGGAGAATACGTGCTCGGCCCGCCGCTGAAGTCCGCGCAGGAGACGCTTCCACGCGAGACGACCGCCAATCCGGCGTTCGAGCTCGCCTACTGGCGCTGGGGCCTGGAGACCGCGCAGAAGTGGCGCGAGCGGCTGGGCCTGCCGCGCGACCCCAGGTGGGACGACGTGATCCGGCATCTGTCGCCGTTCCCGGTGTCCGACGGCAAGTATCTTTTCACGGCCACCACGCCCGACAGTTACTCCAACCCGAAATGGTCGACCGATCATCCCGCGGTGCTGATGGCCATGGGCTTTCTGCCCGGCGAGGGCATCGACCGCGCCACCATGAGCGCGACGCTGGACTGGATTTGGGACCATTGGAACTGGCCGAGCGCCTGGGGCTGGGATTGTCCGATGGTCGCGATGACCGCCGCCCGACTCGGCGAGCCGGCCCGCGCCATCGACGCGCTTCTCCGCGACACGCCAAAAAACGTCTTCACCTCAAACGGCCACAACTTCAACACCGCCGGATTCCTGAATGTCTACCTGCCCGGCAACGGAGCGTTGCTCGCCGCCACGGCAATGATGGCCGCGGGTTGGGATGGTGCGCCGCCGGGCAACGCACCCGGCTTTCCGGCGGATGGATCGTGGACCGTGAAGTGGGAAGGTTTGAAAAAAGCGCCGTAGGATCGGGTTCATGCCCGGCTAGATTTCTCGGCTACGCCGCTCACTTCGCCTCGCCGCCCTTCGCCGACACGGGCGCAGCGGCCGGTTTCATGACTTGGGAGTCGTCCGCGAGCAACGACCACTGCTTCGGATGCGGCTCGGCCGAGAGGCTGACGTAAACCTTGAACGGATGATCGTCCGGCCACGTCACCGGCACGATCGACGCGGAAATCTCGGTCTCTCCGGTCCCGGCCTTCACCGGCAGGTTGGTCACCCGCGTAAACGTCGTCGCAGACTTCAGGTTGAAGCCCAGGCTCAGGGTGCCTTCGGCGTAGTGGACGAGCGCGTAACGCAGGCGCACCGTCACCTTGCGACGCCCGTCGGCGTCGGGTTTCTGCTCCTTCACGCCCGCGATCTCCACGATGTCGTCGACGTAGTGCCGCCCGCCACTGTCGGTCTCGGGCGCGTCGGGCGCCGGAGGCCGGTCCCGGTCCTTGTCGGACAACGACGGCGAACCGCCGCCGCGCGACCCGGTCGAAAACTGCGCGCTCGCCACGGGCACGCCCACCCACAATCCGGCGCCAGCCGCCAGCAAGAGTCCGAGCATGTGACGCGTGATTTTCATCGGACTGGTTTCGCCAGGCGCACAGTCACGCGACACCGCTCATACGTCAATGCACCGGTCCGATTTGCGCCGCTTGTTGCCGGAGCCGCATTGTCGCAAGGTCCGCTTTGTAGCCGGGCTCAACGGGCCCGGCTACATCGATCGCCCAACCGCACCACCCGCCGCTACGGCGCCACCGGCTTTCCGCCCGGCTTGATGTCGAGCTTCATCAGCGACGGATTCGTGCCGGAAAACTCCAGCGTGAGCCGCCCGTCGCCGTCCAGCGATGGATCGCCCGCCGCGCCGCGCTTCACCACGACCGTGAAGGTTTTTGTCGCGCTCTGTCCCCGGGCGACGTGCACGTCCTGCACCATCGGCCGGTGGTTCTCGGCCTGGATGTTCGTGACCGAATCCCCCGCCGTGCCGCCAAGCGTGACCGTGACGTCGTAGGTGCCCGCGGGCACGTTGACGTCGAACCGGAAATATTTCGTCGCCGTGACGCCTCGCGCCGTGCCGATGAGCCCCGGCGAATCGACAAACCCGAAGCCGTCGTCGGCGTGATAAAACGCCGGCGGCCGCACGACCGGCCGGTCGCCGTTCGGGCTGCCCTCGAACGCGAAATGCATCGTCGTCGCGCCGTCCGGATAAAACACGCCCGCGAGCGCCGTCGTCGCCATGGCCGCGACCAGCGCGCCGATGACGCCCTTCGCAATTCCAACGAGGTCATTGGCCATGGGGTTCATCTCCTCAGTAATGGGTGTGGTTCGAGATCGCATGCGCGCGGTAGACGGGGTCGCGTTTTTCCGCGGTCGGATTCGGCTTCGCGTTCTTGTAGCCGTAGACGCGGACCATGCCGTTGCGGCCGACGGTGATCGCCTGATCGTTGCCCGTCCCCATGAAGTCGAACATGTGAAAGACCTCGTCGGGAAACGCGATCGTGCCCGTGCCGTCGGGCTCGATGCGGAAGCGCTGCCAGAAAAGCACGTTCCGGCCGTCGCCCTTGAAGTCGCCCTTCGCGAAGTTCGGGTTCCCGGGAATCGGGTTGTGCGGCCAGATGTCGATCCGGTTGCCCGTCGGATCATACCAGCGCAGCAGCGCGCCGAGTCCGCCAACGTAAAACCGCGAACTCGCGACCACCACTGGGCCGGCCACGTCGGCGCGATAGTTGCCCGCCTCGATCTTCTGGTTGTGGTTCGCGAAGCGCTGCCAGAGAAGTTTGCCGGTCGTGGCGTCGTAGAGCACGGTGCCGACATCGGATTGCCCGGCGACGAGCTCGAGTTTGCCATCGCCGTTCAGGTCGACAAACCGCGCCGAGTCGACGTGGTCGTGGTTGTCGGGAAACTCGGCGTAGTTGTTCCACACCTCGTGCCCGCGCGCATCGAGCATCACATGGGAAACGTAGACCTCATCGATCCCGTCGCCATCGATGTCGATCGGGTAGATGTAGTGCCCGTGATAATCTTTCAACCGCGAGTGGCTGTAGGACCACAGCAGATTGAGCGTCGGGCCGTAGGCGTTGACCGAGACGGTGCCACCGGAATCGGTATAGACGATCAGGCTGTCGGGATAACCGGGATGGAGCTTCGCGATCGCCGTCCGGAAATTGTTATAGACGTGTGGGCGCGGCTGCGTCGGCCACTCGACCTGGTGCTTGATCGCGCCGGTGACGCCGTCGGACATCACGAGGTATTCCTTGTCGTCGATCATTCGCCATGCGACGACCTCCGCCTTCCCGTCCTGGTCGAAATCCCAGACGCTGCCCGGCGCCTCGAACTGCGACCGCAGCTCGCTACCGCCCGGCGGCGCATCGTAGTGCCACAGTTCCTTGCCGCTGTTGTCGAACGCGTAGGTCGAATAATTCGGCGTGAGGACGACGAGGTCCGTTTTGCCGTCGCCATCGAGGTCGCCGAATTTCACGCCGTCGATGACGACGGGCAGCGGGTATTCCTTCAGCAGCACGATGTCGTCGGGATATTGCAACGGCGCGAGGTCCGATTCCTTCAGGTCGGGCTTCGGCGATAGCAGCAACACGTCGAAAGCGCTGCCGGGATGGATGTCGGTCAGCGTGACTTTGAGCGGGCCCGCCGGCAGCTCGAAGGTGCCGCCGGATTGAAACGCACCGCCGGGCGCCGCGCCGAAAGTCTCGGCGCTGGGCTTGCCGCCTACCGCAACCTTGAACGAGCTCCCATCCGCGACGCTGCGCGAGCGCACGTAGAGATGCCACGTGCCCGCCTGCGGAATATTCGCCTTGGCGGAAAACGGCGTGGGCTCGCGGAGGTTGATCGCGAAATTCTCGAACGTGAAAGCCGGAGCCGGACGCGCCGCCACCGTCGCGGCCGCTCCCCCGCGGCGCCCGCCACCGCCGCCGCGTGGTGCGCCATTGGTCGCGGTGTCGCCGTCGGGCAGTTCGCCGAGGAACTGCGTTGCATCGAGCACCACGACGCCGCCTCGCACCGGAGCGACGGCCCGAGCCCCCGACAGCAGCGAAACCGCCGACACGAGCGTGAACAAAAGGGCTTTCATGGAACGTGGACGCAAAGAAGACTGCCAGCATTGTAGCCGGGGTCGCCGACCCCGGCCGCCAACTCATGGAGTGGTCGCGCCGCGCCCGGCCCGGGCGGCCCGCGCCGCGGCGTCCGGCGGCGGACGAGGCTCGAACTTGACCGCGCCCTCGAGACCCGTGCCGGTCGTATTTTCCGTCGACAGCAACGGGCCGGCATACCCGGTCACATTGACATCCTTGAGCACCGCATGGTTGACGTTCACCAGCGCGATCCCGCGGGCGCAGTCGCCGGTGATATTTTCCAGCACCAGGCCCTCGACCGGCTTCTGCGTGTTGGTCTGGTAAACCGCGACAAGATCGCGGACGTTGGTGACGCGAATGTTGGTGCAGCGAATGTTTTTGACGAGCGGGACGCCGATGTCGCCCTCGACCGGATCGTCCGCCGTGCTCGTGTTGCCGCCGTTCACCGTGTTGATCCGGAGAAATCCGCCGGCGTCGGACACGTCGATGTCATCGAACGTGATGTTCTCGGTCACGCCGGCGCGGCCGGGCCGTGTCTTGATGTAGATCGCATACCAGTTTTGCCCCGAGTGGACGAACTTGCAGTGCTCCACCCGCATGTTGCGCACGCCGCCGGACATTTCACTGCCGAGCCCGATGCACGCGTTGCCACGATCGGACAGCGTGCAATTGGAGATGACGATGTTCTCGGCCGGCTTGCCGAGGCGCGCGCCATCCATGCCGCGGCCGGACTTGACGCTGATGGCGTCGTCGCCGCCGGTGATGTTGCAGTGATCGACCAGCACGCCGTTGCAGGAATCGATGTCGAGGCCGTCGGACGTGTTCGTCAGCGTCAGGTTGCGAAAGATGACATCGGTGCAATAGGTCGGATGATTCGCCCACGTGCCGGTGTGGTCGCCGGTAAAATCCTCGAACCGGACGTCGTTGCACGAGATCGGCTCGATCAGCAACGGCCCGCGCGGTGGCCGGACGCCACCGGGTCCGCGGCCGGCGAATCCGCCCCGCCCCTGCGGTGCCGCCCCTGCCGCCGCCGCCCCCCCCGCCGCGGGCGCGGCACCGCCGGGCGCCGCCGCCGCGCCGGGAGCGCCGCCCCGCGCCGGCCCGCCGAAGCCGCCCCGCCCAAAACTCGCCGTGATATGCCCGGGCCCGATCACGCCGATGTGGTCGACGTTGGCGGCGTAGATCAACGCGCGATGCCCCGGCATCCAGCGGCCTTCCCAGCGAATGTCGATGAGCGGATAGTCGTTCAAATCCGTCGTGCCGGTCAGCGTCGCCTCCTTGTCCAGCTTCAGGATCGTGCGATCGCCAAGCTGGATGCTGCCGATGAGATAATTGCCCGCGGGAACCACGACGTAGCCGCCGCCGTTCACCGCGCACGTGTCGAGCGCCTTCTGGAACGCGACGGTGTCCTTCGTCGTGCCGTCGCCCGTGGCGCCGAACGCACGCACGTCGTAGGTCTGGGCGAGAGCTTGCGTCGCGCCGAACAGGCCGAACCAGCCGGCCGCGAGGAGGAGGACTTTGATGCGCGCCGGAAAAAATCCGGCGGAGGAGTGGGGGCTGCCTTTGGGGTCGTTCATGGGGAAGGGCATGGTCTTTCTTGTCCGGGGCCGGTCAATGCTCGGTGCCTCCCGGACTGTTCGGAGGACGCGGTTGGCCGGAAAAAGAACCGCCCTCCGGGCGAAAATCTTCCGCCGCCCGCGTGAAATTGCAGCAAAACACGTCGGCCAATACCGATTGGATTTACCCGGCTTGCCCGTCTTCACCGCCACTTCGTCGCCGGCTTTGATCGGATCGTCGATCAACCGCTGCGCTGCCGGCCCTGCGGCAGCGCCCCATGTCCGCCTGGCGTTCGCCGCCGGAATCCCCTCCCCTCTCAGCCCTGGCCCTCCGGGCTCGGCCGACCCCGTGCGCCTTTGGCGTGCGACTCGATCGCGGCCCGGGCGTCCGACAGGGTTGCGAACGTCCGCGGGATCGCAACGGTAGCGCGATGAGTCGCATGCCCCGCGTGGTCGCCAGCCTGTTGATCGCGAACCTCGTCGCGTTTGCCGCGGGCTACCTGCTGCCCAGCGGAAGCGAGCGATTGGTCGATGCGGGCGCCCTCTGGTATCCGGCGAACATCCACTTTGGCCCGTGGCAGGTGGTGACGTATATGTTTCTGCATGCGAATCTGACGCATATTTTCTTCAACATGTTCGCGCTCGTTTCCTTCGGGCGGATCCTCGAGCTGCAGTGGGGCGCGACACGCTTTCTGCTCTTCTATTTTCTCTGCGGCATCGGCGCCGCGCTCGTCCAGACGGGAATCAACTGGCACGATTTCCACGACCTCCACGCTCGCGCGGTTGCGGCCGGCCTGACGCCGCCTGAAATCAGTTCGCTGCTGGCCAATGGGGGCGGCGTGCTACCGCGGGATCCGGCGGTCAAGGCGATGCTCGTCGAGCTTTATGGAATCTATGCGCGTCCGACGCTCGGCGCCTCCGGGGCGATCTACGGGCTCCTGGTGGCATTCGGGTTTCTCCATCCCAACGCCAAACTCGCCGTGATGTTCGTGCCGGTTCCGATCGCGGCGAAATACTTCATCCCGGGCCTGCTGCTCCTCGACCTGTTTTCGGGCGTCACCGGATTCTCCCTCTTCGGCGCCGGCATCGCCCACTACGCGCACCTCGGCGGCGCCGCGATCGGCTTCCTCCTGATGCTGCTTTGGCGCAAGCGCGGCCGCGCCCCGGCCGGACACGGCACGACGGCCGAAGGTAGATAGTGAAGCATTCCACCTTACGGCGGTCTGACCAAATTCGTCTGATTATCGCACGCAACGTCCTTGCGACCTATTGTGCGAAATGGTGCAGTTTTGAAACCCAATGAACGAACCGAAAGCACCGCGAACTCGGTCGAGCTTGGAGGAGTTGGTCAAGTCCGGAGTCGGAGAAATCCGCGACGTGATGAATCGGGTAAAGCATCCTAGTTTGGTAATTATGGCTCGTGTATTTTCAGGCGATGGCGGCGAGCCGCGACTGATTTTGCGGATTGCAAACAGCTCCGATGTGATGGCGCGACACTTTGCGGTGAACGTAAGGTTTCCGATTAGAATTGGACACGGATTTGTTCGCTGCGAAGGGGCCTTTCTTGAGAAGAAGAATGAAGAGTCCTATTGGGAATTCACAGAGATTGGCGGCTTACAACCGCTCTTCCCTCATTCGATGCGAGTCTTGAAGCGAGATTTCCAATGGGTGAATGCATTCAATCCGCCGCTTGGCAAAACGATTGACCATATCCGCCTTCGCGCTTTCGCCGATAATATGACCCCCATCGAGCTGGACAAAAATTTGCACGCTGCCGAAACCGATTGGACCTAGCGGCGCACCTGAGGATTCTATGCAATGTTCAGGTTTGATGCCTTGGCATCTGCGCTAGCCGACCGGTGATTAACTCTAAGCCCTCGACCGCATCGCACACTAACACGTTGTGCTTCACCCTAAGCTGCGCTCCATCCGAATTCGTGTGGGCTTGGCAGGAAGACACAGGGCGCATTTGACTTCCTCGCTTGGAATCCACGTCCACAACGGCAAATCCCGCGGTCGCGGCCGGCGGTTCGAACCGCCGGGTGCGGTGCCATGTTCAACGGGGTTCGCGCAGCTTCTTCCAGATCCACGTTGGATCGCGGCGGCAGTCCAGCACCGCTTTGACGTGGGCCGTGTCTCCAACGACGTCGTAGTAGATGGCAAATGGAAACGTCCGGGAGAGCGAGCGGTGGGCCCCAAAAACGCGGCGGTGAATTCCTCCGTAGAGCGCCAGCGAATCGAGATCGGCGGAGAGGCAGTCGAGGAAGTAGCTGCCCAATCCCGATTGTTGGCCTTCGTAAAACGCGAACGCGTCAGCCAGGTCGTCCAGCGCCGAAGGCCGGATCAGAACTTTCACTGCAGGCGCTCGCGAAGATTGCGCTTGGCGACTTCCCACTCAACGGAAGTCTCCTTTCCCCCGGCAATCCGTTGGTCGCGGTCGCGGAGAACATCGGCGTGCCACGCGGGCGATTCAAATGTGTCGGCGTTGCGGGAGAGATCCGCCCACAGCGCTTCCATTGCGCGCAGCTTTTCCTCCGTGGTCATCTGGTCGAGCGGAAGGACGGCATCCATGAGGGTTACGCTACGAATGAGGCTTCCCCGGGCAAGGACGAAGGAGGGACTCGGCAATCCCGCCGATCCTTCAGCGGCGCACTCGAGGGTGCGCAGCACCCGTCAGCGGACGCCGCGATTATGGTGTGCAGGGCCTGCGCCTGCGTGCGGGTCAACGGCGTGGGTTGATACGCCGTCAGCCGCGCCCAGTAGGCCACGGGCGGAGGGGCCTTGGCCGGCCGCGCCGTGTGGAGAGTGAGCCGGTATTTGGTCTCGCCGCCTTCGGACAGGAGCATCTTATCCCCAGCCTCGACGAGTTTCCGATTTTTTGGAAATCGATTACGCAGCTCGACGATGATGGCGGTGCCGGGCATGAGTGTGGAACGAATGGGATTCACCAGTCGCCCGGCGTCAGGCGGCACGTCTCATCCTGCCGTTCGCCACAGTGGGGACGGTCGGGTTTGATTCGCGTTTGCCACGGTAAGCGGCGGTCGCTCACGTGAGGACCGTGCTCCCACCCTCCCCGCCCGCCAAGCCCCCCGTCGACGGCTGGAGGTTCCGGTGGAATCTCGTGGCGCCGCTGGCGTTCGTATTGGCGACGAGCGAAGGGGCGACAGCGACGGAACCACCGACGTCGGGGCCGCCGGCGGAAACCGTTGCCCAGGCCCACGCGTTGCTGGAAAAGGAAATCGCGCCCCACGTGCCCGGGCTCGCGGCGGCGGTGGCCGTGGACGGCTGGCTCGTGTGGTCGGAGGCATTCGGTTTCGCCGATCTCGAAGCCCAGCGACCGGTAACGTCCGCGAGCCGGTTCCGGATCGGCAGCATTTCCAAATCGCTGACGGCCGCCGGACTCCTGCGGCTCGTCGAGCAGGGCCGGATCGATCTCGACGCTCCCGTGCAAAAATACGTGCCGGATTTTCCGGTGAAGCCCGAGGGCGCGATCACCACGCGGCTGCTCGCGGGTCACCTCGCGGGCATCCGCGACTACCGCAATCGGGAGCCGTTCCTCAACCGGCCCTTCGCCGGCGTGCGCGCCGAGCTGCAACTCTTCGCGGACGATCCGCTGATCGCGCCGCCGGGCACGAGATTCAGTTATGCCTCGCTCGGCTGGGTGCTCATCAGCGCCGTC
This sequence comes from uncultured Opitutaceae bacterium, assembly GCA_937902925.1. Taxonomy (GTDB): domain Bacteria; phylum Verrucomicrobiota; class Verrucomicrobiia; order Opitutales; family Opitutaceae; genus CALFNN01. Next base: position 43,528 of record CALFNN010000070.1, read on the forward strand.
ATGGAGTCTGCGGCGCACCGGGATTTTCTCGATTTCATGGCTGCGGACGTGTGCTCGCCGCTGGGCCTGAACCATACGCGGCCCGATCGGACCGGAGCCGTGGATCCGGACCGCACGAGCTTCTACGCGACCGGTCCGGACGGAAAGTTCGTCGCAGCGCCGGCCGTCGATTTGAGTTCCTGCTGGGCCGCCGGGGGATTTCTTTCCACCGCGGAGGACCTCGTCCGGTTCGGCTCGGCGATGCTGCGGCCGGGCTACCTCACGGAGGATTCGCGGCGGCTGCTCTTCGCCGGGCAGAAAACGACGGCAGGCGAACCGACCGGCTATGGCATCGGCTGGTATGTGCGCAAGGACGGCGCGGGCCGGACACTCTACTACCATGACGGCGCCAGTCATGGCGGAACGGCGGTGCTGTTCCTCCGTCCGGAGACGCGCGCCGTCGCCGCGATCCTTTGCAATCTGTCCGACGCTGACATCGCCGACCAAAGCATGCGGCTCGCCGACCTGTTCGCGACGTTGCCGGCTGCAGCTCCGGAGAGGCCATGACACCATCTCCGCCCGCCAAGCCCCGCGTCGACGGCTGGAAATTTCGGTGGGATGTCGTGGTGCTGCTCGCGTTCGTGCTCGCGGCGATGCGGCATTGGACCGATCTGCCGTGGCACGAGGTGCTCGGCGCCGCCGTCGTGCCGGTGCTGGCCGTCCACCTATGGCTCAATTGGAAATGGATCGTCGACGTGTTCCGCCGCTCCACCCGCTCCCGGCCGGGCGAGGTGCGTTTCAACCGCGCGTGGGACCTCGCGCAATGCGCCGTCGCCGGCGTGGCGATCGGCACCGGGCTGGCCGTGTCGCGCAATCTCCTGCCCGCGCTCGGGATCGCGCCCGGACGCCACCGTTTTTTGGAAGACGTGCACGCCTTCTCGGCGTGGGCGCTGATGACGATGATCGGCGTCCATCTCGGCGTGCACGCGCATTGGATCTGGTCGAAGGTGCGGAGGCCGCGGTTCGCCCTCGTCGTCGTGGTTCTCGTCATGGCGGTGGCGGGCGTGACGCGACTCGACATCGTGCGGCGCAATGGCGCGTTTTCCCGGCGGTTTCGCGGCGACGCCATCCAGGTCGCGATGGCGATCGTTCCCTCCGGGCTCGTCGCGTTCGGTGCGCTGGTCGTGTTCCGCCGCCGGCGGCCGAATTCGGTCCCGGCTTCGGGATGAACGCCAGGGCGCAGGGTCGCGAAGACCGATCGCCAAGGATGTTTTTTCGCGCAGTTCTTCGCGCTTTCGCCGCTTTGCGTTTCAACGCCTCACTAACCCGCCCGCGAGCGGCGCCACGCTTCCCACGCGTTGCCGAGGAGCAAGCCGGCGAGGAGAAACCACGCCGTGCCGAAAAACTCGAACACCGCGTAACTGATCGCGGCGACGATCGCACCGAAGATCCGCTGGTCCCGCTCGCGCGGCGGCGAGGTCGGCGGATCCGTGACCATGAAGAACGCGAAATACAGCGTCATGAAGACGTCGGGCGCCCGGTAGATTTCGGCGACGTTGCGCGGATTCCCGACAAACGCCGTCGCGGTGAACAACAGAAAATAAACGCCGAGAAACCACAACAAGGCGGGCAGCCGGTTGACGCGGTTCGCCACATACGCCCCCGCGACGATCAGCACGAGGGCCGCGACCGTCGAGGCGCCGGGCTGGGCGCCCCACCAATCCTCGCCGGGATCGAAAACGTAATAACTCACAACGAGCGCCAGCGCCGCCGGGTTGAACACGTTCGCGCTGCGGCCGCGGAGCGGATATTTGCCCAGCACCGCCAGGGCCGCCGTGGCGGGCGCGACATACCACGCTTCCTTCCGGCTCAGGATCATCGCCACGATCATCCCCGTGAGGAGCGCGCCATCCGGAAAAACCCAGCGGCCTTTCCTTCGCCGCAGGATCGGCGCATCGACCAGCATCGCCGCGAGCGCTGCCATGACCAGACTCGGCGGCAACCCGGCCTTGCCGCCGTCAAATCCGGCCAGCGCGGCCAGCGCCGCGAGGACCGCGATCAGCAGTCCCTTCGGCCTTTCCAAAAATCGCCCGACCGCCGCCACTGCCGTCGGCGCGGATCGAAGGGTGGCGGCGTTGTTCACGTTTTGTCCCCGAATCCCGCGGTCGCGAATCGTTCCAGCGTGTCGGAAAAGATCACGCCTGCCACGCCATGACGCTCGAGCAGTTGCAGTCCCTCGACCGGGCCGAGCACAAACGCGGCGGTCGCCAGAGCGTCGGCCACCATCGCCGATGGCGCGACGACGGTGGCGTTGACCACGCCGGCCGGCGACTCACCGGTGCGCGGATCGAGGATGTGGTGCCCGCCGTCACCGGAAGCGGACGTGCGGCGTTCGTAGTCGCCCGAAGTGCAGACGGCGGCATCCGACACGCGCATCGTCTCGATCACCGCCAGCGGATCGCGCGGGTGCCGGATGCCGACGGACCACGGCCGGCCCGCGGCGTTGCGGCCGCCGAGGTAAAGGTCACCGCCCGCATCGATCGAAAAGTTGCCCTGCCCGCGGAGTTCGCGCGCCGCCAGGTCGATCGCAAGGCCCTTCGCCACCGCGCCGAGGTCGAGCACGAGCGGCCGGCCGAGGGTGATCGTTCTGTTTTCAGGATCGAGGATGACGTCGCGAAAACTGGCGGGGTCGTCCAGCACGGCGACGTTCGAGCACGCTTTCCAGCCATGGCGGAATTCGCGATCAAAGCCGCGCGCCTCGTTGCGGTGGCCGATTGTCGGATCGAAAGCGCCGCCGGTTTCCGTCGCGACGCCGATCGCAAACCGGACGGCTTCGAAGAGCAGCGTGCTCACCGGAACGGCGACGCCGGTTTGCGCCGAGAGCTGCCGGAGTTCACTCGCCGGATCGAATCGGGTGCAGACCCGTTCGAGGTGGCGAAACCAACCCACGGCACGCCCGACCGCCGCCTCGCGGTCGAGCTGCCGCGTGGCATCGCCAGCCTGGCCGAGCACCTCGAACGTGACGACGGTGCCCATCACGGCCTCGGCATGAAAATGCATGCCACTCATTTGGCCTGGACCAGCGCCGCGGTCACCGCGTCGTAGAACGCGTCGGAGCTCTCCGTTGCCCGCGAGACCTGGTCGACGTCGGCGGATTGTCGCGCGACGACCTGGCCCGGGAGCCGGGCGATGACGTTTTTCGAGTAACGTGTCAGGCATTTCGAAATCGACGCGAACACGATCCGCCCATGCAAGATGACCACGGAGGCCTGGAGATCGCCGTGCCGGCAACTGCCCCACCCGAGGTAGGTGCCGTCCTTCCACCCATGCGGGGAAGCAGGAAGCCGCTCGGCGATTTTTGTGACAAGCTCCACCCGCTGGGCAGCCGGAATGGTGTGGATGTAGCCGACGGAGTAGACGGCGAGAACCGCCGCCGAACCGATGGCGACGAGGCTGCCCTTGGGTGACAGGCGGGTGCCGATCCCTCCGCTGCAAGCCAGCGGATAGTCGCCCAGCACGGACGGCGGAGTTGGTCCTTTGGGATCCAAGTGATGGGGCGCGGGCGGTGGGTGGGGCTTCCGACACGGACAACGAACCACGAGCCCGCGTAGATTTCAAGACGCGCTCGCGCCGGCGGCCCAAGCGCGTCGGGCACGGGGGGCTTTTGTAAAACTGCAGCCGGGATTGCCAACCCCGGAAAGCCTTGCCCGAAACGTCGACCCAAGGCCCGGAGCAGCGGACCCCGGCGGCAACCTTATCTCACCCGCCGTCGCCGGTCAGTAATTCTGGCCGAAGAGGTGACGGATGGCGGCCTTTTCGGCCGGCGGATAGAACTCTCCCTGATGGATCACCAACGTCTTGCCGTCGGCAAACGTGAGTGTGAAGCGAAACACCCGCACGCTGTTCGAGATCGTCGCGACCCAGCCCATCCGGGGTTCGGCCAGGTCGGGCAGTTCCAGCCTGCCCCGCCATTGCCCGGCGGCCGAAAGCTGCGGCTGCGCGTCGTCAACGAACAAGACCGGCGCGTTGTCCGATACGTCCTCGACGAGCACCCGGCGCAGCGCCCGTTTCCGGCTGTCGGTGAACTCGAAGGTGTAATCGAACTTCTTGTCCTTGGTCAGGGTGAAGTTCGCCGTGTTGATCTGGACGTCGTCCTCGGCCGACAGCACGACTCCGCCGCGACCGAACGGCACGCGGATCTTCTCCCCGCCGACAATCGTGACGAGCATCGCGACGTCGCCGGTCGCGCAACCCGCCATCCCGATGATCAACAGGGCGGAAAGAACCAGGGATCGCCCGGGCCGACCGGACAGAAGCGAACGCAACGGAGAGCGCAGGAGACGGAGTGGCAGACTCAAGGACATACCCTTCGGTGCCAACCGAATCGCCCCCTGACGAGAAAAATTCCGGAGGGCGGATTCGATCAACGCGCCGGCCCCGCGCCACGCACCCGGATGGCGAGCGGCCCGTCCTCAGTCGAACCACTCGTCGTTCGGGTCGAACGCGGGCACCGGGATGTTCACGATCTTCAGCTTCCCGACTGCGCGGTGGCGGCAGCCGGGTTTGATGAAGATCGCCGTCATCGGTTTCACCGGGTGCATCTCCCCGTCGAGTTCCATGAAGCCCTCGCCCTCGAGGATCAGATAAATCTCCGTCAGCTTCTTGTGATAGTGCGTCTGCGCGTCCGTCTGGATGTCGACCAGGTGGATCGTCGCGACCGGATTGTCGGGCGACACGAACGCCCGGCGCGAGAAACCGCACGGGCACTTCGCCGCCGGCACCGCGTCGAGCTGCGTGACGGTGAAATTCTTCTTCGCCCCGGTCGGGCGGGCGGCGGGAGCGACGGAGGCGGTGGAATGACTCATCGGCGGGCGTGGGTTTTGGCCGGCACGCTGTCCCCTGCGGCGCCCAAAGTCAAAAACTCCGCGCGCCGCCCCGCCTTCACGCCGGCCCGGCTTCGGCCTCGGGTTTTTTCCGCGAACGTCCCCCGCCGCGGCGCGACGGCTTTTTCTCGCCGCCATCGTTCCCGGCGGCATCGCCACCCTTGTCCGCGAACTTCGACGCCTTGGCGTTGAGCCACAATTCGTCCTTCGCGTTCTTGTTGAGCCAGAAAATCTCGCCGGCGTGCTCCACGAAAACCGGTTTCTCGCGCGATTTCTCCGGCACCTTCAGCCCGGCGCCCGTGAGCGTCGCAATCAGGTCGTCCGGCGCCTTGCCGATTTCGCCCGCGAGCCGGTCGACCTTGCCGGCGACTCCGCCGGTCCGGGTCGGCTGCATCAGCAGGCGCAACGCCGCCAGCGGTGAGCCGGAGGCGGCAGGCGCGACGGCCGGATCGACCGCCGGTGTTTCGACTGGCGCGGGTGTCGGGCTCGCGGCTGAAGCGCTTTCCGCCCCGCCCTCGGCTGCCGCCGTCGCCGAGGCCACGGTCTCGCCGGCTTTCTTTTCGCGGCCGTTGATCCAGACGCCGCCGCGCGAATCCTGGTTGAGCCACCATAGATCGTTGCCGATCTCGACGAACACCGGCTTGTCGTTCGGGTTGGCGGACAGCGTGAGCCCGAGCCCGGCAAACGCCGCCATCAAATCCGCCTCGGTGCAGCGCAGCGCGCGTGACAGGAAACTCGTGCTGCCCGAGCCGCCGGGACCGCGACGGTTGCGGCGCATCTGCGGGCGGATCCGGTCGAGCAACGCCGGACCCGCCGGCAACGACTGGCCGGGGACCGCCGGCGCCCCGGCCTCGGCCGCCCGTTCGCGCTCGGGGTGGCGCGGCCGCGCCTCGGCCGCGGGCTTCGCTTCCGCCGGTTCGTCCGCCATCGGCGCCGCCGACTCGACGGGCTTCGGCTCCTCGGCGGGCGTTTCCACGCGCTGGCCTTTCACCGCCCGGAACACCGGCCGCGGTTTCTCCTTCGTGTTGATCCAGAGTTCGCCGCGCCGGTTGATATTCAGCCAGTAGAGGTCGCCCTCGAATTCGAGATACTCGGGCTTCGAGTCCTCGTCCGCCGGCAGCACGAAACCGCACTCGAGCAGCGCGCCCTTGAGGTCCTCGTCGGACTGGTCCCATTTCTTCGCAAGATATTCCACGCCGACCGACATCCCCGGCCCGCGTTGATTGCGGCGCAGGTGCGGCTTGATCGCGTCGAAGAACGACGGGAGCTCGTCCATCTCCGCGGCGGTGAGCTTGTCCCACTCGTCCTTCGGCTCGTCGTCGGTCTCGGGTTCGTCGTCGTGCGAGGTGTCGACGGGCTTCCGGAAGCCGTCGTCCGGCGCGACCTTTTCCTCGAGAAAGCCGGCGGACTTTTCCTCGGCCACCGCCCCGGCGCCACCGCCCGCCGCGGCACCCTTGAATTTCGCCTCGAACTCCGCCCGCAGCTTTTCCGCCTCCGCCTTGGCCGCGGCGGCCGCGGCGTCCTGCAGCGTCCAGTCGCGCTGCGTCGAGCGGCGGGCGAGCCCGGTGAACGAGAGGAAGTTTTCCGGCTGGGTCTGAAAGTGGACGATCTCCCACTCGTCGCGGCCGAGATCGTTCAGAAATTTCTCCAGCAACGCGGGCGTGGCGAAGCCGCCCTTGCCGCTGGTGATGACCTTGTATTCCCAGAGTGACATAAAGATATATTTGGGGCGCGAAACCCCACCCATCCCAAAAGCCCGTGCCGTTGCCGAGCATAATCGCGCCACCGGAGTCCGCGGGGGTCGCCCAAACAGATGACCCGCCCGCCGCTTGCGCTGCGCCCGGCACCTTCTCATCGTGATAATTACTATGCGCCACCCGTTCCCCCTGGCCTCCCTCGCTGTGCTCTGTCTGCTCGTCGCGCCGCTGCACGCGGCCCTGCCCTCGCCCGACCCGGATGACGGCGGCATCTCGCTCCCGCCCGGCTTCCGCGCGCTCGTCTACGCCGACAACCTCGTCGTCGGCAAACGCGTGGGCCGCTCCAACGAAAACCTCCGTTTCCTCGCCGTCGCGCCCAACGGCGACGTCTACGCCAAGGGCAAGTTCGGCAAGATCTGGGCGCTGCGCGACACCAACGGCGACGGCCGGGCGGACAAGATCGAGGAGTTCGGACCCGGCGACGGCGGCACGCACATCATGTTTCACGACGGCTATCTCTACCACTCGAGCCGCACCGCCGTTTACCGCTACAAATACATCCCCGGCGAACTCGTGCCCTCCTCGCCACTCGAGGTCGTGATCCATGATTTGCCCGCGGAAAAGGACCACGACGCGAAGGCTTTCGCGTTCGACGAGAGCGGCGGCATGATCGTCGAGGTCGGCTCGCCCTACAACGTCTACAGCAAACCCGACCGCCAGTTCGGCGCGAAGGGGTTCAGCGACGAGGAAGTCGCCAAGTTCCAGCAGACCTACGGCGGCTTCTGGCGCTACGACCCGAACAAGCTCAACCAGACGCAGGCCGACGGCGTGCGCTTCTCCACCGGCCACCGCCACTGCCTCGCGCTCGTGTGGAATCCCACCTCGAAGAATTTCTTCATGACGATGATGGGCCGCGACAATCTGGACATCGTCGACCCCGCCGACTACGACGCGCTCGACAACGCCGAGCGCGACGCCGAGGAATTCCACTTGCTCAAGCCCGGCACGAACATCGGCTGGCCCTACAGCTATTGGGACCCGATCAAGCACGCGCGGATGCGCACGCCCGAATACGGCGGCGACGGCCGCAAGCGCGAGGACAACCCCGCGTTCGACAAGCCGCTGATCGCCTTCCCCGCCCACTGGGCGCCGCTGCAGATGTGCCTCTACGACGGCACGCAGTTTCCCGAAAAATACCACGGCGGCATGTTCCTCGCGTTTCACGGCTCGTGGAACCGCGCCCCGCGTCCGCAGGCCGGCTACAAGGTCGTCTTCATTCCGTTCGACAAGGACGGCATGCCGATCGGCAAGACCGCGACCGGCGAGGGCACCTACGAGGAGTTCGCGACCGGCTTCCCCGGCGTCGACTACTTCACCAACACCCGCGACGCCAAATACCGCCCCGCTGGCGTCGCCGTCGGCCCCGACGGCTCGCTCTACATCAGCGAAACCGAAAAGGGCCGCATCTGGCGCGTGATCTACACGGGCGACATGACGCCGCGCGCCGGCGTCCGGGCGACGGTCGCCACCGCCCAAACCTACGCCGCCATCGGCGCCGACACCCCTGGCGGAAAAATCTACGCGGCCGTCTGCGCCGCGTGCCACATGCCCAACGGCAGCGGCGTCCCCTCGATGCAGCCCGCGCTCGCTGGCAGCGCCGTGGTCGCCGGCGACACCGCCCGCCTGATCGACGTCCTCCTCAAGGGCCCCGCCGCCGTGCTCCCGGCCGACCGCGAGAAATTCAACAACGTCATGCCGCCATTCGGCGCGGTCTACAACGACGCCGACCTTGCCAGCGTGATCAACTACCTCCGCAAAAATTTCGCCCCCGCCGCCGCCGAGGTCACCGCCGCGCAAGTCGCCGCCCAACGCGCGCAGTAGCGCCCGTCTTCGTGCGTTTCCGCGACATCCGATCGGCGCGCGCCCGACCCCGCGCCCGCCCGTTGTTGTTTGTCGCGGGACACGCCTAAGTTTTTCCTCGCTGCGTCGTAGGTTGGACAAATCGTCCCCTCCACCCTCGCCTCGTCTTGAGCCTTCGCCAACTGCTTGCCGCCTTCATTTGCGTCGCTGCTACGGTGAACGGCGCGGAGCCGGAGGCGTCCGCCGGCCCCAGCGGGCAGACCGCGGGACCGCCGGGCTCTCCTCCGCCCGCAGCGTCGGCGCCGGATGGTTCGCCGACCGCCATCCAGCCGGGGCCGAACCAGCCGGCTGGCGCAACCGCGCCGCCAACGGAGTCCGCCCGGCAGATGGAAAAATACATCGTCACGGCACCGCACTATCACGAGCTACCACCTCGCCCCCCGGAATCACCTCGAGCCGGCCCCTTGTTTCTTCCTCCAATCCCGCTGCCGCCGATAACCTTCGGCTGGCCGACCCAGCTCGGCGCCTTTGTCGTCACGGCCACGCGCACGCCGCAGCCGCCCGAGCAGGTCGCTGTCGCCGTGCGGATTTTCGACGCCACCGCACTCCGCTCGGGGCCGACCGCCACGCTCGACGGCGCGTTGCGTTCGCTGCCGGCCTTCAGCCTGTTTCGCCGGAGCGACAGCCTGACCGCCAACCCCACCGCGCAGGGCGTCTCGCTCCGCGGCCTCGGCCCGAGCGGGGCGAGCCGCTCGCTCGTGCTGCTCGACGGCGTGCCGCTCAACGATCCGTTCGGCGGCTGGGTCGCCTGGACCGGGGTTCCGCGCGAAGGCCTCGCGCGCGCCGAGATCGTCTCCGGCGGCGGCGCGGCCGCCTGGGGCAACGCGTCGCTCGGCGGCGTGGTGCAGCTTTTCACCGCTCCCGCCCGCACCGAACTCGCGGTCATTCGCTCGGGCAATCCGCCCGTCGTGACCGGCGTGAAAGACGCCGGCATGCTCGACATCAGCGCGATCGCCGGCGATTTCTCCACCCGCAGCGTCGAGGTGGTCGCGGCGCAGCCCGCGGGCAACGGCATCGTCCAAATCCTCGGTCGCGATTTCTCCACCGATGGATTTTCACTCGTCGCCCCGGAACGTCGCGGCTCGATCGACGTCGCCGCGTGGAGCCGGCATCGCTGGCTCGAGGGCCGGTGGCGCACCCCGGTGGCCGAGAACCTCGAGGCCACGTTCACCGCCCGCACGTTCGAGGAATTCCGCGGCAACGGCACGCCCTACCAGCGGAACGGCTCGCGCGAAAAATTTCTATCGGCCAGTCTCGCCGGCCAGCCAAGCGCCACGTTCGCGTGGAACGCCGTCGCCTATGCGCAGGACCAGTCGTTCGCGAGCACGTTCAGCTCGGTCAACGCCACCCGCACCGCCGAGACACCCGCCAGCGACCAGTTTGCCGTGCCGGCGACTGCGTTCGGCGCCGCGTGGACCGGCGCGTGGAAGAACGCGGGCGACGCGCGCACCAGCGCGGGCGGCGACTTCCGCTTCGTCCGCGGCGAGACCCGTGAGCATTTCACGCTCGCCAACGGCGCCTTCACCCGGCTGCGCGTCGCCGGTGGCGCGCAAGCGGTCGGCGGACTTTTCGCCGTGCACGAGCGGCCCGTTGCCACCGGGCTGCGGCTGACGCTCGGCGCGCGGCTCGACGACTGGCGCGAGACCGACGGCCATCGCCGCGAAAGCGATCTCGCCACCGACACCGCAAGTCGCGACGACCACTACGCCGACCGCGACGGCATCGAGTTCAGCCCGAGCGCCGGCCTCGTGTGGCAGGCGAACAAGGCGTGGCGCGTCCGCGCCGCCGCGCAACAGGCTTTCCGGCGCCCGACGCTCAACGAACTCTACCGGCCGTTCCGCCAGGGGACGACCGTGGTCGAAACCAATCCCGATCTCCGCACCGAGCGCGTGACCACGGGCGAACTCGGCGTCGAGCGCTCCTTCTTTCGCGAGCCCTCACCTCCGCCCAATCTCGGTCCGCACGATACCTGGAAGGCGGGCGCACCGGTCAAATTTCTCACGCTCGGCGCCTCCGCGTTCTGGAACGACCTGCGCGATGCCGTCGGCAACGTCACGCTCGCCCGCGGCCCCGGCACGTTCCCGCTCTTCGGCACGCTGCCGGCCGGCGGCATTGGCCGGCAACGGTTGAATCTCGACCGCACGCGGGTGCAGGGACTTGAATTCTCCGCCACCTGGCAGGTCAGCCGAAGCCTCTCGCTCGATGCGGCCGCGCTGTTCAACGATGCGATCGTCCGCCGTGCCAGCGTCGCCCCGGCCCTCGTCGGGAACCAAGTCGCCCAGGTGCCGCGGCACAGCGCCTCCCTCGGCGCCACGTGGCGTGCGCCCGGCGGCGTCACGTTCACGCCGCGCATCCGCTGGATCGGCCGGCAGTTCGAGGACGACGAGAACACCCTCGTGCTCGGCGAGGCCGTCGTCGCCGACCTCGGCGCCAGCCGGCCGCTGACCAAGCAGCTCGAGCTTTTCCTCACCGTCGAGAACCTCGGCAACGCCCGCGTCGAAACCGGCCGCAGCGCCGACGGCGTCGTCAACACCGGCACGCCGCGCCTCATCCTCGGCGGCCTGCGCGGTTCGTGGTAGCGACGGTCTTCGATCGGCGCTACTTTCCGCCGGCGACCCGTGCGTTTTTGTGGCAATTGACTTTGTTTTCCGTGGAATAGGCTCCGCCCCCCAACACTCCCACCACCATGCTCATTCGCTCACCCAAAGACTGGGAACTCTCCGAATCGGCCGCCACGCCGGAAAAGCTTTACCGGCTCACCCACCGCCGCGAATTCCTCAAGACCCTCGGCCTTGGCGTCGCGACCGCCGCCTTTCTTCCGCGCGGTCTCCTTGCCGCCACCGCCGGCTTCCCCACCAAGGTCAACCCCGCCTACCGCGACCCGGCGCTCAAGCCCACGCCCTACGAATTCGTCACGGGCTACAATAATTTCTACGAGTTCGGCACCGACAAGTCCGACCCCAAGCCCAACGCCAACCGCGGCTGGCAGACCGAACCGTGGACCGTCGAGGTCGCGGGGCTGGTCGGCAATCCCGCCAAGTTCGACGTCAACGATCTCGTCAAGCAGCTGGGCGGCGCCGAGCAGCGCGTTTACCGCCATCGCTGCGTCGAGGCGTGGTCGATGGTGATCCCGTGGGACGGATTTCCCCTCGCGAAGCTGGTCGCGCTCGCCAACCCGAAGCCCGAGGCGAAATTCCTGAAGCTCTCCTCTTTCGTGGACAAGAAGAACGCCCCCGGCCAGCGCGAGGGCAACCTCGACTACCCCTACGTCGAGGGTCTGCGGATCGACGAGGCGGCCAACGAACTCGCGTTCATCGCCACGGGCATTTACGGCAAGCCGATCCCGAACCAGAACGGTGCGCCGCTGCGGCTGGTCACGCCGTGGAAATACGGCTTCAAGGGCGCGAAATCGCTCGTGAAGATCGAGTTCGTCGCGAAGCAGCCGCGCAACACCTGGAACATCATGGCGCCCGACGAGTATGGCTTCTACGCCAACGTGAACCCGAACGTCGACCACCCGCGCTGGTCGCAGGCCAGCGAACGCGTCATCGGCGGCGAGGGTGTCTTCGGCTCGCGCCAGCGCACGCTCATGTTCAACGGCTATGAGAAGCAGGTCGCCGGTCTCTACCGGGGGCTGGACCTCGAGAAGAACTATTGAGCGACGGACTGTGAAGGTTGGAATGCGGAAATCGGGAAGGTCAGGAAAGAATCCCCGGCCAGGTTGCCGCAGTTTGCGGCCGTTCCTGATTTCCTGAGTTCCATCTAAAAAATTTTCCGCCTCCGTGCTCGCCAAACTCCTCCGCTCGAAGGTCGTCGTCTGGATCCTGATCGTCCTGCCCGGCCTCTGGCCGCTGTGGCCGATCTTCGTGAGCCACGACCCGAGTGTGCTTGCCGATCCGCTGAAATTCATCCTGCACCATCTCGGCTTCGTGGCGTGCCTGCTCCTCGCGACGGTCCTCGCCCTCAGCCCGCTGCGCGTGCTCTTCCCAAAATGGAGCGTCGCCCTCGCGCTCAATCGCCACCGCCGGCTTGTCGGCGTCAGCGCCTTCTTCTACGCCGCGCTGCACTTCACCACCCATCTCGTCTACGAGGGCGGGACGGATGTCTCCGCCATCCCGAAAATTCTCCAGACCGCGGTCAAAAAACCTTTTCAGCTCACCGGCCTGATCACGCTGACGATCCTGTTCGTGCTCGCCGTCACGAGCCTGCACGTCTTCGTCCGCTGGCTCGGCGGAAAGAAATGGAAGATGCTCCACCGGCTCGCCTATGTCGCCGCCGGGCTCGCCGCCTACCATCAGGCGGCCGCGCGGAAAATTTTCCCGATGCAGGTCGTATGGATCTTTGCGCCGCTCGTCGCGCTGGAGCTCGCGCGCATCGTAAAGCTGCGGATGGCGGCGCGCCCCAGGCCGGCCGCGCCCGCCGCGGCAACGTGAGTCAGGGCCGGACCGCGGACCCGGCGATCCGCCAGCCCCGTCCGCCGGACGGCCTTCGCGTTCTCCTCACAGCCCCAGTTCTTCCCGCACGAACTTCACCGGCGGGCTGCCGAACGACAGCACGGTGTCGTGATATTTCTTCAGGCTGAAGTCCGCGCCCCACTTCTTCTCGGCCGCCGCCCGCATGTCGTCGTGCTCCACCGTGCCGACGAAATACGACGAGAGCTGCGTCGAGCTCTGGCAGGCGCGCCGCCACTTGCCGACCGCCTCGCCCTCCTCCTGAAAACCGCGCGTGGTCATCAAGTCCAGCGCCTCCGGCTCGGTCATGTTTCCGGCCTGGACCTTCTGGTCGAGGATCGCGTTGATGATCGACCGCAGCCGCATCTTGAGCTGCTGCATCTTCACCTCGGGCCCGCCGAACCCCGTCTCCGCCATCACGCGCTCCATGTAGACCGCCCAGCCCTCGACGAAGGTCCCGCTGCGGAAAACCGCGCGCACCAGCGTCGGCGCGTGAAACTCGTTCGCGTGCGCCAGTTGCAGGTAGTGCCCGGGCATCGCCTCGTGCACCGCGAGATCGTGGAGCATGTAGTCGTTGTATTCGCGGAAGAACGAGAGCTTCCGCGCCGCGCTCCAGTCCTGCGGGGTCGGCGACACCGCGAAGAACGTCTCGCCGTTCGGCTCGAGCGCACCCGTGGGCTCGCAATACGCGATTGCCACGCCGCGCTGGAATTCAGGCAGCACGATCACCTTCAACGGCGTGTCAGGCACCGTCACCAGGTTGTGGTCGCGCACGAATTTCGTCGCGGCCAGCGTGAGCTCCTTTGCCCGCGCCACGACCGTGTCGTCGTCGGCGTGGTTCTCCGCCAGCCGGTCGAGCACCGCCTTGATCACGCGCGGGGGATCGGCCAGCGCCGCGGCCCCGGCATCGGGAAAATATTTCTGGAACAGCGGCCGGGCCGTCGCGTAGAGCGCATCCGTCGTGGTCGCGAGTTCCCGTTCGGCGCGCGCGAGGATTTCCTCCGGCGTGAGATCGGACGCGAGGGTGTAGTGCAGTTTTTTCCGGAAACGTTCGGCCCCGAGGCGGAAGTCGCCGTTCGCGTGCGGCAGCACATCCTTTTCGAGCCATTGCTTGTAGCCGGTGAGCGCGGCGATGGCCTGCGCCTGGGCGGGGGCGAGCTCCGCCTTCAGCTCCGGCGCTTCCGCCAGCAACGGGTCGAGGCCGGTGCGCACCAGTTCAATGGCCCCGGCGGTCTGCTGGATCGCGGTCTCGGTGTGGATCCGCGGCGGGTTTTTGAGGTTGGCCTCGATCTGCGCGATGACCCGCGGCATCGCCACGAGCCGCTGCGCGGCGCTGTGCAATCGCTGGGCGGCGGGCGCGAAGTCGCGCGCCGTGAAGGCGTAGATGCTGTTCGCGAGGCTGGAATTATAGGAAAGCGGATTCCAGGCATAGGGCCGCTCCTCGGTGAGTTCGAAGAGGGTGGACTCAAGTTCGAGGCGGAGAATCTGCGCATCGATCCGGTTGGCGCCGGTGAGCGTCGCCGGGTCGATTTGCGCGAGCGCCGTGAGTTCCCCGCGCACCGTCGCCTCCCACGCCGCGAGCCCCTCGGGACTGTAGTCCGTGAGCCGGCCGTCGAACCGGTGGTCGCCGAGCTCGGTGGCCTCCTCGGGGTTGGCCTGGAGCCGCGCCTCGATGGTTTCGCGCGCGAGCTTTTCGAAGGCCGCATCGGCCGGGGTCGCGGCTGGCATCGCCGCCGGCAGGAGAAACAGGAGTGCCGGCACGAGTCCGGCACCCCAAGCGGGGAAACGTTGCTTCATGCCCGCACGCTACGTGCCGCCCGTGCCCACTCAACGCCGAACTCAGCCCGGATCACTTCGTCACCGCCGTGAGAAACCACTCGAGCGCGAACGTCGCGAGCTGGCCGCCCGGGCCGTCGAGATTGAAGTCAAACGCGTGCGTCGCCCACGGCAACGAGACCAACGCCTGCGACACGCCCTGCCCGGCCAGCCGGGTCGCCAGCCGCTCGCTCTGCCGGTGCCACACCAGCGTGTCCAGCGCCCCGTGCACGAGCAGCGTCGGCGGCGACGATTTCGTCACGTGCCGGTAACCGCTCGCGTCGTCGAACGCCGCCCGCGCCGTCTCCGGCGTGCCGCCGAGCAACTGCCGCAACAGCCGCAGCGGATCGAGCATGTCGCCCTCGTGCGAGTTGGCCCACGCGAAGTTCAGGTCGGCCGGCGCGTAGAACGCGACGACGCCGCGGATCGCCGGGTCGTTCGCCGTGTAGCTCACCGCCTCCGCGATCTGTCCACCCGCCGACCGGCCGAACAGCACGAGCCGCGTGCCGTCGATGCCGAGTTCCGTCGCGTGCGCCCTCAGCCAGGCGAGCGCCGCGAGCACATCCTCCCGTTGCGCGGGCCAGATGTGTGCCGGCGCCAGCCGGTAGTCGATCGTCGCGACGGCAAATCCGCGGGACGCCAGCCACCGGTAAAGATCCGGCAACTGGCTGCGTTCGCCACCATCCCAGCCGCCGCCATGAATCGCGATCACACACGGCACCGGCCGCCCGTCCGGCCGCCGCGCTTCGTGGAAATCGAGCCGCAACTCGTCCGTCGCGCCGGCGCGGGCGTAGGAAAACGTCCTCACGTTTTCCGCGGGCAGCGGCGGCGCATCCAGCAGCCGGCCGTATTCAAGGGGCGCGCGGTCCAATTTCACGGGACCGAACGCCTGGGTCAGCGTCGCCGGCAGCTCGCGCGCGATCCCCGTCGCCTGCACCAGCGGCTTGAGCAGGAACCCGATCGCCGCCACAGCGAGCGCCAGCGCCACCCAGCGAACCGGCCCGGCGGATTTCAGCACGCACGCCAGCACGGCCACGACGATCGGCAGGAAGATCACCAGATAACCGAACTCGCCGACGAAGACGGCGGCCTTCCACGCGCCCAGCGTCGGCGCCCGGACGGTTGTCAGCGATGCGGCGGCGGCGATGAAGAGGGCGAGGACGAGCAGAATCCAGCGAAGCATGGGCGTGTTACGCGCCATCGACGCCGAACGGCGCGGCAAACGCAAAAAAACTTTGTGCCGGCGCGAATCTCTGCCGCCATGGGGTCATGCGCCGCCTCGACCAGCTCCTCGCCAACCTCGGCTATTGCAGCCGGCGCGGCGCCCGCGATCTCGCCGCCGCCGGCGTCGTGACGGTGCGAGGCGAGGTCGCGGATGATTGCGCCGCGAAGGTCGAGGCCGCCGACGTGCGCGTCGACGGCGAACCGCTCGATCACCCCGACGGGCTGCTGCTGCTCCTGCACAAGCCCACCGGCCTCGTGTGTTCGCACGACGAACGCGAGGGTCCCAATGTCTATTCGTTGCTGCCCGAACGCTGGCGCCGCCGGAATCCCGGCGTGACGAGTGTTGGGCGCCTCGACAAGGAAACCAGCGGGCTCCTCCTGCTTACCGACCAGAGCGCGCTCGTCCACCGGCTCACGTCGCCGAAACACAAGGTGCCAAAAGTCTACCGCGCCACCGTCGATCGCGACCTCACGCCCGAATTCGGGCCGCGGTTCGCGAGCGGCACCTTGCTGCTGGAGGGGGAAACCGCCCCCTGCGCCCCCGCGGAGCTGAGCGTCCTTTCGCCGCGCGAGGCCGAGCTCACGCTGACCGAGGGGAAATATCACCAGGTGCGCCGGATGTTCGCCGCGGGCGGCGCGACCGTGCTCACGCTGCACCGGGCCCGCTTCGGCCACCTCGCGCTCGGCGACCTGCCGGCGGGCGCGTGGCGCGAGCTGCCGCTGGACACTTTGGGCTGAAGCCGCGCGGTCAGTCCTCGCCCTCGACCAGCCGGAACACGATGGGCACGCGCATCCGCGTGTTCACCTTGCGACCGGCCTTCATGCCGGGACGGAACCGCCATTTGCGGACGCCCTCCACCGCCGCGTCGTTGAATCCCTGGTGCGTGCTGTCGATCACGAGGGGATCCAGCACATAGCCCGCGGAGTCGACGATGAATTCGACCTGCACGACCGCGTGGTTGACCTCGCGCTTGAGCGAATTGGGAAAGATCGGCGTCGGCTGCACGATCGGCTCCGGGCGGCGGTCGAGATCCGCGAGATTGAGAATGTCGCCGATATTCCCGGCCGGGCCCTCGCCGCGGCGAATGTGCGGCGGGATGGTGAACACCTTCGCCGCGCTGAGATCCGGCGGCGGAATCAGCGACGAATAATCGAGCGTCTGCACGAAATCCGTCGGCAGCACCAGCCGCGGCGTGTCGGCCAGCACCGGGGCATACTCCATCAGGTCCTTGACCGGCGCCGGATCGTCGCTCGGGGCGTGTTCCGGCTCCTCGAGTTCCTTGACGACGGGAATGGAAAAATTCAGTTGGAGCACCGGCTCCTCGACGACGGCCTTCGGCTTGTGCTTCGGCCACCCGGGGCCAAAGAGCACGACGGCATGAAATGCCGCGGATCCGAGCAGCGCCACGGCCAGCGTCAGCCGTGAGCGACGCACGGCGGGATAGCGCCACGAGCCTGGCGGCGCGATCACCTTGGGCGGCGGCCGGCGCACGACCCCGGTCGACGGTGGGGCGGGCCGCGCCTGGAGCGCGGACATGGGGTATTCCGTTGTCATATATCTACTATACGCCCCGGGTGTCCCAATCTTTTCGCATCCCTTGCCCAAAACACCGCATCCCTTGCCGGCCTCCGGCGGGCCTGCCGCGTCAACCCGGGCTTGGCGCGGGGTCAACTTTGCGCAAGCCTCCGGCGGCATGTATGACTTTCCTCTCACCGGCGCCCAGAAATCGCACCTGCGCAGCCTCGGCCAGACGCTCGCGCCCGCGCTCAAGGTCGGCAAGGGCGGGCTCACGCCGGCATTTTTCACGGAGCTGCAGAAGCACCTCCGCACCCACGAGCTCGTGAAGCTGCGCTTCCTCGGCGCCGAGCGCGAGGAACGCGCCGCCCTCTGCACCCAGATCGCCGACGAAGGCCGCTGCGTCTGCGTCGGCGCCGTCGGGCATACCGCGTTGTTCTACCGGCAGCATCCCGAGCCATCCGAGCGCCGCGTGGACCTGCCCTGAAACCGGCCCGCAAACCGCCGCAGGAGGGAAATCCGCGCCAACCGTTTCACCGGCCGGCGCGAACGGAGCCACGCTTGCTTCGCGAAATTCGCCGTTGCAACCACGAACCCCGGAGAAACGCGCGCCCCAGTTGGCATCCTCACCGCCAGTCCGCCAGGGGCTTGAACGCGGGCGGATCCAGCTGCGGCCATTTGTCTCCGACGGGAGTCAGCAAGACGGCAAGCCGGGTGACGCCAGAGCCGGCTTCCGGCGTCAGCTCAATCGCGAGAAGGGTCGTGCCGTCATTCTGAGTTTCCGCCGCGGTGGGCGGCCGGGTCGAGCCGACGTGCAATCGCGCTGACGCTGGCTCCAGAATGTCGACCCGCAGCGAACGACCGTTTCGGACCATCGTCGCCGAACGCCCATCCCCAGCCAGTTCGATTTTGGCTCCGGTCACCATCGCCCAATGAAGCGGCGTGCCGGGCCGGGCCGGCCGATATTCGTCCTGCACCAGCACGCGGGCTCGATCGAGCAGGGCAACCCCCCGGCGCAGGCTGGCCGCTTCCGCCGGATAGGCGGGCGTCAGATCAGCCACGGCGAAGCCGCGCTCGGGCGCGGTTCCGAACGCCACGATCGGCGCGACGATATGCCGGCTCTGCAACGCTTCGCCGGGCGTCACGGTGTTGTGGCTGTGGTTGTTGGTCCGAAAATAAGTCCAGCGCTGCTGCTTGTTGTCGAAGTAGCCGGGAAGGTCGTAGTGGGCGCCGGGGGAGTCCGGCCCGAGGTCCATCGCCCAGCGCTGCCCATCGGCATCGAGCACGAACGAACCCAGGTCGAGATGGTTGTGATGGTCGCCATTTTCGCCGGCCTTGAAGCCGGCAAAAATCGCGCGGGGATCGTGCCAGGCGCTGCGGAAAACCGCGAGGTCGGCGACGCCGTGGAAATGGAGATCGAGCGGCAGCTCGGGCGCCGCGTCGGTCCCCGCCGGTTCGCGCGGAAACCAGACCGCGTGCAGCGCAAAGAACCGGTTGACGACTTGTCCCTGGATGGCGCGGTCGAACGGGGTGACCGTTCCGTGACTGAGCGTCTCCGCCAGCAGCGCCCGCGTGTCGCGCGTGGCCGTGACCACATGGTATCGTTCGGCCAGCCAGGCGCGCGCCGGCGAATTCTGCAGGTCGTCCGTGGAGTCGGCGTAGTTGAACATGGCGCCGAACGGGCCTTGCATCGCTTCGTAGTATTCGATCGTGCGGGCAAACCCGGGCGTTGCCGCCAGGCCCAGATCGGTGCCGAGCGCGCTTTCGAGCTCGGCAAACGTGATGACGGAGTAAGTCGTGCCATACGTCCAGTAGCCCGGCCCTTCCGGAAACGCGCCATCGGGCGCATAGGCGGCCAGCGCATAGGGCATGGACCCGCGCGCCCCGGCGATGACCCGGCGGGCCAGCGCCGGTTCTTCATCGGCCACGGCCAGGGCGCCGCTCACCAAGCCGCCGTTGTAAACCTGGTTGTGGTTGCCCGCGTTGGTCGTCGGCGAAGCGCGGCGGAGGGATTTTTCGATCAGCGCCTGCTTGATCTTCGCCCGCGCCTCGAGGCCGAGCCGCGCGTAGAGCCAGTCGTAGCCGATGGCCACGGCGAAACTCATTTCGCCGATCGCGAGATCGTGCGCTGGATCCCAGTCGGGGAAATCCGCGATCGTGAGCAGATCGCTTTTCACGCGCGCCGCAAAGCGTTCCTCGCCCGTGAGCCGCCAGGCCATCGCGCAGGTGAGGAGGTGATAGACCGCATTCCGCTCCTGCTCGGGTGCCGTCCGGTTGTCGTTGGGCCGGAGCGGCGGCGAAGGGAGGATGGCCTCGGCCGTGGCAATGATGCGCTGGTGCAGCGCCGCGCGCAGCGGGTCGGTCTTGGCCGCCGCCATCGCCGCCGCGAGCCCTTCGTCGGTCAACAGCAGCCGCGGATGTCCTGGACGAAGGTGAGACAGCGGATCATCCGAGGCGGCGCAAAGTTCCGTCGCTGTCAGGAGCAGCGACAGCAAAAAGACGATTCCATGGCGCATACCGACCAGTAGCACCCAGGCTCGGGCAAGCCACAACAAAGCCGCGGGAGTCCACCCACCCGGTGGACGCCAGCATTGGGCGTTGCCCAACCGAACGTCTGCGACACAGGCAAATTGCCCGAACGCCGGTCGGCGAGTCACGCGGCGATCGTCTACGGGCCGGGGTTGACTACCACCTGCGAGGTCACGTCGACGCCGTCCTGCAACAGGACCGCCTGGTTGGTTTTCGCCGAGAGCAAGTTGCCGCCGGAATCGGACCCGATGGTGAATTTCAATTGCGTGAGACCGGCGACCTTCACGGGTTGCCCGTTGGTCTGCTGGAGGCTGCCGCCGGTGATGCGCGTGTCCGGCGACGAGCCGATGATGATCGCAGGCGTCGCGCTGGAGAAAGCGCTGAGATCGCCGAGGAATACCGGCCCCTGAAACTGAACCCCGGGCGCGTAGACCCCCGTCACGCCCTTGGTCGCAAAGAAGCTGCCGTCCGAGGCCCGCAGTCCGCCGAATTTTCCGTTCGCGGTGGAGATCGCAACGAACGAGAGGCCGGCAAAGCCATCGTAAACCGTCGCACTGTGACCGACGAAGAGCGAGCTCCCGTTGTTGGCCGGAACGTTGGTCGGGCCGGGCGCCAGCAGAATGTTGAACGCGCCGGTGGGGTCGTTCGCGGTGGCCCGGCCGACGGTAAAGACCGACACGTTGGTCGTGTCGTCGGCCCCGGCGATCACGATCCCCACGTGGCCTTTCATGTAGGCCACGCTCGGCTGGTTGTAGTTGAGCGGCGCCGCCGGCCCGGAGGCGCCGTCCAGCACCATGGAAAGCGAACCCGCGCCGCTGAACTCCACCTGCACGATATCGTCGGAGAGGTCGATGAAGGACGTGCGCGTGACCTTGCCAGGGTCGGCGGTGATCGTCGCCGCCGCGCCCGTGAGCAGCACCTGGTCGAAGATATGGCCGTTGGGATGGGGAATATCGAGGGCGATGGCGCTCCCCGCACCAATCACCTTGCTCGCGGTCAGCACGCCGACGATCGCCGGGTCGGTGGTGACATTGCCGCTGGCGGTGGTGATCGCGGCGGTGTAGATGCCGGCGTTTGCCGGCTGGGTGTCCGCGATCGCAAGCACTCCATTGCTCGCGCCCGTGACGGCCGTGCCGTTTTGAAACCACTGGTAGGACTGCGCGCCGGGCGCTGCCACGCTAAGCAGAGTCGTGCCGCCACTGGCGACATTCTGCGACGCCGGCTGGGTCAGGATCGCCGGGTCGTTGGCACCCTGCTGCGTGAGGGTGATGGACTGGCCTGCGATCTCAATGATCGCCGTCCTCGCCGCACCGGTGTTTTTTCCCACGGCCACCGTCACGACTCCGGTGCCGATGGCGCCAGCGCCAGGGGTCACGAAGGAATCCGTGGCTGTCACCGTAAACGCGTTTCCCGTCTGGGTGGTGACGAGGAACGAAAGCGTGCCGCCGGCGGACGGGACCGCGGTCGCGCCCGGGCTGACGAGAAAGGTGGCTTGGTTGATCGCCGGGATGTTGTCCTGATTGTCGACAAACAGCGTGCCGAAGTAGGAGCCGTTGACCGCCTTGAGGGAAACGACCGCGCCGCCGAGGCCCACGTCGGCGGGCAGTTGAACATCCACGGTATGCGTGGCGGAAGCGGTGACGGTCAACCGCCAGGATTTCCCGTCGGCATCGGTCAGCGAGACGGATGGATTCGCGATCGAGCCGAGATTCAAGGCGCTCAAGCGGATCGTGGCGCCCGGGGCATATGCGGCCAGTTCCTTGAATGACGTGTCGGTCACGAACGCGCGACCGGAGGCCTGGTCGATCGGATTATTACCCAGGGTGATGCCCTGTGAGGTCTGCACCACCAGCGGCTGCTGGGCCTGAGCGGCCGTGGACGTCGGGGGATGACCCAGGACCAGCGAGTAAGGATTGTCGTTCGGGTTGAACAGGTAGTTGGCGTCCACCAGCGCGGTTGCGACATTGCCGATCCACAGCGCGGAGCGACCGGGGTTCGCGATGAAGTTGGAGGTCAGCGTAAGATTCTGGTCCGGACTCAAACTCATCACCGTCGACGTATCGGTCGTGGCCAGGCTTTCGATGCCGGCCAGCGTCAGGTTGTCGTTCTCGCCGCCGGCCGTGTTGGTGCCGTCGATCACATTGTTGGTCACGGTGAGATTCACGACGGGCGGCACGATCCAGTCGCCGACCCTGAGCTGATGCACGATGTGGATGCCGGTGGCCGATGAACGGTGAACGTAGTTGCCGCGGAGGGTCGCATTCATGAGCCCCCACACACTGATCCCGCGAAAACTCGCCTGCTGCTCCACGGCGTTGCGCTCCATGATCAGGTTGTCGCCGCGCCAGCTCGCATCGGTCGAATAGACCCACGTGCCGGTCAGGTTGGCGGGGAGGTCCCGGTCGAAGTTGAGCACGACCTGGGGCAGGCCGCCGATGGCCGTCGCCGTGGCCTGCGACACCAGCACGGCGGAACCGAGGATCACGCCGTCCGACGCGCGCTCGAAGGCGACGTTCGCGCCGTTGGGCAGCGGATAATTGCCGTTGAGGGCGGTGGAGGCGTCGCCCTGCACCTGCACGCTGCGGGCGCCGGAGACGCTCTGCACCGAACCAAAGACCCACGTGACCGGTGAAAATCCGTCGTCGCCCGTGCGGATGCTCCGGCACAACCGGATCGTGTTGTTCGCGCCCAGTTGCTGCGGCTGGAAGCCGTCGGCCACCGTGCTCATGAGGCGGTCAGTGCCCGGCCGCGGCATCACCTCCACGTGTTCCAGCAGCGACGACGAGGACTTGATAAAACGCATGCCGGCACCGCCGGAATAAATTTTGATGTTCCGCAACGTGCAACCCGTGAGCCCCGAAGCGAGAATCCCGTTGCTGCCGGCGCGCGCCTCGATCACCAGCACATCGCCGGGCCGGATCGTCGCGACCGTGGTCGTCGCCGTTGCGCTCGTGAGCGTCACTGCGCTGTCGGTGAACGGCGACACCGCCGGCATGCGGCTGTAGCCCGCCCACGGCTGGCCGTTGCGAAAGACATAGACATAGGCGATCGCCTGCCCCGCGGGGATCAGCGCGTTGAGCGCGCTCGGATTCTGCCAGCCGGACTGGACTGTGAACTGAATCTGGCGCTGGGCGGCGTTGACCCCGGTGACGAGCGCCTGCGTGAAGCCGATCTGCTGGTAGTCGATCGTGAAATTCTGCAGGGTGACGTTGGTGAGGTTGGACAGAAAAAGCCCGATCTTGTCCGGATGGGAAAAATACAGATCCGACCCCTGGAGATCGATCGTCAGCGCCGTGGTGGCTCCGGACAGCAAAACGTGCGCTCCCGAGCTGGACGTGCTGCCACTGAGAAAATAATAGGCGCCGGTGCTGGCGACCACCGAGGCCAGCTTGTGGCTGGCCGCATATTTCACCCCGCTTTCCAGCAGCGGGCCGGAGTCCAGCGCCGGTTGATTGGGCACCATGTTGGCCGAGGCGATGCCGAGCGTAACCAGATCCGTCGACAGGTTTAAAGTGGACGACTGGGCCGGCAAGGATCCGACCCCGAAGGAAAGGAGAAGGAGAATTCCCGGAAAAGCGCGCATAGGGGCGGGACCCTAATGGCTGGCGGTAAGCCATGGGAAACCAATTCGAGGATGCCCTGCGAAACCGGAGCGCCCAAACGACTCTGGAAAGAGAATTAAAGGAATCAGGTCTGGTTTTCGGATTGTCTGTCGATTTCCAGATTCGGCGGCCATTATGTTCGAACGTTAAGACGATGACCGACGATGCCACCTTGCTCCGTCACTATGTCGAAATGCGGTCGGAAGCCGCATTCTCCGAATTGGTCGGACGGCACTTGGGATTGGTTTACGGCGCGGCGCTCCGGGGCGTGGATGGTATGACCTTAACACGACCGATTGGCCGGCGGCGCTGCCCCAAGCGGAGAGCGTGCTGTCGGACAAGCAACTGGCCGTGTTCAAAGTCTTGGCGAGTGGATTTGGTGCGGACTTGAAATGAAAACCCACCGCAACCTCACCCTTGTCATTGCGACTGTCGCCGTGGCCCTGTTCATCGACGCAACGGCGGAAAGATTCCAGACGAACCGAATCGACGCTTCGATCGCGAAAGCGAATCGCGAGACGACTTTGCTCCGACAAAGGATCGATCGAGCAAAGAGACATATCGCCGCTTCCTCGACAAGCGTTTCACCGCAATCATTCATAGCCATCCGCGGTCCACAGGAAATTCATCCCACGGGTAACTCGCCAGTCGCCTTCGAGACTCCCGAAGCTCAAATCCTTCGCAGTCGCAGGATCCGTGCGGACATCGACCTGAAATACCGCGCGGTTTTTACCAAGCTCGGATGGTCACCGGATCAGAGAGACCGGTGGAAAGAGGCGATTGTAAGATATTGGGAAAACAAAGGCGATGTCGTTGCCGCAGCGGGAAACCACGGGCTGGCGACCGCAAATCCCGGGATCAAACAAATGGTCGCGTCTGAACAACGCCAACTGCGCGACCAGTTGATCGCACAAGTCGGGGCCGACGAATATGCAAAACTCAACGAACTCGATCGCTCCCAGCCGACGAGGGATTTCGTCACCCAGGTGGCGGGACGGGTCTTCGCCTCCGACGCGCCACTCACCGCCGCGCAGGGCGAGGCGCTGGCGCAGATTCTCGTCGATGCCAGTCCGGAGTTTCAACGGGGCCAGCGCGCGAATCTGGCGACCGAGGACTGGGATGCCGTTGCGCTTCGCATGCAACCGCTGCTCTCCGCCGGGCAATTTGCCGCTGTGCAGGGAGAGAGAGCCGATCTCGAGGCCAAGGCCCAGCTACAGCAGCTGGTCTCAAGTCTGCCGCTGTCGCCGTGAATGAACGTCGCTCACGACTGGCACGGGCGCGAAGCAAAGCAGCGTTGCCCGTTTCTGCCGTGCCAATCCGAGGATTCCGGAGCGCCCGAAAGCGAATCACCCACCCTCGCTTTAAAACTGATAACAGACCATCGCCTCCTTGTCCTTGAAGCAGAAGATCCGGCCCGCCTGTTCGTCGGCCATGTAGTCGGGCTCCATCGAGTCGCGCCCGGGGCTGGCGCGCGGGTCAAATCACGGTGGGCTCCGACCGGCGTGGCGGCGAGCCTTCGGAGCGGCGACTCCGGCCGGCGGTTCAAGGCGCGATCGACTCGTGGTCGCGGCCGCGGTGCAGCCCCAGTTGCACGAGCTTCGCTTTCATCGTGATCCGCGACACGCCCAGCCAGCGCGCCGCCTTCGCCTGGTTGCCGCCCGCCTCCCGGATCGCGCGAGAGAAAAGTTCCCGCTCCGCCACGTCGATGACGCGCGCATGCACATCGGCCGCCTCGCCGCGGCGCGCGGCGGCAATGAGCTGCTCGATGTAATCGCCGAACGGCCCCGCCGGCGAAAAATTCGCGCCGCCGGCCTGCTGCAACGCCGCGCGCGCATGCTCGGCGCTGATGGTGTAGCCCTGGGTCGACAGCACGATTTTCCGGACGACATTCTCGAGTTGCCGGACATTGCCCGGCCACGCTTGCTCCTGCAAAAACTCGACCGCCTCGGGCCGGATCGACGGCTCCGCGCTGCCGAGCGCCGGCCCGTGTTTCTGGAGAAAATAGCGCACGAGCTCGGGGATGTCCTCGCGCCGGCTGCGGAGCGGGGGCAGCGTGATCACCACGACGCTGAGCCGGTAGAACAAATCCTCGCGGAATTGTTTTTGCCCGATCGCCGCCTCGAGGTCGCGGTGCGTCGCGGCAATCACCCGCACATCCACGGGCACCGACTCGCGGCCCCCGACCCGCTGGAGGCACTGTTCCTGCAGGACGCGCACCAGCTTGACCTGCGTCGAGGGCGTCATGTCGCCGATCTCGTCGAGAAAAAGCGTGCCATGGTCGGCTTGCTCGAAACGCCCGATGCGCCGCGCCTCGGCGCCCGTGAACGCCCCGCGCTCGTGCCCGAACAATTCGCTCTCGAGCAACGGCTCGGGAATCGCCGCGCAATTGACCGCGATGAACGGCGCCGCCGCGCGATCGCTGTGGTGATAAAGCGCGCGCGCGATCAATTCCTTGCCCGTGCCGGTTTCGCCGCGGATCAGCACGTTCACCGGCTTCGAGGCGACGCGGCCGATTTCCTTGTAGATCGCCTGCATTACTTCGCTGCGACCGATCAGCGCATCCCGCGCGATCCCCCGGGCGCCCAGATCGACGGGCTCGGACATCAGCCGGTTGCTCTCCGCCGCCTTGCGCACGAGTTCGAGGAGCTGCGGGATCGCGAACGGCTTCAACAGGTAGTCGTAGGCGCCGAATTTCGTCGCCTCGATCGCGGTGTCGGTCGTGCCGAAGGCCGTGATGAGGATCACCGGCAGCCGCGGTTGCGCCGCACGGAGCCGGCGCGTCAGTTCGAGACCGTTCAGGCCGGGCAGCCGCAGATCCGTGACGACGACGTTCACCGCGCCGGTCGACGCGCAGGCCAGGCCCTCGTCGCCGTGCCGCTTCACCGTCACTTCGTGGCCCTCGTCGGCGAGGACCCGTTCCAACGTCTCCGCGATGCCGGCGTCGTCTTCGATCAACAGGACTTTGGCGCCGGGACTCATGGGAGGGCCAGCGGCAGGACGATGCCGAACGTGGTGCCGCGGTTCACCTGCGTCTGGTATTGCAGCGCGCCACAATGCTTCTCGACGATGCGCGCGGCGATCGAGAGGCCGAGGCCGGTGCCGTGATCCTTCGTCGTGAAAAACGGGTCGAAGAGCCGCTTGCCCACTTCCGGGGAAATTCCCGCGCCCGTGTCGGCGACCTCGAGAATGACCACGTCCTGCTCCGACCCGGCGAGCGGTTTGCGGTCGGGCCGCGCGCGCAGCGTGATCGTGCCGTCGCGCCCGATGCTATCGACGGCGTTCTGGACGAGGTTGATCAGGACCTGCTTGATCTGGGCGGCATCGACGTGGATGCGCCAGGGCGCGGGGGCGTCGAGCACGAGGCGGATGGCCGCCTTCTCCAATTCCGGCGCAAAAAAACGCTGCACCTCCGCCAGGATCTGGCTGGCGGGCAGGGTCGCGAGTTCCGGGTCGCCCGGCCGCGCGAAACGGAGAAAATCGTTCACGATGCGTTCGAGCCGCAGGATTTCGCGCTGCACGATCTCGTGGTCCGCCTGCGCGGGCGAGCCGGTCGCGAAGCGCTTTTGCTGGATGAACAGCGCCGCCTTGATCGCCGTCAGCGGATTCCGGATCTCGTGGGCCACGCCGGCGGCGAGCATCCCGAGCGAGGCGAGTTTCTCATGCCGCTCGACGAGCGACTGGCTCTCGATCAGTTTTCCCCGGAGCGGCGCGATCATGTCGCGGTAGGCGACCGCGGCGAGGGCCACGCCGAACACAAACAGCAGTCCAAGCAGCCCGAGCACCGACAACCGCAGGTCCCGCAGCCGTTGCCCCGCCTCGGCGATCAACTGGCTGCGCGACCGGTAGTGCGCCTTCGCCAGATCCTGCCCCAGATCGAACAGGTGCTGCGACTCGGTCCGCACGCGCGTGAACGCCGCCATCGCATCGGCGGGCGAGGCCGCCGGTCCGCGCGGACTCTCCCCGATGGCGGCGAGATACTCGCCATAGGCGGCCTTGACCTGCCGCAGCAGTTCCTTCTCGGCCTCCGTCGTGAGCTTCAACGCCTGCTGGTCCAGCCAGACGTTGAGCGTGCGGCTCGCCTTGAGGAATTGCTCCCACTCCGCCGGGTCGCGGGTGATCGCATAGTGCAGCTGGGTGTTGTTCACCTCGCGGAGCGCATCCTTGAATTCCGCCGCGATCTGGCCGCTCTCGGCGTCCACGTTTTCCAACCGGGTCTGCAGTTCACGGGCCTGCCGCTGAAAATTCAGGACGATGCCCGCGATCGCTGCACCCAGCAGGCCGACCGCCAATCCCAGGGCTAACAGGCGAAATCTGACACCGAATTTCATGAAGCGTGGAGTCAGCTAGACGGTTTCGTCGCGCAGATGTGCCAAGAAAGTTTGCCGCGGGTGCAAAACACCTGTGCAGCCTCGCGACCGCCCGGCGGCCGGGAATTTTTTTAACCCTTGAGCTCCAAGCTCCGGCCCATTCGTGGCATGCGCGTAGCAAACACGACGGCGCCATGGCCAACCCGGACACCGCCCGCGCGGGCGACACCAAAAGACTCCTCGTCGTCGACGATGATCCCTCGGTGCGCGAGATGCTCGTGCGCGTGCTCCAGGGCGACGGTTATTTGGCGTGGCCGGCGGCGGACGGAAAACAGGCCCTCGCCTTCACGGCCTCCGTTCCGACCGACCTCGTGCTGCTCGATCTCGGGCTGCCGGGGAAAGACGGATGGGAGATGTTCGAGGCACTGCGGCGGCACAATCCCCGCCTGGCGGTGATCATTATCACGGCGCGAACCAACCAGCGCGCCATCGCCGAGGCCATGGGGGCCGACGCGCTCTTCGAAAAACCGCTCGATTTCCCGCAGTTGCTCCGGACGGTCGCCCGCATCCTTGCCGAACCGCCGAAGCCGCACCGCGCCGCCGGCCCGGCGGCGACGAGCGCCGCCAGGACCCTCTGGGCCCACGGGGCGCGGTAAGTGAACCAGGAAGAATCATTTTTATGGACGTCTTGAATGCCCGGTTAAAATCGAAACCCCGGCTCTGGTGGATCGCCGGCGCCTTCGCGCTCGGCGCCGTCTGGCTGGCTCGCGGTTCCTTCGCGGCGGAAGCGGCCCCGCCAAACTCCCGCCCGGGGCACGGCGGCGGCATCCCGGTCTCGGCCACGACCGTGGAGGCCCGCGACGTCGATGTCGCGCTCGACGCGCTCGGCACCGTCACGCCCGTGTCGGCGGTCACGATCACGAGCCGCGTGGCGGGTGTGCTCCAGGAGGTTCATTATACCGAAGGCCAGATGGTGAAGGCCCACGATCTGCTCGCGGTGATCGATCCGCGGCCCTACCAGGCGGCGCTGGCGCAGGCCGAGGGGCAGCTCGTGCGCGATCAGGCCGTGCTGGCCAACGCGCGCATCGACCTCGACCGCTACCGCGCCGCGGCACGCGAGCATGCGATCCCCGAGCAGCAGGTCGCGACGCAGGAGGCCGTCATCAACGAGGACGAGGGCGTCGTGAAGCTCGACGAGGGCAGCGTCGAGGCCGCGCAGGTCAACGTCGACTACACGCGCATCGTGTCGCCGATCGACGGTCGCGTCGGCCTGCGCATGATCGACCCGGGCAACAACGTGGCGGCCAACGGCACGAGCGGCCTCGTGATGGTCACCCAACTCTCGCCGATCACGGTGGTCTTCACCCTGGCGCAGGATCATCTGCCGCAGGTGCTGGAGGCGATGCGCCACGGCGAACCGCTGCGCGTCGAGGCCTTCGACCGCACCAGCCCGCAGGAAATCGCCACGGGCCGGCTGCTCACCATCGACAACCAGGTCGAGCAGGCCACGGGCACGTTCCGGCTCAAGGCGACCTTCGCCAACGCGGACACCGCCCTCTGGCCGGGCGAGTTCGTGAAGCTGCGTTTCATCGTGGGCGTGCTCAAAAACGCCGTGACCGTTCCCGCCCGCGCGGTGCAACGCGGCCCGAACGGCAGTTACGTCTTCGTCATCAAGCCCGATCTCACGGTCGCGATGCGCCACGTCGCGATCACGCAGACCGAGGACGAGATCTCGGTCGTCGGCCAGGGCCTGGCCGCGGGCGAACGCATCGTCGTCGACGGCCAATACCGCCTCGAGGACGGCACCACGGTCGCAGTGCAGGCGCCGGGCGCCAGCCCCGGCACCTGAGCCCGCCGTGCCGTCCCCCGCCGCCTCGCCCTCCTCATGAATATTTCCCAGCCCTTTATTGTCCGGCCGATCGCCACCTCGCTCCTGATGCTGGGCCTGCTCGGTTTCGGCATCACGGCCTACAACCTCCTCCCGGTCGCCGCCCTGCCGGCGGTCGATTTTCCGACCATCAGCGTCAGCGCCCAGCTGCCCGGCGCGAGCCCCGAGACCATGGCCTCGTCGGTCGCCACCCCGCTCGAGCAGCAGTTCGCCGCCCTGCCCGGCCTGAGCCAGATGACCTCGACCAGCGGCCTCGGCTCCACATCGATCACGCTGCAATTCGTCCTCAACCGCAGCATCGACGCCGCCGCGCAGGACGTGCAGACCGCGATCAACGCCGCCGGCGGCCTGCTGCCGAAAAATCTCCCGAACCCGCCCACCTATCGGAAAGTCAACCCGTCCGACCGCGCGATCATCATCTACGCCGTCTCGTCCGACACCCTGCCGCTCTACAAGGTCGATGACTACGCGAACACCCTGCTCGCGCAAAAAATCTCGACGATCGCGGGCGTCTCGCAGGTGAGCATCGCCGGCCAGCAGAAGTTCGCCGTGCGCGTCCAGGTCGATCCCGATGCCCTCGCGGCCCGCGGGCTCGGGATGGAGGACGTGCGCCAGGCGCTCGCCGCCACCTCCACGAATCAGCCCAAGGGCAACCTCGAGAACACCCGCCAGGCGCTCACGCTCGACACCAACGACCAGCTCTTCGACGCCGCCGCGTTCAACGACGTGATCGTGGCCTATCGCAACGGCGCGCCCGTGCGGGTGCGCGACATCGGCGACGCCGTGGATTCCGTCGAGCAGAACCGCGTGGCGGCCTGGTTCGGCAACAAGCAGGCGGAACTCCTGCTCATCCGCCGCGCCGT
This sequence comes from uncultured Opitutaceae bacterium, assembly GCA_937902925.1. GTDB lineage: Bacteria > Verrucomicrobiota > Verrucomicrobiia > Opitutales > Opitutaceae > CALFNN01. Next base: position 74,202 of record CALFNN010000070.1, read on the forward strand.
CGATGCCAACACCGTGGAGACGGTCGACCAGATCCGGGCGATGATGGAAACGCTGCGCCCGTCCCTGCCGCCGGGGGTCAAGGTCGAGCTCCTGTCGGATCGCTCGGACACGATCCGGTCCTCGGTCGCCGACGTGCGGTTCACCCTCATCCTCACGATCGGCCTGGTCGTGATGGTGATTTTTCTCTTCCTGCGAAAATTCTGGGCCACGGTCATCCCCGGCATCGCCGTGCCGTTGTCGATCATCGGCACGTTCGGCGTGATGTATCTGCTGGGCTACAGTCTCGACAACCTGTCGCTGATGGGCCTCACCATCGCCGTCGGGTTCGTCGTGGACGACGCGATCGTGATGATCGAGAACATCGTCCGCCATCTCGAGGCGGGCGATACCCCGATGGAGGCCGCGTTGAAGGGCTCCGGCCAGATCGGTTTCACCATCATCTCCATCAGCCTGTCGCTGGTCGCGGTGTTCATTCCCCTGCTGTTCATGAGCGGAATCATCGGCCGGCTTTTCCGCGAGTTCGCGATGACCGTGACCGTGGCCGTGATGGTTTCGGCCGCGGTTTCGCTGACCCTCACCCCGGTGATGTGCGCGCTTTTCCTCAAGCACGACGATGCCACGCACGGCACCGGGCGTTTCAACCGCGCGGCCGACAAATTCTTCGATGGCCTGGTGCGCCTCTACGACCGCGGGTTGCAATGGGTGCTGCGCCACCAGCTCCCGATGCTGCTCATGACCATCGGGCTGGCCGGGCTCACGGTGGTGCTCTACATCGTGATCCCGAAGGGATTCTTCCCGCAGCAGGACACCGGCTTCATCTCGGCGGAAGTGGACGCGCGGCAGGATACCTCGTTCACCGCGATGGCCGACCTCACTCATCAGGTCGTCGATCGCGTGCTCAAGGATCCCGCGGTGAGCGGGCTCATGGCCTTCACTGGCGCCACGGGCGGCAACGCGTCCGAAAACGCCTCCCGCATGTTCATCCAGCTCAAGCCGCTGGACCGGCGCGACGCCTCCTCGGACCAGGTCATCCAGCGGCTGCGCCCGGTCGTCGGACGGATCGTGGGCGTGAAATTCTTCATGCAGTCGGGGCAGGACATCAACGTCGGCGGCCGCACGAGCCGCACCCAATATCAATACACGCTCACCGATACCGACATCGACGAGCTGAACCACTGGTCGCCGATCTTCGAGCAGGCGATGCGCGAGCAGCCGGGCCTGCAGGATGTCGCCTCCGACCAGCAGGTCGCGGCGCCGCACATCGCGATCCAGATCGATCGCGACACCGCCTCGCACCTCGGCGTGACGCCGCAGCTCATCGACGACACGCTCTATGACGCGTTCGGCTCGCGCGACGTCTCGACGATTTATGCCGCGACCAACCAATACCGCGTGGTGCTCGAGGTGCAGCCGCAGTTCCAGATGGACGAGAACGCGCTGGCGAAACTCTACGTCGTCGGGGCCGGCGGCGCCCGCATCCCGCTGAGCACATTCGCGCACTTCGTGCCGAAGGTGGAGTCGCTTTCCGTCAGCCACCAGGGACAGTTCCCCGCCGTGACGCTGTCGTTCAACCTCGCGCCGGGCGTGTCGCTCGGCGAAGCGGTCGACCGCATCAACCAGATGCGGACCACGCTGCATGCCCCCGGGACGCTGGAAGGCTCCTTTCAGGGCACGGCCCGCGCGTTCCAGGACTCGCTCAGCTCGACGCCGCTGCTCGTGGCCGCCGCGATCGCGGTCGTCTACATCGTGCTCGGCATGCTCTACGAGAGCTACATCCACCCGATCACGATTCTCTCGTCGCTGCCCTCGGCGGGCGTCGGCGCGCTGCTCATGCTGATGGCCTGCCGCTACGACCTCAGCGTGATCGCGATCATCGGGGTGATTCTGCTCATCGGCATCGTGAAGAAAAACGCGATCATGATGATCGACTTCGCGCTCGAGGCGGAGCGCCACGAGGGCAAGAGCCCGGTGGCGGCGATTCACGAGGCGTGCCTGCTGCGGTTCCGGCCGATCATGATGACGACCATGTCCGCGCTGCTCGCCGGCCTGCCGCTCGCGCTCGGTCACGGCCCCGGTTCCGAGCTGCGGCGCCCGCTCGGCATCGCCATCGTCGGCGGCCTGCTCGTCTCCCAGGTTCTCACGCTCTACACGACGCCCGTGATTTACCTCTATCTCGACCGGGTCGCGGTCAAACTCGCGTCGCTCCGCCGGCGCAAGGCGCCCGCGCCGGCGCCGGAAGCGCCCGCGTTGCCCGAAGCCTTTTCCAAGTGATGACCGCCCGGCCCAATTCTTTTTCGACCGCCATTTCATTCACCGCCCTCGTCCTCGGCCTGGCGGGGTGCAACCTGGCGCCCCACTATTCCCGGCCCGCGGTGGAGACGCCGCCGCAATTCCGCGAGCGCGCCGCCGCCGTCTCTCCCGGGACCGGCGTGGCGTGGAACGCGGCCCAGCCCGGCGATGCGGCGGCCCGTGGCGCCTGGTGGGAAATCTACGGCGACACCCAGCTCAACGCGCTCGAGACCCAGGTCGACGCCTCCAACCAGACGATCGCGGCCGCCGCGGCCAGCTTCCACGCCGCGCGCGCCACGGTCGCGGCCGCACGCGCCGCATTTCTTCCCACCCTCACCGCCGCGCCGTCGTTCACGCGCGGCCGCGAGTCGCAAACGTTGAAGGCGGGCGCCGGCGGCCCGGCGGGCGCGCCCAGCGTCACCGACGAATACTCGCTGCCATTCGACGCCAGCTACGAGGTGGATTTCTGGGGCCGCGTCCGCGACGACGTGGCCGCCAGTCGCGCCACCGCCGAGGCCAGCGCGGCGGACCTGGCGACCGCCCGGCTGAGCACCGAGGCGGAGCTCGCGCAGGATTATTTTCAGCTCCGCGCCGTCGACGCCGAACGCGGGATTCTCGACGACACCGTCGCCTCCTATCGCGAGAGCCTGGATGAAACGAGCGCCCTCTATCGCGCCGGCATCGACTCCGAGGAGGATGTGGCCCGCGCCCAGACGCAGTTGAACACCGCCATCGCGCAGGCGACGGACTTCGGCGTGGCGCGCGCCGCCTACGAACATGCGATCGCCGTCCTGGCGGGAAAACCGCCGGCGGGCTTTTCCCTCTCCGCCGCGCCGTTCGACGCGCGGCCGCCCGTGGTGCCGGCGGGCGTGCCGTCGAACCTGCTGGAGCGCCGCCCCGACATCGCCGCCGCCGAGCGGCGCACCGCCGCCGCCAACGCCGGGATCGGCGTGGCGCGCTCGGCCTATTTTCCCCGTCTTTTGCTGGGCGCATCGGCCGGCTGGCAGTCGGCGGAGGCCGGCCATTGGTTCGACTGGCCGAGTCGCTACTGGTCGCTCGGGCCCGAGCTGGCTGCCACGCTGTTTGCCGGTGGTGCGCGCCGCGCCCAGACCGAGGAGGCGCGCGCGGCGTTTGACGAGGCGGCGGCCCGCTACCGCCAGACCGTGCTCGGCGCGTTTCAGGCGGTCGAGGACAACCTCGCCGCCCTGCGCATCCTCGACCAGGAGGTGAAGGAGCAGCGCACCGCGGTGGACTCCTCGCGCCACCTCCTGGATTTGGCCAACACGCGTTTCAAAACCGGCATCGCCAGTTATCTCAACGTGATCACGGCCCAGACGGCGCTGCTGTCCAATCGCGAGACCGAGGTGCAGATCCAACTGCGCCAAATGCTCTCGAGCGTCTCGCTCGTGAAAGCACTCGGCGGCGGCTGGACGGCCGCGAAGCTGAGCCACCCGGAGTCGTCGTGAGTGCGCGGCGGCGAAGATCCCGACCGAAAGCGGGTCGACGCCTGCCGTCTCAGAACTGATAGCAGACCATCGCCTCCTTGTCCTTGAAGTAGAAGATCCGGCCCGCCTGCTCGTCGGCCAGGTAGTCGGGCTCCTTCGAGCCGAGCTCGAGCTCGCGGTCGGTCTCGCCCGTGGCGAGGTTCACCCCGTAGAGCCCGATGCCGCCCTTGCCGACTTTCGTGAGGATGTAAGTGTAGGCGTCGGTCGATTTGGACTGCGCGAGCCTGGCGGCGCGCTTTTCGGTGTAGCTGTTGTAGCGGTCGAGCGCGCTCTGGATGTTGTTCATCCCCTGGCTGCCTTGCGTCGTCAAAATACTCCCGCTCTGCGCCACCTGGGCGTTGCCGACGGCCGACGCCGCCGCGGTGACGGCGAACATCACGACCGTGCCCCACGCGTCCGACGGCGCGCCGTAGAACAGCGACCACTTCTCGGTTTTCGCCAGCGGGTCGAAGCCGAGCAGGTGCTGCTTGCCCTGCACGATCACGTGGCCGCCCTGGCGCAGCACGGCCACCGGCACGTCGAGCCGCGACTTGCTCGACGACACGACGGCCTTGCCCAGGCCCATCAGGCCGCCGGTGAGGCCGAGGCCGATCTTGGCCATGTCGGCTCCGCCCATCTTGCGCTTGAACTCGATCGGCACGGCGAACGCCTCGGTCGGCTGCGGCGCCGCGGTGTCGATGCCGTAGAGCGTGGTCGCGTCGGCGAACATGATCGTGTTCGTCTCCGGCAGCACCATGAGGTTGGTCAGCCCCTCCTTCGCCTTGTCGAAGTGGTAGACCGCCTCGCCGTTCGCCGGGTTGAGGGCGACGATCCCGAGCGGTTCGCGCAACACCACGGCCGAGCCGGTGGAGAAGTAGCCGCCGAAGCGCGCCCAGATTTTTCCGCCGGCGATTTCGAGCTGCGACACGAGCGCGTTGTCCCGCGCCTTGAGCAGCCCGGCGTAAGCGGAGATGCGATCGCTCTTCCAGACCACCGCGCCGGTGTTCTTGTCGAGCGCATAGACGCTGCCACCCGCCGAGCCGTAGATCCGGTCGCCCTCGATCCGCAGCGGGGCGTGGGCCTTTTTCAGTTCCGAGCCGCCGCTGATCATCTCCGCGCCCCACTTGATCGCACCGGTGGTCAGGTCGAGGCAATGGCAGCCGAGATACGGCAGGTAAATGCAGTCTCCTTCGACGACCGGGTCATGATAGCCCGACAGGTCGGTTGTCGGGATGAACTTCCCCGAGTTATCCGCAACGTGGAGCCGGATCTGGCCCGGCTTGGCGATCTTCCTCGCCCACTTCTGCGCGCCGCTGGCCATGTCGAACGCCTCGATCCACGTGCCGGCATCCTTGCCGTCCGGCCCGTTGCTGTTGAGCAGCAGCAGCACCAGGCCCTTCTCCGGCACGGGCACCGTGCCGAGAAATTGCCCCTGCGTCGGCGGCGTCTGCCAGACATTCCTGCCCGAGAGATAGTCGAGCTCCACGAACGTCACCTTCGCCAGCCCGGCGAATCCCTCCGAAGAATAGCAGAGCAGATAGGGCGTGCCGGGGATCTCGCGGGCGTTGAACGGCGAGGTTTTCTTGAACTCGGGGCGCTGCCAGAGCTGCTGGCCGGACTCCGGATCGTAGCCGACGATGGCGTCCGGCGTGCCGACCACCAGCGTGCCGAGTCCGGTCAGCGCATGCCACCTGGCCTCCCCGGGGAGTTTTTCGACCCAGAGTTGCTTGGCGTCGGTCGCGGCGGAGAGCGAGGCCGCACCCGCCCACGTCAGGAGGAGCGCGGACACGAGCCAGCCGGGAAAAAACGATTGCGTTTTCATGGAGGGGAACGGTTGAAGCGATGACTGAAGCGCGCGCATCCTCGCGCAAAACCGCCGCGCGCTGAATACGCATAGCTGCGTAGGCCCGCGCCCGCCGCGCCGCCCGGCACGCGCGCGGATTTTCGACCAGCACAGCGCGCCTCCGCCGGCCGTCCCCTCGACGCGCGTCCGTCCCCGCCCCGGCCGCGCATTGACATCGTGCGGCAAAATCATCTTTCTCCGCGCGCCGTCACTCGCACCCTCCTCCAACCGCAACCGCCAACCCCTCACCCATGATGAACGAGCTTGTTCGAAATCATCCCTCGCTCCCACCGGTTGGCCCTGCGGCGTATCTCTGACGCGCGTTCGATTTCCGAATTAAAGGCCACCCGGATCCGGGTGGCCTTTTTGTTTTGCCCGCCGCCCGGGGTCCCCTGCGGCTGCCGCTGCACCCCGCCGGGTTCACGCGTTTTTTCTCTTCCTGTTCCGTCATCGTTTTCCGTTTCCGCACTCCCATGAATCTCTTCGATCTCGGCTGGGACGACTTTGCTTCCAAGTCCTTCCATCCTTTTTGCTCCGGCGATCTGGTGCCCGCCCGCGTCGCGCTCGGGCACAAGCACGCCTGCGAACTCCTTTCCGCGCACGGCGAACTCCTCGCCGAATGCACGGGGCGGCTCCTGCATGAAACCGCGTCGCACGCCGACCTGCCCGCCGTCGGCGACTGGGTCGCCGTGCGCCTGCGACCGGACGAGCCGCGCGCTGGTCCCGCGTCGCGCCGCCGCGCCGACATCCATGCCGTCCTCCCGCGCAAAACGAAGTTCTCCCGCCGCGCCGCGGGCGACGACGGCGGCGAGCAACTCCTCGCCGCGAACGTCGACACCGTGTTCCTCGTCACCGCGCTCGACGCCAACTATAATCTTCGTCGGATCGAGCGCTACCTCGCCGTGGCGTGGGAAAGCGGCGCCCAGCCGGTCGTTGTGCTCAACAAGTCCGACCTGCACCCCGACCCCGCGGCCATTCGCGCCGCGGTCGAGTCGGTTGCGATCGGCGCGCCCGTGGTCGCGCTCAGCGCCGCGCACGACGAAAGCGTTGCCGCGCTTGCGCCGTGGCTTCGGCCGGCCTCGACCATCGCGCTGCTCGGCTCGTCCGGCGTCGGCAAGAGCACGCTCGTCAACCGCCTCCTCGGCGAGCCGCGCCAGCCCACGGGCGCGGTCAGCGACGCGGTCGGCAAGGGTCGCCACACCACGACCCGTCGCGAATTGCTCGTCACGCCGTCGGGCGCGCTCGTGATCGACACGCCCGGCCTGCGGGAACTGCAGTTCTGGGACGTCGCGAACGACTCCCTCGACAGCACCTTCGCCGATATCGCCGCCCTCGCCGCCCGCTGCCGCTTCGGCGACTGCGCCCATCGCTCTGAGCCCGGTTGCGCGGTGCAAGCCGCGCTCGAAGACGGCTCGCTCGACGCTGATCGCTGGCAGAGCTATCAAAAACTCCAGCGCGAGCAGGCCTACGCCGCGCGCAAGGCCGACCCGCGGCTCGCCCGCGAGCACGGCACCGCCTGGCGGAAAATTCATCGGGCCCAGCGCATGCAGCAGCGCCTCAAGTCGGGCGAATGACCCGCCGGTGGCGGCCGGCTGGCCCATCCGCGGCTGCCCGGCAGCCCGATCCTTCCCTCCGTCGTTGACGCCCCTCGCCCCCGCTGCATGGTTCGCCGCATGTTTTTCATCATCGGCGGCGATGGCCGGGAATACGGCCCCGTGACGGCGGACCAGATCCGCGCGTGGATTGCCGCGGGCCGCGCCAACCTCGACTCCAAGGCCAAGGCCCTCGGCACCGACGAGTGGCGCCGCCTTGCCGACTTCGCGGAGTTTTCCTCGCCCGAGGGCGCGCCCCCCGTGATGGCGGCCGCCGTCCCGGTCGCCGACGCGAATCTCGCCAGCCACGGCGCGCGGCTCGGCGCCGCGTGCATCAACGCGTTCCTCTACTTCCTCGCGGCGATGCCCGGCTCGATGATGATGGGGGCCCAGCTCCTCCGGCAGAACCCCCATCTCGCCGACGGCGGCGCGTTTCATGTCGAGAGCATCAACATGTCCGGCTTCGCCGGCGCCGCGGTCTGGGTCTGGGCGGGCGTCGGCGCCGTCATGCTCGTCCAGATCCTCCTGCTGGCGGCCCGTGGCCAGAACATCGGCAAGTTGATCGTCGGCGCCCGGGTCGTCCGCGTCGACAACGGTCAACCGGCCGGTTTCGTGCGCGCCGCGTTGCTGCGCTTCCTCGTGCCGGTGGTGCTGATGATCGTGCTGAACATGATTTTTCTCTTCGGCTTTCTGTTTTTCATCGTCGACCTGGCCTGCATGGCGCGGAGCGACCGCCGCTGCCTCCACGATCTCATCGCCGGCACCAAGGTCGTGAAAGCGTGACGACCGCGGGCGCCGCTGCTACTTGGCGGACTTCTTGAAGAACAGTGCGTCGAGCGAGAGCTTGCCGGGCCCGAAGATCAGCACGATCACGCACGCGAGCAGGAAGAGAAACGGCGTCGCGCCGGTGAATTTGTCGGGGTCCGAAAAAACCGAGTGCAGTGCCTCGCTGTCGGCGGTCGCGTAGGCGACGAACAGCAAGAAGATCAACGGCACGCTCACGACCCGCGAGAAAAGCCCCGCCAGCAGCAGCAGCCCGCCGGCGCACTCGGTCGATCCGGCCAGGATCGCATTGAGCTTCGGCAGCGGGATGTTGAGCCCGGCGAAAAACTCGGTCGTTTTGTCGAGGTGGGCCAGCTTGCCCTTGCCCGTGAGGAAAAACGACCAGCCCCACCAACCGCGCACGACGAGTAGAAAAACGGGTTGCAGCCAGACGCAGAGTTTCGCGAGCAGACCGTCGAGTTTGTGGTAACCGGAGGCGATGTTCATGGGGAGTGGGAGTCGTGGGGTGGAAATTTATTTCCGGGCGGGATTTTGGCTGCTCATCGGCCGGGGCGGAACGATCGCACGTTGGAATTCAGGACCGCCCGGAGAGCCGCCCCGCTCTTTTGCAAAACCAACCCAGCTCCATCCACGTGGCAAACCATTCGCGCACCTGCTCCGGCTGCACGCCGCGGCCCGCGGCCGCCACCGCGCGCGCGAGTGTGCGCCCGGCGGCGAGCGCCTCGAGGATCTGGAACGCCGCGGGATCGACCCGCTTGTAGAAAAGCCGGAGGTCGTAGCGGTGCACGACCACGAACACCCGCCGCCGCCGCGGCCGGCGCACTTTCTTCCGCGATGCCGCCCGCGGCCCGCGATCGATCGCGTTGCTGGCATCGTTGCGCAGGGCGTCCCGTTCCTTCACGGCAATGACGTAATCGTCCACCGGCCAGTCGAGTGCGAGCAACGAAAGATAAGGCTGCAGCCCGAGCCGCAACCGCGCCGGCGGCACGTCGGCGACGTCGTCGGGCGTGAGCACCGGCCGTGCCTCGCCGTCGAACGCCACCGTTTGCGCCCACTCGAACCGCGCCACCGCCAGGGCCACGCCCGTGTGCGGCGCCGTCCACCGCGGTTCCTCGCGGATGAACTGGGGCAGCCGCGCGCAGAGGTTGCGCATCGTGAACGAGCGCGACGGATATTTCGCAAGGTAGGCCCGCACCAGCGCGGAGAATTTCTTCTCGCCCAGCAAGCCGCGCAGGCCCGGCGCGTCCTCGTAGACCGCGTCGATCAACCGATACCAGTAGCTGATGCTGTAGATTTTGAGCCGCTCGCCGGCCGTGAGCCGGTCGTTCGGCTTGATGAACTCGGCGACGACCTCCGCCATCGGCCGGCCGTCATGCCAGCGCGGCGCGAGTTCGTCGTCCGCCGTGAGCGGTTGCACGAGCGCATGCGTCATCATCCGCTGGAGCGCACGCAGGTCCGCCTCGGTGCGCAGCTTTTTCGGCGCATGCTTCGGCGGCGGCCTGAGTCCGGGGGCTTTCATCGCTTCTTTGGCAGGGCCCGGCGCGCGAAATTCGCCGCCCGCGCCCCGCCGATGAACTCGTTCGCCTTGAGCGCTTCGTGGTGGACCTCGTTGAACGACGGGATCCGGTCGTCCCATTCCAGCAGCGTCGCCGTGACGCCGCTCCGTGCGATCGCGTGCGCATAGAGTTTCCAGACCGGGTCGAGCACCGGGTGGTCGTGCGTATCGAGGATGTATTTCTCGAACTTCGTGTGGCCCGCCACGTGGATCTGCCCGACGCGGTCGGGCGGCACGCCGTTCACATAGGCGTAGGGATCGAAATTGTGGTTCTTCGACGACACGTAGATGTTGTTCACGTCGAGGAGAATTCCGCAGTCCGCCCGCTCGACGACCTCGCTGAGGAATTCCCACTCGGTCATCTCGCTGACGTGGAACTCCGCGTAGCTGCTGACGTTCTCGACACAGATCGGCACCTCGAGGTAGTCGCGCACGTAACGGATTTTTTCCGCCGTGCGCTTCGCCGCGGAAAACGTGTAGGGCATCGGCAGCAGGTCGTGCGTGAACGTGCCGTCGACACTGCCCCAGCACAGGTGATCGGACAGCCACGGCGTCTTCGTGCGCCGCACGAGCGCCTTGAGTTTCCTCAGGTGCGCGCGGTCCGGCTTGTCGGCCGAGCCAAAATACATCGAGACGCCGTGCTGCACGACCCGGTATTGCTCGAGGATCTGGTCGAGCACGTGCAACGGCCGGCCGCCATCGACCATGAAATTCTCCGAGATGATCTCGAACCAGTCGACGACCGGTTTCTTCTCGAGGATGTGCGCGTAGTGCGGCACGCGCAGGCCGATGCCGATGCCGTAGTCGGTGAAGGCGTTGAAACGATTCGCAGGCATTTGGTTCAGCGGGGGCGGCAGTGTTCCTGACGCCGCGACGCACGCAAGTCACGCCTCCTGTATTCCGAAAAAAAAGCGCGGCCGACATCGACGCCGGCCGCGCTGCGTAAAAACGAAAATCAGCCGGACTTCTTCGCGTCCTTCTTGGCGTCGGCCTTCGTGTCCATGGTGGAGCAGCCGCCCTTGCCCGCGCAGGTGTTCTTGCCCTTGCAGCCGGCGTCGCTGGTCTTGCAGCCACCTTCGCCCTTGCAGGTGTTTTTGCCTTTGCAGTCGTGTTTGCCCTTCTTGGCATCGTCCTTCATGGGCGTGCCGGCCTTGCTGTCGTCGGCGGCAAACGCGCGCGCGGCGAGCGAGCCGGCATAGAGACCCGCGAGCGCCGCGGTGGTGATGAGGAGACGGGTGGATTTATTCATACTGAACGTGGATTATTGGGTTGGAGAACCGCCGGCGTCGGCAACCTGCCTCGGCTTTGGCGTGTTCATGGGAGGAGCTACGCGCGAACTTATTCCCGGGACGCGATTATTTCGCAACCGGGATTGCACCCTAAATTTCCCCGGGCCGGAATTGTAACATTCCGGCGGTGCCGGTGCCGGCCCGCTCCCGCCGTCTCGAATTTGCCCTCGTCGACCGCTCCAGTGCCGTCACACGACGCGGTCCACCATCGCCTCGCCGCGCTGGAAGGCATCCAAGTTTTTCAGGAAATGCCCGACGATCCGCTCGTCCTGGTCGTGGTGCCCGCCCGCCGTGTGCGGCGTGATATAACAATTCGGCGCCGTCCACAGCGGGTCGTCCGGCGGCAGCGGCTCCACGTCGAACACGTCGAGATACGCCGCGCCGAGCCGGCCCGATTGCAGCGCCTCGCACAACGCGCGCTGGTCGACCGTGGTGCCACGACCGACGTTGTAGAAGCGCGCGCCCGGCTTGCAGCACGCGAGCCGGCGGGCGTTGACGTAGTTCCGCGTGCTCGCGTTCTCGGGGAGGATGTTGACCACATGATCGGCCGCACCGAGCGCTGCGCTCACGTTTTCCTCGGGGATGATCCGCACGCCGCGTTCGCTCCGCGTCTGCCGGCGCACCGCGATCAGCGCCATCCCGAACGGCGCCAGCAGCTCTGCGAGCCGCCGGCCGATCGCGCCGAAGCCGAGCATGAGCACCGTCTGCCCCGTCAGCAGCCGCGAGTCGTAGCGGCGCTTCAGGTAGTGCCACGCGTGGTCCGTCAACTGGTCGCGATGCGACGGCAGCAACTGGCGGCCGAACGCGAGCATCATCGCCAGCACGTGCTCCGCGCACGGCTCGGCAAACACCTGCGAGACATTGCTGAACGCCGCGCCACGCGCCCGGAAATTTTCCCGAAACTCCGGCGTGTCGAATCGCGTGTAGCCCGCCGTCGTGACCTCCACCCAGCGCAGCCGCCCCGACGCCATGCACTGCGCGACGTCCGGCTGGCCGAAGGCCACGTCGGCTTCCGCCAGCGCCGGGTCCGCCCCGCCCGCCGCCAGCACCGAGACGGACGCCTTGGCGGAAAACGTCAGCGTGTGCGCGCGCGTGCCCTCGACGAGCTGTCGCATGACGGCGTCGGAAAACTTCGCATTGCACCAGATGTTAAGTTTCGCGGGAACGTCGCTCATCGCCGCCCAACCTCCGTGAACGCTCCCCGCGCGGCAAGGAAAACGTGCCGGGAGGGCTTGCGTTTGCCCGGCCCCGCGCGCAGACCACGAGCGCTCGTCGCCCTCCGGCTCAACGGCATGGAAACCTCCATCATCCTGGTTATCCTGTTTCTGGTGCTCGTGCTGATCGTGCTGCCGGTCTGGATGATTGTGAAAACCCTGTCGCTCGGGTCGCAGAATGAGACGAATGCAGACCGGCTCCACGCCCTCGAATCCGACTTCCGCGCGCTGCAGGAAACACTGAACCGGCTCGCCCGCCAGCCGGCAGCCGACGCGACTCCGCCGACCACCCCTCCCGCCTCGCGAGCGGTGGCGTCGGAAACTGAAATGGCCCCGGCATCCGTTCCTGTTATCCCGCTCGCCGCCGCGCCGGAGCCAACCCAATCCGCGCCAATTCTGCCGCCAGCCCCGGTGGCCGCGCCCGAGTCGACCCTCTTGCCGCCACCGCCCGAACCGCCGGCAGTCGAAGCTTCCGCTCCGGCGCCAGAGCCGGTGCCCCCGGCCCCGCTTCCGCCATCGGTCGAGCCCCAGCCCGAGCCGCCGCCCCTCCCTCCCCTCCCGACGTTCTTCTCCGACGCACCCGCGCCAGCTCCCGTCACCCCCGCGAACCTCCACCGCGAATTCCAGCTCCCGCCCGAGCCGCCCGCCGAGTCATTCGCGTCGAGGTTCAACTGGGAGCAGTTCATGGGCGCGAAGCTCTTTGCCTGGCTGGGCGGCTTCGCCGCCCTCCTCGGCATCGCGTTCTTCGTCAAATATTCGTTCGAGCACAACTTGATCCCGCCCGAGGTTCGCGCCGCCATCGGGTTCCTCGTGGCCGTCGGCCTCGTGATCGGCGGGCTCAAGCTCGACCGCGTCCGTTATGCCATCACCGCGCACACGCTCATCGCGACCGGCATCGTCAGCCTTTACACCGTGACGTTCGCCTGCCGGTCGCTCTACAAGTTTCCGTTCTTCGACACCCTCCCGACGTTTCTCGTGATGGTCCTGATCACGGCCGCGGCGTTCCTGCTCGCGGTGCGGCTCAGCGCGCAGGCGGTGGCCATCCTCGGCATTCTCGGCGGATTTCTCACCCCGCTCCTGGTCCACAGCGGACAGGACAACCCGCTCGGCCTCTTCGGCTACGTCGCGCTGCTCGACGTCGGGCTGATCGCGGTGGCCCTGCATCGCCGGTGGCTGTATCTCGTGCCGCTCGGCACCGCCGGCACCATCGGAATGCAAATCGGCTGGGCCGCGAATTTTTTTGCCGCCGATCCCGGTGCGCAGGCCTCCGTGGCGATCGTCGTGTGCGTGGCGTTCGCGATCCTGTTTCTCGCGGCCACGATCTTTGCCCGCCGGCGCGGCGCCAGTTCCCATCAACTCACCTGGTCCGCGGTGGTCATCGCGGCCGTCTGCTACGGATTCGGGATCTACTTCCTCGGGTTCCCGCGGCTCGGTGTCCGTGTCGGGCTGCTGTTCTCGTTCGTGCTGCTCGCGAACCTCTGCCTGCTGACGCTCGCGTGGTTCGAGGGGCTGGCCGCGCTCGTCGGGCTCGCCGCCGCCGGCACGGTGCTGCTCCTCGCGAATTGGGCTGCGATCGTGCTCTCGCCCGCGCTGGCGCCGACCGCGATGGGCGTTTGTGTTGGCTTCAGCGCGTTCTTCCTCGCGACGTATTTTGCCGCGCGCCGTTTCGGTCGCGCGACCCGCGAGGTTACCTGGTCGGCGATCGCCCTGCCACTCGTGGCCTTCGCGTTTGCATTGGTCTTTCTAAAATATCCGGAGATCGGCCACCGCGTCGGGTTGCTCTACTCGTTCGTCCTCGCAGCCAGCCTCTGCCTCTTCGTGCTGGCGTGGTTCGAACGGATGCCGGCGCTCGTTGCCGCCGCCGCCATCGGCGTCGGGCTGGTGCTGGTTGCGTGGCTGGGCATGACGGTCTCCACGGCGCTCGCCCCGCTCGCGATGCTCGTGTGCCTCGGGTTCTGCGTGCTGTTCCTCCTCGTGTATCTCGTCGCCCGCCGGTGGCATCGCGGGGCGCGCGAGATCACGTGGTCGGCGATCGCCCTGCCGCTCATCGCGTTCGGCTTCGCGTTTTTCTTCCTCGGCAACGCCCCGGTTTCCGCCCGGCCCGGCCTGCTGTTCACCTTCGTCCTGCTCGCCGACATCTGCCTTCTCCTCCTCGCGTGGTGCGATGAGGAATATCCCCAACTTCCGCTCGTCGCCGGCCTGCTGGTGTTCCTCCTGCTCGCCGCGTGGACGGGCGGCCGGCTCACCGCGCCGCTGCTGCCCTGGGCGCTCGCGTTCTATTTGCTGCACGCCGTCCTGCACACCGCCTTCCCGCTCCTGCTCGCGCGTCAGCGACCCGCCACGGTTCCGTCGTGGTGGAGCCAGCTCTTCCCGCCCATGGCGCTGCTGCTCATGCTGCTGCCCCTCTTCAAGCTCGACGCGCTCTCCGTGGTTTTCTGGCCGTGCATGCTGCTGGTCGATCTGCTCGCGATCGCGCTGGCCGCCGTCACGGCGTCGCTCGCCGCCGTCGGCGCCGTCCTCGTCCTCACGCTCGTCGCGACCGGCGTCTGGGTGTTTCACGTCCCCGCGACGATCGCCGCCGCTCCGTCGCTGCTGTTCGTGATCGGCGGCTTCTCGTTCGTGTTCTTCGGGGCGGGCATCTTCCTCGCGCGCCGGCTCGGCGAGCGCCTCGGCGGCGCGGCGACATCGGCCAGCGCCGTGTTCGGCGATGTCCGCGCGCAACTGCCCGCAATGTCCGCGCTGCTGCCATTCCTGCTGCTCATCATGATGACGCAACGGCTGGCGCTGGCGAACCCCTCGGCGGTCTTCGGTCTTGCGCTCGTGCTCGCCCTCCTCGTGCTCGGGCTCGCCGCGGTGATGGAAATCGAATGGCTGCCGGCCTGCGCCCTCGCCGGCGTGGCGGGCCTCGAATACTCCTGGCGCTCGCAGCATCCGTCCGTCGAGCTGCCCGGCGTCACGCTCGCCTGGTATCTCGGTTTCTACGCGCTGTTCGTGGTCTATCCGTTCGTGTTCCGCCGGCGGTTCGCCGCGGTCACCGGCCCGTGGGTGGTCGCCGCCATCGGCGGCGCCGCGCAGTTTCCCCTCGTCTACCGGCTCGTGATCGCCGCGTGGCCGAACCACGTCCCCGGGGTCCTGCCCGCGCTGTTTGCCGTCGCGCCACTGCTCAGCCTCGTCGCCATCCTGCGGTGCCCGCCCGCCGCATCGGAACCGGCCGGCGACCCCGCCCGGCTCAACCAGCTCGCGATCCACGGCGCCGTGGCGCTGCTCTTCATCACGCTCGTGTTTCCGATCCAGTTCGAGCGCCAGTGGCTGACGCTCGGCTGGGCGCTCGAGGGCGCGGCGCTGCTGTGGCTGTTTCACCGCGTGCCCCACGCCGGGTTGCGCGTGGTGGGCGCGGCCCTGCTGGTCACGGCGTTCGTGCGGCTCGCGCTCAACCCGGCCGTCTTCGAATACCACGCCCGCAGCAGCGCGGCGGTCTGGAACTGGTATTTTTACAGCTACGGCCTCGTGACCGCGTGCCTGTTCGCCGGCGCCCATCTGACCGCGCCGCCGCGCGAACGCGTGCTCGGCGTCAACACCCCGCCGCTCCTCAACACCCTCGGCACCATCCTCGCATTCTGCCTCGTGAACATCGAGATCGCCGACTTCTTCAGCGTGCCGGGTCAGCGCGTGCTCACGTTCCAGTTCTCCGGCAACTTCGCGCGCGACATGAGCTACACCATCGCCTGGGCGCTCTTCGCGCTCGGCCTGCTGCTCGTCAGCATCTGGCAAAAGACCCGCGCCGGCCGCTACGCCGCGCTCGCGCTGCTGAGCGTCGCGCTCCTCAAGCTCTTCTTCCACGACCTCGCGCGGCTCGACGCGCTCTATCGCATCGGCGCGCTCTTCGCCGTCGCTATCATCGCCATCGTCGCCTCGTTTGCCTATCAACGCTTCCTCCCGGCCAATGAGAAACCTCCCCCGCCCTCCTGATCTGCCCCGCCCCCGTCCCGGTTCCGGCCGGCCTCTGGAGCAACGTCAACTAATAGTTGACATCATCCCCGGCCTCGCCCGCCGCTGTTCGGCGAGCCCTGCCGGCTGGCTCGCCGTCGCCGCGTCGTTGCTGCTCGCCCTGCCCATCCCGGCGCGCGCGCTCGACGCGGCCGATTGGAAAAACGTGCAATCGCTCGTCGTCGAGCGCGCCGGCGTGCTCCGGTTCGCCCTGCCGCCCGAAACGCTCGGGCTGGCCCGCCCCGGCCTGACGGACCTCCGGCTGCTCGATCCCGAGGGCCGCGAGGTGTCGTTCGCGTTCACGCCGCCCGCTCCGACGATCCCACCCACGGTTCGCAACCCGATCGCCTTTCGCACGCTTCTCGCCGGCACCGCGACCCAACTCCTCATCGAGACCGGCACCCGCACCCCCATCGACGCCATCACGCTGGCGACCCCGGCTCCCGCCTTCCTGAAGGCCGGGCAGCTCGAAATCTCCTCCGACGGCAACAACTGGGAAACGCTCGTCGATCGCGCCGTCCTCTTCCGTCAATTCGGCGCAACCCATCTTCGCCTCGTCCTCCCGCGGCGCACCGCTTCGCATCTCCGCGTCACGATCGACGACTCCCGCTCGCGCCCGATTCCGTTCGTCGGCGCAACCCTCGAGCTCGCGGGCTCCACGCCGCCCGACGTGGCCGAGCCGATCCCAGTCCACATTGCGCGGCGTGACGAATTCGCGGGCGAATCGGTGCTCGTGCTCGACCTCGGCGGCGCCAACGTCCCGCTGGCGTCGCTCGAGTTTGCCACCGCGGAGCCGCTCTTCGCGCGACGGGTCGCTCTCGCCGTGCGCGAATTGCAGAACGAAACCACCGTCGAGCGCGTCCTGGGCACCGGCTCCATCTGGCGCGTCGCCGCCGAGGGCGTGCCCGCCGACGAGAATCTTGCCGTGACCGCGTCCGTGCCGGTCCCGTCCCGCGAGTTGCTCGTCCACCTCGACAACGGCGACAGCCCGCCGGTCGCGATCGCGAGCGTCAAGGCCCGCCAGCATCCGGTCTGGCTCGTGTTTCACGCGGCGCTGCCGGGAACTTACCAACTCCTCACCGGCAATCCCCAGGCCGCCGCGCCGCGCTACGACCTCGCCACGCTCGCCGGCGCGCTGCGCGAAGTCGCGCCGACCGCCCTCATGCCCGGTCCCGCCGCGACCAACCCCTCCTACCGGCGACCCGATGCACTCGCCGACACGCCGCTGCTGGGCGCCGCCCTCGATCCCGCGCCGTGGACCTGGCGGAAGCCCGTGCGGCTCGCGGCCGCCGGCGTGCAGGAACTCGAGTTCGATCTCGCCGTGCTCGCGCACGCCCAGGCCGGATTCGCCGATCCCCGCCTCGTGCGCGACGGCACGCAGGTGCCGTATTTGCTCGAACGCCCCGCGCTCTCGCGCTCCACCCCGCTCGAGTTCGCGCCGGCCAACGATCCGAAACGTCCGCGCATCAGCCGCTGGCAGATCAAGCTGCCGGGCGCGACCGTGCCGTTCACGCGACTCACCCTCGCGTCCGCCACGCCGCTGTTTCAACGCGAACTCCGCCTCTACAAAAACGTCCCCACCGATCGCGGCGAGGTGGTCGCGCGCACGCTCGCCGGCGCCAGTTGGAGCAAGACTCCCGGCCGCGACCGCCCGCTCACGATCGACCTCCCCGCCGCGCCCGACGCCGACACGCTGTTTCTCGAAACCGACAACGGCGACAATCCGCCGCTCGCGCTCTCCTCGGTTCAGGCGACCTATCCGGTGGTGCGCATTCTGTTCAAGGCCCCGCCCGGCTTGCCGGCCGGCGAATCGTCGGGCGGCCTCGAACTCTACTACGGCAACGCCGCCGTCGGCGCCCCGCGCTACGATCTCGCGCTCGTCGCGGCCCAGATTCTCGCTGCGGAAAAATCCGTCGCGACCCTCGGCCCCGAGGAAAAAGGCTCCGCCGCGGGTTGGAGTGCCGGCGGCCTCGCCGGTCTCGGCGGCGGCCCGCTGTTCTGGGGCGCCCTCGCGGTGGTGGTCGTCGTGCTGCTGGTGGTGGTCGCCCGGCTCCTCCCGAAGCCGCCCGCCCCGACACCATAGGTCGCCCCTCGCGGCCCGCCCCCGGGCCTGGCCGAATCAATGTCAACTATTAGTTGACATTGCCAGCGCGACCGGAAACCCCGGCCGGCGGGAAATCCTCCGCGCCGTCCCCGCTACCGCGCCACCGCCTCCACCCACACCTCGTGGTTGTAGTTGGCGGAGGAAAGCGTGAGCAGGTGCGCACTGACCGTGCGAAATTGCACCCGGCCGTCGAACGACACCCGCACGTCGATATTCAATCCGTGCCGCAGCAGGCTGTCGTCGGCGTGATACGCGACACTGAACGGGATCGGCGCGCCCGCCGGGGCCGCGATGGTCTTCTCGCCCAGGAGGTGTTCGACCGGGGGGGGCTTCGAAGCGTTCATGACCGGCAGGTCGCTGCTTGCGGCGGCGTGCGTCTGCTCGACGTCGGCCGGATCGATCACCCGCACGATCACGACCGTGTCCGGCGGCAGCGTGACATCGGCGCGAAGATTGACCGTGCCATTCACCACGCGCTCCGGATCGCCCTCCGGCGTCAGGTCGAGATGCGAGCAGGCGGCGGAGGCAAGGATCGCGCCGAGCGTCGCGAGAAGAAACAGCGGGGATGGCTTCATAGGAAAATGGGGTCGAGCGCGGCACACCGCAGGGCGTCCGCGCGGGCGTTGAAGTCGGCGAGCAGTTCCGCGTGCTCGCGAGCCTCGACACCGTTGCGATGCACGAGCCCGCGGGCGAACGGCGGTTGCTCGCCAGGCTCGTCCAGCCACTGCCGCCAGACATAACCGGCCACGGCCGGGTGTCGAGCCATGCGCTCGAGTGCGGTCCGCCCGCGTCGCAGCATCCGCTCAACCGTCGTCAGCCGGCGCACCCCGCCCATCGCCGCCGGCCCCGGGCCGGCCGAATGCGGCACCGCGCGGATCGCCTCGTCCGCCCAGCAAACATTGCCCGCCAAGACCGGCCCCGCCGCCGGCCCGGCGCCGCCCCGCGGCGCGCCCGTCGCATGGACCGGCAGCTCGGTCCAGTCGCACAGCGTCACGTCGACGGCGGGATAGACGCACTCGGCGAGCACGCCGGCCCCCACCGGCCCGGCGAAGCGGCAGCCAAACACCAGATGATTCGGGTCGACGGCGCGGATCGCCGCCGCCGTCGAGGTGAAATACCGCCGCGCGAATTCCCGCGACCAGCGCGCATCGTCGCGCAGGTAGCCGCGGGTGCCGAGGCCCTGCTCGGCGCGCGTCCGCTCGCGGACCACCTCCTTGTTCGCCAGCGGCACGCCCCAGGCCCGCGCCAGCGTTTCGAGCCGCCCGCCGTGCAGCGCCAGTGCAAACTCCCAGGCCGCATGATAGGCCGCGAACGCCGGCTCGAGGCTCAGGCAGACCTGCAGCAGCGATGGACGGCCCGCGAGCGTGAATTGCGCCCAGCCGGGACTGTCATCCGTCACCCAGCCGAGCAAATCCCGCGCCGCCGCGAGCGACGGGCAAGCTTCCGCCGCCCGCGCCGCCGCCAATCTCGGCCAGTCGGGATCGAACACGTCCGGCAGCCGCGCCCCCGGCGCCACGATCACCGCGCCCGCCCGGCGGAAATCCACCACCGCCATGAACGCGAGTCCGTCATCCCGCCCCGCGCCATCGCCGCCCGCGCCCACCGCGTTGAAACCCCAGCGCCGCAGTCGCGCCGCCGGATCCATCGCGGGATCCGTGCTTCCGCCCGTGTCCGGTGTCGATTGCACGCCATGCGCCGCCTTGCAGAAAAACGGCCGGCCGGCCGGGTCGAGCAGCCACCAGCGACCCGCGGCATCCTGCCCGGCGCGGAAAAAACCCTCCGCCCCGCGGAGCGTTTCCCGTCGAAATTCGCCAGCGTGCGCCATTGGGCGCCGAGCTTGCCGGGCACGGCGGGAAAAGAAAAGCGCACAGTGCGGAGTGTCGCCCGCCGGCTTCACTTCGTGCGGCCGCGCCGGCCTTCTCCGGTGACGCCCGACCGCGCGGACACTTCCCGGTCTATCGGGCCGCCGGCGGGGCGGAGGCCGGCCCGAGTTCCTGCACCAGTTCATCGAGGTCGGCGTCGCTCCATGGCTCCGCGCGGCCGGTCGTGGCCGCGCGCGCCTCCGCCACGACCGCCGGTGTGACCGGATCGGCCTCGTGCCCCCACGAGCGGCGGATGAACGTCAACGCCCCCGCCACCGCCTCGTCGTTGAGCGCCGCGCGCCACGGCGGCATCGTCAGGTTGTCCTGCACTTTTCCGCAGAGCACGATGCGCGCGAGGATGCGCGGGTCGCCCAGCACCCAGCGCGAGTAAATCAACGGCGGCGCCAGTCCGGCGAGCCCCTGGCCGCCCGGCTGGTGGCAGGCCGCGCACAGGGTGGCGAACTGCGCCTTGCCCTGGTCGAACAACTTCTGTTCCGCCGCCGTGAGCGGCCGCGCCGCCGTCTCGACGACGCCCGGCTTGCCCGGCCATTTGAGCTGGCGCAGGAGCTGGTTCGCGATGGCCGCGCCGGGCGCATCTTTGGCCGCCGCGAGGGTGACGAGCGGCTTCGGCTCCGCCGGCAGGCTGCCGGTGAACGCGGTTCCTTCCGCCGATTTCGGGAGAAAATAGCGCACGCCCGCAAGCACCGCGGTGCGCACCCACTCGGGCGCCGTGTCGGCGGCGGCCACCGCCAGCACGCGATCGATCTGCGCCGCGTCGCCGGACTTCAGCACCGCGGCGGTCGCGAACCGCGCGACCTCGCCGCCCCGCGCCGCCGCCGACGGATCGGCGGCGAGCGCGGCGACGAACTCCGCCTCGCGGCCCGCGAGCCCGCTCACGACCGCGTCGGCGAGATAGGGCTGGCGGCCGGCCGCCCTGACGAGCGTCCGCAGCGCGGCCCCGGCCGCGGGCACCTTCGCGTCGCCGAGCGACAGCGCGAGTTGCAACCGCACCGCGGGCTCCGGGCTCGCCGTGAGCGCGACGAGCCGAGCGAGAACCTCCGGGTCGGGCTGCGGGGCCAGGAACTTTTCCGCGAGGCGCACGGCCGCCGCGCAAACCCGCGGGTCCGGGTCGCCGAGCGCATGCAGGATCTCCGGCCGGGCGAGCGCACCGAGGCCGTCGAGCGTCCAGAGCGCGTGGACGCGGCCAAGCGGATTGGCCGCCGTGGCGGCAAACTCGCGCAAGGCCGCGGCCGGTGCCGGGTCGCGTTTTTCGACGAGCAGGCGCTGCGCCGTGTCGCGCGTCCAGCCGTTCGCCGCGCCGAGGGCTTGCACCAGCTTCGCATCCGACGCGCCCGCAAGCCCCGGTTTGAAATCCGCCTTCGGCGCGCCGTCGGGCACGATCCGCCAGATCCGGCCCTTCCCAATGCCGTCGGCGAGCCCGCGTTCCTCGATCTGCTTCCGCAGGTAGGATGTGACGTAAATCTTGTGCTGGATGACGCCGCGATACATGTCGACGACGTAGAGGGCGCCGTCGGGGCCGTTGCCAAGATTGACGGGCCGGAATCGTTCGTCGGTCGAGGTAAGGAATTCCTGTCCGTCGTAGGCGTTCGTCCCGCGGAGCGCGCCGTCCTTTTCCGTGAGCTTGATCCGCTTGATGAGATTGCCCGCGGGCTCGCAGATGAACGCGTCGCCGCGAAACTCCGCCGGGAACAACGCACCGCGATAAATCACCGGGCCGCACGCCGCGGTGACGGCATACATCTTGCCCGCGGAATCCAGGGTCTTGTAACCGCGATTGATGCCGGGCGTGACGCGGCCGGGCCACACGCGCAGCGTGGCCGGCGCGAGCTGCACGTTGGTGCCGGCGCCGGTGAAGTTTGGGTTCCGGCGCAAATAAGCCGACGGCACCGCGTCGAAGCGGAGCGGGTCGCTGTTGCTGTTGTAGTAGATCCGGCCGGTGTCGTCCTGCGTGATGCCCCATTGCCCGCGCGTGATCGTCGTATCGCGCGTGAACTTGCCGCCGCCCTCGTAGTGGAAGCGCGTGGTGTGGTTGGCCGAGTAGATCCAGTTGTCCATCGCCCACATCAGCCCGTTGGCGTTGTGCTCGGGATTCGTGGTGTTGCCGTAATCGGTGGCGATTTCGGTCTTCTCGTCGGCCACGCCGTCGCCGTCGGTGTCGCGGAAGAACCAGAGATGAGTCGGTTCGGCCACGAGCAGGCCGTCGCCGACGAGCGAGATCGCGCGCGGCATCACGAAGCCGGTGCAAAACACCGTGCGCTTGTCCATCCGGCCGTCGCCGTCGGTGTCCTCGAGCACCGCGACGCAGCCGAGCGGCCGGTCCTCGCCCCTGCCGTCGGCGTTGTTCATGAACCCATGCATCTCGAGCACCCACAACCGGCCATCGGGTCCGAACTGCATCGCGATCGGGTCGCCGACCAGCGGGTCCGCGGCGACAAGCTCGGCGTGAAAACCGGGCACGAGCGTGAAGGTCCTGAGCGCTTCCGCGGCTGCAAGCGCCGGCGCCGGCGGGATCTGGATGTGCTCGGGTGGCGGTGGCTGGGCCTCGCCGCGGCGGTCCCCGTTTTGGGCGCACAACGGCGCAGCGAGACCAAGGATCAGCAGTGGGATGGCGCGAAGGCAGCGGGGCGGCATGAGGCGAACCCGCCTAGACGCTCACGGGCCCCAGGGCGTGTCAACGCCGGTTTATGGTTATTACCCCGCCCTCAATAGCGGCCGCGAATGTGCGCCGCGACCTCGCGCGCATAAAAATCCGCGAGCTTCGTGTGCAGCGCTGCGCCGAGCGGCGCGAGCGCCGAGGCGCGGGCGTTCGACCGCGCTTGGTCGGGATTCTTCGCTCCGGGGATGAGCACGCTCACCGTCTCGAAATCGAGGCACCAGCGCAGCGCCATGTCAGGCAGCGTGAGTCCTGCGGGCACGAGCGGCTTGAGCGCATCGGCCAGTTCCACGCCCTTGGCGAAAGGCAACCCGGCGAAAGTTTCGCCGACGTTGAACTGCTGGCCATCGCGGTTGAAATTGCGATGATCGTCGGCGGGAAACGTGGTTGCCTTCGTCATCTTGCCGCCGAGCAGCCCGCTCGCGAGCGGCAGCCGGATCAGCAGCGCGACGTTTTTCCGCTTCGCCTCGGCGAAGAGCGTCGCGATCGGTTTTTGGCGGAAAATATTGAAGATGATCTGGAGCGACACGAGGCCCTCCTGTTGCAGGCAGAGCAGCGCCTCGTCCATCGACTCCACGCTCGCCCCGAAATCGCGGATCTTCCCGTCGCGTTTCAGCTCGCGCAGATGCTCGAAGATCTCGCCGCGCGCCATTACGTCCGGCGGCAGGCAATGGAGCTGGGTAAGGTCGAGTGCGTCGACGCCAAGCCGTTTGAGCGACGCCTCGGTGTGCTGGCGCACGCCGGCACGCGTGAAATTTTCCGGCCAGCCCGGCGGCGAAAAGCGGCCGAACTTCGTCGCGACATAAACCGGCGCCCGCGTCTCCTTCAGGAATTTTCCAATGAGCGTCTCGCTGCGCCCCATCCCGTAGACGTCCGCCGTGTCGAACAGCGTCGTGCCCGCCTCGTAGGCGGCCCGCAGCGTGGCCAGTGCGACGTCGTCGGTCACGTTGCCCCAGTTGGCGCCGAGCTGCCAGGTGCCGAGCCCGACCTCGCCGACCGTGCGGCCGGTCCGTCCAAAAATCCGTGTCTTCATCGCCGCGCAGCGTGCCGGGCTTCCCACCCGAGGCAAGCGCGGCCCTTTCCGCCGGTTGCCATCGCACGCCGATTCGCCAAACCTTGATCGCGATGTCCTCCGTCGCGCTCCGCCCGTCCCCGCCCGTCCTGTCGCTCATCGGCCGGACACCGCTGGTGCCCCTGCATTTTCCCGCCGACGGCCTGACCCTGTTCGCCAAGGCCGAGTTTCTCAATCCCTCCGGCTCGATCAAGGACCGGCTCGCGCTCACGATCGTCGACGACGCCGAGGCCCGCGGTCTTCTGCGCGCGGACTCGATCATCGTCGAGTGCACGAGCGGCAACACGGGGATCGCCCTCGCGATGGTCGGCGCCGCCAAGGGCCACCGCGTGAAGATCCTCATGAGCGAGTCGGCCAGCGTCGAGCGCCGGCACCTGCTGCGCCAGCTCGGCGCGGAAGTGGAACTTTTCGCCGCCACCGGCGGCTATGCGACCGGCATCGAACTCGCCCGCGAGATGGCCGCGCGCGACCCGCGCATTTTTCTCCCGTGCCAGTTCGAAAATCCGCTCAACGCCCTCGACCACGAGCAACACACCGGCCGGGAAATCCTCGAGCGGATGCACGGACGCGTCGACGCGTTCGTCGCCGGCTACGGCACCGGCGGCACGCTCGCCGGCTGCGGCCGGGCGCTGGTCGCCGCCAATCCAGACGTGAAGATTATCGCGATGGAACCCGCCGAGGCCGCCATGCTCTCCGGCGAGTGCCCCTGCTGTCATTTCATCGAGGGCATCGCCGGCGGCTACGTGCCGCCCCTGCTGCGCGAAGCGCAGATCGACTCCATCGTGAAGGTCAGCAGTGCCGATGCGCTGGCGATGACCCGTCGCCTCGCTCGCGAGCACGGGCTGCTCGTCGGCACTTCCAGCGGCGCCAATGTCGTCGCCGCTCTGCAGGTCGCGCGCGAACTCGGTCCCGAATCGCGCGTGGCCACCGTGCTCTGCGACCGCGCGGAGCGCTACTATTCAACGCGGCTGTTCGCCGAGTGCGATGGGGACGGGTGCGAGGTAACCGCGCCGTTACGCTAATTGGTTCGTCCCGCGCCGCCCGGGAACAAACCTCCGCGTTTGCGCCTCGCACCCAAAACCTCCACACTCTTCCCATGCTGTCGTCCCGCCGGATTCTCTCCCCGACGCTTTGTGCCGTGGCGCTCTTGCTCGCACCGCTCCTCCGTGCCGCCGCGCCGTCGCACGCGCAGGCCTCGCTCGTCGCGGCGGACACGGCGGTCCAACCCGGCCATCCGCTCACCGTCGCGCTGCGCATGGTCCACGACGCGCACTGGCATACCTACTGGCTCAACCCCGGCACGGGCCTCCCGACCTCGCTCGATTGGAAACTTCCGCCCGGCTGGAAGGCCGGCGACATCCAGTGGCCCGCGCCGCACACGCTGACGGATCACACGGGCGCCGTCGTCGGCAACGGCTACGACGGGGAGCTTTTCCTGCCGGTCACGCTCACGCCGCCCGCCGATCTCGCGCCGGGCACGACCGTCACCCTGGCCGCCAACGCGCAGTGGCTGGTCTGCTCGGACGTCTGCATCCCCGGCGACGCCGATGTTTCGCTGACACTGCCGGTTTCCGCCGCCGCGCCCGCGCCGGACGCGACGTGGGGCGGGAAAATCCACGCCACGATCGCCGGTCTGCCGCGCGCCGAGGCGGCGTGGACAGCGACCGCTTCGCGCGCCGCCAAATCCGTCACGCTCACCGTCACGCCAGCGGGCGCCATGCCAGCCGGTGCCGCCCCGACCGGGCTGCATTTCTTTTCCGACGACAACACCGTCGCCTTCGACCAGCCGCAAATCGTGAAACCCGATGGCCGCGGCGGTTTCGCGCTCACGATGCCGGTGTCGATCGACGCACCGAAGGATGCGACCAAACTGCTCGGCGTGCTCACCTCTGAGAGCGGCTGGCTGGCCGGCGGCGCCCTCCGCGGCCTGCGGATCGAGACGCCGTTCGCACCGGCATCCGCGGCGGCGGCCGGACCCGCCGCCAGCGTCTTCCAATCTTCAACTCCCGGCGCTCAACCGCAACCCGCCGCCGGCGGCCTGCTCGGCACGCTCCTTCTCGCCTTCGTCGGCGGGCTGATCCTGAACCTCATGCCGTGCGTATTCCCGGTGCTCGGGATAAAGATCCTCGGCTTCGTCAACCAGGCCGGGCACGAGCGCGGCAAGGTCGTCGCGCACGGCCTCGTGTTTGCGCTCGGCGTGTTGCTGTCGTTCTGGTCGCTGGCCGGCACGCTGGCCGGCCTCCGCGCCGGCGGCAGCCAGCTTGGCTGGGGCTTCCAGTTGCAGTCGCCCGCCTTCGTCTTCGGCCTCGCCGCGGTCATGCTCGTGTTTGGGCTGAACATGAGCGGCGTGTTCGAGTTCGGACTGCGCGCCACCGCCGTGGGCTCGAAGCTCCAGACGAAATCCGGCTTCGCCGGCTCGTTCTTCACCGGTGTCCTCGCCACCGTCGTCGCCACGCCGTGCAGCGCGCCTTTTCTCGCGCCCGCGCTCGGGGCCGCGCTCGCGCTCTCGACCGCCGCGTCGTTCGCCATCTTCACCGCGATCGCGCTCGGCCTCTCGGCGCCGTATCTGCTGCTCTCGATTTTTCCCGGCGCCGTGAAAATCCTCCCCCGCCCCGGCGCGTGGATGGAAACGTTCAAGCAGTTCATGGCGTTCCCGCTCTATGCGACGGTCGGCTATCTCGTCTGGGTGCTCGCGGGCCAGACGACCGACGAGGGCCTGCAAAACGTGCTCTTCGGCCTCGTGCTCGTCGCCATGGCGGTCTGGGTCTACGGCCGCTGGACGGCCCCCGGCGCCTCCGCCGGCTGCGTGCGTTTCGGCGTGGCCGGCCTGCTCGCGCTCGCCGCCACCGGCCTCTGGCTCGGTTATCCACACAGCGCGGAGGCCCGCAGCGCGGCCGCACTGGCGGCGGGTGCGCCCGAGGTGGTCTGGGAACCGTGGAGTCCCGAGGCCGTCGCAAAACTTCGCGCCGACGGGCGCATCGTCTACGTCGACTTCACCGCGCGCTGGTGCGCCACGTGCCAGGCGAACAAGAAACTCGTGTTTCACTCCGACGACGTCCTGAAATATTTCGCCGACCACAAGATCGCGACGCTCCGCGGCGATTGGACGAACAAGGACCCGCGCATCACCGCCGAACTTGCGGCCTACAACCGCAGCGCCGTCCCGTTCAACCTCATCTGGATGCCCGGCAGGACCGAGCCCGTGATCCTCTCCGAACTCCTCACCCCCGGCACGGTGCTCGACGCGTTGAAACAGGGCTGAGCCGCCGGCGCTCTGGTGAATCAGGTCCAGGATTTTAACTTTTCCAAAAAAAATTTAAGCGGTTCCCCCACAGGGGTGGCCCCGCTACCGCAGCCTCGCGATGCTTATCGCGTCGATGCCATTCTTAACGCGTCCGGCAACACGATTTTCGTCCCCGGCGTAAAACTGCCCGCTCAAGGTGGCTGTTTTTGTCCCGCCCCTACGGACTGGTTTTTACCCGACCGGGGACAGGATTGGCGGCGAGACGGGAACGAACCGCTTGAAACTCCGCTTTGGCCTTCTCCAGATTCCCGCGAAATTCCGGGTTGGCGTTCAGGCGCGTGAGGATGGCCCGCCCCAGGGTTCGCGCCGCCTCCACGTCGCTCGGGAAATGAACGCCTCCCTCCACGCGGTCATCGCCGATCTGTTCCCCGCGCCGGCGGAGCGGCTCCTTCAGATCGGGTGCCAGCTCGCCGAGCACGGTTGCGAGCACGAGGCCGTAGGCTCCGTGTCCACTGGGATACGATGAACTCGTGGGCAATCCCACCGACGGATGGACCCGTTGGTCCTCGGCGGGGGGGCGCGGACGGTTCCACTTCTTCTTGGCGGCTTCGCAGACGTCCATCGTGTCGCGGCCCACGGCGTCGAGAAACGAAATCGTTACCGGCAGGTTTTGCCCGGTGAACCAGGCGCCCAGGACATCGTCGAAAAGCAGAGGGGACCATTTCCCCTCCCGATCGATGCGCGCCTCGTCGGCCGGGGTGCGGGTCGCTTGCCGTTCGAGGACGAGACCGATCTCGTCGCGGGTTTTCTCCGAGCCGGGTGCCGGCGGGCTGCCGAGGATTTGCCCGAGGTTGAAGTCGCCTGGTCGGATGAAATGAAGGCGCGGCTCGGCGGCCAAGGCCGTGCCGGCGGCGAGGGCGAGGGCGAGGGCGCACCAGGCGCTCAGGCGAAGGAGGCGAGATTTCATGGGAGTTGTTCCGGGACTGCCCGCTGGGATCGCGGCCCGCTCCCGGACGAAGGCGGGGTTTCCTCGGCGAGGTTCACCGGCGAAGCGGTCCAGTGGTCGCCGGCTGGAATGAGCCGCCAGGATGTGATTTGCCCCGGCAGACCGCGGCCCAGGTCAAGGGAATGCCCGAGCCAGACCAGGCGCAGGGGAACCGGTTTCGCAGCGACCAGCTGCACCCGAAGGATCCAGCCGGAGCCGCTGGTCGCCGGTTTGATCGCCAGCAGCCGGACCCCGGCCGGCAGACGCAGCAAGGAACCCGTGCCGCCCCCTTGACCATCGTGCGGATGCGTCGGGAGCGCATGAACGGGCTGTTCGAGGAAGGCCGCGAGGCGCCACGGATCGAGATCGCCCGCTCCGATGGAGAACTGGAACCGATGCTCGCCCAGATCGAGATACGGGTGCCACGGCTCGCGATCGGGCCGCGAGGAGGCGTTCCACGCGTAACGCGTCGAGCGCACCACGGTCGCCCGCAGTGCGCCCGCCTTCGTGTCGAAATTGTAGAGCGCATCGCTGGCGAAGAGCCACGAGCGGGCGCGGTCCGTGACCCGCACCCATCGGCCGCCCGGCACCTCGCCGCACGGCCCGCGGTGGACCGTGCCGCCCGGCACCTCGTATTCGGCGCGGTCCCCGCCGGCCATGAGCAGTTTCAGGCGGGCGCCGCGTTCGTTCCAGAGCAGGCGTGCGGTTACCCGGACGCTCCGCGCCTCGCGCTCGAGATGGAATGTGAGATCCAGCCGCGATCGTCCCGCCTCTAATTGGACCCATAACGCGGCGCGGAGCGGGCCGCGCTCGAGCAGCCGGGTGCGCCGCACCGTCCACCGCGCCCGCTGGGTGGAAATATCGTCGCCTCCACCCTCCTGGTCGTGATCGCCCCACGAACCGAAGGGATCGGCAAACGTGCCCGCCTGCAGGCCGCTTCGTCCGAAGAGCGGGCGGCCGTCGAGCGTGACGCGGACGCCGTGTCGTCCGGGGCGGGCTGTGACCGTGAATGCGCCATTGCGAATAGTGTGGTCCCCCACGGCCGTGACTGGATTGCCCACGCGCGGGGCTGCGGGCGCGCCCTCCTCCCAGGCGAGCCGGACCACTTTCCAGCCCAGTGGCGGAATTTCGACGGGCACGACGACGCGTTTGCGCCACGGCACCTCGGGCGAGAAATGATTTTCCACTGCGACCGGCTGGAACGGCAGCGCGCGCCCGCGATGGTCGCGCACGGTGACGGGCACGTCGTCGGGGCGGTCGCGGTAAGCGGCGATCGGGCGGTAGTCCAGGGCGGCCTCGACCTCGACGCAGCCGGTGAAGGGCTCCGGTTGCGGATTCCACAACAAGACCGGCACCGCACCCGGTTGGTCGCCGGCCGGGGCCGGCACCCGGGTGTCGAGGGTCGCGGCCAGGGCATTGAGCGCGGTCAGCCGCGCACCCTGGGCGTGGTGGCTTGCGACCCCCAGCCACGCCTGCTGGTCGTCGTAGGCGCGCTCGATCGAACTGCCCGGGAGAATATCGTGAAACGTATTGAAGAGCAGCGAGGCCCACGCCTCGCCGAGGTCCGGCGCCGCGGTGCCGGTCGCGGCGGAGACGGCACTCGCGGTTCGCTCCGCTTCGAGCAGCAGGTTTTCCGTCCGGCGGTAGGCGAACTTGAAGCGCGCGGCGCTCGCGTAGCAGCCCCGTAGCGTAAAATTCAACTCGCGGTCGACCTCGGGGAGGTGGGCGGCTTCCTCGTGCAACGCGGCAAAAAAACGGTGGAGCGTGGAAAACTCGGTCCGCACGTCGCCGTGGCGTTCGCGCCATTGGAGAATTTCGTTGATTTGGCGCCGGGTGGGCCCGCCTCCGTGATTGCCGAGCCCGAAGAAGACCGCGACGTTGCGGACGCCCCACGCCGAGGCCTGCGCGAGGTAGGCATCGAGTCGTGCCGCCACTTCGCCCCGGTTCGCCCCATACCAGCCGAGCGGAATGCGCCAGCAGAGGATGCGCCGGCCGCCCGGGCTGCGCCACCAGAAGGCCGGCCCCGGCAGCGGACACTCCCGCTCGAACGGCCGGGAAAAGGCGAACGACGTCATGCCGGCCGCGGCATAGATTTCCGGCCAGCCCCGGCTGTGACCGAACGAGTCGGCCGCCCAAGCCGCCGTGGGCCGCACCCCGAGCGCGCGCGCGCAGTAGTCGAGCCCGACCGAAAAATGCCGGCACAGCACCTCGGTCGCGGGCAGATTGGTGTCCGGCTGGCACACCGTGCCGCCCACGACATCCCAGCGCCCGCGGGCAATCTGCTCGCGGATCCTCGCGAAGGTCGCCGGATCGTGCCGGGCGATGTGCGCATAGAGCGAGGTCTCGCCGCGCAGGTAGGTGAGCTCGGGAAACTCCTCCATGAGCGCGAGCACGGTGCGGCAGGTCGTGATGCCTTCATTGAGGCCTTCGCGCCAGTCCCACAGCCAGACCGGATCGAGATGAGAGTTGGCGAGCAGGTGCAGGTGCATCGGGGAGTGGGCGATGGCCCGTCGTCCGCGACGACGACCGGCCGAATCAGTCGGGCCAAGGTCTCGCCGCACTCCCGGCGGATGTAAATGAAAAAGTGAAACGTTTAACTTAAAACGAGCCTGGCCACGCCCGGCCTCTAACCCGGGCGGGTGGAGACGGAACTGCGCTCGATCAACTGGACCGCCACGCGCGCCTTGCTCACGGGCAAATCCGGGTGCTCGATCCGGCGGCGGATGATTTCGGCGCCGTTGCGGCCGAGTTCCGCCTTGTCGACGCCGACGGTCGTCAGGGCCGGGACGCAGTCCCGCGCATAGGTGTCGTCGTCGTAGCCGACAAAGCTCACCTCGCCGGGCACCGCGAACCCCGCGGCGCGCACGCCTTGCACCATGAAGACGGCCATCGTGTCGTTCACGCAGACCACGGCCGTCGGGGGCGCCGCCGCCTGCAGGCGTTTCAGCAGGATCGGCAGCCCGTCCCGGTCGCGGGTGAAGTTGCGCATGACGCTGCCCTTGGTCGGCAGACCGTGGTCCTTCAGGGCGGCGAGAAAGCCCCGCGTCCGCATGTCGATGTTGTAGTCCTCGAGGTCGTAGGCGAGCATCACGATCCGCCGGTGCCCGCGTTGATGGAGGTGCTCGACGACGCGCCGGCCGGCGCTGAACCCGTCCGTCGTGATGCTGTCGATCGGCAGGTCCTCGAGATTGCTGTCGAGGAGCAGGAGCGGCGTCCCCAGGCGGCTGAGGCGTTCGATCAGCTTGAAGGGAAACGCCCCCAGCAGGATGGCCGCATCCACCCGCCGCTGGGCGAGGAGCGACATCGGACGGGCCTCGTCGCGGGAAAAATCGCTGCCGCACAACAGGAGATCGTAGCCGGCCTGGCCCAGGTGGCGCTCCAGGCTCTCCATGATTTCCGCATAGAAGACATTGCGGAACAGTTGCGCGCAGGACGGATAGAAATACAGGCCGATCGTGTTGGTGCGCCGGGTCCGGAGGTTGCGGCCGGCGAGATTGGGGACGTAGCCGAGGCGCGCCGCCGTCTTGACCACCCGTTTTTTCGTCGCCTCCGACACCTTGCCGCGGCCGTTGAGCACCAGCGAAATCGTGGCGATGGAGCAGCCGCAGGCGCGGGCGACATCGGTGATGGTGATGCGTTTCGTTTCCAAGGTCCGTCGCTTGTAGCGAAACGCGGCGGCGCCGCAAGCGAGACGCGCGGGGCGCGGAATGTGTTGACATCCCGGCGCAGGTTACAATTGGGTTTCAGTTAAACGTTTTAGTTGACCCCGCGCGCCGCCACCCCAATGCCTCGCGCCTCTCCGAGCAATCCAACCCTCCCAGTCCCATGAATCCGACGTTCCCCCGCCTCTGCGCGATCGCCCTCGCCGTGATCGCTCGCCCGCTGGCCGCCCAAACCGCCGTCCCGGCGCCGCCCACGCCGCCGGAGACCATCGAGCTTTCGCCGTTTGTGATCCAGGGCGAGTCGGACACCGGCTACGCGCCGACCGAGACGCTCTCGGGCACCCGCCTGCGGACGCAGACGCGCGATGTCGCCTCGGCCCTGACGATCGTCACGCCGGAATTCCTGCACGACGTGGGGGCGTTCAATTTCAACGATGTCCTCGACTATCTCCCGAGCACGTCGACGTTCCAGAACAACGAGGGCGACCAGTTCAACAACGGTGCCCGCACGGGCACGCCGTTCACGGTGCGCGGGTATCGTTCCGATTCGCTGTCCACGGATTTTTTCTCCGCCCTGACGCCGGTCGATTCCTACAACACGTCGCGTTTCACGTTCAGTCGCGGGCCGAACTCGATCCTCTTCGGGGTCGGCAATCCCGGCGGCATGCTCGACGTGACCACAAACAAGCCGAACTTGGGCAGGGACGCCGCGAAAATCGAATTGCGCGCCGACAGTTTCGACAGCTTCCGCTCCGCGCTGGATGCCGATGTCACCCTGATCCCGCAGAAACTGGGCCTCCGCTTCGACGCGGTGCATGACGACCGGGGCAGCAACCTGAAACCGTCGGAAAACCGCCGCGATTCGGCCTACCTCGCCGCGCGCTGGCGGCCGGATCGCTTCACGACGATCGACGTCAACGGTGAAGCCTCGCAGTTTCGCCAGCAGATTCCCCGCTCGGTCGTGGCGTTCGACTGGTATAATACATGGGTTGCGGCGGGTTCGCCGCTTGTCGCCAAGGCCGCCACGACCACGCCCATCAACGGCGTCGAATTCCAAGTGACAAACGGCTATCCGGTTTACATCCCGGGCGTCGGCGCGTTCGATTGGTCGCGTTCGGGTCTCGGGGCGCGCCCGCTAGTTAATGGCGCGCGTGATGCGCAGGTGAGCTTCGGCGTGAGTTCGCCCGTCAGGCCGATCAGCTTCGATACCTACGCTGCCGGTGACGGCGATCACGTTCATCTCAACAACCAGAACGTTTCTGTCGTCGTGCAACGGCGGCTCGCCGAAGGCCTCAACCTGGAAATCGGCGGTAAGTTCGAGAACTCACTCCGCGAAAACTGGGAGAGTCAGGGCACGGGCGCCGACAACGCCGTCAAAGTTGATGTCAACAGCCAACTCCCGAACGGGCAGCCCAACCCAAACGTCGGCCTGCCCTACGTCGAGCAGACCGCCAATTACACGAAACTCGCCAACACCGAGGAGCAGGTGCGCGCGACGCTGTCCTACGAAAAAGATTTTTCCTCGATGAAGGTGTTTAACCGTGGCCTCGGCAAGTTCACGCTCGCCGGCCTCTACAACAACGACGCCCTCCACAACTATAACGACAACTTCCGGCAGGTGAACGAAACGCCGCTCACGATCGCCGGCACCGATCTCAGCAATGCGCGCAACCTGATCCGCCGCCGTTCGTATCTCACGGGCAGCAACCACTACTTCACGTCGGACTTCGCCCTCTTCGACCAGAATGGCATCCGCGCCGGCTGGGAGCCGGTCAACACGCCGCGCAATAATTTTACCCGCACCAAGTCGTATGCGCTCGCGGGCCAGGCCATTCTGCTCGATCACCTCCTGGCGATCACCGGCGGCCTGCGGCGCGACGAGGCGCTCGTCGGCCAGTATAACTTCACGAAGGACGCGCGCGGGCTCTTCACTGCCGGCGGTTCGCACGGCGGCACGCCCGCCCCCGATATCAATTCGGTGGGCCGGCCCTATCTCATTGGCGCCGTCCTCAACGCCATGCCGAACGTCAGCCTCTTCGCCAACCGTTCGACCGATTTCCAGCCCGTCAACCAGTCGTTCCGCCTGATCACGGGTGAACCGCTGCCGGCGGTGCGCGGCCGCGGCTTCGACGGCGGCGCGAAGTTCTTCTTATTTGGCGACAAGATTTCTGGTTCGCTCGATTACTTCGAGACCCAGCAGACGAACGTCCGCGATTCCACCGTCAACAGCGCCCACATGGTCAGCTGGATCACCGCCATCTGGGACGCCGTCGACGCGACCCAAGTGCCCGACACCGGGTGGACCGACACGAAACAATCGAAGACGCACGGCATCGAATTCCAGCTTGTCGCCAACCCGACCAAGAACCTCCGCCTGCTGGCCAATGTCAGCCGGGACGTCAATGTCCTCCAGGCGCACGGCGCGACGACCTACGCCTATCTCGCCGCCAACATTCCGACGTGGCTGACCCACGCCTCGACTCCGGTTTCAAGCCCGGACGGCGCGACCGTCGGCGCGCTCGTCGCGAAACTGCAGCAAGAGCAAAGCGATCAACAGCAGGTCGTCGGCATCGAGCAGACCCGCGTCTTCGAGTGGCAGGCGAATGTCGTCGGGCGCTACCAACTCGACGACGTCTTGCCCGTGAAAGGTTTCGCGGCGGGCGCCGCGTTCCGCTGGCGCAACGCCCCCACGATCGGTTTCGCCCGCACCGGCACGCTCCTCGATCCAACGCGGCCGTTCGCCGGCCGGGCGTTTACCAATCTCGACGCCTGGGTCGAATATGGCCGCACTTTTACGGTGCGGGAAAGAAAAGTGCGCTGGTCGGTGGAAGTGCGGGTGCAAAACCTCCTCGACGACCGCGGCCTCCAGCCGTGGACGGCGAGCGACGACGGCAGTGGGCACCCGTTTATCGAGACGCGGCGGACGCCGGGCGAGCGCCAGTTTAGTCTGAGTTCGACCTTTGCGCTCTAACCCACGACGCCGCGGCAGGCCGCGCTCCGGGCCCGCCGGCGAGTCTGGCGCTCGGGGCCGGTTTTTGCCTCTTTTCACCCTATGAACAGCCTCGGTGTCACGGACACCGCCATCATCGTTGGTTACTTCGTCATCACTCTCGTGGTCGGCGTCGTGATGACGCGGCGGGCGAGCCGGGGACTGCAGGAATATTTTTTGGCCGGCCGGTCGCTGCCGTGGTATCTGCTCGGAATCGCCGGGATGGCGAACTGGTTCGACCTGGCCGGCACGATGATCATCACCTCGTTCCTCTACCTGCTCGGACCGCGCGGGCTCTTCATCGAGTTTCGCGGCGGAGCGGTGCTCGTGCTGGCGTTCCTCATTGCCTACACCGGCAAATGGCACCGCCGGTCCGGCTGCATGACGAGCGCCGAGTGGGTGACCTACCGTTTCGGCAGCGATCGCGCGGCGGCGTGGATGCGCCTGCTCACCGCGCTCATGTCGGTCATCACCACGGTTGCCCTGCTCGCCTACCTCGTCCGCGGCACGAGTCTTTTCGTCGGCCTCTTTGTCCCTTATCCGCCGGTCCTGGTGACCGCCGTCCTCCTCGGCATCTCCGCGATCTACACGATGCTCTCGGGGTTCTACGGCGTGGTGCTGACGGACCTGGTGCAGGGTTTGATCATTCTCGTCGCGTGCGGGGTCGTGTCGTTCATGGCGTTTCAGGCCGCGCCGGACGCGGCCGCGCTCACGACGCTCGCGGCGAACGTGACCGGCAACACGCAGTGGGGCGACAGCCTGCCGCAATGGCACACGACGATGCCCCGCGGCTACGAGATGTATGAGTCGCTCGTCATGGTCGCCGGCTTCTACCTTCTGCGCAACGTCCTGTGGGGCCTGGGCACCGGCGGCGAGAACCGCTATTTCGGCGCCCGCAGCGACCGCGATTGCGGTCTCCAGTCGCTGCTGCAGGGCGTGACGATCACCTTCCGCTGGCCGATGATGATCGGGTTCGCGGTGCTCGGGCTCCTCCTCGTCCATCGGTTCTTCCCGGAGGCGGGCGCGGTCGAGCGCTCGGCGGCGATCATCCACCAGCACTTTCCCGACCTGCAGGCCGCCAACTGGCACGACCGCACGAGCGACCTCGTCAATCACCCGCAGGCCTATCCGGTCGCGGTCGTCAGCGAACTCGAGCAGACGCTCGGCCCGGCATGGCGGCAGAAGCTCCCGCTCGTCGGCATCAATGGCACCGTGAACCCGGAGCAGATCCTGCCCGCGGTGATGCTTAATAGTCTGCCGGTCGGCGTCCGCGGTTTCCTCCTTGTGGCCATGCTGGCCGCCATGATGTCGACCCTCACTGGGACTGTGAACCAGACGACGTCGCTCATGGTGTGCGACGTCTATCAAAACCGCCTGCGCCCTGCGGCCGGCAACCGCGAGCTCATCGCGTCGTCCTACGTCTCGACGCTGTTGCTCGTCGGCGCGGGTTTTTGGATGGGCATCTCCGCCGGCACCATCAACGAACTCTGGGGCTGGATCATCATGGGCTTGGGCGGCGGCTCGCTGGCCCCCTACATCCTGCGGCTTTACTGGTGGCGGTGCAACGCCTGGGGGGTCGTCGGCGGCACGATCGTCGGCGGAGTCGGTGCGGTGGTCCAGCGCGTCGCCGCCCCGGAAATGATCGAGTGGAAGCAATTCGTCCTGATGAGCGCCCTGTCGTTCGCCGGCACCATCGGCTGTTCGCTGATGACGGCGCCGACGGACCCGGGCACGCTGAAGAAATTCTACCGCTCCACGCGGCCCTTCGGCTGGTGGCGTCCGCTTTCGAGCGAACTGACCACGGCCGAGCGCGCCGCGTGGTCGGCGGAGCACCGCAACGACATCCTGGCCCTGCCGTTCCTGCTCGTCGCGCAAGTCACGGCCTTTCTCCTCCCGATGCAGCTCGTCATCCACGCCTACCATTCGGCCGCGGCGACCCTGCCGGTGTTTCTGGCCGCGGCGGCGGGCGTCTACTGGTTTTGGTGGCGCGCCCTCCCGCCGGCGAGCGATCCCGGCACGGCGACGGCCCGCGACTCGTGACGGGCGTTTAGTCCCGCTCGGACTTGAACTCGAATGTCGGTTCGCCGCCCGGCGGAATCGTGACAAGCGTCCAGCCCTGGGGGGCGATTCCGAGCGGCAGACCGAACGACACCGGCGGAGTCGTGACCAAGGGGATGCCGGCGTAGTGGTTCACCAGTTGATAGTGCAGGTGTCCGGTCAGGACCGCGGCCACGCCGCCGCGCTTCAGCAGCGCCAGCAACCGCGCGCGCGGCGCTGGCTCGATATTCCAATAATCGCCTCCCGGCTCGTCGGCGGATTTCACGAACGGCGGCATGTGCATGAAGACGAGCGCCGGGGTTCCTCCGGGTGCCGCGAGCTGCTGCTCGAGCAGGGTCCACATTTTCTCCTCTTCCGGCAAACCGCTTCCGAACAACTGGGAGTCGATCGCGAGGAGCCGCACGCCGCGCACCGGCTGCACGTAGAAATCCCGGCCCATGGTCTGGACGTAGCGGGCGAGCCGCGCCGGGGCCGGTCCGGCCTGCTTGTCCGGAATGCGTTTCGGACCGATGTCGTGGTTCCCCGGCACCCAGTAGACGGGGGCGTGAAACCCGCGCACCTGGGCCTTGAAGTCGTCGAATTCCTCGGGCTTGCCGTTCTGCGTGAGATCGCCCGCCACCACGACGACGTCGACCCCCGCGGCATTCACGGCCGCGATGACGCGGTCGAATCGACCGCGATACATCGGCTGATCGTCCTTGGTCCCGCGGGTCGTGTGCGTGTCGGACACGAGGGCCAGACGGAGCGGGGGCGCCGGTTCGGCCGCGGTCCCGGCGGCCGGCACGGTCAGGCCGCAGACGGAAATCAGGAGCAGGGAAAGGCGGGTCATGGCGTGAGAGGGGTGGCGGATCGGCGGTGGAAACGGGCGTGGTCGGTTTGGCCCCGCGGGAAGGCAGCGACGAGGGTCGGTCGGGGATCAGACGCCGGCGCCTTTCCGGGCGCAAGAAAATTAAACGTTTTAGTTACAAGTGCGTGACAAATGGCCGCGGCGGACTCTGCCCGGGACGATGGCCGGTTGTAACCGGCGCCCGGCGCGTATTTTTCACTCTCAAGCGGAGCGCATGCCACGAACCGGCTAGGGATTTTCCTCGCCGGTTTATTAGGGTGATAAAGTTAAACGTTTTAATTGAAAACCCGAAAACTTTTTCTTCAATGCCGGCGTTTCGTTTTCCCGCCGGCGTTCGCGCCGGCCAACCCAGAACCCTCCAGAAGGAGTCCGCCATGTCCCACGCTCTATCGCAGACTGGTCCGCTCGGCGCCTGTGCGCGCCTGTTCGCCATCGTTGTGGTCGCCGCCGCTTTCACCGGCCGCGCCATCGCCGTCGAGGAAACCCTCGTCGTCGCCTCGTCCACCACGAGCCGCTCCGCCAGCGCCGACTACGTGTGCGACGGCTCGGCCGACGACGTGGAAATCCAGAGTGCCGTGAACGCCTTGCCGGCCGCCGGCGGCACGGTCTACCTCACGGACGGCATCTTCAACCTGAGTGCGAACATCGACCTCGGGAACAAGACCGGCGTGAAGCTTTTGGGCGCGGGTCCGGGCACGATTCTGAAAATGGCCAGTGGTGCCAATGCGAGCGCCATTCGCGGCGGCACCGTGCTGAATATCACGCTCGCCGACTTCTCCATCGACGGCAACAACGCCAACAACACGTCGGGCAAGGGCCTGCAGTTCCTGACGAGCACCGGCAAGGGGGTCAAAGCCGAGCGACTTTACATTTACGACTGCGTCGACGCCGCGATCGGGCTCACGTGCGACGAGGTCAGCATCCTCAACTGCGAGTTGCACGACTGCGGGGCGGGGGTGCAGATCAACTCCGGCGCCGAGAAGTGCTACGTGATCGGTTCCCGCATCTACAATGTCGCCCTCCTCGCCGGGCAGTTGTCGGACGGCATCTCGTGCCAGGGCGCCCGGTGCCGCTTCGAGGCGAACGTCATCTGGAACAACTCGGACACCGGCATCAACATCGCCAGCGCCACCAACGAGGGCCGCAATGTCGCGATCGGCAACGAAATCTACCTCAACGGCAACAGCGGCATCAACACCGGCGGCGCCGACCACGATGTCATCATGGGCAACATCTGCTACGCCAACGGGCGCAAGACCGCGACCCCGCGCTCGAACGCCGGCATCTACGTCCGCGACCGCACCGACGGCACCCAAACCTCGGAGGACTGCGTGATCGTCGGCAACCGTTGCTACGAGGACACGACGGATTTCCCGCTGCCGACCGGCGCCGTCGGCCAGCTCTACGGGCTCGCCCTGCACAAGAACACCGGCTCCGCGCCGCTGAACAATATCGCGATGGGCAACGATTTTCGCGGCAACCTCACGAGCGGCATCTTCCGCGAGAATGTCGGCACGGGTAATGTGCTGCAGGAGAACCTCGGCGACACGACCTACGCCAACGGCACCGCCACGATCACCAGCGCGGCGACCAGCGTCGTCGTGACGCACGGCCTCACCAGCACGCCGACGGTGGCGGGCATCTCGGTGACGCCCACGAGCAATCTCACCAGCGCGACCAAGTTCTGGGTCAGCAATGTCACGGCCACCCAGTTCACGATCAACGTCAACGTCGCGCCCGGCGCGAGCGTTTCGTTCTCGTGGCAGGCCCAGGTCTACACGGAACCCACCATTTGAACCATCGGCCCCTTTTCTTCCATGAGCATACTCTCTCTGGCACCGGGCCGGCTCCGGCCTCGCCCGCTGCCCTTCGCCCTCGCTTTGCTCGGCCTCGCGCTCGCAACCTCCGCCGCCGCGGTCGAGTCCGTGATCGTCGTCGCCTCGTCCACCACCTCACGGTCCGCCAGCGCCGACTACGTCTGCGATGGCACGGCCGATGACGTGCAAATCCAGCAGGCGATCGACGCGCTGCCTGCGACAGGCGGCACCGTCTTCCTCACCGACGGCACGTTCAACCTGAGCGCGGTGATCGACCTCGGTAACAAGATCCATACGAAGCTGGTCGGCGCCGGCCCCGGCACGATTCTCAAGATCGCGAACGGCGCGAATGTGAGCGCCCTGCGCGGCCTCGAGGCCTTCGACGTCACGTTCGCCGATTTCGCGGTCGACGGGAACAACGCCAACAACACCACCGGCAACGGCGTCCAGTTTCTCGACTCGGGCGGTGCCGGGCTGAAGCTGGAACGGCTCTACCTCTACAACCTGGCCGAGGCCGCGGTCACGGTTTCCGCCGACGAGGTCAGCATCCTCAACTGCGAGATCCACGACTGCGGCAAGGGCATCCTGATCAACGACGACGCCGAGAAGTGCTACGTGATCGGCTCGCGCATCCACCAGATCGGGAAGGGCACGGGCCAGAGCGCCAGCGGCCTTTCCTGCCAGGGCGCGCGGTGCCACTTCGAAGACAACGTCGTCTGGGATGTCTCCGACGCGGGCATCACGCTCAGCAGCGGCGACAACTTCGGGCACAACGTCGCGATCGGAAACGAAGTCTACCTCGCGGGCAACAGCGGCATCAACAGCGGCGGCGCCGACCATGTCGTGATCATGGGCAACACGTGCTACGCGAACGGCCGCAATACCTCGACGCCGCGCTCCAACGCGGGCATTTACCTCCGCGACAATCTCGCGGGCACGCACACGTCGTCCGATGCGATCGTCATCGGCAACCGGTGCTTCGAGGACACGGCGAACTTCCCGCTGCCGGGGGGCGCCGACGGGCAGCTCTACGGCGTGCACGTTTCCCACGACACCGGCAACTCGCCGCTGAACTCGATCGTGATGACCAACGACCTCCGCGGCAACACCACGGCGGGGATCTTCCGCGAGCACGTCGGCGCGGGAAATATCTTCCAGAAGAATCTCGGCGACACGACCCTCGCGCTCGGCACGGCGACCCTCACCAGCGCCGCGACGGTCGTGACGGTCACCCACGGCCTCGACTCGCCCCCGACCTCGAAATGCATCTCGGTCACGCCCGCGAGCGATCTCGGCAGCGCGACGAAATTCTGGGTGAGCAACGTCACGGCGACGACCTTCGACATCAAGGTGAACACCGCGCCGGGCGCCAACCTGACGTTTGCCTGGAAAGCGCGTGTTTATACCGAACCCTGATTCCCGCGGAGTTCGGTTGCGCAAACCCTCGCCCGCCGCCCCGGGGCGGTGGGCGAGGCACTCGCTTTCTCCGGCTTCGCCCGGCACATT
Organism: uncultured Opitutaceae bacterium; assembly: GCA_937902925.1. GTDB lineage: Bacteria > Verrucomicrobiota > Verrucomicrobiia > Opitutales > Opitutaceae > CALFNN01. The sequence goes on from CALFNN010000070.1 coordinate 115,059, forward strand.
CTCCGCTGTGCGCCGCTCCCCTCTCGCGACTCTCTGCCTGATCGCCAGCCTGGTGCCGGGAGCCCACGCCGTGGAATCCGGCGCGCGACCGGAGGTGCTCCATCCGACGCTCGAGCACACGGTGATGGTCGGATATCAGGGTTGGTTTCGCACGCCGTCCGACGGCGCCCACATGGGCTGGGCGCACTACGAGCAGGCCGGGACGAAAGATTTTTCTCCCGGCCACGCGGGCATCGATTTCTGGCCCGATGTCACCGACCTTCCCGCATCCGCGCGCGTTGCGACCTCTTTCGCCAACGCCGACGGCACGCCCGCGACCGTCTTCAGTTCGCATGATGCCGGCGTCGTCGACGTGCATTTCCGCTGGATGCAGGACTATGGGATCGACGGGGCCTTCGTGCAGCGTTTCGCCGAACCGATCGTCTTCGACAATGAAGCGTCGCGCACCCGGCTTCGTGCAACCGACGATGTCCTGCGGTTTGCGACGGCCGCGGCGGCGCGCCACGGTCGCTCGGTCGCCGTGATGTATGACCTGTCCGGGCTGCCGGCGAACGCGATCGGTCGCGTGCTGCAGGATTGGCGGCATGTCGTCGACGATCTCAAGGTGCGCCAAAGCCCGGCGTATCAGTATCACCGCGGCCGGCCGGTGGTGGCGGTCTGGGGCGTCGGGTTCGACGACGGCCGGGCTTACACGCTCGACGAGGTTTCGGCGCTGATCGCGTTCCTCAAGGACGATCCAGTCTACGGCGGCAACACCGTCATGCTGGGCATCCCCACGTGGTGGCGCGAGCAGACGGCCGATGCGATCGCCGATTCCAGGCTGCACGCCGTCCTGCAAAAAGCGGACATCCTGTCGCCGTGGGCGCCGGGTCGTTACGACGACATGGGCGGCGTCGAGGCCCACGCCGAGCGATTCTGGGCGCCGGACCGCGCATGGTGCACGGCGCACGGCCTCGACTATCTGCCCGTGGTGTTCCCGGGCTTCAGCTGGCGAAACCTCAAGGGCGCACACGGAGGGATCAGCCGCGACGACGGGCGTTTCCTGTGGGCCCAATACCGCGCGTTGGCGAACCGTGGCTTCACCATGGTCTACCAGGCGATGTTCGACGAGATGGACGAGGGCACCCAGATTTTCAAAACCTCCGCCAAGCCACCCCCGGGAACGTTTTTCGCCAGCTACGATCCGTTGCCGCCCGATCACTATCTGTGGCTGGTCGGGGCGGCGGCCGGCTACCTGCGAACCGGGCGCCGGATGCCGGAATCGATCGATGATCGGCCCAATTTCGGCGCCGCAAATCGATATCTTCGCCGCGGCGATCGCGTCGCCTACGACGCCGTCCCGGAACTGGCGGAAGCTCATCGCCGCTTCTTCCAGATCGGCGATGCCCTGACGGCTGGCGCTACCGGCCGGGTCCCGCTCGCAGGAAGTGACGCGCATGTTTCTGTGACAGGAGATTGGTTTCCGCGCCATCTTTGGTCGACCGACGCCAGCGCCTCGGTCACGTGGGAACTTGACGTCCCCGCAGCGGGCAGCGTCTCGCTTAAAGTCCGCTATCCTGGCGATCCAAATCTGGATCATGCAACCGCGGCCCGGTTGCGGATCATCCAACGTGGCCTGGTCCTCGACGAACGCCGGATAAACCTGCGGGAAAATTCATTGCGGTGGAACGAAATCGCGAAGCTGCAGTTGCAAGCCGGGAGCCCGTGCCAAGTCATCCTGGACCAAGGCGGAGCGTCCGGTTCGTTGGTGCTTTTTGAGCCGCAATTGCTGCCGGCGAAGTAACTCAAACACCTTCTGCTGCTTGATCCGTCCGGCGCGGCTCACCGCGTCGGGGCTTGTCCCGAACAGGCCCGCTTTGAAAAACGGAATCCCAACGCAGGCCGATTCATTCCGAGCGAGCCCAATCAGCAGTTGCGTTCCCGCTTACCAAGGTTTCGTTAAAAACCAAGGTGGCTTTCTGCAGCGCCCCCGCGGTTCCGTCCCGCAACGGTGAAGCGGGTGCGCGCGGTTGCCGATGAGTTTGACTACGGCCGGGAGAAGCGCTGGATGTCCGGGCCATGAGATTGCCCTTGTTCGCCTGGCTGACTCTGCCCCTCGGTCTCCTGGCGGCGACCTGCCGCGCGGACCAGAACCCCGAAATCGTGTCGCTCGGCCACGACACGTATGCCCTGACCCGCTGGGCGACCACGGGATTCGCCCGCAACACCGAGAAATTGAAATCGCAGGCGCTGGAGGACGCGACCGCGTATTGCGCCAAGCTGCACCGGGAGCTGAAGATTCTCAGCGCGACGGCGGAACGGCCGGCGATTCCACTCACCGGGTTCGCCAGCGCCAAGATCGTGTTCAAGGCGCTCGAGGCGAACGATGCGGAACTTCACGCGCCGGTGCCGGCGGTCGTGCCCGACGCGGCGATTCCGGCCGTCGCCGAAAGCACCATGCCCCGGACCGCCGCGCCCCCAACCGCGACCGACGTGCTCTACGGGGACCTGCTGATGCTGGATGACCTGCGCAAACGCGGACTTTTGACCGACGAGGAATTCCAGGCGCAAAAGAAAAAGCTGTTGGAGAAATCCAACTAGGCTTGTGCGGTGGGCGTCCCGGGGTGGATTCACCGTCCGCCGCCCGGTGGCAACCGGCCGGCTTTTGTTCCCGCCCGAAATCATTCCAAGCCCTGGAGGCCATTCCCCCGGGTGGCCGCGCACGGGCGGCGGCTCGCTACCGCTCGCGCCGGTAGTCGCGGGGCGCGAGGCCGGTCTCCTTCCGGAAGAGCTGCGCGAAGTGGCTCGGGTTCGAATAGCCGACCTCGTTCGCGATCGCGATCACGCTCCGCTTCGTCTCGCGCAGGAGCCGCCGCGCGGCGTCGAGCCGCAGCTTGATTTGATATTGCGACGGCGGCACGCCCGTGGCGCGCTTGAACAGCCGGTTGAAGTGAAACTCGCTCATGCCCGCCTGTTCCGCCAGCCGCGCGAGGCTGAACTCCTCGGCCCGGTGCTCCGCCATCCACTCCGTGATCCGGCGCAGTTTGAAACCCGGCAGCGCGGGACTTTCCCCGCGGACCTCGTCGCCGAGCGCCGCGTAGTTGCGCGCGAGATGGACGGCGATGGCCTGGGCGATCCCCCGGACGAAGAGCCGGCTCGCCCTCGGCCGCATCGCCTCATCCTTCAGTTGCTGGAGCAACACCACCAGGTGCGCATCCTCGAAACCCGACACATCGCGCAGCCGCGCGTGCGTCGCGTTGGCTCCAAACACATCCTTCAGCGCCTCGTTGAACAATGGCAGGCTGAGGAACACGAGCACCACCTCATAAGGCTCGGGCGTGAGCGTGCGGTAGCGAAAATCATAGGGCGCACCCGCCACCGTCAGAAACATCGCGCCTTTTTTCAGGCGGCTCGTCACCCAGGGCCCGTGGTTCTCGCGTTCCTGGGTCTCCGCCTCGCCCGAGGTCGTCCAGACAATGAAAGGCTCGGTCACGGCCGGCATGGTGAACGTCTCGGCCACGGGCGGCAGTGACAGCACGGAGAGCTGCACATCCCGCCACGCCGGGCCCTTGCTGCCAGCGATTTTTTTTCCCACGGCGTAACGGTGGAGCGCTTCAGCGGAGGTTGTGTTCGGGACCGGCATGCGTGTGAACAGCCCCAACCCAAGCGCACCGGCAGACGTGTGACAACTGTTGTCCCCTCGCCATCCACCGGCAGCGAAAAAACCCGTCGGCCGTTTGTCTTGCCGATGCGTGACGCAGACGGAACCGTCTGACCCCCGCGCTCAGACCGAATCCCACGCCTTCGCGGCGACGGGGTCCCGGCCTTCGTCGAATTCGATGTGGTCGACCAGCGTTTCGATCGGTTTGCCGGTCAGCCCGGCATCGCGAACGCGCTGGGGTAAAACCGCGGAGCGTTCATCGCGCCAGCCGAGTTTTACGATGAAGCGGTTCCAGACGTGGCATTCCTCGTCCGTCCGCGGCGTGCCGTTCGCGTGGGCCCACGCGAGAATTTTCTCGTCCGCGCCGCTGGCCAGGGTGTGGTCGCGCAAATCGGCATAGCGGATGCCAAGAAAGCGGCAGCAGCGCCCGTCGAGGACGTAAAACTGGCCGTCACCGAGGTTGGCCTGATAAGCGGCGGGAAGTTCTCCTGCGGCATGCAGCCGGATCTTGTCGAGCATCCGCCCGAAATAAACGAGCCGGCCGACCTTCGCGTAACAACTGCGCAAACCGGGGACGTGAGGCATGGTCCATGGAATTCCGTCGCAACCCCGCGAAGCCAGACGAAAACCCATGTGCCGGTCGCGGGGATGCGGCGCTGATATCAATCTCCCCGGCCCGCTTCCGTTCGGCCCGCATCCCGGGAGAAACTCGCGGCGGCACCAGATCAGGCGACGCCGCCTAGTGCGACACCCGTCCGGAATTCGTGATCGCGTAGGTCGGTCCGGCCCCGTCGGCGGTCGTGACGTCGGCGAAGGTCACGTCCTCCGCCTCGTCCACCTTGACGACCGCGTCCGCCGGCAGCTTCACGTGATCGAACGTAACCTCGCGGGTGCGATGGCCCGCCGCGGAAAAGCCGTTGAGGTTGATCACGGTGCTCCCCGGCTTGCCGCCGCTCAGGTCGAGATTCACGAAGCGGAAATTGCGGAAGATCGGCGGCTCCGGGGCGGGCTCGCCGTCGTTGTTGTAGGCGAGCGCCGTCAGGACGCTGATCATCTGGAGGTCGCAATCGCGCACGGTCACGTTCTCGACGACGCTGCCGCGATCCTTGGTCGCCTTGATCTGGAAACCGTTGAGCAGGGCGCCGGCGACGCAGTCCTGCACGAGGACGTTGCGCACTCCGCCCGACATCTCGCTGCCGATCGAGATGCCGTGCCCCCGCTGGAACCGGCAGTCGACGATCCACACGTTTTCCGTCGGCCGGTTGACGACGTTGCCCTCGGGATTCTTGCCCGACTTGATGGCGATGCAGTCGTCGCCGGTGTCGAAGGCGCAGTTGACGATGTAGCAATTGCGGGAGGAGTCCGGGTCGATGCCGTCGCCGTTGCGGATCGCGGTGGTGATCGTGAGGTCCTGGCACGTGACGTTTTCGCAGTAGACGAAGTGCAGCGTCCAACTCGGCGGCTCCTCGAGCGTGAGGCCCTGGATCTCGAGGTTCGTGCAGTTCATCAGACAAAGGAGGCGCCCGCGGCTCCGCAGCCCCTGCGCCGCGATCATCGCCTGCGCCAGCGGCGCGCCGCCGCCCGCGATCCGGCCCTCGCCGCGGATGCTGAGGTTGTGGACATTCGGCGGGCCGCCGTGGTCCAGCCGGCCCGCGTTCAACAAGCTGGCATAGGTCTTCAGCTCCCAGCCTTCGAATCGATTCAGGAATTGCGGCTCGTAGTCCGCCAGCGCGGTCGAGCCCTTCAGCGTGCCGCCCGCCGCCACCTGCAGCGTCATGTCACTCTTGAGATAGAGCGCGCCGCTGACAAAAACCCCGCGCGGGATGAGCACGGTGCCGCCAACTGGACACGCGTCGATCGCAGCCTGGATCGCCTTCGTGTTGTTGGTGGTGCCGTCGCCCCGCGCGCCATACGCCTCGACCGAGAGCACCGGTTCCTTCGGCGCCGTGTGGACGGCGATCCGATCGGTCTGGCGGGAAACGCGACCGGACGCGTCGTGCGCCCTCACCGTGAAAATATAATCGCGATCGGGCGCGAGCCCCTTCGCGGTGAAGTGGGTCTTGGCCGTGCTCATAAGCGGCTGGTCGCCGGACAAAACCTCATAGGTGACGGCCGGCGCGGGTGCCTCGATCTTATCCCACAGCAGCGTGACCTCGTCGGATCGGATCGTCTGCGGAGCGACGAAAAGATGAAACGCCGCGACGCCGGCCGCGGATCCATCCACCCCGGGCACCGCCGCCCAGCCCGACGCCAGACCGATCAATGAGAAAGCGAAGCCAAGCCAGGTGCGCATAGAGGAAAGCAGGAGGTGGTCGGACTGTTCAAAATCCGCTGGCGGACTTGGTCGTTGCCGGCAACACGGCGATCATGTCGCCCAGCGAGTTTTCGATGTGTCGCGTCCAGCCCACGCGCGCGAGGCTGGCGACAATCGCGGCGCCGTCATCGGGCAGGCCCTTGCGATTGATCGCGACGGCGCCCCAGCCTCCCCTGACGATGGCGTTGGCCAGATCGCCTGGCGGAAGCTGGCCGAGCGCCACCGTGGCATCGGCTTCCGGGCGGCCTTTGACCGCACCATAGGATAGGCGCAGGTGGCGCGAAGACAGGAAGAGCCGCAGGTGCTCGTAGTCGATGAACCCGCGTTGAAAATCCGATCCCGCCTCGGGAAACGGCACGGCCGGAAGCATGAAGACATCGTTCTGCGACCCGACCGCCTGCTCCAACTCCCGGGCAAACGCCTCGTCCGCCTCGACGGTCCGGCGGATCGCCGGCCATTGCTGCGCCGGCGGATGACGCGCCTGATCCCACGCCCCGATCAAAAACAAGGCCGCCGCCGCCACCCAGCGCCAGCCCGCCGGCCAGCGGCGCGTCACGGCGGTCAGTGCCCCTGCCAGATAAAGCATCGCCAGCGTGAGCAGCACGATGCTGACACGGTTGTTGCTCCGCAGCACTCCCCAACCAAAGAGCAGCAGCAGCGACGCGATGCCGCCCGGCACCGCCCACGCCAGCGTCCACAGCGCGAGCGGCGTGTGCCACGAAATCGGACGCCGCCGGCCGATCCGTCGCGCCGCGACGACCATCATCGCCGCCAAACCGGCGAGCCCGACGATACCGAGATAGGTCCCGCGCTCCGTGTTCTGCCCGGCGGGGTTGGTGTCCCAATAAGCCCGGCGCGTCCACGTCTGCAGCGCCGTCCACCCATGCTGATAAGGCAGCAACAACTGCTCGGGCCGGAGCGCGAGCACGTCGGCGTCGCCCACGTTGCGCGCGAGCGCAGCGGGGTTGGGCCCCCGCTCGCGGTGCAGCAAAAACGTGTCGAGTTGGGTCAGTAAAAAGCCCGCGACCAGCGCAGCGCCCAGGGCGACCGGGATGAGCACCCGGCGTGTTCCGCCGCGGCATGCGAGTTGGAAAAGGGCGGCGAGCGCAAAGAACTGCCCCACGACGACCGCATAGTAAAACTCCAGCATCCCCGTCAGCGCCGCCACGGCCAGCGCCCCGATCAACGCCCGTCCCGCGATCGGAAGACGACGCGCCGAGAAGCAGCGCAACACAACGGCCAGGACCAGCGGCAGGTGCCAGTAGTGCAGCATCGAGATGTGCCAGAGCGTCCGATAAAACGCGTAATACGAAAGCGCATAGACTCCGGCCAGCGCTGCGCTCCAAGCCCGCGCGGCGCCGAGCGACCGGCACACCAGAAAACACGAAGCCGCCGCCAGCAGGTGCGCGGCGAGGACGGCCAGGTTCGCCGCGGGATACAGGCCGACCCAGCGAGCACCTTGGGCCGTCGTCCACAGCACGAGATCCCAATACATCGGAAAATCGCTCCAGTTCGCGCCCGCCGGCGCTCCCAGCCGCGGCTGATGCTGCTCGGCGAAAGGTGCCGCGCCGGACTCCGCCATGCCCTCGATGGCCGCGAGCTGAAACCAGGCGTCGCCACCATACGCCACCGGCACGCGCCAAGATTCCGCGGACCAGCGGTGATACGTGTTCGTCCACACCACCGCCACGACGGCGAGCAGCAATCCCAGGACAAGGTAGTCGCGGCGGCGGAACACAGGATGAGGCAAAAGGGGACGATGCGGTCCCTTCGGGAATGACCGCCGTTCGTCCGCAGGCAAGGGAGGAGTGTCGCCGCCTTTCTCGACTTCGATTCGCTCAATTCCCCGCGATCGGATATCCCTGCCAGACCCACTGCAGCGCGGTCGGGTAGAGCTGTGAAATCGTCGGCCGGTCGGTGTGGCCGGCGCCGCGGGCAAAGACGAATTTGTAACGATAGCCTTTCGCGGCCAGCACCCGGGCCATGGCCTCGTTGGCCTCCACCCAATCGTGCATCCCGTCCCGCGGGCCGAGGTTGTCGCGGTCGCCGCATTCCAGATAAATGCGGAGCGGTTGGGCGGGGTGGTTGGGGATCAAAGTCTCGTGGTAGGCCCAGGCGCCGTGCGGATTTTCCGGATCGGTCGGCCACTGCTGATTGACGAAGGTGCCGGAGAACGTGAAGACGCGATGGTAGCGCTCCGGATGAAACCACGCCATGGTCATCCCCGCCGCCGCGCCGGAGCTCGTGCCCATGACGGCGCGGCCGTCCGGGTCCTTCGTCAGCTTCACGTTGGCGACCTTTTCGGCCACCGGCAGGACTTCGGTCTCGACGAAGTCGCTGTATTTGCCGGACACCGTGTCGTATTCCAGTCCGCGCTCGCTGCCCGGCGCGTCGCCGCCGCCGCTGGGAATGGCGACCACGACCATCACCGGCAGCTTTTTCAACGGGATCAGGTGGTCGAGCACGTTGAACGCCCGGTTGTCGCCGTCGGTGGTGATCATCACCGGCGCGACCGTCCCGGGCACATACTGCTCCGGCACGTAAACCGAGACCGTGCGCGTCCAGGGCGCGGGATGGCTGGCGATGGTGTTGCCGCCGGCACCGGCCAGATCCGCCCCTCCCGGCGCCGGTTGATCGCGTGCGATGCCCGGATAAAATTTACTCCCGGTCGAACGCAGCGTGAATTTGTAGACGGTGCCCTTGGGCTGGCCATCCGCGACGGGTTTCATTTCCGGTGCCGGCGCGTGCGTCGGACCGATGATGAAATTGCCGTCCGCCTCGAGCGGCGGCACCTGGCCGTCGGGCAATTCGGCGGCCTTGACGTATCCCACCGCAAGCGGATCGCGCACGGGCACCGGCGGACGTCCCCCGGTGCGTCCCGCCACCGGAGCGCCCGCAGGCTGCGCCGAGGCGATGCTCACACCGATCAAGAGGATCGCCGTGATAAAGGATAATGGGGGTTTCATGGGATTCCGAGATTGCGGGGCTGCGAACGCGGACCGCCTGACCGAGCGACAAATGCAACACCGGCGACGACGGAGCTGACGAGCCCAAAGCCAAACCTTACGTGTGCCCGCATCACTCACCGTCGGCATTCGCACGACCGTTGGCGCCGTGTTCCGCGCGGAAGCATGCCGGCAAAAGCGACTCGCACCCAATGGACCCGCTCGAACGTCTGCCTGTCACCCCCATGAAGAAATCATACCCCAGGATTCTTGGTGTCGTGCTGGCTGCGTGCGTGCTGGTCGCAATGATCCCGCGCGCCCGGGCCGCCGACTATTCGGGCTACACCGCCCTCGACCCGAGCCAGCCGGTTTCATTTGACGGCACGACGGTCAAATGGAACGGCAAGACTTTCGTCCTCGACGAGAACACCCTCTTTCTCGATTACCGGCTCGATCGCGCGAAGCTCGCGGGCAATCCCTACGCGTTCAACAACCTCAAGGACGCGGTCGCAAAGTTGAAGAACGGCACGGCGGAAAAGCCGATGCTGCTGCTGACCGCGCCCGGCGTTTACTGGGTCGACGATCCCGACGATCCCGTGATCCGCGGCACCAACGGCACCACGACGACGGGCATGACCATCGCCTGCAGTCATCTTTATTTCTACGGATTGAACACGAAGCGCGAGAACGTCGTCTACGCCGTCAACCGCGGCCAGACCCAGGGCTCGGAAGGCAACTTCACGATGTTCAACATTCAGGGCACCGGCCTGAAATCCGAGAACGTGACGTTCGGCAACTACTGCAGCGTGGACCTGAAGTTTCCGCTGGTGCCGTCGTTAAGCCGCAAGCGGCGCGTGGAATCCATCGTGCAGGCGCAGCTGTTTTCCTACAACGGCGGCGACGGCGTGGCCATCAACTCCGGCTTCGTCAGCCGGCTGAACCTGCTGCCCTTCGCGACGACCTATCTCAACTGTCATCTCGAGAGCAACGCGCACGCCGGCGGTCGCAACAACGTCTACATCGGCTGCGAGCTGGAGTTCTACGGCACCAACTTTTCGGGCGGGCGGTTCTTCCTCGACTGCGACATCTACCTCAAGCCCTACCCCTCCGTCTATCAGGGCCGGAGTCTCCACCGGTTCGGCTTTCTCGACGGCTCCGGGGTCGGCGGCGTTTGCGTCGACACCCGTTTTCACCGCAGTCAGGAGATGATCGATAACAACGTCGCCGCGGAAATTTCCTGGGACCGCGTGCCGCAACTCGCCACGACCCGTGGCTATCAGTCCAACGTCACGCTCGACGGCAAACCCTACGTCATTCAGGAAGCGGCCACGCCGGGCGCAACCGTCGTGATGGCCGAGGGCTCGGACCTGCTGAAGGCCTACAAGGTGACCCTGGGTGGCAAGACGTATTACAACGTGCCCAACATCCTCGGCGGCGCCGATCCCTTCGGCTATGCTCCAGCGATCAGGGCCGCGGCCATGGCCGCCGGGAAAAACGAAAACTATTACTTGAACATTCCCACGACGGCCGCGCTGCGAGTTGCTTCCGCCGCGGAACCCGCGCCCCAGGGCGGCGCCGCTCCGGGCGCGGCGGCGCGAGGGCGCGCCGGTGCGGGCGCCGCCGGCCGGGGTGGCCCCGGTGGCGAAGGCGCGGGTGGCGGTGCGCCAACCACGATTCGCTCCGGCCAGTCGACCGCGACCTTGGTTTGGAGCGTGGCGCCCGAGACCAACGCTTCCAGCCCCGCGCTGGGCAGGTGGCGGTTCACGGCGAGCAATCCGAACATGGTGCAGATCACGCCCGGCGCCAACAATTCCATCACGGTGGCCGGCACGAACCAGACCGCCGCACCGGTGGACGTGCTCGTCGTCGCGAAAAACGAACTGGGGATCGAGGCGTGCGCGAAGCTGACGGTGGAGCCGGGCTTCGTCGCGCCGCCGAAATTTGCCCGGAAGCCGGCGATCACCCCGCCGGCCAGTGGCCGCGTCACGCTGGACTATCGACTGGACCTCGGTTCCCGGCAGCCGACCGATGAATCGTTGATCACGTGGTATCGTTGCTCGGACGCGCGCGGCGCCAATCCCCTGAAGGTCGCAGTCAGCCGCCGGGACCGGCCGGAAACCACCTATGCGGTGTCGGACGGCGACGTGGGCTCCTACCTGATGGCGACCATTCAGCCGAAGCACAGCCTGAGCGAGCCGGGGGCGATGCAGACGGTTTACTCGCGTGCCGCCGTGACGAAAGACGACGTGAAGGTTCACGCGATCGACACCGATTTCCAGAATTTCCCCGCGGATCCCCAGCCGAAGATCCTCCCCGGCACGTGGACCATGGATGGTTACTTCGCCCCCGAGGCCGTGACGGAAAACAAATCGCCGCGCTACACGGCCAATCCCAACTCATGGACGTATGGCTCAGGCCAGCCCGCGTCGTTCAATTTCCATGGATTGTATTATGGCCTCTACGAGACGGCCCGTGGTGCGCGCCTGTTCTACACGCCGGCGGGAAACAAATACGGTGACATGACTGTGCGGGCCAGGTTTGCGCCGAACAAGAACACCGGCCAGGGCTTTGGTTCCGCGACGAATCAGTTCCTCGAGGTTTACATCAAGTATGACCTCGCAACCAATACCGGCTACGGATTGCGCATGGAGCGCATCCCGCCGGAGGAAATTACGGCACTCGGCTACAACAGCGCCGGCGCCGTGGCCGGCTGCGCGTTCTTTTTGGTGAAATACGCGAACGGCGTCATGAGCCCGGCCAGCAAGAAAATCATGTCGAGCGCATTTGTGACGGAGTGCACCATGGATCTCGCGGTCAAAAACGGCCGGTTGGTGGCGTCGGTGACCTCGGACGAGACCGTGCGCGGCAGCGATGCGTTCAACTATCCCCGGGAAGTCCGGTTCGATGTGCCGGTCGAAAGCAGCAGCTACGGCGGCACCGGCATGCTCTTCACAGGCACGGTCGGGGTGAATGCCACGGTCGTGACCGGCTGGCAGACCTCCTGGTCCAAATAAGCGGGGCAAGGGGAGACGCCCGGAGATAGCCAGATCCTGATTCTTGGCGGGCGTCCGTCTTGGCAACGCCCTTTCATTTCCGGGCTCGTTCATTCCGGCTTCACCCGGCTCGATTTCCTGTCCGGTTTGCGTTCGGGCGGAAGCTAGGGGTAAAGCCATGTCCATGGACGACGATCAGTTGCTGCGAGCCTACGTGCTCGACCGCTCGGAGGCGGCGTTTCGCGAGGTGGTGCGGCGGCACATCGCGGTCGTGCAGGGAGTCGTGCGCCGCCAGGCCGGGATCGACGCCCATCTCGCCGATGATGTGACCCAGCGCGTCTTCATCGCCCTGGCGAGGAAGGCGCACGCGCTCCGTGACCGGGCGACGCTGGTGGGCTGGCTCTACACGGCCGCGCGCCTCGAAGCCGCGCGCGCGGTCCGTTCGGAGGCGAGGCGGCGCAATCGGGAAACGGGAGCTGGCGCCATGAATGATTCACCAACGGAAGAATCTCCCGCGGCCCTGTCGTGGGAGCAGTTGCAGCCCGTCCTCGACGACGCGATGGCCCAACTGGGCGAAACCGAACGGAACGCGGTGCTGCTGCGGTTTTTCTCGGGGCGGTCGTTCGCCGAGGTCGGCGGGGTGTTGCGGATCAGCGAGGACGCCGCCCGGAAGCGCGTCGAACGCGCCGTCGAAAAACTGCGCCAGGCCCTCGGCCGGCACGGCATCGTCTCCACCGCATCCGCCCTCGGCGCGACGCTGGAGATGCACGCCGCGCCGGCAGTCGCCAGCGGGGCGGTCGAGACCGTTGTCGCGGCGGCCTGGCCTCAGGCCGCGGTCAGCCCGGCCGCCCAGATCGGGATCTTTATGAGTTCGACAAAAATAACCGCGGCCGTGGCCGGCGTCGTAATCCTGCTTGCGGGCGTGTCGGCGTTGAAAGACGCCGCGGTGCTGGACCGCATGGCCGGCCAACGGGCGGCGAACGGACCCGATGCCGCGGCACTGGCGCGCCGGCAAGACGACCTGCATCGCGAGTTGGCCGACATCCAACGGCAGCGGGATGATCTGCAACGGCAGCGAGCCGCTGCGGACGCCGCCGAGCGCGCGTTCATCGCCAACACCGTCAATCCGCGGCGCCCTTACCTGCAGGACCCCGTCTACCGCGCCCTCGCGCGCACCGCCTCCCAGGCCCGGCGTCACCTCGAGTTCCAGCGCTTCTATCGGCAGCGGCAACTGTCGCCCGGGCAGATCGCGCGTTTCGAGGAGGCGATGGTGCGGCAGGACCAGGCGGCCCTCGACGGCCAGATCGCGCGGGACCTCGGGCGCGACGAGCAGGCGGTCTATCGCGAGAGCGGCCCGGAATGGAATTCCACGATGCGGGAAATCCTCGGCGACGAAGGCAAGCAAGAGCTCGAGGTTTATCTGCGTGGGAATGCGATCCGCGCCTTCGTCGACGGCATCGCCGCCAAGAGTTACGAGAGCGGCGACGCCATCACGCTGGAACAGGCCGACCGGCTCATCGCGCTGGCCCTCGCGCACGATCCGACGTATCAATCGGGCAAGGGCACCGATCCGGGCAGGGTGAGTTGGAACGAAGTCTGGGAACCCGCGGCGAAATTCCTGTCGCCCGACCAGCTCGTCACCTTCGAGACCACGGTCGAGGTCTGGTCGCTGCAAAAGCGCATCAGTCTCGCCCGACAGGCGAACGCGCCCGACCAGCGATGAACCTTCGTATCCCGCTCCTCTCGCTCGCCATCGTCGCAGGCGCCGCGGCGGGGTTCCGTCATTGGAAAACCCTGCAGGCTGCATCGCGCATGAACGCGGAGGTCGTGCGCCTGCAGACGGAGGAAGCCGAAATGCGCCGGCGCAACGATGACACCGCCCGGCAGATCGCGGACGCCCGCCGCGAGTTGGAGACCTTGGTCGCCGCCAGCGCGAGCCGGACCGCGTCCCGCGCGTCCGTCGCGGCCGGCGTATCATCCCCGAGCGAAACGTCCGCACCGAAGAATGCCGCCAGCATGCCGGGCGAGGAACTGCGCCGCCTGCAGGTGCAGGCTTTCGTCAGCGAACAGCGGCTGCGCTTTGCCGCGCTGTTGAAACGCCTCGGCTTCACCTCGGAGCAATTGCAGGAATTCGACGCGATTCACGCCGCCTACCAGCAGGCGGTGTTGGAAAACCCGCAAACCGCGGGCGCGCGACAGCTGGCGCGGGAGACGCGGGACGCCGGACTGCGGGGATTGCTCGGACCGGCTTTCGACCAATGGGACGCCGCCAACCAGGAACAGCCCGCCCGCGCGATTGTGGAGCAGGTCGTGCAGCAAACCTTCCCGGGCTCCGGCGCCTTGGCCGCCAGCCAGGCGGATGAACTCACCCGCGTGGTCGCCCTGCGCCGTCTCCCGCCGGCAAAGGAAACCGGCGCGGCGTCGCCCGGCTACGACTGGGACCAGATCATCGCCGCCGCGCGTTCCATCCTGGCGGAGCGGCAGATGGAGGACTTCATCACCGCGATCGATTTTCGCCGCACCTCCGAAAAAATGTCGGCGCTGGCGGCAAAGAAAAAATCCTGAAGCGGTTTCCCTGGCCGTCGCGGGCCGGCGTTCTCTTCCCGCCGCGCCGCGTGCTATTACTCTTGCGGCGCTGGTTCGGCGTCCGCTCTGCTCCCTCCCCGCATGGCCGAGCCAACTCTGGTTGACATTCACACGGGCGTCGACGCCGTATTCCGCGCGGAAGCCGGCCGCATCCTCGCGACGCTCATCCGGCTGCTCGGCGACTTCGACCCGGCCGAGGACGCGATGCACGACGCGTTCAGCGCCGCCCTGCAACGCTGGCCCGCCGAGGGCGTCCCGGCAAATCCGCGCGCCTGGCTCGTCTCGACTGCGCGCTTCAAGGCGATCGACGCGATCCGCCGGCGCGCGCGGTTCGAGGCGGCGCAGGCTGACATCGCCGACACGCTCCACGGCGTTGAACCCGTCGCAGCCGCGGGCGACGACGAACTGCCGGATGACCGGCTCAAGCTTATCTTCACCTGTTGTCATCCGGCGCTCGCGCCCGAGGCCCGCGCGGCGCTCACGTTGCGCGAGGTGTGCGGGCTGACCACCGAGGAAATCGCGCGCGCCTTCCTCACGACGGTGCCGACGATCGCGCAGCGGATCGTCCGTGCGAAGGCGAAGATCCGCGACGAACGCCTCCCCTACCAGGTGCCGGCCGGCCCCGAGCTGCCGGAACGCCTCGGCGCGGTGCTCGCCGTCGTCTACCTGCTGTTCAACGAGGGCTACTCCGCGTCGTCGGGTCCCTCGCTCACGCGGGCGGACTTGTCGGCGGAAGCCATCCGTCTCGGCCGGGTCCTGCTCGAGCTGCTGCCGGAGCCGGAGGTCGTCGGCCTGGTCGCGCTGATGCTGCTGCACGAGTCGCGCCGGGCGGCCCGCATCAGTGCCGGCGGCGAACTCGTGTTGCTCGAGCAACAGGACCGGTCGGCGTGGAACCATACGTTCATCCGCGAGGGAATCGCGCTGGTGGAGCGCGCGCTGGCGACGCGGCGCTTCGGACCGTATACGTTGCAGGCCGCCATCGCCGCCGTCCACGCCGGGGCGGGCACGCCGGAGGCGACCGACTGGCGGCAGATTTGCGCGCTGTATGCGGCGCTGCTGGCGATGTCGCCCTCGCCGGTCATCGAGCTCAACCGGGCCGCGGCCGTCGCGATGCACGAGGGACCCGCGGCCGGGCTGGCCCTGATCGACGCGATCGTTGCGCGCGGCGAATTGCGGGATTATCACCTCGTGCATTCGGCTCGCGCCGACCTGCTCCGCCGGCTCGGGCGCCGGGAGGAGGCCCGCGCGGCCTACACGCAGGCGAACGCGCTGGTGAAATCCGCACCGGAGAACGCTTTCATCGAAAAACGGCTGCGCGAACTCGGCTGAAATATTTTCGATCGCGGGTCGAAATCCGCGCCCGCAGATCGACTAGTTGACGAACAACGCCCAATTCCGGGCCCCATCACCCACCACCCAATATGAAATACATCTGCCTCGGTTACGCCGATCCCACGCTATTCGCCTCCGCGTCGGAGGCCGAAATGAATTCCATGATGGACAGTTGCTTCGTCTACGACGACCAGCTTCGCGCCAACGGCCATTTCAAGGGCGGCGAGGCGCTGCAACCGCCGAACACGGCGATGACGCTCCGCTATACGAACGGCAAAGTCGTCGCGACCGACGGGCCGTTCGCCGAGACGAAGGAGCAGCTCGGCGGCATCATGATCCTCGAGGCGCGCGACCTGAACCACGCCGTCGAGCTGATCTCGAAACATCCCGGCACGAAGTTCGGCCCGTGGGAAATCCGCCCCGCCGCCGACCTGGGCGAGATGATGCAGCAGAGCGAGGCGCGGCGCCACAAGGGCGGCAAGCCGCGGGGCTGAACCCGGGGCACATCACTCGTTCCCGACGCGATCGGAAAACCTCCAGACGCCATGAGCACCTTCAAAACCTCGCGGGAAATTCCCGCCAGTCCCGCCGCAGTATTCGCGGCGATCCGGGACCCCGCCCGCCTCGCCCGCTGGTGGGGGCCCAGCGGCTTCACCAATAAATTCGATTCGATCGAGTTCAAACCCGGCGGCAAATGGTCCTTCGCCATGATCGGCCCGGACGGAAAGATTTATCGCAACGAGTCCGTCTTCCAAGCCATCGAACCCGACCAAAAGGTGGTCATCCACCACGTCTCCGCCCCGCGGTTTGTTCTCACCGTTTCGCTGCAGGGCACCTCAGGCGGCACGCTGGTCGCCTGGGAGCAGGTGTTCGAAGATCCCGCCGTCGCCGAAGCCGTCCGCCCCATCGTCGAGCCCGCCAACGAACAGAATCTCGATCGCCTCGCTGCCGAAGTCCGGCGGTGAAACCGGGCCGCCGGTCCGGCCGGAATTTTCGGAGGCGTCGAACCGGGCCGCTGCGCTCGCACGGCATCACGTCGCGACTCGACCTGTCATCGCGGGACCGGCGATGCCCGGCCTGTTCGCTTTGGTCCTCGCGCCGGCGAATTGCGACACGTGCATCTATTTGCCGGCCTGGACGTCTGTCTGTCACCTCATGAAGAAATCATACCCCAGGGTTTTGGCGCTCGTGCTGGCTGCCGGTTTGTTGGTTGGAATGGTCCCCCGCGCAGGCGCCGCAGATTATACGGGCTATACCGCCCTGGACCGGAGCCAGCCCGTTTCATTCGATGGCAAGACGGTCACGTGGAACGGCAGGACTTTCACGCTCGACGAAAACACCCTCTTCCTCGATTCCCGGCTCGATCGCGCCCAGCTGGCGGGCAATCCCCACGCATTCAACAATCTCAAGGACGCGGCCGCGGCGCTGAAGAACGGCACCGCGGAAAAGCCGATGATGTTGCTCACCGCGCCGGGCGTCTACTGGGTCGACGATCCCGACGATCCCGCGATCCGCACCGGCGGCGGTGGCGGCGGGCCGTATGGCATGACGATCGCCTGCAATTATCTCTACTTTTACGGCCTGAACACCAAGTGGCAGAATGTCGTCTTCGCCGTCAACCGCGGGCAGACCCAGGGTTCGGCGGGCAACTTCACGATGTTCAACATCCAGGGCCGCGGCCTGAAATCCGAAAACGTCACGTTCGGCAACTACTGCAACGTCGACCTGAATTTCCCGCTGAATCCCTCCCTGAGTCGCCCCAAGCGCGTCGACGCCATCACGCAGGCGCAGCTGTTTGCCTATGGCGGCAACGACGGCGTGGCCATCAACTCGGCCTTTGTCAGCCGGCTGAACCTGTCGCCCTTTGCCCGGACTTACCTCCATTGCCACATCGAGAGCAGCGGTCACGCAGGCGGCAGCGGCGTTTTCATCGGCTGCACGCTGGAGTTCTACAACTTCAACTTCTCCTCGGGCAAGTTCTTCGACTGCGATATCACCATCACCCCGATCTCGAGCGCCATGGAGGGCCGGCCGGTCTTCAAGTTCGGCTTTACGGACGGCACCGGCAACGCCGGCGTCTGCATCGACACCCGCTTCCACCGCAGCCAGGAGATGATTGCGAGGAATGTCGCCGCGGAAATTTCCTGGGACCGCGTGCCGCAGTCCCCGACGACCCGCGGCTATCAGTCCAACGTCACCCTCGACGGGAAGCCCTACGTCATTCAGGAAGCGTCCACGCCCGGTGCGACCGTCGTGATCCCCGCGGGCTCGGAGCTGCTCAAGGCGTTCAAGGTGGTCCACGAGGGCAAGACCTATTACAACGTGCCCAATGTCTCCAACGGCGTCGATCCCTTCGGCTACACTCCCGCCATCAAGGCGGCCGCAGTGGCGGCCGGTAAGAACGAAGACTATTACCTGAGCATTCCCACGGCCGCGACGCTGCGGGTCGCTGGCGCTCCGGCGGGTCCGGCGGCCCAAACCGGTCCGGGCGCTCCCGGCGCCGCGGCCGGCCCCGGCGGTCGGGGTGGTCGGGGTGGTCCGGCCGGCCGGGGCGGGCCCGGCGGGCCCGGATTCGGTGGCGCCGGTGCGCCCATCACCATTCGCTCCGGCCAGACGACGGCGACCCTCACCTGCAGCGTGACGCCTGCCGCCTCGGCTTCCAGCGCCGCGCTGGGCCAGTGGCAGTTCACGGCGAGCAAGCCGGGCATGGTGCAGATCGCCCCGGGCGCGAACAATACCATCACGGTCGCCGGAACGAACAACACCACGGAGCCGACGGAGCTGATCATTACGGCGAAAAACGATCTGGGGCTGGAGGCATGCGCCCCGCTGACCGTGGAGCCTGCCTTTATCGAACCGCCAACCTTTGCCCGGGCGCCCGCAATCACCCCACCGGCCAACGGCCGCGTGACGCTCAGTTACGATCTGGGCCTCGGCTCCAAAAAAGGACTCTCCGACGAATCGGTCATCATCTGGTATCGCTGCACGGATGCACAGGGCGCCAACCCCCTGAAGGTCGCGGTCAGTCGCCGGGATCGGCCGGAAACCGCCTACACGTTGTCGGAGGGCGATGTGGGATCCTACCTGATGGCCACCGTTCGACCCAAGCACAGCCTGAGTGAAGCGGGCCCGATGCAGACGGTTTACTCCCGCGCCGTCGTGGCGCAGGACGACATAAAGGTCCACGCGATCGATACCGATTTCCAAAACTTCCCCTCGGACTCCCAACCCAAGATCATCCCCGGCACCTGGACGCTGGACGGTTACGTCCCACCCGAAACGGGGGCGAACAATTCAACGCGGTTCACGGCCAATCCCAACTCCTGGACCTATGGCCAGGGCCAGAGCGGCTCGCTCAACTACTACGGCCTGATCGAGTCCGCCCGCGGCGCGCGCCTGTTCTACACGCCGGCTGGCAGCAAACATGGTGATATGACCGTGCGGGCCAGGCTCGCACCCGACAAAAACACCGGCCAGGGCTTCGGTTCGGCGACCGCACAATTCCTGGATGTCTACGTCAAGTATGACCTGGCGACCAAGACCGGTTACGGCCTGCGCATTCAGCGGCTCACGACCGAGGAAATCGCCGCGATCGGCTTTGATGGCGGTGGCGCCGTGGCCGGCTGCGCGGTCTTTCTGGTCAAATTGGCCGACGGCGTCGCGACCCCGATCAGCAAGAAGGTCATGACCAGCGCATTCGTGGCTGAATGCACGGTGGATCTGACGATCAAGAGCGGCCGATTGCAGGGCTCCGTGAGTTCCACGGATCCCGTCCGCAGCGGCGATGCCTTCAAATATCCCAGAGAGGTCCAGTTGGACGCGCCCATCGAAAACAACACCTATGGCGGCACCGGCATGCTCTTCACGGGCACGGTCGGGGTGAATTCCGTGCTGGTGACCGGCTGGCAAACCTCCTGGCTCGAGTAAGCGGTGCTGCCGGAAGGCCGGCGCGAGCCGCGTCTTGATTTTTCCCATCCCCGGGGCCTGCCCACTCCGAACTTTCCCGGGGTGCAAGGCCCCTCGATTGGTGTTGTCGCGGCTCAGGCGTTGCGCAGGTATCGCCTCCACGCTCCATGTCTTCTTCGGATCCCGACGTCATCCTCATCGGCGGCGGCATCATGTCCGCGCATCTCGGTGCGATGCTCAAGCGGCTCGATCCGCGACTCGCGATCGAGGTCTACGAGGCCGCACCTGAACTCGCGCGCGAAAGCTCCGATGGCTGGAACAACGCCGGGACCGGCCACGCCGGCCTTTGCGAACTCAACTACACCCCGCCGCCCGCCGTCGCCGGCGCGCCCATCGACGTCACCAAGGCCCTCGAAATCTTCGCACGCTTCGAGCAGTCGCGGCAGTTCTGGAGCTACGCGGTCGCCCGGGGCCTCGCGCCGCATCCCACCGAGTGGATTCGCGCCGTGCCGCACCTGAGCTTCGCGCGCGGCGAATCCCAGGTTGCCTTTCTCCGGGCCCGCCATGCCGCGCTGACGGCGCATCCGTTTTTCCGCGCGATGGAATTCACCGCGGAGCACGACGTCCTGCGCCGCTGGGCGCCGCTCCTCGTCGAGGGCCGCGCCGCCGAATCCATCGCCGCAACGAAAATCGAGGCCGGCACCGATGTGAATTTCGGCGCGCTCTCACGGCAGCTACTCGCGTGGCTCGGCGCCCAGGAGCACTGCCGCGTTTTCACCGGCCACCGCGTCACGCAGCTGCGCCGCGCCGCCGAAGGCTGGGAACTCGTCACGCACGACTCCGCATCGGGCGAAACGCGCCCCGTCCGCGCGCGCTTCGTGTTCATCGGCGCCGGCGGCGGCACAATCCCGCTCCTTCAGGCCGCCGATCTTCCCGTCGCCCGCGGCCTCGCCGCGTTTCCGATCGCGGGCCAGTGGCTCGTCTGCGAAAACCCCGCCGTCGTCGCGCGCCATTTCGGCAAAGTCTACGGTCCGCCGCCACCCGACTCCGGCGCGCTCGGTGGCCCGCACCTCGACGTCCGCCATCTTCACGGGAAACGCGTCCTCCTCTTCGGGCCCTTCGCCACGTGGACGACCAAGTTCCTCCACCACACCGGCCGCCCCACCGACCTGCCGCGTTCGATTCGCGCCGACAATCTCCTCACCCTCCTGCGCACCGGGGTGCATAATTTTGTGCTCGTGCGCTTCCTCGTGCGCGAGGCGCTGCAAAGCATGGACACCCGCCTGCGCGCGTTGCGCCAGTTTTATCCCGAGGCCCGCGCCGCCGACTGGCGGCTCGTCGACGCCGGCATCCGCGTGCAGGCGCTGAAGAAAGCCGATGCCGGCCGGCTCTCCTTCGGCACCGAAGTCGTCACCGCCCCCGACGGCACGCTCGCGGCGCTCCTCGGCGCCTCGCCCGGCGCGTCGGTCTCCGCGAATATCGCCCTCGAAATCATCCAGCGCTGCTTCCCGGAAAAACTCCGCGCGCCCGATGGCCATGCACGCATGAAGGAAATGCTGACGACGTTCGACACCGACCTCGGCCAACCTGCCGCGGTCGCGGACTACGCGCGCCGGTCCGCGGAGATCGACGACGTCCTGCAGTTGCGATCATCGAGTCCGCCCGGGTGAACCGAGATGTGGCCGGGCTCGTTGAGCCCGAAGGCCGGGGTCAGCGACCCCGGCTACAACGAAGCCGCCCGCAGCGCGTCCGGCTCCAAATGGTGGTGGACACGGATACTGGGATGGAAACCCTTTCGCCCTCGTGCCGCGCTGCTGGAAAATCGTCTCGCTCCATTTCGCCTCCAGGCTCCCCGTAAAATGAATCCCGGGGTCATGCATGGAGCGCATTCGCTGGTAAAGGACGAGTCGGTGCTGAAACACCAACTGGCTCCGGGCCTCGTAGCGCGGACCATCCGGTTCGGCCGGCCGTATGCCGGTATCCTCGCGTTCTTCCTGTTCCTCGTCGTCCTCGATGCAGCGACCGGCGTGATCAATCCGCTGATTTACCGGCAGCTGATCAATCGCGGCATCCTCGCCGGAAACGAGGCTCTGATCGTCCAACTGGCGTTGCTCGCGGCGGGCGTCTCCATCTTGGATTCCGGCCTGACCTTCTGGCAGCGCCAGCTCGCGGCGAAGGTCGGCCTCGAGATCCTCCTCGATCTGCGCACGCGGGTCTTCGTCCATATCCAGCAAATGTCGCTGGCGTTCTTCACCCGCGCAAAGACGGGTGCGTTGGTCAGCCGGCTCAACACGGATCTTTCGGGCGTGCGCGACGCATTCACGGATATCCTGTCCACAGCCGTCGGCAATCTCGTGACGGTCACGCTCGTGCTCGGCGCCATGTTTGTCCTCTCGTGGAAGCTGACGCTGTGCACGCTTGTGCTGGTGCCGATGTTCCTGCTGCCGGCGCGCTATGTCGGCCGGCGGCTGCGGGTGCTCACGCGCGAGACTTACGACCGGGTCGCGGAAATGAACAACCTCATGGTCGAGCGCTTCAACGTCGCCGGCGCGATGGTCTCGAAAATTTTCGGCCGCCCCGACGACGAACGTGCCGCCTTTGTCCGGCAGGCGAGCCGCGTGCGCGACATCGGGTTGAAGGCGTCGACGTATGGCCGGCTGCTCTTCATCGGACTCGGCTTGGTGGCCTCGCTCGCTGTTGCGCTTGTCTATGGCTGGGGTGGCGTGCAGGCGTCGCGCCACGTCCTCGACGTCGGCACGGTTGTCGCGCTGATTTCCTATCTGCTACGACTCTATGGGCCTTTGACCGCGCTCTCCAACCTGCAGATCGACGTGATGACGACGCTCGTGTCGTTCGAGCGGGTGTTCGAGGTGTTGGACCTGAAGCCGATGGTGACGGAAAAGCCGGACGCGAAGCCGATCCCGCCGGGCGCGGTGCGTGTGGAGTTTGCCGACGTCGGCTTCCGTTATCCGACGGCCGAGGAAGTCTCGCTCGCGTCGCTCGAGTCGGTGGCGGTGCTGGCCAAACATCCCGAGCGGCAAGTGCTCTACAACCTGAGTCTCGTGGCGGAGCCGGGCCAGATGATCGCGCTGGTCGGGCCGTCGGGCGCGGGCAAGACCACCCTCGCGCAACTCGTCGCCCGGCTCTACGACGTGCGGTCGGGGGCGATTCGTTTCAACGGCGTCGATCTGCGGGACGCCACGCTCGACTCCGTCCGCACGACGGTCGGCATGGTGATGCAGGAGACGCATCTGTTTCACGACACCCTCCGGGCCAACCTGCTTTACGCGCGGCCCACCGCCACGGAGGCCGAACTCGCGACGGCGCTGCACGACGCCCAGCTCGCCGCGGCGATCGCGGCGTTGCCACAGGGCCTCGACACCGTGGTCGGCGACCGCGGCCACCGGCTTTCCGGCGGCGAGAAGCAACGTGTGGCGATCGCGCGGCTGCTGCTCAAGGCGCCGGCGGTGGTCATCCTCGACGAGGCCACGGCGCACCTCGATTCGGAATCGGAGCGCGCGATCCAGGAGGCGTTTCAGTCCGCGCTGAAGGGCCGCACCTCGTTCGTGATCGCACACCGGCTGTCGACCGTGCAGCAAGCCGATCAGATTCTCGTGCTGGACAAGGGCCGGATCGTCGAGCGCGGCCGCCACGCCGAGCTCGAGCAGGCGGGCGGCCTCTACGCGCAACTCCACCGCACACAGTTCGCGACGCAGCCGAAGCCGGCGCGCGGGGCGTAAGTCGCGGCGCGTGCGCCACGCTGATGTAGCCGGGCACGCTGAGTCCGGAGGGGCCGGGGTCGGCGACCCCGGCGACAACTGCAACGAAACCAATCGCTCACCGATAGTGCTCGTCGCTCACCTTCTCCAGCCAGTCGACGGGCTTGCCGTTGAGGGATTCCTGGATGGCGATGTGCGTCATCGCCGTGGTCGGCGCGGCGCCGTGCCAGTGTTTCTCGTGCGCGGCGAAGATGACGACATCACCCGGCCGGATTTCCTCTACCGGTCCGCCTTCACGCTGCGCGCGACCGCAACCGGCGGTCACGATCAACGTTTGCCCGAGCGGATGCGTGTGCCACGCGGTGCGCGCGCCGGGCTCGAAGGTCACGGCGTTGGCCGCCGTGCGCGACGGCTCGGCGACGGGAAAAAGCGGGTCGATCCGGACGGTGCCGGTGAACCAGTCAGCGGGACCTTGGGCGGAGGGTGAGGAGCCGGCGCGTTTGATTTCCATGGTGGATTCCTGTTTTCAGTATTCCTGCCGCGTGGGGCGGAAAAGGATTTCGTTGATGTCGACATCGTCCGGCTGGTTCATCGCGAACGCAACGGCGCGCGCAAACGAGTCGGCCGGGATGGCGACTTCCTGGTAGAGCTTCCGGATCCGCGGCGCGACCGCGGGATCGGTGACGCTGTCGGGCAGTTCCGTGGCCACGGCGCCGGGTGAGATGATCGTCGTGCGAATATTGTGGGGCTTCACTTCCATCCGCAGGCCCTCGGACAGCACCCGCACGGCGTGCTTCGTGGCCGAATAGACGGCGCCACCGGGACCGACCTTGTGGCCGGCGACGGACGACACGTTGATGATGTGCCCGGACTTTTGCCGCTTCATGGGTGGGAGCGCGGCGGCGATGCCGTAGAGCACGCCCTTGATGTTCACGTCGATCATGCGGTCCCAATCCTCGACGCGGAGATTCTCCAGGAGCGACTGCGGCATCAGGCCGGCGTTGTTGATGATGACGTCGAGACGGCCGAACTGGTGCACGGCGGTGTCGACCAGTTTCTGCACCTCGGCGCGATTCGTGACATCGGTCGCGACCGCGACAGCGCGCCCGCCTTTGGCGGTGAGTTCCTGCACGAGCGCCTCGAGTCGATCGACCCGGCGCGCGCCAAGCACGACGGTCGCGCCCTCGGCGGAAAGCAGTCGCGCGGCGGCTTCGCCGAGTCCGCTGCTCGCGCCGGTGATGACGACGATTTTTCCGGTGAGATTATTTTTCATGGGTTGATTTGGTTCCGGCTCCGCAGCCCGCTTCACATCGTGTAACCGGGTTTCTTGTAGAGATTCTGCGGGCGTTGCAGGATGTCCGGCCGGTAAACCTTCTCAGCCCAATCCTGCCGGCTGATTTCCTCGAGGGCGACGGAAACCGCATCCGCATCGTAGCCGAGGACGCGCATGACGCTTCCGCTGATTTCGTTGGCGAGCTGGGCTTTCTGTTCCTCGGTTTTTCCCGGAGCAAGTTTTACAATGACGTGTGGCATGGCGTTCCTCCCGGCTCAGCGGCCGATCAGTTTTTGCAGGTGCGCCGGATAGCGCTCGCCCTGCAACGTGATCTTATCCGCGGCGGCGGTGATATCGCGAAGATCGGTGGCGGTAAGTTCGAGGGCCGCGCCGCCGTTGTTCTCCGCGAGGCGATGGAGCTTGGTCGTGCCCGGAATCGGCACGATCCACGGCTTCTGCGCGAGCAGCCAGGCCA
Organism: uncultured Opitutaceae bacterium; assembly: GCA_937902925.1. GTDB lineage: Bacteria > Verrucomicrobiota > Verrucomicrobiia > Opitutales > Opitutaceae > CALFNN01. The sequence goes on from CALFNN010000070.1 coordinate 140,242, forward strand.
GCGCGACTTGGGCGGGGGTCGCCGTCAGGCGGACGGCGATGGCATTGAGCAGATCGACCACGGCTTGGTTCGCCTTGCGGGCCTCCGGCGTGAAACGCGGCACGACATTGCGGAAATCCGTGGCGTCAAACTTCGTGTTCTCGTCGATCTTGCCGGTGAGAAATCCTTTTCCCAGCGGGCTGAACGGCACGAAACCGATCCCGAGTTCCTCGAGCAGCGGCATGATCTCCACCTCCGGCTCGCGCCAGAACAGCGAGTATTCGCTCTGCAAGGCCGTGACCGGCTGGACGGCATGCGCCCGGCGAATGGTTTTCGCCCCGGCTTCCGACAGGCCGAAGTGCCGCACCTTGCCGGCTTGGATCAGTTCCTTCACCGCGCCCGCCACCTCCTCGATCGGCACGTCAGGATCGACGCGATGTTGATAGAAGAGATCGATCACGTCGGTCCCGAGTCGCTGGAGCGAGGCCTCGGCCACGGCCTTGATGTGCGCGGGGCGGCTGTCCAAGCCGCCGAGGCGTTCGCCGTTCGGCCCGATCCGGAACCCGAACTTCGTGGCGATCCTCACCTGCGCGCGGAACGGGGCGAGGGCCTCGCCGACGAGCAATTCGTTCGCAAACGGTCCATAGATTTCCGCGGTGTCGAAGAACGTGACGCCACTTTCGACGGCGGCACGAATCACCGCGATCATCGCCCGCTTTTCTCCCGCGGGGCCGTAGCCCGAACTCATGCCCATGCAGCCGAGGCCGAGGGCCGAGACTTCGAGGTTACCGCTGCCGAGTTTTCGCTGCTTCATTTTGAATTCCTTGGTCAATGGGTTGAAACGTGCGGCGAGTTTACGCCTTGTTCGCCGCGCCGTCGCGCGCGGTCTTGCTCGACCTGTCGCGATCTTGCTCGAAAACGCGCCGCCGGCCCGGGCCTCGCCGCCGGCATGCCCGGCGCATTTTTCCTGACGCGCTATCTGGGCCCACTCCTTTTCGGCATCGTTTCGGCGGATCCGGTTTCCTACGCGGTCGTGCTGGTGCTGCTCGGCGGCGTCTCGCTGTTCGCCTGCTGGCTCCCCGCGCGCCGCGCGGGTCGATCCGATCGTCGCGCTCCGAACGGAGTGAGATTGGCCGGGGCATCTCCCGCCGTGCGCGTGACCGCTGCGCTCAGCCTTCGGCGCGGACGGTCACCATCCAGCCCACGCCGAACCGGTCGCTCAGCATGCCGAAGCACGGCGACCAAAATGTTTTCCCGAGCGGCACCTTCACCGTGCCGCCCGCCGCCAGCGCCGCGAAGGCCTTCTCCGCCTCCGCCGGTGTGGGCAGCGACAGCGAAAGCGAGAAGCCGTCGAAGTTCGGTTTGCTGTCGTTGCCATCGGAAGCCATGAGGACCGTTTCGCCGACGCGAAAGCTCACGTGCATGATTTTCTTTTCGAAGCCCGCCGGGACCGCGCCCGGCGGCATCGGCTGCGGACTTTCGTTGTAGCGCATCATCATCTCGACATGTGCGCCGATGGCGGCGCGGTAGAATTCGAGCGCCTCTTCACAGCGGCCGTTGAAAAAGAGGTAGGGTTGGACCAGTGCGGTGGAGTTCATGTTCGTGGGAAGAGCCGCTCCGACACGCGATGTCGGAGCGGTTCACGGCCAAGATTTCGCGTCGCTTCGATTTTGCGAGCCGCCAATTGAGTTTGTGCGAAATCGAATCCTGCAGCGGTGCCTACGAGTTCCGCGCCACCGTCGGCATGACCGCAAGGCTCCCCGGCAGGAAGCGTGAAGATTCAGTCGACCACGAGCCGCTTCCGTCCTGAGATGGCGGCAAACCCTGCAAGGAGACTCCCCATGAAATCAAATGCCCTGTCCTGCGCCATCCTGGCCGGTGTGCTCGCCCTGGCTCCCGCCCGCGCCCAATCCGACGCCTCCGCCGTCCCGCACCTCGAGAAACGCGACGGGATGACCAAGCTCATCGTCGACGGCCGGCCGTTCATCTGCGTCGCCGGCGAACTGACCAATACCGCCTCCTCGGATCGGGAAGGCACGAAGGCGGCCATCGCGCGACTGGCGGAGGCGAATCTCAACACCATCCTGACGGTCGTGTCGTGGGACCTCGTCGAGCCCGAGGAAGGCCGGTTCGACTTCTCGATGATCGACTATCAGATCGAGGCCGCGCGCGCCGCCAACGTGCGGCTCGTCCTCCTCTGGATGGCGAGCTGGAAGAACGGCCTGTCGCATTTCCCGCCGGCGTGGGTCAAGGCCAACCAGGATCGTTTCCCGCGCGTCGTAAACGGCGAGGGCCATTCGCTCGAGATCCTCTCGACGCTCAGCACCGCCAACCGCGACGCCGATGCGAAGGCCTTCGCGGCGGTCATGAAGCACATTCGCGAGGTCGATCGCGACCACACCGTCATCGCCATGCAAGTGGAGAACGAGGTCGGCGTGATGGGCAGCACGCGCGATTTCTGCGCGGCGGCCAACGCGGCGTTTGCCGGACCGGTCCCGCGGAAACTCACCGACTATCTCCAGAAAAACCGCGACCACCTGCTGCCCGAGTTGAAAAAAATCTGGGACGCCGCCGGCAACAAGACTTCCGGCACCTGGGAGGAAGTTTTTGGGCAGAACGTCCCGCGGCCCGCCAGCTTCCCGCCCGTGCCCAACAGCCCGGCCCGCTCCCCGCGGCCCGCCGACGCCGAACTGCTCACCCACACCGACGAGATTTTCATGGCGTGGAACTACTCCAGTTACATCGGCCATGTCGCCGAACAGGGCAAGAAGGCCTACCCGCTCCCGATGTATGTGAACACCTGGATCGTGCAGCCCAACGATCTCGGGCCCGGCGACTACCCGAGCGGCGGCCCCGAGCCGCTGGTGCACGACATCTGGCGCGCCGGGGCGCCGGCGATCGACATTCTCGCGCCCGACATCTATCTGCCGCAGTATACCCAGATCATCCAGACGTTCGCCCGCAACGGCAACCCCGCCTTCAATCCCGAGACCCGCCAGGACGCGAACATGTGCTGGAACGCCTTCACCCAGCTCGATCTCCTGTGCTATTCGCCGTTCGGGATCGATGGGCTGAGCCCCGACAGCCCGTTCGCGCGGTCCTACGGATTCATCAGCTCCGTCTCCGGCGCGCTCGCCGACGCGCAGGGCCGGCCGGACGCGATCAAGCTGATCCCACTCGAGCCGGGGCAAAATCCCGGCAAAGTCGAGCTGGGCCGCTACAGCTTTGATTTCACGCCCGTCGCCGGCCGCAGCGCGGGCGGTGGCGGCGGAGCGGCCCGCGGCACGCGTGGTTCGAGCACCGCGCCGGCCGCGGAGGGTGCGCGCAGTGGCGCGGGAACGCTCTCCTTTCTCGACTCGCCGTTCGTGCTCATCGTCAACACGGCACCGGACGAATATTATTTCGCGACCAACGGCTCCTATCCATTCCGCGTCTCGCCGAACAACATCCCCGGCGCCAACATTGCCGCCTCCGCCACGATCGACCGCGGCGCGTTCAAGAACGGCCTCTGGGTCACGCAACGTCGCGTCAACGGCGACGACATCATGCGTGGCGGCTACGATGTCTCTGCCGCCGCCGCGAACCATCAGGCCGGCACCGTGATTCCGCTCGGCCCCCAACTCCGGCGCGGCGGCCCCGCCGCCACCGACACTCCGGCCCGGCCCGAGCCGACGGTGATGCGCATCACGTTTTATCACTACCGCTGAAACAGATCTTGCACGAGCCAGAGCGGCCAAGCCGGGCTTTTTGTTTGGAAGAAATCCCATTTAACTCCCACTCAACCCATGCCGACCAAGAGCCTCCTGAAGCGCCTGCCTCCGAAAAAACGGCCAAAAAAGGCCAAGTCGAACACCCGCGGCTCGACCGCGGCGGAAACCGTGCTGTCGGAAATCTCGGGCGATACCCTCGCCACGAAGGCCGCGATCGAAAAGGCCGGCGGCATCGTGACTGGCCAGTATCTCGACCCGCTCGGGGCGCAGCCGCTGCTGCTCGCCGTGCTGCCGATCGACCAGGTCGAGCCCACGCCGTTTCAACGCGACGTGTCGGACTCGCATCACAAGCGGCTCGCCGGTGTTATCGATCGCACCGGGATTTTCCTCGATCCGATCATCGCCATCACGGCGCCCAACGGCGGCTTCTGGACGCCCAACGGCGGCCACCGGCTCGCCGCGATGCGCCGCCTGGGCGCAAAGGCGATCACCGCGCTTGTCGTGCCGAAGCGCGAGGTCGCGTGGCAGATCCTCGCGCTCAACACCGAGAAGGCGCACAACCTGAAGGACAAGTCGCTCGAGGTGATCCGCATCTTCCGCAACCTGCTCGAGGAGCGCGCGGACAAACCGGAAAAGGAGTTCGGGTATTATTTCGAGGAGGCGGCGTTCATCACAATGGGCCTCTGCTACGAGCGGGCTCCTCGCTTCAGCGGCGGCGTGTATAATTCCTTTGTCCGGCGGCTGACGATGTTCAGCGAAGAATCGCTCGCGAAATCGCTGAAAGTCCATGAGCGACACGCCGCGATGCTGCTGGAACTCGACGCCAAGGTCTCCGAGGTGGTCGCGAAGCTGAAAGCGAAGGGGTTTGTCAGCCCGTATTTGAAGGCCTTTGTCGTCGGGCGCTCGAATCCGCTGCGGTTCATGAAGGAGCCGCCGGAACTCGAGGACTTGATGGCAACGATCCGCGGCAAGGTGGAGCGGTTCAACGTCGACAAGATCAAGCCGGAGGACATCACCGCCTCGGGCGGCGGGGCATCGGACGAGGAGTAGCCGGGCGAAGCACCCCCGCAGTTTAAAGCCGAAGGCTGGATCGACCGCGACGGGATGCCGGGCCTCCGCTGGTGCGGGCCGGCCACCGATGGATCGCAACTTTCTCCGGGTTCGATTGTATCAACTGTCGTGACAGCCCCATCAGGCGTTGAGTCCCCTTGAATGACCGACGACGAGATAATCCGGCAGGTCCTGGCGGGTGACCTCGATTGCTTCGGGCTGCTTGTCGAAAAATACCAAAAAAAAGTCGTCGGGATGATCTTCAACATGACGCGCGATCACCATTTGAGCGAAGACCTGGGACAAGAGGTGTTCGTGGCGGTTTATCGGAGCCTCGGGGCGTTCGATTCCGCGCGCAGCCGGTTCTCCACCTGGCTTTACCGGATCGCAAAAAACAAGACGCTGAATGCCCTCAAAAAAAAGCGACCCGTCTTTCTCCGCGACGTGCCGGATGCGGCCGGGCCGGGAGACGTGCGGCAGGAGGTGGCGACGGCCGAGCTGCACGCCGAATTCGACCGGATTCTGGCCCGCATGCCGGTCCGGCAGCGGCTGGCCTTTGTGTGGGCGGAGATCGAGCAACTCTCCTATCAAGAGATCGCCGAAATCGAGGGCACGAGCGTCAGCTCCGTGAAATCCCTGATCAGCCGGGCGCGACAACACTTTCAGGAGGCAATCAGAGGGCAAAGGCCCGGCGCCTATGAATAATCGCGATGCCTACCAATCATGGCTGGAAGCGCGCCGCCGCCTGGAGCCCTCCGCGGGATTCGAAAAGGGCGTGATGAAACAAATCTCGCCCCCGGGACCGGCGCCGCGGGCGGCGAAGCCGGGCCCTGAATTGTTCCAACGCTGGCTGGAGTGGGTGGCCCGCCACCCGCTCGTCAAAGCCGCACTGCTGGTGGTCGCCCTGCTCGCGGGCGCCGCCCGCCTGCTGGCGACATGGCAGATCATGCTGTCGTTTTGAAAGGGCAAATTCCATGGACACCTCGACCAAGAAAAGCACCAAACGGCACGCCTGGTTCGCCGCGCTGCTCGCGCTGTTGATGCCGGGCCTCGGCCAGCTGTATTGCGGAGCCGTCGTCAGGTGCTTCTGGCTGCTGGCGTTGACGAGTGCCGCCGGAATACTGGGAGTCCTCGCCCTTGTTCCCGGCGTGCATTTGAGTGGCGGGCTCGTTGTGTCGTGCTACGCGCTGTCACTGGCAGTCTACGCCATCGGGATTTTCGATGCCTTCTTCCTGGCCCGCCGGACCCGGACAGACTACGAACCGAAGGACTACAATCGCTGGTATGCCTACGTGCTGCTGGCCATGGCGGTTTCCGCCGGTCATGTCTTCGCGGCGCTTTACGTGCGCGACAATTGGTTGACGCCTTTCAAAATCCCGACCGCCTCGATGTATCCCACCATCTGGCAGGGCGACCAGTTTTTTGCGGACCGAGCGGCCTATCGGGACAAAGACCCAGCCGTGGGCGACATCGTGGTTTTTCAAAACCCCGACGACCGGAGGCAGTATTTTATCAAGCGCGTGGTCGCGCTCGGAGGAGACCGGGTGGAAATCCGCGATGGCGCGGTTTACATCAACGACCGCGAATTGCGCCGGGAGGAGATTCCGGCGCCGGCGCCCCGGCCGGAGCGGATGGGCGGCCCCGGAAAATATTTCTACGAATTCAACCGGGGCGCCAGCTATCGGATCCTCCTGACCGCACCCGCCAATTCGCGGCTGCGGAATTTTCCGCCGACGACGGTGCCGAGGCACCATTGCTTCGTGCTGGGAGACAATCGCGACGACAGCCTCGACAGTCGCAGCTATGGGGCCATTCCGACGGCGAGCATCATCGGCAGGGCGGACTTCATTTACGCGCTGCGCGAGAACTGGTCGAGGTTTGGCCGCTTGCGGTAACCGCATCGGAGCGCTGGAAAATTGCCTTGCGTCGGTTATGATTCAGCTGACAGCTGGAGTCAGTCCGGTCAGCGATCAGATGCACGGTTGGGATCGTGATTTGAGTCCGACAGCGGGACAGTGAAGGCGCGGCGTCAGTAACGTCCGCGGTCAGCGAGAGCAGGGATCGATCGATCAGCGATTCAGGTTCGTTGCCAGGGTCCGATACTCAGTGCGACGGGCGTCGCACGGTCCGGGTTTCGAAGTCCCGGGGCGGCGCCACGCGCGGCGAATCGTGTCCAACCGTCAGCGGCAGGGAAGTCGAGTCCATCAACCTTAACCACCGATCAAACGGCAGAAAGGAATTCCCATGAAACTCTCCCAAATCCTCCATCAACGTCCGGCGCTCCTGCGGCAGGCGCGGCTCACCTATCTCGCCTTCGCCTATTGGAAGCTGGACGATTTCGCGACGCGGATCGCCCGGGCCCGCCTCCGGGGCAGGATCAACCTGAAGCAGGCGGCGCCGGATGCGGAGCGCTGCTGGGCCTCGCTCGTTGCATTGTCGGGCAACCAGTCGGTCATCGAGGAGCACTTCACCGACGAGGACATCATGGACCTCGCCGACCTGGTTGCGTTCGCGACGGGCGAGAGCAACCTCGACCTGACTTTCTCCATCGAACAACTGGCCGAACGCTTCGTCACGCCGCTCCGGCTCCAACTCGAGCAGGCCGGCGTGGTCATCGACCAACTGTCCGGGTCGATGGCCGAATCCAGCCGGGAAAACAGCCACGAAACCCCGCCCGGCGAACGCCGCCCGACGGGGCGCGACGGTCACTCGATATAAGGCGCCAGTTCCGGCACGACGCGCTTCAACTCATCGGCAACGACCCGGCCCATCGCCGCACTGCCGGCGGGATTGAAGTGCGTCTTGTCGAGGATGGTGACCTTGGGGTCGGCGGGATCGGGTTTCGGCAGGCCCCACGTCTCGCTCTCCTTGCGGCCGACCTTGAGATAGAGCTCCACCGCGCGCTCGTGCAGCTCCATCAGCGGGACCTTCTTCTCGGTCGCGACCTGCCGCATCGCCGCCACCTTGGGTGCGAGGTCGTCCTTGATTGTCCCGTCTTCCTGCCAGTAGCGGCGGCTGACGGGGGTGACGAGGATCGGCTTGATGCCCGCGGCGCGCGCCTCGTCCACGAACTGCGCGAGGTTCTTCGCATAGGTTTCGTTGTTCATGACCGCGCCGTCGTTGTGGCCGAACTGGATCATCACGTAGTCGGGCTTGATCCGGAGGATGTCGGCCCACCGGCCGTCCTTGCGAAAGCTCGCGGTGGTGCGGCCGCCGCGGGAGCGGTTGATGACCTGGAGCTGCTTGTCGAGCCGGGCGCGGAACCCGGCCGCGTAGCCCTGACTGTAGGTCACCGTCGAATCGCCCGCGAGGCACAGCACGATCTTGCCCGTGCGCGGCGTGTCCGGGCGGTCTTCCTGCTCGTTGAGCGAGCCCTTGGCGTATGCGAACGGCTGCGGGTCGACCGTCGCGCGGAGCGCCGGGCCGCCGGCAAGGATCAAGCCGAGCGCGGCGAGCACGGGGAAAACGCAACGTCGGAACCGGCCGCACATGCTATTAAATTATCGCCGGTCTTCCGGCGCAGGAGCTGCCGGACGCTCGCCCTGCGATTCCACGTCGGGAATCTTCACCTTCAGCTTGTAGTCGGTGGAGGTGTCGGGCGCCTTGGCCATCTTCGCATCCGCATTTTCCCGCGGCGCAATGACTGGCATCCTCGAAACCCGCTTCGGCGGCGCGGCCACCGCCCGGAACGAAAAGCGAGTCAATGCGCCCGGTTGCCACAGCCCGGCCGGCGGCACCTGACTGCCGCTCTGCACCAGCGACAGCGGCGGCAGTCCGATCTTCTGCCCGGGAAACGCCAGCGACGGCGGCTCGGCCGCGACCGCGAAAGCCGGCGACAGGACCAGCAGGGCAAGGGAAAGCGGTTTCATGGATTTCCAGGGTTTGGGGATTACTTTCCGAGCGTTCGTCTGTCGCTTCGACTAAGAGTTGGCCTATCAAATAAAGGTTCCGTTGCGATGGAGAACTTCGTTCCGCCCGCCCGATTCCGGGGCCCGCACCGAGGCCATGACCCGCGCGCATTCTTGGCCAACCGATGCGGAGCCGAATCCCGGCGCGATGCTATGCTCGCCGCGTATGAAGACGAAATTCGCGTTGATTCTCAGCCTCGGGGTCCTCGCCGCCGGGGTCCCGACCGTCCTCGCCGCCGACGCCAAGGCCAACTGGGACGAGCATTGTGCCAAATGCCACGGTGCCACCGGCAAGGCCGACACCAAGATGGGCGCCCGGCTGAAACTGAAGGACTACTCCGACGCCAAGGTCCAGGCGGCGCTTACCGACGAGATCATCGTCAAGGCGACCCTCGAGGGCGTGAAGGACGGCGACAAGGAGAAGATGAAGGCCTACGGCGACGTGCTCAGTGCCGACGGCGCCAAAGCCATCGTCGGACTCATCCGGAGCTTCAAGCAGTAGTTCACCTCCTCCCACACCTTCACGGCGACGCAGGCCGCGCGTCTTCAACGACGCGCGGGCCTTTTCAGCTCCCGATTCCGGCGGGCGACTGCGCGTAGAGCACACTGAGGCAGGTCAGCCCCGCCTCGGCTTTCTGCAACTCGACGATCTCGATTCGCCGCACGTCGAGTCCGCGCGCCACCAGCGAATCCGCCGTGCGCCGCGCCGAGGCTGCCACGAGCACCCGGCCGTTGACCGGCAGCGTGTTCGCCGCCCACGGCTCGTCCGCCGGCACGGACAGGATCTCGTGGCCGTGAAACGCCGCGATATCGATCCATCGTGGATTCGCCACCAACAGTCCGGCGGCCGGTGCAGTGATCGCCGTCTTCAGATGCAGGCCGCCGTTCACCGCGACCGGCTGCACGGTGTAACCGAACGGCGCGACGATCGCGACCAGCTGGCGGATGCCTTCGTCGTTGGTGCGGCGCGATCGCCCAACGAAAAGCGTGCGCTCGAGCCGGAGCACATCGCCGCCCTCCAACGTGCCCGGCGCACGAATCTCGAAGACGCGCCGGATTCGCGCGACTACGGGGGCGATCAACGCGGCCTCTGGTTCACGGCTGCGCACGCCCGGCCGGCCCAGGATGGCGCATTCGTCGAACACGACCGCGGGATCCTCGACGAACGTCGCGTCCGGCAAGTCGGGCGCTTCGGGGAGCACGCCGATGTCGACGCCCGCCGCGCGCAACTCCCGCACATAGGCGTCATGCTGCGCGGCGGCCCGCGCCAGGTCGAACGGCTGGCGCGCGACATGCACCAGTTCGCAAGCGGCCAGCGAGCGGCTGATCGTGCGGACAAATCCGTGGGTGGCGGCGGCAAACACGCGCCAACGCCAGCGCACTTCCGGTCCGACGGCAACGCCTGGCCGCACATCCCCGGAATAACGGCTACGGCTTCGGCGCGGCCGGCTCCGCCGGCGCCTGCCAGAAGGCGACGCGTCCATTCTCGAAAACGATGTAGCCGCCGCGATCGTAGATCCAGGTGACGAACTGCCCGCCGTGCCCGGAGCTGCCCACGAGTGGGGTTCCCACCAGCTTGATCACGCTCTGCGGGCCGAGCCCTTCCTTCACGTCCGACCATTCGGCGCGCGCGCAGGCGACGAAGAGCAACGCCAGCAGAATCATTCGCTTCATGCCCGTTAAATCGCCACGGCGCGACGACCCGCCTCCGCGCGGATTGGCAATTCTTCGCGCACTTCTTGCCGGGGGAATCCACCCCAGCCGGCGGGAAGCGATGTCCGGACGGACCGCGTGCGTTTCCCAATCCGATCGGCCCGCTCGGAGATCGGGCCCTACCCTCGAACCCCGGCGTCTCGCGAGTCGGAGGTCTTCACGCGTCGCGCACGCAGCGGAACCCAAGGTTCGTCGTGCTGCTGTCGGGCGTGTTGCTCGAACGCGCATCGGTCCGGTAGCGATTGCAGTAGCTCGCGTGACAAAGATAACTCCCACCGCGCATCACGCGCCGCTCGCCCGCCGCCGGGCCGGTCGGATCCGCGCGTGGCGAGACGCGATAATAGCCCGCATCAAACCAGTCCCAACACCATTCCCAGACGTTGCCGGTCATGTTGTAGAGCCCGTGGCCGTTTGGCTTGAAACTTTTCGCCGGCGCCGGGCCGTAGTGGCCGTCGGCGCAGGTGTTGTGTCCGGGAAAAGTCCCCTGCCACACATTCATCAGATGCCGGCCGCCGGGTTCGAGTTCGTCGCCCCACGGGAAACGTTTCTGCCCGAGCCCGCCGCGCGCAGCGCATTCCCACTCGGCCTCGGTCGGCAGCCGCTTGCCGGCCCACGCGGCGTAGGCGCACGCATCGGCCCACGAGACGTGCACCACCGGAAAATCCCAGCGCTTCCTGATGTTCGTGCCCGGCCCCTCGGGATGCCGCCACGCTGCACCGTCGACGCGACACCACCACTCGCTCCCGAGCACGCGAAGCCGCACCGCGGTCTCCTGCTGCTTCGGCGTGAGGTGGCCGTAGAACACGAAACTCCAACCGAATTTCTCCGCGTCCGTCTTGTAGTGCGTCGCGTTCACGAACGCATTGAACTGCTCGTTCGTCACGCAGGTCGCATCGATGAAGAAAGGCGCCAGCGTCACCGCGTGCGCCGGTCCCTCGCCATCCGCGGCGAAACCATAGTCGCCGTCGGTCCCCATCAAAAACTCGCCGCCGGCGATCCGCACCATGCCGTCGCCCGCGCCGGCGCTCGTGCGCCGAAACGCGCCGTGGGCCGCCAGCGCAGCCGCCGGCCCGCGGCCCGGCGCACAGCAACTGCCGTCGGACTTCACGCCGGCATCTTGCCGAGCGTCGCCGCGTATTTCCGCGTGAGCGCCGACAACTCGGTGCGCACCGACGCGTATTTCGGATCGTCGGCCAGATTGGTCATCTCGAGCGGGTCCGCTTTCGGATCGAACAGCATCGCGCCGTTCGCGCCGTCGGGCCCGAACTCGGCAAAGCGCCACTTTTCCGTGCGCACCGCGACACCATGCAGCGTCCGCCCGTCCTCACTCCACACGCTGAACGCCGGCCGGCCCCACTCGGCCGCCGGCTGGCGCAGCAGCGGCGTCAGGCTCGTGCCCTGGAGTCCCTGCGGCGGTTGCGGCAGCCCGCAGAGTTCGACGAGCGTCGGGTAAACGTCGAGCGACTGCACGGGGCGGAAACACGCCGTGCCGTTGCCCGCCGCGCCCGGAGCCGAGATGATCAGCGGAATCCGGGTGCCCATCTCGAACAGCGAGCCCGCCTTCGACCATTTGCCCTTTTCGCCGAGCTGGTAGCCATGGTCGACCATGAGGACGATGATCGTGTTCTCGCGCAGGCCGAGCCGGTCGAGCTCGGCGACGACGCGCCCGATGTTCCAATCCGTCCACGACGTCGACGCGATGTAGGCGCGGATGACTTCCCTCGCCTCGGCCTCGGTCGCGTGGCGACCGATGAACAGGTCGGCGTTGCGCTTGCGGATGGCCGCGCTCGGAAAACCCGGCGGCACCGTCGGCCACGGCGCGAAGTCCGGCGTGAGCTTGATCTTGTTCGCGTCGTAGAGGTCGAGGAATTTCTGCGGCGCGCACGGCGGGCTGTGCGGTTTCACCGGACCGCAGCCGACGAAGAACGGCTGGTCCTTGTCCTTGTAGCGGCGCAGATAATCGATCGCGAGGTCCGCCGTATGATAGTCCGGATGGCCTTCGCCGTTGCCGTCGAGGATGACGATCCGGTCCGAATGCGCCGCCTGGCTCGTGTCCTGTGGCAACGGCGCCTCGACGTAACCCGGCGCGGCCGGTCCCGGCACGCGCGGAATCACCATCGTGTGCCCGCCCGCGCCACCGTCGCCCTCGCGGGCGCCGCCGCCCTCGGTCCACGCCTTGGGATCGTCGAGCCCGCCGTGGAAAATCTTGCCGGACCGCAGCGAGTCGTAGCCGTTTTCCTTGAAGAGCTGCGGCAGGCTGACCCAGTCGGGATGAATCGTGCGGAAATTCGAGCGGTTGCCGAGGACGCCCGTCTGCGTCGGGAACCGGCCGGTCATCAGCGACGAACGCGACGGATTGCAGAGTGGAAACTGGCAGTAGTTGCGATCGAACCGGACGCCCGCCTTCGCGAGCGCATCCATGTTCGGCGTGAGCGCGCCGAACATGCTGTTGTAGCAGCCGAGTTCGACGCGCATGTCGTCGACGATGAAGAAGAGGACGTTCGGCTTGCGGCCGGCCTTCGTCGCCGGCGCCTGCGCGCGCAGCGTCCGCGGCAGCGACGCCGCCACCGCGGCGCCCGCGACCTGGCCGAGAAATTTCCGGCGGGTGAATTGGCTCATGCGATTATTCTCCAGATTGCGGTCGTGACGCGGGCGGCGCCGTGGCGCGGGTTATTTTTTAACGGCAAACGGCAGCGAGAATTTCGTGTTCTCCCACACGATATTCAAGACACCCGAATTCGGGGCGCTCGCATCGTTCGCCAGCTCCAGGGTAAGCTGGCCCACCGTATTTTCCACCGCCTCTTTCTTCAGGTCGAACCGCGCCAGGTCGTGCTTCTCGTCGACGGGAATGCCCCACTTTCCAATATTCGTGCTGAAGGCGAGCTTCGACGTGCCGCTCTCCGACGGGACGATGTAAAGCGTGTAGGCACCCGCGGGCACCGTGGTGCCCTGGATTTCGAGCGGCAGCGGCGTCACCAGCAATGTCGCTTCGTCGGCGCCCATCCGGTCGGCCTTGTCCCATTTGACCAGGTCGCCCCAGATTTTCCGCACCTCGGTCGTGCCGGGCTTGATCGAGTAGGGTCGGCCGTAGGAGATCGTGACCAGCGTGCCCGTGCGGCGGTTGCCACCGATGTAGGCGCTGATGGTTTCGTGCGGACTCATGCCGCCGGTCGAGGCGGCACGCGCGGGTGATTGCTGGGCGGAGGCGGGCACCGCGCACAACAGCGCGGAGGCGGCGAGGACGAGCGTGGAAGCGAATTTGTTCATGGCATTCCTTGATGACTTCGATTGCGGGGTTGCGCCCGGCCAAAGGGTGGGACCGGGGCGGACGAACACTAATGCACGCCAGACGCATGGCGGGCAAGAAGAGTCCGGACAGTCCAGCGCGCGTCCGGAACCGAACCGGCCTCAGCGGGATTCCGCAGCCGCCAGCTCAACGACTGCCTCCGTCTGCACCGTGACCGGCCCGAGCAGCCCCGACGGCAGCAACGGCGAAGCCGCCGTGAATGGGTTGAACGTCGCCCACGTGTGCCGTTGCGCCTCCGGCAGCGCCTGGTCGCCGATGAGCCGGTTCGGCCAGAGGTTCGTGATCTGCACCTCGAGATGATTCTTGCCCGGGCGCACCGCCGCCGTGATGTCGGCGCGGAACGGCGGTTTCCACAGCACGCCGAGATCGCGGCCGTTGAGCGTCACCTCCGCGACCTCGCGCACTTCGCCGAGATCGAGCCAGAGCCGTCGGCCGGCCGCGAGCGCGGCGGCGGGCAGCTCGAATTCCTTCACGTAGGTCGCGGTGCCCGAAAAGTGCTTCACTCCCTCGTCGGCGTTGTCCGTCCACGACGCCAGCGCCGGCAGCGCCACGCTCGCCGGCGCGCCCCAGTGCGGCGGAAACCGCACTTCCCACGGACCGGCGATTTCCGCGACGGCCGGCAGACCGGTAACGTTCGCCTGCCATGTTTTTCCCGCCGTCGTCTTCACGTCATAACTGCCCGCCTGCGCGGTGGTGAGGCGAAGTTTCCCATCGGCGGAAAAATCCACCGCCGCCCCCTCGGCCGCGACCCCGCCGCGCGTCACGGCGGCGACCGGATCGAGCCCGTGATCCGATCCGCGAAACACCACGAAGACCGAGCCCGCCGGATCGAACTTCACCGGCAGCGACGTGCGGCCGCCCGCGTCGGAGAATTCCGCCGGCTGCTCGATCTCCCCCGTGTCGGCATGCCAGAGCTCCGGCTGCCGGCCGCTCGCGCGAAACGTCAGCGTCGCCGTCGTCGCCGCGGCGTTCTGGCTCGAAACGAAATACACCTCCGCGTCCCCAATCGTCCGGTGGATGTAGGCGAACTTCCCGGCGGCATTCGTCGCCGCGAAATCCGGCGTCGCACCCAACGTCGCCAGCACGTCGCCAATCGATCGCCCGCAGAACACCCGCCCGGCACCGAGCCGGTGCTCGGTCGCGCGCACACCGTCGCAATCGGCCCATACCTCATCCGCAAGCTGTTTGATCTCGGCGTCGCATTGCGGGAAACCCGAGAGGCTCGGCGAGCGCTCGGGCCGGCGGCCGACGACCGTTGCGCCGGCGGCGACGAGATCGCGGATTTTTTTCAACACCGCCGGCGACATCCGACCGGAATCAGGGAGGAGCAACAACCGGTAACTCATGCCATCGGGCAGCACGAGCCGGCCGTCCTTCACGCTCATCCGCGTGAGCAGCACCTCGGCGTTGCACGCGTCGTAGTCGTAGCCGGCAGGCAGCGCGGGTTCATGTTTCGCCAGCGTGTTCGGCACGCCCTCGCCGTAAAAGTAGCACACGTCGGCCGCGAAGAGTCCGCGTTGCAGCAGATACTGGCACCGCGTCAGGTATTGCATCCACGCGCGCGCCTGTTCCCACCAGGTGTTGGTCCGCTCGAAGTTCGTGCCCCACGGGCCCATCGTCATGCCGGGAAACCGGTCGAGCCACGGCTGGTGCGCGTAGCGATGAAAAACAAACCGGTTGATCCCGAGCGTGAAATGGAGGTCACCGAGCATCTTGTGGTCAAACGGCGCCTTGCTCCACTTCGCATCGGCCGTGCGCGCGGTAAACGCCTCCGCCGCGGCAATCTTCGCCCCGTAGATGTGCGCGCTCGCCGCGGTCTCCTTGCTGTCGTTGTGCCCGTCCATCCAGAACTCGCCCATCGGCACGTCGGTCTCGCCCTTGCACTCCAGTTCGTCGGCGATCGTCGGCATCCCGATGCCCGGCGCCTCGGCGGTGAACAACATCCCGTGCGCGTGGGTCAGTTCGCGAAACGTCCCGTAGTGGTTCTCCGCGATCAGGTCGGCGATCGTCCGCCGGTAGTCGAACAGGAACCGCTCGCTCTCGTCCACGCTCCCGACCACGCGACCGGCGAGCGCCGGCAGCCACGGCAGCAGGTCGTAACCGCGCCGCCGGGCGAACTCCGCGCGAAACGCCGGCGTCCAGTTCTCGCAGCCCGCCTCCCAACTGTCGGCCAGCACCTGCTTGAAGCTTTTCCCGGCGAGCGGGCCGACGTCGGCGATCACCCGCCCCATCATCGCGTTGAAATTCGTCTCGACCGCCACGCGGTTCATCTTGTCCGACTCGAGCCCGCGCACCGAGACCGGCGCGGGCGAGTTGATTTGGCCCGTCAGCGTGTGGCCGACGCGCATGATCGTCCAGTCGCCCGCCGGCACGTCCCACGCGAGCCGGCCGTCCTGCATCTTCGCCGTGAGCTCGACGACGCGCCCCGGCGCGACGCTCGTCCCGGCGGCATCGGCGTCGGGTTCAAATTTCAAATCGGCGTTCGGCCGGAAGCCCGCCTGCTCTTCCGAGTGACTGAGCCGCGCCGCGCCGAAGTCGACCGAGGTCAGCACCAACACCCGCGTCCGGGGATCGATCCGCGTCACCACGACGCGAAACACCTTCGCCGTCGTCTCCGGAAACGGCCCGAGCACCGAGAAATGATTCCGCCCTTTGGCGAGCGTCGGCAACTCGGCGACCTGGCGGAATGTCTTGCCGTCGTCGCTCACCTCGATCGACCCGGCCGCCGGCATCGAGTTCGCATCGCGCCCGCCCAGCCGGACCGAGCCGAACCGCTGCGGTTCCCGAAACGCGAACTGGATGAACTGCGGCTTGCCCGCCGTCGGCGCCGGCAGCTGGACCATCGCGCCCGGCGCACTCGAAAGCAGCGCGCTCACGTCGACGCCCGGCGCGCTCGTCGTGATCTCCGGCGCAAGCGCCGCGAGATCCTGCGTCTCCCCGGCGGCCGAGGGAAACGCCAGCGCCGCGATGTCCTCGTAATAACCGCCGACGATCTTCGGCTGCGGCAGCGCGGCGGAGAATTTCTGCGGCCCGTGCACATGCGTGTCGGCCCAGACGACCTGCTGCATCGCCAGCGGCGGCGTGATCCACGGACCGCCGGATTCACTCCAGCCGGGACAGTTGTGCATCGTCAGCTCGAGCCCGAGCCGGTCGGCCTCGCTCATCGCATGCTTCACCAACTCGCGCCACTCCGGGCTGAGCACGGTCACCGGCCCCGCCGGTTCGCCCTGCGCGACATTAAAAATCTGCGCGCCGCCCACGCCGATCCGCGCCATCGCCTCGAGATCGGCGGTGATGCCCTCCTTCGTGATGTTGCCGTTCATCCAGTGCCACCACGTCTGTGGCCGGGCGTCGGCCGGCGGCGCGCGAAAACCGTCGGCCAGCGGATCGGCCGCGTTCGCCGTGGGCGCGAGGACGGCAAGGGACAGGAGCGCGCAGTGAAATAGAGCGGGGTATTTCATGAGGAGGGTTCCGATTCATGAACCCTCGCGCACGCCGGCGCAATCTCACGACGGCGGGCAAACGCGGCGGTAGAGCTCCACGTAACGCGGCACGATTTGTCCCGCGGAGAAGGCGTTGCGGGCGCGTTCGCGGGCGGCGCGGCCGAGGGCGGCGCGCCGCGTGGCGTCATCGAGCAGCGACTCCACGGCGCGGGCCAGCCGGTCGGCATCGTGCGCCGGGAGGAGCAGGCCGTGCTCGCCGTCGCGCACGACCTCCGGAATTCCGCCGACCGCGGTGGCGACGCTCGGCACACCGAACGCCATGAGCTCGAGCAGGCTCACGCAAAAACTCTCCAGCTCCGACGTGAACAACCCGACGTCCGCCACCTGCAGGTAGTCCTCGATCGCGAGCACGTTCGACCTGACGATGACGCGGTCGGCGAGCCCGAGCCGCTGCACTTCCGGCAGGTAGGGCGAAAAATCCCCGCCCGCGAGGATGACCAGCTTGAACGCATCGCGCGGCCGCAACCGCGATGCGGTCTCGAGGAGCAGGTCGATACGCTTGATCGGGCGCAGGTTCGACAGGTGCAGGATCACCGCGTCGCCGTCGCGCAGCCCGAGCTCGGCCCGCACCGCCTCGCGGGAGCGCGTGGCGCCGCGCGGCTCGAAGAAATTGTGGATGACCTCGATCGGGCGCTGCACGCCGAGCAGCCGCCGCGTTTCGCCGCGGAGAAATTCGGACACCGTCGTGACGGCGTCGGAGTTTTCCAACGCGTGGCGGATCGCGGGGCCGTAGCCGGGATCGCGGCCGAACAGCGTGGTGTCGGTGCCGTGCAGCGTCGTCACAATCCCCGGCCGCCGGCCGGGCGGCAGCATCCCGCGCGCGAGCAGCGCCGCAGTCGCATGGGGCACGGCGTAGTGCACATGCAGCACATCGAGGGCCTGGTCGCGCGCGACCTCGGCCATCTTCACCGAGAGCGGCAGCGTGTAGTCGGGGTATTTGAAGAGATCGTAGCCGCTCACCACCACCGGGTGAAAATGCAGCCGCGGCGCATCCGCCGGCACGCGAAACGGCCGCTCGTAGCTGATGAAATGCACCTCGTGCCCGCGCGCCGCGAGTTCCTCGCCCAGCTCCGACGCAAGGATGCCACTGCCACCCACGGACGGATAGCACGTGATCCCGACTTTTAGCGGGCGGTCGTCAGCCATGTCAGAACTGACGTGCGGCGCGGCCCAAGGTCGCGAGCGATTCGCAGACGAGCGGGTCGTTGGGAAAAAGCTGGATCGCGTGGCCGGCGCCACAACGGACGCCGTGCATCTTTGCGCGGGCGAGATGGAGCCCGACGTAACGGCGTGTCTTCGCCTGCGAGGCGTGCGCCTCCATCGCCGCCGTCCACGCGGCGACGACCGCGTGTTCGGACACGTCCATCAGCACCGCGGACCGGTCTGCCGGCTCGGCCTCGACCGTCACGGCGTAAAACAGGAGCTGCTCGATCGTGTGCGGCTTGTATTTCATCAGCTCCGCCACGCCGCCGTAACGCGCCAGCCGCGCCGCATCGCGCACCATCCGGCCCACCGTCACGTGATCCGGGTGCTGATTCTCGACGATGGTCGGCGCCAACAGCAGCCGCGGGCGGACGCGGCGGATGATCGCGGCGAATTTCATCGTGTGCGCCAGCTTCGGCTCCATGTGCGAATCGCCGCCGAGATCGACAAACTCGAGCGTCGCCCCGAGCAGCGCCGCGGATTTCTTCGCCTCCGCCGTGCGTTGCACCGGCGTGCCGTGCGTGCCGGCCTCGCCGCGGGAGCAGACGACGAAGTGCGCCGCGTGCCCGGCCTGCGTCTCGCGCGCGATGACGCCGCCGCACCCGAACTCGATGTCGTCCGGATGCGCGCCGAACGCCAGCAGTAGCGGTCCGTCAGCGGCGGCAGATTTCGGTGTGGGCTTCGTCGGCACGGTCGATGGGGTCACGGTTGAGGAAGATGATGTCAGGCGCATCGACCTTGTTCAAGTATGCCTGTTCGCCCGCGCCCGCGATGTAATGGGTGCAATGGAGCACCGATTGCATCCAGCGCAACCGCGAGTCGCGCGTCGGGCTGACCTGCGCCGGGGTGAAGTCGGCCGCCGGCAGCGTCACGTAACAAGCGCCGCCCTCGTGCAGCTTCAGGGCGCCGTCCAGCCAGCGCGCCCGCACCACCTCGCCCTCGTGCGGCACGTCGACAAAGAACTCGTCCACCGCGCGGGCGGCAGCGCGCACCGCCGGGTCGCTCGACCGGACCACGCGCACGCCATCGAGCAGCCCGAGCCGACGATACATCTCCAGGCAGAAATCGGCGACAGTCGGCGCCGCGTTGGCCTTGAACGCGTCGACCATCTCCGGCCCGACGTAGGCGCCGAGCTGGCGCGCGGTGTTGTCGCGCCAGCCGGCCGGGATGCGTTTCAGGTGCAGCGGCGAGAATTTGCGCTGGAGCTTGTTCGCGAAGGCGAAATTCAACGTCGCCGGTTCGCCGGTCTTCCGGTGATGCAGGATCGTCTGCGTCTCGCGCGGATCGTGGTCGCTGTCGTGGCAGAAAAACACGATCTCGCCGCCGATCTCGGATTGCAGCCGGCGCGCCGTCAGGACTTTCGCGTAAAGAAAGCGCCGCGGGAAAAACCCGCACGGCTGCTGGCCAAAGGCGATGACCGGGGTGCCGCTCATGAGCCCGCCGTCGAATAGGGCCGGCCTCCCATCACCGCCTGCAATCCCAGCGCAAATACCACGCACGCCCCACAACCGATCACGTTATACCAGAGATAGGAAATGCTGAGCGTGGCGTAGAGCGTCCACACGAGCACGAGCGCCGCCAGCGCGCCCCAGAAAACCGCCGTGCCGCCGATCCGTTTCAGGAAGAATGCCACGAGGAAAAGCCCGAGCGGCACCCCGTAGAAGAGCGAGCCGAGGATGTTCGACGCCTGGATCAGGTTCTCCGCGAGATTGGCCGCGAGGGCGACCCCGATCGCAAACAACCCCCAGAACGCCGTGAACCAGCGCGACGCCGCGACGTAGTGCGCGTCCGTGGCCTCGCGCCGGATCACAAAGCGGTAGAAATCGACCGTGGTGGTCGAGCCGAGCGCGTTGAGTTCGCCTGCCTTCGACGACAGCGCGGCGGCGAAAAACACCGTCACGAGCAGCCCGATGAGCCCGTGCGGCAGGTAACGCAGGATGAATCCGATGAAGACGTAGTCCGCGTCGTTCGCCTTGGCGCCGGGCGTGGCCGCCACCAGTTGCTTCGCCTCGCCGCGAACCGCATCGGCCCGGCTGTGGGCCGCGACCACCGCGGTGTGCGCGGCCTCGGCTGCCGCGCTGTCCCCGGCGTGCCGCGCCGCGATCCACGTCTCCAGTTGCCGGCGCTCCGCCGCGTGCGCGCCGGCGAACTCGGCTTCGATCGCGGTTCGCTTGTCGCCCGCGGTCTGCCGCCACGCCGCCTCGTTGAAAAACACCGGCGGCCGCTCGAACTGGAAGAAGACAAAGACCATCACGCCCAGCAGCAGGATGAAGAACTGCATCGGAATCTTGAAGATGGCGTTGAACATCAGCCCGAGCCGGCTTTCGCGCAGCGAGGCGCCCGTGATATAGCGCTGCACCTGCGACTGGTCGGTGCCGAAATAGGACAGCGCGAGAAACATCCCCCCGAACACGCCCGACCAGATCGTGTAGCGCCGGTCGGGGTTCAGCGAAAAATCCACCGCCTCGAGCTTGTGAAACCCGCCCGCCAGCGTGAGCGCATCCCCGAAGCCGAGCCCGGCGGGCAGCCGCGCCAGCAGCACCCCGAACGCCGCCACCATGCCCGCGAAGATCACGCCGATCTGGTATTTCTGCGTGAGCGTCACCGCCTCGCTGCCGCCCGTGACCGTGTAGATCGTCACGAGCAGCCCACTGCAGATGATCGTGGCGTTCAAGGGCCAGCCGAAAACCGTCGAGAGCACGATGGCCGGCGCGTAGATCGTGATCCCGGCGCCGAGTCCGCGCTGGAGCAAAAACAACGCCGCGCCGAGCAGCCGCGTCTTCTGGTCGAAGCGCCGGCCGAGGAACTCGTAGGCCGTGTAGACATTCAGCCGGCGGTAGATCGGCAGGAAAAAAATCGCGATCACCAGCAGCGCGAGCGGCGCGCCGAAATAATTCTGCACGAAGCCGAGCCCGTTCTCGTAGCCCTGGCCCGGCGTCGAGAGGAACGTGATCGCGCTGGCCTGCGTCGCCATCACCGAGAGCCCGATCGCCAGCCACCGCGTGTCGCCGGCGCCCTTGAGATACGTCGCGAGGTCGCGCCGCCCGCGCGTGCGCCACATGCCGTAGCCCGCGATGCCGACGAGCGTGCCGACGAGGACAAGGTAATCGAGGGCGTTCACGAATATTTCTCGGTGAGCACGGTGAGCAGCACGACCCACAGCACGAAGACCCCGAGCACGAAAACGTAAACCCCGCGCCACGAGCGCAGGCCCGGCAGCCCCGTGGATTCGTCGTCAGCCGGTGGCGGGGAGGTCGGGACGCCGGGCAAACTCATTTCCCAAGCGAGACGAGGTTCGCGAACAACCGATATGCCCCCGGCACGCCGGCGGGCAGCTGGCGGAAAAAGCCGAGCCCGGTGTAGACGTAGTAGCCCTTGCCGTATTTCGCCACGAGCACGCTGCTGTCCGGCTGCGACTCGCCCGGATCGCTCATCGCCAGCAACGGCGTGTAGTGCTCGTCCCACTTGCTCGGAAAATACGCGCCACGCTCCTGCACCCAGCCGGTAAAGTCCGCGCTCGTGATCTTGTTCGGCGTGTTCAACGCGGGATGATCCGGCGCCACGAAGTGCACCGGCGCATTCTCGTCCGTCACGCGGAGCGCGGGCGCCGGCCCGTTGATCGAAAGTTCATAGGGCCCGAGCGGCCCCTTGAGGTTGCCGCCCGGCCGGTTGTATTGCGCGATGACCGTGCCGCCGCCCTCGACCCATGCGAACAAACCCGGGAGATTGGCCGCGAGATCGTCGCGCTCGTTGAACGCCCGCACGCCGATCACCACCGCATCGAGCCCGCGCAACTTCTCCGGCGACAGGTCCGCGCCCGTGAGCGGCCGCACCCGATAGCCCATCTCCTCCAGGTTCTCGGCCACGCTGTCGCCCGCGCCCGGGAGGTAGCCGACGTTCATCCCTTTTGTGGCGAGGTCGAACGCCGCGACGTGCAATCGCGCCGGCGACTGGAGCAAGACCACCGGAATATGCGAATAGCTGAACTCGTATCGTCCGTTATCGAACTGCGCGCCGTCAATCGTCGCCACCGCGATGAATTCCGCCCGATTCTCCTGCGCGGGCGCCGTCACCGAAAACGCCACCCGCACCTTGTCGCCCACCTTCGCCAGTTTGAACGGCTGCTTCGCCGGCGAAATCTTCCAGCCCGTCGGCGAGTCGAGTCGCACGTCGCCCGTCGCCCCGGCGCGCGCCGCCGTCACCTCGACCTCGACCGGTTTCGTCGTGCCTGGCTCGAACAGGGCGACCTCGAACGGAAAATCGAGCGACACCGGCGGAATCACCGTCAGCGGCCGCCGCCGCTGCGCCTCGGGTGCGTCGGGAATCACCTGCACCGGCTCGTCGGCGATCGCGACATCCTGTCCGCCGAGCTCGAATTCAAACTCCTCGGGAAATGCCGGCGGATTCATCGGCTGGCCGATGAGCTTGGTTTCCTTCACCTGGAAAAGGCCGGCCGTCGCTTCCTCGCGCAGCCAATACGGCTGGCTGATCGGCGCTTTCGGCGAGACCGTTTCATCCCAGTCCCACGCAGCCGGTTTGCCGGGCTGCAAAACCTCCTCGCGGTCGGCGATGACTTCAGGCGAGTGCCAGCTCATTAATTTGACTGGCACGACGGCCGATCGCACGAGCGCCGTCAGGTGCAGCTTGATTTTTTCACCAGGCACCACTTCGGCGGCGGCGATTTCGGTGTGCACTTCCAGCCCGAGGCACGCCTGCAAAATCCGGTCGAGCTGGGCGAGTTTGTCGCCCAGCACCGGGTCGGCCGGCGCTTGCGGCGGCAGTCCGTTCCGCTGAATAAATGACGACGGCACCGCGGTCGGCTTGACCGCACCGAGCGCCGTGAGCTTCGCGCGAATCGCCAGCAGCGCCGGCACGCTCGCCGCCGGATCGTCGACCTTGAACTGCGCGATCGCGTCGTCGGTCAACTTGCCGATCTCCGCGCCGCCGGGAAACCGCGCCCACGTCGTGTCGACGCCGTCGAACAGCCCGTTCACCGCCGGCTCGCCGTCGAGCAGGAGGAACGATTCCTGTCGCGGTCCACCGCCGCCCCGGCCGCCGCCAAATCCGCCGACGCCCTGCGTCTTGTGCATCGCACTCGTCCGGCCGGCCATCGCCGTGAACGCCTCGCCGGTCACCGGGTCGCTGCCGCCGGCCTCGATCCGCAGCACGCCGCCGGGGGCCGGTGCTTCGGTCCGATCATTCCCCACCCCGCGTCCGCCGCCTCCGCCATTTTGTAGAATACGTTTTGGCTGCCACGGCGTCAGCCCCTCGGCCATCTGCTCGGGATACGCCGTCGGGTCGCCCGCCAGTCGAAACGCCTCGAGCGCGAGCAGCGCCGACGCGTTGTGATGACCGTGATTGCCCGGCTGCGCGACCGGCGCGAACCGCGTCACGATCACGTCCGGCCGGAACTCGCGGATGACGCGCACCACGTCGCCGAGCACCGCCTTCCGGTCCCAGATGCGCAGCGCCTCGTCCATGCTCTTCGAATAGCCGAAATCGAGCGCCCGCGTGAAATATTGCCGCGCCCCATCGATCCGCCGGCCGGCGAGCAATTCCTCGGTGCGCGCCACGCCGAGCTTTTCGCCGAACTCCGGCCCGATCTCGTTCTGCCCGCCATCACCGCGCGTGATCGAGAGATACGCCGTGCGATAACCGCGACCGCGAGAGAGAAACGCCAGCAGCGGCCGGTTCTCGTCGTCCGGATGCGCCGCGACGTGCAGCACGCTGCCCAGTTCATCGAAGCTGCGCAGCTCCTGCAGGATCGCCTTGGGCGAATCGGGCATCGTCTCGCTCCCGCGGACCGCCGCGGCCACCAGCAACAACCCGGCGCCGGCAATCCGATAAAATTCCGAAGATAGGGGCGTGGTCATTGCAGGCTCTTGATGAGGGTCTCGTTCAGTCGCGTATATTCGTCCCGCGCGGCCGTCGTGTCCTTCGCCGCGAGTTCGATGGCGTGTTGGGCCGTGGCGATCGCCGCCGCCTTGTCGCCCAGCTTCGCCTGGATTCTCGCCTTGTGCGTGTTGAGGAAAAACGAATCCGGCTGCTGCGCGATCGCCGCATCCATCCACGCCACCGCCTGTTTCAAATCGAGGTTGTGGTCGCTGTAGAAATCCGCCGAACGATAGAGGAGCCCCACCGACTTCTGGCCCGGCGCCGCCATCGCCGCCACTATCTGCGGGACGACGACGTCGGACACGTCGACGGCCAGCGGCACCGACACCCGCGTTTTTTCCCAGATCAGGTTGAGCGTCGCCGACTCGTCGCGAATGTCGTTGATGTCGATCGTGAACGTCTCGACCGGCTCGGCGAGGGCCACCGGCGCGACTTTCACGCGCACCACGTCGTCCTTCGGGTCATATTTGTAGGCGCCCCACTGATCGGAAATCTTGTTGAGGATCACGGTCCACTCGCCCTGGCCGAGGAGCGCGAACAACCCGTAGCTGCCCGCGGGCAACTCGGTGCCGCCGACCTTCACCGGCGTGCTGAACGTGATCTTCGTCGCCGAGTTCGCTCCCGCGCGCCACGTCTCGCCCCACGGTTCGAGTCCGCCGAAAATCACGCGGCCCTTCACGCCGGGCCGCGAGTAGACGATCTCGATGTCGGTGAGGCCGACGCGCTGCTTTAGCGTGGCAGTGGGGCTCGGGGCGGGGAAGTCGACCTTGGGGGCCGGCGTTTGGGCGGACAGGCCGGTCGCAAGCAGCGACGCGACCAGGACGAGCAGGCGGGGGTGGCGCATGGGAGGACAGGAACGGGCGCTAGGACGGTTGAGGAACCCGGGAGGGTGCTGGCTTTTTCATGAAATACAACTGCGCCGCGCCGGAATGCCCGCGGCACCGGACCGGCGGCGCAACCCGCGCGTTCATCGCGCATCGCTGGCCGGCGCCAGCAACGCCACCAGTTCCCCCGGATGCGGCCACGGCACGTTGTGATCGTCCTTCGCGATCCACGCCGGCCGGCCGTGGCCGCGAGCGCGGCGGTTCATCATCGCTTCGGCGCCGGCGACGCGGCCGGCGATTGCTGCAGCCAGCTCGCGACCTCGCGCGCCACCACGTCCCCGGGCAGTGACGGGGCCACGGCCGCCACTCCCTCCCGACCCCATTCGAGCAACGCCGCGCGCCTCGGCCCGGCCGCCGCCGGCGGCGCTGCGGCGATATCCAGCACGCTCAACGTAAAGCCATTCCTCACGTTCAGGAGCGCGAGCGCGGCACCGGCCGGGAGATTCTGCTGCTGCGCGAAATCGGCGAAATGCGCGTAGGTCGGATCGTCGTGCTGCAGCCACGTCACGAACAACTCGTCCCCGAGGGCCCCGCGAACCTGTTGCTCCGCCGCCTGCCGCGCCGCCTCGCGCGCCGCCAGCGCCGGGGGCGACAAATCGAACGTGAAACCAAATTTGTCGTCGAAATCCTGCTCCGCGCGGAACACCGCCCGCCGCTGTTCGTCGGTCGCCGCCGTGCCGTCGAGGATCGCGCGCATTTTCTGCCCCGCCGCCGTCTCGCCGATCTCGTAGTCCTCGAGCTCGCGCGGCGTCATCACCGTGGCGAGATCCTTCCGCTTCTCGCGTTCGACCAATGCCAGCTGCCGTAAAAAGGCGCCCAAGCCGCCCGGAAACGCCTGCCCCGCCGCACCGTAGTCCGCCGACATTTTGGCCGAGATTTCCTCGTAGTCGCGAAGGATCGCCCTGACCCGTGCCGCCCTCATCGCGGCGTCCGGCTTGCTGGCGTCCGGACGCGGCGATGACGCGGGCGGCAGGCTCTTCGCGACCGCCGGCGGCGGTGTCACGGCCGCCTTGCCGGCGGCCTCCCACTCGGAGGGGCGTGGCGCGGCTCGCCGCCCGAGCCAGACCGCCGTCGCGACGACGGCGAAAATCGCTGCAGCCCGGACGACGGCTTTTTTCACGACCGGGATTCTTCTGGCACCCGGCTTATTTCGCCGCCGGCGCTGGCCGCAATTCGGGCGGCAGTTTCACCCCTTGCTTCGCGAGTTCGTCCACGAGCCGCGTGTCGCCCTCGCCGTAGCCGACGAACGCGTTCAGCACTTTGCCGTCGCGCCCGATCACGAATTGCGTCGGGATGCCGCTGACGCCGTAGAGTCGCACCGAGACCCGTTCCGCATATTTCTCCGGCGGACCGTCACGGCCGAGCGGGTCGTTCGCGAAAATCAGGTCGGGATACTTCGGCTGGTTCTCCTTCACCCACGCCTCGAAGCTCGCGCGCGTGTCGCTCGTGCAGGCCGCCAGCACCACCACATCCTGTGTCCGGGTCGCCGCGGCCACCTGCTGCGTGTGCGGCATCGAGGCGAGGCACGGACCGCACCAGGTCGCCCAAAAATCCAGCACCACGATCTTTCCGGCGAAGTCCGCCAGTTTCACCGGCTGGCCGCCCAGGTCCAAAACCGCGAAATCCGGCGCCACCGCGCCGCTCTTGAGCAGCTTTTCATCCTGCTCCCCGGGCGGCGGGGGCGCCGCGGGCAATTCGTCGGCCGCGATCGCGATGCCCGCGTCGTGCAGATAACCGCGCAGGATCGTCGCGCTCTGGGCACCGAACCCGATCACGCCGCCGATCACTTTCCCTTCCCGGTCGATCACCGCCGTGGCCGGATAGACGCCCAGCCCGAATTTTTTTTGCGAGACGCCGTCCGCCCGGGCCTTCCCCGCCGGGTCCCACGCCAGCGGGTAGCTCACCGCGTTCCGATGCTTCGCGAGCCACGCGTCGAACTCCTCGCGCGTCGCCGCCGAGCACACGCCGAGCACGGCCACGCCCTCCGTGGCGTATTTCGAAAAAATGTTTTCGAGCTGGTCCGCCGGCCCGCGGTTGGTCGCCCAGAAATTCAGCACGAGCGCGCGGCCCTTGAAATCGGAGAGCTTGATTTCCTTTCCGTCCACCCCGGCCACGGTGAAATCCGGCGCCACCGTCCCCGCCGCCAGCGCCCCGAACCGCGGTGCGGGTTCCGCCGCCACCAGCGCCGTTGCAAGCAGCAGCAGCAGCGACATGGGCCGGAAACGTTTCATGCCGCGACGATGCGGGTTTTTCCCGCTGTCGCGATTTTTTTCGCGCACGCCTTTTCGCGACCTTCCCGTTTGTCGTTGCGGGGAGCGCGGCGACGCCGCAATCCAGCTCGATTCGCCCTGTGCCTGCCGTCCACACCCGCTCCGTCCTGCAAGTCGTCGCCGCCGCGTTGTGCTGGAGTCTCGCCGGCGTGCTCATCAAGGGCATCGCGTGGCCGCCCCTCGCCATTGCCGGCGGACGCGGGCTCATCGCCGCGCTCTTCCTCCTCGCGACCAACCGCGGGCTGCGTTTCCATTTTTCGCGCGCCCAGGTCCTCGGCGCCGTCGCCTACGCCGCGTGCACGGTGACGTTCTGCGTGGCGACGAAACTCACCACCGCCGCCAACGCCATCCTGCTCCAATACACTGCACCGGTCTGGATCGCGCTCCTCGGCGCGTGGTTCCTCGGCGAACGCGCCACCCGCGCCGACTGGGCCATGATCGTCGTCTCGCTCGGCGGCATGGCGCTGTTTTTCCGCGACGGCCTCGAGCTGGGCCATGCGGCCGGCGACACGCTCGGCGTGCTGAGCGGCGTCTGTTTCGCCGCCATGATCATGGCCCTGCGCCACCAGAAGGACACCTCCGCCTCCGAGTCGATCATCCTCGGCAACCTGCTCGCGTTCCTCATCGGCCTCCCGTGGATCGCCCGCGCGCCCGCGCTCAACGTCGCGGGCTGGACCCTCCTGGTGCTGCTCGGCGTCGTGCAACTGGGCGTGTCCTACTGGCTCTACGCCCGGGCCATCCGCCATGTCACCGCACTCGAGGCCGTGCTGCTGCCGGTGATCGAGCCGATCCTCAACCCCGTGTGGGTGCTCATCGCCCTCGGCGAAAAACCCGCGCCGCTCGCGCTCGCCGGCGGCACCATCGTCGTCGCCGCCGTCACGCTCCGCGCCCTCGCCTCCATCCGCACCGGCCGCGGCATCCTCACTCCCGCCTGACCCCGCCCTCCCGAGGCCGGGGTTACCCATCGATGTCCGACCGCATTTCCACGCCCGCAAACCCGAGGCGCCGGCTGTCAACTAATAGTTGACAAACTCTCCGACCCACGGGCGCTGGCCCACGCCATTTTCGCCACCACCGTCACCCCACCCTCCAAAAAAGTCCGCGTAACCTGACAGGTCTCAGGATTCTTTCTGCACTTCGATCGGCCAACGGTGTCTGCGCCCCGGCGCCGCATGAAACTTAATCCCCTCCTCGCGTGTTGTCTCGCGATGCTCACTTCGGGAATCGTTCGCGCCGCTCCCACGGACACTGTTGTCATCCTGCACGGGCTCGGCCGCACCCACTGGTCGATGACGCGGCTCGCGACCGCGCTCGAGCGCGACGGCTACCGCGTCGTCAACCTCTCCTACCCCTCGCGCACGCTGTCCATTGAGTCGCTCGCAACCCGCTGGCTTCCGGACCAGCTCCACGCCAGCGGCGCCGACACGGCGCCGCGCGTTCACTTCGTCACGCACTCGATGGGTGGCATCATCCTCCGGCTCTGGCTGCGCGACGGCGGCGTGCCGGCGAACCTCGGCCGCGTCGTGATGCTCGCCCCGCCGAACGCCGGCAGCGAGGTCTCCGACCGCCTCAATGCCTTCCCGCCCTTCCGCTGGTTCACCGGCGCGAACGGCCGCCGCCTCGGCACCGCGCCCGACGCACTTCCCCGCGCCCTCGGCCCGTGGCCCGCACCGTCGGCCGATCTCGGCATCATCGCCGGTTCGTTCTCGTGGAACCCGCTCTTCTCCGCGTGGCTGACCGGCCCCGACGACGGCAAGGTCAGTGTCGCCGCGACGCATCTCGCCGGCGAACGCGACCACCTCGTGCTGCCCTGCTCGCACACCTGGCTCGCCTGGCGCGCCGCGACCCTCGCCCAGACCCGCGCCTTCCTCCGCACCGGCCAATTCGCCCCGGCGGATCGTTTGTCAACTAATAGCTGACAACTCCCTTCCTGGCTTTCCCCGCCACACCCAACGCGCATTTGTCAACTATTAGTTTACAACCAATCGTAGGCCATGCACCTTGGGACTCGGCCGCGGTCGGCGTGTCGCGGTTCACGTGGCGCGGACCGGGGGCTGCGACCTCGAAGGCCTCATCCACCGGATGACACTTCACCCGTCGCCACCGGCGGGGTTTTCGGCGGCGGCTTCAGCTGGATGAGCACGTTCGCGAGCGTGATGAGTCCGCCGCCGGCCAGCAGATGCGGGGTCGCCCGCTCGTTCGCGTAATCGATCGCCGCCCATCCCGAAAATATCCCCGGCAAAAACAACGCCATCGCCGACCCGAAGATCGGCTCGATGCAATAGATCAATCCCGCCTCGGTCGCCGTGATCTTCGGCTGCCACGCGTTCATCAGGCCGAACGCCCCGACGGTGCAGAACACCGCCAGCACCGCCGTGAGCCCCACCCATGCCGGCGAGGTCCATGGCACCCACAGCGCCCCGGCGTCCGGCGCGGTCGCCGCCGCGAGCGTCCAGAAGATGACCCCCTCGGTCGCGAACATCGCCAGCGTGATCCGCTCCGGCCGGTTCGCCGCGAACTCCTTTTTCTCGAGGCAGAAAATCGTCCCCATGAAAAACAGCGAACTCGCCAGCGTCTCCCATTCGCCGCGGCCGAAGTGCATCGCCCGCCAGTCGAACCGCCCGAGGATGGCCACGCCCGCCAGCACCAGCGCGCAGCACGTCCACACGAACCACCCCGGGTTCCGCCGCGCCCGCACCGCCAGCCAGACCGGAATCAGGATCGCGTAAAACTGCGTGAGAAACGCCGAGGTGCTCGCCGCGGTGAACTGCAGCCCGTCGTTCTGCAGCAGCATGCCGGCGCCGGTGAAACTGCCGATGATCGCGCCCTGCTTCAGCTCCGCGCGCGTCATCCACCAGAAACGGCGCGGCCGCAGCGCCACCATCACGAGCACCGCCAGCAGAAAACGCGGCGCCACCGTGTAGATCGCGGAAAACCACGGGCCCGCCGCCGGCAACAACGCCCCCTGCAACAACCCGAGCGCCTTGATCACTGGAAAACTCAGTCCCCAGAAAAAATTCGCGAGCAACAGCATCGCCATGGCTCGCGCGCGCTGCGGATGATGGGCCGGAATCATCGGAAAAACGGCCAGCGTGGCCCGGCCGTCGCCACCCGCCAAGCGAATTGCCGCTGTGCCGGCGGCCGGCGCGCGCGTCTGCGGCGCTTGCTTCCGCCGCCGCCCTGCCGGCACTCGGGGACGCCATCGCGGCGACGGCCCGCGCCGCGCCCGTCTAGGTTCGACTTTGCGGGGTGATTCGTTCTAACAAACGACCGCGTCGCGCGTTTTCCCCACTGCCCCCATGAAGTTGCCTACGCTTCTGCTCGCCGGCTCGCTGCTCGCGAATGCCGCGCTCGTGGCGTTGTTCGTGGCGCAGCCGGTGCTCGCTCCGCCGTCCGTCCGCCGGATATTTTCCGGTCAAGCCTCCCGTGATTCCGCCCCGCCGGCCGCCGCACGCGCATCAGCGGACACCGCGAAATCCAAGGCCGCCCTCGAGTCCGCCACGTGGCTGTCGCTCCAACCCGACGACCTGAAGGGGCTCGTCGGCCGCCTGCGGGCCGCGGGTTTCCCGCCGTCGGTCGTCCGCTCCGTGATTGCACGGCTGCTCAACGAGCGATTCGCCCCGCGCGTCCGGGAGTTGCTGGCGGGGGATCCGAACACGCCCTATTGGAAATCCAGTCCGAACGTCTTCGGCCCGAACGACACGAAGCGCCTCGAAGCCTACCAGCAGCTCAACCGCGATCGGGCCAAGTTGCAGCGCGAACTCCTCGGCGACGATTTCTTCAACGACAACGGCGAGGTGACCGCGGCACAGCGCCGGCAATACGGCGACCTGGCCCGCTCCAAGATCGACCTCATCCAGCGCATCAACGACGACTATGCCGAGATGACGAGCCAGATTCGCGCCGGGATGCAGGGCATCACTCTCCCCGAGGATCGCGAGAAGCTCGCCCTGCTCGAACGCGAAAAACACGCCGACCTCGCCGCGGTCCTCAGCCCCGAGGAACTCGCCGACTACGAAATTCGCTCGTCGTCGATCACGACCATGCTGCGCGGCCGGCTCGGCTCGTTCGAGCCCACCGAGGCCGAGTTTCGCGCGATCTACCAGGTGAACCAGGCGATCTCCGATCAGTTTGCCGCCAACGGCGGGTTCCAAGGCATCGCCCCCGACACCCGGCGCACGCTGGGCCAGCAGTTCCTCGATCAGATGAAGGCCGCCC
This sequence comes from uncultured Opitutaceae bacterium, assembly GCA_937902925.1. Taxonomy (GTDB): domain Bacteria; phylum Verrucomicrobiota; class Verrucomicrobiia; order Opitutales; family Opitutaceae; genus CALFNN01. Next base: position 171,882 of record CALFNN010000070.1, read on the forward strand.
TCGGCCCCGACCGCTACGCCGAATACGACCGCGCGACCAACCGTGACTTCCAGCAACTCACGGCGCTGGCCCAGCGCGACAACCTGCCGGCGGACACCGCGATCCAAGCCTTCAACCTGCGCGATACCGTCGCCGCCCAATCCAGCCAGATCTTCGACAACCCCGCGCTCAGCCCCGATCAAAAGCGCGCGGCGCTCGCGTCTCTCGCACAGGAAACCCGGACGCAGTTGCTCGCGACCCTCGGACCCACCGTCGGTCCCGCGTATCTCAACGTCGCGAACCAGTGGCTCAACAACGTCGAGCGCGGCAGTGCCGTGTCGTTCAGCGGCCCGCCGACCGGCACCTCCAGCAATTCGACCACGGGGGTGACCCTGTTCATGGGTAGCAGCGGTCCCGTCTACCGCCGCGTTCCCACGCCCCGCCCCCCGGGCGCCGCGCCGCCCCCACCCGCGACGCCGGGCAATCTCATCTTCCGGCCATGAAAATCGCCCCGGTGCTGCTCGGCTGTTCGCTCGCGGCAAACGCCGCACTGATCGTCGCCTTGATCGCAGGCGTGTCCGGCGACACCACGCCCTCCTCGACCAAGTCCGCTCGCGCCGCCGCCGCGCCCGCCCGCGTCTCGTCCACGGCGCTCGCGGGCGTCGATCCCGAACTGTGGAACAAGCTCCCGTCCGGCGATTGGTCCGCGCTCGTGGCCAGCCTCCGCGCCAAGGGCTTTCCCCTCTCGATTATCCGGGCGATCGTGAGCGCCCAGGTCGACGAGGGTTTCCGCGATCGGCGGAAAGCCCTGGAGGCGGCGATGAACAACGTTCCATTCTGGAAAAACCCGATCCCCGATCCGCAAACGCTGGCCGCCCAGCGGGCCCTCAGCCGCGAGGAGCAGAAGATGTTGAAGGATATCTTCGGCACCGACGCTTCCGCCGACGACCCCATGGCGGCCATCTCCGACGAACAGCGCCTCGGCGGCGTGCCGCCGGAGAAGCGCGACTCAGTCAAACAACTCCTGCAGGAATTCAACGATCAGCGTAGCGACGTCTACGAGCGTTTCCGGAGCACCGGCGGCCCCATCACCCTCCTCCCCGACGACCAAGCCAAGCTCCGGCAGCTCGACAATCTCCAGCACGCCGAACTCGCAAAAATTCTCACGCCGGCCGAACTCGAGGACTACGACCTGCACAATAGCAACACCGCGAGCACCCTTCGCTATCAGCTCACCGCTTTCGATGCGACCGAGGACGAGTATCGCACGCTCTTCCGGCTGCAGTCCGCCTTCGACTCGCAGTGGGGTGCGACGTATGGCCAGTCTTCCCAGGAGGAAATGCGCGCCCGCGGTGCGGCGCAGGCCGATCTGCAAAAACAAATCGAGGCCGCCTTCGGCCCCGATCGCTTTGCCGCCTACCAGCGCGCCAACGACTACAGTTACCGCCAGACCACCGCGCTCGCCTCGCGCCTCGAACTGCCCGCCGGGACCGCCGACCAGGTTTACGCCGTCCAGAAGGAAATCCAGGACCGCATGCGGACCGGCCCGATGACACCCGCCGATCGCGCCGCACTGGCCGACGAAGCCACCGCGAAAGTCAGCGCCCTCCTCGGCCCGCGCGGCTTCGATGCCTACAAGCAAAACGGCGGCCAGTGGCTCCAAAATTTGACGCCCCGCCCGGTCGCGCCGCGGCCCGCGATCGGCACCGGCGGTGGCGGGGGCTGACCCCGCCGTCGGTCCGTCGCCTTCCCATGCCGGTGCATCCCGGCCGCCCCATGAAGACCTTCCTCCTCGCCGTCTCGCTGCTCCTCAACGCCGGCTTCGTCACCGTCTTCGCTCTCCGGCCCACGCGCGTCCCGCCCGCCTTCCGCGACTACTTCACCTTCGGCTCCGGCCCCGCCGACGCCGCCTCGACAGGCACCAAGCGTCCGGCCGGCGCGCCTGTGGGCAAAGCCGCCACCGCCCACGCCAAGCTCTGGGCCACCCTCTCCTCCGACGATCTCGCCACGCTCGCCGCCCGGCTCCGCGCCGCGGGCTTCCCGATCTACACCATCCGCGCCATCCTGCAGAACGCGGTCAACGCCCGCTACGCCGCCCGGATGCGCGAGCTCGCCCAAAACGATCCCAACGCACCGTTCTGGAAGGCGACAAATTCGCTCGGCATGGATCCCAAGCGCCTCGCCGAATACATGCAGCTCGCCAACGAACGCTCGCGCGTCATGCGCGACCTGCTGGGCAACTATCTCTACCACGACAGCGGCACCCTCAGCACCGCCGAGGCCCGCCAGTATGGCGGCCTGCCCCAGGCGAAGATCGACCAGCTCGAGCGCATCAACCAGGACTATTCGGAACTGAACAACCAGGTGCGCGCCGCGATGAACGGCATCACGCTCCCCGAGGACCGCGAAAAACTCGCGCTGCTCGAACGCGAAAAACGCGCCGACCTCGCCGCCCTCCTCACGCCCGAGGAGCTCGCCGACTACGACATGCGCAACTCCCCGGTCACCGCCCGCCTGCGCCCGACCTTCGATTTGTTCAAGGTCACCGAGGACGAGTTCCGCTCCATCTACACCATCCAGCAGGCCTACAGCGACCGGGTCGATCTCAACGGCACCACGTTCGGCGCCCTGACCCCGGACGAGCGCAGCACCTTCATGCAGCAGCGGACCGCCGCGCAAAAGGAACTCGACGCCCAGATGCACGCCGCGCTCGGCGACGCGCGTTACGCCGAATTCGTGCGCGACGGCGACCGCGATTTCCAACAGCTCAACCGCCTCGCCGAGCAGCAGAATCTCCCCGCCCAGGTGGCGATCGATGCCTACAACCTGCGCGACGGTCTCTCCCAGGAATCGAACCGCATCTTCAACGACGCCTCCCTCGACTACGATCAGAAGCGCGCCGCCCTCCAGTCGCTGGCCCAAAACACGCGCACGCAACTCGTCGCCACCCTCGGCCCCGCGGCCAGCGCCACCTATCTCCGGACCGCCGACCGCTGGCTGACGAGCGTCGAACGCGGCGGCGCCATCACTTTTACGAGCACCGGCGGCACATCCATTCGCGGCCTGCCCAACCCCAACGCCCCCCGGCCCGTGGCCGGCGGCACCTCCACGATAATCGGCACCGCGGCCGGCGGCATCATCACCTCGGGTGACGGCGTGTTTTATCTTGGCGGCGGCACGACGGGCTCCGGCCCGACGATCATCACGGCCCCGGCGCCCGTGACCGCACCGGCGCCCACCCGCTAAATCCCGGACCTCCATGAAAATCTCCTCGATTCTCCTCGGCGGTTCGCTCGCGGCGAACGCCGTCCTTCTCGCGCTGTTCATTTCGGGCGCCTTCGCCGGGTCCGATTCGACCCCTGCCGCGCCGAATGCCAACGCGACCGCCAGCCACGCCGTCGCGGCGGCCGCCGCTTCCGCCGCGGACATCGATCCCGCGACTTGGACCAACCTCCAGCCCGACGATCTTCCCGGCATCCTCGCCCGATTGCGCGCCGAGGGCTTTCCACTCGAGATGGTCCGAGCCATCATGGGCGAGCTGGTGCGCGTCCAGTTTGCGCCCCGTCGCGCCGCGCTCGGCCTCAATGACAAACTGCACGAACGCCCCTTCTGGGAGCCGGCCACGCTCGATGCCAAGACGGAAGCCGCCCGCCGCCAGATCTTGAAGGAGCAAAACCAGGCGCTGAAGGATTTGCTCGGCCCCGATGCGACCGACGATACCGCGCTCGCGAACCTGCGTCGCCAGCTTCCCAATTTTTCCGACGACAAGATTACCGCCATCCAGCGCGCCCAGCAGACACTCAGCGAAAAGGGTCAGGCTATTATCGCCAACCTCCCGAATGCCATCTTCAGCGCGGCCGACCTCGCAGGTATTAACCAGGAGTTTCACACCGAACTTGCGAAAATCCTCACTCCCCAGGAACTCGGGGACTACGATCTCCGCACCAGCAACACCGCCAACAATCTCCGCCGCCAGCTCGCGGCCTTCGATCCCTCGGAGCAGGAGTTCCGCACGCTCTACCAGTTGCAGAAGGCGTTCGACGACCAGTATCAGCTCTCGTCGTCGATCGCGACCATGGCACCCGACCAGCAACGCCAGCTGATGACGGAGCGCAACCAGGCCCAGCAGCAGTTGAACGCCGGCATCCAGGCCGCCCTCGGCGACCAGCGCTACGCCGACTACCAGCGGTCCAGTAACTACGACTTCCAGCAAACTTCAAAGCTTGTCTCCCGCCTCGATCTTCCGCCGGACACGGCCAGCCAACTCTACGCGATTCAGCAGGAATTCACCCAGCGCTCCCACGATGTCGGCCTCGGGGCCGGCCCGCGACCGTCGGTCGCCGAGCTTCAAACGCAACTCGCCGCCCTCGGCGAGGAGGCGAAGGCCCGCATCACGGCGCTGATCGGCCCGACCGGCTACCAAGCTTACCAGCAATACGGTGGTCAATGGATGCAAAATGTCCGCCTGCGCACGGCTCCGCCGCCGGCCATAGTCCGCCCCGCGGGCGGATGAACCCTCCCGGTGGCAGCCCCTGAAAAATTCTGCCACCCGGATTAAAGCCGCGACCGCCGGGCTCAACCGGCCGCCCGACCGCGAACCGCCTGACCCACCTGACTCGCCCGTCTGCACCGATGGCTGCCGCCGCAATCCCCTGCGCTCCCCCGGGCGTTTGTCAACTATTAGTTGACAATATCCCGCCGTCGCACGGCTCCCGAAACCGCCACGGGACGCGCCGCGCCCCGGTTGCCCGGCCGGCTCTGCGGTCCGATCGAAGTCTGCCGTGCACGATCCCTTTTCGACCGACGGGAGTTTCTTGCCACCACGATGTCACGCCTGGCCCGGCCGTGCGCCCACGGTCGCAACCGCACCCCAACGGGCATTCGGGTTCGCTCGCGGGTCTCCGCGGCACCCCGGCTGCCTCGCCTCAGGCCGACGGAGTGTCGCCGGCGCTATTGGCTACCAGCCAGGCGATGATTTGCAGCGTCCGCTCCGCGTCCGGCATCCGGGTGCGCTGCACGAAATACGCGTTCACCTGCTGGCGATCCAGCCCCAGCAGCCGCGCCAGCATCGCCTGCGAGCCGCGTTTTTTCAGATGCGGGCCCGCTTCCTTGACCAGTGCGTTCCAGAGCGGCGTCGCGGGCCCCGGTCGGGGCGTCGTGCCACGGCGAACGCGCCGCGCGAGGCGAAAGGCCTTGGCGCGGTCCGCCACCAGCGCCTCCGCCGCCGCAAAAATCGCCCCGCCCACCTCGAACGGCAGCATCGCCGGCATCGCAACTTTTCGTGACGTGCTCATAGATGAGGTTGTAAACTATTAGTTGACAATAAGCGCAAGACAAAAATGCCCGGCGGCTTCGGCCTGTCACCGAATCGTCTCCATTCATCCGGATCGAGCCGGCTCGACAAGACCGCGCCGCGCCGCCTTCCTGCTGCCATGGCCAAGGCGAGCGAGGGGCGGCGGTTGCCCAAAAAAGATTACGAGGCCCGCGTGCCGGTGCTGCGCGCCGAGCTCGTGAAGATGCAGGTCGCGCTCCAGCACGCGCCGTTTCCCGTTCTGCTCGTCATCGCCGGCGACGAGGCCTCCGGCAAGGGCGACGTCGTCAACATCCTCAATGGCTGGCTCGACCCGCGCGGCGTCGAGACGTTCGCGTTTCACGATCCGACCGACGAGGAGCGCGAACGCCCGCCGATGTGGCGTTACTGGCGCAGCCTGCCGCCGCGCGGCCGCATGGCGATCTACGCCGGCGGGTGGCACACCGACGCCCTGCTCGCCGACCCGCGCAACCCGCGCGAGCTCGCCGATTTCGACGAGACCCTCCGCCGCCTCGCGCACTTCGAGGGCCTGCTCGCCGACGATGGCGCCCTCATCGTGAAAATCTGGCTCCGCCTGTCCAAGGACGCGCAACGCGCCCGCCTGCGCGACCTCGCCGACGACCCCGACACCGCGTGGCGCGTTTCCCCGGCCGACTGGAAGAGCCACCGCGATTACGACCGGCTCGCGCGGCTCGCCGAGCGGATGCGCCGCGCCACGCACCGCCCCGGCGCCCCGTGGCACGTGATCGATGCGGGCGATCCGCGCTGCCGCAACCTCGCCGTCGCCGACTACCTCGTCGCCCGCTTTCACGCGCACGCCCGCGCGCGGAAAAAAATCCCCGCCGCCATCAGGCCGCGCCGCACCGTGGCGCTGCGCCCCGCCGGCCTGCGGCGGCTGCACGCGCTCGCCCTCGACCAGCGGCTGTCGGAAAGCGCCTACGAGGCGAAACGCGACAAATGGCTCGGCCGCCTCAATCGCGCCGTCCGCGCCGCCGCCGAGCAGGGCCGCTCCATCGTCTGGGTGTTCGAGGGCTGGGATGCCGCCGGGAAGGGCGGCGCCATCCGCCGGCTGACGAGCGCGATCGACGCGCGCGACTGCCGCGTCATTCCGGTCGCGAAGCCGACCGACGAGGAAAAGTCCCACCACTATCTCTGGCGGTTCTGGCGCCACGTGCCGCGCGCCGGCCGCGTCACGATCTACGACCGCTCGTGGTTCGGCCGCGTGCTGGTCGAGCGGCTCGAGGGATTCTGCCGCGACGACGAGTGGCGGCGCGCCTACGCCGAGCTGAACGACTTTGAGGCGCAGCTCACCGCGCACGGCATCATCGTGTTGAAATTCTGGCTGCACCTCTCGAACGCCGAGCAGTTGCGCCGCTTCCGCCACCGCGAGGAAACCGCCTACAAGCGGCACAAGATCAACGCGGAGGACTGGCGCAACCGCCGCAAGTGGCCCGCCTACGAGATCGCCGTCGGCGACATGCTGGCGCTCACGCACCGGCCCCACGCGCCGTGGCACCTCGTGCCCGCGGACAACAAGCGCCACGCGCGACTCCAGATTCTCAAGGTGTCCTGCAAGCAGATCGCCGCGACGCTGGAAACGTAGCGACCCGAAGGCCGGCGCCCCCCCAAAGCGAGCCGGTCCCGCCATCCGGCATGTTTTGATCCCTGGCGCCGCCGCACCGCTGGCGCCCGGCCCGACGAGCGCCCAGATCCCGGACGAATCCGGTCTCACGCCTTCGGCTGCTGGTCCGCCGCCTTCTCCCGCGCTTCCCGGAATTTCCGCAGCGCCGCCTCGAGTTCCGCAAGCCGCAGCGGTTTCGTGAGGTAGTCGTTCACGCCGGCCGTCAACGCGCGGTCGCGCTGGTTCGCCCGCGCGTCCGCCGTGAGCGCCGTGATCCAGACGGTTTGCGCCCGTGCGCCCGCGCGTCCCGCGCGAATTTCCTCGATCGCGGCAATCCCATCCATCTCGGGCATGTGCAGGTCCATCAGCACGAGATCATAGTCCGCCTCCACCCGGGCCAGCTCGTTGAGCGCCTCGCGGCCATTCTCCGCAATCGTCCACGCACAGCCAAAATTGGTCAGGTAGCGCTGCACGAGGCGCTGGTTGACCGGGTTGTCCTCCACGACGAGCACCTCGAAGCCAAAGTGCGTCGGCGGCGGCGTTGCGAGCAGGGGCTCGGTCTGGACGCCGCTGAGCAGCGCCAGGAGCGCGCCATGCCGCACCGGCCGGTTGACGAGCAGCCGGAAATGCGCGCGCAACGCCGTGCGCACCTCCGTCGGCAGCGTGACGGGCACCAGCGCGAAGGTCCGCGCCGCCTGCAACAACGGCGCCGGCGGCCGCCCGGCGAGCTCCCGCGCCGCGGGCTCATCGAGCACGACGAGCCCCGTGTCCCACATGACCTCGGCCAGGGTCGCCGGCGCCGCGACCTCGATCAACTGCGCGTGCCAGTGTGCGGCCAGCCGCGCCAGTTCGTCGTGCAACGGCCCGGGCCGCGCCATCAGCGCCACCCGCAGGCCGCCGAGATCCGGCGGCGGCGCGGCGACCGCGAGCACGGGCACGCGGACGAAAAACGTGAATATCGATCCCCGGCCGGGTTCGCTCTCGAACGAAATCTCGCCGCCCATCAGGTGGACGAGGTTGCGGCTGATCGCGAGGCCGAGCCCGGTGCCGCCATGCTTGCGCGTGGTCGAGGCGTCGATCTGCGTGAACGGCTTGAAGAGTTTGGCGTGCTGGTCCGGCGCGATGCCGATGCCGGTGTCGGCGACGGCCACCTCGAGCACCACCGTGCTGGGTGCGATCGCACCGCCACCCGCGGGCGCCCCGCCGGCCGGCTGGCCCTCGCCCGGGCGCACGCGCACCGTCACCCGGACCTCGCCGGCATCGGTGAATTTCACGGCGTTGCTCACGAGATTGACCACCATCTGCCGCAACCGGCCGCCATCGGCGAGGATCGACGCGGGCACGTCGGCGTCGATCCAGTGCAACAGCTCGAGGTTTTTTTCCGCCGCGCGCGCGGCCAGCAGGTCCAGCGCCTCCTCGACGCAATCCGCCGGGTCGCACGGCAGCAACTCGAGTTGCAACCGGCCCGACTCGATCCGGGAAAAATCGAGGATGTCCCCGGTGAGCTGGATGAGCGCCTCGCCGCCCGTGCGGATGGTCTGGACGTATTCGCGCTGCTCGGGCGTCAGGGGCGTCTCCAGCAGCAGGCTCGTGAAACCGATGATGCCGTTGAGCGGTGTGCGCACCTCGTGGCTCATCGTGGCGAGAAACTGGCCCTTGGCCCGGTCGCCCGCCTGGGCCAGGTCGCGCGCCTCCAGCAGCTCGCTCTCGTTGCGCTTGATCTCGGTCATGTCGTCGAAGACGGCCACGAAGCACGCGATCGCGCCATCGCGCCGCTTCACGGGCGTGACCACGCCGCGCACGGGATAAATCGTGCCGTCCTTGCGGCGGTTGAACCATTCGCCCTCCCACGACTTCCCGGACCGCACGGTCGAGACGAGTTCGGCGAGGCGGTCCGACGGCGTCTCGGTGACTTGAAACTCGCGCCAGTTCCGGCCGAGCAACTCGCGGCGCGGGTAGCCGATCTGCTGGCACAACCCGCGGTTCACATACTCGATGCAGCTGTCGAGGTCGACGATCATGATCGCCGAGTGGCTTTGCTCCATCGCCTCGGAGAGATTGCGGATCGCCTCGCGCTGGCCCAGCTGGCGGCGCATCACGCGGAAGGCCCCGAAGGGCAGCCCGAGCAGGACCCAGACATAAAACGCATCTTGAAATCCGGCCAGCCACAGCGCGCGGTTCCAGTCCGCCGCATCGAGATCGATGCCGACGATTTCGCGCACCGGCACCCCGGGCCTCGTCGATGGCGCCTCGCTCACCGGCGCGTAGCCGGTGACCCAGGTTCCGAAATCATCGGCGAGCGGCCCCTCGGTGGCCGGCAGTCCCGTGCGAATGATGCGCTGCAGACCCGGCGATTGCGCCGCCTGCGGATACTCGTCGCCCGGCAGCGATTCGTCTTTCGCCCCCGGCGTCGCGGAGTCCCCGAGGTAGATCACCTTGCCGGACTCCGGCACAAAGCGGAAAAGATAAACAAACCGCACCTCGGGATTGACCGCCTTCAATCGCATCAGCCGGCGCTTCACCGTCCCGTAGGCCGGACCCGGCAAGTCGTCGCGCGTCCCCTTGAGCTGGCGGAGATTGGCCGGCTCGAACGCCGCCGCACAACGCCGTGCGTCGTCGACCAGGTCGGCCAGGATGCGCTCGCGCGCCCGCTGGAAGCCGAACCAGCCCGCGACCGCCCCGGCCAGGACGATGAACGTCCAGATGGCGGCAATCTTGGATTTGCTGAGGTGCAGCATGGGGCGGCGCGCGCGGCGGCGTCAATCAACGCGGCTCGGTGCAGCCGCGCAAGCCGAAGGAGCAGCCCTGCGCCACGTGTCGATTTTGCCGGTAAATTGCGGCCGACACCCGCGGCCCCGGCGGCGAGACTGCGGCCGTCGCCCCTCGTGTTGGGGACCACGGGCGGCGCGCACAAAAAAAAGCCGCCGCGGGCGAACCCGCGGCGGCTTTTGAAATCCGGGCAGTCGAATCAGGAAACGTGACCCGAAACGAGCTTGGTCATCTCGAACATCGAGACCTTGGCCTTGCCACCGAAGACCGCCTTGAGGGCGTCGTCAGCGTTGATCTGGGTGCGGACCTTCTTGTCCTGCAGACCGTTCTTCTTGATGTAGGCCCAGAGCTTCTTGGTGAGCTCTGTGCGGGGGAGCGGTGACGAACCGACGACCGCGGCGAGCTTGGCATCGGGTGTGACCGGTTTCATGAACGCGGCGTTAGGTTTACGAGCTGATTTTTTAGCCATAATGATTTTGGGTTTTAGAGTGCTTTCCCTCGAAAGCAAGGCACTTCTAGAGGGAAAAACCCGCGTTTGCATAGGAGAATCTTCAACTTTCGGGCGGGGGCCGCCGGGGCCACCGCCCTCCGGTTCTCCTCGAAGATCGCGTTTTTCGCGGATGCGCGACGTCGATTTTTCCCGATCTAAAACGCGTCGCCGCCGCGCCACGCATCGCGCTCGCGCGCCGGCGCGGACGCATCACGCGCGATCGTCCACCTGCACGAACTGCCGGTAGAGCACCGCGTAATGCCCGCCGTGCGCGAGCAATTCCGTGTGCGTGCCGCGCTCGATCACGCGGCCCTGGTCGAGCACGAGCACGAGATCGGCGTGGCGGATGGTGCTCAGCCGGTGCGCGACGACGAAGCTCGTGCGCCCGCGCAGCAGTTTCACGAGCGCCTGCTGCAGCCGCGCCTCGGTGAGCGCATCGATCGAACTCGTCGCCTCGTCGAAGATCATCAGCCGCGGATTCGCGAGCAGCGCGCGGGTGAAGCACACGAGCTGCCGCTGCCCGACGGAGAGCCCCGCGCCGCGCTCGCCCACCTCGGTCTGCAGCCCCGCCGGCAGCGCGTCGAGGATGTCGAGACAACCCAGCTCCGCCGCCGCGGCGCGCACGTCGGCCTCGGTCGCCTCCGGTTTCGCCAGCCGGATGTTTTCGAACACCGTGCCGCTGAAGAGGAAATTCTGCTGCTGCACCATGCCCATCTGGCGGTGCAGCGAATGGCTCGTGATCGTCCGCACCTCGCGCCCGTCGATGAACAGTTCGCCCGCCGTCGGCAGGTAGAACTTCGCCGCGAGGTTGATGATCGAGCTCTTGCCGCTGCCGGTGTGGCCGACGAGCGCGATGGTCTGACCCGGCTCCGCCGTGAAATTCACGTCGTGCAACACGAGCCGCGCCGGGTCGTAGCCGAAGGAGATGCGGCGGAACTCCACCCGCGCGCCCGTGCCGTGCACCGCGGGCAGCGCAGTCGCGTGGGGCGCGTCCTCCCAGTCCGGCGGCAGGTCGATGAGCCAGAAGACCCGCTCCGCGCCGGCCATCGCGACGAGCGCCTGGTTGTATTGGTTGCCGATGATCGCGATCGGCGCGAAGAAGAAATTCGAGAGGAAGAAAAACTTGATGAGCGCGTCCATCGACATCGAGCCGTCGAACACCCGCCAGCCGCCGAACAGCAGCAGGATCGCCACGAAGAACTGGCTGTTGAGCTCGAGCAGCGGCTGCAGGATGGCCGAGGTGCGCGCGAGGTTGATGCTGTAGCGCGAGTGGTCCGCGAGCAGGCTGCGGAACAACCCCGCGTTGGTCTCCTGCCGCACGAAACCCTGCGTCACCCGGATGCCGCTGACGGACTCGGCCAGCGTCGCCGTCACGCGGCTGAAACTTTCCTGCGTCGCGCGGGTGAGCCGGCTGAGCTTCATCCGGAAATGGTTGTTCACGAGCCACAGCACCGGCGCCATGCCCATCACCACGAGAAAGAGCATCCAGTCGCACTGGAGCATCACGATCGCCGTGAAGACCATCTGGCCGAACTGGATCGCGCTCACGAACAGCACATCCTGGATGCCGACGCGCAGCGCCTCCACGTCGCTCGTCACGCGGCTGATGATGCGGCCGAGCTTCACGCGGTGGAAAAAGCTCATCGGCTGCCGCATCGTCTTCGCGAAGATTTCCGCGCGCAGGCCGTTGACGACCGTCTCGCCGATCTCGAGCGCGTAACGCTGCCGCCAGTGAAACAGCCCGTCGGTCGTCAGCGCGAGGACGCCATACGCCACGACCGCCCACGGCAGCACGCCGATCGCGCGATGCGCGATCGGCCCGGAGATGATCGCGGCGCCCGCCCACACGAGCGCCGGCAACTGGGCCGAGCGGATTACCGTGAACACGAGCAGCAGGTTCCGCTTCCGGCGGACCGGATTGGCGTAGGTGACCAGCCGCCGGATCAGGCCCCACTCGAGCGGGCGGAACTGCTCCTGGTCCTCGTCGTCCTCGTCCCGCACGCGGCGGACGAGCCCGAGGTCGCGGATTTGCGGCGCCGGGCTCACGCCGCGCCCTCCTTGAGTTTCAACTGCTGCAGCTCGCGGTTGTCCACCAGTTGCAGGTCGGCCACGCGCAGATACGGGCCGGGCTCCTTCATCAACTGCTCGTGCGTGCCGCGCTGCACGATGCGGCCGTCCTCCATCACGATGATGAAATCGGCCCGCCGCAGCGTGCTCAGCCGGTGCGCGACAATGAACGTCGTGCGGCCCGCGATCGCCCGGTCGAGCGCCTCGAAGATCTCGTGCTCGGTCTCGCTGTCGATCGCCGCCGTCGGGTCGTCGAGCAGCAGGATCGCCGGCTCGAGCAGCACGGCGCGCGCGATGGCGAGCCGCTGGCGCTGGCCGCCCGACAGCGTGTTGCCGCTCTCGCCGAGGATGGTGTCGTAGCCGTGCGGCAGGCCCAGGATGAAGTCGTGCGCCGCCGCGATCCGCGCGGCGCGCTCGACCTGCGCCGGCGTCGCCTCCGGGTGGCCGAACGCGATGTTCGCCGCCACGGTGTTCGAGAACAAGAAGCTTTCCTGGAACACGAGCCCGATGTTGCGGCGCAGGTCGTCGAGATGGAGCTGGCGCGCGTCGACCCCGTCGATCAGCACGCGACCGACGGTCGGGTCGAAGAACCGCGGGATGAGGCTCATCAGCACGCTCTTGCCGGCGCCGGTCGCGCCGAGGATCGCCACGCACTGGCCGCGCTTCACCTCGAGGTCGAGGTCGCGCACCACCGCCTCCGCGCCGTCGTAGGCGAACGAGACATTTTCGAACCGCACATGCCCCTCGAGGCGGGGACGGCGCAGCGCGGCCGGCAGGTTTTTCACCTCGATCGGGGCGTCGAGAATCTCGAACACCCGGCGCGCACCGATGAGCGATTGCTGCACCGAGTTGACGATGGTCGCGACGTTGTTCACCTGCCCGGAAAACTGCTCGAGCAAGCCCGCGAAGACCACGAGGCCGGCGCCGAGCGGCAGGCGGTCGTGCATCACGAGCCAGCCGCCGTAGCCGAGCAGCACCATCATGTTGATGCGCGTGAGAAACCCGACCGCCGGCGAGAAGAGGCTGACCCGCCAGAAAATGCCGTGCTGCTGCGTGAGCACGGCGTCGTTGGTCGTGTCGAACCGCGTGCGGTCCTCCGCCTCGCGGCCGAAACCCTTCGTCACCGCAATGCCCTGGATGCTCTCGGCGAGCGTCTGCACCATTTTTTCGACGAGCAGCCGGTTGTGGGCGTAGGCCGGCTGGATGATCCGCGAAAACCCCGTCGCCATGATCCACAACACCGGCGTGGTCGCGAGGCACGCAATCGTGAGCCCGGGATGCAGCCCCGCCATGTAAATCACGTAAACCGTGAGCGAGATCACCATGATCACGCTCTGGATCAGGACCTGGTCGACGAACATCCGCACCGCCTGCACGTCGCTCGTCACGCGCGTGATGATCGAGCCGGTCGTGTTGGCGTCGAAGAACCGGAAACTCAGCCGTTGCAGCTTGTCGTAAACCACCCCGCGCAGGTCGACCACGAGCTTTTGTTGCACGAGCCGGTTGACGGACACGGCATAAACATAATTCAGCACCGCGCGGCAGAGCGCGAGCAGCAGGATCAAACCCGCCAGCAGACCGAGCACGTGCAGCGGCGGCCAGTCGGCGGGCAGCGTGAGGTGAAACTGGTTCGGGCCGAGCGGCGTGCCGTCCATGCGGTGCCGGATGTAATCGATGCCCAGCCCGGTGAAGCTCAGGCCCACGATGCCCATGGTCAGCAACAGGAGCTGGATGCCCAGGACGCGCAGGCAGTGGAGCCGGTAGCGCCACGCCAGCCCGAACAGCCGCCGGATCAACGCCCAGTTGGTGGGCGCGGCGGATGCGATGGCGGGTGACGGTGCGGCGGACATTTGGCCCGTCACGCTAAGCGCCCGGGCAGGCGGCGCACGAAATATTTTCAATCCCTTCCGCGCACCCCGCGCGACGGGCCGCGGCTCACTGTGCCTGCGTGCTGCGGCCGCGACCGCCGCGCGGACCGTTTTGATTTTGCCCCGGCACCCCCTGCGGTCGCGGCTGAATCGCCGGCGGCACGCCCATCCCGCCCGGCGGTGCGGCCTGTTCGCGCAACGCGCGGCGCCGGGCCACGTCGGCCGCGATCGCGTCGAGCTGGCTTTGCGTCGTGGGGCTCACACTGGGCGGCGCCATCACCACCCCGGCCCCGATCACGGGCTGCGGGTTGACCGCCGGCATCATCGCCAGATTCGGCACCGCCACGCCGCCCGAGGTGACCTTCGCCTCGTGCAACGGCAGCGTCAGGGTGCGGCCCTGGTATTCGACGGTGAGCATCTCGCCGCCGGAGTCATATTGCTTCGCGAGGACTCCGAGGTCCGAATCGCGCTCATTCAGCCGGACCCACGTGCCGCTTTTTTTCGGCCCGGTCTCGACCAGCCGGAACTTTATGCCGTCGCCGGCATCGGCCACGGCCCGGAACTCCAGCGGCGCATTCGCCGTCGGAGCCTCCGGGTTGGCGCCCTGCACGGGAACAAAAGGGGAGCTGGCCGCGAGCTGCGCCCCCGCCCGTCCGGCGCCCGCCCACGCAAGCAGGGCGCAAACCAGATACCGCGGCAGTGGACGACGGGGGGCCATGGGAAAACAAGGATTGGTCAATGGGACGGACGCCGCACCAACAAGTGACACAAGATTTCGGGCCGATTCAAGATTCGTCCTCCCCGGCATGCCACGCGCCGCGCCGATCCCCCGGCCTTGCGCCCGCGGCCTCGGACCGTGACGCGTCCATGCGGGTCACTCCCGCTACTGGCCGCGCGCCCGGCCGCCGCGCTGCCCGCGGGCCGCGTTGGGATTCTGCTGGAAGCCCTGCGGCCGCGCCGGTTGCACCGGCTGCAGGATCGGCGGCGTCATGGGAATCACCTGGCCGTTGGGTTGCACCGCCTGCTCGCGCAGCGCCCGGCGCCGCGCCACCTCCGCCGCCACCGCCTCGAGGCGTTGCTGTTCCTGCGCGGGAGTCACGTTGAGTGCCACCGGCGCGGTGACCCCGACCGGCATCGGCATCGCGCTCATCGCGATGTTCGGCGCCATGCCCGACGAGGTCACTTTGGCCTCGTGCTCGGCGAGCGTGAGGGTCTGGCCGTGGTATTCGACTATGGCGGTGTCGTGGTTCGCGTCGTATTGCTTGACCACAAACTCATACGCGGGATCGCGTTCGTTGATCTTCAGCCACGCGCCGGTTTTTTTTCCCGGATCGTAGATTCGCACCTTCAGCCCCTCGCCCGGCAGCTCGATCAGTCCGCGGAATTCCAACGGAGCCCCTGCCGTGGGCGTCGATGAATCGGCCGGCTTGACCGGGAGAAACGGCGAGCTGGCCGCCAGTTGCGCCCGGGCCGCGGTCACCGGGGACCCGGCGAGGCCGAGGATCGCAAGGGCTCGGAAAACTTGGGACCGGTGATTCATGCCAGGGAACGCATAGTGAAAGGACGCGCGCGCCGTCCGTCAAGGGACACCGTTTTTTGCCAACGGGTCCCTGCGGTCAGCCATCGGGTCCCCGCTACAGCAGCGTTCCGCGCATGATGAGGAGCGCCACGGTGAAATAGATGATCAACCCGGTCACGTCCACGAGCGTCGCGATGAACGGCGCGCTGGATGTCGCGGGGTCGAAGCCCGCCCGCTTGATGAGCAACGGCAGCATCGAACCCATCAGCGAACCCCACATCACAATGCCTACGAGCGCCGTGCCGACGGTGGCGGCGACCAGCAGCCAGTGTTCGCCATAAGTGTTTGGAAAAATAAACGACCAGACCGAGATGCGCAGCACCCCGATCACCCCCAGAATTATGCCGAGCGACAGGCCCGCCACCAGCTCGCGTCGCATGATGCGCCACCAGTCGCGCAACTTGAACTCGCCGAGCGCGAGCGCCCGAATGACGAGTGTCGCGGCTTGCGAGCCGGCGTTGCCGCCCGAGCTGACAACCAGCGGTAGAAACAGCGAAAGCACGATGGCCTTGGCCAGTTCCCCTTCGTAGTATTTCAGCGCGGTCGCCGTCAGCATCTCGCCGAGAAACAACACGACGAGCCAGCTCGCACGTTTCTTCACCATCTTGGAGAGCGCGATCGTCGTGTAGGGTTCGTCCAGCGCCTCGCTGCCGCCCATCTTCTGGATGTCCTCCGTCGCCTCCTCCTCCGCCACGTCGAGCATGTCGTCGACCGTCACGATCCCGATGATCTTCTTGTTTTCGTCGACCACCGGCAGCGCCACGCGGTCGAACGTCCGGAACAGCCCGAGCGCCTTCTCGCGGTCGTCCGTCGGCGCGAGCATCGTGAAGTTGCCGTCGAGCAGCTCGCGCACGGGCCGGTCCAGCGGCGACAGCAGGAAGCGCCGCACCCGGATGTCGTCGATCAGGTGCCCCGCGTCGTCGACGACGTAGACCATGTTGAGCGTCTCGCGGTCGTAACCGTGCTCGCGGATGTAATCGAGCGCCTGCCGCACGCTCCACTCCGGGTGCACCGCCACGTAGTCGAGCGTCATCATCCGGCCGACGCTGTGCTCCGGGTAGGCGAGCAGCGACTGCGCCACCTGCCGCTCGTCGGGCGTGAGCATCGAGAGCATCTGCATCGCCACGTCGAGCGGCAGCTCGTTGAGGAACGCCGTGCGGTCGTCGGGCGGCAGCGCGTTCAGCAGCGCCGCGGCCTGGTCCTGCGTGAGCACCTTGAGCAGCTTCTTCTGCGACTCGAGCGGCATGTAGGTGAAGATCGCCGCGTCGAGCGGACGCGAGCCGACGCGGAACAGCGCCGCCAGTTCCTCGACCGGCAGGTCGGCGATCAGTGGCGCGAGATCGGCGGGCAGCCACGGCTCGAGGTATTTTTTCAACGCGGCAAGGTCCTTGCGCGCGATGAGCGCCGAGATTTCGATTTTGACATTGGCCTGCGCGGGCATGGACCGAGGCAGACAGTTCCCGCCGCCCGTTTCAATCCCCGCGCAATGCAGCCGGGCTCTTCCCTTCCCCTCCCCCGCCGCCGGCGGGAAGCGCCCCCGCCTCCCGCCGTGCCCGCCAACGGCGCCTCGCCGCGGAGTCCGCGGGATTTGAACCCGGGGAAAATTTTTCTTGCCAAGGAAACTTAAAATACTTTTTTAGTTTCCTGATTTTCCGCCATGCCCGAGCCCATCCCGACACCCTTCGCCGCCGAGCCACCGGCCACCGCCCGCATCCTGCTGGCGGCGCACCGGCACCTGTTCAGCCGCGGCTACAACGCGCTCACCATGGACGACCTCGCCCATGAGCTGGGCATGAGCAAGAAAACGCTCTACCTCCACTTCCCGGGCAAGGACGCGCTCATCGAGCGGATCATCGACCTCGTCGGCCAGTCGCTGCACGTCCGCATGGAGGCGGTGCTCTCCGACCCGAAGCTCACGTTTCCCCAGCGGCTCGCGGGAGTGGTGGAGATCGTCGGGAGCACGCTCGCCAAGGCCAGCCCGACCATGCTGCGCGATCTCCAGCGCTTCACGCCCCACATCTACCAGAAAATCGAGCAGCTCCGGCAAAAAAACATCCCCTATGTTTTCGGCCGTCTCATCCGCGACGGCATCGCCAGCGGCAAGGTGCGGCCGGACATCGATCCCGCTTTCGCCACCGAGTTCTGGCTCCAGGCCATCCGCAACCTGATCCAGCCCGAGACACTCGAGCATACCGGCCTGACGCCGCGGCAGACTTTCGAAAAAGCCCTCAACCTGTTCTTCAACGGGCTCCTCACGCCCGCCGGACGCAAAGATTATGAAAAATCCCTTGTTCCCTGACCGCCGCGTGCGCCGCGCCGCGCTGCTCCTCCTCGCCACGCTCCCGCTCGGGTTCGGCGCGTGCCACCGCCCCGCCGAAACCCCATCCGGCGACCTCCTCCTTTCCGGCAACATCGAGGTCACCGACGCCCAGCTCGGCTTCAAGATCCCCGGCCGCGTCGCCGAGCGCGCCGTCTCCGAGGGCGGCCGCGTCACCGCCGGCCAGCTCATTGCCCGCCTCGACGACGCCGAGCAAAAGGAGCAACTCGCGCTTCGGCGCGCCGAGCAATCCGCTGCCGAGGCCGCGCTGGCCGAACTCGAGGCCGGCTCGCGCCCGCAGGAAATCGCCGCCGCCGAGGCCACGCTGCACAGCGCGGAGGCGGAACGCGATCGCGCCAGGCTCGATTTCACGCGCCAACAGGAATTGCTCGGCAAGGAGGCCATTTCGAACCGCGAGTTCGAGGCGGCCCAAGCGCAGTTGAAAGTCGCCGACGCCCGGGCCGCCGAGGCCGGCGAGCGCCTGAAACTCGTGCAAGCCGGCCCGCGCACCGAGACGATCAACCAGGCCCGCGCCCGCGTCGAGCAGGCGCGCGCCTCCGTCGCCCTCGCCGGGACCCAGCTCGAAAACACCCGGCTCGTCTCGCCGCTCACCGGCGTCGTCCTCTCGCACAACGTCGAGCCCGGCGAGTTCGTCTCCGCCGGCACGCCCGTCGCGACCGTCGCCGACATCGCCCACATGTGGGTCCGTGCCTACGTCAACCAGACCGATCTCGGCCGCGTCCACCTCGGCCAGAAGGTCGCCGTCCACACCGACACGTTTCCCGACAAGACCTACGACGGCACCGTCAGCTTCATCTCCGCCGAGGCGGAGTTCACGCCGAAGACCGTCCAGACGCCGAAGGAGCGCGTGAAGCTCGTCTTCCGCCTCAAGGTCGACGTTGCCAATCCCAACGACGAGCTCAAGTCCGGCATGCCGGCCGACGTCGTCATCCCGGTGAAATCGTAGGCGCGCCCTTCCCGCCCGCCCCGCATCCGCCTTCGCGCCGCACCATGTCCATCATCCACACGCAGGGCCTGCGCCGGACCTTCGGTGACGTCGTCGCCGTCGACGGCCTCGATCTCGACATCGCCGCGGGCGAGATCTTCGGCCTCGTCGGACCCGACGGGGCCGGCAAGACGACGACGATGCGCATGCTCACGGGCATTCTCACGCCCACCGCCGGCCAGGCCACCGTCGCGGATTTCGACGTCACGCGCGACGAGGACCGGTTGCAGGATCACATCGGCTACATGAGCCAGCGCTTCGGGCTCTACCCGGATCTCACGGTCCACGAAAACCTGATGTTCTACGCCGACATCTACGGCGTGCCCGCCGCCGGCCGCCGCGAAAAAACCGAGCGGCTCCTCGGCTTCAGCAACCTCACGCCGTTCCAGCACCGCCTCGCCGGCAACCTCTCCGGCGGCATGAAACAGAAACTCGGCCTCGCCTGCGCGCTCATCCACACGCCGCGCGTCCTCTTCCTCGACGAGCCGACCAATGGCGTGGACCCCGTCTCGCGCCGCGACTTCTGGCGCATCCTTTACCAACTCGTCCGCGACGGCGTGACGATCTTCGTTTCCACCGCCTATCTCGACGAGGCCGAGCGGTGCAACCGCCTCGCGCTCCTCCATCGCGGCAAGCTCCTCGGCGTCGGCACGCCGGCCGAGTTGAAGGCGATGATGCCCGGCGCGCTCTTCGAGGTCCGCACTTCCGATTCGCGCCGCGCCGCCGCCCGGCTCCGCGAAAATTTAACCGGCGCCACGGTCGGCCTCTTCGGCGACCGCGTGCACGTGTCGCTCCGCGACTCCGCCAACGCCGAGCGCCGCACCCGCGAGCTGCTGGCCTCCGCGCAGCTCGAACTCATTTCGTTCCGCGCCATCGAGCCGTCGCTCGAGGATGTGTTCGTTTCCGTGATCGACGCCCCCCAACCCGGCCCGTCCTGAAGTCGCCGCCGCTCCCATGATCGTCGCCATCATCGTGCTTGTCCTGCTCACCGCTCTCGTCGCCACCGACACCGGTGCCGGCGGCGACGGTCCGCACTCGGATTGATTCGCGCCATGCCCTCCACCACGCCCACACCGCCACCGGCCGACGCCGCGCCGATCGTCGAGGTCCAGAACCTCGAGAAGCGGTTCGGGGCGTTCCGCGCGGTCGCGGGCATCTCGTTTTCCGTGCGCCGCGGCGAGATTTTCGGCTTCCTCGGCCCGAACGGCGCCGGCAAGTCCACCACGATCCGGATGCTCTGCGGCCTGCTCACGCCGTCCGGCGGCTCCGGCCGCGTCGCGGGCTTCGACATCATCCGCGAGACCGAGCGGATCAAGACGCGCATCGGCTACATGAGCCAGAAATTCTCCCTCTACGACGAACTCACCGTCGGCGAGAACATCGATTTCTACAGCGGCATCTACAACCTGCCGCGCGCAAAAAAATCCGAGCGCAAGGCCTGGGTCCTCGAGATGGCCGGCCTGCAGGAACTCCACCGCACGCGCACGCGCGACCTCTCCGGCGGCTGGAAACAGCGCCTCGCGCTCGGTTGCGCCGTGTTGCACGAGCCGCCGATCCTGTTTCTCGACGAACCGACGTCGGGCGTCGATCCCATCAGCCGCCGGCAGTTCTGGGACATGATCTACCGGTTCGCCGGCGCGGGCGTCACCGTGTTCGTGACGACGCACTACATGGAGGAGTCCGAGTATTGCGACCGGCTCGGCATCGTCTACCGCGGCGAACTCATCGCGCTCGGCACGCCGCGCCAGCTCAAGACCGAGAAGATGCCCGAGTGCGTCCTCGAGATCGACTGCGCCCGGCCCAACGACGCGATGGCCGCGATCGAGCGCCTGCCCGAGGTGCAGGAGGTCGCGCTCTTCGGCAAGGGCCTGCACGCCATCGCCCAGAACGCCGAGACCGCGAGCGGCGCCATCCGCACCGCGCTCACCGCCGGCGATTTCGCGCTGACGCGGATCGAGCGCATCGCGCCGACGATGGAGGACGTGTTCGTCTCGCTCATCGAGGCGCGCGACCGCGCCAGCGGCCGGCAGGCGGAGGTGAGCCGGTGAAACTGCAACGCCTCTGGGCCGTCGCCCGCAAGGAATCGATCCACATCCGCCGCGACCCGCGCAGCCTCGGCCTCGCCATCGGCATCCCGATGCTGATGATCCTGCTCTTCGGCTACGCGCTCACGCTCGACGTCGACCACGTGCCGCTCGTCGCGTGGGACCAGAGCGGCACGCCCGCGAGCCGCGCCTACCTTTCGCAGTTCACCAGCTCGCGCTACTTCGCGTTTCAAGGCGCCGCCGACAACTACCGCGACCTTGAGCACGCCATCGACACGCGCCAGGCGTGGATCGCGCTCGTGATTCCCTCCGGCTTCGCCCGCGATCTCGCCGCCGGCCGCCAGCCCGCCGTGCAGGCGCTCGTCGACGGCTCCGACTCGAACACCGCCGGCATCGTGCTCGGCTACGCGCAGGGCATCACGCTCGCCTACAACCAGCACATCACGCTCGCCGAAATCCAGCGCGCCACCGGCACCACGCCCGCGCCGTCGCTCGATCTCCGCTCGCGCGTCTGGTTCAACCCCGACCTCGAGTCGAAGAACTTCATCATCCCCGGCATCATCGCGGTCATCATGGGCCTCATCGCCGCGCTGCTCACCTCGCTCACCGTCGCCCGCGAATGGGAGAGCGGCACGATGGAGCAGCTCATCTCGACTCCCATCCGGCCGGCCGAGCTCATCCTCGGAAAACTTCTCCCCTACTTCGTCATCGGCCTCGTCGACGTGCTCATCGCCGTCCTGATGGCGGTGTTCCTCTTCCACGTGCCGCTGCGCGGCAGCGTGCTGCTGCTCTTCGGCGTCGCCGCCCTCTTCATCATCGGCACCATCGCGCAGGGCATCCTCATCAGCACGGTCGCCCGCCAGCAATTGCTCGCGAGCCAGTTTGCGATGGTGTCGACGTTCCTCCCCGCGTTCCTGCTCTCCGGCTTCACGTTCGCCATCGCGAACATGCCGCTGCCGGTGCAGGTCATCACCTTCGTCGTGCCCGCGCGCTACTTCGTGGCGCTCGTGAAGGGCATCTTCCTCCGCGGCGTCGGACTCGGCGCGATGTGGCCCGACGCGCTTTTCCTGCTCGTCTTCGCGACCGTCGTCGCGGGCGCCGCCATCAGGAAATTCCGCAAGAAACTCGTCTGACCATGTGGGAACGCATCCTCACCATGCTCCGCAAGGAGTTCCGCTCCGTCTTTCGCGATCCGCGGATGCGCTTCGTCATTCTCGGGCTGCCCGTCGTGCAGACGCTCATCTTCGGCTACGCCGTCACGCTCGACGTCCGCCACGTGAAGTTCGTCCTCATCGATCGCGACAACACCCCCGCCAGCCGCGCCCTCGTCTCGCGTTTCACGGGCTCCGGCTATTTCGACCTCGTGCGCCAGACCGACTCGGAAACCGACGCCAGCGCGGCCCTCGATTCGGCCGGCGCCTCGGCCATTCTCCAGATCGACTCGGGCTTCGCCGCCGACCTCGATGGCGGCCGCACCGCGACGGCCCAGCTTGTCGTCGACGGCTCGGATTCGAACACCGCCCGCTTCGTCCTCAATTACAGCTCGATCATCGCGGGCACGTTCAACAGCGACGTCGTCCTCTCGCAGGCGCTCCGCCGCACCGGTCGCGTGGTTCCCGCCGGCGGCGTCGACCTCCGCGGCCGCGCCTGGTTCAACGCCGATCTCGAGAGCCGTAATTTCTACGTGCCCGGCATCATCGCCACGCTCGTGATGCTCGTGAGCCTGATGCTCACCGGCATGGCCATCGTCCGCGAAAAGGAGGTCGGCACCATCGAGCAGATCATGGTCACGCCGATCCGCCCGGTGGAATTCATCCTCGGCAAGTGCGCGCCGTTCGCCGTCATCGGCTACATCAACGTCGTCATGGTCACGCTGATCGGCCTCTTCTGGTTTCACATCCCCATGCGCGGCAGCTTTCCGCTGCTCCTGCTCGGCACGACGTTCTTCCTCCTGAGCACGCTCGGCATCGGCCTGTTCATCTCGACCGTCTGTCGCACGCAGCAGCAGGCGATGATGACGACCTTCTTTTTCTTTTTTCCGGCGATGCTGCTCTCCGGCTTCGTCTATCCCATCGCCAACATGCCGCCGGCCGTGCAGTGGCTGACCTACCTCGACCCGCTGCGCTATTTCCTGATCATCATCCGCGGCGTGTTCCTGAAGGGCGTCGGCCTCGACATCCTCTGGCCGCAAGCCGCCGCGCTGCTTGCCATCGGGCTCGGCGTGATGACTTTCGCCGTCACCCGCTTCCACAAAACGCTCGCGTGATTTCCCTTTGCTCAACCCACCGTCCTTCATGAAACGAATCCTCTGCGCCTCCCTCCTTGCCGCCGCCACGCTGCGCCTCGCCGCCGCCGA
Source organism: uncultured Opitutaceae bacterium (assembly GCA_937902925.1). Classification (GTDB taxonomy): domain Bacteria; phylum Verrucomicrobiota; class Verrucomicrobiia; order Opitutales; family Opitutaceae; genus CALFNN01. The sequence continues at coordinate 195,290 of CALFNN010000070.1, forward strand.
CAACGCGCCCGCGGCGGACCCGTCGAACGGTCCAGCCCTCTCGCTCGACGACTGCCTCCGCGCCGCCACCGGGAAGCAGCCCGCGCTCGCCGCCGCCCAGGCCGGCGTCGCCGCCGCCACCGAGGCCGTCGGCGAGGCGCAGGCGCCCTATTATCCGCAGGTCGACCTCGACGCCGGTTACCATCGCTGGCAGCGCCGTGCGTTCCTGCCGTCCGGCTTCGCTCTTCCCGGCGGAGCCCTCCCCGACATCATCGGCCCGCTCGACGACTGGAACGGCGGCCTCTCCTCGCATGTGACGCTCTACGATTTCGGTGAACGCCGCGCCGGCCTCGATGCCGCGCGCGCCCGCCGCGCCGGCGCCGAGGCGGACGCCTCCGCCACCCAGGCCGACGTCCGGCTCAACGTGCAGTCCGCCTTCTACGCCGTTGCCGCCGCCCAGGACCTGCAGACCGTCGCCACCAAGAGCCTCGCCCGCGCCGAAACCCACGCCCGCCTCGCCCAGGTCCGCTACGACGGCGGCGCCGGCTTGAAGGCCGACGTGTTGCGCACCCAGTCGGAGGTCGCGGACGCCCGCCTGCAACTCATCGACGCCGACAGCCGCGTGCGCGTCGCCACCGGCCGGCTCAACACCGCGATGGGCCGGCCCGCCGCCTCGCCCCTCGTCATCTCCGCCACACCCTCCGCCCCTCCTCCACCCACCGCCGCCGAACTCGCCGCCGCCGCCGATCGCGCGCTGACGCGCCGTCCGGAAATCCAGTCCGGCGAAAAACGTTCCGAGGCCGCCCGCGCCGCCGTGAACGCCGCCCGCGCCGCGCGGGCGCCGAAAATCCGCGCCGATGCCTCCTTCGGCTGGAACGACACCACATGGGTGCCCGACACGCGCGAATGGCAGGCCGGCTTCTCGGTCGACCTGCCGGTGTTCGACGCCGGCAGCCGCGCGCGCCGCCTCGCCCGCTCGAAGGCCGACGCCGCCCGCGAGGACGCCGTCCTGGAAAACCGCCGCCTGCAAATCCGCGAGGAGGTCTGGTCCGCCGGGGTCGAGTTGCAGCGTTCGTGGGCGGCCATCGCCGCCAACGAGGCCAGCGTCCGCACGAGCGAGGAGAGCCTCCGGGTCGTGCAGGAGCGCTACCAGTCCGGCGCCGCCCTCGTCTCCGACCTGCTCGACACCCAGACCACGCTCGTCCGCGCCGAATCCTCGCTCGCCACCGCGCGCTGGAATTATCTCGCCGCGCGCGCCGCCTACGAGCGCGCCATCGGCGGCTCCTGAGCGGCCGCCGGGCGCTACTTCTTTTCCGCCAGCGCCCGCGCCACCGGGCCGTCGAGCTGCACCGTCTGCGTCGGGAAGGCGAACGACAGCCCGCGCGCCGTCACCGCGCGCATGAACGCCAGGTTGATCCGCTGCCGCAGCCGCATGTATTTCTGGAAGTCCGGGTCCAGCGCCACGTAGACCACCCAGATGTCGAGCGACGACGCACTGTAGTCGCGGAAGAACACCATCACCGACGCCGGGTCGACCTCGGTTTCGCCGAGGACGATCTGCCGGAACTCCTCCACGATCGCGTCCATCTTTTCCGGCGGCGTGTCGTAGGTGAGCCCGATGACCTGCTCCGTGCGGCGCTGCGTGAAGCGCGAAAAATTCTGGATCGCCTCCGCCGCGACGGTCTTGTTCGGCACGACCAGCAGCGACTTGTCGAGCAGCCGGATCCTCGTCGAGCGCAGCCCGATGTCCTCGACCCCGCCGACGTTCGCGCCAATCTTGATGAATTCACCGACCTTGAACGGCTGGTCGATCGCGACGACGAGCGAGCCGAACACGTTCGCGAGCGTGTCCTGCGCCGCGAGCGCAAACGCCAGGCCGCCGATGCCCAGGCCGCCGAGGATCGCCCGCACATCGTAGCCGAGGCTTTGCACCGTCAACAGCACGCCGACGACGACGAACACGCTGACCAGCGTCTTCTTGATCCACGGCATGAACGCCGCGATGCCCATCCCTTTCGCTTTCGCGATTTCGTGCGCGTGATCGATCAACGCATCGAGCGACCGCAGCAGACCCCAGAACAGCACCAGCGAAAACGCCACCGTCGAGCCGAAGCCGATCATCTGGTCCGTCGCCGGCGACAATTTGAGCACCTTCAGCGCGGCGAAGATGCCCGTCACCATCACGAAGGTCGCCACCGGCGCCTCGAGCGCGGGGAAGAGCTTGTCGTCGAGCGTGGTCTCCGTTTTCTCCGCAAATTTTTTCAGCCGGCTGAAAATGATGCCCGTGACCACGCGCCGGAGCAGGAACGCGCACACCAGGAGCAGCGCGCTGATGCCGTAATGCACCACCGTGTTGCCGCTGTGCTGGACATCGAATAACTCGAGGACCGCGTCGACGAGGTGCTCGAGAAAGTCGGGCGTGCGGTCGACCGGCTTTGCGATGACCGTCGTCGCCGCCGCGGCGTTGTTCGCTGCGGCGTGCTGCTGGGCGTCCGGGTCCGGGTTCGGATTGGTGGCGGTTTGCGCCGGGGCGGTCGTCGCGGCGGGCGGCGGCGAAGTGTCCGCCGGCTGCGCGGGCAGCGGCGCCATCGCCACCGTGAACGCCAGCAGCATCAGGAAATGTGGAAACCAACGCTTCATGGGCCCCCGAACCTGAACGTCGCCACCGTCGGTTGTCAAAACCTCCGTCCCATGGACGCGAGCTGTGAGGTTGCCGGTCCGGAGCGCCCTCGTCGAAACCCGTCCGATGTTTCCATCCGGCCACTCGTCGCTTGCCCGTCCCGCCCGCCCGGCGGCACACTCCGCCCGCCATGCCGCTCCTCCTCGCCGTCATCAAGTCCATGCCGTTCTGGGCGTGGGGCGGCTTTTTTCTCTTCATCACCGCGATGCTCGCGCTCGACCTCGGCGTCTTCCAGCGCAAGGCCCACGAGATGAAGATGCGCGAGGCCCTCGGGTGGTGCGTCGTCTGGATCACCCTCGCGCTCGCGTTCGACGGCCTCCTCTGGTGGTGGCGCGGCCCCGACGCCGGCCAGCAGTTTCTCGCCGGCTACCTCGTCGAGCTCTGCCTGAGCGTCGACAACGTCTTCGTCTTCATCCTCGTCTTCGCCTACTTCAAGGTCGCCCCCGTCTGGCAGCACCGCGTCCTGTTCTGGGGCATCATCGGCGCCGTCCTCATGCGCGCCGCCTTCATCCTGGTCGGCGTGAGCGTCATCGCGCGGTTCCACTGGGTGCTCTACCTGTTCGGCGCGTTCCTCGTCTACACCGGCGTCAAGATGGCCCTCCCGCAGAAGGCCGAGAACGAAATCGACCCCGAGCACAACGTCGCCGTCCGCTTCTTCCGGAAATATTTTCCCGTCGGCCCCGATCCCGGCAACGGCCACTTCTTCGGCCACCACGAGGGCCGGCGCGTCGCCACGCCGCTTTTCATCGTGCTCATCGTCATCGAGACGACCGACCTCGTCTTCGCCCTCGACTCGCTGCCGGCCGTGCTCGCCATCACGAAGAGCGGCTTCGTGGCGCTCACCTCGAACATCTTCGCCATCCTCGGCCTGCGCTCGCTCTACTTCGCGCTCAACGGCGTGATGCAGCTCTTCCGTTTCCTGAAGGTCGGCCTCGCGGTCATCCTTGTCTTCATCGGCGTGAAGATGCTCGTCGAGCACTGGGTGGAGATCACGACCGCCGTCTCGCTCGGCGTCATCGGCGGCGTCCTTGCCACCTCCATCCTGATGTCCGTGCTCATCCGGCCGGATCCGGAAAGGAATTAACCGCCGATTGCCCGGACTACCCGGATAAGATTTCCGTCACCCGTGCCCATCCGCTGAGCTACCCCTCATTCCGGCGCACCTTCGCATTTGGACTTTTCGAGGAGAACGGACCGGGAGGTCCGTTCTCCGCAAAATCCAATAATCGAGGGACGCTCTTGTCACCCGCGTGCGCTTGAAAACAGTCCCGCTCGGTGCCTCTCCGTTCACTATCCCCGAACATGCCCGCGGCCTGCGACGATCCATTTCAATTCATGGACCACAGATTACGCGGATATCACATGCCTGCGGCGGTGCCTCTGCCTTCATCTGCGGCATCCGCGTCATCTGCGGTCAAAGGATTGCGGCCTTTCGTTCGGTTCCCGCGGAGCCGCGCCTGGGATTCCGCCGTAAAAACTCCGTGGCGACTTACTCCAAAAACCGCGCCACCCACTCCGGCCGCGGCAGCGGACACGCCCGCCACGCCCCGATAATCTCGTAGCGCCACCGCGCCACCAGCCGGTAGCCCGCGTCGCGCCACGCCGCCGGAAATATTCCCAGCACTCCCGCCAGCGCCCGCCCCGCCCCGCCGCACACCCGCAACGCCGCCATCGCGCCATCCGTCCGCAGTTTGAATTCCGGCGTCGAACGCCGCGCCCAGTCCGGCACGAATACCAGCGAATCGAAATCCGCCGTCGGCAGCCCGTGCGTGCGTAAAAACTCCTGCGCCGCCGGCCCCTGCAACGGCGCGAACCGTAACCCGCCGCTCCGGTCGAGCCGCAGCAGCAGCCGCACGACGCGGTTGCACAGCCCGCATTCGCCGTCGAACAGCAGCACCGGCCCGACCTTCGCATTGGCGGATTTCTCGTTCATCGCATCGTGCCAAAGTGCCTCCGCGCTCTTCCGAACGCAAACCCGCGGTCCTGCCCTCCGCATTCACCCACGGATGGCCTGGTGCGGCTCCGCCGCAACTGGACGAAAGGCCCCAAACCCTTTGACCGCAGATAACGCGGATGACGCAGATGAAGGCAGACGCACCGCCGAAGGCGTCCGTGAAATCCGCGTAATCTGCGGTCGATTGATTGAAACGAATCGTCGCAGGCTGCGTGCATGTCCAGGGATAGTGAACTGAGGCGCACGGATGATTTCCAACCCGGCTTTCATACCAACCGCCCGTGGATTCCCGGATTCCGGACTGTAGGGCGGGATCGCCGAATCCCGCCATCCGCGGCATTCGACGGCGGGGTTCGCGACCCCGGCCACAAAATCCCGCGGTCCCGGGCGATTGGCATTTATCCGTGCCCATCCGGGACTCATCCGTGGTTAAAACTCCGCGCCATGGATTCGGGTTCGGTCACCTCACCCCAACCATTGGTCTTGCCGCCCTGCGCCACCGGATCGGCAAAATCTTTCTCGTTCTCGTAATCGTTCTCTTTCTCTCCACCCTGCTCGCTCGGCCCGAATCGGAGAACGCTTCCCGTGCGTAGTCCGACGTGCGACAGGAATTGGGCTTGATCCGTTCCTACCCCGGATCGATCCGATCCTCGCGGGCCGCCGAAGAAAAAAAGCACGCCAAAGTCGAAGTCGCCCCAACCCGCCGCGACGAAGTCGCGCCCTGCCGTGTCCGCCATAGCCTCGGCGAAGGCGGAAGCCCGTCGAAGGGCCGCCGCCGTTCCCACGGACTACCCGACTCACGACGACATCTTCCGTCCCGCCGACGCCATCGTCGCCGACGACACCCCGGGCATCCTGCAGCCGAGCCGCCTCGCGTGGAGCGACGACGCCCGCGGGCTCTACCTCTACCACGGCGACTGCCTCGAGGTTATGGACACCATCGCCACCAAGCACCCCGACGGCGTCTTCGACCTCATCTTCGCCGACCCGCCCTACTTCCTCTCCAATGGCGGCATCACCTGCCACGCCGGCAGGATGGTGAAGGTCGACAAGGGCGGCTGGGACAAATCCCGCGGCCCGGCACTCAACCACGAGTTCAACACCGCGTGGCTCGAACGCTGTCAGCGCCTGCTCAAGCCGCACGGCTCGCTCTTCGTGAGCGGCACCCACCACATTATCTTCTCCGTCGGCTTCGCGATGCAGCAGCTCGGGCTGAAGCTGCTCAACCAGATCACGTGGCAGAAGCCGAACCCGCCGCCGAACCTCGCCTGCCGCACCTTCACGCATTCGACCGAGACCGTGCTCTGGGCCGCGAAGAACGAGAAGAGCAAGCACCGCTTCAACTACGCCGACATGAAGCGCGCCAACGCCGGCAAACAGATGAAGGACGTGTGGACGTTCACCGCGCCGAAGCCCGACGAGAAAACGCTCGGCAAACATCCGACGCAAAAACCGCTCGTGCTCCTCGAACGCATCCTGCTCGCCGCGTCGAACTCCGGCGACTTCGTGCTCGACCCCTTCATGGGCAGCGGCACGACGGCCATCGCGTGCGTGCGGCTCGGGAGAAAATTCGTCGGCATCGAGCAAACGCGAATCTACGTCGAACTCGCCGCGCTTCGGCTCGAAGCCGACTCGTTCACGCTCGTCGCGTGCGTAAACGTTTTCGTGAAGACTCAAAATGATCTTGAACTGTCCGCGGAGCGGATCGATCCGATCTCAGCGATGTCCACCCCGGGCTCGCCACCACACGACTGTATTTTTCACGAGACGAAGTTCGTCTTCCTCTCGTGCGCGCACGTGAGTCACGCGAGCATCGTCCACACGACGCTCAACGTGACGCTGCAAGAAGCCTGGGCGCACGCCCCCGACGGCAAAAAACGCGAGACGACGCACATCGTGCGGTGTGAGACGGAGATTCTGCGGGTGAAATCAAGTTGAATGGCGAGGTCCACGGTGATCTCGTCCCCGCGGATGAATCTCCGGTTGTCCGCGCTTTTCGCCGAGGGCTACAAGAGCCCGTCGCAACGCGCGCGTCGCGTCACTGAACCCTGGGGGGCAGAAAACCTCTATTGTTGTTCGTGCGCGTCGGACGACCTCGATTCGTTGCCGAACAATGCGCATGTTTCAGATCTCGTCTGCCCCGACTGCGCCGAGCGCTACCAGCTGAAGAGCCAGAGTAAACGAATCGGAGGGAGTGTGCTCGGTTCGAACTACCGAAAGATGCTCGAAGCCATCGCCGCCGACCAAACACCGCATTTCTTTCTACTGCATTACCAACTTCCGGCGTGGTTGGTGCGAGACCTGATGCTGATTCCGAAATTCACCATTACGAACTCGGTCATCCTCCCGCGAAAACCATTGGGCGAGACCGCGCGTCGCAAACATTGGCAAGGCTATACGCTCAACTTCAGTCTGATTCCGGACGCGGCTAAGATTTCGCTCGTGGCGGCCGGAGTAGAACGCGATCCGGCGGCAGTCCGGGCAGACTTCGCACGAATCGCGCCGGTGCGTGAGATGAATACGGACCAACGCGGATGGACGCTCGATGTGCTTCGCTGCGTGGAGAAAATTGGCGCGGCCGAGTTTACAAACGACCAAGCTTACGCATTCGAGGGGCGCTTGTCGGCACTTCACCCCGGCAATCGACACGTGCGCGACAAAGTTCGCCAACAGCTCCAAGTGTTGAGGGATTTGGGGTTTCTTGAGCATGTCGAGAGGGGACGCTGGCGTCGAAGGTAGCTGCCCTCGCTTGGTTGCGTCCGGCGCTCACTGTCCCGCTCTGGATCGTGGCGCTGAAGTGAAGCCGTCCGGGGTGGAGTGCTCTGCTGGCCAGTAGAGCGCCTTGAGGGCAAGCCGCTTCACCTTCAAGCAATGCACAGGCAGCATCGGGTCCGGGCCCAATTTGGCGCGGTCACGCCGAATTCTGCGGTTAACGGCGGAATCGTGTGCCGCGGCGCACAATTCGACCACTGCCAGGCCGACGCTCGCGGAGCAAATTGCGCATCGTTGCGCAATTTGGCGGGCGCCGGGACCCCAGTCTCGCACTGGCTCGCGGCGTGGCGGGCCATGCGATCGAGCATGCACCGGCGATTCCGCGGCGCGATGAATTTTCGGCGGAAAGCCGGTGAACCGGCCTGTTCAAGTAAGTAACGCGCGGCGGTCGCGGCGTTATCCGGCGTCGGCCAACCGGCAAGCCCGACGGGTAGTGAGTCAGTTTGATCTGTTTTTTGTAGGTCGGGGTTTACCCCCGACGTGTCGGGCGTGAAGCCCGACCTACATTCGGGCAAACTGACCCACTACCGCCCGACGCGCTCCACCACCCCTTGCTTAAGCCAGCTCCACCCGCCGGCCCTCGGCGGCGGAGAGGTAGGCGGCGTAGACGACGTTCACGACGTCGACCGCGAGGTCGATGCCGGAGCGTGGCTCGCGGTCCTCGCGAATCGCCGATACGAAGTCCGCGATCTCCTGCGCAAAGCCGCGGAACCAGTCCTCGTCACAGCTCGGCCGGTTCCAGCCGGCCTTCGTCTCGAGCTTCTCCGTGAAATATTCGCCGCCGAACACGGCACCGTCGGGCGCGTAGGTCTCGATGGCGTCGTTCGCCGTCATGTTGGCCTTGATGACGCCGTCGGTCATGAACGCGGTCACGCGCGTGTTCAGCCCGCCGAGGCCGGCGTCGCTGATGATGACGCTCGCGCGCGTGCCATCCTCGAAGCGGATGACGAGGTTCGCCCAGTTCTCGACGTCGATCGGGTTCGCGCTGATCCACTGGTTCGCACCGGCGCTGCGGGCCGCGTCCGCGGCCGCCGTGTGCACGAGGTCGGCGGTGTCGGCGAGGACGGACACGGGCCGGATGCCGCGACCGCGCCGCTGCCGGCCTTCCCAATCCTTCAGGTGCAGGCAGGCGCCGACCGAGTGCGCGCCCATCCGGAGCAGCACGCCGCCGCCGGTATTCTTCCAGTCGCGGGAAAAAACCGAATTCGAGCCCGAGTGGTTTTCCTCGGCGCGGACCTCGAGGATGCCGCCCTTCGCGGCGGCGATCAGCTTGCGCATCTTGTCGATCGGCGGCGCGTAGACCCAGTTTTCCGCATAGCAAAACTTCACGCCTGCTTTCCGCACGGCTGCGCGGACGGCCTCGGCGTTGCGGCGCGCGCCTTCACGCATCACCGCACGCGGCACGTGGAGCCCGATCGGCTCCGCGTCTCCCGGGGCGCCGAAGTAGCCGGTAAGCGGCTTCTCCATGATGATGTGCTTGCCGGCGGCGGCGGCACGGATCGCGAAATCGTGGTGCAGCGCCGGCGGCGTGCAGATATCGATCACGTCGATGTCGGTGCGGGCGAGGAGCGTGTCGAAACTGTCGGTGACGAAGGGTATCTTCGCGTCTCGAGCCAGCGCCTCCGCGCTCTCGCGCGTGCGCGAGCAGACGCCGCGCACCTCGACGGAGCCCGCGGGCAGGTTGGCGTAGTTGGCGAGATGCATCCGGGCGCCGTAGCGGGCGCCCGCGAAACCGATTCCGAGGGTCTTCATGGGGAAAAGAGGCCACGAGAGAGGCGGTTTTCCCTTCGGAAGACAACTGGACTTCGCTGGCGCGAAAAAAAAAGGCCGGACGCCTCGATGGCATCCGGCCCCTGTCGTTGTCGTGATTTGCTGCTATCGGCGACTCAGCTCACCGCGATCTTGCGCGGCTTCAGTGCTTCCTGCTTCGGGAGCGAGACGCGCAGCACGCCATCGCGGATCTCGGCGGCGATCTTGTCAGCGTCGAGGGCGTTGTCGTGCGTGAGAACGAGCTCGTAAGGCACGTCGGCGCTTTCGCGGTGGAGCGCGGTCCAGCCCTCGGGCTGTTTCCATGCGTTGCGGCCCGTGATGCGGAGCTGGCCCTCCTCGGCGGTGATCTCGAGGCCGTCCTTGTTGACGCCCGGCAGATAGACGGTGAGCTCGTAGGCGTCGTCGGCCTCCTTGATTTCATACGCAGGCTTCACGATCGGGCCGGACTCGTTCGCGCCGCCGTTGGCGGGAAGCGCTGGAGTGCGGGTGAGCGAGGGAATGAGCGATTGGAAGAGTGACATGTTGGATTTCCTTTTTTTGAATTTTTTCGTTTCGGATTGGCGATCGATGGTTGGCCGCGGCGCGGTTATTTGACCGCCACGGTGATCTTCTTCGGCTTGGCCTCCTCGCGTTTCGGCAGCGTGACGATCAGAACGCCGTTTTCGTAGGCGGCGCTCACCTTGTCGGCTTGCACCGTGTCGCCCACGCTCACGGAGCGGCTGAACGAGAACGACTGCTCCTTTGCCTGCCCTGAGCCCGTCGAAGAGCCGTCGGCGGCTGGCGTCTTGCGGGCGGCGGTGACGGTCAGGTAGCCGTCGACCACCTCGACGTTGATGTCGTCGCGGTTTACGCCGGGCAGTTCGGCGCGGACGTAGGTGTTGTCCTTGTCCTCATAGAGGTCGACGGGGAAGCGCGTGCTGGGCACGGCACCGGCGAAATCGCCGAGGGCGGAGGTGAACAGGCGGTCGATTTCGCTTTCAAGGCCGGACCACGGCGAACGAGTCAGGCCGCTGAAAACCGGCGACAGCCTGCGATAGGATGGATAGGTGTAACGAACGAGTCTCATGATGATTTTTCTCCTTTGATGGTTTGGTTCGGATGAACGGTTGGATGCCCCCCCTTTTTGCATGCGGGGTGCCGGCCACACCGGATATACAAACTGCTTATCCATAGATGCCTGGCTTTCGCTCTGCGAAAGGCTGGCGGGAAAAATCGGCGCCCCGGCCGGCTCAACCCGGGAAAAACTTGCGCGTAAAAGGCTCGGCACGCGTCGGAATTTACCAACCAGATTCAGGTTAGCTGGCGCCACGCGTTTCGCGCTGTCACCCGGGCCATACCCCCGGAATTAACGTGCCAATCTTCCGAATCCTAGGCCAACGGCTTATGTGGGCGATACGTAGCGTATCTATCATTCATTAGGGACAATTACGGAGTGAAAAATCATCGCATGAGTCGACTTAGATAGTAGGGTTCAGACCCTAGAAGATGACATCGAATCCCCATCACCTTAGCCGCCGCCTCTATCGCGCGCTGGCAGTGCTCGCCACCAGCGTGGCGGCGCATGCTCAGGTGATCACGGAGACCTTTCAGAATTCGACGGCTCCCGGCTGGGTTTTCGCGGGCACCGGTTACACGCCGACGCTCACATCGGGTGTGTCCGATCCGACCGGCAGCGGCTGGCTGCAGCTCACCAACACCGGAGGCAATGAGGCGACGAGCGCGTATTACAACACCGCCTTCACCGCGGCGGGCGCCACCATTTACGCGACGTTCAACTACCAGTCCTACGGTGGCACCGGTGCCGACGGCATAACGTTCTTCCTCTTCGACGGCTCCGTGCCGTTCAGCGTCGGCGCCAACGGCGGCTCCATCGGCTACGCCCAGAAGACCGGCGTCAACGGCCTCGCTGGCGGCTACCTCGGCGTCGCCCTCGACGAATACGGCAATTTTTCCTCCGCCTCCGAAGGCCGCGTCGGCGGCCTCAATGGCACGACCGGCCTCGTGCCCGACGCCATCGCCGTCCGCGGCCCTGGCTCTGGCACGAACGGTTACGCCTACCTCGGCGGCACCAGCACGCTTTCCCAGTCCATCGATTCCGCGACGCGCCCGACCCAGACCAACACGGTTCAGATTCTCATCAGCGCGACAAACCAGCTCACCGTCACCCTCCAGCAGGGCGGCACCTCGCCGCAGACGGTGCTCCAGATGGATCTCTCCGGCTACGCCCGGCCGGACACGCTCAAGTTCGGCTTCGCCTCCGGCACGGGCGGCTCGACGAATATCCACGACGTCAACGACCTCAACGTCACAACCCTGGTGGCGAATCTCTGGTCGAACGCCGCCGGCACCAGCACGTGGGACGCCGCCGGCTCGAGCACCAACACCGGCAATTGGAACCCCACGATCAACCCCACGACCGGCGCCGACATCCTCTTCGACAACAGTTTCGTCAACAGCAACCAGACGATCAACGTCAACGCCAGCCAGACGGTCCGCTCCATTTCGTTCGACGCGCCCTACGACTACACGCTCAACAACAATACCCTCACGTTCGACAAGGGCCTCGTGGCGGGATTCTCCGGCATCGCGGTGACCCAGACCCACGGCGCCGCCAACGACACGATCAACTCGAATCTGGTCCTCAACAACGCGATCAACCTCCGCAACAACGCGACCGGCAACCTCAGCGTCACGGGCACGATCGCGACCAACGGCAACGCCATCACCCTCGACGGCACCGGCACCAGCACGACCGTTTCCGGTAATATCTCGGGGGCCGGGGCGATCATCAAGAACGACAGCGGCACCGACACGCTTTCTGGCAACAACACTTACTCCGGCGGCACCACGGTCAACGGCGGCACGCTCAATGCCAACAGCAGCACCGCCCTCGGTTCCGGCAACGTCACCCTCGCCGGTGGCACGCTCTCAACCACGAACAGCACTACGATTGCGAACAACATCGCCCTCACCGGCGATGCCACGATGAGCAATCACCTCACCTCGTCCGGCACGCTCACCCAAACCGGCGGCAACCTCACCCTCGACCTCGACAACGCCCGGCAGTCGGGGGCCGTCAATCTCTCGAATAACTCGACGGGCCGCACGCTCACGGTCCAGGTGGATAACAGCGGCACCAGCTATATCGACGGCGCGATTTCCAACGGCGGCAATAGCACCGGCGGCAGTCTCACCAAAACCGGCACAGGCACGCTCATCCTCTCCGGCAACAACACCTATAACGGCACCACCACCATCAGCGACGGCACTGTGCAATTGGGGGCGAGCGACCGGCTCGCCGATGGCAGTTCCCTGAGCATCGGCGCCACGGGCACCCTCAACCTCAACGGCTTCTCGGAAAAGATCGGTGCGCTCACCGCCGCCGGCGGCGCGACCGTCGATTTCGGCTCCGCCAGCGGCAACAACACCTTCCTTTTCGGCGCCTACACCGCGCCCACCAGCGGTGTCCTGGTCATCAATAACTGGGAGCAATCCAAGGACACGCTCGCCACCACCGTCGCCTCCGGCAACCAGACCACGAACGGCTCCGGCCTGAACATCAACAACTCGATCTACATTTCCGGCTACGGGCTGGCCACCGAATCGGGCAATCTTTCGACCACCATCTACGGGACCAACTCCGGTTACCTCCTGACGCCGGTCACCGCCACGCTCAAGGAATGGGACGGCAGCAGCAGCAGCACTTGGAGCACGGCCAACAACTGGACCGCCACCAACGCCCCCACCTCCACCCAGGTCGCACTGTTCGATTCGCTCGGCGTCGCCCGCCCCAGCGTGAGCCTCACCGCCAACACGACCGTCGCCGGCGTCCGCTTCGGTTCGAGCGGCAACGTCTCCTACAACATCACCGGCAACAACACCCTCACGCTGGCCGGCACGATCCCCTACATCCAGCAGCAGAATTCGCACGACCAGACCCTCAGCCCCACCAAGCTCGCCCTCTCCAACAACACCGTCGCCGACATCACCGGCTCCGGCAACCTCACCATCGGCAGTGCCATCAGCGGCTCGGTCAACCTCATCAAGGACGGCACCGGCGCCGGCAAACTCATCCTCACCGGCAACAACTCCGCCCTGACCGGCAGCGTCTACATCAACAACGGCATCGTGCAGGCCGCCAACGCCAACGCCCTCGGCACCGGCGCCACGACCGTTTCCGGCGGCGCCACCCTCGAACTTTCCGGCATCATCACCGTCGCCAACGCCATCACCGCCACCGGCCCGGGTGTCGGCGGCGCGGGCGCCATCCACAATGTCGGCGGCAACAACACCCTTTCCGGCGCCATCACCGAGACCGGTGCCACGACCATTGCGGCCGACAGCGGCACGCTCCTGACCCTGGGCGGCAACATCACCGGCACCAACACCGCCACCACGCTCAACGGCGCCGGCAACATCAACGTCGCGAACATCGCCACCGGCACGGGCACGGTCGACATCAACTCCACCGGCAACGTCACCTTCAACGGCGCCGCGGCCAACACCTACACCGGCACCACGACCGTCAACTCCGGCACCCTCATCCTCGGCAAGACGGCCGGCGTGAACGCCATCGCCGGCGACCTCGTCGCCAACGGCGGCACCGTGAAGCTCACCGCCGCCAACCAGATCGCCGACACGTCTTCCATCACCCTGAACAATTCGAGCACGCTCAATCTCAACGGCAACGCCGAGACGCTCGGCCAGCTCACCAGCACGAGCACCACCGCCACCGTCGCCCTCGGCGCGGGCGCGCTCACGGTCAGCGGCCCGAACAACACCAACTCGAATTACGCGGGCACGATCACCGGCACCGCCGCCAGCAGCCTCACCGTCAACGGCACCGGCAAGGTTTACCTTTCCGGCAACAATTCGGGTTTCCTGGGAAACATCAGCGTCACCAACGGCACGCTCAACGCCAGCGGCTCGAACAGCGTGCTCGGCACCGGCAACGTCAGCATCAGCAGCTCCGGCAATCTCCAGTTGCAGGGCGGCATCAGCGTGGCGAACAATTTTACCATCAACGGCACCGGCACCTCCGGCAACGGCGCCATTGAGAACTTCGCGGGCAACAACGCCATCTCCGGCAACATCACCCTCGGCGGCGCCAGCCGCATCCAGTCCGACGCCGGCACGCTCATCGTTGGGCAACGCGTCACCCTCGGCTCGAACACGCTCACCGTCGGCGGCGTCGGCACCACCTCCATCACCGGTCTCATCGCCGGTGCGGGCGGCCTGACCAAGGACGGCGCCGGCACCCTCCGCCTCGGCAACAGCGGCAATACCTTCGCGGGCGCCACGCTCATCAGCGCCGGCACGGTCATCGCCGACGCCTCCAATGTCTTCAACAACACGGCCGCGCTCAACGTGGCGACGGGCGCCAGCCTCTCGCTCCAGACCTACAGCGAAAAGGTCGGCAGCCTGACCGGCGGCGGCCTCGTCGACTTCGGCACCGGCGGCATCCTCAACCTGAGCTCCGGTTCCGCGACGTTCTCCGGCAGCTTCGCCGGCACCGGCGAGCTCATCATCGGCCCCGGCGCCTCGCTCACCCTCGGTGCGAATTTCAACGACCCCAACCTGAAGATCACCCTCGCCGGCGGTTCGCTCTTCCTCAACGGCACGAACTCCACGTTCGGCACGCTGAACATCACGGGCAACTCGATCCTCGATTTCGGCAACACCGCGAATTCCACGCTCAACGTGAACAACGTCACGTTCTCCGCCACGAACCTGGCGCTCACCGTGAACAACTGGACGAACGTGCAGGACTACTTCTACTCGCAGAATTTCACCGGTGCCGTCCCGAATACCCGCGGCTCGACCCCGGAAGACCAGGTTGTGTTCAACGGGTTCACCGCCGCCAACACGAGTTGGTTGAGCAGCGACCACCAGATCACGCCCGCGCCGGAACCCGCCACCTACGGCATGATTTTCATCGGCCTCAGCGTGGCCGCCGTCGGCTTCCGCCGTTTCCGCCGCAACCGCCAGCCCGCGAAAGCGGCCTGAAACCGGACGGCTCCGGCCCGCGGGTTCGGATTTGGTCCGGCATCATCCGCTGAGCCGGCGCCCGCGATCGGCCGCTGTATTCATCCCCCGGGCTTATGTCGGAAAAAATCCGTGCCCCGCGGCGCATTCCGTGGTTTCCTGCCCATCCTTCATCGATGAGTTTCGACTTCGACACGCCCCTGAACCGCGCCGGCACCGACTCGCAAAAGTGGCAGAAATACGCCGGCCGCGATGTGCTGCCGCTCTGGGTTGCCGACATGGATTTCCAGTCGCCGCCGGCGATCCTCGAGGCGCTGCACCGTCGCGTCGAGCACGGCATTTTCGGCTACGCCCGGCCGGTGAAATCCACCGTCGACGCCGTCGTCGCCGCGCTGGCAGCGCGCTACGGCTGGCGGATCGATCCTGCGTGGCTCGTCTGGCTCCCCGGCCTCGTCGTCGGCCTGAACGTCACGGCGCAGGCCTTCGCCGAACCCGGCGACGAAGTCCTCACGTTGTCGCCAATCTACCCGCCGTTCATGACCGCGCCGAAAAACTCGGCGCGCGTCTCCGTGCAAGTGCCCCTGATCTTGAGCCACGCCGGGGGATCCGCCGGGAATGGCGGCACCTGGTCCATCGACTGGGATGCGCTCGAACGCGCCGTCACGCCCCGCACGCGGCTGTTTTATTTCTGCAACCCGCACAACCCCGTCGCTCGGGTCTGGCGGCGTGACGAGGTTGCGCGCCTCGGCGAATTCTGTGTGCGACACAACCTCGTGCTCTGCTCCGACGAGATTCATTGCGACCTGATCCTCGACCCCGCGTTGCCGCATGTGCCCGCCGCGCCGCTCTCGCCCGAGATCGCCAGTCGCACGATCACCCTCATGGCGCCGAGCAAGACCTACAACGTGCCCGGCCTCGGCACGTCGTTCGCGATCATCCCCGACCCACTGCGCCGCGCGCGCTTCGTCCGCGCGACCGCCGGGATCGTCGCCGAGGTCACGACGCTGGGCTTTGCCGCCTGCGAAGCCGCCTACCGGGACAGCGAACCGTGGCGGCAGGCGTTGCTCGCCTGCTTGCGCGGCAACCGCGATTTCCTGCTCGATTATGTGGCCCGCGAGCTGCCCGGCATCCGGGTCGAAGCCCCCGTCGAGGCCACCTATCTCGCCTGGCTCAACGTCTCCACCCTTGGTCTCGCCGACCCGATCGGTCATTTCGAAAAGCACGGCGTCGGGCTGAGCGACGGCGCCTACTTCGGTTCACCCAAGGGCCGGCATGTTCGCATCAACTTCGGCTGTCCCCGGGCCACGCTCGCGCAGGCGCTCCAGCGGATGAAGTCGGCGCTCGCGGCGCCGGCCTGAATCCGGACGCCCCTCAGGCCGTCGCCTTCATCGCCCGATCGATCGCGGCGAAAAGATCCTTGGAGGAGATGGGTTTCGCCAGGCACTCGATCGGAGGCCCGGCGATCTGCCCCATCTTGTGGCGGTTGGCGTCCATCCAGCCGCTGATGGCGATGATCTTGAGGTCGGGCGCGAGCCGGCGCAACGCCGTGACGACCTCGGGGCCGCCCATCTCGGGCATCATCATGTCCGTTATGACGAGGTCGATCTGGCCGCGGTGCCGTTGAAACTGCGCGAGACCCGCCGAGCCATGGGCCGCGGGGAAAACCTGATAGCTCGCACCCTCCAGCAGCAACCGGAGGATGTTCCGCACCGCGTGGTCGTCGTCGATGACGAGAATGCCCAACGGCCCGCGGGCTGGAAACGGCTGGGCCGAGGGGACGGTCGGCCGCCCCGCCGCGGGCGACGACGCCGGCAGGTAGACCCGGAACCGAGTGCCCCGGCCCACCTCGCTCTCGACATGGATGCAGCCGCCATGGCCCTTGATGATACCCCGCACGGTCGATAGCCCGAGACCCGTGCCTTTGCCGAGGCCCTTCGTGGTGAAGAACGGATCGAAAATCTTCTCGAGGACGTCGGGTGCCATCCCGGTGCCGCTGTCGGCGACGTCGATACAAACCCAGGGACCCGGTTTCCCCTCGGGCAACGCGCGCGCCGCGACCTCATCGAGGGTGACATTGGCGACCGCAACCTCGAGCCGGCCGCCATCGGGCATCGCGTCGCGGGCGTTGATGCACAGGTTGAGCAGCACCTGGCTCAGCTGCGTGGCGTCGCCCCGCACCGGCCAGATGCCTTCCGGGGCATTGAGGATGAGGTGGAGATTGCGCGGCAACATCGGTTGCAGCAGGCGGCCGAGATCCATGATGAGCCGGCGCGGCTGCACCTCGCTGTGCGCACCTTCGGCACCGCGGGCGAACGCGAGAAGTTGCTGGATCAACGCCGCCCCGTGCTGGGCCCCCGACTCGATGGCTTCCGCGAGCTGGGCCGCGGACGCATGGGCCGGTTCACGGCGCAGCAGCCCCGCCGCGACCAGGATCGGGTTGAGCACGTTGTTCAAGTCGTGCGCGATGCCGCCCGCCAGCGTCCCGATGCTGTCGAGCCGTTGCGCCCGCAGGAACTCCGTCTCGAGCTTTTTCTTTTCCGTGATGTCCGTGTTGATCGACAGCACGTGCGGCGGCGCTCCCGCCTCGGCGGGCACTCGCGTCCAGCGACTCTCGACAATCACCGTCGCGCCGCTTTTCGCCACCGGTTGCAGCTCCCCCCGCCACTCGCCGGGGGCCCGCAACTGCCGCCTCGCTTCGTCATAGGCGGCGGGGTTCCGATGGAAAAGCAGCGCGCGAAGGTCGCGACCGAGCGCCTCGACCGTCGTCCAGCCAAACAGCCGCTCCGCGCTGGCGTTCCAATAGGTCACGCGGTGTTCGAAATCCGTCACGCAGATCGCATCGCGCGCCTGGTCGAGCAGGGCCGCCTGCTCGTGGAGCCGCTTCTCGCCCCGGCGACGTTGCTCCACCTCGTCGTGCAGCACGAGCGCCTGGCGGATGGCCGGCACGACGCGGCTGGGGCGGTCCTTGATGACGTAGTCGTCCGCCCCATGCTTGAGCGCCTCGATCGCGCGCTCCTCGCCGATGGTTCCCGAAACAAAAATAAACGGCGTGTCCGGGCAGCGCCGGCGGGCGAGCTCGAGGGCCGACAGCCCGTCGAAATCGGGCAGGGTATAGTCGGAAAGGATGAGGTCGAACCCGCCCCGGGCGAGCGCGGCCTCGAAGTCGGCGCGTTGCACCACCCGCTGAAACCGGCAGTCCGGCCATTCATCCCGAATGAGCCGTTCCACGAGTTCGGCGTCGTTGGCGGAATCTTCGAGATGGAGAAGGTGCATGACACTCAAAAGCAGCGGGCCAGACCACCGGGGTCAGCAAGCCGCGCACGCGCCGCCCTGCGACAGCCCGTGTTCGATGACGCCAATCGACCGACAACATTGCCCGTGGAGCGGAAAAATTTGCAAACTAACGAGGTTTTTACGCCAGCGCCCGCCAAGATGCCCGGGGGCCAGCCTCGCGGCGCCACGGTTTCGGACTATCACCCAGCGTTCCATCCGGGTGATTGAAACGCCGCGCCGGCAATTTGCAACAAGGCGAAAGCCTTAAATATTCGCCGTGCGATTGCCCCTACCTTGCGCCCGTTCGAACCCGCTCGTTCGCACCTACGACTTGTAGCGGGGCTCAGCCAGCTTCACCTTGCCTTCCTTCAGCGAAATGCGCCTCGGTCCCTACGAACTCTCCTCCAATCTCTTTCTCTCGCCGCTGGCGGGTTACACGAACCTGCCCATGCGGCTCACCGTGCGCGAACTCGGCGGGCTCGGCTGGGCCACGACCGATCTCGTCAACGCCCGCTCGCTCCTCGAGCGCAACCGAACCGCCCTGAAACTGGTCGCAACTTCGCCGGCCGACCGGCCGCTTGCCATCCAGCTCTTCGGCAGCGTGGCGGGGGAAATGCGCGATGCCGCCGCAATGTGCGAATCCCTGGGCGCCCAGGCGGTCGACATCAACATGGGCTGCCCGGTGCGCAAGGTCGTCAAGGTCGGCGGCGGCTCCGCGATGATGACCGAGCTCGACAAGACCGCGGCGCTCGTTCGTGGAATGATCGCAGCCGTGAAAATCCCCGTCACCGCCAAGATGCGGCTCGGCTGGGACGACGACAACCTGACCGCCCCCGATCTCGCCCGCGTGCTGGAGGACGCCGGCGTCGCGGCGATCTTCGTGCACGGGCGCACGCGGGCGCAGGGGTTTTCCGGCGGCGTCAACCTCGCCGGCATCCGCGCCGTCGTGCAAGCCGTGCACCGCATCCCCGTGATCGGCAACGGTGACATCACGACCCCGGCGGCGGCGAAACACATGCTCGACGAGACGGGTTGCGCCGGGGTCAGCGTCGGCCGCGGCGCGTTTTACGATCCGTGGATTTTCCGGCGCACGGAGCATTTCCTCCGCGCGGGCGAATTGCTGCCCGAGCCGGATTTCGCGGAACGGCTGCGCGTCCTCCGCCGGCACTTCGAGCGCTATGTCGAGTTCTACGGCGAGGAACACGGCGCGCGCCTGTTTCGCAAGGTCGCCCCGTGGTATGCGAAACGCTTCGGCCCGGTGAAACCCTTCAAGCGCCTCATCATCGGCATCGCGTCGCGCGCGGACTTCGAGGCGGCCATCGCGGAATACCTCGCCTGGCGCGCGCAGTTTTGCGACGAACACGGCGTGTTGCTGGAGAAATTCGCGCCCGCACCGCTGGTGGCCTCGTTCATGCGCGAACCGGGGGCCGGCGGCGAGGCGGAGCGCACCGCGATTCCCGTGCCCAAGGGTCCGGTCGAGGTCTGGTAGGCGGCACCGCGCACGCTTGAGTTTTCCCGGGCGCCTCGCGAGGGTCGGCCATGCTCAGCGCCAGTCATTTTTGGCAGCTCATCCTTGGCACCGTCGTCGCGTTGCTGCCGTTGATCAACCCGCTGGCCTCGGCCCCGACGTTCCTCGCGATCACCGAGGGTGACACCCACGCCCGCCGGATGCAGCAACTGCGCATGGCGTGCATCTACATGGTGGTCATTCTGGTGAGCTTTCTGATCGGGGGCACCTTTATCATGCGGTTTTTCGGCCTGTCGATTCCCGGCCTCCGCATCGCCGGCGGCCTGCTCGTGGCCGGCATCGGCTCGAGCATGCTGATGGCGCCGCCCCGGGGCGCCGAACAGGACGACGCCGCCCACGCCGCGGCGCGGGCCAAGCGCGACGTCTCGTTTTCTCCGCTCGCGATGCCGATGATGAGCGGTCCGGGTTCGATCGCGGTCACGATCGGCTTCACGTCCCTGGCGACCGCGTGGTTCGATTACATCGCGATCATTCTCGGCATCGCGATCGTCGCAATCATCACCTACGTCACCCTGCGCCTGTCCGAACGCGTGGTGCTGGTCATCGGCGTGGGCGGCATGAACGCGCTCTCGAAGGTGATGGGGTTCATCATCCTTTGCATCGGCATTCAGTTCGTCGTGAACGGCGTGATCGACATTGCCACGGATCCGACGCTGCTCCAGCGGATCCGCGACGCCGTGCAGCGCTGAGCGGACTGGACCCGGCGGTCAATAGCGACGGGTGACGGTCGCGCCGGTCTTGTCCTTGAAGAGGATGATCCGCTTTTCGATGTCGAGCCCCGAAAAAATGACCCCGAGGCCGGCATCCACGGTCTCGCCCGCCCGCGCCAGCCGGCCGTTGAGAATCATCTTCGCCGGGTCCGCCTCGATCACGCCCACGATCTTCGCGTTGGCCACGAACGAGCGAAATGCCGGCGTCGCCTCCGCCACCGCCTCGACGTTGGAATTCGTCGCCGACACTCCCGGCGCAATCTTGCTCTCCGTCTCGACGAATTTCGGCGCCGCCGGGGCCGCCGGTTTGTCCGCGACGGCGCCGCCGGGCGTCACTGCTTCGACCGCCGTCTTGGCCTCCTTGACGGCGTCGACCGACGTGTGCGCCAATTCAGTCACGGACGGCAGGGGCGCGGGAGCCGCCGGCTTGGCCGCGGGCTTCGGTCGCGTCACGACAGGCGGCGGTGGTGGCGGCGGGGCAAAGAATTTTTTCGCGGCGAAATATCCCCCGGCGAGAACCACGAGCAACACTGCGGCGGCGGTGGCCAACACCATTGGCGGCGGCTTGGGCTTCCGTCTTCTCGGCAGCGGGAGTCCCGGCGCCGGCACGGCGACTTCTCCGGGCACGCTGATATGCGGAATGGGCGGCGCGGTCTTCCCGGTTTTCGGTGGAGCAACCACGGGAAACGGCGGCGGGGCCTTGGCGTCGCTCCCGGTTGGCGGCGGGGGCGCGCGCGGAGGCGCAGCTGCCTCCGCCGGTGCTTCGGCTGTCGGCAGCGCGCCCGCGGGCGCCGGGGCGGACACCGGTGCCGGGGGCGCCGGCACCTTCGGCTTGAGTTTGAATTTTCCCGTTTCGGCCTGCGCCGCCGAGGCAGCCACGGGGCTGGGCGCCGGTGGAGGCGGCGGTGGCGGCGGTGCGACAACGGCCGGAACGACTGCCGGGGGTGGCTCGACCACGGTCGACGGTGGTGGAGGCACCACGGGAACAGCCGCCGGTGCGGGAGGCGCATCGGCACTTCCACGCGGCCTCAGTCGCACCCGCGGAGCTCCGGCCGCCGGAGCCTCAGCGGGTGCCACGGACACCGACTGAGGTGGCGCAATCGGCTCCGGCGGAGGTGGCGGTGGCGGCGCCTCCGCCACGGGCGCCACGGTCGGTTCGCTCGCAACCGCCGTGGCGGCCGCGGGCGCTGGCGATTCAACGGAAAGACGCGGTTTGATCCGGAGCTTCGGAGCCACGCCGGCCGCCTCCGCAGCCGTCGGGCCGGGAGGAGGCGGCGGCGGTGGTGGCGCGGCCGCCGCCGACGGCGGAGCGGGCGAATTCTCCGCTCCCGCGACGGACAACCGCGGTTTCAGGCGAAGCGCGGGGGGCGGGGGCGGTTGCTCGTCACTCATGCAGGTCAGCAAAGCAATATTTTCGTATAGCGCGAAACCAAAAAGATTCCCTCGCGGTCTACCCCTCGCCGCGCCACGTTCGCCGCCCAAATCCCGTCATGATCAAACGCCTCCTTCTGCCCGTCCTCGCGCTTGCCGCCGTGTTTCTCGGCGGCTGCCTGCATTCCAAGAAGAACTCGTCGCCCAAGGATTCAACCATCACGGGCGAGGTCGAAACGGATTTCCGGCAACGCTGGATCGACAAGCGCGCCGCTGAACTCGTCAGCCAGGGCAAGGCCGAGAGCGTCGCCCGCACCCAGGCGGCGACCGAGTTTCACGATCAATACGAATATCTGCCCGCGCCTAAAAAATAAGCGCACGGTCCGCCTCGCGTCCGGGCGCACCGCTCCCGCACGTTATCCGGCACAGTCCGCGCGCGGATTGACGGCGCCCGGAGTCCGGCAAACGTCGTGCGCGTGAGCAATCCGCCCGCCCCGACCGCCGTCGCCCCGCGACCACCCGCGGAAGCCTCCGCCCGGGCAGGCGCGCTGGCCGCGGCCCTCTGTTATTTCCTGTGGGGCCTGGTCCCCGTCTATTGGAAGCAGCTCGGCGCCGTCAACGCCGTCGAGCTCATCGCGCACCGGCACATCTGGTCGCTTGTGTTCGTGCTCGCGCTCGTGGCCGCGCAGGGCCGCCTCGGCGAAATCCACGCGGCGCTCGGCACCGCGCGACAAACCGGCCGTAATTTTCTCAGCGCGGTCCTGCTGACGGCGAACTGGCTCGTCTATGTCTGGGGCGTCAACACCGGCCACGTGATCGAAACGAGTCTCGGCTATTTCCTCGTGCCGCTGGTCAACGTCGCCGCGGGCCGCTTCGTGCTTCGCGAGCATCTGCGCCGTCTGCAATGGGTCGCCATCGCGCTGGCGGCCACCGGCGTCGCGGTCCAGATCGCCGGCCTCGGCCGGCCGCCATGGATCGCGCTCGCCATCGCCGGTTCGTGGGGCGCCTACAGCCTGATGCGGAAACAATCGCCGCTCGGCTCGCTCACGGGCCTGACCGTGGAGACGTTGTTGCTCGCGCCGTTTGCCGTGGCGTTTCTGCTCTGGCAGCACCACACCGGCGCCGGCGCGCTCGGCCACGCGGACCGGTGGACGCACGCGCTTCTCCTCAGCTCCGGCGTGATCACGGCGATTCCGCTGTTGCTCTTCGCCTATGGCGCGCGGCGCATCCGGTTCTCGACACTCGGCCTGCTCCAATACATCGCGCCGTCCGCGCAGCTCGCCATCGGCCTGTGGGTTTATCACGAGCCGTTTTCCCACGCCCGGGCGTTCAGCTTCTTGTTCATCTGGGCCGGCCTCGCGCTCTACACCGTGGACAATCTGCTCGCGCAGCGGCGAAGGTAAGTGGCGGCGGGATTCCGGCCCGCGTCGGCCCAAAGACGGCGCTCCCGGGTTCCGAATTTCATTGCCGGCCCCGGGCGGCGACGGCACGAGAAAGATACCGCCCCACCCCACGCGCGGCTGCTTTGCCGCCACGCTTTCCCGCGTCGTCACCGTTTCTCCACCATGAAATTCCCGACCTTGCTGCTCCTGTCCCTGTGCACGTGCGCCACCGCCGCGACGCCGGCCACCCCGATCGACAACGACAAGGTGACCGCCTATGAGGAAACGCTTCAGCCGGCCGAAACCGAGAGCGGCGGCGGCGGGTTGCCCAACATCACGATTTTTCTCAACGACGGCATCATTCGGCACAGCCCGGCGACCGGGCCGGCGACCACCGCCGCGGTCAAGCGGGGCGAGGCGATTTTCCGCGGGCCGCGGGACGGGAAGATCACGGCCACCGGCCCGACGGGGATGCACCTTGTCCGGATCGAGTTTCATCATCCGGAATCGAAGATCATGTGGGGCAAGAGCGGGTTTGCCCCCGACTACAAGATGCTCGTCGAAAACGGCTACGCCCGCACCTACGACATCCGCATCGCCGCGGGCAAGAGCGAGCCGATGCACTCGCACCACGACCGTGTCGTCATGTGCTTGTCGGGCGCCCAGCTGCGGCACGTGCTGCCGGACGGGAGCAAACAGGACTCGAGCATTGCGACCGGCCAATGTTTGTGGCGGCTCGGCCAGACCCACGAGGGCAACAATATCGGCCAGACGGATCTCTGGGTGATCGCCGTCGAGCCCAAGTAACCCGCGCGGACCGGCGCCGCCGCGCCGGGCGCGACAACGTTCCGCGCTAATCGTCGTCGTCCTGCTTCGGATGCGCCTTGAAAAACGCCGCACGCACCGGCGCGGGCATCGGCGCGTTCGCTCCGCGCACGCTGCGCCAGACAATTTCGTTGAGCTGGATGTCGTCGGCCTTGTCCGGCTCCGAGAAATCCATCCGGTTCGACTCGCGCGCCCCCCACGCAACGCGCGTGTTGACGGCGGTCAGGTCGACCTGCGCCGGTTGCGCCGTATAGGGCGCCAAATCGGTCCGGTCGGCAAACGAAGCCCACATCGGCATCGCCGCCGCGTCGAACTGCGACATCGGCTGCAGCCCGAGGACGAGCTCGATCGTGCGCAGCATGCTCGTCGTCGAATAGAGGGTGGAGTCGACCGCGTGGCGTTTCGTCCACGGGCTGACCACCAGCACGGGCATCCGGTGCGCGTCGACATGATCGGGACCGTTTTGCGCATCGTCCTCGAGCACGAAAATCGCGGTGTCGGGCCAGAATTTCGAGTGCGACACGGCGTCGACGAGCCGGCCGAGCGCGGCGTCGTTTTCAGCCACCATCGCGGTCGGTGTCCGGGAGCCGGCGCGCGTGCCCACGGTGTGATCGCCCGGCAGCTGCACAACCTGGAGGCGCGGCATGTCGCCCTCGCGCTCGAAGCGTCGCAGCTCCGCGACGAAGCGGTCCGCGCGCACGGTGTCGGGAATATCGGTGCTCCACGAGGGGTAGAGTTCGTCGACGTGCCCGCGCAGCACCGGCAGCGCCGCCCGCGCGGGTTTCTGCGGCGTCCCCTTGCCATCGAGCGTGAACTCCCCGTAGGTGCGGTAACTCACGCCCGCCTCGGCCGCGCGATTCCAGAGATAACCGTTGGCGGGAAAAGCCGCCGGGAAGCGGCCCTCGGCCGGATAGTCGTGCTTCTTGGTCTGCTTGTGCCCGTAGTTGAGCGGCCAGATCTTTTCCACGAAATCGGTCGCATAGGCCGCCATCGTCCACTCGTGGCCGTCCGCGCTGACCTCGCCGTCGGCGAAGAAATTATCGAGCAACACGAATTCCCGCGCGAGCGCGTGCGCGTTCGGCGTCACCTTCTCGCCAAAGAGGCACAGGTGCGGGTCGCCGTTGCCTTCCGCCAAGTCGCCCAGCACCTGATCGTAAGTCCGGTTTTCGCGCACGACGTAGATCGCGTGCTTGATCGGTGAGGGGTCGCCGATCCGCGCCGGGATCGGGTTGCCCGGCGGGCGTTCGCCCCGCGGCACCAGCGTGGCGGCGAGCGGGCTGCACGCATAGGCGATCTTCGTCCACGCCCCGAATTGCTCCGTGCGTTCGCCAGGCGCCGGCAGCGGAATGAACGTGATCGTGCCCTGCAACAGCCCGCCGATATATTCCTGCAAATCGCGCGGCCGCGGATCGCCCGGAAACGTTCCGCGGGGATTGGCGGCGGCCGTAACCCCCTTGCCGTTGGCAACGAGCAGCGTCTTGCCGTCGCGGGTCACCCGCACACTGGTCGGATACCAGCCGACCGGGATGAAGCCGAGCGAGACCGCGTGTCCGGCCGAGGCGACATCGAACACCGCGACATTGTTCGCCCCGGCATCGGCCACGAACAGCAGCCCGCCGTCGGGCGAGAGCGCGACGCTGTTGGGCGTTGCACCCGGCGGCGAATTGGGGAACAGCGCCGCGGAGAGGGTCTCGGTGACGCGGCCGGTCGCCGTGTCGATCACGCTCACGGTATTCAAGTTCGCCTCGGCGACGAAAAGCCGGCCATCGCGGGCCAGCGCCATCTCGTTCGGATGGGCGCCGACCGGCCACGTTGCGAGTTCGGCGCCGGTCTCCGCATCGAGCACCAGCACTGCCGACCGCGCCCAGAGACTCACGAACACGCGCCGGCCGGCCGCATCCGGCAGGCAGGTATAGGGAAACGGCGCCGCCGGATCGTAGCCGCTGGGCAGACGCGCCTCATCGGCCGACATCTCCTCCCCGCCCTGCACCGCGCCCAGCGTGCGCGTCCACTGCGGAGCGCCGTCTTCGGCCGCGATTTTCTCCACGCGCTGACCCCAGACCTCGGCAATGTAGAGTGCCCGCCCGTCGGGCGACACAGCCAGCCCCGCGGGCACGCCCTTCTGTTGCACCGGCCGCAGCCGGAGTTCGCGGTGCGCCGAGAGATAACCGGCCTCAAAGTCGAACCCATGCACGACCTCCTGGCCTGCTCCGCTCGCGTAGAGCCGGCGGCCGTCGGGCGACCACGCGAGGCCGTAAAACGACTCCTCGATCGCGACTCGTGAGACCTCCCTGCCGGCCTTGAGGTCGAGGATCCGAACCTCATGCCGCCCCCAGCCGCTGTGCAGCACGGCGGCGAAGGCCCCGCTTGGATGCAACGCGATGTTGACCGGAAAGTCACCGACCACGACCTGGCGCCCCACCGGCCGCAACGACCACTGGTTGGGCAGCAGCATCGAGCCGTCGGGCTGCAGTCCGGGCAGGACGGCCGCCGGTTTTTCCGGCGGCGGCGGGCTCGCACAGCCGGCGAGCGCACCGGCGAACGCAACGACAACGGACCATTTCATGCCGGCCAAGGTAACGGATTCGGGTGCGACGGCGAGCCAGTGTCCGTTACATTACCGCGTCACTCGTGCTTGATATCGAGGAGCTCGATCTCGAACACCAGCGTGGCGTCGCGGGGAATCTTCGGGGGCTGGCCGCGCGAACCGTAGGCCAGCTCCGGCGGAATGATCACGAGGCGCTTTTCGCCGAGCTTCATCATCGGCAGGATCTGATCCCAGCCATCGATCACCATCTGACGGCCAACGCGAAACGTAAACGGATGGTCGCGATCCTCGGTCTGGTCGAAAATCTCGCCGTGGAGCAGTTTGCCGACATAGAGCACGTCAATTTTGTCGCCGGGCTTGGGCGAGTCGCCGTGGCCCTCTTTCAGGACGACGTAGCGGATGCTGGTGCTGGTTTTTTTCGCGTCGGGCCAGGTCTTTTCGACGTAGTCGACATCGTCGGGCGGCAGTCTCTCGCGCTGGGCACGCAGCGCCGGCGCCACCACCACAGCGAACAAAAACAGGATCAATTGGGCGAAACGCATGGTTTATCCGTGCCATCCGGTTCATCTCTGGTCAAAGAATTTTCCACCATGAGCGCCCTGCCCCTCGTCGTCATTCTTTGCCCGAAGGAGTTCCGGTTCACCGATCACACCGCGACCATCGAGGCGCCGTTCCTGGCCGGCGTCGCCGAGCTGAAAACGGTGTGGCTGGAGTTCAACGCACCCTTTCCCGACGAGGTGCTCGGCGCCGCCGCGATCATCCTGTGGCACGGTCCGCTCGTCGACGCCGGCGTCGTTGCCCGCCTGCGCCATTGCCGCGCCATCATCCGCAATGGCGTCGGCTTCGACAGCGTCGACACGGTCGCGGCGGCCAAGGCGGGGATCGCCGTGTGCAACGTCCCCGACTACGGCACCGAGGAAGTCGCCGACCACGCCCTTGCGCTCACGCTCGCGCTCTACCGGCAGTTGTTTCCCCTCGACGCCGAGGCGAAACGGCTCGGGTGGAAAATCGACGTCGCGGCGAAGATGCGCCGGCTCCGCACGCAGACCTTCGGGATCGTCGGCCTCGGCCGGATCGGCACCGCGGCCGCGCTGCGCGCGAAGGCGTTCGGTTTCCGGGTCGCGTTCTTCGACCCTTACGCGCCCACCGGGACCCACAAGGCGGTCGGCATCGAGCGGGTCGGCTCCCTCGGCGAGCTGCTGAAAATATCCGACACCATCTCGATCCATTGCCCGCTCTCCGCCGAGACGCGCGGCATGATCGGCGAAAGTGAGATCGCGCGGATGAAGCCGGGCTCCTTCCTGGTCAACACCGCGCGCGGCGACATCGTGCAAAAAGCTCCGGTCTTCGCCGCGCTTCGGTCCGGTCATCTCGCGGGCGCCGGCCTCGATGTCGTCGAGGCGGAACCGCTCCGCACCGCCGGGGAGGCGGCGACCCCCAACCTGATCGTGACCTGCCACGCCGCGTTCTGCAGTCCCGAGGGGATGGTCGAGATGCGCAGCACGTCCGCCAAAATCGCCCGCGCCGCCGTTCTCGGCGAACAGGTTTGGAACCGGGTGAACTGAGATCGCCCGGTCAAAGACCGGCGTGGCCGCGGATCGCCTCGTGCCCCGCCACGAGCGCCAGCGCCCGGTGGAGCAGCGTCTTCCCGGGCTCCATCCGGTGCCACGGTGACGCGCCCGACGGATGCGGCAGCGGAATGCAGTCGGTCGCATGGCCGCGATAGACGATCGGGAATTTTTTTCCGATCACGTCGTTGAGCGGCGCCGGCTCCATGAACTGCGCAATCGCAAGCTTGCCGACCGGCAACACCAGCGCGGGCTTCAAGAGCGCGAACTCCCGCTCGAGCCAGACCGAACAATTCGCGATTTCCTCGGGCGCCGGCACCCGGTCGCCGCCCTCGGGGCGTTTTCCCGGGAAGCAGCGGCAGACCGCGGCAAAGTAGATCCGGTCGCGCACCTCGTCCTCGCTCCAATCGAGCGATGCGTGAAACCACTTGAAGAGCGTCTTGCCCGCGGTCCAGGCAAACGGCCGGCCGAGCTTCGGCTCCTTGTCGCCCGGCGCCTGGCCGACGAGCAGCACCTTGCCCGCAACCGGCCGCCCGACCACCACCGGCGGGTGCATCCGCGGGCAGCGGTCGCACGCGCGGAGCGCGGCAAGATGTTTTCCGACGGCGGCGCTCGTGGGCATGGCTCTCCGCTGTCAGACATCTCCCCGCGCTGCGACGCCAAATTCCGCCCGGGGCACTGTCAACCAATAGTTGACAACCGATTTCGGGTTTCCGCCTGAAGGGGTCGCGGAGCGCCTCCCATAGGGGACACTTCCCGGGCCACTTGGCATCGATCCGGTCCGCACCGGCGGATGGTCACCGCCGGCCGCGGTAGCGATTAAAGCTTCCCTTGTGGCGGATCTGGCCGGGCAGGCTGCCGTGACCGCGCTGATGGGCCGGCTCAACCGTGCGCGCGACGAAGGCCCGGTAGGGAAAGCCCTCGAGCCGCAACTCCGGAATCTTCGCGCCGATGAACCGCTGGATGTCACGGATGTCGCCGGCGTTCTCCGGCGTCACCAGCGTGAACGCGTCGCCCACGGCCTGCGCCCGACCCGTGCGGCCGATGCGGTGCACGTAGTCCTCGGGTTTTTCCGGCACATCGTAGTTGATGACGTGCGAGACACCCGCGACGTCGATCCCACGCGCCGCGATATCGGTCGCAACCATCACCTCGTATTTGCCGCTTTTGAAACCGGCGAGCGCCTCGATGCGCTGGTTCTGCGACCGGTTCGCGTGCAGGACGGCGACGGAGTGATTCGCCGCCTTGAGGCGGCGGGCGATCTTGTCGGCACCGTGCTTGGTGCGGGAGAACACCAGCACGCTGTCGAAGTCGGTCTTGGCCAGGAGCGCCTCGAGCAGGTCGAATTTTTGATCGGCGGCGACGGGATAGAGCGCGTGTTTCACCGACTCGTTGACCGAGCGATTGATGCCCACCTCGACGCGCGTCGGGTTGCGCAGCGCGAATGAGGCCACCGCCTGGATTTCCGGCGGCACGGTGGCGGAGAAAAACAACGTCTGCCGTTCGCGCGGGCAGCGCGCGATGATATCCTTGACGACCGGCAGGAAACCCATGTCGAGCATCCGGTCGACCTCGTCGAGGACGAGGATGGTGATGTCGCGGAGATTGATTTCGCCGGTCTTGAGATAGTCCACCAACCGCCCCGGCGTGGCGACGAGGACGTCGACCCCGCGTTTGAGTTCCTGCCGCTGGAGTCCATAGCCGACGCCGCCAAAGATGGCGACTGTGCGGAGATCGGTGAAGCGTGCGAAATCGCGGAAAGCGGTCTCGACCTGCGCCGCGAGTTCGCGGGTGGGCTCGAGCACGAGCACGCGGACGCGGCCGTGCTGGCCGAGGCGGGTGAGGATGGGCAGCGCGAAGGCCGCGGTCTTGCCGGTGCCGGTTTGCGCGGAACCGATGAGGTCGCCGCCGCCGAGGACGACGGGAATGGCGCGAAGCTGGATGGGCGTGGGATCGGTATAGCCGGCCGCCTGCACGCCACGAAGGACGTTGTCGGAGAGATGAAGAGCTTTAAAAGGCATGATTGACTTGGTTTGTCATTCTGAGCGCAGCGAAGAATCCCATGGGACACCCGATGCTCTGGGCAGAAGCGTGGCTCCTGCTGGATTCCTCGCTCCGCTCAGAATGACAAGCGAAGGAAGCTGCCATGCGGCAGGGATAAATAGAAAAGGACGGAGCCCCAAAGGAGCTCCGTCCCTCGAAAATCAGTTCGTTAGTGCGAAGCGATTAGTAACGGCGCTCGCCGCGATCGCGGCCGCCACCGCCACCGAAGCCGCCGCGGCCACCGCCGCCGCCGCCACCGCCGAAGCCACGACCGCCGCCGCCGCCGCCGAAGCCGCCACCCGGGCGCTCTTCCTTGGGACGGGCCTCATTGACGGTGAGCTGACGGCCGCCGAGATCGGTGCCATTCAGTTTTTCCGCCGCGGCCTTGGCCTCATCGGCCGTGCCCATGGTGACGAATGCGAAGCCGCGCGGGCGGCCGGTCATCTTGTCCATGGCGACGTAAACGTCGGTCACGGCGCCGAACTGGCCGAAGGCGGCGCGCAGCTCGTCCTCGGTGGTCTTGAAGGACAAATTGCCGACGTATAGTTTGGAGTTACTCATGTGATGTCTCGTAGATCCTTCGTCTGCTGCCAGGTCCGTTCCCAACGCGGGTTTCGAAATCATCACTTAAGCCAAACGCTCAGCCAACGACTCACCAGATACTGTCGCCTAACGCTATCTCTAACGATCGGCGGCCTAAGACGCACGGGCGGGGGGTGAACGCAAGGGAATTCGGGACCACACGCCCGGCGGACGCCCGGTTCAGATGGAGTATTTGGCCCGGACGTCGTTCGGCAGCGCAGTCGACCGGCCGGTCGCGAGCGTTACCAGGGTGTAGTCGCAAAACCCTTCGCAAACGCGCTTTGCCGTCGGTCGCTTGTCGATCTCGAACGCCACGCGGCAGCCGGTTTCCGTAAAGTGCTCGATCCAGCAACGCACCGTCATCCGGTCGCCCCAGCCGAGCGGCCGCTTGAAGTGAATTGTCGCCGACACCATGAACCAGCCGAATCCGCGGTCGGCGAACGCCTGCATCGACATGCCGTAATTCTTTTCCATCTGCTCGAATCGCGCCGCGAGCACGTAATCGAGATAGCGCGTCGAGTGCACATGCTGGTAGAGGTCGATATCGTCGGGACGAACGGCGAGCTCGGTTTCGAATTTGGAAAAGACGTTCATGAAAACGTGGCTGTCAGGAAAGCAGCAACCCATCCTTGCATGCGACGCCTTTTTCCCGCTTTTCCTGAACTCCCATCGTCCGGCCGGTTCGCTATTCGAACAGCCGGTCCAGCAGCCGCCGGTCGCGCTTGGTCGGCCGGCCGCGGCCTTTTTCCCGCGCCAGCACTTGCTGCACGCTGCGCTCGCGCAGTTTTTCGTATTCGGCGGGCGGCGTGAGGTCCGTGCAGAACTGCGCGACGAGTTTCGCCCCGACGCGCGATCGCGGCACCGCCAGAACCCGCAGCGTTCGCGTGATCAATCCCAGCCGCACCGCGACCGACTCGCCCGCATGCACGTCGCGCCCGGGCTTGGCCGGCTGGTCGTTGACGGCCACGCTGCCGGCCCGGCACGCGTCGGTCGCCAGCGCGCGCGACTTGAAGACACGCACCGCCCAGAGCCACTTGTCGAGGCGCGCAGCGGGGTCGGTGATGGGGGTCACGCAGGGAGGGCGGGATTTCCCCGCACTGTGGCGCGCGCCCCGCAGCACGCAAATCATCCCGCGAACTCGCCGACGCTCAGTGCGTCGCCGCGCTGGCCACCGTCTTCTTCAACCCATGCAGATCCTCGCTCATCCAGTCGTCGAGCATTGCCTTTTCATGGCGGAGCGGATCGTCCTGAAACGCCATGGTCAGCCGCATCATGAAGGTCGGATCGCGCAGCACCCGCTTGCCCTCCGCGAGCACCTTGCCCTCGGCATCGGTTACCTTGAACGTCAGGTCGATGCGCGGCGGATAGATGTCCTTCACGATCCGCACGTCGTCGAACTGCGGACCGCGCCATGGCTCGAATTCGCCGGCCAGGTCGACATTGGTGATCGTGATCGTGAGTTTCTGCCCCGGCGCGAGGTAGCGCGTCGCCCGCTTGACCAGGTATTCCTTGATCATGTCGAGGTTCCCGTCGCGCCCGGAATCCGAACCCATGTAGCTGTCGCGGGCGTCGGTGAAATTCTGGCGCTCAAAAAACACCACTTCCGTTTTGGGCAGTCCCTTCACGGGATCGAAGGCGTGCGCCACCCCGGCGCCGGCCACTGCAAGCGCCGAGAGCAGGAGAATGCGGATGGTTTTCATGACAAGGGGTGGGACGGACAATGACGCCGAATTGTTCCAAGGCGAGCGTCGCGGCGCCCGCAAAAAAACCGGCGGCGCCAATGCGCCACCGGCCATAGTCTTCCGTCAGGCCGCGTCTGCGACCCGCCGGTGGATCAATTATTTTTCACCGTCATCTGGTTGTCGACGCTCTTCACCCCCCGCGTGGTTTTCGCGAGCTGCGTGATGAGATCCCGTTCCGCCGGCGAACCGGCTTCGCCGGTGACGACCACGGCGCCATCCTTCGTGTCGACGTCGGTCTTCAACGCGCTCGTCGACTGATGCGTCAGCAGCGCATATTTCACCTGGGCCGTGATCGACGCATCGTCGACCACCTCGCCGAAACTGCGCTTCGCCACCACCGGGACGGTCAGGTTGTTCTGCACAGCCTTCACGCCTTCGATGTCTTTCACATAGGACTCGGTGAGTTCCTTCTGGGCGAGACTCGTGGCGTCGCCCGTCAGCGTCACAACCCCGTCCTTGACGTCGACGTTCGTCGCCCTCGCGCTGACATTCCCCTTCATCAGGAGCGTCGTGCGAATCTTGAAGGCGATCCAGTCGTCGGAATGCTCCGGCGCCGCCGCCTGGACGGAGATCTGGTTGTCGACGCGCACCACCCCGGGAAGGCCCGCCGCGGTGTTCTCGGCGAGCGTCTTCTGGTCCGGGTCGGACACGGTGCCAGACAGCGTGACCACGCCGTCGCGCGCGTGCACCTTCACGTGATTTTGGAGCACGGTCACATAGTTGTAGGAGCTTCGAGCCGCGTCCTCGATTCGGCGGTCGGTGGCCGAATCCGCCAGCAGCACGGGCGCCGGCGCAAGGAGAAGCCAGATCAGGAGTTTGGATGTTTTCATGGTAGTCCTTTCATTTTGCACTGCTCCGCTAGACCCAACCCCGCCACGTCAGTGCGGCCCATTCCGGGAAAATAGCCGGGAACCAAATCGCTGCCACCCCGCCGGCGTCGCGATTCGCGCAAGATGCAAGATCCGGTGACAGGCGCACCCGGCTGGGCGTCACCGCGGACCGTCCGCCCCGACCACCGTGCAGCCACCGACTACCGGCTTTGCAAGCTGAGCTTGTTCAAACCGGCCGTCCGGCAGGCATCCATCACGAAGGTGAGCTTATTCAGCGGCGTCTTCTCGCTGGCCTTGATGAGCACCGGCGCATCCGTGTCGACGCCGTGCGCCTGCCCAAGCAGTCCCGGGAGCGCGTCATCGGCTGCCTGGCGGCCGTTGACGAAGATCACACCGTCCTTGTCGATTTCGATCGTGACGGCAGCTTCGACGGTCGTGCCACCATCGCCGACGTTGCGCGCTTGGGCGGTCAGCTCCTGCAGTTTCTGCTCCTGCGCCTGCAATTCGCGCTCCTTGCCGAAATACGACTGCGCTTCCCGCTCGAAGGCGATCGAGTCCGCCTTGGCCCGCTCGAACGCCTGGCGCGCCCGCTCGAGATTCCGTCGCGCCATGTCGGCTTCGGCCGCAAGCTGACGGCAGACCGTGTCCACCACGCGCTGGAGTTCGTTTTCGCTGGCCGCGAGTTCACCCTTCGCATTCACGACCAGCGGGTGTTTCTCGAGATAGCGTTCGCTCAGGCCCAAAAGGGTCGTTCGCGCCGCAGCCACCCGCTGCACGAGTTGTGCGACCGCGGGTTGATTCCCGACGAACGGGAGATCCTTCAGGTCGGCGCCTCGCGCGCGGTAGTCGTTCAATTGATCGAGTTTCACTTCCGCAATCCCGTCGGCCGTCTCCGCGGCGTGCACCTCGGAAGCCAGGGCTTTCAAGGTGTCGGCCGCGATATCCCTGCGTGTGTCGGTGGATATGAAGCCCTGCTTTTCCTTCATCGCCTGCAGTTCGCGCGCGAGTTGCGCGACCTTCTCCTTTTGCGCCTCGACCGCAGGCTTCAATTCGGCAAATGCGCGCTCGGTCCGATCCATCTTCGCCTTTCGCTCACTTTCCGTGATCGTCAGCGCGTGATTCTCCGCCGCGGGGGCCGCGGTCGCGGATGGCTCCGGCCTCGAGTCCGTGGCGACCGGATCGACCGAATTCGCCTCGGCGCGCGTTTCGCGCGTCATGCTGCCCGCCGCCAGCACCGCCACCAGCGCCACCCCGCCGAGCACCCGCGCGAACGTCGTGGTCTGATAGTCGGCGATCAGGCGCACGCGTTCTGCGAGTTGCTGCCGGCCCTCGAGAATGGCCACGACCGAACCGGGCCGCCGCCGGCCGCGGACCACACCCAGCACCTTCAGCAGCGTCGCGCCGTAGGAGCCGGCCCCGCCGGCCGCTTCGCGCCGCAGCACGAATTCGTCGCAAGCCGGTTCGCAATCCATCCGCGCCAGCCGCGCCGCGAGCCAGACCAGCGGGTTGAACCAATGCACCATCAGCGCCGCCTGCATCAGCCACTGGGCCGGCAGATCGCCCCGGCGCCAATGCGCGAGCTCGTGTCTCACGACCAGGCGAAGCTCGTCATCGGTGAGCTGCGGCGCAAAGCCCGGCGGAAAAAGCAGCCGCGGTTCCAGCAGGCCAAAGAGCGCGGGAGCATCGACCGCCCCGGTCTCCACGGCGACCACGCGCCGGTCGATGTGCCATGCCGCCGCTTCGCGCGCGAGCGTCGCGGCCACCCGGCCATCGGCCAGCGCACTCGCCCGCGTCAACTGACGCCGAAACTTCCACGATGCGGCCGCCCGCCCCGCCAGCAGCACCACCGCGCCTGCGAGCCAGACCACGCCCATCGCCTCACGCCCGGTCCATCCCGCCGCCGGCTTTGCGGCGGATGCCGCCAGGTCCAACTCGGCGTCCGCGACGACGCTTCCCCGGCGCGCAACCCCGGCCTGCCCGCTCGTCCCGGTCGGTGGTGGCGGCGCATCCGCCGGCTGTTTCAGCGCCCGCGACCCAGCCAGATTGTAGGGACTCCAGCTCGTCGGCACGCTGAAGGGAATCACCAGCCGCAACGCGACAACGATCCATACCCCGAACCAGACCTGCGCCGGGATCCGGCCCCGCACCGCCAGGCGCAGCGCCGCGAGCACCGCGATCACCCAGCTCGCCCGCCACGACACGGCCGCCACCACGGAGAACGCCTCGGTCAGGGGTGTGAGATTCATTTTTTCGCCTTCTTTTTCTTCAGCAGTTTCTCCAACTCGCGAATCTCGCCGTCCGTCAGGTCGGCCTGCTCGCAAAAATGCAGGAGCATCGGCCCCGCCGCGCCGCGAAAGATCCGCTCGAGAAAACCGCGGCCCTCGGCCGCCACGCAGTCCTCGCGCCGCAGCCGCGCCGCATAGCTGTTCACGTTCCCGGTTTTCGCGACGCGCACCACGCCCTTCGCTGCCAGCCGCGCGAGGAACGTGTTCACCGTCTTCGGGTGCCAGCCATGCCCCGCCGGTAGCGCGGCAAAGACTTCGGCCGCGGTGAGCGGCGATCGCGCCCACAGCACGTTCATGACTTCCCATTCAGAGCTGGAGATTCGCGGGGGCATGGTTTCCTACGGCTGTAGGAACCACAGACTACAACTGTAGGATTCGTCAAGCCCGGATTTCCCGCGTGGTCAGCCGGCGGGTGCCGCGGCGATCGCCACCACCACGAACTTGCTCGTCGGCGTGTTGCTTTTGGCCGCCACGCTGTCGACCGGCACGAGGGCGTTGGCCTCGGGGAAATACGCCGCCACGCAACCGCGCGGGATCCGATACGGGGCGATCATGAATCCGCGCGCCACGCGCTCGGCCCCGCCGTGGCGGTTCGTCAGGTCGACCCGCTGTCCCGGCACCAACTTCGCCGCACGGATATCCTCCTCGTTCATGAACACGACCCGCCGGCCACCGAACACGCCGCGGTAGCGGTCGTCGAGGCCGTAGATCGTCGTGTTGAACTGATCGTGCGACCGGATCGTCATCATCACGAACTCCCCGGTTCCCCGCGGTGTCCGCGGAACCGGCGCGACGATGAAGTTCGCCCGCTGCGTCGGCGTGCGCCACTCGCGCCGGTCGCGCGGCGGATTCGGCAGATAAAATATTCCGCCGCGAATCCGCCGGTTGAAATCCTCGAATCCCGGCACCACCCGCGCGATCCGGTCCCGGATCAAATCGTAGTTCGCCGCCAGCTCGCTCCAGTTCACGTGCGACCGCTCGTCCATCACCGCCTGCGCGAGCCGGCCCACGATCGCCGGCTCGCTCAGTAGTTGCGCCGAGGCCGGCTCCATCCGGCCGCGCGAGGGGTTGATGATGCCCATCGAATCCTCGACCGTGACGAACTGGCCGCCGCCCGCCGACCCATCGCGCTCGCTGCGGCCCAGGCACGGCAAAATCAGTGCCGTCCGCCCGGTGATCAGATGCGAGCGATTCAGCTTCGTCGAAACATGCGCCGTCAACGCACACCGGCGCAGCGCATCCGCCGTGAATTCCGTGTCGGGCGTGGCCGAGAGAAAATTGCCGCCCAGCGCGAAGAACACCCGCACCCGGCCGTCATGCATCGCGCGGATGGTGCCAACCGTGTCGAGTCCCGGTGCACGCGGCGACCTCATCCCGAACTCCGCGTCGAGCCGGTCGATCCACGGCGGCGGGCGCTCCCACACGCCCATCGTCCGGTCGCCCTGCACATTCGAGTGGCCGCGGACGGGACAAGCCCCGGCGCCAGGGCGGCCGAGATTGCCACGCAGGAGCAGGAAGTTGACGATGGTCTGGATGGTCGCGACCGAATTTGGCTGCTGCGTCAACCCCATCGCCCAGCAGCAGATCGTCGCACGCGATTCGATCGCGATCCTGGCCGCCGCCGCGATTTGCTCCCGCGGCACCCCGCTCGCCGTCACGATCTCGTCCCAGCCGGTCGCCCGCAGGTCGGCCACCAGCGCCTCGTAACCCTGCGTGTGTTCCCCGATGAAGGCATGATCGAAGACCGTCCCCGGCGCGGCGTCCTCGGCCGCGAGCATTTCCTTCATGAGGCCCTTGAACAACGCGAGGTCGCCGTTGATGCGCGGCTGGAGCCAGAGATCGGCCAGCCGCGCGCCCTCGCCGAGCAGCGTGGGCAGCGCCTTCAGCGGATTGAGAAAATGCTGCGGATTCTTGAATCGCTCGATGCCGACCTCGGGCAGCGGATTGACCGAGACGATCTTTGCGCCCCGCGCCTTCGCCGCCTCCAGGGTGGTGAGCATGCGCGGATGATTCGTGCCGGGGTTCTGTCCGATCACGAAAATCGCGTCCGCCTTTTCGAAATCGTCCAGCTTCACCGTGCCCTTGCCGATCCCGATGCTCTCGCTCAGCGCGGCGCCGCTCGACTCGTGGCACATGTTGGAGCAGTCGGGCAGGTTGTTCGTGCCGAACTGCCGCGCGAAAAGCTGGTAGAGAAACGCCGCCTCGTTGCTCGTCCGCCCCGAGGTGTAGAACGCCGCCGCATCCGGCGCCGGCAGCGCGCGCAACTCCGCCGCCAGCAGCGCAAACGCCTCGGCCCATGAAATCGGCGCGTAGCGCGTCGCGCCCGGACGCAACACCATGGGCTCGGTCAGCCGGCCCTGCGCGTTGAGCCAGTGGTCGCTCTCCGCGGCCAGCTCCGCCACGCTGTGCTCCGCGAAAAACCCCCGCCCGATCCGGCGCGGCGTCGCCTCGTCCGCCACGGCCTTCGCGCCGTTCTCGCAAAATTCAAAGACGTGCCGCTCGCCATCCGGCGAGGGCCACGCACAGCTCTGGCAGTCGAACCCGTCCTTCTGGTTCACCGCCAGCAACAGCTTCGCCCCGCGCGCGACGCCCATGCCGCCGACCAACGCGGTTGTCTTCGCCACCGCGCCCAGCCCCGCGGCCACGCGCGCCGGCTTTCCGAGACGCGCCGGCGCGGACTCGGGCGGCGTTTGGGCGGAGGGCGGGGCGGAATCGGCCACGTCGCGAAGGTGTGCATCGTCCCGCGCAATTCAACTCCGGTTGTCGCCCCGCCCGCGCAGCCCGAAGTCGGAGGAGGCTTTTCTTTTCCCGATCCGCGGGTATGGTGCGCCGTCCCATTCCCCATGTTCGCGAATCTCCTCCAGCTCATCACGGGCCGGCCGCCGGTCGATTACGAGCGGAGCTTCGTGCGCGAGGTGCGGGTGCGGCGGCCCTACCCGCGAAACCAGCGCACGGAAAAACTCATCCTCGCCGGCTGGCTCTTCATCCTCGCGAAAAGTTTCCTCATGATCTGGCTGGTCGACCGATACCATGTCCCGATCAACGCGGACTGGGTCATCGTGCCCACCGTGGCGTTCGCGCTGGTCTGCACGGCGGCGTATTTTTTCCTGCGCGACTGAGAGTTTGAGATTC
The DNA here is from genome assembly GCA_937902925.1 of uncultured Opitutaceae bacterium. Lineage (GTDB taxonomy): Bacteria > Verrucomicrobiota > Verrucomicrobiia > Opitutales > Opitutaceae > CALFNN01. Next base: position 234,249 of record CALFNN010000070.1, read on the forward strand.
CCGCCGTCCGGCGTTGTGTTCTTGTTTCCCCATGCCCTCCGTCCCCGGTCTTCGCTCCCCTTACCTCAAGGTCGGCCGTCTCGTCTATTTCGGCCGCATGCTCGACAAGATCCGCCTCCACGCCCGCGGCGCACTGCCGGTCGCCGACTACGTGGCGAACCTCGGCAAGGGCTTTGACGCCCGTTGCTGCGGTTTCCTCCGCCTCCACTACGAGGAACTCAAGACTCGCACGCTCGCCGGCGACCTGAACGACGAGGCGCTCCTCGCGTGGTGCCACGAACGCGGCGGCGCCCGCAGCGACGAGGACTGCGAGATCTGGAACGGCTTCATGATGAAACGCGGCTGGCGCGATGCCTCCGCCGAGATCCTCGCGCGGCGCATCCGCGAAAGCAGCCTCGAGTCGCAGCCGATCCAGACGATGTTCGACTATCTCGACTTCGACGAAGGCCGCGACTCCGTCGCCATTCGCGCGTGGGAGAAATAGTCCGGCCGCCGTGGTCGTGCTCCTCATGGGCGTCGCCGGCAGCGGCAAGACCACGATCGGTCGCGCGCTGGCCGCGTCCCTCGGCTGGAGTTTTCGCGATGCGGACGATTTTCATCCGCCCGCCAATATCACCAAGATGGGCGCCGGCCGGCCGCTCGACGACGCCGATCGCGCCCCGTGGCTCGCCGCCATCCGGGCGCAGATCGACGGCCTGCTCGCCCATCATCAAGACGGCGTTGTCACCTGTTCGGCGCTGAAGGAAAGCTATCGCACGCTGCTCGGCGTGGATCCGGCACGCGTAAAACTAGTCCATCTCACCGGCGACCCCGCCCTGCTCGCCGCACGTCTCGCCAGCCGCCGCGACCACTTCATGGGACCCGGGATGCTCGCCTCGCAGCTCGCCGCGCTGGAACCGCCGCACGACGCGCTCACCGTCGACATCGCGGCGCCTCCCGCTATCATCGTCAGCCAGATTCGCCGCGCCCTCTCGTTGTGATATGAATCCCGCCGCCGCCAAACGCCTTCGCCTCCTCGCCAGCCTCTTGACCGTCCTCGTGGCGCTCGCGGCGCTCGCCGGCGGCTGGTTCTATTTCCGGCTGCGCGCCAGCCTGCCGCAACTCGACGGCCCGGCCGCCGTCGCCGGGCTCGGCGCATCCGTCATCGTCGAGCGCGATTCCCTCGGCGTGCCGACCGTGAAGGGACAAAATCGCGCGGATGTCGCCCGCGCACTCGGCTGGCTGCACGCACAGGATCGGTTCTTCCAGATGGATCTGCTGCGCCGCAAGGCCGCGGGCGAGCTGGCCGAGTTGTTCGGCAAGGGCGCCCTGCCCCTCGACCGGGCGGCGCGCCTGCACGGTTTCCGCCAGCTGGCCGAGACCGTCGTCGCCCAGGCTTCGCCGGCCGAACGTGCGCTGCTCGAGGCCTACGCCGCCGGCGTCAACGCCGGCCTCGCCGCCCTCCACGCCAGGCCGTTTGAATATCTCGTGCTCCGCGACCAACCCCAGCCGTGGCGGCCCGAGGACAGCGTGCTCGTCAACTACGCCATGTGGCTCGACCTGCAGGAGCCGGAGGGTCGCTACGAACGCACGCTCATGACCATCCGCGACAAGCTCGGCTTCGACGCCGTCCCTTTCTTCGCCCCGCTCCTCGCTCCGGACGACGCCGCGCTCGACGGCACGACCGCGCCTCTCGCGCCGATGCCCGGGCCCAAGCAGATCGACCTGCGGCCGGCGGAGAAAACCGCCGCCGTCGCGCCCCCTGTTCGCTCCCCCGCGAGTTTCCCCTTTCCCGCCCGCGACCCGCAGCTCGCGATCGGCTCGAACGCCTTCGCTCTTTCGGCCGCCCACACCGCCGGCGGCCACGCCCTCCTCGCGAACGACATGCACCTCGATCTCGCGGTCCCCAACATCTGGTATCGCGCCTCCCTCGAGTTTCCCGGCCACAAGCTCACGGGCGTCACCCTGCCCGGGACTCCGCTCGTCGTCGCCGGCAGCAACGGCCACATCGCGTGGGGGTTCACCGATGCCTACGCCGACACGAGCGATCTCATCGTCGTCGAACTCGTGCCCGGCACCGAGTCGCTCTACTATTCACCCGGGCACGACGGCTTTCGCACCATCGAGAAACGGCATGCGACGATCCCGGTGAAGGGCGCGGCCCCCGAGCCGGTTGACTACCGCTGGACCATGTGGGGCCCGATTGTCGGCACGGACGAAAAGCAACGCCCGCTCGCCTATCACTGGCTCGCCCACGATCCCGCCGCCACGAACCTCCATCTCGTGGAACTCGAGGACGCCACCGACGTCACCGCCGCTGTCGCCATCGCCCATCGCGTCGGCATTCCCGCGGAAAACTTCCTCGTCGCCGACCGTGCCGGACGGATCGCATGGACCATCGCCGGCCGCTTGCCGCAGCGCATCGGTTATGACGGCCGGCTGCCGACCAGCTGGGCCTACGGCGACCGCCGGTGGGAAGGCTTGCTGCCGCCCGACGAAGTCCCCGCCATCGTCCAGTCCGCGACCGACGCGGGCGAAGGCCGCCTTTGGTCCGGCAACCAGCGCGAGGTGGGTGGTGCCGCCCTCGAGAAAATCGGCGACGGCGGCTACGACCGTCCCGCCCGTGCCACGCAGATTCGCGACGATCTCGCCGCCCTCGAAGACGCCACGCCCCGCGACCTGCTCGGCGTGCAACTCGACGATCGCGCGCTCTTCCTCGGCCGCTGGCAAAAACTGCTGCTCGACACCCTGACGCCCGCGGTCACCGCGCAGAAACCAGCACGCGACGAGCTGCGCTCGCTCGCGGCGAAATGGGAGGGGCGCGCAAGCGTGGATTCCGTGAGCTACCGGCTCGTGCGCAGCTTTCGCTCGGCCGTCTACACGCGGGTTTTTCCACCGATCTTCGCCTCGTGCACCGCGGTCGATCCCGGCTTCGATTGGGCGCGGCTCCACCTCGAATATGCCTTCTGGACTATGGTCCGCGAGAAACCGGCGCATTTGCTCAACCCGCAATTCAAGACTTGGGACGAGATGCTCGTCGCCGCGGCCGACGATGTCATGGCCGGTCTCAAACAGCAGAACGTCGACCCGGCGCGCGCCACCTGGGGCGCGAAGAACACCGCGCGGATCCGCCATCCCTTCAGTCTCGCGATGCCCGCGTTCCTGACCAACTGGCTCAACCTTCCCGCCGACCAGCTCCCGGGCGATCACGACATGCCCCGCGTGCAGACGCCGACGGCCGGTGCCAGCGAACGATTCGTCGTCTCCCCCGGCCACGAGAGCAACGGCATCTTCGAGATGCCGGGCGGCGAGAGCGGACATCCGCTGTCACCCTTTTATCGCGCCGGCCACGAGGCGTGGGTGCACGGCGAGCCCGCCCCGTTCCTGCCCGGCCCGGCCGTTCATACGCTGACGCTCACGCCCTAGTCCCGCGACACCGGCCGCCGAACAAAAACGTTGAGCCGGCCGCGCCGCGGGAGTTTGCTGCCGTCGCGGCGGCATGAAGAAAAAGAAACGGAGTTACACGGTCTACCTGGGCGGCGAGCTGTTTTCGCTCAAGCACCTCATCGGCAATGCGTGGCTCGCCGAGGCCATCTACGAAAAGTCGCACGGTCGTTACCGCTGTCTCCTCCCGCAGGACATCGTGCCGCGACGGCGCGGCGGCGGCCGGGCCATCCGCGACCAGGACTTGCGCGCGCTCATCGCCTGCGACCTCGGGCTGTTCAACTACGACGGCCCCGAGCTCGACAGCGGCACGGTCGTCGAGTTCATGCTCGCGAAGTTCGCCGACATCCCGTCCGTCCTTCTCCGCACCGACATCCGCAACGCCGGCGATTTCCGCGACGAGCCGTGGAACCTGATGACGAGCTATTTTCCGCGGACCGCGACGGTCGTCGCGCCGAGCCTGTTCGACTATCGCACCACGCTGAAGCGCCGGCACCCCCGCCTCGACGACGTCATGCGGCTGGCGGGGCAACACAGCTCCGCCGACGCCCAGCTCGTCTGCGAACGCATCGCCATGCTCTGCGTGCGCGCGCTCGACCGCGTGCTGGCAATGGAGCCGGTCATGCCGAAGCACCTGCGCGAGGAGGCGTATCTCTGGCTGGCGCTCCTGCCCGGGCTGCGCGGCAAGGAGAAGACGCTGCGCAAGGAATTCGAGCGCTACCTCGAGCGGAAAGTCGAACGCGACCTGCTCTGAAATCATGCATCGCAGCGGGAAACCAGGAGGCCGGGAAATAATTCGCTGACTCTGCCACCATTGTCCCGGGCTTCCCCCTTCACCCTCTTCCGCCATGCCGCTCCACGTTCTCGACCATCCGCTCGCCTCGCACATCATCACGCACCTGCGTGACAGGACCACGAAGCCGGCGACCTTCCGCACGCTGACCTACCAGATCAGTCTGCTGCTCGCGATCGAGGCGACCGCCGACATCGAGACGGAAGACAAACCGATCGAGACCCCGCTGGAGCGCGTCACCGGCCGGGTGCTCGCGCACCAGCCCATCGTCGTCGTGGCAATCCTCCGCGCGGGCCTCGGGATGGTGCAGCCGTTCCTCGACATTTTCCCGGACGTGAGCGTCGGCTACCTCGGCCTCGAACGCGACCACACCACCGCCGTGGCGCGGAGTTACTATAGCAAGCTGCCGCCGCTCGAAGGCCGGCACGTGTTTCTGGTCGATCCCATGCTGGCCACCGGCGGATCGGCGGCCAAGGCCCTGCGCGCCGTCAAGGAGCACGGCGCCGTCGACCCCACGCTCGTCTGCATCGTGAGTGCGCCCGAGGGCGTCGCCGAGGTGGAGAAACACCACTCGGGCACGACGATCCACACCGCCACCCTTGACCGCGCACTCAACGCGAACAAATACATCCTGCCCGGCCTCGGCGATTTCGGCGACCGGCTCTATGGGACGTAACAGAGCGGAGGCGATGAAAACCGACTGAGAAACCGGCTTGCCGGGTTAACGAGTGCAGAAGCCCAAGGCGGCACGACCACCACGCGTCCCGCAATCGCCGCCAGAGGCGAGGAGACCGGCCCCGGGTGCGCGCTGGTTGAATTAAGGAAGCCGCGGTGGAACGCAGTCCCGGTCGTCGCTATGGTCCCGGATTCACCACGATTGGCGTCGTCACATCCACTCCGTTTTGCTGCAAAACCGCCTTGTTGATTTGGGCTGGGAGCGTGTTGCCGCCCGAGTCGGAGCCGGCCATGAATTTGAGCTGCGTGATGCCGCTGACCTGCACGGCACGGCCGTTGAGCTGGAAGAGATCGCCCCCGGTGATCCAGGTATTGCCGGTCGCCCCGCCGAGGAGCAGCACGGGCGTCGCGGCATCGGCGGCGCTGATGTCTCCCACGTAGACGGGTCCGGAGAACGTCACGCCCGGCGCATAGATGCCGGTCATCCCTTCGGCGGCAAAGTAGGTGGCGTCCGCCGTCCGCACACCGCCGAATTTGCCGTCGGTGCTCGCGATGGCGATGAAGCCGATGCCCGCCACGCCGTTGTAGACGGTGGCGCCGTGGCCTTGGAAGAGCGGGCTGCCGTTGTTGGCCGGATTGTTTGTCGCCCCGGCGGGCAGCAGGATGTTGAACACGCCCGTCGGGTCGAACGCGGTGGCGCGGCCGACGGTGAACACGGAAATATTGGTCGTATGGTCCGCGCCCGTGATCACGAGGTTTGCGTGGCCTTTCATGTAGCTGACGGCCGGCTGATTGTAGTTCACCGGCGCGGTGGGACCGGACGCGTTGTCCAACCCGATCGAGAGCGTCCCGGCACCGCTGAATTCCACCTGCACGATGTTGTCGGAAAGATCGATGAACGACGTGCGCGTGACCTTGCCGGAGTCCGCCGTGATGGTCGCCGCCGCGGCCGTCAGCAGCACTTGGTCGAAGATGTTGCCGTTGGGGTGTGCGATATTCGAGCCCACGACCGATCCATCGCCAACGACCTTGTCGGTGGTGGCGATCCCGACAATCGCGGGGGATGTCGCCGTCGCGCCGCCCAAGTTGGAAACGATTGCCGTATAGAGGCCGGCGGCAGCGGGCTGGAGATTGGCGATGGTGAGCGCGGCGTTGGTGGCGCCCGCGATATCGCCTCCGTTGTCCTGCCACTGCACCGCCGGGCTGCCTGTCACGACGGCGGTCAGGGTAACGGAGGAACCCGGGCTGGCGATCCGGTTGACGGGTTGCTGGGTGACGGTCGGGGCGGGCGGCGCGACGAGCGCGACGCGGCGGATCGTGCAGTTGATCCCGTCGGCGACATACATCACGCCGCTGGCGTCGAACGCGACATCCGAGGGGCCGTTGAAGCGGGCGAGGCTGGTGGCCCCGTCGATGTTCTCGGCGTCGGTGGACAGACCCGCCAGCGTCGTCACGACGCCGGCCGGGGTGATCTCGCGGATCGCGTTGTTGAAGAAATCGGCCACGAAGACATTGCCGGATGCGTCGACAGCCAGGCCGGTGGGTCCGTAGAATCGGGCGGCGTTTCCGGTGCCGTCGGTCGAGCCGGTGTTTTTCGCGCCGGGGAGGCCGGCGAGCGTCGTGACCACGCCGAGCGGCGTGATCTTGCGCACGGCGTTGTTGTTGAAGTCGCCCACGTAGACGTTGGCGGCGGAATCGACGCCGATCCCGGCGAGCAGGTCGAAGCGCGCCGCCGCGCCGGTGCCATCGACCGTGCCCGCCTGTGTTGCACCCGCGAGGGTCGTCACGACACCCGCGGGCGACACCTTGCGGACCGCGTTGCCGGAGCCATCGGCAATGTAGAGATTTCCCGCGGCGTCGATCGCCAGGTTTTCCGGATCGGTGAAGGTGGCACCGGCGCCCGTGCCGTCCGCGTGGCCGGCGACGCCAGGATTGCCGGCGAGGGTCGACACCACTCCGCCCGGCGTGATCTTGCGGACCGCGTAATTCTGCGAGTCGGCGACAAACACGTTTCCGGCCGCATCGATGGCCACCCCCGCGGGACCGTTGAAACGCGCCGTGCCGCCGGGGCCGTCCGCATAGCCGGCTTGCCCGGGTGAACCGGCCAGGGTCGAGACGAAGCCCGCCGGGGTTATTTTCCGGACCGTGTGATTGCTCGCGTCGGCGACGTAGACGGTGCCCGCGGCATCGACACGCACGCTGCCCGTGTAGTTGAACCGTCCGGCCGAGCCCTGACCGTCGGCGAAACCCGACCAGCCGGGCCAGCCTGCCAGGGTCGAGACCCCCACCGCCGCCACCGTCAACGTGTCCGGGCTCGATGTGACCGTCGCGATGCCGTTGCCGACGACGCAGCGGAACTGGTCGCCGTTCATCGCCAGCCACGCCCCGTGAATCGAGAGCGCGTAGGTCGTCGAGCCCGAGAACGTCGCGTTGTCCGTGAGATTGGTCCACACCGGGGCCCCCGCCGCCAGGCGCTGCCATTGAAACGACGGAACCGGATTGGACGTGGCGATCACGTAGAACGTCGCCGCCTGCCCGATGGTCGTGAAGCGCCCGCCACTCTGCACCTCGATGACCGGAGCGAAATTGTCGGTCATCGCCGCCTGCATGAGGGCTGCGACGTTCGGCACGCCGAGGCCGGTGCACAAGTCGTAGCCGGCGCCCGCGCGATAGACCGAGTTGCCGCCGCCGGTCACGTCGCGAAAGACCGTCGTGCCCGCGAGTGGATAGAGGCGGGGATTGAGCGCGCCCAGCGGCGGCTGGTTGAGGCCGGCGCGAGCCTGGTTGATGAGCGCGCACCAGGCGGCCCAAATCGGGGAGGACAGGCTCGTGCCGCCGAGCCCGCTCGCGCGGCCGGAAAAAACAACCAACGCTCCTGTCGCCGGATCCGCCACCGCCGCGACATCCGGCACCAGCCGCATGGAACCCGCAGGCACGCCAACGCCGGCCTGCCAGCCGGGCCGGTTGAAAACGGCGCTGATGCCGCCACCGGTCGAACCCGAGGTGCCCGCGTTGGCGAGGCTGCCCCAGGCCGTCTCGCTGGCGACGTTGCCGTTCGCGTCGAGGGTCAGGGTCGTGCCGCCGACCGCCGTGACGTCGGGCATGCTGGCCGGAAAGCCGGTCTGCACGGTCGCTTGCTCGTTATCCAACGCACCGTTGTCGCCCGACGCGGCAAACACCGTGACGCCGGAGCTGACCAGGGTGGCCATGTATTGGGCCTCGATCGCAACGTAGTCCCGGTCGGCGGCGTTTTCGTCGAGGCTGAACGAGATCGTGAGTTGATGCAGCGTGGGCTGCGTGGGGAGATCGGCCAGGATTTGCTGAATGAGCTCATCGTCGCCGACGGGATCGTTTTCGCTGGCGGCATACACGCGGATGAATGCACCCGGGGCGAGCCCGCTGGCCCACTCGACATCCAGCGTCGCCTCCTCGATGCCGCCCGATGACGGGTTGCTGGCCGGACCGCCGGCGACATTGATGTATTGGATGTTGGCCAGCGAAGCCCCGACACCGGCCGTCGCCCAAAACGAGGCAAGATCCGACGTCTTGGGAAACGCCACGGCGTAGATCGCGATCGTTTGCCCGGCACCCGTCTGGCTGAGCGTGCTGGCGTTGTAGGCCTTCGCGATTTGCGCCGGGACATAAGGCTGCGCAATCACGGGGCCGGCCAGCGGCCGCAGGATCACATGCGGCCGCCGCCGCAAGCGTTGGTAAGGTTGGAGCCCATGGATTCCGCGGACCGTAGCGGCCAGGTTTTCCGGCAGGCTGGGCGGCGAGATGACGGAGGTGTATTCCACACCGCTCGCGGCGACGCGCGCAAAGGTCGTCTGGAATACCCGGCTCACGCCCTCCACCGTGCCCCGGCCGAAAATCGCCAGACGATTGGCATCGGTGCGCGTGACCGACAGTCCCTCGGCCTGCAGCCAGCGAACCACCCGCTCGTGGTCGACGGGCAACGGCAGATAGCGGGCCTGCATTTCCGCCGGTGCAACGATCTCACTATGCGCCAGCCGGGCCTCGAGTTCATCGAAATGGCGCATCGTGAGCGCGATTTCGAATGGCATCGAGGCGGCGGTTTCCTCCGGTCGCAGGACGAGCCGGCTGATGAACGCGGGGTTGGGCCGGCCGTTCGCGTCCGTCGCGGTGGCCGGAACGGTGCGAATGCTCCTGCTGAACGCCTTTCGGCCCGCAGCCGGCGCGAGGGCTGTCGCCGCGCGGGTCGCATTCGCACCCAGCGCAAACCCGAGCGCCGCCCAGAGCGGCACGAGGAACCTGAGGGCAGTCCGGCCGAAACGCAAAGTCATCGGAGTTCGATCACCAGCTTCGTCGAAAGCTGGCCGGGTCGGCGATCTTTTACGCGAATGGAATGATGGCGCCGAACATCGACGGCCCGTGCGCCACGAGAATCATTCGAAAGCAGAAGGGATGCTGGCATCCGGGATGAATGACCTTGGGACGCCGGCCTCCGGCGGTGGTTCCATTTCCCGCCGTCATCGCGCAGGGCGGAGAAGCCCTCAGGCACGACCAGGCTCGATCCCGCACGCTACCGCCGTTCTCATCGTCGTCCTTGCCGTCCGCCAGCCTGCCACCGACCGCGGCGGCGCGCTGGCCCCGCGTGCACAAGAGAAAATTTTGAGGCCGGCGAACCGGCCGACCGGCCGGGCATCCGCCGTTTACTTCTTTTCGACGACGCGCTTCGCCACGATGTCGTATTCGGCAAAGTCGCCGACCTTGCGATGGAGCTTCAGCTCGTCGCCCGCGAGTTTTCCTTTGTATTCGATCGTGATGTCCTGATCTTGAATTTTCAGCGCCTCGGTGAAGGACACCTCGTCCTTCGCGATCTTGCCGTCCTTGAGGTCGACGGTCGACGACTGGCCCTGGCGCTCGCCGGTGGCCTTGCCGGTGAGCTTCTCGCCGTCGGCCTTGAGTTCGAAGACGTATTTTTGCTGGCCGATCTGGCTGTCGAAGGTGGCGGCCCATTTGCCGTCGATGTCGGCGGCGCGACCGATGCCCAGCACGGCAAGGGCGAAGGTGGCGGAGAGGAGGATTTTGGATGACGTTTTCATGGGGGTTGGAAGGATAACGGTGAAAGCTGAGGAAAAATCTCCCCGGGTCGCGACTACTTTCGCTCCGGGCTGAAACGGTAGAGCGCCGCCCCGTGGCCGACGATCCCGGGCGTGATATCGCCGGAAAGGTAGCCGACATTCTCCCGCCGCCACAAATCGCGCGCGTAACACGTGCCCTCGAGGCCAAGGTCGGCCAGCGGAATCGAGATCGACCCGCCGCCGGCCTCGAAGTCGGCGCCGTCGGGCTTGGGGCGGTCGTTGGTATTGAAGACGGCGAGATACTTGTCGGGCGAATCCGGCACATCGGCCATCCATGCGACGAAGCCGTCACGGGCGAAAAGCTGGCGGTTGTTCTCGCTGTGCTGGTCGACGGCGATGACCTCGTCGTTGGAAATCAGCGCGAGCGTGGCGTCGTCGAGTTTGGTCAGGTCGGCGCCAAGGATGAGCGGCGATCGGGCGATGCTCCAGAGCGTGAGCATCGTCCGCTGTTCCGCCGGTGTGAAATGCGTCTGCCGCCGGCCCAGGTCGAGCGTGCCGAGCGGCAGCATGTCCGCGTCCGGCCAGTGGCCGGGGCCGGCGAACGGCGCCCACTTCCGCAAACGCTCGAATTGTTCCAGCAGCGCCGGCCATTTGTCCCAGAAGTCGTCGCTGATCCGCCACATGTTCGCATGGGTGGCGACATGCGCGGCCTCGTCCAGCGGCGTCTCGCCGGGCGAGAGGCTCAGGACCATACGCCGGCCGGTCCGGTCGATTGCGCGACGGATTGCCTCGATTTCCGCCACGTTCCGATCGTAAGGGCGGCTGACGTCGTCGACCTTCACGAAGTCGACCTGCCACGACGCGACGAGCGCGAAGACGGAATCGTAGTATTCCTGCGCGCCAGGCTTGGTCATATCCACGCCGAACATGTCGGTGTTCCATTTGCAGACGCTGTCGGGATTCGCGATGTCGGCGGCCCGGTAGTTCGTGCCCTTGACCGGCGTATTCTGCGCGACGGCCTGCCGCGGGATGCCGCGGAGCAGATGAATGCCGAGCTTCAGGCCCTTCGCGTGAAGGTAATCGGCGAGCGGCTTGAAGCCCGCGCCATCGGTCGCGGACGGAAACCGGTTCGGCGCGGGGAGCAACCGGCCCCATTCGTCCATCGTGAGCGCGGCGCCCTTGCGATAGTTGAAGTTCTTCGCCTCCGGTTCATACCACTGGATGTCGACCGTCACGATGTTCCAGCCATGACGCGCGAGTTTTTCCGCCATGACGACGGCCTGAGCCTTCGTCTGCGCCTCGGTGACGGTCGTCGCGAAACAATCCCAGCTGTTCCAACCCATCGGCGGCGTGGGCGCCCAAGTGAGAAAATCCGGCGCGGCCTTAGCTGCCCCAAGCGCACTCCCGGCGACCAGCCCGCAGCAGGCGGCGAAAGGAAGATTTATCCGATGCATCGGGAGCAAGGGTCTCTGGTCATTTGGCCGCCGGGACGATCCCTGCGGCCTTCGCGGAAAAATAGGGCGCGAGTGGATCGGGCTTGAGCGCCTTCAGCCCGGCGACGACGCATTCGGCGTTGAGCACGGCGCCGGCCCAGTTGGTATGAGTGTGTTCATCGGTCACGCGCCCGTTCGCCGCAGTGACCGGTGCGGGGAAAAGTTTCATCACCGCATCGTGCCCGAGTTTTTCGTATTTTCGTGCGATGATTTCGTTGAGGTCGATGAAGCCGACGTGCTCCTGCGCGGCGACTTCCCGCGCCCACGCCCCGTAGGTGTCCGCGTCACGTTTCACCGTGCCGTCGGGATTCCACTGCTTGCGGGGAATGATCGAGCAGATGATCGGCGTCGCGCCTTTCGATTTCGCGTCGGTCACGAATTTCCGCAGATACCAGCCGTAGGTGTGCACGATCTCGTGTTTCTTGGTCATCACGTTGTCGATTTCCTTCGTCTCCTCGCCGGTGCCCTTGATCGTGCCGCGTGCCCGCAGCGGTCCGGGCGGCTCGTCGTTGAGCGCGCCATTGTCGTTCGTGCCGAGTTGAATGACGACGAAGTCGCCGGGCTTCAGCATCGCCATCACGCGGTCCCAGTGTCCGCCCGTCAGGTAGGTGCGGCTGCTGAGTCCGCCGACGGCACGGTTGACGACGTTGATTTTCGCCGGATCGAAAAGGTCGGCGATGGTGTGACCCCAACCCCACATGCCTTCCGGCCCCTTGCCCTGGCCGTCGTCGGCGCCGTTGCGCATGGTCGAATCGCCGACGAGGAACAGCGACGGCAGATTCGGGTTCGCTGGTTCTGGCATCCGCATCCGGGGACGCGACGCCGGGGCCGGCGGCGGCGCGGCGCTCTCGGCCGCCTGTGTCGTTTGCAGGCAAAGGCCGACCATCACGATCGGCGCGAAGAGAATGGAGCAGAGGGAGCGAATGGGATTTTTCATCGTAAGCGGACGTCAGGGTGCGGGACCGAACTTCACCGCGGAGGGCGGCACGCGCGGCGGCGACTGGCCGTCGGTGCGGTGAGCCGGGCGTGTGTAAGGCAGGAAGGCGTCGAGCACCGGTTGTGCGTTGTGTTCGGCATCAAAAAATCCGCGCTGCACCAGCCCGCGACCGGCGGCAGGCTCCCACCAGAACACGCCTTTGCCGCGGCCATCCGGCGTCGCCATCACCGCCTCGTTGACCGCCATCAACCACTGTTTCTGGCCTTCCGGCGATTCGGGAAACGGCGGTGGACTCGTCCGGAAATTCGAACTCGGCGCGTAGTAGTAGCCCGTCTCCACGACCATCACGTCCTTCTTCAGCTCCTCGGCGATGAAGCGGAGATTCGCGCGCAGGTCGACCAGCGTGCCGTGCGACCACGGATAAAACGAGACGCCGATCACGTCGTAGGGGATGCCGTAGCTGTTGAGCTTGTCGAAAAACGTCTTCGTCAGATACGGGTCGCCGCCATGGTCGACGTGCAGGAGGATTTTCGGCCGGCGGGTGTTGCCGCGGCCGGCATCGACACCGTTGATGCCGGCGTAGACGAGCCCCGCAAAGGTGTCCCAGTTCTCCGGCAGCTTGCCGACCGGCATGCAGAAGCCGTTCGTGATTTCGTTGCCGACGCCGACCATGTCGGGCATCAGCCCCGCGTCACGGAATGCCGCGATCGTGTCGCGCGTGTAGGCGAACACCTGCTCGATGAGCGCCTCGGGGCCGAGTCCGCGCCACGCGACCGGCGTCGGCTCGTTGCGCGGATCGGCCCAATCGTTCGAGTAGTGGAAAGTGAGGAAAAACTTGAAACCGAGCGCACGCGCCGATTTCGCCATCGCCAGCGTGTAGGCGAGATCGTTCGGCAGGCCGCGACCGACCGGCTCCACGCAGATCCGGAGCCGGATCCAGTTGTAGCCGTGGTCGCGAAAAATCTGGAGACCGGGTCTCTCGACGCCGCCATCCTTGAACTTCACGCCGCCGTCCTCCTGCTGCTTCAAGAACGAAAGATCGGCGCCGAACGCGTAGTCGGAGTGTTCCTGCGCGCGAATAAGCGGCATCGCGACGAATGCAACAAAGGTGGCAACGAGGAGCGGCGAGAATATTTTCATGATATGACGGATGAAACGTGGAGCGGCGTGCAGTAGCGCCAGTCTCCGACTGGCGCCGCCGGTCAAAGACCGGCACTACTTTGCGATCTCGGCATCAAAGATCCCATGGCGACGACGGCGCGCCGACTTCGGACGCCTTGGGTTTCTGGCTGAACGGCAGGATTTTTCCGGAGTGAACGTCGAGCAAACGTTGGTGCGTGGCCTTGGCAGCTTCGACGAGTTCGGGATACGGCCGGTCGGTCGAGTCGACGAACCCGATGTTGTAGTTCTCGCCGTCCATCCGGCCGAGCACCGGCTCGTCGCGCCACGTGAACCAGTGCGCGCCGAGACTGTAGGGCAGCGACAGCGCCTGCTCGACGAAGTAGCGATAGCCGATGCCGCGCTCGGTCTGGTTCGCCGCCTGCACGAGACCGGACCCGAGGCCGTTTTCCGGCACGCCAAGGTGAAACTCGCCGATCAAGATCGGCCGGCCCGAGAGGCGGTGGGAGCGCTCGAGCTGTTTCGTCGGCTCGTATTCGTAGACGTTGATGCTGCACACGTCGAAGACGCGCGCGAGCCGCAGCACGTCGTCCGCCGGCTTGCCGCCGAAGCGAATGCCGAGATTCAGGTGGTTCGGATCGTATTTGCGCACGGCGCCGCAGACGAGATCGAGATAACGCTCGAACGCGGCGACGACGAATTCCTTCCGCCGTTTCGCCGTGTCGCCCGAGGCGAGGAATTCCTTCAGCTTTGCTTTCGTCGCCGTGTCGGGACCGGCAAGAATCAGATCGACGACCTCCGACTCGCGGTCGCCCCACGGCGGCTCGTTGCCCATGAAGTAGCCGATGATGAGCGGGTCGTCCTTCCGCGGCGCGCACTGGGTCTTCGCCGCCTCGTCGATGCTCGCGGCGAAATCGTCCGCGTAGACGTCCGGCACGCCGAGAAACGTGGTCGCCGGCGTGCGCGGCGCGCGGAAGAAAACGATGTTCGGCCGCCCCTGCCCGCCCGTGTTCATGCCCCACGCCTCGAGGCGGCGGTTGGTTCGCTCGGCCGCCGCGGTCTGCGCCGGGGTCGGCGTCCCGTTGCCACGCCCGCCGCGGCCACCGCCGCCAAACCCGCCGATGCCGTTCGAGCTGGTCGAGAGAAACAGGTGCCCGTGCGGATCGACGAACCACCACACGCCGTCGATCTGCTCGACGTGGAAAAACCCCGTGGCCTTCGCGTGCGTGTCCTTGTAGCCGCCGAGTTCGCAATAGCCGAAGTCGGCGCCCGTGCCCCAGGCCTTTGCCTCGTCGGCGAGTTCCCGGTCGAGCTGGGCCTGGCTATGAACCTTGCGCGGGTAATCGACATGCGCCCACTGGCCGAACTCGTCGACGACCGGCTTGCCTTCGAGGAAATCCGAGCCCTCGTCCTGCTTCGCGAGATGGATGTTGCGCAGCTCGATCGTCGGATGGTTGAGCGGATATTGCATCGCGAATCCGAGCGCCTCGACCGACTTCAGGTCGCCAAATGGCCCCCACACCGACATCCAGAACGAGTTCGTCCGCCGGTTGATCGTCGAGGCGAGGTCGGTGCCGGACTTGTCCATGCCGTTGAAATATTGCAGCGGGATCGACGCGCGCAGCCACACGTTCTGCCCGAACGGCTGGATTTCTGTCCGGCGCGGCCCGTCGGCGGTGTAGGCCCAGAGCGCGAAACGCTGCGGCGTCGAGGTCTTCATCTCGATCACGAGGTGCGTGTAGTCCGTCCAGTCGGCCGGCATCGCCGGATCGATGTCCTTGAGCGCCAGCCGGTGCTCGCTGAGCACGCCGTCGAAAACGAGTTTCCGCGGCGCGCTGGCGGCATGGGCTGCCGCGACCAAAGCGAGGAAGAGAAATGTCCGAAATGATTTCATGGCGGTGGATCAAGATCCGAAGGCTCCGAGGTGGGGCCCGCTCTCCGAGCGGGCTTGGGTTGATAGACGATGCGCCAGCCGAATCTGAAACTGCGCCGGGAAACTCCATCGACCGCAGCGACGACCGCGAACCGCGCGGCGCGGGCAGAAATGCCAGGGATTCTCATGGCGAAGTGCGGGCGGGTGGTTTGCCGCGCGTGTATTTGTCGAACACGTCGATCACGGGTAGCGCGTTGCCCTCGTCGTCGAACATCCCGCGGTTGCGCAGCCGGCCGGACGGCACGGCGGGCTCCCACCAGAAGATGCCCTTGCCCAGGCCGTGCGGCGTCGCGAGCACGGCGCGCTGCACCTCCTCGAGAAATTCCCGCTGGCCCGCCGGCGTCTCGGGATACGGGGCGGGCGCGTTGCGGTATTCGGTCGGCCGCCAGTTGTAGGCAACCTCGACGAGAATGATGGGCTTCCGGTAAGCCTCCGCCATGAAGTCGAGGCAGTCGCGCAACTCGAGCAGCGAGCCGTGCCACCACGGATAATAGGACTGCCCGATGACGTCGAACTCGACGCCACGCTGGATCAGGTTGTCGAAAAAATATTTCGTCGCGGCGACGTTCCCCGATTTCTCGATCTGCACGAGGATGAGCGGACGCGGTGCGTCACCCCGGCCGGCGTCGACTCCCGCGATGGCTGACTTGAGCAGCTCGGCAAAATTATCCCAATGCTGCGGGAGCCGGCCGTCGGGCCAGAGCATGCCGGGCGTGATCTCGTTGCCGTTCTGCACCATGTCGGGCATCGCGTCGGCCGCGCGAAACGCGGCGATGGTGTCGCGCGTGTAGTAGAAGATCGCCTGGACCAGCTCGGCGTGCGTCTTGCCCTCCCATGCCTTCGGCAGCGTCTGCTTCGCGGGATCGGCCCACGTGTCGGAGTAATGGAAGTTGAGGAGAAATTTGAAGCCGAGCGCCTTCGCGGCCTTCGCCTCGGCGATCGTGTAGGCGAGATTGTTGGGGAGCTGGGTCGGCGTGTGAAACAACCGCAGCCGGATCCAGTTGTAGCCGTGGTCGCGGAAGATCTGCAGTCCGGGTTTCTCGACACCCGCGTCCCTGAATTTCGTGCCACGCTCCTCCGCCTGCTTGAGAAACGAAAGGTCGGCGCCGACGACGTAGCCCAGCGCGGCGCGCGGCGTCGGAGTTGACACGGGAGTCGCCGCGGCCGTCGCCGCGAGTGGCGGCATTGTCGTGCACGACGCGAGGAGCGTCATGCCGGCCAACGCGGCCATCGCGATACGGACAATCGGGGCTTTCATGACGTGGGGTGATCCGCCGCGCGGTGCGGGAAGCGGATCGTCGCGCTTCGTTCCGCCCGGGTAAATTCAACCGGCGGCGGACAGTTCGGCCAGCAAGTCGGCCGCGGCCGCGTGGCTGGGTTCGAACCGCAGGACGCGGACGAGAAGGCGGCGTGCCGCCGGCCGCCGGCCCAGCCCGAGGCAAGCCTGCGCCTGGAGGAAGAGTGCGGCGATTTTTTGCCGGCGCCCAAGATCGTCGTCGAACAGCAGCAGCGCGGGCAGCGACGTGGCGAAGTAGTCGATCTTCGCCGGTGCCCGCGCCAGCCGTCGGGCATGAGAGAGCAGGCCGCGCAGAAGTCTTCCGGCCGCCGCCGTGCGGCCAAGCCGCTCGAGGGCGCGCGCACTGTAATAAGTCATCTCCGAAAAAGTCCGCACCCGCATTTCCTGAAAATCGCCGCGGAACGCCGCCGCCCGCTTCCAGTGCGCCTGCGCCGCCTCGAGATCGCCGCGCGCCTCGAAGGCGCAACCGAGCCAGAAATGAATGTCGCCCTGGTTGGCGAGCAGGTGCCTGGCCTCGCCGAGGTTCTCGGGCGCCTCGAGCGCGGACTCGAAGCGGCTGCGCGCCGTCGCCGTGTCGCCGCCCCCGAGCGCGCGGCGGCCGAGCGCAAGATGCGTGCGAACGTGCTGGCCGAGAGCGACGCCCTCGCCGCCTTCCCACGGCTGGAACTTCCGACCCGTGAGCAGCGCGAGTGCGTCGGCGTGGCGGCCGGTCTGGTTGAGCAGCGCGCAATACTCCAGCGAAAGGTCGTCGCGCTTCGCCACGAGTTCGCGGCGAAATTCCAGCTCGGCGAGACGCGCCGCGGGCGCGATGCCGAGGCGTTTCCACAACTGGTCGCGCTCGTAAAGCACGCGGGCGTCGCGCGGGCCGGTCTCCAGCGCGCACTCATAGGCGGCGCGGGCGCGCGCAGCATCCTGCAGGATGTTGTAGTAACCGATGCCGAGATTGCGCCACACGACGGACACGCGCGGGTTGAGCCGGGCGGATTTTTCCCAGAGCGCGATCGCCTCGCGCTGACGCCGGCGATCGTAGAGGAGGTTGCCCAGGTAGTAAGGGGCGCGCGCGTCGCGCCGGCTTTTCCCGATCGCGAACTGGAGCACCGGGATTTCCTCGAGCCGCGCCGGGAAGCAATAATCGGGCGGCGCCTTCGCCGCCACCGCGAGCCAATGGCGCATCCCGGGTTTGTCAACTATTAGTTGACAAACCCACGCGGCGGTGTAGGCGACCAGCGGCGCGGTGCCACTGGTTGGCGCGGGCCGGGCGGCGGCGAGCAGCGCAAGCGCCTCGGCGTAAAACCCGGCCCGGGCGTGATCGTGCACGAGGTCGAGGATCGTCTGGGTGTCGCAGGCCAGCGCGTCGCCCCGCAGGTGTCGCGCCCACCAGTCGAGCGGATCGAGGGTAAGCGTCTCGTGCAACCACGCCGCAGCCTCCTGCGTCCGGCCGAGGCGGCGGAGAACCATCGCCTTCAAGTCGCGGGCGCGCAGGTTGTCCGTGTCGAGGCGGAGCGAGCGATCGAGATGATCGAGCGAGCGCGGCCAGTCGCGCCCGCGGCAATCGAGCTCGGCGAGCGCGTGAAATCCGGCGCGCTGCCAGGCCGCGCTCCAGGTCGCCTTGGCGAATGCATCGTAGGCGGCGGCGATCTTCGATGCGCGGTTTTCGATTTTCTCCTCGGCATCGGCCTGATGACGCAGGCAGACGCCGAGGTTGTAATACGGTTCGCCGTCGCGCGGGTTCGGGTTGCGGCGGGTGAGCCGCGCGATCGCGGCGCGGAAATGCGCCTCGGCGGCGGCGAGTTCGCCGCGCCGGAGATGCCAGAGGCCGAGGGCATTGTTGCTCCGCGCGTCGCCGGGATCGCGGCGCAGCGCCTCGCGCCAGTAGTCGGCCGGGTCGCGCGTCGCGTGCCGGTATTGCTCGAGATGCAGGCCCGTGAGGTGGAGCTCGTCGGCGCTGGCGACATCGCGCGGGGCGGGCGGCTCGGTCGCGACGAGTTTCGCCAGCGCCGCCGCGGTCGGTGCGGGTGGCGGCGGCGATGGGGAGTGACCGATGAGTTCGCGGCTGGCCGCGTCGAGCACAACGAGGCGCAGGTCGGTCGCGCGCGTGCCGCGCGGCAGCGCGACCCCGGCGAGATGCGGTGCGCCCGGCGCCAGGTCGACGACCGAACGCGAAAGGATTTTTCCGCGGCGCCCGAGGAGGATCGTCGCCCCGGGCTGCGGCGCGGTGACAGCGACGCCGAGCAGCGCGCGCCGGCCCTCGACGCGGAGGCTAACCGCGGCGGCGAGGTTCGCTTTTTGCGCCGGGCCGATCGCGCGGATGGGATACCAATGCTGGCTCCACGCCTTGGTTTCGCCCGGCGCGAGAAAGGAAAAGTCCGGCTGGTTGTCCGTGAACACGCCCGCCATCAGCTCGATGTAGGGCGCGAATTCGCCGTGAGCGTCAGCGTCAGTGAGATTGCGGTCCCAGGCGTAGCCGAAGGCGTGATTGCCCCACGTCCACTGCTTCTTGCCGGGCGCGATGCGATGGTCGGCGACGTGCACGATGCCGGCGCCCGCGGCGTGGTCATAGCCGCCGAAGAAATCCTCCGCGCTGCCCAGGCACATGTAGGAAGTGGGCACGGGGATGTTCGCATACCACGAGAGGTCGTTCGCCGGATAGTCGCCGCCGGGCCCGAACTGCGCCGGTCGCTCGCCAGCCGGCACGCCGTCGCGTGCGCGCGCGGCGTAGTCGACTCCATAGTAACGCCCCCGCGCCAGCGGAAACTCGCTCATTGCGCGCTTCGCGTGGTCGGCGACGCAGGCGACGTCGGGCGGGAAAAACGACTGGTAGCGCTCGTGCACGCGCGTGGCGACGTTGGCCCACCAGAGGAACGTCTGCATGAACGGCGTGCGATTGTAGGCGCGGACCTTCACCTCGAGCACGGCGCGACCGGGATAAAGGCAGACGCCGTGCATGCCTTTCATCCGGCACATCGGGTCGTGCTCGCTCAACCACGCGGTCACGGAGCCGTCAGCGTGGTTCTCGATCGCGACGTCCGCCGGCATGAAGGTCGACGGCCGGTGGTGCTGCGGCCAGTTGAACTCGATGCCGCCGCTGATCCACGGACCGGCGAGCCCGACGAGCGCGGGTTTGATGACCGCCTGGTTGTAGATGAAGTCGTAGCCGTTGGTCTTGTCGCGCGCGATATGGATGCGCCCGCCGATTTCCGGCAGGATCATCACGTAGAGGAATTCGTTCTCGAGGTGAATCGCGTCCCACGCCCGCGGCACGGGATGCTCGGCGATGCGGTCGATGAAGGGCAGCGGGTAAACCTTGCCGCTGCTGCCCTGGTAAACCCGTTTCTCGAGAAACATCGGGTTGCGGTCGGGCGCCTGCGGCTCGTAGGTCGGCAGGGTGACAGGGGCGCGCCAGACGCGAACGGGCGAGTGCGACATGAGGTCGGAAGATCAGCGACCGGCGTTCAGCACGGCCGAGTATTCGGGCACGATCGTCGCCGACTTGAGCGCCAACGCATCGGCGCCGCCCGGGAACGCGGGCCGCGCGCTACGCTCGAGGAAGAGCGGCGTGTCGGCGCGGAGCGGAAGAATCTTCAGGTCGAGCCCCCGGCGCAGTTCCTCGGGCGTGAAGCGCCAGAGCCCGAGCTCCCACGGCACGCCCTTGTAAAAGTTGTCGTTGTCGAAACGGTCGCCGGCATAAATGCGCGCGACGTCGCCCTCATAGTCGATGCGCAGAAATTTTCGGGCGGGGTCGGCGATCGCGTCGGCGGGAAAATCAAGATGCCACACCGCGGCGCGATCGAAGTCGGCATCGTCCGGCTCCATCGCGACGTGCCGGCGGGGATTCGGGTTGAGCTTCGCCGGCATGGAGGGGGCGGCGTTCTTGACGCGCGTGATGCGGGCAGAAACGGGATTCGCCGCCACCCGGGCGGTGCTGACGTAACGCTGAAACACGCCGTCGCGGCGGTCGGCGCGGAAGCCGACTGGCGCACGCTCGAACGCCGGAAAGATTCCCGCCTCGAGGGCGGCTGAATCCCGCGACGCGAGGAAAACCTTGTCCCCATCGAACCACGCGCCAGCTCGCGAAAGCACGAGCCGGTCGCGTCCCCCGAGTCGCGCCCGCGACAGATCGAGCGCCTGCGCCCGCGGCAAGACGAGAAGCTGCGTCTCCCGTCCGCCGGCATGCGCGATGCGTAAGGCGGCGGCCAGGCCGGGTTCGACGCCCTCGACATAGGCGAGATCGCCTTCGCGCGAGACCCGCGCCGACGACGCCTCGATTCGTTCGCCCGCGGCGAGGCGAAACGCGAAATCCGCCGGCATACCCGGCCACGCAAAGAAGGCGATTGTCTCCACCTTCCCATCGCTGATACGGCACAGCGGCTCGACCGTCGCGTAACGCAGCGTCGTGCCGCCCAAGTCGAGATTCACCGGCCAGATGCCGTAGGCGCCGGTGGGGATCGTGAGCGGCGAGCGCGGGACGGTGAGTGTTTCGCCCGGCAGCTTGAGCGTAACCTGAAAATCGCGGTGCTCGTCGAGCGGGTAGTTGCGCTCGTAGTTGTTGAAGAAAATGAAACCGTGCGTGCCGTCGGTGCGCGCGGTCACGCGCGGCGTCGCCGTGTCGTCGCGGCTCTTCGGCAGCGTGGCGGGAAAATACGCCGGCATCGGCGCGAGTTCGCCGCCGAAGTCGGCAAGGAAAAGATGAAGCGCCCGCATCGTGCGATAGGTCTCGTTGAACTGGCCGAACTCGCCGAGCGGCGCCTGGAAATCGTAGGACTTCGCCTCCATGTCATTGTAGCCGTTCCAGACGGATTGCGTTTCCTGCAGCGACGTGAGGCCCGCCGGATTCGTGCCGCCGTGATACATGTAGTAGCCGAGCCCGGCAATGCCGGCGCCCAGCTTCACGAGCGCGGCCGCAGTGGAGTCGTCGGCGTGCATGAGCGGCCGGCGGTGGTAGGCGATCGACATGCCGCCGCCCATCTCGGCCGTGAGGAACGGGAAGTTGTCGTATTTCGAATTGTAGCCGGGATTTTTCGGCGTGAGGTCGCCCATGACGTTGTCCTCGGCGCGAATTCGCGTGAAAAAGAAATTCTGGTTCGGCGGCAGCTCAGTGAGGCTCGGGCTCCAGAATTGCTCGGTGTAGCCGCCGAAGACCGGCAGGAACTCGGTCGGTGGCACGGCAGCATTGTCCCATCCGGTCGCCGTGTAGAACGGCGCGTCGATGCCCGCCTCGTGCGCGAGCTTCAGCAGCGTCAGCATGTGCTCCACGCCGCCGCGGCCGGGGTGGTATTCGTTTTCGATCTGCACGCCCGCGATCGGTCCGCCGTCTTTCCAGAAAAGTCCTTTCAACTGCCGGCCGATTTCGCCGTAGAAAACCTTCACGCGCTCGAGGTAGGCGGGCTCGTTGGTGCGCGTCGGGCCGAGCTTGAGAAGCCAGTCGGGGAAGCCGCCATTGCGCGCCTCGCCGTGGTCCCACGGGCCGATCCGCACCCACGCGTAGAGGCCATGCTTCGCGCAGACCTCGACGAACCGCCGCAGGTCGCGCTGGCCCGACCAGTCGAACTTGCCCTCGGTTTCCTCGTGGTGAATCCAGAACACGTAGGTCGAGACGACCGTGATGCCGCCGGCCTTCATCTTCAGCAGTTCGGTCTCCCACTCCGCCGCCGGATACCGCGAATAATGAAACTCGCCCATCACGGGAAACCATGGCTGGCCGTCGAGCGTGAGGTAGCGGGAATTTGCCGCGAGAACGTGACCCGACGGCGAGGTGCCGCCGGCGGCGAATGCCAGCGGCACGGGCGGCGCCGGCGGCGTGCTCGCGTCGATGGCGAGCTCGGCCGCGGCAACGCGAGCAGCGAGCGCCAGCGCGAGAAAAAGCGTTTTTGAACTCATGAAGTTGGAAGGCGATCCGCCGAGCGGCGGGAAAGGAAAAATCTAGGGAGCGTCCGGCACGGGCGAGCCGAAGTCGGGCGTGCCGTCGGGTTTCCAGTTCAGTTTTTGGACGCGGGTGTGGCGGTTGGGATCGTGCAACGGATCGCCCGGGATGTCGCGGTAACTCCGCGCGTGGTAAACCAGCAGGTCGGTTTTCCCATCGGGCGTGGTCGTAAAACTGTTGTGGCCGGGACCGAAGACGCCGTTCGCTTCGTTCGTCGTGAACACGGGCACGGGTGACTTCGTCCACGATTTCGCATCAAGCAGGTCGGCGTTCTCGTCGGCGGTGAGGAGCCCGAGGCAATATTCGGCGCCCGTGCCGGCCGCGGAGTAGGTCAGGAAAATCCGGCCGTGGCGCTGCAGGATTGCCGGGCCTTCGTTGACCCAGTAGCGGACCTGTTCCCATGGCAGGTCGGGCCGCGACAGCATCACCTGCGTGCCGGTGATACTGACGGGCGTGTCCATTTTCGCGATGTAGAGGTTGGTGTTGCCCTTGACCTTCGGGTCCTTCTGCGCCCACACGAGATAACGCGTGCCGTGGTTCTCGAACGTCGTCGCGTCGAGGGAAAACGACTCCCAGTTGGTCTTCAACTGCCCGCGCTCGATCCACTCGCCCTCGAGGGGATTGGCGGAGGAATTTTCGAGCACGTAGATGCGGATGTCCCAGATTTTCACCGCGTCGCCCGCGGCGAAATAGACGAACCAGTGGCCGTCGATCCGGTGCAGCTCCGGCGCCCAGACGTGCGAGCCCATCGGGCCGGTGGCGTGTTGGCGCCAGATCGTCTTCGGCTCGGCGGCCGCGAGCGCATCGATGGTCTTCGCGCGACGCAGTTCCAGCCGGTCGTATTCGGGGACCGTCCCCATGAAATAGTAATAGCCGTCGGCGTGGTAACTGAGATGTGGATCGGCGCGCTGGCGGATGACAGGGTTCGCAAACGTGTCGTCGGCCGCGCGGGCCAAGCCCAGCGCGAGAGCAAACGCGATCACACCCCACCGAAGCGATTGCATCACTCGACTCACCGCGTCAGTTCGCCGCCGCCGGCGGGAGCAGCTCGATGTGCGTCGGCGCGTCGCGATCGCACGTGAGCCAGCCGTCGGCGTAGTGGAGTTCGACGACTTGGATGGAGCTGCGTTTCCCGTCGCGCGACGTCGAGTCGGCGGCCACGCCCGGATGCACGAAATAAAACAGGAACGCCCGGTCGCCGCTCAGGATGACCTCGGGATGGTGGCCGCCGTTCTGGTCGTCTTTCCCGGTGCCGGGCTTGTCGAGCAGGCTCGCCGGCTGGCGCTCCCAAGCAAGAGCGTCGTCCGAGCGGTAGGCGCCG
The DNA here is from genome assembly GCA_937902925.1 of uncultured Opitutaceae bacterium. Taxonomy (GTDB): domain Bacteria; phylum Verrucomicrobiota; class Verrucomicrobiia; order Opitutales; family Opitutaceae; genus CALFNN01. The sequence continues at coordinate 258,205 of CALFNN010000070.1, forward strand.
AGACCGATGTTCCCGAGCAGGTCAATCAGCAGCCAGTAATGCCCGTGCCAGAAAAATGCCAGCGGCGCCTCGCCGCGGTCGCGCGGCAGGTGGGCTGAGCCCTTGTCGGTCCAGTGATAAAGGTCGGGGCTGTCGGCGTAGAATGTCGTCTTGCCGGTGCGCTCGTTGTTATACCACATGCGCCAGGTGCCGTCGGGCAAATGGAGCACGCACGGGTCGATGACCTTGTCGGTGACGAGCGGGAGCGTGCCCTCGTATTTCCATTTCTTCAGGTCCGGGCTGGTGACGTGGACGATGTTCCGCGGGTGCTGCCAGTCGGTGAAGATACCGGGCACCACGACGACGAACATGTGATAGACACCACGATCGTAGACGAGTGCTGGCGCCCAGAAGGTCGGAATCTCGACGTCGGTGCCCGGGATGTCCTTCGGAAACTCGACGGTGCCGCGATATTTCCAGTCTGCACCGTCGGTCGATTCCGCGATGCCAATCGGCGTGCCGTGGACCCACGTGACGGCGGTGAGGCCGGGAACGTTGGCACGGCGGTTGGTGTAGAACATGAGCCATTTCTTTTCCGCGCGATCGTAGATGATCGACGGATCGGCGGCGCCGTCGAAAACCGGGTCACGGAACAGAGGCTTCGGGGCGATCTTGCCGGCCGGTTCCACTCCGGGATCGGCGGCGAAGGACGGAGCGGCGAGGAAGAGCGAGCCGAGAAGCAGCGCGAAGCGGCCAGATAGATTCATAGATGGGAGACCGGAAGGCCGGCTACGGAGCGAACGGCTTGACGATGCGGAGCGTCTCGCCCGTGTCCTCGATTTCGAACAGCAGCGGATGCGGGCCGCGGCCGTCGGGCGCGTGGAGCACCATCAGCAGTTTGCCGTCGAAGGAATTGAAGATCATCCCGTGGCCGCCGTTGTCCTGGAAGATCGGCTCCGGCTCCTGGCGCCACGGGCCGGCGAGTTTGCCGGAATCGGAGATCGCGACGCCGAGCACGTAGCCGTGCGCGTGATTCCGACTCGACCAGATCATGTAGAGTTTGCCCCTCTTGCCCATGTGCAGATAAGGGCCGTCGGTCACCCAGCCACCCTCGCCCGCCGGCTCGCTCCACTTCGCGGAGGCGGCAGCGAACAGACGCTTCGGTTCGCCGGCGGCCTCGGACAGGTCGTCCTTGAGCGGCATCGCCTCGATCGTGCCGTTGGTGATCTGCACCCACTCGTGCGCGAACACCATGTAGGGCACGCCGTCCTCGACCCAGAGCGTGCCGTCGAGGGTCATCATGTCGACGGGAGTCGTGGCGTGGTTCTGAAATGGCTGGAAAGGTCCCCGCGGCGAATCGCCAACGAGCACCTGCGAACCGCGCGTCACGCGCGGCCGCCACTGCCGCCATTGTTCGCCAAGGAGGTGCTGGGTGTTGAACGTGAGAAAGAGATAATACTTCCCCTTGTAGCGGTGCATTTCCGGCGCCCAGATGCCGGCCGTGCGAATGTCGCCCCAGATGTCCGGCGGCGTGCGGAAGATCGCCTTCGGTCCCTGCCAGTTCACAAGGTCGGGGCTCGTCCACTCGCGCACGCCATTGAAGCCGGACGCGATCATGTAATACGTCTTCGTGGCGGCATCGGGGAGAATGCAGACGTCCTGCGCGCGGATGGTGTCGAGTTTCGAAATCGCGTCCGAGTCCTCCATACCGCGGCCCCGGCCGCGGGTGGGTGCGGCGGGTGTGCCGTTGGAAGGCGGAGTCGCGGTCGACTCAGGGGGCACTGTGGATTGTCCTTGAGCGAGAGTGGCTGACTCAGAGAAAAAACTCGCCACCAGAAGCGCCAACCAAAGTCGGGCTCCGTGGGTGGGGCCGCTTCTCCGAAGCGGCCTGGGTTCCGAGTTGCGAATTACCCCGCAACTCAAGCCGGCTCGCCCGTTCGACGAGCTCAGGGTCCCGAGCCTGTCGAGGAAGAGAGCCGGCTCCCCCACGGACCGCGTTTCATCGGAGGCACTCATGGCGCTCACAATTCCAACACGACCACCGATTTCGCCGGCAGCGTGACGCGCAGGTTTCCGCCCGCGAGCGTTGCGCCGTCGAACGCCTGCGGCGCGACCGTGTCGGGCGCGGCGAAGGTGTTCACGCTGTTGATCGCCGGCGCCGTCAGAACACGGCCGCTCACCGCGGTAGCGGACACGCCCTCGAGCTTGCACTCGACCGCGATCGGGCGGTTCGGGTCGGCGTTGGTGAACGACACGTGGATTTTTCCGGCGGCGTTGCGCGAGGCGGAGGCGCTGACCGCGGGAATCTTTTCGCCGCCAACCGCGTAGTCGGGCGACGTAAGCGAAATCGGCAGCGACTTCGCGCCCTGGTGGACGTTGAGCATCTCGAAGACGTGATAGGTCGGCGTGAGCAGGATCTTTTCCTTGTCGGTCAGGATCATCGACTGGAGCACGTTGATCATCTGCGCGATGTTGGCCATCGTCACGCGGTCGGCATGCGCCTGAAAGATGTGCAGGTTGATCGCCGCGAGGATCGCGTCGCGCAGCGAGTTTTGCTGGTAGAGGAAGCCGGGATTCGTGCCGGGCTCGACATCGGTCCAGACGCCCCACTCGTCCACCACGAGGCCGACGCGTTTTTGCGGGTCGTATTTGTCCATGATCGCCGAGTGCTTCGTGACGAGCTCCTCCATCTTGAGCGTGTTGCGCAGCGTCGCAAAATACTCCGGCTCGCCGAATTTCGTCGCGCTGCCCTTGGGCCCGCGCCAGCTCCCACTCGGCAGCGTGTAGTTGTGGAGCGCGAGGCCGTTCATCCGGCCGCCGTTTTTCATCAGCGTCTCGGTCCACTCGTAGTTGCCGCCATCCGGGCCGCACGCGATCCGGTTGATCGGGTTCTCGCGGTCGTAGTTTTTGACGAACGTGTTGTAGCGCCGGAAATTGTCCGCGTAGAACTGCGGCGTCATGTTGCCGCCGCAGCCCCAGCTCTCGTTGCCGATCGCGAGGTAGCGGATCTTCCAGGGCTTGTCCCGGCCGTTCTTGCGGCGGAGGTTCGCCATCGGCGAGTCGGCGTCGGAGGTCATGTATTCGACCCACTCCATCGCCTCCTGCACGGTGCCACTGCCGACGTTGAGGCAGATGTAGGGCTCGGCGCCGATCTGCTCGCAGAAATCGAGAAACTCGTGCGTGCCGAAATGATTGTTCTCCACCACGCCGCCCCAGTGCGTGTTGATCATCGCCGGCCGCGACTCGCGCGGACCGATGCCATCGCGCCAGTGATACTCGTCGGCGAAGCAGCCGCCCGGCCAGCGCACCTGCGGGACCTTGAGTTTCTTCAACGCCGCGACGACGTCGCTGCGGATGCCGCGAACGTTGGGGATCGGCGAGTCGGGCTCGACCCAGATGCCCTCGTAGATGCAGCGGCCGAGATGCTCGGTGAACTGGCCGTAGATGTTCGGGTTGATGACCGCGCCGGGCCGGCTGGCGTCGATGGTCAATTGCGCCACGGCGTCGGCCGGGCGCGCCAGCGGCGCGAACGCGGCCACGGCCGCCAGGAGGGAGAGCGTGCGGAGGGAGTGCATGGGGCGAAACGGGGTTGATCTCTCGGACACGGGAAGCGTCAGGCGTGAACTTTGCCGACTCAACACCAACCGCGGCATGACGCGCACTGCTTTTCTGCCAGACAGTCCGCTGGAGATCGAGCGATGCGATCGAGAGATTCGCCCATGAGATTTGTATTTTGTAGGGCGGGGTCGCCGAACCCCGCCATGCTTGCTCAGCTCTAACGGCGGGGTTCGGCGACCCCGCCCTACAAATTCAGCGCCCGGACCGCGGCAGGTTTGCGATCTCTCAATCTTTCGGTGCGGCCACCGCCGCACCCAGCGCCGCTGGGAGCAGCCGCGCGAATTGCGCCCGGGTCGCTTCGTCGGGCGCGATCCGCATTCCAAGCTCCACGAGGGTGGCGGTCTCCGGCGCGAAACCGTTTTGCGCGAAAAGCTCGGCGGCCTCGTAGACGAGTTCCACCCGCCGCGGAAAGAGCCGCACCCCCTCGTCGATCACCGCCAGATGCCCGCGCGCCGGACGGACGGCACAGTGCAGCCAGACGGCGGCAATGAGCTCGTAGACCTCGCCGAGGGGCGGCCGCTCCGAGCGGGCCTTGAACAGCGGCGTCAGCACGTCGGCCGCCTGCGCGATGCTGAGTTTGCCATCCGGACCCTCCGGATGCGCGCGATGGTCGGCAAACCGGAGCCGCGCGACTTCATACCACGCCCGCGGGCGGACCACGCCGCCCGCCGCGGCGGCCTCGAGATACCCGCGCGCGCCGGCGTCGTCGCCGGCATCGACTTCACACAGGCCGAGCACGGCCTGCAGGCCCGGGTCGCGCTCGCCATCGTTGTAAGCGTGCATCAGCGTATGCCGCGCCTGTTCGAGGTATTTCGGCACCACTTCCGGGATCTTGTTCCGGACGAAGCCGATCTCGAGCCGTTCCCAATCGCCCTTGATCCGGTCGATCTCCTCCTCGCGGGCGTCGTGCAACAGCAGCGCCGGCGGTTTCGCCGACTCCGCCAGGTGCAACCGCAGCGATTTCCGCGCCGCGACCGGCAGATAAGCGGTCAACTGTTCCTGGATCGCGGCGAAGTCCGCGCCAAAGCATTCTTGAAACAGGGCATCGGAGGTTCCCGCGGCGCTGGAACGCTCGACCCATTTCCACAGCGCCTCGTGCCGGGCCGGGTCGCTGCCATCGAGCGCCCAGCGCACGAACATCGTCGCCTCCGAGGTCCAGAGCCGCAACCGCGCCCCGGCCTCCTCATCGCGGCCGGGGACCGCACCGGTCAGGAGGTCGCGCAACGGCAGTGCCGCAGTCGCCGTCTTGGGATCCTTCTTGAGCGCCGCGGTCGCGTCGTCCGAGACCCAGGTTGCGGCGGGCAGGATCAGTTCGTCGCCACGAAACTCCACGCGCGCATGCAGGCTCAGGATCGCGTTGACGAACCACGCGGGCAGCGCCGGGACGCGATTCCGCAGCAGGTAGGCGACGTAGTCGGACGTGAGCGCCATCTGGTCGAAGTTGGTGTCGCCCGGCTCCACGATGGCAAAGACCGCCATGGCATCCGTGTCCCAGAGCCGCAGGTTGGGCATGAAACTATAGCGCCGCTGCGCCGGCTGAAACCGAATGCCACGCGCCCCCAGGGGAAACGAATCCGCGGGCGGCGCCGCGTCCTTCGGTTGCCGGCTCAACATATCCGCGATCACTTCCTGCGACGCCGCCGGCTGCAGCGAGGCATCGTAAAAAATCAGCTTCTTCGGGACGGAAAACCCGACCTGCAGCGATTCCGGCAGCATCAACGCCAGCAACCGGTGCAGCCGGTAGTGGGCGGCGGCCAGTTCGCGCGTCATCTGGTCGTTGCAGCGCGACAGGATTTCGAAGCCGGGGATTTCCGCGTAACGCCACGGCGGACCCTTCGTCGCTTCCTCGACGATGAACGGCGGCAGCGCCACAACGCCCTCGGCCGCCCGCGCCACGACGGCGAACGCCAGCGCCAGCAGCAGGACGCTGGCGAGAAGGCGGTGGGAAAGGCGGTGGAAATTCACCATGGGGCGCGGGTTCGGATGGTGCGACGGTAACTAGGCCGAGGAGTTCCAATGTCGAACGAAACCATGACCGCCCGCCGCACTTCTCGCGGTGAAATCCTCGCCAATCCCGGCGGCGCTGCCCATCATGGTGCCCGCATGAACCCAAAGCTCCCCACCCTGCTCGCTCCGCTCCTTGCGCTGGTCGCCCTCGCGTCCGTCCGCCCCGCCGTCGCCGCCGACACCGGCCGCGTCGCACTCTGGAACGGGAAGGATATTGCCGGCTGGAGCGTCTTTCTCGGCGACGCGACGGTCGACCGGCAAAGTGTGTGGCGCGTGAGCGACGGCGTGCTGCATCTCGCCACCAAGGCGAGCGGCTATCTCAAGACAGAAAAGACCTATGCGAACTACCACCTGCACGTCGAATGGCGGTGGCCGAAGGACGCGCCCGTCAATACCAACAGCGGCGTGCTCGTGCACCTCAATGGCGAGGACAAGGTCTGGCCCGCGTGCTTCGAGTGCCAGTTGAAGCACGGCAACGCCGGCCAGGTTGTCGGCATGGGCCTCGATATTCCCGCCGCCCCGATGGACAACAACCGCAAGCGCGCGCCGAAATTCGCCGCCTCGTCCGAGAAGCCGCTCAACGAATGGAATACCTACGAGATCTATTGCCGGGGTGACACGATCGAGGTTTTCATCAACGGCGTGCGCCAGAACTTCGTGGAAAAATTGCCCGTGGGCGCCGGCAACGTCGCGCTGCAGATGGAGGGCTTCCCGATCGATTTCCGCAACGTGTGGCTGGAGCCGCTGTGAGCTTCGCATCCCTCGTCCGATACGGACACGGCGTCGAGGCGCCGGAGTCAGGCCTCTTTTTCCCGGCGCTCCATCCACAATATCCAAATTTCTCCGGATATCGTGGAATAATTTTCCACCGGCCCCGCCGTTTTTGAGCCGCCGAAACAATCGCAAAACACCTCGTGGACCATCGCCAAGATGCCTTCTGCCGCATGAGCGCCAGGTAATCTGCGGAGAATCATACAGGCTTCCAAATCATACTCGCGTGCCGGGCCATGGCCGATGCCCATCGGGTCGTGCCGAAAAAGCAATGCACTGACCAGGTCGAACAGCGCGCCGTGGCGTCGCCGCAATTCTTCCCTGGCGCGGGCGAAAGATTCCGGTCGGTCCAAGTCATCTCTCCGCGATGGCAATGGCGGAATCATGCTTTCGTTGCCGAACTCTGGATGAGCATTTCGTGATCTTCGGCAGACCCTCGGCTATTTTTCCTTCACGCGCTTCGCGACCAGTTCCTCCGTGGCAAAATCGCCGACCTTGCGCGTCAGCTTGAGTTCGTCGCCGTCGAGCTTGCCGGTGTATTCGATGCGGATCTCCTGGTCCTGGAATTTCAGCGGCTCGACGAACGATACCACGTCCTTCGCGATCTTGCCTTCCTGCAACTCGACGTCGCCCTTCGCATCCTGCCGCTCGAACGTCGCCTTGCCGGTGACCTTCTCGCCGTCGGCCTTCAGGTCGAAGACGTATTTCTGCACGCCGATCTGCGTGTCGAACTCGGCTTTCCATTTGCCGGTGAGGTCCGCGGCACGCGCGGAAACAAAGAGGGCCAGCGCGAACGCGGCCGGGATCAGGATGCGATAGCGTGTATTCATGGGGTGCTCCAAAGGCCGTGAATTTACCGGCCCCACCGCCTAGACTAAATCGTCCACAACGCCAGCCCGCAGTGGCCGGAGCGGCTTTAGAAGAACTGCAGCCGGGGTCGTTGACCTCGGCCCGCGGACAGCGACCCCGGCTACAATTTTGTTTGCCGCGCCCGGCGCTACTTTTTCGCCGCGTTGGAGTCCGGCGCGGGCGCGACCACCGGGTCCGGCACCACGGTGGGCGTGCCGATCAGCACCCGGCCCTCCCGGGAAATCCGCCGCGCCCCGATTTCCGGCTCCACTGTTTCTCGGCCGAAAAACGCCGCTCCGCTCGCGAGCAGGGGCGGCAACGTCTCGGCGATCGCGACGCCGGTCGAGTTCGCGGTCATCGTCGTCCGCCAGGCCAGCCGCCGTTCGCCGCGCGCGAGCGCTGCATAGTCGTAGGCGGAAGCGACGACGAAATAGACCTCGTCCTTCGCCTGGTCGTTGAGGAATTCCTGCTTCGCCAGCCGGTCGGTCGGGCTTTCGCCATACTCGGCGGAGAACGCCATGCCCTGCGCGAATCTCTTTCCGCCGACGAGGATCGCGCGCTCGAGCCGGTTGCGCAGCGCCAACTGCGGAAACATGGCCGCCGTCTGCGGATCCGGCTTGTTGTGCGAGCCCCAGTAGTAGACCACCGCGAGTGCGGCCGGATGCGCCGGCGGAGCCGCCGGGAGAAACCCGTTGGTCGCGAGTCCTTTTTTCATGATCCGCTCCATGTCCGCCTGCGCCGGAGGTTTTTCACCCCCGACGTCCCAGCCCAGCTGGCGAAAGCCGGCGTCCTCCGCAATGTAGTAGACGGGATTCCCCGGCGATGCCGGCCGGAGCATCCGGCCGTAATCGGTCACCTCGGTGTTGAATGTCATCTCGAGCGTCGGTTTCCGCTGAAACGATTTGGGCAGGAGATTGAACACGAACCCGTCGCGCCCGCCGAGCGGATCCACCACCTCACCCACGCCATCCGCGTTGGCAGCAAGCGCCGGCGGCCATGCCAGCAACGCCGCCAGCACCACGGCGGCAAGCACACGGAAGCCCGGGAGCGATAGGTTCATGGTCGAGGCCGGCCTCCGGTCGATCCGGGGCCGCAGGGATTGACGCCGGCTCGCGCGGCAGGTTGCGGTAAATCCCGCCGACCGAAAAGGCCCGGCCTCCCGCGGGCGCTCAGACCAGCCGGGGCACGACGAACGGCGCGCGGTATTCGCGCGTGAGCAGCGCATTGGCCGCAGCGGCGCCCTCGCCGGTAAACCGTCCCGCTTGCGCATCGAGCGTGACGGGCAGCCCCAGCGTCGCCGGCGTCTTGGCGAGATCGAGGCCGTTGCTCGCGAGGTGCTCCGCCATCCGGCCAAAGCCCTCCGCCAGCGCGGCGTCGCCCTTGATCCGCTCGCGCACCTCGCCCGCCGGCGCGGCGCGACCGAGTTCGTAGGAAATGTTGGTGGTGTGACAGAGCCCGGTCGACACGTAGCCCTCGTGGATTGGCGCGTGCAGGTCCGAAGTTTTCCGACTGCGCACCGCCGCGACGAAATTCGCGTAGTGGCTGCTGACGCCTGTGAACTCCTGCACGACCTTGCCGTCGCGGTCGCACGCATGCGCCCCGGAATAATCCGTCGCGGGCACGACGACGTAGCCGCCCTCGCATTCGATCACGTTGCCGATGCCGACGCCGCGATATTGATCCATGCCGCCTGCCAATCCGCGACCACCGCCGCCGCGCCCGCCCGCTCCACGCGTGCCGCCGGCGCCCGCGGTTCCGACCGGACCGCTGCCGCCCGCGCCGCCCTCGGCCGCCGGCGTCCCATGCGCAGGCAAACCGCGCACTTCGCAGATGAGCGGCGCCGCGGCGTAATCGTGCACCGCGATCAGCGTGTTCGGCGTCTCGCCATCGTCGACGTAGCCGAGCCGGCCGCCGATCGTGAACACCCGCGGCGCGAACGCCGGCTCGCCGAGAAACCGCCGCGCGATGTCGATCTGGTGCGCGCCCTGGTTGCCGATGTCGCCGTTGCCCGTCGCCCACTGCCAGTGCCAGTCGTAGTGCAAGCGCGCCCGCCGCAACGGCGTGAGCGGCGCGGGGCCGAGCCACAGGTCGTAGTTGACCGTCGCCGGCACGGCTTGCGGCCCGGAGGTCAGCCCGATGCTCGGCCGCCGTTTGTAACACAGCATCCGCGCTGCGGTGATTCGACCGACATGACCGGCGCGCACCCATGCAATCGCCCCGGCAATCGCCTCGCTGGACCGGCTCTGTGTGCCGGCTTGGACGATCCGGTGGTATTTCGTCGCGGCCGCCACGAGTTGCGCTCCCTCCCAGAGGTTGTGCGAAACCGGTTTCTCGACGTAGACATCCTTGCCCGCCTGCATCGCCCAGATCGCCTGCAAGGCATGTTGGTGGTTCGGCGTGGCGATGGACACGGCGTCGACCTCGGGGCTTGCGAACAACTCGCGGGCATCAGCGTAGGTCTTCACGTCGGCCTTCGCCTCGCGGGCGGTCTGCGCCGCGCGCTCGAGCACCGCCGAGTCGACATCGCAAAGCGCCACGATCCGCACGCCGGGCACCGCGCTGAAGAAACGGAAATGATCGCGGCCCTTGCCGTTGAGGCCGACGATGCCGATGCGGATGTCGCCATTGGCCCCGGCGACCTGCGACCAGGCGCGCGCCGACAACGCGGCGCCGGCGGTGGCGAGCGCGGCGGTCTTGATGAAATGGCGGCGGGTGAAGGAGCTCATGGGGTGATGGGGTGGCCGGGGATTCCCGCCGGTTATTTTCCGGCCGCGTAGTCCTGGTAACGCGCCGCGACCTCCGCCGCGGCGGTGTCGTCCTCGTGGAAAAAGAAGCGATAGCGGAAAGTCGCGCTGCCGCCCGCCGGAATCGTGAAGTCGCCGGAGTGCTCCGGCTCCTTCGCGTCGAAATCATGTGCGCCAAACGGCCCCGCGGCGAACAAACCGTAGCCGCGCACCATCCAGCGTGTCGGGTGCCGCGGGTTCGCCGGGTGATTGAACATCGCCACGCCGAGCACCTTTCCGTCGTGCGGCGCGTAGAAATCGCACCAGTCGCCGGCCTTGCCCCAGGTCGCGTTGTCTTTCAGCCCCGTCGACAGCACGATACGCCCCGCCCCGGGAGTCGCCCCCTTCGCGGCACCCGGACCCGGCAGCGTCATCCACGGCGCCACGCGCAGGGCCATCGTCCCCTCCTTGGAATCGCCAAACGTCAGCGGCGCATCCGGCAAGGCGTGCAGCGTGATATCGTAGTCGAGCATCCGGCCCGCCGCCACCGGTTGCACACGCACCATCACTTCGTCGGTGCAGACGAGCTTGCCGTCGGCGGCGACCCAGCGGTCGCGGGTGCGGAGCGTGCCGACCGCGCCGCTCGTCGTCTCCGGGACGCCGTCTGGCACGATCCGTCCGGTCCCGGCGATCTCGCGCCAGAAATCGTGTCCGTTGACCGCCCCATGGCCGAACCACAGCGAGTGGTGATGCAGATGGTCCGCCGGCCGGTCCTGGGTCATGACCGTGCCGTCGCCAGCGAGGATCGGATCGAAGTAAGGCCGCGGCGCGGCGGCCAGCAGGTATTCCGAAAAAAGTTTGCCGCCGATTTCGATGCGCACGCGGTCGGCGAGCGGCATGAGTTTCACGGCGGCCGCGGGCTCGGTGCCGTGTGACACGGAGCCGAGTGCGGCGAAGGCAGCCGCTACCAGCGGGACGAACCAACGGGGTTTCATGGGGTATCGCGGTTGTGGGGTGCGGGACCGCCGGGCCCGGCGCTCGCGGCTTACGCGAGCTGGGGCACGACGAAAGGCTTCCGGTAATCGCGGGTGAGGAGGGCGTTCGCCGCGTGCGCTCCCTCGCCGGTGAACCGCTCCTTCGCGGGATCGAGCGCGAGCGGCACGCCGAGCGTTGCGGGCGTCTTGACCAGGTCGACGCCGTATTTTGTGAGGTGCTCGGCCATCCGGCCGTAGGCCTCGGCCATGGTCGCGTTCCCCTTGATCTTTTCGCGGGTTTCATCGGGTGGCGCGGTGTGGCCGAGGAGGTGGGAAATGTTGCCCACGTGGCAGAGCGCGCTTGAGACGTGCCCTTCCTCGATCGGACCGTAGAGCTCCGCGGTTTTCCGGCTGCGGACCACGTCGATGAAGTTCTGCATGTGGCGGTCGACCCCCTTGAACTCCTTCAAGACCTTGCCGTCGCGGTCGAAGGCCGTCGCCGCGAAGTAAGTCGAGGTCGAAACATAGCCGCCCTCGCAGTCCACGACGTTGCCAATGGAGACGCCGCGGTATTTGTCCATGCCCGGCGCACCGGGCTTCATCGTCAGGCCGCGCACCTCGAAGATGAGCGGGGCGGTCGCGTAGTCGTTGACGATGACCTGCGTGTTCGGTGTCTCGCCGTCGTCGTCATAACCGAGCCGGCCGCCGACGCTCAGCGTGTGCCGCGGCAGCCCCGCCTCGCCGAGGAACCAGCGTGCGACGTCCATCTGGTGGATGCCCTGGTTGCCGATGTCGCCGTTGCCATAGATGTTGATCCAGTGCCAGTCGTAGTGGATCGGGCCGTGCTCCGGCGAATTGCGATGGGGCGGAACCAGCGGCGCCGGTCCGGTCCAGACATCGTAATCGACCGACGGCGGCACCGGCGTCGGCCCGGTGGTTTTGCCGATGCTGTTGCGCTGCTTGTAACAGAACCCGCGCGAGGCGGTGATCTTCCCGATATTGCCCGCCCGCACCCACGCCACAGCCTCCTGCATCGCCTCGCCCGAGCGGATCTGCGTGCCGGCTTGGACGACGCGGTTGTATTTTGCCGCCGCCGTCACGAGCTGCCGGCCTTCCCACACGTTGTGCGAGACGGGCTTTTCCACGTAAACATCCTTGCCCGCCTGCATCGCCCAGATGCCGGCCAGCGAGTGCCAATGGTTCGGCGTGGCGATGGTGACGGCATCGATGTCGGGCGACGCGAACACTTCGCGCGGGTCCGTATAGGTCTTTACGTTGCCGCCATTGACGCCGGGCTTCGTGCGCTCGAGCACCGCTGTATCGGGATCGCAAATCGCGACCACCCGGGCGCCGGCGACTTTCGACAGGCTGGTCAGGTGGTTTTTGCCGCGGCCGTTGAGGCCGAGCACGGCGACACGGATGTCGCCGTTGGCGCCCATGACCTGGGACCAGGAGCGCGCGGAAAACGCGACCGCGGCGCCGGCGATGGTGGTGGTGCGGATGAAAGTGCGGCGGGTGAGTTGATTCATGGGGCGAGGGGGTTGGATTATTTTCCGACGGCGTAGTCGGCGTAGTTCTCGGCCACGTGGGCGGCCTTTTCGTCGCCCAGATGGAAAAAGAAACGGTAGCGCAGCGTCAGGCTGCCGCCGGCGGGAATCGTATAGTCGCCGAGGTGCGGCTCGGCGGGCTTCTTTTCGAAATCGTGCGCGCCAAACGGATTGGCCCCAAAGAGTCCGTAGTCGCGCGCCATCCAGTAGGTGGGGTGACGGAAATTCTGGGGATGATCGAAGATCGCGATGCCGTAGGTCTTCCCCTCGTGCTCGGCGTGGTAGTCGCACCAATCGGAGCGCGTGCCCCACGCATCGCCGTCGCGGACACCCGTGGCGGTGACGATATGCCCCGTGCCGCCCGCCTCCTTTTTCACGGTCTTGCCCGCGGCGTCCCTCGCGTTGATCAAATGCTGCATCGTCATCCATTGCGCGACGCGCGTGGCCATCGTGCCGTCCTTGTTGTCGCCCATCAGCAGCGGCTGATCGGGCAGCGCATGCAGCGTGATCTCGAAATCGATGAACCGGCCGGTGTCGTTCGCATGAAACCGCACCGTGCGTTCGTCGGTGCACATCAGCTTTCCTTCCGGCGACAGCCAGCGATCGCGCGCGTGGATCGTGCCCACGGCGCCGCTCGTCGCCTCCAGGTCGCCGTCCACCACGGTGTGCCCCTTGAATTGCGACGACTTGCCGACGTCGCCGCCCGCCTCGTTCCAAAAATCGACGCCATTGACGGCACTGTGGGCGAACCAGAACGATTTCTGCCACGGATGGTCGGTTTCCTCGCCCTCGACCTTCTTCATCGGAAAATTCCGGGTGAGCGGCATGCCGTCGGGCGCGAGGATCGGATAACAATACGATCGCGACGCGCCATCGCCGAAGACGTAGTCGGTGAACGGCTGGCCGCCGATCTCGACCTGCACGCGGTCAGCGAGCTTGGTGAGTTTGACGTCGTTGGCGGCGTGGAGCGGGGTAAGTGCCGCGGCAGCGCACGCGAGCACGAGGGGTTTTAAGACACGTGTCGTCATCGCCGCCCACACGAGCCTTTTCCGCGGCGCGCGGCAACCGCAAATGCAGTTTCGCCAAAAATTCCCTCCGCGGTGGACGGGCGCGCCCGCGCCCCGCAATTATCCAACTCGGCCCTTCAATCCAACCAGCCACCGGTCGCCTGCAGCGGCGCGAGTTCGCCGCGCCGCGTCACCCACACCGCGAGGGCGTGGCGCGGCACCCCCGCGACGTTCGGCACCGCCAGCGCCAGATCGCCACCCAGCGGCGCCGCGCCGAGCGCGAGCGCGACAAAGTTGTGCCGCAGCGTCTCGCCGGAATTCTCGCCCGCCGTGACCTTGGAGACGATGCCCGCGCCAAGGATGGCGGCGTGCACTTCATAACCGCGCGCCTCCGCCGGCTTCGCCCCGGCCGCAGGGGTAAACTCGACCTTCAAGTTGGCGCCATCGTAGCTCGCCGCCAGGACACCTGCCGTCCCGCCCAGCGCCTCGACCCGCGGCGTGGCATGCCATTCGGCGCCATCGCGCACAAAACAAGGCGTGTAGACGGAACGGCTGCCCCATCGCTCCGCGTAGGCGTATTGCCGCTGGGTGAAGTCGCGCGTCGAAAACCGGTCCGGCCAGCCGAGGCGGTTCCAATAGTCGACGTGGAAGGCCACCGGCACGAAATTCTTCCAGAGCCCGGCATCGTCGCGCAGCCCGCCGAGCCAACGCTCCGCTGGCGGACACGAGCTGCAGCCCTCGCTCGAATAAAGCTCGATCAACGAAACCCGCGCCGGCCCGCTGGTGAAGCGCTGCGCCTCGGCGGCCAACGTCGCTGTCGATGTTAAAATGCAGACCGCCATGGCAGGAATGAATTCGAACTTCATGCAAGGATGAGACCGCGGGCCGGAGCTTATTCCGCGGGAGGGCGGAATGCTTTGGTATCCTGCCAGCGAAGTTCGGGGTGGAAAGTGCCGTCGATTCCGTTTTGGTGACGCTTCCGAAATGGCCAACGCTAACCTTGGTGAGATTTTGCAGCGTGCGATCGAGCATCACGAGGCGGGCCGCCTGGCGCAGGCGGAGGCGCTTTACCGCGAAGCTCTGGCGTGCGATCCGCGTTGCGCGGATGCACTGCATCTACTTGGAGTGGCCGCCGGGCAGGCGGGCCGGCACGAGCTCGCGGCGCAGCTGATTCGCCAGGCATTGGTGCTGACGCCGCGGCGGGCCCTGTTTCATGCGAATCTCGGTGAAACCTACCGCGGCCAAGAACGCTACGAAGATGCGATGACGAGCCTCCGGCAAGCCCTCGCGCTGCAACCAAACTTTCCCGCCGCACTGATAAGTCTCGGTGCGGTCTTGGCTGCCCAAGCCTGCAACGACGAGGCGCTGGCCTGTTTTCGACAGGCGCTCCAACTCGAGCCAAACAATGCAACCACTCTCCAGAAACTTGCCGAGCACCTTGGTCAACTCCGGCAGTTTGAGGAAGCCGACGCCTGTTTCCAAAGAGCGCTGGCGCTCCAGCCTAACTCCGCCGAGCTCCATGACGGCCTCGGAAATGTTTACAAAGAGCGAGGGCAGAATGATCTGGCGATCGCTCGCTATCAACAGGCCATTGCGCTCCGGCCAGATTTCACGGAAGCCTACAACAATCTCGGCAACAGCCTGCGCGCCCAAAATCGGATGGCAGAAGCCATCGCCGTCTACCGGCAGGCGATCGCGCTAAATCCCGGGATCGCCGAAATTCACTATAATCTCGGCGTCGCCTTAACTGAACAAAACCAACTCGACGAAGCCCTCGCCTGCTGCCAGCGCGCCCTCGCACTCAAGCCCAACCTAGCCGATGCCCATAGCGCCCTGGGCGTCGTCTTTAAGGAGCGCGGCCAGCTCGATGAAGCTCTCGCCTCCTGTCAGCGCGCACTCACGTTCAAACCGGACCTGACGGAGGCTCATATCAACCTTGGCGTCATTTATAAAGAGCGAGGCCAGCTCGATGAAGCCCTCTCCTCCTACCGCCGGGCGATCGGCTTCAAGAACGTTTCCGCCGCGTGGCACAGCAACCTCATCCTGGCGCTGCATTATCGTTCCGGGAACGATGCCGTCCTGATTGATTCCGAACTTCAACGCTGGAGCCACCGGCACGCCCAACGGCTCACAGTCGTCCCACGCCATCCCAATGCTCCCGACCCGGATCGCCGCCTGCGCATCGGCTATCTGTCGCCCGATTTCCGCGCCCATCCGGTGGGCCGGTTCCTGCAGCCTCTCTTCACCCATCACTCCCGTGAATCGGTCGAGATCTTCTGCTATTCCAACACACACCCCTCCGACCACCTGACGGACTGGTTCCGTTCCTCCGCCGATGGTTGGCGCGCGATCTCCGCGCTGTCGGATCAACAGGCCGCAGACTTGATCCGGGAAGATCGCGTCGACCTCTTGGTTGACTTGGGCCTGCATACCGCGAGGAGCCGTCTCCCGATTCTCGCTTTCAAACCCGCCCCAGTGCAGGCGACCTATCTCGCCTATCCGGGAAGCTCCGGGCTGGACACGGTCGACTTCCGCATCACCGACGCCTACCTCGATCCATTGGATCATGCCGATCCGCGCGGCAATGAGCGCCCCGCCCGACTGCATGGGACTTATTGGTGCTACCAACCCACCGCCGGGGCCGCGGTTGAGGCCGGTCCACCGCCGGCGCTGACCGCTGGGCGGATCACCTTTGGCTGCTTCAATAACTTCTGCAAGGCAACCCCCGAAGCCCTCGCAGCTTGGTCTCGCGTCCTTCAGGCCGCGCCGGATGCGCGGTTGCGCTTGCACGTCCGGCCCGGCAGCCACCGGTCCCTCGTCCTCGATTTTTTCGCTAGCCAAGCCGTCGACCCCGGGCGGATCGATTTCCTGGGCTTTGTCCCGGAGACGGAATATTTCCAAGCCTATCGATCTATCGACATCGCGCTCGACCCGTTTCCGTTTCCTGGCGGCACCACGACTTGCGATGCGCTCTGGATGGGTGTGCCGGTCATCAGTCTCGCAGGATCTACCCCCGTGAGTCGCGGCGGTCTGTCGCTCCTGTCGCACGTGGGGCTGGCAGAATTGGTCGCCCTTTCCGTCGACGCCTACGTCGAAAAGGCCATCAGTCTCGCGCAGGATCTAGGCCGCCTCGTGGCGATCCGCGCCGGTTTGCGCGAGCGCGTGCGACTTTCGCCGCTGATGGACGGCGCGCGCTTTGCCCGCGATATGGAGAATGCCTATCGCGCCATGTGGCATTGGTGGTGCGCCCGGCAGACTGCACCACCCGCCTCATCCGAATACTGATGACCAGCCTCGCTGGAGGCGGCCCGCTCACTTCCAGTCCAGGATCAGCCGTGTGAAGTAGCTCGTGTCGAGCTTCTCGACCCCGGCACCGGGTTTGCTGTTGTAATCGTTGCTGACCCCGAGACGGAGTTTCCATTCGGACGCGGCGAGCGGCAGTTCGTAGAAGCTCTCGTGCGTGGCCCGGAAGTTCGAAAAATCGTTGAACGCCGGGACGAAGCTCAGCCGGTTCACGAGCGACGAGCTGTCGAACTGGAACGTGTGGTTGAGGCCGACGTCCAGGCCGGCCGCGTTCACGTCGTCGGTCAGCGGGTTCTGGTAGTTCTCGTTGCGGAACGACAAACCCAGCCGGCCCGTCAGCGTGTGCTTCGGCTTCTTGATGAAATCGTAGCCGAAACCCGCCGCCGCGACATCGTAGAACTGGATGTCCTTGATCCGGTCGAAGCCGCCCTCGTCGCGCACATACCAGGAGTTCTTGCCCGCGAAATTGCTCTGGTAGTCGACCCCGGCCTTGAACTGGTCGGACGATTTCACGCCGTCGCTCACCTGGCGGTCGTAGGCCGCGTAAAACGCGAGCGTATCGCTGATGCCCGCCAGCGTTGCGCGCAATCCCGCCGCCGTGCCGAGCTGGCTCTTGTTGCCCGACTTGCCCGCGATATCGACCGAGGCCTCGTAGGCCCAGCCGCGGTCCAGCGCCACGATCTGCGGATCCCGGCCACCTGCCTCCCATGAAGCGGCCACCTTGTCCACCGTCGTCGTCACGGTGCCGTCCACGCCGACCACCTGCAGCGCGCCCGCCGAACCGCTGACCTTGCCGTCGATCCGCGTGCCGCTGGCGAGGCGCACGGCCACCGGCGCGTCCGTGTTGATCGCGGTGACTTCGCCCTGCTTGATCGTGACCGTGCCGGCGTAGTCGGTGTCGACGACGACCGAGCCGCCGTCGATCTTGGAGACCTTGCCGACAATCCGGGCGCCATTCTTCGTTTCGACGACATCGGCGCTGAGCTGAGCGGCGCCGAGGAGGGCCGCCGCGAGAAGAACCATATGGGAGGGTTTTGGGAGGTGCATGTTTCGAAGGAAAAGGGCAACTGCGTGCCCCTCGGCAGCGTCGCTGTCAAATGCCGATTCGCCCGGCCCGATTTTCGCCGTCGCCGCCCCACCGACGCTGGTCGCCCGCCCTCTTAAACCGCTGCTCGACACGCCGCGCCGCGGCGCATTGCCTCGCGCCACCGCCGCCTCTTCATGTCCGCGCCCGTCCAACGCCCCTCGCTCATCGTCGCCGACCGCTGGCGCGACTATGCCCTGCTCGATTGCGGCGACGGCCTGAAGCACGAGCGCTGGGGCGAGTTCACGCTGGTCCGCCCTGATCCGCAGATCATCTGGCCGCGCCACGGCGCCGAAAAAAATTCCTGCTGGGAAAACTGGGACGGCTTCTACCACCGCAGCGAGCAGGGCGGCGGCAAATGGGAATTCCGGCGGCCGCTGCCCGACCACTGGAAAATCTCCTACGCGCCGCTCGGACTCACCTTCAAGATCCACCCCACCTCCTTCAAGCACACCGGCCTCTTCCCCGAGCAGGCCGTGAACTGGGATTGGTTCTCCGGAAAAATCGCCGCCGCCAAAAAAACCGGCCGCGACATCTCCGTCCTCAATCTTTTCGGCTACACCGGCGCCGCGACCGTCGCCGCCGCGAAAGCCGGCGCGAGTGTCTGCCATGTCGACGCCGCCGAGGGCATGGTGAAATGGTGCCGCGAAAATGCCGCACTCAGCGGCCTCGCCGACGCGCCCATCCGCTACATCGCCGACGACTGCCTCAAGTTCGCCCGCCGCGAACTCAAGCGCGGCCGCAAATACGACGCCATCATCATGGACCCGCCGACCTACGGCCGCGGCAGCACCGGCGAGATGTGGAGGCTCGAGGATCACCTCTGGGAATTGCTGACGGAATGCCGCGCGCTTCTGACCGATGCGCCGCTCTTTTTCCTGATCAACGCCTACACCGCCCGTCTCTCGCCGACCGTCGTCGCCAATCTCCTCGCCGCGCTCCTCGGCGACCGCGGCGGCACGATCACTGCCGGCGAAGTCGGCCTGCCGATCCAGCGTGACGGCAAGGTCCTCCCCTGCGGCATCTACGGCCGGTGGGAGACGTAAATCCCCATCCGCCCCCTCCGGATCGCGCCGCGCCATTGTCAACTAATAGTTAACATCCCGTCTCTCTCCCCTCTGAACGCGAGCCGATGTTTGTCATCTATTAGTTGACAACCTACAACCCAGACAGGGCTCCCGCGAACGGCAGCGCAGCACCCGTCACCGATACTCCGCCAATTCCAGGATGACCCCGTCGGGATCGAGGAAATAGACCAGCGTCTTGTCACCCGCAGCAAATTTCACCACCCCGGCCGGCACGAGCACCGGGTCGCTGAAGAGCGTCACGCCCGCGGTGCGCAACCGCGCCGCCATTGCCGCGATGTCGTCCACGCGCAGCGCGATGTGGCGCAAGCCACGGGTGTTAGCCCGCGAATTTTCCGGCCGCGCCACGCCCGCCGGCGCCACATATTGCAGCAACTCGATCCGCGGCCCGCCACCCGGCAGCTCCACGAACGCCACCAGTCCCTTCACGCCTTTCAGCCCGATGATCGCCTCGATCCAGTCGCCCTCCATGCAGACATCGGCGGTCTTCACGAACCCGAGCACCTCCGTATAAAACTTCACCGACCGCGCGAGGTCGGCCACGACGATGTTAATGTGATCGATCGCACGGATCATGCGCCGCCAAACTAAAACCGGCCGTCCGCACCGCAAGGGCCGTTTCCGGCGTTGCCCGCCACCGCTCCCCGGCTAACGTCGCCGCCGATGCCTTCGCTCGCCGAATCCTACCACGCCCGCGCCAATGACCTGCTCGCCGCCGCGTGGACGACCAACGCCCCGGTCATCGCCCACCTCGCGCCGGTCATCGGCGCCTCGATCGCGCGCGGCGGTGTCGTCCACACCTTCGGCTCCGGCCACAGCGAACTCATCTCGCGCGAAATCATCGGCCGCGCCGGCGGCCTTGTCTGCGTCACCGGCATCATCGACCCCACCGGCGGCTTCATCGAAAACCTCCCCGGCTACGGCACGAAGCTCGTCGAGCGCTACGACCGCCAATACCAACTTCTCCCCGGCGAGGTCGCCATCGTTATCTCGAACTCCGGCAAGAACGGCTCGCCGATCGACGTCGCCCTCTACGCCAAACAAAAGGGCCTCACCGTCGTCGCGCTCACCTGCCTCGCGATGTCGCAGGTCACGCCTTCCCAGCACGCCAGCGGGAAGCGGCTCTTCGAGGTCGCCGACCGTGTCCTCGACAACGGCGGTGTGCCCGGCGACGCGATCGTCGAGGTCGCCGATGGCACGATGGCCGGTCCGACCTCGACGCTCATCGGCTGCTCCGTCCTCAACTGGCTCATGCTCGCCGTCGTCGACTGGCTCAAGGCCGCCGGCCATCCGTTGCCGCTCCTCCGCAGCCAGAATCTCCCCGGCGCCATCGAGCACAACCGCGCCCTCGGGAAAAAATACGCCGGCCGCCTCAGCCGCCAGCTGGCGTGAAGAGTCAACCGAACCGGAACCTCGAAATCACGAAAAATCCCGCGCCAGCTTGTTTCGTGATTTCCTGATTTCCACATTGCCGATGTCTTCCTGTTTCAAGATCGGCGTCGACGGCGGCGGCACCAAGACCGAATGCATCCTCGTCGATGCACGCGGCGAAATCGTTGCCCGCCATCTCGCGCCCGGCTGCAATCCGAGCATCGCCGGCCCCGAGCAGGCGCGGCTGATCGTGACCGACGCCCTGTGCGCACTACGGGACAAAGCGAAGGTCGAAACCCCCGCCGCGAAAATCTCCGCCACGCTCCTTTGCATGGCCGGCAGCCGGGCGTTCTGGCAGGACTTCGCCGGCGCGCTGACCGACTTCGGCCACGTCGCCGCTGTCGACGACTCGCTGCCCGTCCTCGAACTCGCGACCCGCGGCGAGCCCGGCCTCGTCCTGCACGGCGGCACCGGTTCGTTCGTCGCCGCGCGCGCCCCCGACGGCTCCGTCCATTATGCCGGTGGACTCGGCTGGCGCTTCGGCGATCCGGGCAGCGGCTACGACCTTGGCCGCCGCGCGATCGCCCGAGCGCTGCTCGAGTTGCAGGGTTGGTCGCCCCCTTCGCGCCTCGGACCGACGATCCGCGATCACACCGCGCTCGGCCCGGCCGCCGATGCCGGCGCCATCACGCGTTTCTTCTATCAACATCCCGAGCCCAACCGCCAGATCGCCGCCCTCGCGCCCGCGGTCCTGCGCCTGGCCAGCGAAGGCGACCAGACCGCCCATGCGCTCGCCCTCGAATCCGCCGGCGAACTGCTCGCGCTCGCGAACCGCGTCGCGGCAAAACTTTTCCCCGGCACCCCGCTCGACTCGCTCCAGGCCGGCCTCAGCGGCCCGATTCTGACGCACCCCGTCGTCGCGCAGGCGCTCGCCCCGCGCTCGCCGCTGCCACTCGTGCCGCTCGATACTCCGCCCATCGAAGGCGTCCGCCGCCTGCTGCTCCGCCCCCACGGTTAGCTTGCGACGTTCGCCGGTGATTTTTCACGCAGTTCGTGAAAATCACCCGCGGGCGGACACCTCCTCGCCCTAGGTGAAAGTCACCGGCTCGCCGGGCTTGTCCGTCTCCTTCACGGGCCCATGCTCGACGCACGCCATGCTCGTCCGATTCACCAAGCGCGCCGTCGCCGAAAAATCCGACGTCCTCACCTGCGTCCGGCCCGATGGCAGCAACACCCGCGGCGAAATGCCCCGCCAGGGCATCCTGCCGCACGACGCGTTTCACTTCGTCGTCGAGTCCGCGCTCGGCTGGCGCGACGCGTTTTTCGGCCAGGTCGCGCAGGGCGCCTCACTCGATCACGTGGCCACGAAACTTCACGGCCCGAAGATCGACTGGTCGAAAAACACCCAGGCCCTCCAGAGCGAATCGCTCGTCGAGTGCCTGCAAGCCGAGCAGTGGGGCGGCGCCAGCGATCCCGCCACGTTCGCCGAGACGCTCGTCGTCACCTGCCGTCGTCGCGCCGTCCCACCGCCCGATATCACGGCGGATGAGATCGACGCCCTGCGGGCCGCGCTCCGGGAGTTCGGCGCCACGTGGCGACCGCTCGCCCCCGGCCAGTCGCTCGAGCGGACATTTTGATGGCCGCACCGCACTCGAGCCTTTGCGCCGCGGATAATCGCGAGCCGCTCATTCCCAAAAAACCGGCTGCCGCTTTGCCGTCGGTGTTTGGAGATTGAAGTTTCCCTGGAGCTTGGATGTTGGAATTTGGAGCTTCCCGCCCGCCATGTCCGCTCCCACCGCCGCAATTTCATCCTGCGTTCTCGCCGAGCCCGAATGGCGCGAACGCCAACACGCCCACGAGGCGCGCGTGCGGGCGTGGACCGATCCCCACCAGGCGCGCACCGCGCGCGGCGAGAAACATCCGGTCTACGATTTCCTATTTACCTACTATGCGTTTCGCGCCGCATGGCTCCGCCGCTGGCATCCGGGCCCCGACGTCGTCCTCGCGGGCGAATCCGCCCGCGAATTTCTCCGCTGGCCCGAATACCGCGAGCTTTCCCCAGGTGGGGCCGGCTCTCTCCCTCGACCGGCTCGGGACCCTGAGCCTGTCGAATGGGCGAGCCGGCCTGGGTTCCAATCTCCGCCTGCCGCCGGTCTCCTCGTCGCCCTCGATCCCGCCGCCCTGCCCGCGCCGCGCCGCGAATTCGTCGTCTGGCTTCGCGACCTCCTGCGCGCGATGCAGACTCGCCCGGCCTTCTTCGGCTGCTTCGGCCTGCACGAGTGGGCGATGGTCTACCGCCAGACCCCCGACGAAATCC
The DNA here is from genome assembly GCA_937902925.1 of uncultured Opitutaceae bacterium. GTDB lineage: Bacteria > Verrucomicrobiota > Verrucomicrobiia > Opitutales > Opitutaceae > CALFNN01. The sequence goes on from CALFNN010000070.1 coordinate 280,840, forward strand.
GCCACAACCAATACCCGCTGCGCTTCCCGCCCGCCGAACTCGCGCGGATCGTCGAATCCTCGCCCGTCACCTGCTCGCACTTCGACGCGTTTCGCTTCTTCACCGCCCCCGCCCGTCCGCGCAACAAGCTCCAGCCGGCGCGCGCCGACGCCGCGCAACTCGAGCAACGCGGCTGCCTGCACGCCAACATGGACCTCTACAAATGGGCGTTCAAACTCGCGCCCTTCACGCCGTCGGAGCTGACGGCCGATTGCTTCGAACTCGCCCGCGACATCCGCGAGGTCGACATGCGCGCGAGCCCCTACGATCTCCGCGCCCTCGGCTTCGACCCCATTGCCATCGAGACGGCCACCGGCCGCGCCGGCTACGAACATCACCAGCGCACCTTTGCCGTCCGTGGCGAACCGCTCCGCGCCCGCCTTCTCGCCCTCTGCGAACGTCTGCTCGCCTAGCGAAAGCGCCGTGATCTAGCGTCGCTTCCGCGTGAGTCCGGAAAAGCCCACATCCCGCCGCCGCCGCCGCCGCTGGCCGATTCTGATCGGCGGCGTGTTGCTGGGCGGCGCGCTCGTTGTCGCCACCCTGTTCGTCCCGGCCGTCCAAGCGTGGCTCGTGCGGCGGATCGTCGCCCGCCAGCCCGGCTGGCACGTGAACTTCGAGCGGTTCGGGGTCGGCCTCGACGGCCTCGCCGCCACCGGCCTCGATTTCGCGATGCCCGGCCTCACCGCGAGGTCCGCGCCGATCTCCATCGAGGTGCTTCCGTCCCGCTTCCTCCACGGCGAGTTGAACCTCAACCAGATCGAGGTCCGCCAGCTCCGGGTGACGCTCACGCCCGCTGCGCTCGAGTCCGCCCACGCCGCCGGACCCGCCGCGCCTTTCGCCGGCGTCCTCGCGCTGCTCCGCGCGCCGCTGCCGTGGGTCGTCGGCGACGCCAAGCTCGACGCCGAGTTCGTCGTCAACGATTCCGGCCACTCGGTCGTTGTCAGCCGGCTCACCCTTCGCGGCGGCCACCTGAGCGCCGGCCACCCGGGCGAGTTCACCTACGAACTCTCCGCCAGTTCCTCGCTGCTCGACGCCGCGCCCGACAACGTCCTCAGGAGTCGCGGCACGCTGCGGGTCACCCAGAACTCCGCGCACTCCGTCGAACGCCTCGAGCTCTCGGGCGATTTCATCTTGCCGCGCTACGGCTCGCTCGCGCTGCCGCCGGGCAAATTCGAGTTCGTTCTCGCCACCGCCACCGGTGGCGAAAGCTACCGCGCCACCGTGCAGTTCGACCGCGGCGGCTCGCTCGATTTTCGCGGCCGGCTCGACGCCCCGCACACCCGCCTCGACGGCGAACTCGGTTTCCGCGTCGACCAGACGCTCGTCGCCACTCTCGCCGGCGGACGGTTGCCCGGCGCGTCCTTCGACGGAAAACTCAACCTCGCGCTCGACCTCCAGACCCACGCGCTCGATGCCACGCTCGACACGGCGCTCGCCGGCCGCGACTGGCAGCGTGGGTTGCCCCAGCTCGCCGTCGTCGACGCTCTCGCCGGCAAGCTCGAAGCCGCCATCGCGATTCGCAACGGCAAGGCCACCGTCACCCGCGCCACCCTCAACGCGCGCGGCGTTTCGTCGCCCTTCGCGCTTCAAGCCGCGCTGACCGCGCCGCTGCCGCTCACGTCGGGGCCGCCGGTCGCGCAAGGGACACTCTCGATCGCGCACCTCCCGGCGGCCTGGGCCAACCCCTGGCTCGGCTCCTCAGTCCAGCTCGTCGACGGGGAATTCTCCGGCGACTGGTCGTTCGCGCCCGATGCCAACCGCGCCGTGCGCCTCTCCGCCACGCGCCCGGCCGAACTCGGACCGGTGACGCTCGCCGGTCCGCAGCTGCCGTCACTACCGGCCTTCACGCTACGGTTCAGCCCGCGCATTTCGGCGTCGACCGACCGTCTCGCGTTCGTCTGCAACGACCTCGTCGTGACGAGCACACAGGATGACCGCCTGGCCCTCGACCTCTCCGCCGCGCTCGACGTGAAAGCGCAGTCGCTCCACATCACCGGTGACCTGGCCGGCGCGCTGCCCTCGCTCTTCGCGAGCCCCGAACACGCGCTGCCATTCACACTCGGCGCCCGGTGGGACGCAACCCAATCGCCCTCCGGCCTGCTCGTGTCCGCGCTTGAGTTCACCGCCCGCCGCGCCGGTCAGCCCGAGCCCGCACTCGCGCTCGCCTTGCAGGCGCCCACCGAGTTCGGCACGCCCGACGAGCTCCAGCGGCAGCGCCACACGGATCTGCTCAAGTTCCAAGTCCACGATTTGCCGCTGGCCTGGATCTCGCGCTGGCTGAAAAACCAGCAGCTCACCGGCATGTGGGCCGCCGGCGAATCGATTCTCCGCCGCGCCGACACCGGCCGCGGTTTCACGGTCGTCACGCCGGTGCCGTGGACGCTGACCGGTCTCGGTTTCGCCACCGGCGGCAAGACCCTCTTCACCGGTCGCGCCGGTCTCGCACCCGAATTCGACGGGGGCGACGAGCTCAGCACGCTCCGGCTGCGCGATCTCGCGCTCGCCGACGACGCCGGCAACCGCGTCTCCGGCGAAACGACGGTTGCGTGGCGCGAATCGCAAAAACAACTCTCCACCGCGCTCGCCCTCGATGCGTCGTTGCCCGCCCTGCCCGGCAGTGCCGGCACATTCGGCGCGCTCACCGCCAGCCTCCGCACCCAGGCCAGCGTCATCAGGGACGGGCCCGCCCAGGTTGAGAATTTCAATCTCGCCGTCCGCAATCCCGCCGGCCCGCTCCTGTCCGTCGCCTCGCCCGAACCGCTCGTGTTCGCGATCAATCCGGGCGGCGAACTGGTGTTCACTTCGCACGCGCCGCTCGCCGTCGACGTCGCGCGACTCCCGCTCGTCTGGCTGCAGCCGTGGCTGCCCGCGGATGCGGAAATCGCCGGCACGCTCGAACCCGCGACGCTTGCGCTCACCGCGGAACCGGAGCGGTTTCTCGTGCGTGCGCCGCAGCCGATTCGCATCGCGGGCTTTGGCTACTCGCGCCACGGCGTGCCGCGCGTCGTGGCCGCGGACGGTCGTTTCTCGCCCGGCGTCGAGGTGAAATTCATTTACCGCCTCCAGCCGAAATTCGAGCTCGGCTACGAGGGCCGGCTCCGCGCCGACGACGGTGCGCTCGACGTCGCCGGCGCGCGCGCGATCGATTTCCATGCGGAGCTTGGCTTCATCGGCGATGACCGGCGCATCGGTCCGGCCGGCGGCGAACTTGGGATGCGCGTCGACTTCGCGGCGCTCCATCGCGTGCCAGTGCTGGCCGAAAATGGCATGCCCGCGGGCGGCGAGCTCACGCTCCAGCTCGACAGCGACCTGCTGCACGCGAAGCCGACGGTGTTTCACGCCGCGCTGTCCGGCGTGCCCGCCGTCGCCAGCGGGCGCATCCTGCCGCCGCTCGAAATCGCCGCGCAGGGCCGCGCCGGCTCCCAGCCCGGCGCGATCCGGTTCGACGTCGCCGCCCGCTTCGCGACCACGCCGCAGCCGAGCGACGCCGCGTTTCACGTCGAGGTCGCGCTCGGCAAAAAAACCTTCCCGCTCGATTCGGCGCTTCGCAGCAAGTTCTTCGACGCCGGTGAATTCCTCGCGCTCGCCAACGCCTTCGCCCCGCCGCATGCGCCCGCCCCGGTCGCCGTCGCAGCCGAACCACTTCCCGCCGCCGCGACTGCTCCGCTTCCGCCGTCACCCGCTCCGAGCACTGCGCCGCATGACTACCCGCCGCTCGGCGCGCCGTTCTGGGGCCAGTTGCGCGGACACTTCGACCTCGACCTCGGTGCGATCCAGTTCGCGCCCTACCGCATCGACGCCGTGCGCGGCCGCCTCGACCTGACCGACCGCGCCCTGACCCTCGGCGACTTCACCGGGCAGATGTTCGCCGGTCGTTGGGACGGCGGCCTGCACGTTGACTACGATCCCGCTGAGAAAACCGCCGACCACGCGTTCGACGCGCACTTCCGCATCGCCCAACTCGCGACCGCGCGGGCCATCCAGACCGTTTTCCCGAACGACTTCGGTTCACTCGATACGCAGCTCGACCTCGACGCCAGATTGCACGGCTCCGGCAGCCGCTGGTGGCAGTTGCTCGACGACGCGACCGGCGAATTCACCGTCGATGCCCGCGGCGGCGTCGCGCGGCTCACCTATCCGCAACTCGGCGCGGCCTCGACCGTGCTCGCGCTCGCCGGGACGCTGAGCTTCTCGCCCGAGATGCGCGCGCTCGGCCGGCTGTTGAAGGCGTTTTCCGAAATGCCGCTGAACGACCTCCGCGTCGCCGGCCGCCGCGATGCCGCGGGCGACCTCGTGCTCAGCGAATTCCGGCTCGATTCGCCGCAGGCGCGTTTCCTCGGCCGCGGCGAGGTGCCCGCGGTCACCGGCGTGCCGCTCGCCGCGCGGCACCTCGATCTGTCGATGCAACTCGAAGCGCGGGACGACATGGCCGTGCTCCTCGGCAACATGAAGCTCCTCGACAAAAAGCCGCTGCCCGACGGCTACCGCCGGATGAACCAGCCGTTCACGCTGGGTGGCGAGGTCGGCAAACCCGACCCGAGCGCGCTCTACGAGATGCTCGCCCGCGCGGTCGACGGCTCGAAGGGCACCTGGAGCCTCATCATGCGGAAGGTGCAGAAGGAAATCGAAAAACAGCCGCCTCCCGCGCCGCCCAAGACCGCCGCGCTCCCCTGAGCGGACAAATCATTCGATCCGGCAATCGTAGACCGCGAAGCCCAATTCGCGCGCATCGGGCATGCCGCCCTCGCGGACCGGCGGCGCGGCGGCGCTGAACTGCAGGGCCGACACCCCGGCGCGCACGCCGCGAAACTCGACCGTCTGCAATTTCGGCCCGACCTCGCCCCGCCAAAGCACGGTCGCATCCTGTCGGATTTCCACCGTGCGCGGCGCCAGCGCCCGCATCGCCAGCTTGATACTGACCGGCGCGCCCGCCTGCGGCCAGGTTTCGATCGCCAGCCGGCCATGCTGCGCAGCCCAGGCCCAGACATGCCCCCCGCCGCTCTCGCGCCCCGACCAGCCGTCGTCGAGTCGCACCACGTAGCTCCCGCGGTCAAATCGCCCCGCCGCGACTTCGCGCTCATCCTGTGGCACGTGCCAGAGCGCGAGCACGCCGCTGAGCACGGTCGCATTGCCCAGGATCAGCCAGGCCCAGCCAGCTCGACGACGGATCGTGAGCACCGCGAACGCCAGCGACATCGGCAGGAGCACCCGCGCCGCGGCCCCGGGATGACCCTCCCACACTGCGCCGCCCAGCATCGCCATCATCGCGACGCTCACGATTCCCGCGCGCCACCACGCGTCGTCGGGTTGCCATTTCCGGCAAAGATAAACCGCCTGCACCGTCAGGCCCAGCGTTGCGAACAACGTGGTCAGCTTCAGCCAGACAAAGGCAGGCTGGCCAGCGAACCCGGCCAGCGTCGCGATCCATTTTTCCGCCAGTCCCGCGAGCGGCCACGTGAAATTTCCCAAGCCCGGGTCGGCCGCACCCGTCCTCCAGCGAACATAAACCATCCACGCTGCCAGCGGCACCGCCACCGCGACGACACGCCCGAGGTTCGCCAGCCACGCCCGCGGCAAGTTCCACGGTCCGCGCCAGAGCGCCACCACGTTTATCAGCACCGTCTCGCGCGCCAGTGCGCCGGCCGCCAGTGCGCCGGCCGCCAGCCGCGAACGCCCGCGCTCGGCGAGCCACATCGCGACCGCGAACAGCGCCATTCCAGGCAAGTCGGTCAGCGCCAGCCGCACCGCATGCAGAACCCCGGCGGAAAACAGCAACCCCGCCCAAGCGACCCAGCCACGGACGTCGCGCACCGGCAGCAACCGCCACAGCAACGCCGCCAGCGCGAGCCACACCCCGAGATTCAGCGCCGCGTAAACATTCGCGATCCGTCCCGGCTCGCCGCCCGCCAGCACCCACGCGACCGCGCTGCCGAGAATCCGCCGCGCGCGATACGGCAGGTTGTCGATCGCGGCCAACTCCGGCGTGTCGAGCAGTGGATGGAACGCGATCTGGGCGTAGAACGTCCCGTCGTAGCCATTGCGCCCCGCATAGAAGTAAATCGGGTTTTCCCGCAGTTCGTGAATGCCCACCGCCTGGTCGGTCTCGTCGATCTGCAGGAATTTCGTGAACCCATAGGCCGGATGCCAGAACCGCCCCGCCAGCGCCGCGAACGCCGCCACCGCGATCCAGCCCGCCACGCCGAGGCGCCGCGACCACCACCATGTTGCCACTCTGCTCATTTGGGTTTGCGCACGAGTCACGGCAAGACCCGCCGAGAACGCAAACCCCCGCTGCATCGCCCCGCCTTGCCTCGCTGCCGCGCCATTCCGTCATCTCGTCGCCCCGTCCCCGCTCGCTCTCTCGCTTCGTCGCGCGCCCCATCGCGCCGTCGCCCTCGACCCGTCGACCGCCGCCGCCGCCGCCGCCGCCACCGCCGCCACCGCACAAAGCCCCGGCCTTCCGCCCCTGGAATATCCCCTCTCATCCGCCCCTCCTCCACCCCGCTCCTTCGCCCCGCTCCTTCGCCCCGCTCCTTCGCCCCGTTGCGCCCAATTCCAGTTTGTAAACTATTAGCTTACAATGCCTATTATCCTCCAAATGCAGGGAGAGTTTGTCAACTATTAGTTGACATCTCCTCGACCGCGTCCGATCTACCCATCTCGGCGTAGCGACAACCAACATCCACCTCGACCCGGGCGAATCCGGCCGGCGCCGATGATGCCACAAGTCGTCGCCACTCCGTGGTTCGACGCAGGAGAAATTGCGGTCGAGTCCGCTCGCCCAAACGCCCCCACCTGTCCCGTCCGCCCGGCTCTCCCGCCCGGACCCGCTCGGCGTCCATTCGATGTCGGACCAACCCCGCTCCCCGCCGGCGATCGCCCGGGAAATGGTTGTCAACTAATAGTTGACAACCATTTCACCCCCTGCCTCGGGGTGGGATCCGCGGCGGCGGCCTGTTGCGCGCCGCTGTTGTCACGACCCGCCACCCGTCGGTAGTGGCACGACCCGCCACCCGCCGGTGTTGCCTCCGCCCGCGGCCCGCCTCACGTTCGGGCGCATGGTCGACGACGCCATGCCTCCCGAGCCCGCTCCGACACGCCGCAAGCCGAGTTTCCCGATCAGCCAGGATTTGCGCGGCTATCTCCGCCGCTACCGCCGCGAGCGAGAATTGCCCGTCACCTACGAGCGGCTCCGCGCGTTTCACGAGGTGATCCCGCTCACCGACGAGGACGGCAAGCCGACGCTGTGGGACACCGTCATCTACGACGCCGCCGAGATGCCCGCGCTCAACGAGGCGCTGAAGGAGGTCTACGCACTCCTCAAGGTCGACGGCGACCTCTCCGTGATGGGGCACCTCTACGTCGATCGCGTCGATTTCTGCACATTCGGCAACTCGACGCCGTTCCGCATCCGAATCGTCAACGCCTACAACGACAACCAGGACTATTTCTACGTGAAGAAGGCCGACGCGTCGCGCGTCTACGGCCTCGAGCTCGAACACCTGCTCTCGCCCAGCCGGCTGAATTTCCTCACCCACGGCACCACGCTCATCGAGGAGCACATCGTCGGCATCCCGGGCGACATCTTCATCAGCCGCTGGCTCGAGCGCCCGGAGCTGCGGCCGATCCGGATCGCAAAGGAACTGATCAAGTTCAACGAACGCTGCTTCGTCCGCCTCCTCGGCGACATGCGGAGCTACAACTTCGTCGTCCTGCTCACGCCCGACTTCGACGACTGGCAGGTGCGCATCCGCGCGATGGACTTCGACCAGCAAAGCTACAACGGCCGGCTCAAGTTTTACCTGCCGCAATTTTTCAAGGAGAACTCCTCCTTCGCGATGTATTGCGTGAAACATCTCCGCCCCGAGACCGCCAACCAATACAAGCGCGAGGAGGAGACGCTCATGCTGCAACGCGCCCAGCTCGCCTCGGAACGGCTCAGCCTGCTCCTCCATGACATGGCGCGCGACCCGATCGCCCCGATCGAGAAAGTCCACCAGCTCCGCGAGCAGCTCGCCGAGCACTACGGCCGCTCGGACTACCTCCGCTGCGAATCGATGGGCGCGCTCGTGCGGCAGAATCTTGAGTCCATCCGCCGCCACGTCGGCCGCGCGATCGTGCCCGAGCTCGTGCCGGAGTAAACCGCAGGAAGTGTCACGTAACAGGCGACACTGCCAGCGCGCCGCCGGCTGCCGCCCGGGGCGATCCTGCCGGCGCAACCCGCCCGCTCACTTCGTCGGCGAGAAGTCGGTCGGGATCAAAAACACCGACTGCGTCTTCGCGGTCAGCTTGCCGCCTTTTTCCGATTCGGTGCGCAGTTTCACCCAGTCAGGATTTTCCCGAAACGCCTTCCACGAGGCGATGGCGGCGTCGCGGTTCGCGTGGGCCAGCAGGTAGATCAACGTGCGACCCGCGTCCTGCCCGGCGTCGATCGGGTGAAAGAACGCGACGCCTGTCATCCCGCTTTTTGCGAACAACGCCGTCTCGCCGCCTCGGAACCGCGCGTCCAATTCGTCCAGCTTGTCCACCGGCGTCGTGTAGGTGCGCAGCTCGAAAATCCGCGGCGTCGCGCCGTTGCCCACGCCCGGGCTGAGACCCGGGGCATAATCGGTCGTCGCGAGAAAAATCGACTCCGTTGTCGCCACGATCTTCCCGTCCGCCTCGCTCGCGGCGCGCGCCGCCTGCCACTCCGGATCGGCCTCGAACGCCGCCCATGCCGTCTTCGCCGCCTCCCGGCTGGGGTGCGCAAGCAGGTAAACGAGCTTCTCGCCCGCGCCGTCCTTCGCGTCGGCCGGCACCCAGCAACCGAGGTTCACGATCCCGTGCCGCTCGAAAAGCCTGCCCGCGTGGTCACGAAAGCGCGCCACGACGGCGTCGAGTTTCCCCGGCATCGCCGTGCAGGTGCAAAGCTCGAAGACCGGGACGTCGATCGCGGCCCGCGCGGTCAGCGCAAACCCGAGCGTGGCGGCGAACCAGGCAAGGCGGGCGAATATTTTCGTCATGGGGAAGGGACGCCCGAGGTTTCTTCACCGGCGCCGGCAAGTCAACGCGTGTCAGCCGGTCTCGCGGCCCCCGCGCGGACGCGGCGGATTCTCGGTTTATCTTTTACGGAAAATTGTCCACGATCCCGCGATGCATTTCCGATTCCGGGTCCTTTCGCTGGTGGCGCTGGCCGCGGCGCTGGTGTGCGCGGCGGCCCAGAATGCGCCGCCCGTCAAGATCGAGCCGAAGGAAAAACAATCCAGCGTCGAGCTCATCCCCGGCCAGGAACTCACGATCGTGCTGCCGACCACCGACCCGCGGCACGTCTGGCAGACGGTCGCCAACGACCTCCGCTACCTCCGGCCGACGGCCAAGCTGAAACCGCTGCCCGGCGGCCCGACCGCCGGAGCGTCGGTCAGTTTCGTCGCCAACCGTCGCGGCCGCACCCGGCTGAGTTTCGTTTACGTGATCCCCGAGGCCGAGGGCGAGGTGACCGCGGCCGACAGTCGCGATATCGTCGTCAAGATCAACTAAGCGTCGCCTGGGTTTCAGCGCGGTAGCCGGACATCCGGCGCGGGCGGCGTCGCCGGCGCAGCGGGCAAAACCGGCGGGGCGGGCGGCGGCAGTTTCGCCCTGAGTGCCTCGAATTTTCCCCGCGTCGCCGGATCGGGGGCGAGGCGCAGGCCGTGGTCGACGAGCGCCGCTGCCTGCGCGGTCAGCCCGATCTTCGTCTTCAGCGCGGCATCGCGATAGACCAGCGTGGCATCGAGGGGAAAGTGCCGCACGCCCTCGTCGAGCACCGCGAGGTTTTCCGGCGTCGGGGTCGCCGCCGTGCGGTCCCACACCTCCGCCACGGTGTCGTAAACCTCGGGGAGCGCCGGCGGCTCGCTGCGCGCCGTGAACAACGGCCCGAGCACCGCCGCCGTCTGTTTCTCGCTGAGCCGTCCGTCCGGCGCGCCGGGTTGGGCCGCCGCCTCGGCCAGGCGCAACCGCGCCAGTTCGAGGTAGGCGGTGGCGCGCACGGCCTTCGCCCGGGCGGCGGCCTCGAGAAATTTCCGCGCGCGGCCGTCATCGCCCATCGCATGCTCCTGGAGGCCGAGCGCCGCGAGCAACTGCGGATCGCGTTCGCCGCGGATGTAGGGCGCGATCATCGCCAAGTGCGCCGCCGCGTCGTGGCCGGCGAGATGCAATGCATCGCCCGTGATCCGCCCGATCTCCGCCTGGGTTGCCTCGCGCAACTCGAACGGCGGCGGCTCCGGAATCTGCTGGCCTTTTTTCGCGCGAAACTGCGGTGACTTGTAAGCGGTGAAGTCGATGTAACCGCGGATCGCGATGCCCATCTGCCGGTAGTCCAGGTTAAAACATTCCTTGAACAGTTGCTCGGTCAGCGGCTCACGGCCGAGCCGGGTCACGAATGTGACAAACGCCTTTTGGTGCCGGTTGTTGTCGCCGTAGAGGCACCAGTGGACGAACGCGTAGCATTGCTTCGCCCAGGTGCTGCCGATCGCGTTGCGCGCCTCGGGCGCGTCCGCCGGCATCGCGAACATCTCCGCCATCGGCAGCAGCCGCCGGCCCTTGAGCGCGCCGTTGAAATCGCGGTCCCATTCCGGACCCTTGAACTCTCCGCCGCTCATCGCCTCCTCCGCCGACACCATGTTGGGATCCTCGATCTTCCCGACGGTGATGGTCGTGCGCGTCACATCCATCTTCATGAAAATCTGCGCCAGCCCCTCGACGAACCACGGCGGCAGCGGCGGCTGGGCACCGTTGAGCAGGAAGTGGACATATTCGCGGTTGAGCTGCTGGTAGGCGTCGACCTCCATGCCGGGATCGTCGACCCCGGCGGTCAGCGAGTCGGGGGTGACGAGATTGATGACCCGCGCCTCGGCATCGACGACGATGGCCGCGACCTCGCGGCTGCGGAGCTGGATGCTCGCCATGGCCAGGTCGGCCTCGGTCCGTTCCGCCGGCTTGAAGACATCGAACTTGCCGCCGCGTCCGCAGATGATGAGCGAAACCGGCACGGTCGACTGCCGGTGCGAGATGGGCCAGACGAGGTCGAGCGCGAAGGCGAAACGCTGCAGATTGCGCACGAGGCCCTGCGTGGATTTTTCGGACGCGTTGGACAGGATTTCGAAACCCTCGATCCGGCCGTAGAGCCACTTCTCGGGCGGCGGCAGCTCGCGCGAATCCGTCACCGTGTAGGTCGGCAGCTCGATGGCCGGCTCCTGCGCCGCCTCGCGGAGCGCCGGCTGCGCCGGCAGGGCAACGACACCAAGACCGCCAAGGGCGGCCAGCAGAACCCAGTGGCGGGCGGGCGGCTTCATGCGTTGAGCAACAGACGGGCAAACCAGCCGTAAGTTTCAAGGTTCATCTCGGGGCGCGCCGGACAAGTGGACGTGAAGCGCCCGAATACCACCCCATAAGCCGTCCTCCCCTCGCCGGCGAACAACCCGGCCGGCCCGGTAGCGGGAGAAAAAAGCGGCGCTGGTCACGCCAGCGCGGCGTCGACCAGCCTAGGCCGGCGCCCACGCGCCGGTGTGGAGCGCCTCCTCCTCCTCGACCTCCTCGGGTGGCAGCTCGTTCAGCGGCGCGAAGCGTTCCGACGAAAAGCCCAGCTCCTGTTCGCCCTGATGAAAAGGGTCGGGCGGGTTCGTCAGCTCCTCGAGGAGCAGGCCCACCGTCGCCGTGTCGCCACCGCGCACGATCTTTTCGCGGCCGAGGAACACCTCGCGAATGGTGTAGATGTTGTCCTTCACCGGCAGCTCGCGGTAGAGCGCGCGGATGAGTTCGGGAAAGGTGTCGTTGATGCAGACGACTTTCTGGCCTTTGATCATGATTGGAACCACGCTAGCGAACCGGGCCCGGGCCGCCAAGTCCGCAAAGCAGATGTTTCGCCAATCACCGGCGGGGCGCCGCCCCGGTGGATGGAATTCCTTTGAGGTTTGGCGCAAGTTTAGCTGCGCTGCCGTTTCCACCTCCATGAAAAAACGCATCGGACTTCTCGCCACCCAGCCGCAGGGGCGCTCCACCACCACCTTCGTCGAGATCGAGACGCTGGCCGAACTCAAGGCCGAGTTGGCCAAGCTCGGCGCGAAGCAACTCGCGCTGCACTGGCGCGATCGCTATGGCGACGGCCACACCGAGGGTGCGATTTTCCAGGCCGCCGACCTCGCCGACAGCCACATCACGTGGGTCACGACGCCGCCGACGGGCAACACCCGTTCGATTTTCTACGACGCCAAGGGTTGAGCCCATGCGGGCGCGGCTCACTCGATCCGGCCCTCGTCGAACTCGATCAGGTCGGGCACGCTCTTGATGTCGTCCGCCCGGTCGGCGCAGCCCATCGCGGTGAGCGCCTCCTTGATGAAATTGCGGCCGGCCTCCGTCATGCCCATCTGCACGTAGCGGCGGTTCCACCCGGCGGCGCGCACATCGGCGGGCAGCAGCTGTTTCAACTTCGCCTCGAGCTCCGTGTCGTCCGCCGACTCGAACACGATCTTTTCCACCGCCGCCGGATCGACGCCGAGATGCTGGCTCAGGAAACGATCGCAGCCACGCTTGTAGTTTTTCGCGTAGCTCGGCGGCAGTGCGCCGTGGGCTTTCACATAGCGGCACTTCGCGAGAAAGCGCGGCAGGTGCAGCAACCCGGTCGCCGCGTGCGGCGTGTAGGCCGAGGGCAGGCCGGTCAGCACCTCGCCGCTGGAGCCGGGGATGGGTTTCGAAGGCATCGACCGGCGAGCAAACCAGCAAAGCGGCCCGTGGCGAGCCGGCACGCGACGCTCCGGCCGTCCCAGACGGGCCGCGCATCGTGTCACCGGCGATCTTCGCGGCCCACGGCACCGGCTATTTTTTCTTTTTCGGCGGTTCGCCCGCCAGCTTGGTCCGGAAGATCGGCACCGAACGCGGCGGCGTCGGACCGACGTCGCCGCCCTCGAACCGGCTCCACCCGCCGATGCCGATGAAGAAAAGATTTCCGTCCGGCCCGAGGCAGCCGAGCGTCGGATCGGTCATGTTCAGGTGCGCGGACTCCAGCACCGTCACAGCGGTGACATTCTCCCCGGTCTCGTCGAGCGCGATCCGGACGACGCGTTTCGGACGCAGGCCGTTTTGCATGCCGATCAAATCGCCGTTCGGCGCCCGGACAAGTCCATCGAGGCCGACGAGCGTCGTGTCGGGCGGCGAGGCGAGCCGGTGCACGGTGCGCGCCGGCAGGCTGATCCGCAGGAGACCGTCGGCATAGTCGGAGAGATAAAGCGCACTGCCGTCGGGCGTGGCGACGACTCCCTGCAGCGACAGAAACTCCGGGCTCTCCACGAACGCCTCCAGATCCTTGGCGCCGGGCGCGAGCCGCCACAGCACGGACGCACCGCTGTCGGGCAGGTAGATCGTGCCGTCGGGCGCGAGCGTAAGGTCACCGAGCACATGCGTCTGATGGTCGCCCGCCGCTTGCAGCGGAATCATCCGGCGCAAGGCACCACTCGCGAGGTCGAACTCCGCGAGTCCGGCCGAACCGATCAGCTCGTCGGTGTAGCCGCGCATGCCGGGCACCGCCGAGGTCGCGGCCCAGAGCGATCCGCCCGCCTCGTCCACGGCCAAACCAAAGATCCCGAACGCCGCGTTCTCCGCACTGAACCGCCGGACTTTCTTGTCCGGCGTGCGCAGCCAGATGGCGCGGTTGAAGACATCGCCAAAGAAAAAATCGCCGGTCTTTTCGCGCCAGGCGACGCCCTCGAGCAAACCCGTCATCTCCGGCAGCGTGAACACGACATCCCCCTCGCCCTGCGACTGCATGTTCGCCGCGATCCGCGCCGCGACGTCCTGAAAGTCCTTGCGGTCGCGAAGCGACGCGAATTCATCCGATTTCTCGACCGGCGAATTCGCGCCGAGCGCCGCCAGCCGGTTGAGCGTGGCGATGGCATCGTCCGGCCGGTCGTTCGCGGCCTGCGCCGCCGCGAGATTCACGAGGATGCGCGGATAGTCGGGCCGCAGCGCGGCTGCAGCCTCCATCTTCGAGAGGTAGGTCGGAAAATCCTTCGCATCGGCCGCGGCCGCGCCATCGCGCGCCAGCGCCATCGCCTGGGCCGCATCCGCTTCCGCCGTGAGGCGGGCACCGCCGCCGGCGAGCAAGGCGACGAGGCAAGCCACGCGGCGGAAACTCGCATTCATGATGCGTTGCCGTCTTCCCGCTACTTTGCGCCCGCCGGCAGCAGCGGCGTGATGCTCGCGACCACCGCGTCCGCGAGCCGGGCATAGCCGTCGGCCTTAAAGTGGACGTTGTGCGGCAACTGGACCTTGTCCTGCACCGGCGCCACCACCGCGTGGAGGTCGTCGACCGGGACGCCGAGTTCCTTCATCACGCGCACCGCGACCTCGTTGTAGCGCAATTCGTCATGCTCGACGCGACCGGAAGAGGCGGACGGCACCGGCGTCGTCGTCGCAAAAACGAGCTTCGCGCCGGTTTTCCGAAGGCGCGCGACGATCGCCCGGAGGTTCTGCTCATACACCGGGAGCAACGCCACCTGCCGGCCCTGGTCGGGCGGCACCATCTTTCCCCCGTCGTCGGTAAACTTCAGGTCGTGCAGGCCGAAGTTGAAATGAATGACGTCCCACTTCCCGTCACCCAGCCACGCATCGAGCCGCCGGAGACCGTTGGCCGTCTCGCTGCAGTTTTCCGCCGGGCGATGCACGTTGGCGCGGCCCTCGAGCCGCGCGCGGACGGGCAGCGTGTAGCCCATGGAGATCGAGTCGCCGATGAGCAGCACGCGCGGCAACCCGGGCACATCCGGCACCGGGGCGAACGACGGTTCCACCCGGGGCGCGGGCGGGCGCGGTGTCGCCGCCGGCTGGGCGCGGAGGACCGTTGTGGCCGTCAGGATGAAAGCAAATGCGAGGCGGGACCAAGCCATGGGTGATTTTGGGGTGAGGATTCGACGATGCCGGGGTGACGGCGGTTGGCAACCCGCGGCGGAGTAATTTTTCGGGCCGTGGAACGCGCCGCCGCGGCCGAAGTCCGTGACGACCGGGAACGGCCGCGATGGCCCTACTCACTTTTTTCCGATGCACCGCGGCCGGTTATTTTTCGTTGTCATGATCGCAGGAGCGGCGGCCCGGGTGGCGGCAGGGCCCACGGAGCGCGACGCCGGTGGCAGCTACGCCGAGTTCTGCGCCAATTGCCACGGCCCGCAACTCGAGGGCGGGAAAGGTCCGCGGCTCGTCGGGGGCCAGCTGAAACACGGTGGCGACGAGGCGAGCCTCGTCCGCAGTATTCGCGACGGTTACCGCGAGGCCGGCATGCCGGGCTTTGCGAGGGCGATGAGTCCGGCGGAAACGCTGGCGCTCGCCACCTTCATCCGGGAGACGAGCACGCGGCGCGTCGACCCGGAACCCGTCAACGACCGGCCTTTGCCGCTCGGCGTCCAGCAGAGCGAGGAACACGCCTATCGCATCGAGGAGGTGGCGGGCGACCTCGACGTGCCCTGGTCGATCGCGTTCCTGCCCGATGGCCGCCTGCTCGTCACGGAGCGGGCGGGCCGGCTGCGGGTGATCGAGCACGGCCAGTTGCGGCCGGAAATGATCGGCGGCCTGCCACCGGTCGTCGTGAAGGACGAGGCGGGGCTGATGTCAGTCGTGGCCGATCCGGATTTCGCGCACCACGGCTGGATTTATCTGTCCTTCAGCGATCCCGGGCCGGACGACACCGCGATGACGAAAATAATCCGGGCCCGGCTGCAAGGGTGGCAACTCGTCGATCCGCAGCCGATCTTTTCGATTCCGCCGGAAAAATACCAGAAAGGCTACGTGCTCTTTGGCTGCCGGCTCGTGTTCGACGGCGACTACCTGTTTTTTAGCGTCGGCGTCCGTGGACTCGAGGAAGGCGTGTCGAACGACGCCCAGAATCTCGCGCTGCCCAACGGGAAAATCCACCGGGTGTTTCACGACGGAAAAATCCCGCCGGACAATCCCTTCGTGCATCAGCCGGACGCGTTCCCCTCGATCTGGGCCCGCGGCGTGCGCAATCCGCAGGGGCTCGCGCGCGATCCCCGCGACGGCACCCTGTGGGAAACCGAGCACGGGCCGCGCGGCGGCGACGAACTCAACCACATCGAACGCGGCAAAAACTACGGCTGGCCGCTCATCACCTACGGGATGAACTACGACGGCACGCCCGTCAGCGACCAGACCGCTGCGCCCGGGTTGGAGCAGCCGGTGGTGGACTGGACGCCCTCGATTGCGGCCAGCGAGATCGAGTTCTACACCGGCGACAAATTCCCGAGATGGCGGAACCAGCTTTTCGCCGGCTCGCTCGCGACCCAAAAACTCCTGCGTCTCGTCATCGACCGCGGTCGCGTGACACACACCGAGGAAATTTTCAAAGGCCTCGGCCGGGTGCGCGACATCAAGACCGGTCCCGACGGGCTGATCTATATCGCCCTCGAATCGATCGGGAAGCCGGGCAAGATCGTCCGCCTCGTCCCGGCGGACCAAGGCGGCGCGCGCTGATCGCGTTCGTTCGAGGAAACACGCCGCGGATTTGGAACGAGTTTGAACGTGACGTGTCGTGCGCCCGCCGGCATTCCGGTCGGCATGTGGATCATCGTGCGGCTACTGACGGCGGCGATCGTCGGCCTCGCGAAATTCTATTGGCGAAGATCCCGCGTTCAACAAGACCGGTTCACGGGGGACGTGGCCTGGGTGCTGACGCAGGGAAAAAACAAAGGACGGGTGTTCTCCACCTCATTCGGGCTGTCGTTTACCCATCCGGTGTTTTTCCGCCTCTCCCCGGAGCGCGGGTGGGACCGGTTTTTCAAGCGAATCGGCTTCACCCACGAAATCCAGACGGACGACTCCGCCTTCGACGCGGCGGTCTATGTCGCCTGCGATCATCCGGCGCTCGCGCCCGTGCTGCAGGAGGACGCCGACGCGCGCGTCGCGATTCTCGACCTGTTCGCCGCCGGGGCCCAGTGTATTTATGCCGACGGCGCCAATCTCTGGGTGCGGCGCAGCGGCGACACGCCGCCGGATGAGGCCGAGCTGGGAAAGCTGGCGAAAGTCCGCGCTGCGCTGCAAACGGTGCCGGCGGCGGATTTCCAAACGCTGCGCGATCCCTACTTCTGGCGCGCGCTGGCAATCGGCGCGCTCGTCTGGTCGCTTGCGCTCTACGGGGTGCCGGCGATTTTCGAGAACATCACGCGCGCCGAGCCGCTTTATTTCGACTGGTGGCCGGTCATCAGGCTGGGCGCGGCAGCGGCACTGGGCACCGCCGTGGTCCTCGTCGGATTGACCTGGATGTTATTGCGCGGCTCTTCGCGTTCGCACCGGGTTTTGGTCGAAAACCTCCTCGTGCTGATCCTTGGACTGCCGTTTTCCTCGGTCGAGTTGGTGTCCGATGCGAACATCGGGCTGGACCGGTCAACGCCGGTCGTCGTCCAAGCGGGGGTCGGCGGCACCTACACCACCATCACCCACGGCCGCCATGGAAGCCACACACACTATCACGTCAGACTGCTCCCAACCAGGGATCCGGTGAACCCGCTGCCCGCAACCATCGAGGTGTCGTCCGGCGTCTACCGGCGCGCCCACAAGGGCGGTCAGCTCGCAGTGACGATGCACGCCGGGGCGCTGGGTGTCCCGTGGGTGCAGGAAGTTACCCCGAGGCCGTGACGCCCGGTCAGCCGCGCCGGCAGGCGAGCCAGCCATAGGCGAGCGCGTAGCTCGCGCATTCGAGCTGGAGCAATCGAAAACCAGTGCGCTGCCACGAACCGGCCAGCTGCGGCCACACGCGCAACCACGGCAGGACCACCAGGCGTCCGCCCCACCAGAGCGCAACACCGGTGCAAACCACGCGCGCCGCGACCGAGCCGGCGACCAGTTCGGGCGCGAACCACAGGCTCACCGCACCCCAGAACGCAATCGTCGCACCGATGAAAAAATTCTGCGCGATCGCGAACCGCCGGTGGATTTCCGGCAGCCGCGCGAGGTTTTCGTCCCAGTTCGGCGGGATCGGCGTAAAGCACGCGGCGATGAGTGTGACGAAGTGAAACACTCCGGCCGCGCGCACGCCCCAGATCCAGCCGGCATCGCTCATGCCGGTTTGCCGGGGGCATCAACCGGAGTGCCTGCGCCGCCAACGACCCGGCGCTTTTTGGTTTCGGCGACGCCGGCGATCGGAATCGGCGGCGTCTCGACGCCCGGGACCTTGCGGTTGCGGTAGACATCGTAGTCGGGGACGAGACGGTCGTAGGTCTTGTCCATCAGCGGGGACGAGATGATGAAGTCCGCCGAGGCGCGGTCGCAGGCGATCGGGATGTTCCAGACCACGGCCATGCGCAGGAGCGCCTTCACGTCGGGATCGTGCGCCTGCTGCTCCAGCGGGTCCCAGAAAAAGATCAGGAAATCGATGTCGCCATCGACGATCTTGGCGCCGATCTGCTGGTCGCCGCCCAGCGGGCCGCTCTGCAGTTTCGTGATCGGGAACCCGAGTTCGCGCTCCAGCAACGCTCCGGTCGTGCCGGTGGCGAAGACTTTGTGGTGCGCGAGCAGGTCGCGGTTGAACTTCGACCACTCGACGAGATCGCGCTTCTTGTTGTCGTGCGCGACGAGGGCGATCTTCTTGTCCGGACCCATCGCGATTACTTTGTTGGTCATGGGATTTCACCCGATTTCCAATCACGTTTTCCGGTCGGACACGATCCCGCGGAGGCCGATGAAGACTCCCAGTCTCGCGGTCCGCGTCGCGCCCCGCCGATCATCCCGTTCTGTGCTTCGGGTGCCGCGTCGAGCGCGGGCGGACCAGCACGCCTACGGCAGATCGGTCGAGCCCATCAGGAACCGGTCGCACTCGCGCGCCGCGCCGCGGCCCTCGTTGATCGCCCACACCACAAGGCTCTGGCCGCGGCGGCAGTCGCCGGCGGCGAAGATGTTCGGGATGTTCGTCCGGTATTTTTCGTGCTCGGCCTTGATGTTCGAGCGCGCGTCGGTCTCGAGCTTGAGGTCCTTGAGGATCATCTGCTCCGGCCCGAGGAAACCCATCGCGAGGAGCACGAGATCCGCGGCGACGGTTTTTTCCGTGCCGGGCTGCTCCTTCGGGATGAACTGCCCCTTGTCGTTCTTCTCCCACTTGATCTCGACGGTCACGAGTTCCTTCACGGCGCCGCTCGCGTCGCCGGCGAACTTCTTCACGGTTGTGAGATAAACGCGCGGGTCGGCGCCGAACTTCGCGGCCGCCTCCTCCTGGCCGTAGTCGAGCTTGTAGGTCTTCGGCCACTCGGGCCAGGGGTTGTCGATGGCGCGCTCGAGCGGCGGCTTCGGGAGAATCTCGATCTGGAGCAGGCTCTTGCAGCCGTGGCGCATCGAGGTGCCGACGCAGTCCGTGCCGGTGTCGCCGCCGCCGATGACAACCACGTGCTTGCCCTTTGCGCTGATGAGCGCGTGCTCGGCGCCGCCGTTGAGCACGGCCTTGGTGTTCGCCGTGAGAAACTCCATCGCGAAGTGCACGCCCTTCAGGCTGCGGCCCTCGATCGGCAGGTCGCGCGGCAGCGTGGCGCCGGTGCAGATGACGGTGGCGTCAAATTCCTTGAGGAAAATCTCCGAGTCGACGTTGTCGCCGACGTTCGCGTTGCAGATGAACTTGATGCCCTCCTGCTCCATCAATTTGATCCGGCGCAGCACGACGTCCTGCTTGTCGAGCTTCATGTTCGGGATGCCATACATCAGCAGCCCGCCCGGACGGTCGGCGCGCTCGAACACGGTCACGGTGTGGCCGGCGCGGTTGAGCTGCGCGGCGGCGGACAGGCCCGCGGGACCGGAGCCGATGACCGCGACCTTCTTGCCGGTGCGAACCTGCGGCGCCTCGGGCACGATCCAGCCCTCCTCCCAGCCCCGGTCGACGATCGAGGCCTCGATGTTCTTGATCGTGACCGGCGGAGCGTTGATGCCGAGGACGCAGGAGCCCTCGCACGGCGCGGGACACACGCGGCCGGTGAACTCGGGAAAGTTGTTCGTCTTGTGCAGCCGGTCGAGCGCCTCGTGCCAGAGCCCGCGGTAGACGAGGTCGTTCCACTCGGGAATGAGGTTGTTGATCGGGCAGCCGCTCGCCATGCCGCTGATCAACTTGCCCGTGTGGCAGAACGGAATGCCGCAATCCATGCAGCGCGCGCCCTGCGTCCGGAGCTTCTTCTCCTCCATGTGATGGTGGAACTCCTTCCAGTCCTTCACGCGCTCGGTCGGCGTGCGGTCGACGGGCAGTTCGCGCAGATATTCGATGAATCCAGTTGGCTTTCCCATTGTGCGTGAAGTCGAAGGTGAAGTGAGGTGCGGTGGAGCGCGAAACGTTTAATTGCCGCCGACGCGCGAGAGGTCGCGGGCGTTTTCCTCGAACGCGGCCATGATGGCCTCGTCGCCGGTGAGGCCCTGGGCCTGGGCGCGCTCGATGCAAGCGAGCATGCGCTTGTAGTCCTTGGGCATCACCTTGACGAATTGCGGGGCGAACTTGTCCCAGTTGTCCAGGACGGTCTTCGCGCGCACGCTCTTCGTGTAGCCGAGGTGCTTCTGGATCATCGCGCGCACGGCGGCGATTTCCTTCGCATCGTCGAGCTTCTCGACGCCGACCATCTGCGGATTCACGCGCTTGGCGAAATCGCCGGTCTCATCGAGCACGTAGCCGATGCCGCCCGACATGCCGGCACCGAAGTTGCGGCCGGCGCGGCCGAGCACGACCACGCGGCCGCCCGTCATGTATTCGCAGCCGTTGTCGCCGATCGCCTCGACGACGGCATCGACGCCGGAGTTGCGGACCGCGAACCGCTCGCCCGCCATGCCGCGGATGTAGACTTCGCCGGCCGACGCGCCGTAGAGCGCGACGTTGCCGACGATCATGTTTTCCTCGGCAGCAAACGGCGCGGCCGCCGGAGGATAGATGATGAGCTTCCCTCCGGAAAGGCCCTTGCCGAAGTAATCGTTGGCGTCGCCCTCGATGGAGAGCGTCATGCCGCGCGTGACGAACGCCCCGAAGCTCTGGCCGGCCGAGCCCTTGAACTTGAGTTGGATCGTGTCGTCGGGCAGGCCCTTCGCGCCGTGCTTCCGCGTGATCTCGCCGCTGGTGATCGTGCCGACGACGCGGTTGACGTTGCGGATCGGCAGCTCGGCGATGACCTTCTCGCCGCGGTCGATCGCCGGGCGGCAGAGCTCGAGGATCTGGGTGACGTCGAGCGAGCGGTCGATGCCGTGGTCCTGCTTGATGGAGCAGAAGCGGCCGATCTCGGGCGCGACATCGGGCTGGTAGAGGATGTTCGAGAAATCGAGGCCCTTGGCTTTCCAATGCTCGACGGCCTTCCGCGCCTCGAGGCGGTCGGTGCGGCCGATCATTTCCTCGACGGTGCGGAAACCAAGCGAGGCCATGATCTCGCGCATATCCTCGGCGATGAACTTCATGAAGTTCACGACATGCTCGGGTTTGCCCGAGTATCGCGCGCGGAGTTCCGGATTCTGCGTCGCGACGCCGGCCGGGCAGGTGTTCAGGTGGCACACGCGCATCATGATGCAGCCGGTCGCAACGAGCGGCGCGGTCGCGAAGCCGAACTCCTCGGCGCCGAGCAACGCGGCGACGATGACGTCGCGGCCGGTCTTGAGCTGGCCGTCGGTCTCGACGGCGATGCGGCTGCGGAGATTGTTGAGGACGAGCGTCTGGTGGGTCTCGGCGAGGCCGAGCTCCCACGGCAGGCCCGCGTGTTGTAGAGAAGTCTGCGGCGAGGCGCCGGTGCCGCCGTCGTAACCGGAGATGAGCACGACGTCCGCGTGCGCCTTCGCGACGCCGGCGGCGACGGTGCCGACGCCGACCTCGGAGACAAGCTTCACGGAGACGCGCGCCTCCTTGTTGCCGTTCTTGAGGTCGTGGATGAGTTCGGCGAGGTCCTCGATCGAATAGATGTCGTGATGCGGCGGCGGCGAGATGAGGCCGACGCCGGCGGTGGTGCCGCGGGTCTTGGCGATCCACGGGTAAACCTTCGAGCCGGGCAACTGGCCACCCTCGCCGGGCTTCGCGCCCTGCGCCATCTTGATCTGGAGTTCCTTCGCGCTGACGAGGTATTCGCTCGTGACGCCGAAGCGGCCGGACGCGACCTGCTTGATCGCGGAATTCTTCGAGTCGCCGTTCGCCATCGGCTTGAAACGATCGGAATCCTCGCCGCCCTCGCCGGTGTTCGACTTGCCGCCGATCCGGTTCATGGCGATGGCGAGCGTCTCGTGCGCCTCCTTGGAGATCGAGCCGTAGGACATGGCGCCGGTCTTGAAGCGCTTCACGATTTCCTCGGCGGGCTCGACTTCCTCGAGCAGCACCGGGGCGGTGCCGTTCTTGAAATCGAGCAGCGAACGCAGCGTGCAGAGATTCTTCGACTGGTCGTTGATCAGCTTCGCGTAGGCCTGGTAGGCCGGCTTGCTGTTGGTGCGGACCGCCTTTTGCAGCGCATGCACCGACTCGGGTGTGAACAGGTGCGCCTCGCCGCTCGACCGCCACTGGTAGAGGCCGCCGACGGGCAGCACGTGGCCGTTGACCGACCGATCGGGATAGGCGGCACGGTGGCGGAGGAGCACTTCCTTCGCGATCACGTCGAGGCTGATGCCGCCGACGCGCGACGGCGTCCACGTGAAGTAGTGGTCGATGACGTCCTGCCGGAGCCCGAGCGCCTCGAACACCTGCGCGCCGCGGTAGCTCTGGATCGCGGAGATGCCCATCTTGGACATGACCTTGACCACGCCCTTCGAGGCGGCCTTCACGAAATTCTGGCAGCCCTTCTTGTGATCGAGGCCGGGCAGCATGCCCTCGCGAATCATGTCGTCGATCGTCTCGAACGCGACGTAGGGATTGATCGCGCTGCAGCCGTAGCCGATGAGCAGCGCGAAATGATGCACCTCGCGGGCCTCGCCCGTCTCGAGCACGAGCGACACGCGCGTGCGCAGACCCTCGCGGATGAGATAATGGTGCAGGCCGGCGACCGCGAGCAGCGCAGGGATCGGCGCGAAGTCGCGTGTGACGCCGCGGTCGGAGAGGATGATCACGTTGACCTCCTCCTCCTCGATCATGCGGCGGGCCATGATGGAGAGCTCCTCCATCGACTTCGCGAGGCCCTTCTCGCCGCGCGAGACGCGGAAGAGGATCGGCAGCACGCCGGTCTTGAGCCCGGGGAGATTCGTGCGGCGGATCTTGGCGAATTCCTCGTTGGTGAGGACGGGCCACTTCAACTCGACGCGCCGGCAGGCCGCCGGGTCGGGATTGAGCAGGTTGCCCTCGGAGCCCAGCCGGGTCTCGGCGGAAGTGACGATTTCCTCGCGGATCGAGTCGATCGGCGGGTTGGTGACCTGCGCGAAGAGCTGCTTGAAATAATCGTAGAGCAGGCGCGGTTTGTTGGAGAGCACCGCGAGCGCGGCGTCGTTGCCCATCGAGCCGATCGCCTCGACGCCATCCTTGGCCATCGGAGTGATGATGACGCGCTCGTCCTCGAACGTATAGCCGAACGCAATCTGGCGCTGGAGCAGCGTCTCGTGATCCGGCGGCTCGATCTTCGGCGCTTCCGGCAGATCGCCCAGGTGCACGAGGTGCTCGTTGAGCCATTGGCGATACGGCAGCGCGGTCGAGATGGTGCGCTTGATTTCCTCGTCCTCGATGATCCGGCCCTGCTCGGTGTCGACGAGGAACATGCGGCCGGGCTGGAGCCGGCCCTTCTGGACGACCTCGTCGTCCGCGAACTGCAGCACGCCGGCCTCGGAGGCCATGACGACGAGCCCGCTCTTCGTGACGTAGTAACGCGAGGGGCGCAGGCCGTTGCGGTCGAGGATGGCACCGACCTGCTTGCCGTCGGTGAACGCGATCGAGGCGGGGCCGTCCCACGGTTCCATCAGGCAGGCGTGGTATTGATAGAAGGCGCGGCGGTCGTCGTCCATCGACTCGTGGTAGGACCACGGCTCGGGGATCATCATCATCATCGCGTGCGCCAGCGGGCGGCCGGCGAGGACGAGGAGCTCGAGCGTGTTGTCGAACATCGCGGAGTCGGAGCCGTTCGGGTTGATGATGGGGAGGATCTTCTTGATGTCGTCGCCAAACACCTCGCTGGCGAACAGCGCCTGGCGCGCGTGCATCCAGTTCATGTTTCCGCGCAGCGTGTTGATCTCGCCGTTGTGCGCGAGGTAGCGATAGGGGTGCGCGCGCTCCCAACTGGGGAACGTGTTCGTCGAGAAGCGCGAGTGGACGAGCGCCAGCGCGGAATCCATCGCCGGGTGCTTCAACTCGGGAAAATATTGGTCGACCTGCTCGGTGGTGAGCATGCCTTTGTAAACGAGCGTCTTGAAGGACAGGCTCGCGATATACCAATACTCGGCGCCGGCGAGGGTCGACGTGCGGATCTCGCTGTAGGCGCGCTTGCGGACGACGTAGAGCTTCCGCTCGAATGCCATGTCGTCGGCGAGGTCGGGCCCGCGCCCGATGAACGCGTGGCGCATGAACGGCTCGGACGACCTTGCGGTCTCGCCGAGCATCGCGTTGTTGGTCTTGACCGTGCGCCAGCCAAGGAAGACGAGCCCCTCGGATTGCACCAACTGCTCGAAACGCTCCTCGATCTTGCGGCGGACGGTCTGGTTGCGCGGCAGGTAGACGAGGCCGCAGCCGTATTGGCCGGGCTCGGGCAGCGAGAAACGCAGCGGCTTGCAGACCTCGGTCAGGAACTTGTGCGGCATCTGGATGAGGATGCCGGCGCCGTCGCCCGTGTTGACCTCGGCGCCACTGGCACCGCGATGATCGAGATTGCGGAGGACCTGCAGCGCATCGGAGACGATCTTGTTGGATTTGCGCCCGTGCATGTCGACGATGAAGCCGACCCCGCAGGCCTCGTGCTCGAAAAACGGATCGTAGAGGCCCTGCTTGGCGGGCAGGCCGAGGGTGCGGGCGTTGCTGGTCTTCATGTCCGGGGGCCGCGTGGTATTCACAGGAAAAAATCGATCAGCAGTCGGGTTGAGTCTGGTTGGTTGGCAAATCCGGTCGCGGCTGGGGGTGGCGGGTCGGCGGGCAATTCGGAAGGTCGGTGGCTGGGCAAAAAAAGGGCCGTCTCGTTCGTGCGAGAGCGGCCCGGGTGAGTTAGTTGCGGCGAGCTCTCAGCAGCATCAGAAGAAGCGGATCGTTTTAGTCGCCATTTTGGCGTGCTCGTCATCCGAGCAGCCCGCGTTGGTCGGGACGTCGGTCGCGGCGACGGTGGGTTTCACCAGACTGTTGCTGAGAAGATAGTTTTCGACCTCTTCGCCCGAGACGTCGGCCAGCATCACGCCATCGATCTCGACACAGGGCGACAGGGGCTGGCCGGACTTCTGGACCATCTCCGCGTAGTTGGCGCGGTTGTTGATGATGTCGATGTCCTCAAACTCGAGGTTATGCTTGCGCAGGATGGCGCGAACCCCGTTGGACCAGCCGCAATGCGGCTTGAGATAGGCGTTGATCTTCATGCGGTGAGCGTATGCGTGGACAAAAGCGGCGCAAGGTATAGGGGTCAGTTTCCCCCAATCAAGCACTGTCTTTGCCAATTCGGGATTTTTCTTCGGGCAAACTGTGCCGGCGCACCGCCACGCGGGTGCGCGGCACTTTCCGCTAGCCGCGTCCCGCGCGCTCGCGTATGACGCCCGGAATGAAAGTTCTCGTGACCGGCGCGGCCGGCTTCATCGGTTACCACGTCGCGCGCCGGCTCGCCGAATTGAAAAAATGCGAGGTGCTCGGCGTCGATAACATGGGGGACTATTACGATGTCGCGCTCAAGCGGGCGCGGCTCGCGGAACTCGGCGCCCTCGAGGATTTTCGTTTTCTCCAGGCGGATTTTGCCGACGCCGAGAAATTCGCCGGACTCGTCGCGCACTTCAAACCCGACTATGTCGTCCACCTCGGCGCGCAGCCGGGCGTGCGCTACAGCATGGAGAACCCGGCGGCTTACACGCACAGCAACCTCGCCGGGTTCGCGGGCGTGCTCGAGGCGTGCCGCCGCACGCCGCCCAAGCATCTCGTCTTCGCGTCGAGCAGCAGCGTCTATGGCGCGGGTGCCACGCCGCCGTTTCGCGAGGACGACAATACCGACCGGCCAGTGTCGTTCTATGGCGCGACAAAAAAAGCCAACGAACTCATGGCGCACAGCTATGCGCTGAACCACGGCCTCAATGTCACCGGCCTGCGCTTCTTCACCGTCTATGGCCCGTGGGGCCGGCCCGACATGGCCCCGACGCTCTTCGCCCGCGCCATCAGCGAGGGCCAGCCCCTGAAGCTCTTCAATCAAGGGAAGAACCTCCGTGACTTCACTTATGTGGACGACATCGTCGATGGCGTCGTGAAAGTGCTGCTCTATCCGCCCGCGGAGCGCCCCACCCCGCCCGTGCGCATTTTCAACCTCGGCCATCACCGTCCGATCGAGACGCTGCTCTTCGTGAAAATGCTCGAGCAACTGCTCGGCCGGGCCGCGCAGGTCGACCTGCTCCCGCCGCAGCCGGGCGACATGCTCGAAACCTGCGCCGACCTCACGCGCGTGCAGGCAGCCATCGGGTTCGCCCCAAAGGTCCCGCTCGAGGAAGGCCTGCGTCGGTTCGTCGAGTGGTTCCGGGGCTACTACCGGCCTTGAGCCCATCGGCACTTCAGCTTCATCCTTCCAACGACGACCAACCCTCTCCTCTTTATGAAAACCATTCTGCTGCTCACCGGCTCCAACATCTTCATGACCCTCGCCTGGTATGGCCAGCTGCGGATGAAGATCTTCGAGGGCAAATCGCTCTGGCTCGTCATCCTGATGGCGTGGGGCATCGCCTTCTTCGAATATTGCCTGCAGGTGCCGGCCAACCGCATCGGCTACGCGCAGGGCATGAGCGGCTACCAGCTCAAGATTATCCAGGAGGTCATCACGCTGGTCGTTTTCGTCGGCTTCGCCTGGCTCGTGCTCGGCGAAAAGCTGACGTGGAACTACGCCGTCAGCTTCGCGCTGATCCTGCTGGCGGTGTATTTTGCGACCGCCTTCAAGCCCGGCAGCACGCCGCCCGGGGGCCACTGACCGGTGCGGCCGCGCCGATTCCCGGCTTGACGTGTTCATTTGAACACTTAATCAGTTTGCCGCGCCGTCTGCTCCGCACTTGCCTCGTAAACCCGGCTCGCACGCTGCCGACCAAGCCCACTCTTAATCAAAACCAAGCCCTCAGACACAACCCTGCCATGTCCAAAGCCGCTCCCGCCAAAGTCGCCTCCGCCGCTCCCGCCACCGCCACCCACGTGCGCGAGAAGAACATCGAGCTCGCCCTCTCCTCCATCACGAAGCAATTCGGCGAGGGCTCGATCATGCGCCTCGGCAGCAACGCCAAGATGAAGGTCGAGACGCTCTCGACCGGCTCGCTCGCCGTCGACCTCGCCCTCGGCGTCGGCGGCCTGCCGAAGGGCCGCATCATCGAGATCTACGGACCGGAATCGTCGGGCAAAACCACCTTCTGTCTCAGCGTCATCGCCGAGGCCCAGAAAAAGGGCGGGCTCGCCGCGTTCATCGACGTCGAGCACGCGCTCGACCCGAAATACGCCCGCGTCGTCGGCGTCAGCCTCGACGACCTCCTTGTTTCCCAACCCGACAGCGGCGAAGACGCGCTCAACATCATGGAGACGCTCATCCGCTCCAACAGCATCGACGTCATCGTGCTCGATTCCGTGGCCGCGCTCATCACCAAGGCCGAGCTGGACGGACAAATGGGCGACATGACGATGGGCAGCCAGGCGCGGTTGATGTCGCAGGCGATGCGCCGGCTCACCGCCGTCGTCAGCAAGACGAACTGCGTGTGCATTTTCACGAACCAGATTCGTGAAAAGATCGGCGTGATGTTCGGCAACCCCGAGACCACCTCCGGCGGTCGCGCGCTGAAATTCTTCTCGTCGATCCGCATCGACATCCGCCGCAAGGACCAGATCAAGACCCCCGAGGGCAAGGTCATCGGCAACCGGACCAAGATCAAGGTCGTGAAGAACAAGGTCGCGCCGCCGTTCACCGAGGTCGAGTTCGACATCATGTATGACGAGGGCATCTCGAAACTCGGCTCGCTCCTCGACCTCGGCCTCGAGCACAAGATCCTGGAGAAAAAAGGCGCGTGGATTGCCTATGAGGGCAACCTCGTCGGCCAGGGCCGCGACGCCGCCAAGGCCGCCCTCAAGGAAAAGCCCGAGCTCGCCGAGAAAATCTCCAAGGCCATCCTCGAAAAGGTGAACGTCACCGGCGGGACTGTGGTCACCGGCGCCGAAGCCGCCGAGTAGGCAAACTTCGCGGTGGAACTGCCGCAAATGTCGCCTTACCAAGCGGCATGATCGATTTCGCCCGGCGTATTTCGCGCGCCCGCCTATTCCCGAGAAACCCAACTGTTACCCAGCGAGCGTTGATTGCGATCTCGTGGGGCGTTGTCGGCCTGGCATCTGTCTTCGCCCAGGATTCGGCGCCCGTCCTGATGTCGCGCACCAGCGGAAACCCGGCTTGGTCGAACCTCGCCGAACTCAAGGCCGCTGCCGACAAGGGCAACCCCAAGGCCTGCGCTGAACTCGGCGAAAAACTTTTGAATGGCGATGGCGTGCCGCCGGACGGCCCGCGGGCCCTTACCCTCCTCGAACAAGCCGCCCGCGCGGGACAAGCCCGCGCGGCATTCCGCCTCGGGATGCTGTTCGACGCCGGTGAAAACGTGGAACGCGACCGCGCACGCGCCGTCGCCTATTTTCACGCCGCCGCGGCGGGCGGCGTGCCGGAGGCGTTTCGCAATGTCGGCGTGGCTTATTCCACCGGCCACGGTGTGAAGCGCGACTACGCCGAAGCCTACGGCTGGCTGCTCCTCGCGAAAAAGCATGGCACGGCCGGCACCGTCGCCGACGACCTTCGCGCCCACATTCTCTCGCTCAACCATCCCGAATGGATCGCGGCGGGTGAGCAGCGGGCACCGGCCATCGAGCGCGAATTGGCTCAAGCGACCGTCGCCTCCCTGCTGCCCGCGCCGGGGCCACTCGAATTCATTTCTGCTGCAACGTCATCCAGCCCTCCCGTGAAACTCGTGCTGCCGAGCCGTCGCGTGATGAGCTGGTCAAGTCCCGCGGCGCTCCAGCGTGAAGCCGACCACGGCGACGCGACGGCTCTCGCCGCCCTCGGCCAGGCACTCCTCGACGGCCGCGACCTGCCGGCGGATCCGGATCGCGCGGTTGCCACGCTCCAGCGCGCGGCCCAAGCCGGCAGTGCCGACGCCGCCTACCATCTCGCCGAGCTTTACACGAAGGGCCTGCACGTCGCCCGCAACGAGACGAAGGCGTTTTCCTACACGCTGCAGGCGGCCAACGGCGGTGTGTCGACCTCGATCTACAACCTTGGCGCGCTCTACGCCAACGGCAGCGGGACGAAGCGCGACTTCACCGAGGCGCTCGCCTGGATGATCGTGGCGAAACACTACAATCTCGATTCCGGCAACCTGCAGCGCATCCGCGACTACGTTGCGAAGACCCAGCCGGATCAGGTTTCTGTCGCCGAGCATCGCGCCGCCGAACGCATCCGCGCCATCGACACCGCGCGCGACGCCTGGGGGGAGCCGTAAGAGGATTCCCGGCTGGCCGATCGCGCAGACTTGGCGCCGCACGATCGCGTCGAGTGCGCTCGTTCCGTGCGCACGGACATGCCGTCGTGCTCCGTTCCGGCACCACGCCCATCGCAGATTGCGCGTTGCCCGGCGCCAGGGAGCCGTGTCTCCTGTCACTTGACCGCCATGTCGCCCGCCGTTGTGTCCACCGTCTCGTCCGCCTCTCCGCCTCGCGATCCGCGGGAGCCGGTCTTTCACGTTCACGGACTGGCGCGCATCTACGGCGAGGGCTCGGCCGCCGTCACCGCGTTGCGCGGCGTCGATTTCGACCTGTTCACGAGCGAACTGATCGTGCTGCTCGGTGCGTCCGGCAGCGGAAAATCCACGCTGCTCAACCAGCTCGGCGGCCTCGACTCGCCGACTCATGGCACGCTGCTTTATCGTGGCACCGACCTCGCGAACTTCGACGAATCCGCCCTCACAAATTTCCGGCGCAACGCGGTGGGTTTCGTCTTTCAGGCCTACAATCTGATTCCGAGCCTTACGGCGCGCGAGAACGTCGCGCTCATCACCGAAATTTGTCGCGACCCGATGGCGCCGGAAGACGCGCTCGCGCTCGTCGGCCTCGCTGACCGTATGGATCATTTCCCGGCACAGCTCTCCGGCGGCGAACAACAACGCGTCGCCATCGCCCGCGCGATCGCCAAGCGCCCGGAAGTGTTGTTGTGCGACGAGCCGACCGGCGCGCTCGACGTCCACACCGGCATCACGGTGCTCGAGGCCATCGAGCGCATCAACCGCGAGCTCGGCACTCTCGCGGTCATCATCACGCACAACGCCATCCTCGCCGACATGGCCGATCGCGTCTTCACGCTATCCGACGGCCGCATCGTGAACGAACGCGTGAACGCCCAACGCGGTTCCGTCCGCAACCTCGCGTGGTGAGTCCTCCCGGCATCAAGGCGCAGCGGACCGTGCTGGGGCGGCTGTCCCGGTCGCCCTGGATTCCGGCGTGAATCCGCCGCACTCGTGAGCCTGCTCGATCGCAAACTTTTCCGCGACCTGCGGGCGTTGAAATCCCAAGCGTTCGCGGTCGCGCTCGTGATGGCCTGCGGTCTCGCGATGATGATCATGACGCGCTCGCTCATCCTTTCGCTCGAGACGGCGCGCGACACCTATTACGAGGAAAATCGTTTCGCCCAGGTGTTCGCGCGGCTGAAGCGCGCGCCGAATTCCGTTCGCGACCAACTCGCGGCCATTCCCGGAGTCACCACGGTCGAGACGGGCATTGCCATGCAGGTGACGCTTGACGTCCCAGGCCTGGCGGAGCCGGCGGTCGGCCTGCTCAACTCGCTCCCCGAGCATCACGCGCCCGTCCTCGACCGGCTCTATTTTCGCGCGGGGCGCGCACCGCTCGGCGACACGACCCGCGGTGAACTCGCGGTCAGCGAGGCTTTCTCCGACGCCCACGGCTTGAAACCCGGCGACACGCTTTCGGCGATTCTCAACGGCGCGAAACAAACCTTCCGCCTCTCCGGCATTGCGCTTTCGCCCGAGTTTGTCTTCGAAGCGCCGCCCGGCGCCGCGCTGCCCGATAACAAAACCTACGGCGTCTTCTGGATGCCCTACAAGGAGCTCGCCACCGCGTTTCAACTCTACGGCGCGTTCAACAATGTCGCCCTTACGCTGGCGCCGGGAGCTTCGGAGGGCGCCGTCATCGCGGCGGTCGACCGGGTGCTTCTGCCCTACGGGGGTCGTGGCGCCTACGGTCGCCACGACCATCCGTCGAACCGCCGGGTCGACGACGAGATTCGTGTTCTCCAAGGTCTCGCGGTCGCCTTCCCGCTCGTCTTCCTGAGTGTCGCCGCGTTCATGACCAATTCCGTGATGAGCCGGCAAATCGCACTGCAGCGGGAACAGATCGCGATGCTCAAGGCTTGCGGATTCGGCAATGCGCAGGTCGGGGCGCATTATTTCAAATTCTCCCTCGCGATCGTGGTCGTGGGCGTCGGCCTCGGCGGAGTCGGTGGGGTGTTGCTCGGTCAGCAGCTCGTCCAGATGTATCATTTGTTCTTCCGCTTTCCCCGGCTCGATTTCCTCCTCGACACGAACGTGCTCGTGGCCGCCGCGCTGGTCAGCGCGCTCGCCGCCTTCGCCGGCGTGGCCGGCGCCGTGCGGCGCGCCGTGCGACTGCCACCCGCCGAGGCGATGCGGCCGGAGTCGCCCGCGAGCTACCGGCCGGCCCTGCTCGAACGCGCGGGCGCCGCGCGCTGGTTTTCGGCGTCGCTGCGGATGGCGCTGCGCAACATCGAGCGCCGCCCGGTGCGCAGCGGGCTCACGTGCCTGGCGCTCGCCCTCGCCACGGGAATCCTGATCGTCCCCAACTCGTTTCGCGACGGCATCGCCTACGTGATCGATTTCCAATGGGACATCGTGCAGCGCGAGACGGTGACGCTTTCGCTCGTCGAGCCGGGCCCGTCGCGCGCGATCGCGGATTTTCGTCATCTGCCCGGCGTCGTGGTCGCCGAGCCATTTCGATTTGTCCCGATCGAATTGCGCGCGGGTCCGATCACGCGCCGGCTCATGCTGCAGGGCCTCCCCGCCCACGGCACGCTGAGCCGGGTGATCGACGCTCATCCGCGGCAACTCACGCTGCCGGCCCGCGGCATCATCATTTCGGCCAAGCTCGCCGAGGTGCTCAAGGTTCAGCCGGGCGATCAAGTGATCGCGAAAGTGCTCGAGGGCGAGGAGCGCGAGCTGGCCGTGCGAATCGCGGGTCTCGCGGAAGATTTCGCCGGGACCGCCGCCTACATGGAACTGCATGCGCTCAACCGTCTCCTGCTCGAGGGCGACCAAATCAACGGCGCCCACGTCGTGGTGGCAGGCGGGCACTGGGACGAATTCCTGCGTGCGATCAAGGTCACCCCGCGCATCGCCGGCTGCACGATCAAGAATTCGATTCGCGACGGCTTTCGCCAGACCACCGGCGAGAGCATCGGTCTGTTACAGCGGATCTATTCGTTTTTCGCCACGGTCGTGGCTTTCGGCATCATCTACAACAGCGCCCGGATTTCGCTTTCCGAGCGCGCGCGCGAGCTCGCCACCCTGCGGGTGCTCGGGTTCACCCGCGGCGAAGTCGGCGCCGTCCTCGTGGGCGAGCTGGTCCTGCTCACGGTGGTCGCACTGCCGCTCGGCTTGTTGCTCGGTTCGAGTTTCGCGCGTGGAATCATCGTCAGCGTTAACACGGAGACCGTGCGATTGCCACTGGTTCTGACGGCTTCCAACTATACCTTTGCCGTGCTGGTCGTGGCCGCGGCTTCGACGTTGTCGGCGCTGTTCGCCGCCCGCAAGCTGGCTGACATCGATCTGGTCAGCGCGCTCAAGGCACTCGACTGAACCCGCCCCATCTTTTCATGAACGCAGCACCCCCGCCCTCGCCCATCGCCCGGAAGAACGGCCCGCCCGCCTGGCGCCGCCGTGCACCGCTGCTCGGTGGCCTGCTGCTTGTGGCGCTTATCGTAGTCGGACTCTGGCCGCGGGCCGTGCCGGTCGAGGTCGGGACCGTCTCGCGCGGACCGCTGGTGGTCACCGTCGACGAGCAGGGCATGACGCGCGTGAAAAATCGCTATGTCGTCTCGGCGCCGGTCGCGGGACAGTTGAGGCGGATCGACTGGAAGGCCGGCGCCGTGGTCGAGGCGGGCCAGACCGTGCTGGCGACCCTGGAGACGAGTGGCGCGGATTTTCTCGACGCCCGCAGTCTCGCACAGGCCGGGGCGCGCGTGCATGCGGCCGAGGCTGGGCGCGAAGCGGCACTGGCACAACGTGAACGGGCCCGGGCTACGGCCAAGATGTTTGCCGACGACCTGGTGCGCTTGAAACAGCTCTACGCCGAGAAAGCCCTGTCGTCGCAGGAATACGACGCCGCGCAGATGCGCGCCACCACGACCGCCCAGGACGAACGCGCCGCCGCGTTCGCGTTGCAGGTGGCGGATTTCGAGTTGCAACAGGCCAGGGCGCTCCTCGTGCGAGGACAACCCGGCGGGGGCGCCGAGCCGCTGGTCGTCGTCTCACCGGTCAATGGTCGAATTCTCCGGGTTCTTCAAGAGAGCGCACGAGTGGTGCCGGCGGGGTTTCCGTTGATGGAGGTGGGTGATCCGGCCGACCTCGAGGTTCGAATCGAAGTGCTGTCGCGCGATGGGGTGGCGGTGAAACCCGGAGCCCGCGTGATTCTCGAACAGTGGGGCGGTCCGGATCCGCTGGCGGCGCGTGTTCGCCTGGTCGAGCCGTCCGCCTTCACGAAGATTTCCGCCCTCGGCGTCGAAGAACAGCGGGTCTATGTCGTCGCCGACTTCACCGATCCGCTCGAACGGCGCCCCACCCTCGGCGACAACTATCGCGTCGAGGCCAGAATTGTGACTTGGGAGAGCACGAACGCACTGCGGGCGCCGGCGGGCGCGTTGTTTCAACACGACGGCGCCTGGCAGGCCTTTGTCGTCAATGGCGGCCGCGCCCGCCGGGTCTCGGTGAAAACCGGCCACAGCAACGGCATTGAAACTGAAGTGCTGGATGGTCTCGCCTCGGGCGACAAAATTGCAGTCTATCCTGGCGACAAAGTCGACGACGGCACGCGGGTCAGGCCGCTCGCCATCGGCGAGCGCTAGGGAAACAGCCACTCCGGCCGCCATCCCGCCTCATTGCGCACGAAGCGCTGGCGATCGTGATGTCGAAAAGGGCGTTGCTGCCAGAACTCGATTCGTTGCGGGACTACCCGCCAACCCGACCAATGCGTTGGGCGCGGAACGGCGCCAAATGGAAATCGCAGGGCCGTTGCCGCAACGGACTGCTCAAGGACAAAGCGCCCCGCCATCGGCTGGGATTGCCGCGACGCCCACGCGCCGAGCTGGCTCAGGCGTGGACGGGTGGCAAAATACTCGTCGGCCTCCGCGCCATCGACCGGTTCGGCTTGACCGTCGATCCGCACCTGTCGCTCGAGTTTCGGCCAATGAAAACACAGGGCGGCATGCGGGTTGGCGCGGAGTTCCACACTCTTGGGGCTCGTGAGGTTCGTGTAGAAAACGAGCCCGCGTGCATCGGCCTGTTTCAACAATACGATGCGCACCGCCGGCCGTCCCGCGGCATCGACCGTGGCCAGGGACATGGCGGTCGCATCCGTGGCCTCGGCGACGCGCGCCGCCGCAAGCCACTCGAGGAATCGTGCGATCGGATTGACTTCGGACACCCCGAGACTGTGGCCGATCCGGCCCCGAGCCGCTGCCCATGGCTTGGCCAACGACACGCAGGGTTTGCCCGCGGTATTTGACTTGCAGCGGCCGACCGGGGAGCGTGGGCGCCCGAAAAATGCCGCGCCTCAACGACACCATCGCCGCACTGGCGACCCCCGCGGGCACCGCCGCGATCGCCGTCGTGCGTGTAAGCGGACCGGATACCGCGCGGCTCGGCCGGGATCTTTTCGGCGAACTTCCCCCACCCCGCACCCTGCGGCGCGCCGATTACCGCACTGTCGGCGGCGCCGTGGTGGATGACATATTGTTCACCTATTTCCAGGCACCGCATTCCTATACGGGAGAAGACTCCCTCGAAGTGTCGTGTCATGGGAATCCATTCATCGCCCAGAAAATCCTCGAGGATTTTTTTGCACGCGGATGCCGCCCGGCGGACCCGGGTGAATTCACCCAACGCGCATTTCTCAACAGCCGGATGGACCTAAGTCAGGCCGAAGCCGTGATGGACCTGATTCACGCCCGAAGCGACCGGGCGCTCGCCGCCGCGAATCAGCAATTGCGCGGCTCGCTCGGCCGGCGGATGGACGCATTGGTCCATGTCCTCCTCGGGGTCCTCGCCAGGGTCGAGGCGTATATCGATTTTCCGGACGAGGACCTTCCGTCGGAGGATCGAGCAATCGTCGCGCGTGAGCTGGAAAGTATTGCCAGCGAAACAGGCGGGCTTCTCGCCACCAGTCACTTTGGCGAAATGCTGCGCGACGGGATCAAGACGGTGATTCTTGGCGCGCCAAACGCCGGCAAGAGCAGCTTGCTGAATTGCTTGGTTGGGAAAAGCCGGGCCTTGGTCAGCCCGGAGCCTGGCACCACTCGAGATTTTATCGAAGAGCGGATCATTGTGGGTTCTCATTGCCTGCGTATCATCGACACCGCCGGCCTGAACCCCTCGCCCACTCCGCTTGAGCGGCTTGGTATGGAAAAGACCTTTGAACGCGCCACAGAGGCTGACCTTCTCCTGCTTGTTTTCGACTCCGCGGCCCCAGTGCAGAATTTGCCCGGCGAAATCATAAGAAAAGCTCGCTCATGCAAATCTCTCATAGTGTTTAATAAGAGCGATTTAAATTCAATACCGACTCCACCCGCCGGTCTCGGTCTCGATCAAATTCGATCGCTGCATGTATCCGCCCTCACTGGAGCAGGGATCGATGCCTTAACATTTGCCATCCAGGAGCTAGCCAACGAATTTCAAAGCTCGGTCGGAAGCGAGCTTATCGCAATCAATGCGAGGCATTCTCACGCCTTGGCTCAGGCTCGCGAGTGCCTAGCTGAAGCGCAGTCAAAACTTTCTCTCGACGCCCCCATAGAGTTGCTCGCGAGCGATCTTCGCGGCACCTTGGCCGCTTTTGAGGGAATTTGCGGAAAGATTGATAACGAACGGATGCTTGATGCACTATTTGCAACATTTTGCATCGGAAAATAGAATAAGCATTCAAGGACACGGACAAAATCGCAACACCGTCGGGGCTTGCTCAATATAATGTTTCATAGCGGCTTAATCTACGACGTGATCGTGTGCGGAGGCGGCCATGCCGGTGTTGAAGCGGCATTGGCTTCATCTCGAATGGGCGCCTCTACGCTCCTTCTAACAGGCAATATTGATACGATCGCCCAAATGAGCTGCAATCCCGCGATCGGCGGCCAAGCCAAAGGTCAAATGGTTCGCGAAATCGATGCGCTCGGTGGCGAGATGGCAATCAACACAGACGTGACGGGAATTCAATTTCGACTACTCAATGAGTCCAAAGGCCCGGCAGTCCAATCCCCGAGAGCACAGTGCGACAAAAAAGCTTATCAATTCCGACTAAAGCACACTCTGGAACTTCAGCCGAATTTGGAGATTTTTCAGGCCACTGTTGCGGGGTTGATTTTCGAAAAAGGTAAAGCGGTCGGCTGTCGGACCAATCTCGACATTGAATTTCGCGGGCGAACTGTTGTCGTAACCACAGGCACGTTTCTGCGAGGCCTGATGCACATTGGACAAAACAAGAATGAAGGCGGGCGTTTGGGCGATTTCAGCGCCAAAACAT
The DNA here is from genome assembly GCA_937902925.1 of uncultured Opitutaceae bacterium. Lineage (GTDB taxonomy): Bacteria > Verrucomicrobiota > Verrucomicrobiia > Opitutales > Opitutaceae > CALFNN01. Next base: position 317,777 of record CALFNN010000070.1, read on the forward strand.
TGTCCTCAAGTTTTCTTGACGCCGGTATAGAGCTTCGCCGGTTCAAAACTGGGACACCGCCGCGACTGTTGGGGCGCAGCATCGATTTCGGCAAGATGCAGGAACAAAAGGGCGACCCCAATCCAGTTTTTTTCGCGTTCCATGACACCCGCACCGATTCGGATTTGTTCCACGTGGAACAAACCGGCGAGCGTCGCTCCGGGTGGTCTCCGGGTTGTGAACAAGTTTCATGTTGGATGACCTACACGACGGATGAGACCGCACGCGTGGTCCGCGACAACCTTAATAAGTCCGCGATGTATAGCGGCGACATAGAAGGCGTGGGGCCAAGGTATTGCCCAAGTATTGAAGATAAGTTTGTGCGTTTTTATGACAAGCCCCGACACCTGCTTTTCCTCGAACCAGAGGGCAGGGCAACGAACGAATTCTATGTGAATGGCTTGTCAACAAGTCTGCCGTTTGACGTGCAGCTTCGAATGATCCATAGCATTCCCGGGTTGGAGAACGCCCAAATTCTTCGTCCTGCTTACGCTGTCGAATACGATTTCGCGCCACCAACCCAGTTATACGCATCGCTCGAGTCAAAAAGGGTCGAAAACCTCTTCTTTGCCGGGCAAATCAATGGCACATCAGGATATGAGGAAGCTGCGGCTCAAGGCCTCGTCGCCGGCGTCAATGCCGCCAACAAGGTTAGGGGAGAGCAGCCGCTCATTATACAACGGCATGAGGGTTACACGGGGGTGCTGATCGACGACCTTGTAACGAAAGGGACCAACGAGCCCTACCGCATGTTCACCAGTCGGGCCGAGCATCGACTATTGTTTAACCACGGGAGCGCCGAGTTGCGGATGATCGAGCATTCGAAACGTCACAACATTTTGTCTCGCAATAGGGTTAAACTTATCGAGGCAAAAGCGGCGAAGATCAAACAGTGGACGAGCTTCTTGGAGGAGAATAGGGTAAACGGCAGCACGTGGGGCGAATCAATCCGACGTGATCGGCATACGGCCGATTTACCGAACGACTTTACTAAAGAGACGCCGGCAGTCCGCGATGAAGTGCTTTATCGTGTTATTTATCATGGTTATATAACGAGAGAGCAGCGCCATATCGAGAAGCTTTCTCAAGTCGATCGAGTCAAGCTTCCCCAAAACCTTGACTACCTTTCGATTCGCAGTTTGCGACGAGAAAGCGCTCTAAAGCTTGCCGAGGCCAAGCCAATGACCCTTGGTCAAGCCAGTCGCATAAGTGGCGTGAACCCATCTGACATAAGCATCTTAATGGTAGTCGTCCAAGCCCTCAACAGCGGCGGTTAAATTCCAATACGTGGACAACGCCGCTCGCACCGCCGACTACCATGCCATCATGGCGGCCCGCCGCCGCGACCTTCGCGAACAGCTTGCGGGCGTCCTCGGGACGAAACACGAATTCGTCTGGGAACTCGGCTGTGGCCACGGTCATTTTTTGACGGCCTACGCCCACGCGCATCCCAAGGATCTTTGTATCGGCATCGATTTGGCCTCTGACCGTGTCTCGCGCGCTATCCGCAAGCGCAATCGCGCGAGCCTCGGCAACCTTTACTTTCTGCAAGCTGAAGCCCGCCTGTTTCTGGAAAACTTGCCGAGTAAGTCTGCCTTCAACCGCCTCTTCATTCTGTTTCCCGATCCCTGGCCAAAGCTCCGCCACCACAAGAACCGGATAATAAACGCGGATTTCCTCGCCGCGGCCGCGCGGAACGCAACGGAGGGAGCTCGGCTCTATTTTCGCACCGACCACGAGTCCTACTTTTTGTCCGCCCTGACTGTGATTTCTACCCATCGCGACTGGTCGCTCGTCGATGAGCCATGGGGCTTCGAACATCCGACTGTGTTTCAAAGCCGCGCGTCAAAATATCAGTCGTTGGTGGCAGCCGCGGCCGGTCCGCGACCATAAGCCCGCCGCGAATATTGGCGGCTCCGGCTTACTATCTTTAGGCCGCAGGATTCGGGCCATTTCAGGGGTTGACGGAGGGTAGGGCGTTGGCCTTCCTGTTGCCCTTTCATCCGCTTCCCGCCGCGCCAAGTAACCATGTCACGAGTCACAAAACTCGCTTTTACGCTTCTATCTCTTGCTTTCGCCCTGCCGGCGTCTGCGGCGGAATCCACGAGCGTGGCCCCGGCCGCCGAGGCGCTCTTCCATGTCGGGTTCTTTCCGATCACGAATAGCATGGTCACAAGCTGGGTGGTCGCGGTGGTGCTCATTGTGGCCATCCGTCTCGCCATCAAGCGGCCCAAGCTGATTCCGTCGCGCGGTCAGGCCATCGTTGAAAACCTCGTCCAAGGCATCTTGGACCTGACTTCGCCGATCGTCGGCAGCAAAGTCGCGAAGCCGACCTTCCCGCTGCTGATTGGTCTGTTCACCTTCATTCTCATCCAAAATTGGAGCGGCCTCTTCCCGGGCGTCGGGACCGTTTACATGACGAGCCACGAAACCGGTGAATGGATGGAGTTCGTCCGGCCCGGCAACGCCGACATGAACGGAACCCTCGCGCTCGCCGCCGTGGCGTTCATCGGCTGGTTCTACTTTATCATGCGCTATGCCGGCCCCGCCTTCGTGCTGAAGGATATTTTCGGCAACAAGGCCGACAAAAAGGAAACTCCCGCGGTCATCTACTATCCGCTCTTCGTTATTTTCTTTGGCGCCGGCCTCATTGAGATCGTCTCGATTCTCTTCCGTCCGGTTTCGCTTTCCTTCCGGCTCTTCGGCAACATTTTTGGCGGCGAAAACCTGATGCACGCCATGAGCGGCATCCAGAAGTGGGGGCTGCCCGCGCCGTTTTACTTCCTCGAATTGCTCATCGGTTTTGTGCAGGCGTTTGTGTTCATGCTCCTCGTCAGCGTCTACATCGGACTCATCTGCAATCACGGCGACGACCATCACGAAGCCCACGGACACGGCGCCGCCAAGGACGCGTCGCACTGATCAACCCCTTTCCCGCCGGGACCGTGCCACAGGCGCGGACGGCAGGACTCCAACCAAAAAACAGATACCATCATGCTCAACACTATCGCTGATATCACTGGCAGTATTCAGGGCGGCCTCGGCTGTCTCGGTGCCGCCATCGGCGTCGGTCTGGTCGGCTTCAAAGCCGCCGAAGCCGTCGGCCGCAACCCGGGCGCCTCCACGAAAATCCTCGTGCAGGGCATCATCGGCATGGCACTCGCCGAAGCCGTTGCGTTCTACGCGCTCTTCCTCGGCAAACCCTGATTCCGTCCGTTTTTCCACCGCGTCGGCGCCCCGTGCGCCGGCGCGGTCACTTTCAACGCAAACCGCCATGTTCTCTCCCGTGCTCGTCCTCGCCCAAGCCACCGGTGCCGCCGCTGAAGCTGCGGCCGCTCACGGCGAAGCCACCAGCGGTGTTTCCAAAATCATCGGCGATTTCGGCATCAGCTGGCCGTTTTTCATCGCCCAGGTCATTAATTTCTCCGTCGTCGCGTTCATCCTCTGGAAGTTCGCCTTCAAGCCCGTCCTCGCGACCCTCGACGAGCGCCAGCAGAAGATCGCCGCCGGGCTGAAATACGCCGACGACATGAAGGCCAAGCTGGAGGCCACCCAGCAGGAGAGCGCCGCAATCCTCAAACAGGCCTCGCTCGATGCGTCCCGCCTCGTCGACGAGGCGCGCAAATCCGCCAAGGACTATCTCGACAAACAGACGCAGGAAACGGCCGCCAAGGTGAACGACATGCTCGCGAAAGCGCGCCAGGCTGTCGAGCTCGAGCACAAGAAGATGCTCGCCGATGCGCGCGTCGAAATCGCCCGCCTCGTCGTCGTCACGACCGAGCGGGTCCTCGCGAAGAAATTGTCCGACGCCGATCGCGCCGCTTACAACGACTCGGCGACGCGCGAGCTCACCAACGTCTGATCGTCCTGCGCTTCGCCATGGCCTCCGGCAAAAAACAAATTCGGCAGCTCGCCCGCCAGTTTTTCAAGCTGAGCGTGGTCGCTGGCACCGTATCATCCGACCGCGTTGCCGGCGTGCTCGAATATATCGAGAAACACAGTCCCGCCAACGCGATTGCGGTCCTCAAAGCCTATCATCGCCTCGTTGCGACGGAAGTCGCCCGCGGCCAGGCCATCGTCAGTCACGCCGGCCCGGTCAGCGAAGCGACGCTCGCCACGATCGCGGCGGCCATGACGAAGAAATACCAGCGTCCCGTGACCGCTGTCGCCCGCCGGGACGAAATGCTGCTCGCTGGTCTCCGTGTCCGCGTCGGCGACGACACGTATGAGTCCTCCGTCGCTAGCCAGCTCGCCGCCCTGGCCGCCGCGGTCTGAAATTTCCCTCCACCTTTCCTGCTTCCAACCCCTCTGTTTTCCGATGAGCACCGTCCTCGACCAAATTGAACAACAGATCGCCAAGCTCTCCAGCAAGGCGGTCAAGAAGAACACCGGACACATCCGCACCGTCGCCGACGGCGTCGCCAAGATCGATGGCCTCTCCGATGTGATGTATAACGAGATGGTGCAGTTCCCCGGCGGCGCCATCGGCATCGCGCTCAACCTCGAGGCGGACGAAGTCGGTTGCGTCATTCTCGGCGACATCTCGCAGCTCAAGGAAGGCGACGAGGTCCAGACCACCGGCCGCCTCCTCTCCGTGCCCGTCGGCAAGGCGCTGCTCGGCCGCACCGTCGACGCCCTCGGCAATCCGGTCGACGGCAAGGGTCCCATTGCCGCGACGGAAACCAACCCGGTCGAAAAAATCGCCCCCGGCATCATCGTCCGTAAATCCGTTTCGCAACCGTTGCTCACCGGCATCATGGCGATCGACTCGATGATCCCGATCGGCCGTGGCCAGCGCGAACTCATCATCGGCGACCGCGGCACCGGCAAAACCACGATCTGCATCGATACGATCATCAATCAGGCGAAGATCAACAAGGTCGGCCTCGCGAGCGGCGATCCGAAGTTCCGCCCGGTCTACTCGATCTACGTCGCCGTCGGTCAGAAAAATTCCAACATCGTCCGCACCATCGCCGCGCTCGAAGCCGCCGGTGCGCTCGAATACACGATCATCGTCGCTGCTCCCGCCGCCGACAACCCCGCCAATCAATACCTCGCACCGTTCTCCGGCGCCGCGATGGGCGAGTGGTTCATGGAAAATGGCATGGATGCGCTGATCGTCTACGACGACCTTTCCAAGCACGCCGTCGCCTACCGCCAGATTTCGCTCATCCTCAAGCGCCCTTCCGGCCGCGAGGCGTATCCCGGCGACGTGTTTTATCTCCACTCGCGCCTCCTTGAGCGCAGCGCGCGCCTCGACGGCCGCGGCTCACTCACCGGCCTGCCGATCATCGAGACGCAGGCGGGCGACGTGTCGGCCTACATTCCGACGAACGTCATCTCGATCACCGACGGCCAGATCTTCCTCGAAACCGATCTCTTCAACCAAGGCATCCGCCCCGCCGTGTCGGTCGGCCTCTCCGTTTCCCGCGTCGGTTCCGCCGCGCAGATCAAGGCGACGAAGCAGGTCGGCGGCAAACTCAAGGGCGAACTCGCCCAGTTCCGCGAGCTCGCGGCCTTCGCGCAGTTCGGCTCCGACCTCGATGCGAAGACCAAGGCGCAACTCGACCGCGGCGCACGCATTGTCGAGTTGTTCAAGCAGCCCGCGTTCAATCCGCTGCCGATCGAGCTGCAGGTCGCCGTGCTCTGGGCGATGCAGAAAAACTATTTCGACGCCATCGACACCAAGAAAGTCGTGGCCGCCTCGACCTCGATGAAGGACTTCTTCACGGCGCGCAAAGATGCGCTCCTCACCAAGATTCGGACCAAAGCCGCCCTCGACGCCGAGCTCGAGGCCGAGCTCAAGACCGCCTGCGAAGAATGGAAGTCCACGTTCGTCGCCTGAGCGCCGTCAGCCCGTCTTAATTACTTTTTCCCACCGTGGCCTCCACCCGCGACATCCGCCGGCGCATCAAGTCGGTCAAGAACACCCGCCAGATCACGAAGGCGATGGAGCTGGTCGCCGCGTCGAAGATGAAGAAGGCGCAGCAATCCGCGCTCGCCGGCCGGCCCTACGCCGAGTTGATGGCCCGGATGCTCGCCGCCCTGGCCGATCACGTGGAAAGCTCCCTGCATCCGTTCCTGGCCACGCGCGCAGTAAAGACCCGCGGCATCATTCTCATCACGTCCGACAAAGGCCTGTGTGGCCCGCTCAACGCGAACGTCTTCAAGCTGGTGACCGACATCAAGACGCCCGCGAAATACGCCGTCATCGGCCGCAAGGGGTCCCAATTCATCGCCCGCACCAAGCGTGACTTGCTGGCGGATTTCTCGGTCAGCGACCGCGTCGCCTTCAGTGAGGTCCGGGTCGTCGCGGAATTCATGATGAAGCAGTATCTCGACGGCGCGGTCGACACGGTCGAGGTCATCTGGCCGCGTTTTCGCAACACCCTCATACAGGTCCCGACCGCCCTGCCGTTGCTGCCGCTCACGGATCTGAAAGCGGCCGTCGAGGGTTTGCATCACGATTCCGGCACCGTGCCGGTCCCCGCGAAGGCCGCCGACAGCCAGATGCTCTTCGAGCCGAATCCCGCCAGCGTGCTCGATGCCCTGCTCCCGCTTTATATCAACCGGCAGGTTTATCACCAGGTCCTCGACTCGAAGGCCTCCGAGCACAGCGCCCGCATGGTCGCGATGAAAACCGCGAAGGACAACGCCACGAAACTGCTCGGCGATCTCACCCTCGAATACAACAAGGCCCGCCAGGCCGCGATCACCCAGGAAATTCTCGAGATCGCCGCCGCCCAGTTCGCCGCCGCCTGATATTTTCTCCCTCATCTTTAAATCCCGCTCCCGCCACCTTCTCCCATGAACACCGGAAAAATCGTCCAAGTCATCGGCCCCGTCGTCGACGTTCAGTTCGCCGAAAACACGATCCCGCCCATCTACCAGGCCCTCACCATCGAGTTCACCGCCGCGGGCCGGAAGGAAAACCTCACCCTCGAAATCCAGCAGCATCTCGGCGAGGGCGTCGCCCGCGCGATCGCGATGTCCTCCTCCGAGGGTCTCGTCCGCGGCATGACCGTGGTCGACACCGGTGCGCCCATCTCGGTGCCCGTTGGTGACGGCGTGCTCGGCCGAATTTTCAATGTCACCGGCGACGTCGTGGACGGCAAGGGACCCGTGAAATTCGAGAAACGCTACCCGATTCACCGGGCGGCGCCAGCGCTCGTCGATCAGGACACGAATGCCGAAATCCTCGAGACGGGCATCAAGGTCATCGACCTTATCGCGCCGTTCACCAAAGGCGGCAAGGTCGGCGCGTTCGGGGGCGCCGGCGTCGGCAAGACCGTCGTCATCATGGAACTGATTAACAACATCGCCAAGGCCCACGGCGGCTACTCGGTGTTCGCCGGGGTGGGGGAGCGCTCCCGCGAAGGCAACGACCTCTACCACGAAATGTCCGAGGCCGGCGTTATCGACCAGAAGGATTTGTCGAAGTCCAAGGTTGCGCTCGTCTACGGCCAGATGAACGAGCCCCCGGGCGCGCGCATGCGCGTTGCGCTCTCCGCGCTCGCGATGACCGAGTATTTCCGCGACGAGAAGAACCAGGACGTGCTCCTCTTCGTCGATAATATCTTCCGTTTCTCGCAGGCCGGCTCCGAGGTCTCCGCGCTGCTCGGCCGCTCGCCCTCGGCCGTCGGTTACCAACCGACGCTCGCCAACGAGATGGGCCTCCTTCAGGAGCGCATCACGTCGACGAAGAAGGGTTCGATCACTTCATTCCAGGCAGTCTACGTCCCTGCGGACGACCTCACCGACCCGGCGCCGGCGAACACGTTCGCGCACCTCGACTCGACCATCGTGCTGGAGCGCTCCATCGCCGAACTCGGCATTTATCCCGCCGTCGATCCGCTCGCCTCCGTCTCGAAGGCGCTCCAGGCCGATATCGTCGGCGACGAACACTACCGGGTCGCCCGCGAGGTTCAACGCGTGCTGCAGCGCTACAAGGATCTTCAGGACATTATCGCGATTCTCGGCCTCGATGAACTTTCGCCCGAGGACAAGCAGACCGTTTATCGCGCTCGCAAGATCCAGCGCTTCCTCTCGCAGCCGTTCTCCGTCGCCGAGGTGTTCACCGGTTCGCCCGGCAAATACGTCTCCGTCAAGGAGACCGTCCGCGGCTTCAAGATGATCCTCGATGGCGAACTCGACAACGTCGCCGAGGGCGACTTCTACATGAAGGGCGGCATCGACGAAGTCCTCGCCGCCTCGAAGAAAGCCTGATCGCCATGTCGCTCACCCTCGAAATCGTCACGCCCGAGGCCCGGGTGTATTCTGACACGATCGATTCCGTCGTCATCCCGACCGTCGAGGGCGAGGTCGGCATTCTGCCGGGCCATATTCCGTTGCTGACGCAGGTCGCGGACGGTGAACTGCGCGTGACCAAGGGCGGGGCCACTCATTTTCTTGCCGTGGGCGGCGGGTTTGCCGAGGTCGCGGGCGATCGCGTTCAGGTTCTCGCCGAACACGCGATCACCGAGGAAAAGATCGATGAGCATGCGGTTGAAGACGCGCTCAAGCGCGCCGAGGCCCAACTCCGCGACGCCGCCGGCTCCGATCCGGCCGAGTTCGAACACCTGCAGGAAATGGTGCGCTTTGCCGGGGTTCAGCTCGCCCTCAAACGCCGTCGCCGCTGATTCCTTGGTGGTCGTGCGCGAGGCCGTTGAAGCGGACTTCGCGCCGTTGCATTCAGTCGCTGGCCTGCGCCCATCCGCCGATTCGCTTCGGCTTGGGTGACCCTTGAGGCGCGCGGCAACCCGTCGCTTAAACCCGCTAAGGGATTCACTTAGCGTGATTCAGCCCCGTTTCCGGCCGTTTTACTTGCCCGCCGACTGAAACCGAGTCTCAATTAGCGCGTCCTAACTGCACCCGCCATGAGTCGCTCACCTTTTGATCACCGCATGCCGCTCTGCCAGCTCGCCGCTGGCTCCACCGGGCGCATCTGCGAGATCAACGGCGACGAGAGTTTTGCTCAGCGGCTGCGCGAGATGGGTTTTGGCGAGGCCGCGCTTGTCACCAAGATTTCCGGCAGCACCACCAGCCTGTGCCACGTCAACGGCACCCGGATCGCCCTCAATCATGACGCCGCGAGGTCCGTCCTCGTGGAGCTATTGCCTTCGGGCGCCCGCTGACGCGAGGGCCGCGTGATCCTGCCGCCGCACATCGCTCTCCCGGCGAAGAAGCGCCCCGTCGCCGCCGATCGCACGCCTGTCTACGCGATGGTCGGCAATCCGAATTCCGGCAAGACCACGCTGTTCAACGCCCTTACCGGTCTCCGCCAGAAGGTCGGCAACTATCCCGGCGTCACCGTCGAAAAGAAGATCGGTGAGGCGTTTTCCCAGCACGGCCGGCCCATCAAGATCATCGATCTTCCCGGTGCTTATTCGCTCGCGGCGCGCTCACCCGACGAAGCCGTCCTGCGCGACGTGCTGCTCGGCCGTCGCTCCGATACCCCGCAACCCGATCGCATCATCTGCGTCGTCGATGCCTCCAACCTCGAACGCAATCTCTACCTCGTCCACCAAATCCTCGATCTCGGCCGGCCGGTCATCGTTGTCCTGAACATGATGGACGTCGCCGCTGCCGCCGGCCATCGGATCGACGCCGCGAAACTCGAGGAGTCACTCGGCGTAACCGTGATTCCGTGCGAAGCCGTCCACGGCAAGGGCCTCGTCGAACTCCGCCTCGCCATGAGCCGCGCCGAGTTGCCGCTCGCGCGCCACCGCTGGGATATTCCCGCGCCGATCGCCGCCGCCGTGGCGGATCTCCAGGCTTCGCTCGCGCAGAACGACGGCCGCCTGCCGCTCGTCGCACGCGCCGAGGCTTTGCTCCTGCTCACCGATTTCGACACCGTGCGCGTCGCCGGCTCGAAACCGCTCTGCGCCCGCACGCACGAAATCCTCGCGCACTGGCGCGCACGTTGGGAAGGCGAGGGCACCGATTGGTCCGCCACTCTCATTCGCAGCCGCTACGACGCCATCAACCAGCTCTGCACCGGCGTGCTCCGGCGCACCCGCGAGGAAGGCCCGTCGCTCTCCGATCGCATCGATGCCGTGCTCGTGCACTCGCTCTGGGGCTGGCTCTTTTTCGCCGCCATCATGGCCGCGCTGTTTTTCTCCATCTTCACGCTCGCCGAATATCCGATGGACTGGATCGACGCCCACATGGCCGCGCTCGGCGGCTGGGTGAAGGGCGTGATGGCCCCCGGCGACCTCCGCGATTTGCTGACCAACGGCGTCATCAAGGGCGTCGGCGGCATCGTGATTTTCCTCCCGCAGATTCTCATTCTCTTTTTCTTCGTCGGCCTGCTCGAAAGCACCGGCTACATGGCGCGCGCCGCCTTCCTCATGGACCGTCCGATGAGCAAGGTCGGCCTGCACGGCAAATCTTTCATCCCGCTCCTTGGCTCCTACGCCTGCGCGATCCCCGGCATCATGGCCACGCGCACCATCGAAAATGCGAAGGACCGGCTCGTCACCATCCTCGTCGCACCGTTGATGAGTTGCTCCGCACGGCTGCCCGTCTACCTGCTGATGATCGCGACGCTGCTCCCGAGCACCGCCGTGCCGGCGACGACCAAGGTCGGCATCATGCTGCTCATGTATGTCCTCGGCACCGTCGGTGCGTTCGCGTTCGCGTGGCTCTTCAAGCGCACGCTCTTCAAGAGCGCACCGCCGCTCATGATCATGGAGCTGCCGCCCTACCAGCGGCCGCGCCTGAAGGAAATCCTCCGCCAGATGATCGAGCGCGCGTGGCTGTTTCTCAAAAACGCCGGCACCATCATCCTCGGCATTTCCATCGTGCTGTGGTTCTTCACCACCTATCCGAAAAACCCCAATCCCGCCGCCACGCCCGACGCCCAGATCGCCTACAGCCTCGCCGGCCGCACCGGCCGGATCCTCGAACCCGTCATCAAGCCGCTCGGCTTCGACTGGCGCATCGGCGTCGGCCTCGTCTCGTCGTTCTACGCCCGCGAAGTCTTCGTCAGCTCGATGGGCGTCATCTTTGGGGTGGGGGACGGCGAGGACAACACCGCCGCCATCCGCGATGCGCTCCGCTCCGCCAAATGGCCCGATGGCGCCGCGCTCTTCACCCCGCTCGTTTGCTTCACGCTGATGGTCTACTACGTTTTTGCCATGCAATGCATGAGCACCGTCGCTGTGGTGAAACGCGAAACGAACTCCTGGCGCTGGCCGCTCTTCCAAATCGCCTACATGACCGGCACCGCCTGGCTCGTGTGTTTCCTCATTTACCAAACCGGCCGCGCCCTCGGTTTCTAGCATGAGCTCGCAACTTCAGACCGTCGCCGCCCTCGCCATCGTCGCCATCACGGCGACGCTGCTGATCCTGCGCTCACTCGCGAAGCGCAAGAACCCCGGCTGCGGCGGCAACTGCGGCGCCGTCAGTCCCGAGGTCAGAAAACTGCAGGCGCAACTCAAGCGCCAGCCGTAGCCGCGACGCCCCGCGCCCGCGCGATCGGCAGCACCGCCACCGCCGCGATCAGGCACAACGCTCCGGCCGCGATGAACGCCGGCGCATAGTTTCCAAAACTCGTGCGCAACGCGCCCGCGCCATACGCCGCGAACGCCGCCCCGACTTGGTGGCTCGCCACCACCCAGCCGAACACGATGCTCGCCTTCTCGCGACCGAACACCTCGCCCGTCAGCCGCACCGTTGGCGGCACCGTCGCGATCCAGTCCAGTCCGTAGAACACCGCAAAAATCCCCAATCCCGCCGCCGGTCCCAGCAACGCCCGCGGCAGGAACAGCAGCGACAGCCCGCGCAGCCCGTAATACCCGAAGAGCAGATGGCGCGCATTGTAGCGGTCGCTCAGCCAGCCCGATGCCGTCGTGCCGACCAGGTCGAACATCCCCATCATCGCGAGCAGCCCCGCCGTCCGCACCTCGGGGATCCCGCAGTCGAACGCCGCCGGGATCAGGTGAGTGCCGATCAGCCCGTTCGTGCTCGCACCGCAAACGAAGAACGAACCCGCGAGCAGCCAGAAGTCACGCGACCGCGCCGCGTCAGCCAGCACTGCCAGCGCCTGCCGCGCCGGATTGCCGGAATTCGCCGCTGGCCGGACCGCGTCCGGCACGCCGTTTTCCCCATACGGTCGCAGCCCCACGTCGCGCGGGTCGTCGCGCATGAAAAACCAGATTACCGGAATCACCGCCGCCGTTGCCGCGGCCACGATCAGCGGTGCCGCCCGCCAGCCCTGCACTTTCACGGCTGAGGCCAGCGACGGTAAAAACACGAGTTGCCCCGTCGCCGTGCTCGCGGTCAGCACGCCCATCACGAGTCCCCGCCGCTCGGCGAACCACCGGTTCGCCACCGCCGCACCGAGCACCGTCGCCGCCATACCCGAGCCCACACCGACCACCGCGCCCCACAACAGCACGAATTGCCAATAATGCGTCGCGTGCGTCGACAGCCCGTAGCCCACGCTCAACAACGCCATCGCCGCCAGCATCGTTCGCCGCAGGCCGAACTGTTGGTAGAGCGCCGCCGCAAACGGTCCGATCAACCCGTAAAGAAAAATATTGATCGAGATGATCGACGAGACCTTTGCGCGGCTCCACTGAAACTCGTTGCCAAACGGCAGGATGATCACGCCCGGCGTCGCCCGCGCGCCCGCCGCCGCCAGCAACGTGATGAAGGTCACGCCCGCCGCGATCCAGCCGTAGTGCAGCTTGCGTTTCTCGGTCGTTTTTTCCACCGGACTCATCGGGCAGTCCGGAAGCTGCACACACCACCATCCCTCGCAAGCCGCCGTCCTTCTGTGCCGGCCGAATTATTCAACACTGTCACGTTCGCGGCGCCCGCACCTCGCCCATCAGCTCGACGATGTTATCCTCGGGGTCCCGGACGGCGGACAGCCACAGCTCGTGATCCGGCATCCGGGCGATCATCCGCGGCTCGCTCTCGTTTCTCGCTCCGCGCGCGACGATCGCGGCATGCGCCGACGCAATGTCGGCGACCTTGAAAAACAAAATCGAATTCTTTCCCACCTCGCCCGCACCCTGAGGCGTGCTCAGCATGATCCGCACACTCCCCGCCGCGAGAAACGCCAGATTCGGTCCAGCCGCGAAGAGAAACTTCAACCCCAGCACATCGCGGTAAAACACCGTCGCCTTGGCGACATCACCCACCGTGATGGCGATCTGCCCGATTTCCGAAACCCCGTTGAATGGCGCGGCCGGCGTGCTCATGCTTGGACGGTGTGCCGCGCCACCGCCCGTTTGTCGAGCCCGCTACCCCGCCAGCCAATGCCAGATTGCCGCCAGCGTCTGGTGCACCGCGGCGCCGAGAATCGTGAACCAGACCGCCGTCACGAGCGCCATCACGTAGCCCGCCAGCACAAACAATCCGTCGCGTTCGAGCAGCCCGAGCGCGAGAAACAGGATCGTCCACCCCGGAAAAGTGTTCGTCAGCGGAATCGGCAACGGGAGCGCCAGCACAAGGCCCGCGCCGGCGATCGCCAGATAGTGCAGGGCCACCAGCCACCGCGCGCCCGTCACGACCGGCCACTGCGGCCGCAGGGTTTTCTCCACCAACCCCATCACCCGTCGCGTCACGGCAACGATCTTCGCCAGAAATCCTGGACCGAGCGGCAGGTCGAGCAACCAGCCCGGCATCCAGGGCGACCGGCCGAACGCAAGTTGCAGCGCAATGATCGCCACCGCCAGTCCGCACGGCGGCGACGTTCCCGGAAGCGAGACCGGCAGGAGGAACGGCAGCGCCCCCAGCAGCAGCAGCAGTTGATAAGCGCGCGTTCCCAGGATCCCGATCATTTTGCGCAGCGTTGCCGGCTGGCCCTCCAGTGCGTCCCGCAAATGCGCGAGCTCGTCGACGAGGGAGCGGTGGACTGGGGCGGGGGAGGGCGGCGCGTCGGGAGCGTTCACGTGCCCCGCTTGTTGCCATACAGCTCGATGTGCAGCCGGTGCGCGTAGCGGTAGCCGCGCACCTTGCACAATTCACCGAGCCAGCCCGCCCGCGACCGCATTTTTTCGAGCGTGGTCGCCTCGGGCATCAACAACACCTTGTGCCGCGGAATCTCCCGGTGCAGCGCCGCCAGCATGTGCTCCAGCTCCTCCACATCCTCCGGCCGCGCGACGACGAACTTGAATTGATAGGGATAATTGTCGATCCACGCCCGCACCACGTCCGGCTGCCAGCGCGTGGCCTCGTGCTTCTTGCGCCACGCCCCGTGCTCCAGCGCATCGGGCGCCGAGTTGAGCAGCTTCGGCGACAGCGACGCCAAGTCGCACGCGATGCCCCCTGGCGCTACCGTCGCCGCCGTCTCGATCGTGATGTGATGGCCCAGCTTTTTCACCCCCGCGGCCAACGCGTGAATCTCCTTCGCAATCATCGGCTCGCCCCCCGTGAGCACGACATGCCGCGCCGTTGCGTGCGCCTGCACCTCGGCGACGATCGCCGCCACGCCGCGCGCCGCGCCCTCGGGATTCCACGACGCATACGGCGTGTCGCACCAGGCGCAACGCAGGTTGCAACCGCTCGTCCGGACGAACACCGACGGCACCCCCGTCAACTCGCCCTCGCCCTGGATCGAATAAAAGATTTCCGAGATCAGCATGGTCAGCGCGCCAGCGGTTTCGGCGGTAACGGATCGTTGGACGCGTAAACGGTCGGATCGGAGATCCCCGCCCGCATGAATGCCTCGCGCCGCTCCACGCAGGTTCCACACGTCCCGCAGTGGATCGCACCGCCCTTGTAACACGACCACGTGCGCGCGAAATCGACCCCGAGCCGCGCGCCGGCCGCGGCGATCTGCCCTTTGTTCATCGCGATGAACGGCCGCAGCAACCGCACGCCCGCATACGTGCCGCGCCGCATCGCCTCGTCCATCGCCTGCATGAATTCCTTCCGGCAGTCCGGATAAATCGCGTGGTCGCCGCCGTGCGCCGCGATCACGAGGCCTGCCGCGCCCGCGCTCTCGGCAAGCCCGCACGCGATCGACAGCATGATCGCGTTCCGGAACGGCACGACCGTCTGCTTCATGTTCTCCGCCTCGTAGTGCCCATCCGGCACCGTGCCGCCGCTCTTCAACAAATCCGACGCAAACAGCCGCTCCACGAAATCCAAGCGGATGATTTCGTGCCGCACGCCGGTCGCCCGCGCGTGCTCCGCGGCGAACGGCAGTTCACGGCCGTTGTGCTTCGCCCCGTAGTCGAAACTCACCGCCGCCACCACGTCATGCTCCGCCCGCGCCCAATGGAGCGCGGTCACGGAATCCATCCCGCCGGAGCACAGCACGACAACCTTCATCCCCGCAACCTAGGACCCGCCGGGCCGCGACGCAAAATCGTTCTCGTTCTCCTCCTTCTTCTTGTTCTCCTTCTTTTCCAGCCCGAAGAGCACGATTACGCCAACGCGGAACGAGAACGATCGTCACCCATGCTCATCCTCCACGACCCGCAGTGCGCCGGCTACGGCTCCTCGATGCGTCCCGAACAACCCGCCCGAGTCACGCGCACCGCCCACCATCTCCGCGCCGCGCATCCCGACTGGACATGGCCGGCGCTTTCCACCGACGCCGCGGACGAAATCCTGCTTCTCGCCCACGCGCCCGCTCACCTCAGGCGTCTCGCCCAGCCGCGCGACTTCGACGCTGACACTCCCTTTTTCCCCGGCATCGGCGATCACGCCCGCCGGTCCGTCGCCGCCGCGATCGACGCCGCAAGACACGCCCTCGCTCATCGCACCCCGGCGTTTGCGCTTATGCGCCCACCCGGCCATCACGCGACCGCCAGGCAGGCAATGGGCTTTTGTTATCTCAACCAGATCGCGGTCGCCGCGCTCTTCGCTCATCGCCATCTCGGCGCCGCGCGGATCGCCGTCTGGGACTTCGACGCCCACCACGGCAACGGCACCGAGTCCATCCTCCACGCCCACGCTTCCGCCGGCGCTTTCTTCTTCGCCTCCGTCCACCAGTCCCCCGGCTACCCCGGCACCGGCACGCACGATCTTGGTCCGCGCACGCGCAACTGGCCTGTCGCCCCGCACACACCCCGCGCCGGACACCTGGACGCGTTGCGCGCCTCGCTCGATGCGGTCGTCGCCTTCGCGCCCGATCTCATCCTCGTCTCCGCCGGTTTCGACGCCTATGCGCGCGACCCAATCACCGAGCTGACGCTCGAGGGCGACGACTTCGCCACCCTCGGCCGCTGGCTCCGCGCCACCGGCCTCCCCGCCGCCGCGATCCTCGAGGGCGGCTACAGCGACGACCTGCCTTTGTTGGTTGATGCTTTCCTCTCCACGTGGGATAACGCCCCGCGTCCCGCATGATTTCGCGCTTCCTTCCGCACCGTCTCCGCCGTTTGCTCGGCGTGAAAGTGACCACGCGCACGCTCTCATTTCAGCTCCTCGACCAGCCCGGCTCGCTCGCGCCGCTGCTTGCCGCCCTCGACCGCGTCGACGAGGTCTTCCTCGATACCGAGGCGGACAACATGTATCACTACAAGACGCGGGTCTGCCTCCTCCAGTTCCTGGTCGACGGCCAGGTCTACCTCGTCGACGTGCTCACACCCGGCCTCAAGCTCGAGCCGCTGTGGAAGAGCCTGGCGAAAAAACATCTCGTCATGCATGGCAGCGATTTCGATCTGCGCCTCCTGCACGACCTCTGCGGCTTCCGCCCGAAAAGCATCTTCGACACCATGCTGGCCGCCCAACTCCTCGGCCGCCAGCGCATCGGCCTCGGCGCGCTCCTCGAGGAACACTTCGGCGTCGCCGTCGACAAATCCGGCCAGAAAGCCAACTGGTCCCAGCGCCCCATCACCCCGAAGCTCCTGCACTACGCCGCGCTCGACGTGTGGCATCTGCCCGCCCTTCGCGACATCCTCACCGCCGAGCTCGCCAAGCTGCACCGCCTCCCGTGGCTCGAGCAGCAGTGCCGCGCCCAGATCGAATCCGGCTCGACGGGCTTCGCCCCCGCCACGGAGAACGACTGGCGCATCGGCCGCAGCGAACGCCTCCGCGGCGCCGGTCTCGGCGTGCTCCACGCCGTCTGGCACTGGCGCGAACAGCAGGCCCAGCGCCTCGACACCCCGCCCTTCAAGGTCTGCGGCAACGCCCTTCTCATCAAGCTCGCCGAGGCCGCCGAACACGGCGAATCCGAGGCCGCCCTCCTCGCCGGCGTTCATCTTGGCCGCCGCCACGACCGCATTTTCCCGTCGCTCGCGGCCGCGATTCGCGCCGGCCTCGCCCGCGACCCCAAGACCCTGCCGCGCCGGCCCGGCCGCGATCCCAACCACGTCTCCCTCACGCAATCCGAGATCGAGCTGCAGGACCGCATCAAGACCGACCGCGACCGTGTCGCGCAAAAACTCCAGATCGAGCCCACCTTGATCGCCAACCGCTCCCAACTCGCCCAGATCGCCCGCTTCCCGGAAAAAATTGGCGAGACACTTCTGCCGTGGCAGGCCGACCTCCTGCGCCACGAGCCGGCGTTGAAAAACACCTGAGCGCCCGCGCTTGCACCCACCGCGTCCGTTGCCCAGCGTCTCCCGGCCCCATGAAAAGATCGCTCTCCGTCGCCGCGCTCGCTGTCGGCGTTCTCGTGCTCGCGCCGGGCTGCGCCACGCGCACGACCGGCAGCGGTGGACACGAAACCACCGTCCTCGGCGGAGCCGTGACGGTCTCGACCAATTCGTTTCAACCCCCCACGCCCGCGACGCTCGACGTCGACACCTCCAAGCTCCTCAGCAAGGGCAATCCGTCCGGGAAAGAGATCTCGCTCCTGTGGGGTTTGATCACGCTCCACGATTACTGAGTATCGCCCGCGTTGCCCGCCCGTTTTCTTCCGCCCTGCCCGGTCCGCCGCGGCGGGGTTTTTCTTGGCGCCTTCGCGCCTTTGCGCGAGCCTCGCACCTTGATCGTGCCCCCCGCACCTCCCGCTGCCAGCGCCAACATCGCCCGCCATCTCGCCCTCATGGCCGCCGCGTCGCCCGATCGCGCGGCGCTGAAGATTCCCCGTGGCCGCACCCGCACCGGCGGGATCGACTATCTCGCGCTGACGTTCGCCGAACTCGATGCCGAGGTCGCCGCGTGGAGCGAACGCCTCGCCACCGCCGGCGTCCGTCGCGGTGACCGCACGCTCGTGATGGTCCGCCAGGGCCTGCCGCTCATCGCGTCCGCCTTCGCCCTCTTCGGCCTCGGCGCCGTGCCCGTCATCATCGATCCGGGGATGGGCCTGAAAAGCTTCCTGGCATGCGTCGCGCGCTCTCATCCGCGCGCCCTTGTCGGCATTCCGCTCGCCCGCGTGCTCAGCCGTCTTTTTCGCTCCGCCTTTGCTTCGGTCGAAGTCCGCGTCGCCGCCAGCAACTCGCTCACCGCCCGCCTTTCTTCCGGCCGGCAGCCTTCAGCCTTGGGCTTTCAGCCCGTGAACAGCGCCGCCGCCGACCTCGCCGCGGTGTTGTTCACCTCCGGCTCCACCGGCGCGCCCAAGGGGGTCTGTTACGAACACGGCATGTTCGACGCCCAGGTCCGCCTCATCCGCAACGCCTACGCCATTTCGCCCGGCGAAATCGACCTGCCGCTGCTTCCCATCTTCGCCCTGTTCAATCCCGCGCTCGGCATGACGACCATCGTGCCCGAGATCGATCCCCGCCGCCCGGCCGACGTCGATCCCGCGAAAATCGTCCAGGCCATCCTGCAGGAAAACGTCACCAACTCCTTCGGTTCGCCCACGCTCTGGCGCAAGATCGGCGACCACTGCCGCGCCCAGAACCTCGCGCTCCCCTCGCTCCGCCGGGTCCTCTGCGCCGGCGCCGCCGTCCCCGCCGCGCTCTGGAAAAACTCCCGCGTCTTTCTGTCCGGCGGCAAACTCCACAGCCCCTACGGCGCCACCGAGGCACTTCCCGTTGCCTCCGTCTCGGCGGACGAGATCGACCTCGCTTCAATTCGCGGCGCCTGTGTCGGTCGGCCGCTTCCTGCAATCGACGTCAAGATCATCGCGATCACCGACACGCCGCTGGCCAGCCTCACCGCCGCCCACGAGCTTCCGGCCGGCGAAATCGGCGAGATCACCGTCCGTGGCCCCGTCGTCACAAAATCCTACGACGCCCTCCCCGAGGCCACCGCCACCGCAAAAATCTCCGACGGCACCACGATTTTCCATCGGATGGGCGACTGCGGCTATTTCGACGCCGACGGCCGGCTCTGGTTCTGCGGCCGCAAGGCCGAACGCGTCGAGACCGCCAATGGCACGCTGCACACCGAACCCTGCGAGCAGGTCTTTCGCACGCACGCGCGCGTCATCCGCTGCGCCCTCGTCGGCCTCGGCGAGCGCGGCCGGCAGCGCCCGGCCATCGTGGTGGAGGCCGCGCTGGAGGATTCCGCCCAATGCCGCGCATTCGCCCGCGAGCTCCGCGCCCTCGCGCTGGCCCATTCGCACACCGCGGAGATCAAGTTGTTTTATTTTCACCCCAAGTTCCCCGTCGACGTCCGTCACAACGCCAAGATCCACCGCCTCACGCTCGCGAAGTGGGCCCTCACCGCCAAGGGCTACGAGTCCGATCCGAAACGGTGACGAATCGCGTGCGCCATGTCACGAGTGACATGCGCCGAAATTCGCTCTTAGCTCGACCTGCTTGTCCCACGCCACAAGTCACCCGTCACACGCCCCGGTCCTCGTCACCGGTGGCACCGGCTTCCTCGGCCGTCGTCTCGTCGAACGCCTCCTCGCGGACGGCCGCCCCGTCTCCGTGCTCGGCCGGACCCCATCACCCGATCTGGAAAAACGCGGTGTGCGCTTCATCCGTGCGCCCCTCGATGACGCCGCGGCGGTCCGTTCGGCCTGTGCCGGCATCGAAACCGTCTTTCACGCCGCCGCGAAGGTCGGCGTCTGGGGCCGCTACGCTGATTTCTTCCGCACCAACGTCCTCGGCACCCGCGCCCTGCTCGACGGCTGCCGCGCCCACGGCGTCCGGCGCCTCGTCTACACCAGCACGCCCAGCGTGGTCTACAACGGCCGCGATCTCGCCGGCGCCGACGAATCCCTTCCGCTCACGACCGACTGCCCGAGCCCTTATCCGCTCACGAAGGCCCTCGCCGAGCGTGAAGTCCTCGCCGCGAATTCCACCGCGCTCCGCACCGTCGCCCTCCGCCCCCATCTCATCTGGGGCGTGGGCGACCCGCACCTCATCCCCCGCGTGCTGGCCCGTGCCCGCGCCGGCCGCCTCCGCATCGTGGGCACCGGCCGGAACCGCGTCGACATGGTCCATATCGAAAACGCCGTCGACGCCCACCTCCTCGCCGAGCGCGCCCTGGTCGACCCGCACCCATCCAGCACCCCCATCCCCAGCGCCCCCGCCACCCCTGCCGCTCCCGCGACTCCCGCGACTCCCGCGAAAGCCAAACCCGGTTGTCAACTAATAGTTGACAGCCCGCAGACGCCGCCCCGTGCCGCCGGCAAGGCCTACTTTATCACCAACGGCGAACCGGTCTTCCTTTGGGACTGGATCAATGGCCTCCTCCACGCCCTCGGCGAGCCGCCCGTCACCAAAAAAATCTCCCTTCGCGCCGCCTCGGCGGTCGGCGCGTTCTGCGAGGCCGCCTGGCAGCTTCTCCCCGTGCCAAC
The DNA here is from genome assembly GCA_937902925.1 of uncultured Opitutaceae bacterium. Lineage (GTDB taxonomy): Bacteria > Verrucomicrobiota > Verrucomicrobiia > Opitutales > Opitutaceae > CALFNN01. The sequence goes on from CALFNN010000070.1 coordinate 338,415, forward strand.
CGATCCACCGATGACGCGCTTCATCGCCGCCGAACTCGCCAAGGATCACTGGTTCGACCTCGCCGCCGCTCGCCGCGACCTCGGCTACGCCCCACGCGTCAGCATGGCCGCCGGCACCGCCGAACTCGTTGACCACCTCAAGCGCTCCGCTGCCGCACCGCCTCGAACAGCGTGATGATCGTCGCCATCGCGACGTTCAGCGAGTCCGCCTGTCCCGCCATCGGAATCCGCACCGGCCGGTCGGCATTCTTCAGCCAGAACTCGCTCAACCCGTATTGCTCGCTGCCCATCACGATCGCGAGCGGTCCCCGCAGGTCGGCGGCCGAGTAAATCTCCTCCGCCGCCGGCGTCGTCGCGACGGTGCGCACGCCTTTCTCCTGCAACCATGCCAGCACCCGCGCGCTCTCCTCGACGACCACCGGCACCGAAAACAACACGCCGGTCGAGGCGCGCACCACATTCGGGTTGAAAATATCCGTCACCGGATCGCACACGATCACCGCATCGCAACCCGCTGCATCCGCGCTCCGCAAGATCGTGCCGAGGTTCCCCGGTTTCTCGATCGCCTCGACGACCAGCAGAAACGGCTCCGCCGGCAATGCGAGGTCCGCCAGCGCCCGCCTCCATTGCGGCGCCACGGCGAGCAGCCCGTCGGGCCGCTCCCGGTAAGCCACCTTCGCAAACGCCTCTTTCGACAGCTCGAACGCCTGCGCGCCCGCCGCCTGCGCCTGCGCAATCAGCGCCGGCTCGTTTTCGCCCAAAAACCACTCCGGCGAAAAATACAGTTCCGTCAGCGCGACTTTTTTTTCGAGCGCGCGCCGGATTTCGCGATAACCCTCGACGAGAAACACCCCCGCCTCGTCGCGCGGCCGCCGGTCGCGCAGCTTCACGAGCTGCTTGATGCGGGGGTTCTGGAGACTGGAAATCTTTTCGGAAGGAGCGCCCACGGAACACACGGAACACACGGAATCGCCCAAAAGACAAAATCCTTTTCCTCGCCGTGCCGGTTTCCGTGTGTTCGGTGTGTTCCGTGGGCAAAAATAAAAAAACCAACGACGTCCCATTCGCCTACCACGCCGAGTTCGAGCTGGAAATCGCCACGCTCACCAATCTCGGTTCCGGCCTCGGCCGCGTGGCGCTTTCGGCCTCCCAGCTTTCGGCTCTCGGCGCGGAGCCGGCCCAGTCACCGGGCGGCTGGGTCGTGATGGTTCCCTTCACGCTTCCCGGCGAACGCGTCCGTGCCCGCGTCTTCCGCAACCACAAGAATTTCTCCGAAGCCGATCTTGTGGAAGTTCTCGTGCCCTCCCCGCATCGCACGACACCGCGTTGTCCGCTTTTCGGCCGCTGCGGCGGCTGCCAATACCAGCACCTCGCCTATGCGGAACAGCTCGCGTGGAAGCAGCGCCAGGTCGCCGAACTCCTCCAGCACATGGCCGGCATCGAGTTCCCGGTTGCGCCGGTCATCGCCTCGCCGCGCGAGTTCGGCTACCGCTCGAAAATCACGCCGCACTTCAATCCGCCACGCGACCCATCTGTTGCCCCGTCCATCGGATTCCTCCGGCAGGGCACCCGCTTCGACATCGTCGACGTCCCGCGCTGTGACATCGCCACCGACGCCATCAACGAGAAACTCCCCGCGGTCCGTGCTCGGGTCCACGAGCGCGCCGCCGCCGGCGAATTCTCCCGCGCCGCCACGCTTCTCCTCCGCGACGCCGGCGGCACGGTCACAACCGATTACGACGCCGTCGTCACCGAGACGGTCGGTGACCTGAAACTCCATTTTCTCGCCCGCGATTTTTTCCAAAACAATCCGTTCATCCTTCCCGCCTTCACCAGCTACGTCCGCGACCAGGCCGCGGCCAGCGGCGCGCGTTTCCTCGTCGACGCTTACTGCGGCAGCGGCCTCTTCGCGCTCACGGCCGCGCGCGCGTTCGAACGCGTCGCCGGCGTCGAGATCAGCGAAAGCAGCGTCAAGTTCGCGCGCGAAAACGCCGCCGCGAACGCCATCGCCAACGCGAACTTCCTCGCCGGCGACGCCGCCGCGATCTTCGCCGGCCTCGATCCCGCCTTCGCGCCTGCCGACACGGCCGTGATCATCGACCCGCCGCGCAAAGGCTGCGACGAGTCCTTCCTGACGCAACTCTTCGCCTTTGGCCCGCGCGCCGTCGTCTACGTCTCGTGCGACCCCGCCACGCAGATGCGCGACCTCCGTCATTTCCTCGCCGCCGGCTACCGCCTCACCGCCGTCCAGCCCTTCGACCTCTTCCCCCAAACCCGCCACCTCGAGTGTGTGCTGACCTTGCAACGCCACATGTGAAGCGTTGCTTCTAACCAGGATTGCAGCAGGCGGCGATTTCCCCAGTCTCCGCGCCATGCCCAGTTCGAACCACCCCTGGCACTTCTTCCGCACCGGCGGCCTCGACCAGGTGGCACTCACATCCAGCGCCGACCTGCTCGCGCTCGATCAGCTCGACCAGAAACTCTGGGTCGCGCTGAGCTGCCCCGTCACGGGCATCGAACTCGACGAAAAAACCCTCGCCCTCGTCGACGCCGATGCCGACGGCCACATCCGCGTCCCCGAAATCGTCGCCGCGGTCCAATGGGCCGCCGCCCGCCTCGCCGAACCGGCCGACCTCCTGCAGGGTGCCGACGCCCTCCCGCTCGCCGCGTTCAACTCCGCGACGCCCGAGGGCAAAATCCTCCTCGGCTCCACCAGGCAGATTCTCGCCAACCTCGGCAAAAAAGACGCCGCTGCCATTTCCGTCGCCGACGCCGCCGACACCGCGAAAATTTACTCCGCCAATCCGCTCAACGGCGACGGCGTCATTCCCCCCGAGGCGACCGAGGACCCCGCCGTCCAGGCGCTCATCAAGGACATCGTCGCCTGCGGCGGCGGCACCGCCGACCGCACCGGTTCGGCCGGCGTCACGGCCGCGCAGATCGAATCCTTCTTCACCGACCTCGCGGCTTATGTCGCCTGGGTCGGCCAGAGTGCCACGAAGGAAATCGCGATCCTCGACGATGGCACCGACGCCGCGTGCTCCGCGATCAAGGCGGTCCGCGCCAAGGTCGACGACTACTTCGCCCGCTGCCAGCTCGCCGCCTTCGACGCCCGCGCCCTCGCCGCGCTCAACCGCAGCGAAACCGAATATCTGGTCATCGCGGCGAAGGACATGCAACTCGCCGCCGCGGAAGTCAGCGCCCTGCCGCTCGCGCGCATCGAGGCCGCCAAGCCCCTGCCGCTCCTCGAACACGTCAACCCGTCCTGGGCCGCCGCCCTCGCGATCCTCCACGCCAAGGCCGTCGCCCCGATCTTCGGCGCCGCCAAAACGACCCTCACCGCCGCGGAGTGGGCCGACCTCAATTCCCGGTTCGCCCCCTACGAAACCTGGCTCGGCGGCAAGACCGGCGGCGCCGTCGAAAAACTCGGCCTCGCACGCATGAAGGAAATCCTCGCCGGCCCCGGCCGCGCCGCCCTCGCCGCGCTCGTCGCCCGCGACGCCGCCCTCGAGCCCGAATACAAGGCCATCACCGACGTCGAGCGTCTCGTCCGTTACCATCGCGACCTCCGCACGCTCCTCCACAATTTCGTCAACTTCGCCGATTTCTACTCACCCGACCGCCCCGCCGTGTTCCAAGCCGGCACGCTCTACCTCGACAGCCGCTCGACCGAGCTCTGCCTCCGCGTCGCCGGGCCGAGTCCGCTGGCCGCGATGAGCAAAGCCTACATCGCCTACTGCACCTGCACCCGCGCCGGCTCGCCGCCGCTGGCCATCGCCGCGTGTTTCACGCAGGGCGACAGCGATTACCTTTTTGTCGGCCGCCACGGCGTGTTCTACGACCGCGCAGGTCACGACTGGGACGCCGTTGTCACCAGCCTCGTCGACAATCCCATCAGCATCCGCCAGGCGTTCTGGGCGCCCTACAAGAAATTCGTCCGGATGATCGAGGAGCAGGTCGCCAAACGCGCCGCCGCCGCCGAGGCGGAATCGACCGGCAAGCTCGCCACGGTGGCGGAGAAAACCGCCAATGCCGATAAATCCGGTCCCGTCGTCGCGTCGAAGAAAATCGACGTCGGCACCGTCGCCGCCCTCGGTGTCGCCGTCGGCGCTATCAGCGGCGCGCTGGCCGCCATCGGCGCCGGTCTCGCCCACCTCGCCATCTGGAAACTCCCGCTCGTCCTCCTCGGGCTGGTCCTCGTGATTTCGCTGCCGTCCATGGCCATCGCCTGGCTCAAGCTCCGCCAGCGCACGCTCGGCCCGATCCTCGAGGCCAACGGTTGGGCCGTGAACGGCCGCGTCCGGATCAACATCCCGTTCGGTGCCGCGCTGACCGCTGTCGCCAAGCTTCCGCCCGGCGCGCATCGCTCGCTTGAGGATCCCTATGAGGACAAGGAGGCCGCGCGCCAGAAACGCCGCGCGGTGGCCCTGCTCGTCGTGCTCGTCCTCGCCGGCGTCGCGATCTGGATCCGGTGGGATGCCACGCAGCATCGCGCCGACGATGGCACCCCGCGCTACTTCTGGCAATCGCGTCCCGCCCCCGCCGCCCCCGTGGCGGCTCCCACCGCCGCCGCCGCTCCGGCACCGGCGGCACCGAAATCCTGACCCTCGGCTTCAGCGCGCCTCGTTCCACTCCGGCGAGGAGTATTGCTCCACGAGCCCGCCGACCTCCTCTTCATTGATATCAGGCCACGGCGTCACCGTGGGCTCGAGTTTCAGGGTCAGCGCAAGCTTCGTGGCAAACGCTTCGCCCAACGCCTCCCAATCCACCGTCGCACCCGCCGCCGGTCGCCAGATCGAACCCTGAAACAGCAGCCCGCGCTTGTTTCGCTTCTGCGCGGCGCCCGCGATCTTCTCGCCCGTCGTCTCGTGCACGACGTCGTAGATCTCCGCGCGCTGAAAGCACACGCCCGCCGGCGCCTCGTCCGGATCTTTCGCCGGCTTCGTGACGGCCGGCACGCCGAGGCCGCGCAGCGCCGCCGCCAGGGCCTCGTGCACCTCGCGGTAGCTCTGCGTTGCCCGCAAATCCTCCAGCGGATGCCCGCGCGGAATCACCAGCGCATACGTCCAGTCGTCGCGATGATCGACCACGCCGCCACCCGTCGGCCGCCGGCACAGGTCGAACGGCTGCCCGGGTGGCAGTTGCCCGCGCACGAACTCGATTTTCTGGCTGTAGCCAAACGTGAACGCCGGCCGGTGCCATCCGTAATGCCGGAACCGCACCGCCTCCGCCCGCGGGTAGCGCTGGAGCAGCAGAAAATCGTTCGCCATGTTTTCGGCGGCGCCGGCGGTGCGGATGGGAAGAATTTCCAGATTCATGTGAAACGCGGAGAGCGCAAAGGACGCGGAGCAGAAAGCCAAGATTCGTCCGCGGCGCCTCTGTGCTCTTCGCGTCCTCCGCGTTTCACGTTTGGGAAAAATACCACGCGCGCACCGGCGCCGGCACTGTCAGTTCGCCGAGTTGTTCTGCGATCGTCTGCGGCCGGGTCTTCAGTTTTCCCGCGAGCGGCGCGACGTCGAGCGCGAGGCACGCCTGCCGCCTTTGCGCCGCCGCGGGCGTTTCGCTCCGGGTCACCGCCATCATCGGCGCCTGGGCTTCCGTCAGCTTGAAATGGTCGCGCAACCGCCGGCCGAGCGCGTGGCGTGAAATCAATTCCGCGCCGGCCCAGTGCCACACGCCCGTCACGTCCCGCCGTTCGCACAACTCGACCATCGCCTCGGCGAGGTTTTCCGCGGTGCAGGGCTGGCGGAACTCGTCCGTGTAAAGCTTCGCCGTCTTGCCCGCCGCCCAGTCGCCGAGCAACCGCTCGTGCAGGCTGCGTTTGCCGCCCGCGCTGTTGCCCATGAGCAGCGGCGCCCGCAGGGTCACGGCAAATTCCCCCGCCGCCGCGTGGACGGCGCGCTCGCTCTCCACTTTTTGCCGGCCGTAAAGATTGATCGGCGATGTCGGGTCGCCCGCCGAGTAGGGCGTGCGGCGCGCGCCGTCGAAAACCTGCTCGGACGAGAGATGCACCAGCCGCGCGCTCAGGTGATGCGCAAGCCGGCCCAGCGCCGCCGGGAGCGCCACGTTCATCACCTGCGACCGCGCGGGATCGGCCTCGCAGGCCTCGGGTGTGGACACCGCCGCCGCGTTGACGATCGCGTCGGGAAACGCCTCGAGGACCGCCCCGCTCGTCGCGGCCTCGTCCGCGAGATCGAGCGCGATCTTTTTTGCCACGCCCTCGATTTTCCCCTCGAACCCGCCCACGACGCCGACGACCTTGTGCCCGCGTCGCGCCGCCACCCCGGCAAACGCCGACCCAACCAGGCCGGATGCCCCCGTGAGAAAAATCTTCATCCCGACGACTCCGGCGACACCAGCCAGCGCACCACCCAGCGGGTGCCGTAGCGCTCCAGCGCGAGTGCGGCGCATTTTTTCAACACGAACACCGGCGGCTCCGCCTCACCGGTCACGAGCAGCGACGCGAGCGCGCTGAGGTGCGGCTCGTGTCCGACAATCGCCACATCCCGGCGCAGCCGGTTGAGCCGGCGGGCGATGACGCGCGGATCGTCGTCCGGCGTCAACCCGGACACCCGGTGCAACGGCACCGGCAATTTTGCGCGTCGCGCCAGCAACCCGGCGGTCTGCCGCGCGCGCACCAACGGGCTGTGCCACAGCGCCGCCGGCTGGAAATTTTCCTGCCGCCGCACGACGCCCGCCAGCGCCCGCACCTGGGCACGACCGCGCTTGCTCAGCGGCCGCGCCGCATCGCTGCCGCCGTCGAGCGCGTGGGCGTGGCGAATCAGGTAAAGGAGCATGTCCGTTCGATGAGGTTCGATTCGTTGTCCATCCACGCTCTCGCGTCTGCCGGGCCCTGCCTACGGCGTATCGAGCAGCGTGCGCGCCGCCTTGAGCAGTTCGCTCAGCGCATACGGCTTGTTCAGGCTGGCCTGGCGGGCGGGCGCGAGCCAGGCGACCGGCATCTTGAAATCGTGATTGCCGGTGCAGAGCACGCGCAGGCCGCGGTGGGTGCCGAGCAACTTGCGCGCAAGTTTCTCCCCCTCGCCGGCGAGCCCCCCGATGAGCAACTGCACCGGCCGGTCCTGCTCCTGCACTTCGCGCATCGCGGCCGCGGCCGACTTCGCCGCGAACACCCGATAGCCGTCGGTCGTGAGAATCCCCGCCACCATTTTCCGGACGAGGTCGTCGTCCTCGACCAGCAGCACGGCTTCCGTGCCGCGCGCGATCGGCAGCGCCGGCACGGTCGCGGGCACGGGCGCCACCGCCTCGCGCACCGCCGGCAGGAGGATTTCGAACGTCGAGCCGACCAGCAGCGAACTCCTCACCGCGATGAAGCCGCCGCTCTGCTGCACGACGCCATAGACGAGCGCGAGCCCGAGCCCGGTGCCCTTGCCCTCGGGCTTGGTCGTGAAAAACGGCTCGAACAGGTGCTTGAGCGTCTCCGCGTCCATCCCCGTGCCGTTGTCCGCCACGCTGATCGCGACGTAGCGCCCCGGCGGCGTGTCAGTCAGCCGGCGGTTGAGCCCGACCTTGATCTCGCGATTGGCCGTCGCGATGACGACGCGGCCGTGCTTGCGCAACGCGTCGCGCGCGTTGAGCACCAGGTTCAGCAGGACCTGCTGGAATTGCGCCGCATCGGTCCGCACATTCGCGAGATCGCCGGCGAGTTCGAGGTCGAGCCGGCCACCGTCGCCGAGGAGCCGCCGCAGGATCTCGGCGTTGTCCTGCACGAGCAAATTCAGGTTGATCGTGCGGGCGTTGAATGGCTGCCGCCGGCTGAACGCCAGCAGTTGCTGCGTGAGCCCGGCGGCCTTGCGCCCCGCGTTGTGAATCTCCGACACCTGCCGCAGCGCCTGCGGGTTCGCCGTCACGTGCTGGGCGAGCATCTCGCAGTAGCCGTTGATGACCGAGAGCAGGTTGTTGAAGTCGTGCGCCACGCCGCCCGCGAGCCGGCCCACCGCGTCAAGCCGCTGCGCGTGCACGAGCGCCTCCTGCAGCCGGCGTTTTTCCGTCTGGTCGCGGTAGGTCGCCACCACGTGCGTCACCCGGCCGCGCGCGTCGCACAACGGATCGAAGCTCCACGCCGCGCTGATCGCCGTGCCGTCGGCGCGGCGCAAAAATCCCTCGCCGACCAGCGGCTGGCCCGGCAGCGCCTTCGGCAGCCAGCGCCGCAACCGTTCGACATCCGTCCGCTCGTCGTGGAGCACGCCGTGGGCCCGGCCGACGAGCTCGCCGGCGCTGTGGCCCGTCATCGCGCAAAAGCTGTCGTTGGCGAACAGGATCTTCAGCCCATGCGGCCCCATCCGCCGGTCCGCGATGAATACGCCTTCGCTCTGCGCCCGCAGCGCCGCGGCCAGCAGGAACGCCGGCACGCCCCGGGCCGCGGCGCGTTTCACTTTGGCGCGACGGCGGGTCTTCGCCTTCGCACTCACGGCGCGAGACGCTCGACGGACCAGCCGCCGTCTTTCCCGCGGCGGTAACGCAACCGGTCGTGCAACCGGCTGCGCCGGCCCTGCCAGAATTCGACGGTCTCGGGGTTCAGCCGCCAGCCGCCCCAGTGCGGCGGGCGCGGCACTTCCTGCCCGGCGTATTTTTTCTCCAGTTCCTTCATCGCGTCCTCCAGCACCTTCCGCCCGGCGACGATCGAGCTCTGCGCCGAGGCCCACGCCCCGAGCTGGCTCGCGTGCGGCCGCGAGTGGAAATACGCGTCGCTCTCCTCCGGCGCGACCTTCGCGACCGCGCCTTCGACGATCACCTGCCGCTCGAGCGCGATCCACGGAAACAGCAGCGTGGCGTGCGGGTTCGCCTCGAGCTCGCGGCCCTTGCGGCTGTCGTAGTTCGAGAAAAACACGAACCCGCGCCCATCGATGCCCTTGAGCAGCATCGTGCGCGCCGACGGCCGCCCGTCGCGCGCCGCCGTCGTCACCACCATCGCATTCGGCTCCACGATTTTTGCCGCCTCCGCCTCCTGAAACCATTTCTCGAACTGGCGGAACGGATCGCGCGCGAGGTCTTTCTCCGCGAGTCCCGCGAGGGCGTAGTCTTTTCTCAGGTCGGCCAGTGGCATCGGCGGCCACGCTGGGCCGGACGCGCGGCGCTGTCAAAAGTCATCTGGTCAGCGCCCGGATCGACGCGCGGGCGCCGGGAAACTCGCGCTCGAGCGCGCTCCGTTCGCCCGGTTCGAAATCATTGTCGTCCCACGGCGGCGTCAGCGTGCAGCCGAGCAGCGCCCAGCCGCGCCCGCCCGAACCCGCCAGTCGCGCGCCCTGCCATGCTCCCGCCGGCACGACCAATTGCGGGACTTCCGCGGCCAGCACGTCATTTCCGAGGATCGTCCGCCGCCCGGCTTCCCCGCCGGTCCCGAGCATCAAGTGTTCAACCCGGTCGCCCGCGTAAAAATGCCAGATTTCGGTCGCCCGCCTCATCCGGTGCAGTGCCGAGAAGTCCTCCGGCGTCAGCAGGAAATGGATCGCCGACCCCGCCGCGTCCCGCCACGTCTGGCGGAAAAAACCTCCCTCGCGCGGCAATGGGAAAAGCCCCAGCGTCTCGACGATCTTCCGGGCATCGACGTTCACGGAGCGGGTTTTGCACCATGAAGCCGCCGGAATACACCGAAAAACCAGTCCTCCGCCCGGAAATTTTCCGTGTGTTCGGACCGCCCGTTTGTCACCTTCGACCCTTGTGACACCCGCCCAATTTATCGACCGCCACCCCGCCGATCTCCTCCGCCGGCTCCGGCACCTGGTCGGCATCTCGACCGTCAACCCGCCCGGCGAAAACTACGCGTCCATCACCGCGTGGCTGACGCGCGAGATGACCTCGCTCGGCCTGCAAACCCGGCGCTTCACGATTCCCCGCACGCTCCTGCGCCAGTCGCTGCCGCCCGAACAGCACGCGTTCCCGCGCTACAACGTCCTCGGCAAGCTGCCCGTCCGCGGCGCGAAGAAAACGATCCATTTCAACGCCCACTACGACGTCGTGCCGGTTTCCGGAAAATGGCGGCACGGCAGCCCGTTCGGCGGCACGGTCGAGGACGGCTGGATTTATGGCCGCGGCACCGCCGACATGAAGGGCTCGATCGCCAGCCTGCTCGCCGCCGTCGAGGCGTTGCGCGCCACGGGCGCCGTTCCGCGGATGAATCTGGAAATCTCCTTCACCGCCGACGAGGAAACCGACTCCGCGCTCGGCACCGGCTGGCTGGTGCAAAACGCCCCGATCCGGCCCGACTACGCCATCGTCATGGAAGGCGGCGAGGAGCACCGCGTCTGCTGCGGCCACAACGGCACGCTCTGGCTCGAGGTCACCGTCCACGGTCGCGCCGCCCACGGCTCGAAGCCCGCGGCCGGCATCAACGCGCTCGAGAAAATGGCCGCGCTCGTCCTTGCCCTGCAGGACTACCAGCACCGCCTCGCCCGCCGCACCTTCGTCACGCCCGAAGGCGTCACGATGCGCCCGACCCTCAATGTCGGCGGCGTCTTCGCGGCCGGCCCTGGCGGCAAGATCAATACGGTGCCGTCGCTCGCCTCCTTCACCATCGACCGCCGCGTCCTCGCCGTCGAAACCCACGCGCACGCCGAGCGCGATCTGCGGGCGTTTCTCGCCGCCGCCGCGCGCAAGATCCCGCAGTGCCGGATCACGGTCGCCAAGGTTTCCGAAAACTTCTCGTGCTTCTCGCCGCCCAAGCATCCGTTCTTCGCCGCGATGGCAGGGTGCGTGAGCCGCGTCCGCCGGCAGCCGGCCGTGTTCAACGTTTCGACCGGTTTCAACGACATGCATTTCTTCTCGCACCACCTCAAGATCCCGACGCTCGGCTACGGCCCTGGCGGACGTTGCGAGCACGCCATCGACGAAAGCGCCAAGGTCAAGGAGTTGCTCGCCAGCGCGAAGATCTACGCCGAGTTGCTGACGAGCTTCGCCGGTTAGGGCCCGAAGGAAGCTCCAAGCTCAACATCCACACCCCAAACGGAAAGCCGTGCCTCCGCGCGGCCGGCGTTTGGAGGTTGGAGCTTGGAATTTGGCGCTTACCGCAATCCATGCCGGATCATGTTCACCGCGATCGCGGCGAGCAGCAGCGCGACGATCTTCGAGACCGCGCGCAGGCCCGTGACCCCGATCAGCCGGCCGAGTTGTTCGCTGCCGACAAACGCGAGCACCACGAGCACGAGGTTCGCCGCGAGCGCCACCAGCGCCCATTTCACGCCAACCGTCTGCGCGAGCAGGATGAGCGTCGTGATCGACGCCGGCCCCGCGATCAACGGCATGCCGAGCGGCACCACCCCGAAATCGTCGGCGAGTTTCGGCGGCTCCTCCGCCGCCGACTGCACCAACTCTCGCGCCGCCAGGATAAAAAGGATCAATCCGCCCGCGATCTGGAAGTCTCCCGTCGTGATTCCGAGCGCGGCGAAAATCGACTGTCCGAGAAACAGGAAGAGCAGCGCCACCGCGCCGCCCGTGATCGTCGCCTGACTGGCGATTTTTTTCTTCGTCGCCCGCGGCACGCCCTGGCCCAGCGCCAAAAACACTGCCGCCAGCCCGATCGGATCGATGGCGACAAACAGCGGGATGAACGCCCGGAGGAAGCGGTCGGCGAGGTCGAACATCCTCCGCAGCATGATCGCCCGCCTGCCAAACGCAATCGCCGCCCGGCCGACGCCGTCCCGTGATGCCGGCGCCATTCCCATCTCCTTCCCGGTTACTTCGCGCGCCGCGGTCCCGTCGTCCCCGACGGAACTTCTTTCGTGTCTTTCGCGGGTTTCGTGGTTACCTCCCGGCTTTCCCGCATGAAAATCGACGCCGCGCTCACTCCGCACCGACTGCGCAAAAAGACTTCCCGTGTCTTCGACCTCGCCGGCCGGAAAATCCGCGCGCTCGACGCCTCGTGGGACCCGGCGAACGGCACGCCCGTCTTCACCGTGCGCGGTCGCTACACGTCGCGCGGCTGGACAGAATGGACGCAGGGCTTCCAATTCGGGATGGCGTTCCTGCATTTCGACGCCACCGGCGACACGGCCAGCCTGAAACTCGGCCGCGAGAAGACCGTGAAACTCATGGCCTCACATGTCTCGCACACCGGCGTGCACGACCACGGCTTCAACAACATTTCCACCTACGGCAACCTGCGCCGGCTGATGCTCGAGGGCAAAATCCCCTTCAACCAGGACGAACTCAACTTCACCGAACTCGCGCTCAAGGTCTCCGGCGCCGTGCAGGCCGCCCGCCATGTCACCACGGCTTATCGCACCCCGTGGTCACCCCTCGCCGGCTCGCCGGGCGTCACCCCCGGCGGCTACGTCTACTCGTTCAATGGCCCGCAGTCGCTCTTCGCCGACACCATCCGCTCGATGCGCTCGCTCGTCGTCGCGCACCAGCTCGGCCACGCACTGATGGGCGAGGGCGACAAGCCGGTCAACCTCCTCCACCGCGCCATCGAACACGCCGCGACCACCGCCCGGTTCAACGTTTTCTTCGGCGCCGGCCGCGACAGTTACGATGTCCGCGGCCGCGTCGCGCACGAATCGATCTTCAATCGCAACGACGGCCAGTTCCGTTGCCCGAGTTCGCAGCAAGGCTACTCGCCCTTCACGACCTGGACGCGCGGCGCCGCCTGGATCATCTGCGGCTACGCCGAACAGCTCGAGTTTCTCGACACGGTCAAGGGCGCCGACCTCGACGCCGTCGGCGGCCGTCGCGCGGTGACGGATCTGTTTCTCGCCACCGCCCGCGCTGCGAGCGACTACTACATCGACGGCTACGCGGCGAAGGACGGCGTGCCCTACTGGGACAGTTCCGCGCTCAACACCCACCGCCTTGGCGATTTCACGAAGCGCCCCGCCGATCCGTTCAACGCCCACGAACCGGTCGACAGCTCCGCCGCGGCCATCGCCGCGCAGGGTTTCATCCGGCTCGGCACCTACCTCGCCGCGAAAGGCGAGCAAGCCGCCGGCAAAAAATATCTCCAGGCCGGCCTCACCATCGCCGACACGCTCTTCGACGAGCCCTACCTCTCGACCGCCTCGAGGCATCAGGGGCTCCTGTTGCACAGTGTCTACCACCGCCCGAACGGCTGGGACTACATCCCGCCCGGGCGCAAGGTCCCGTGCGGCGAATCCTCGATGTGGGGCGACTACCACGCGCTAGAACTCGCGCTCCTCGTTCAGCGCCTCGCCGACGGAAAATACTCCACGTTCTTCTGAAGAGCGCCCGCATCAACCTCTACGATCTCACCCGCGAGGAGCTGCGCCTGTTGCTCGCACGGCGGGGCTTGAGCCCCGTGCATGCCGCGCGGCTCTGGAACTACCTCTATCTCGAACTCGCCGACTCGTTCGACGCGATGCCCGAACTCCCGCCGCGGGTCCGCGCCCTGCTCGCGGCGGAGGCCGGCCTCGGCGTCCTGCCCACGGCGCTCGAAACGGACTCGAGCGACGGCTTCACGTGCAAATACCTGCTGGCACTCGCGGATGACGCCCGGATCGAAACCGTGCTGATGCGTTTCACCGGCCGGGTGACCGCCTGCATCAGCTCGCAGGTCGGTTGCGCGATGGGCTGTGTTTTCTGCGCCACCGGCCAGATGGGTTACACCCGCCACCTCACCCCCGGCGAGATCGTCGCCCAGGCTGTCCACGTCGCCCGCGCCCTCCGCGAAACGCCACGGGGCAATTGTAAACTATTAGTTTACAAACAATCCATGGCTTCGCCCCCGGCGCGGTTGCGCAACGTCGTCCTCATGGGCATGGGCGAGCCGTTGCACAACTACGACGCCGTGATGCACGCGATCGACATCCTGCGCGACGAGGCCGGCCTCGCCCTCGCCGGCGATCGCATCACGCTCAGCACCGTCGGCGTCGTGCCCGGCATCCTGCGGCTCGCCAGGGAAAAACGCTCGTTGCATCTCGCCGTCTCGCTTCACGCCGCGACCCAAGAGGAGCGCGCCGCACTCGTGCCCGTCGCAAAAAAATGGCCGCTCGACGAACTCATGGCCGCATGCCGCACCTATAGCGGGGCGACCGGCCGGCGCATTTTCTACGAGTGGACGCTGATCGAGGGAAAGAACGATTCGCCCGCGCACGCCCGGGCCGTCGGCCGCCTGCTGCGCGGCTTGCCGGCGCAGGTAAACTTGATCCCGCTCAACCCGACCTCCGGCTACGCCGGCATGCCGACGCATACCGAGGCGGCGAAAAAATTCCAGCGCATCCTTGCCGGCGAGTTCGCGTTGCCCAGCACCGTCCGCCAGCGCCGCGGCATCGACATCGCCGCCGGCTGCGGTCAGTTGGCAACGGCGAGCTGACCAAGGGCAGGGGCGGCGGGCCCGGCCGCCCCAACCTCAATTTGATCGACTGCGCCGCGCTGTCACCGCCTCCGCCAGCGTCGCCAGGACCGGCAGCGTCTGCTCCCACGCGAGGCACGCATCGGTGATGCTCCGGCCGTAAATCAACGGGTTGGCCCGGTAGTCCTGCGCGCCACCGAGCAGGTTGCTCTCCAGCATGACCGCAACGATGCCCCGCTCGCCCCCGGCGATTTGCGCCGCGAGGTCCACGGCGACCGCCGGCTGTCGCCCGGCATCTTTCCCGCTGTTGGCGTGGCTGCAGTCGACCATCACATGCGGCGGAAGGCTGTGTTCCCGCAGCAGCCCGATCGCGGCGCGCACGTGCTCCGCGGAAAAATTCGGACCGCTCGTGCCACCGCGCAGCACGAGGTGCGCGTGCTCGTTGCCCGCCGTGCCCATGATGGCCGGCGCGCCCTCGCGCGTCAGCGAGGGAAACCAGTGCGGATGCCGCGCCGCGCGGATCGCGTCGACGGCCACCCGCACGTCGCCATCCGTGCGATTCTTGAAACCGACCGGCATCGACAGTCCCGACGCCAGCTCCCGGTGCACCTGACTCTCGACCGTGCGGGCGCCGATCGCTCCCCACGACACGAGGTCGGCGTAGTATTGGCCGAGCGTGGTATCGAGAAACTCCGTCGCCACCGGCAGCCCCCGTGCCAGCACGTCGAGCATGAGCGTTCGCGCGAATCGCAGCCCGGCGTTGATCTGGAAACTGTCGTTGAGAAACGGATCGTTGATCAATCCCTTCCAGCCAAAGACCGTGCGCGGTTTTTCAAAATATACCCGCATCACGAGCAACAACTCGCCCGCATACATCGCCGCCACGTCCCGCAACCGCTCCGCATAATCCACCGCCGCGGCCGGGTCGTGAATCGAGCACGGCCCCACCACCACCACCAGCCTGTCGTCCATCCCCGTCACGACGCTGGCAAGCTCGCCACGCGTCCGCGCCACCAGCCCGGCACCGGTATCCGGCAACGGCAACTCCTCCTCGAGCACGGCGGGCGCCACGAGCGGTTTCGTCGCGCGGATGCGCAGGTCGGAAGTCGGTTGATGCATCGGGAAAAAGTCGCCGCGCGGGTTTCTCCCGCCTCCGCTCAAGCCAGCCGGCCCGCCGCCTCCGTGACGAGCGGTGAGGTCATCAGCGCCACCCCGGCCGGCGCCGCGGCCACGCCCAGCTTCGTCATGCGGGCGCGCAGGGTGAGAAACGCCAGCGCCTCCATCTCCCCCCCCGCCGCGCGCTCCGCCGCATGGGCCAGCGCCGCGGCCGGCGCGACGAGTTGCTCCTTCGGCAGGATCGATTTCTCGACGAGGAAAAGCCCGACCGAGGCGCCGAGCGTATCGAGCCACGCGCGCGGTTGCGCCGGCGGCCGGTAGGCGAGGGCGGCTCCGGCCGGCGACCATTCCATGAACGCCCGCACGTCGGCGTGCAGTTGCGCCAGCACCGTGTCCGCCGTGGCTGCCGTCCACCGGACGTTGAAGGTCTTGCGCTCGCGGAATTTCTTCACCTCCCACACGCGCAGCACGACTTCGTATTCGCCCGCCGCCGCGCTCAACGCCCCCGTGAGGATGTAGTCGAGCCCGCCGTCGGTCGAGTCGGCGAGCTGGCGGAGGTGCTCGACCGTCCATTCGGCACCGAACACCATGTGATGGCTCGGCGCCGCGGGCCGGTTCATCACCCCGAGCGCCGCGATCGGCGAGTAGGCCGTGGAAAAATAAAACGTCTCCGTGAACCACAGCGGCAGCGCCCGCGACAGGACCCCGAGTTCGTCCTCCGGCTTCGCCATGGCCTCGCCGACGTCGGGATAACCCAGCACTGCCAGCTGGCCGAACGCGATCCGCCGGAGCCGGCCCTCCTTCGGCGGCAGCAACTGTGCCGCCATCGCCTCGAGCCCGTAAAACCAGATCGGCTTGCTGATGCTGATCATCGCCACCTTCGGCACGGCCGCGACCGCACCCACCGCGCCGGGATCGAGCGGCGAGTGCCGTTCGTTGATCAGCTCGGCGATGGCGTTGGAAAACCCGTGCAGCCGGTCTTCCAGCTCGGGGCGGTTGAGGGCAAACAGGATGTCGAGCACGTGCTGCGCGGCGTCGGGATTGCGCATCACGATGTAGGCCTGCAGGAGATTCAACCCGGTCGCGGGGCCGTGGCGGTCGGCATCGTAACGCGGCGCGATCAGCTCGGCGATCTCCGCCACGTGGCCGTTGGCGCCGAGGTCGCCCGAGATGGCCACGAGCACGTCGGCGCGATCGCCGGCAGCGGTCAGGACCTCCTCATAGATCGCGAGGGCGGCTGGCAGGTCCTTCGCCTCGAGCTTCTCGCGGGCGGCGGCGAGGCGCGGGATGACGCCACCCGCGGCGGCACTGGCCGCCGCGGTCTCGGCCTCGGACGCCGCCGGCGGGGCTGCTTCCGGTTTCTTGCCGGCAAATCGATCGAAAAATCCCATCCCGCGAGCAAAGCGCCGCGACCGCCGCTGGCGAACACGTTTTGCGCCCACCCTGACCACGCCGCCACGCCCTCAGCCCGCCACGAAGTAGAAATCGCCGTCGGTCTTGTCGAGCGGACGGATCACGGGCCGGTCCGGCTTGTCGACGTTTTGCGGTTCGACCAGCGCAAACACCAGCTTGCCGCCGCCGCCCGTCGCGGCATCGCGGTCGCGGTAAACGATCCAGTTCATCGCGTGCTGGATGGGCTTGTTCTTCCAGACGATGCCGAAGCAGTAAGGCCATTTCCGGCGGCCGTTGTGAAAGGCATTGCGACAAAAATGTGCCTTCAGCACGAAGGCGAAGTCATCGCAGTCGAACACCTCGTCGGTCCACTTCAGGAACTCCCCGTGGCTGCTGTGGATGAGCGCCAGCGCTTCGTTGAGCGGCGGACAATAGTATTTGTCGTCGCCGAGATAGACACTGGTCGGCGAATCCTTCAGCCAGCGCGACCCCAGCCGGTTGCTGAGCAGCGTATTGAGCCGGCCGACGGTGATGAAACCCCAGCGCGGTTGTCTGGCGGACTTGCGGGGCGAGGGGGCGACCGGCCGGCCCGCGCGCGGTTTGGTCAGAGCCTTGGCTTTGCTCATGGGGAGAAAAAGGACGAAACCCGCGCGACCGCAGGCGCCGGCGGGTTTCGGGCGGGTTCGTGTTAGTTGGGCGGATTGTTCGAGTCGCCATCCCCGCCGGGCCGTTTGCCGCCGCCGGCGCGTTTCAGTTTTACCTTGGCGGGTTTCTTCGGCGCCGGTTTCCGGGACTTCGCTTTGCTGGTTTTCGCTTTGCTGGAGCGGGCTTTGCTCCGGGTTGGTTTTTTGCTGGGCATGTCGTTTTGTTTTTTGGGTTGAGGTTGACTGGACAAAAAATCCGCGGTGGCGCGGCTAGTTGCGTCCGGGATCGCCCGGCGTGGCGAACGGCAGCGCCATCGGCGGGACGGCCGCCTCGACCGCCTCCAGCAGGTGGCGGGCCGCCGCCGGCTCCGGTCGATCCTCGAGCGCGGCGAGTCGCTGGCAGGCGTTTTGCAGCATGGTCGCGCCCAGCACGTCGGCGCTGTTTTTCATGTAGTGCGCCCGGCTGCGCAACCGCGGCCAGTCGCCCGCCGCCAGCGCCGCGCGCATTTCGGCGAGCACCCGCGGGGTTTCGCAGGAAAACTGCTCGGCCAGGCGGGCGCGCAACCGGTCATCGGAAATCTTCGCCGCGAACTCCTCCGCCGCGCCCGGCGCGGACGACCGGTCCATGATCGCCTGGGCAAGGCGGGCCAGGCTCACGGGTTTCGCCAGAAACACATCCATGCCGGCGGCCCGGGCGCGTTTCTCGTCGGCCGCACTCGCGTGGGCGCTCAGGCCGATGATCCGGAGCGCGCGCGGGCCTTCGCGGCGCAAGGCTTCAGCCACTGCGATGCCATCGAGTCCCGGCAGGGCAATGTCGAGCAGCAGCACGCCCGGAGCGCGGTCGCAGGCCAGCTTGAGCGCGGTCGGGCCGTCGACGGCCACCGCGACCTCCGCGCCGTTTTCGACAAGGAAGGCGGTGAGGAGCTCGCGCACGAGCGTGTTATCCTCCGCCACGAGCACCCGCAATCCGGCGAAGTCGCGCCCGGCGTTCGGTTTGCCGGCCACCTCGCCGGCCGGCGGGCCGCACGGGGGCAGGGGCAGGCGCGCTAGAAAAGTGGCTCCCGGTTCTGCGGTGTCGAGCAGCTGCACGTCGCCACCCATCACGCTGCAGAGTCCCTGAACGAGCGCGAGCCCCAGGCCGGAACCCTCGGTCGCGGCGGGATCGAGCCGCGCAAACGGCTGGAAAAGCCGCGCCCGCAGCGCGACCGGGATGCCCGGCCCCGTGTCGGTCACCGCGAACTCGACCTGCCCGTCTTCTCCCCGCCGCACCTGCAGCGTCACGCGCCCCGCCGGCGTGAACTTGATCGCATTCGTGATCAGATTGAGCAGCACCTGCCGCACCCGCACGCCATCCGCCAGCACCCAGCCGGGCACGCCCGCGGCGATCTCCGAGCGAAACTCGAGCCCCTTCGCCGCCGCCGCGGGGCGCAGCGCCGTGGCGCACTCGTCGACCAGCGCGGGCAGCGCGACCGGCGCGGGCTCCAGCCGGAAGGCGCCGCTCTGCAAAGCGCCGAGGTCGATGAGGTCGTTGACCAGCCGCAGCATCACGCCGCCATGCGAACGCAGCGCCGCCAGCCAGGCGCGGTGCGGTTCCGCGAGCGGGGCGCCCGCCAGGAGCTCGCCGTAGCCGAGCACGCTCTGGATCGGCGTGCGCAACTCGTGGCTCACCTTCGCGAGAAACGCGCTCTTCATCCGGTCGGCCGCCGCGGACGTCGCCGCCCGCTGTTCGGCGGCATCGCGTGCCTCCCGCCGCAGCCGGTAGGCGACGGCGAGCACCCACAGCCCGACCCCAACGGCGACCAGCGCCATCGTTTGCAGTCGCGCTTGAGTGAAAGTCACCGCCCAGCGCGTGGCCTCCACATCCGCCGCCAGCCAGCCGAGCAACTGGCCGGTCGCGGGGTTGAACAGCGGCGCTCGCACCATGAGCAGTGCGCCCCACGACGTGCGCGCCGGCCCTTCGATAAAACTCCGGCGCGCGGCGAGCCGGTCCAAATCCTCGGGCCGGATGTCGTGGTGGATCACGTGCGTGATCGCCGCGTCGGTGCGCGGCTCGGAGTTGAGCTCGAGTAGATGCCCCTGCCGCCAGGTGGCGAGGTAGAGCGAGTAGATATCCGGGTTGAGCTCCCGCAGCCGTCCCGTGGCCGCGCGCAGCCGGGCATAAACCGGCTGGCTGGTCACCGGCACGAGCGCCACGTCGACCGGCAGCCCCCGCGCCGTGTGCTTGTGGGTGACGGATTCGATCCGCAGTGCGGGGCTCAACGCCTCGACGAGATCGTGCGGGTCGATGGCCAGCACCGTGGTTTCGACGCGGCGCAGCAGATTCTCCTCGAAGGCCCGCCGCGCCTGCCGGCCATACCAGACGGCGAGCAGCACGCCGCAACCGAGCCACGCCACCAACGCGAACACCGCCCGGCGCAGATCGCGGCGCAAGCCCTCGCCGGTCCCCGCCTGTTCCAACCGGGCGCGCCAGATCGCCATCGCGGTCGTCGCGCCGGCCGCGAGGCTCGCGCCGGCGGCAAACAGCGCGAAGTGCGAAAAATCGGTGGTCTTGCGGCCTTGGTTGATCGCGTAAGCCCAGGGCCCGTGCGTGGCGATGACTGGCAACACCGCGAGCAGGCCGCCTGCGACCGCCGGCAGCGGGATGGGCGTTTGCCGCAGCAACCCGAGCACCGCGAGCGTCTGCCCCAGCGTCAGCGCGAATCCACCCTCCACCGGCCACCACACGCGGGCCACCGCGAGTCCCGCGAGTCCCCCCACTGCCACCGCGCGCCACGCGCCGCGCCACCGCCAGTCACGCGTTGCGCCCCACGCGAGCGCCGCCGCACCCGCCGCCTGGGCCGCGCCCATCGCGGCGTCGAGCCGCGTGTAGGGAATCCGGATGTCCTGCGCCAGGAGCACCAGTTCGAGCAGCGCCCCGCCGATCTGGCTCGCCGCGAGCACCCGCATCCAGCCGCCGGGGGCGTCCGCGCCCCCCGCGTGCTCCCGCTGCCGAAATTCCGCCCACAGCACGGCGCCCCACGCCAGCACCGCGAGGAACCAGAGATAGTCCTGGTAAGTGGTCCAGTCTTCCAGCGTCCGCAGGAGGGGATTCATGCGCGGGGATCACGTCCGTGATGCCCGCGCCGCGCCGGCGGGCCAAGGCCGAAATTGCGGCGACGGCCGGGCGCACCTCATGGCAGCAGCCGCGGCAGCCGTTCGATCACGCGCACGCGGCCGTCGGGTTGGACGACGAGCCGCGTGCGGTGCCCCTGATTGGCCGACCCGTCGTCATGGAAACGCATTTCCAACTCGAACGGTTCGGCCAGAATCCGAAATTCGTAACTGGGCCACAACCGGCCCGGATCGTTCGCCCGGCCGAAATACGGCCGCAGCCGATCCGCGTGGGCGCCCTCGCGTTCCTCGATGATGCCGTCATCGAGCAGCCACCACGCGCGGACCGCCCGGCCCTCGCGGCCGTCAGGCCCGCCGCCCTTGCGCTCGAGCACCGGAGCGGGGGCGCGGGAAAAATACGGCGGACAGCAGCAGTCCCGCCAGAACTCCGTCAGCACCCGGCGCGTCAGCTCGCCCGCCGGGAACACCGCGCCGGGTTCGAGCAATTGCCCGGGCGGCAGCGGCGTCATGAAGGAACAGCAACTCACGGCTTGGCTGGCAGTCATCCTCGTTTCATGGCTGGCGTTTTCCGGGTCGTGGCCTACGCGGCGCTGAAGATCGGGCAGTGGGTGCGAAGCCGGGCGAGATCGGCGATCGCCGCCGCCCGGAGCCGGCCGCGAAACGCCTCGGCGTCGATCAGCATCAGCCGGAACCACGCGCCGCTGGGGTGGTGCGGAAACGGCGGCAGGGAGAATTTTCCCGCGCGCCCCAACGGCACGCCGCCCAGCCGCAACAACCGGCCGACCTCGCGGCGCCGGTGATTGGCCGCCACCACGCCGACGGGCGCGTCGAACGCCGCCGAGAGCGCTTCCATCGCGCGCCCCAGGGTGGCAGCCACCAGCACCGCGTGCCGCCCGTCCGCCACCGTCCAGTGCGAAATCTCGGCGGCCGTGCGGTTCTCCCGCACCGCCCCGGCAAACGTCTCGGCGATCGCCAGCTCGCACTCGTCGCGAAACACCGGTCCGCTGCCCTCGAGCAGCGAATAGGCGTGAACGTAGCTGCGCACGACCTCCCCGCAAAAAAAACGCGCCGTGATCGCGCCCGCGACCCCGCCCTCGGGGTCCACGGCCAGGATCCGCCAGCTTCCCCGGTCGAGCGGCAGGTCGCCGCCGCCGCGAAACTGACGATAGGCCTCGTCCCACGACGCAGGCGCCACCGGATCGACGCGCCGTTCCGGGAAACGCCGCAAGCCGCGCGCAAACGTCCGGGATTCCGCCGGGGCGGTGATCACCAGCCGGAACCCGAGGGCCGCGATCCGGCCCAGCCCGACGGAAAACATCGAGGCCGGTCCGGCTGGCGCAACTGCAGCAAAGTGCTGGTCCGAAGTTTCCGTTTCATGGGCCGCAGGTGGGAGCAGAGCGGAGGAAGCGGGAGAATTCATCGCCCCAGCATCGTGCCAGACCGGGGCTCGCTTTTTCCCGGGAATGTGGGAAATTCGATCGGGAAGAATTCCCAGTTGATTTTCCCTATTTCCCGCGCACAACGCCGCTCGATTGCGCTAGAATCGGCCCATGCCTGACAAACCCTCCGCCCGTGTCGTCCTCGTGGAAGACCACACCATGGTCCGCCAGCTCTTCGCCCATCTCGTCCGCGAGGAGCTCGGGCTGAAACTCGCCGCCGACTGCACCACCGCCACCGAGGGCATCGCCGCCCTCCTGCGCGAAAAACCCGATCTCGCCATCGTCGACTGGATGCTGCCCGACGGCCGCGGCTTCGACATCGTGCGCGCCGCCGGTCCCAAACTCCCGCGCACGCGCTGGCTCTTCGTTTCGTCCAACGAGCAGGGCCATCTCGTCCGCGAGGCCGTCTCGCTCGGCGTGCACGGCTTCGTCATGAAGCGCTCCGACCTCGCGACGCTCCGCACCGCCATCACGCGCGTGCTGGCGGGGGAGAAATATTACTGCCCGGCAAGTTCGCGCCTGCTGGTCGAAAAGATGGTGGACGAAGGCCAGGCCGTCGGCGCCAACCTGACCGAGCGCGAGCGCGCGGTATTGCGCGGCTTCGCGCGCGGCGAAAACCCCAAGCTCCTCGCCGGCCGGCTCGGCCTGACGAAGAAGACCGTCTACAACCACCTTTCGATGCTGAAGGACAAGCTCGGCCTGCATGAACCCGCCGACCTCGTCCATTACGCGATCAAGCACGGCTACGTCGAGGCGCCCTAGCGTTCAGCCCCGCGCCCGCCATCGCCGCAGCAGCTGTCGCGTGAAATGCACGGCCGCCGCGCATGCCACGCCCGCGAGGTGCGCGAGCGGCACCGGCCGGATCGACGAATCCGCAAAGTGCGCGAGCGCCGGCCGGCCGAGCCAGAGTTCGGCGGCGATCTTCACCGCCAGCAGGCCCAGCACCGTGCGCCAGAACCACCGGTCGGCGTGGCCCGCGGACAATTGGGTGAACGCAAGGAGCGCGAGCACCGCGGCGGCGATCCCCGACAGCCCGGCGTAGCGCAGCAGCGTCGGGTCGGCAGCGAGCAGCGATCCGCCGATGACCGCCGGCGCCACGACAAACAGCACCCGCGTGCGGCGCGGCGAAAGTCGTTCCACCCAGGCGCCCGCCGGCACCAGCACCGCGAGATTCCACAGCAGGTGACTCACGCTGAAGTGAACCCAATGCCCGGTCAGCATCCGCCACCACTGGCCGTCGAGCACCTGCAAGCGATCATACGCCAGCACGTCGACGGCTCGCGGCCAGGCGGCGAGCGCGATCGCCGGGATGGCGACGAGCAGCGTCGCCCACGGCACACCCGCGCCCCTGGCGGGACCGGCGGTTTTCAACTCCGCCGCCACAACCAGCGCACCAGTCCGAGCGCGGCGAGCGCGATGACAAACAACCCGCCGAGCGCGCCGCCGCCCGTATAGCCGGCCTTGTGTTCGATCTTCACCTCACCCGGCGAGTTTTTCACGCGCTCCCGGAAATCCTCGAGCTGGGTTTTGAGATTCGTGATGAGCTCCGTCGTGGCGAGATCGAAGCCGCGCCCGCTGTCCGCCCGCAGATTCTGGTCGACGTAAACCGCCGCCGCGCCCGCCTGCACGCGGCTCGCACCCGGCGCCCGGAACAACAGGTGACGGCTCGGGATGTCGTAAACCACCGCCTCCATCAGCGTCTGGGTGTCGTTCTTGTTGCCGTGAAAAACGTAAGCCCCGACGATCGTCCAGTAGGCAAGCGACAGCACGTTCTGGTCGGTGAACTGCACCTGGTCGTAGGCGACGAGCGCGACGACATCGATGTTGAGGAGACTGCGCACCTGGTCGAGGTTGCCGAATCCACCGGCGGGCCGCAGGTAGGTGGAGGGGATGACCTCGATCGACTGGATATAGTCCCGGCCCTTGAACTGGTCGGCGACGCGCTGCAGAAGTGCGCTCTTCTGCGCCTCGGAAATGCCGGAAAACGCCGCCACACGGCTGTCAGCGCCGCCCGACGGCACGAACGCGATACCAACCCGCAACGGCAGCCGCAGCACGGGGATCGTCACCGGCGGCAGCGGATCGTTCTGGCCGGGATAAAGGAACGTGACCACGCTGCTCGACCGCTCGGTCTTGCGCCGGCCGCCATCCCACGAGAAACACCCGCTGCCGATCAGCAGCGCCGCAGCTACCAACAGCAAACCGCCGGCCAGCCAGCGGGACGAACGGGATCGGTTCATGGAAGCGGCAGCATCTTCGCGGCTTGGGCCGGACTCAATGTCCAATTGCCTCGCCCGGCGCGCCGATTTTCTCCGGCGGCACCCCGGCGCGCACCGCGACAAGCGCACAGACCTTCGGGACATACATCCGCGTCTCCGACGGAAGCGAACTCGCGATGCCGGCGAAATCGCGCGCCTGCCGGGCTGCCAGCGCGCGGCTCACGCGGCCCTCGCCGGCGTTGTAGGCCGCAAGCGCGAGCGGCCAGCTGCCGAATTTTCCATGGAGCGTGCGGAGGTAACGGGCGGCGGCGTGCGCGGATTTTTCCGGATCGGTGCGTTCGTCGGGAATGAACGTCCCGAGCCCGAGCGAGTGCGCGGTGTCGGGCATGAGTTGAAACAAGCCCTTCGCCCCGGCCGGGCTGCGCGCCGCGGGATTCAACGACGACTCCGCCTCGGCCAGCCACGCGAGCTCCGGCGGCACGCCTTCGGCGGTAAACGCCGCGCGCAGCCGCGGCATCAACGTCGCCGCCCGCGCCGGGACCGGACGGCCGCGCACGCGCGCGAGCCAGAGATCGTAGTAGGGCAGGGTGGGCGGGCGGACGACACCGGGCGTGGGCAACGGACGGGGCGACGCCGCAGCCTCCTTGGCGCCGTCGATTTCGTCGATTCGCTGCTCGAGCCAGTCCGCGTAATCCTCGTAACCGGGAATCGTCCGCAACGCCGTCAGCGCCGCGCGGGCCTCCGGCTCGTAGGTGGCGAGTTCCTCGAGCGAGTTGTTATCGAACGCATGCTGGAGCCGCGTGGCGAATTCGTCCCACTGCTCCTTCGAGGGAAATTCGAACTGCGCCTTGATTTCCGGCGGTGCGAGCTGGTCGAAGAGCTGCTGGCCGAGCTTGTAGAGATCGTCGGTGCCCGGCGGCGGCGCGGGCGTCTGCGCGGCCAGCGACAGGACGCCCAGGACCAGGAGAACGCTGTGACGGCGGAACTTCACGTCACTTGTCGGGCGCGAGCGCGGCGATGACGGCCGCCTTGAGTTTGAGGTCCGGCCGCTCCTGCAACACCGGCGGATCTTCCCCGAGGTAGTTGCGGGGGTTGCGCGCGATCCAGTCGCTCGTCGCGAGCCGATACCGCCGGCCGGGCACGATTTCCGCCGGCGCATCGGCCACGAGGTTTTCGCCCTCGCGCGCCGCGAAGGGCGTGTCGGGGCCCTGGTTGGTGCGGCGAAGCATCTCACGCAGCTGCCCGCCCTCCACCTCGCCGACGAACAGCGTCCCGTCGAACCGCACGCAGGCGTCGAGCGCAAACCGCGTCACGTCGCCCGCCGGCAATCCCGCGCCAAACGTCGTGCCCCCGATGATCGCGACATCCGCCCCGGCCGCGACGCGCGCCGCGTGCACGGCGAACCGGGCCGCTTCCTCGGGCGTCATCGTGCGCGGCGCCTGGCCCACGATGGCGCGTTCCGCGGCCGTGAGAAACTTCGCCATGGTCTCGCGCACGACGGCGGTAATTTTCGGATCGGCTGGATCGTCGGGACCGATCGGCACCTGTTCCACGTCCCATTGCGGTCCATCAGTCGCGCGTTCCAGTCGCGCCACCGACAGCCACGCCGTCCAACTGCCGGAATGGAAATACACTGTCCGACCTTCGCGATGCACGAACCGCAAATGGTCGTGCGCGCCGGCAAACAGCGTGCCATCGGGCACGAGCGGCAGCATCGTGCGGTCGGCACGCAGCCCGGCATGGCTGAGGATGATCGGGAGCGGCGCGTCTTTCAGCAGCGAGGCGAGATTCGCTTTCGCCCACACCACGGGATCCGCCAGATCGAGCGTCGGCCGCACCACGACGCGATAAGTGGCCAGTTGGTCCGTGCAAATCCCCACCACCGTCGCCTCGCGCGCCCCGAGCTGCAGGCGGAGCGACGCCGGCGCGAAAGGTTTTCCCGTGGTGCGATCGACGGCGTTGCTCACGACCTTCACCCCCGTCGCCTCGATCCGCGCCACGGTTTCCGCCATGTCGAAGAACTCCGGTTCGTGGTTGCCGAGGTTCAGCACCGTCGGGCCGCGCTTCGCGAGCGCGGCGAACAACGCGAACTCCACCGCGCCCTCGCTGCGGCGGGCGACGGCGTTGCCGAACTCGAAGGTATCGCCGTCGAGCAACACGACCGCCGGCACGCCCGGGTTGTCGGCGCGAATGCGATCGATCCGGGCGACGAGTTGCGCGGTGCGCTCGTAGGCCGAGTGCAGGTCGCCGGCCACGAACGCGATCGCTTCCACGTCGGCGGCACGGGCGGCGCCCGCGAGCGCGAGAAGGACGAAGGCAACAAGAGCGCGCATGGTTTCAGCGGGGAGCGTGGCTCACCCGGGCGGCGCCGCAAGCCCGGCGCGGTTTCCCGCGTTGACCCACGCGCGGCGCGCGGTAGCAAAGACCCTTCCGCAAGGTGAATCGCGTCCACATCAAGACCTATGGGTGTCAGATGAACGAGCGCGAC
This sequence comes from uncultured Opitutaceae bacterium, assembly GCA_937902925.1. Taxonomy (GTDB): domain Bacteria; phylum Verrucomicrobiota; class Verrucomicrobiia; order Opitutales; family Opitutaceae; genus CALFNN01. The sequence goes on from CALFNN010000070.1 coordinate 365,087, forward strand.
AGCGAGGCTGTCGCGGCGATGCTGCGCGCCCGCGGCTACCGGATCGTGGCGGACGAGGACGATTGCGACATCCTGCTGCTCAACACCTGCAGCGTGCGCGACGCCGCGGAGCAAAAGGCGATTGGCAAGGCCGGCTATCTCCAGCAACGCAAGAAGAAGCAGCCCGACTTCGTCCTCGGCATCCTCGGCTGCATGGCGCAGAACCGCGGCGCCGCGCTGCTCGACCAGTTGCCCGACGTCGACCTCATCGTCGGCACGCAGAAATTCCACCAAGTGCCCGGCTACCTCGACAACCTCCGGGCCGCTCGCGAGGCCGGGACGCCCGTCGGCGCGACGATTGTCGACATCGGCGAGGAAGCCGGCTCGCAGAACACGATCCGCGACCACGACCTCGCCGAGAAACAGGTCAGCGCCTTCGTCTCGATCCAGCAGGGCTGCAACATGGATTGCTCCTTCTGCATCGTGCCGAAGACGCGCGGCGACGAGCGCTCGCGGCCGATGGATGAAGTCGTCGCCGAGTGCGGGGCGCTCGCGGAGCGCGGCGTCCGCGAGATCACGCTCCTCGGCCAGATCGTCACGAGCTATGGCCGCCGCGACTACGCGCACACGGGCGGCATCACGCCGTTCGTGCAGTTGCTCGAGCGCGTGCACGCGATCGACGGCATCGAGCGGATCCGGTTCACCTCGCCGCACCCACGCGGGTTCAAGGACGACCTCGTCGCCGCCTACGGCCGCCTCGAGAAACTCTGCGGCTACGCGCACCTGCCGATGCAGTCGGGCAGCAACCGGATCCTGCGCGCGATGAACCGCCCCTACACGCGCGAGCGCTACCGCGAGATCGTCGACTCGCTCCGCGCCGTCCGGCCGGATATGTATTTCTCCACGGACGTGATCGTCGGATTCCCCGGCGAGACGGAGGAGGACTTCGCCCAGACGCGCGACCTGTTCGAGGCGTGCAACTACGACATGGCCTATGTCTTCAAATATTCCATCCGCACCGGCACGCCGGCCGCGACGATGGCGGGGCAGGTTCCCGAGGAAGTGAAGGAGGAGCGGAACCAGATCCTGCTCGACCTCCTCCAGAAAAACTCCGTCCGCCGGAACGCCGCGTTGCTTGGCACGGTGGAACAGGTGCTCATTGACGGCCCGGACAAGACCGGCCGCCGTTTCACCGGCCGCACGCGGGGGAACCGCGTCTGCGTGTTCGATGCGGAGCCGAGGCTCGTCGGCGAACTCGTGCCCTTGCGGATCGAACGCGCCAGCGTCAGCACGCTTTACGGCCAGTTGGTGCTGGCCGGCGTGGGGTAACAAATCGTTCTCGTTCTCTTAATCGTTCTCGTTCTCTCTTTCTGCCTTTGACGATGCCCGCTCCATTCGACCACGAGAAGCTCCGCGCCTATCAAGAGGCTCTTCGCTTTGTGGCTTGGGTCGCACCCGTGATCGAAGAGCTTCCCGCCAAGCTGTCGGCAAAAGACCAACTCGACCGTGCGTCGACCAGCATCGTGCTTAATATCGCGGAAGGAAATGGCAAACGATCGCACCCAGACCGACGCCGCCACTTCGACACCGCGCGCGGCTCGGCATTGGAATGTGCGGCGTGCCTGGATGTATTGGTGGTGCGCGGCAAACTTAGCTCTGAAACCACGCCTGTCGGCAAAGAAATCCTTCTCGGCGCGGTTTCGCCGCTTGCGGGGTTGATTGCGCGTTTCCCGAATCAGGTTCACGAGGAGCAAGCGCCCTATGGCGCGACCATTCAAGCCGGAGAGAACGAGAACGATTAGGAGAACGAGAACGATTCAAATCATGTCCCTCACCGTCGCCACGCTCATCCCCGGATTGCTGCTCCTCGCGCTCGGCGTGCCGCTGCTGGCCGGCCATTCGGGCTATACGGTGCTGTTGAAGGCCTTCCCGCGCTCGACGGCCGCCGCGTATGTTTTCTTTGGCGGCGGCGCGGCCTGGTTTCTCTACGCCATCTGGAATCTGTCGCCGGCCGATTTCGGCGACTATCGCAAGCTGCTCTTCGGTGCGTTTGCGCTCATCGTCGTGCTGTCGTTCAAGTGCGTGCCCGATTTCCTCGCCGTCCGCGGACTGTGCGTGCTCGCCCTGATGGGCGCCATGCCGCTGCTCGATGCCGCCTACATGGAATACGACCACCCGCAGCGGCTTTTCATGGTGACGCTGGTCTATCTCGTCATCTCCGCCGCCATCTGGCTCGGCGCCCAGCCCTGGCGGCTGCGCGATTTTCTGGACTGGATGTTTGCGCGGCCCGGTCGCGCCCGCGGCGTCGGTGCGGCGCTCGCCGCCTACGGGCTACTGCTGGCCGGCGTGGCGTTCACCTACTGACGCCGATGTCCGCGCCCGCCACGCCGCCGCCACCGGCCGGGATGACCTCCGCCCCGGTTTTTCTCGTGCTCGCGGGGCCGGCCGGCTCCGGCAAGAGCACGCTCTGCGACCGGCTGGTGGACGAGTTGCCCGGCTTCGAACGGGTCATTACGACCACCACCCGCGCGCCGCGCGACGGCGAGGTCGACGGCGTGCATTATCATTTTCTCACGCCCGAGCAGTTCGACCGGAAGATCGCCGCGGGCGAGTTTCTCGAATGGGCCTGGGTGCACGGCCGGCGCCGCTACGGCACGCTGGCCTCGAGCGTCCTCGATCCGATGGCGGCCGGGCGGAGCCTTGTCATCAGCATCGACGTGCAGGGCGTGGAAAGTCTCCGGCGCGCCGCCGCCGCGGATCCGTTGCTCGCGCGGCGGATGACGACCGTGTTCATCGTGGTCGACCGCGACCGCCTCGTGGCGCGAATGCGCGCGCGGGCGAAGGACGACGAGGCCGAAATCGCCGGCCGGATGAAGACCGCCGAACGCGAGTTGCAGGAGGCGCACAAGTTCGACTTTCGCATCGAGAGCCGCACGCGGGACGAGGATTTCGCCGCGCTCCTGCACATCCTCGAGCGCGCCCGGGCGAAGAGCCGGGCGTAGACCCGGCGCCGCGGGTTCCCGCGGGTCAGGCTTCCTCGACGACGTAGTGGCAGCCCTTGCTGCGGGGATTCAGCGAGGCCGCGTGCACGACCAGCAGCGCCGTCTGGATCGCATTGCGCAACTCGACGAGTTCGCGCGTCACCCGGCAGCCGCGGTAAAAGCTGCCGATCTCCTCGCGCAATTCGAGCAGGATGCGTCGCGCGCGTGTGAGCCGCTTCGGCGAGCGCACGATGCCGGAGTAGTTCCACATCGTGCTCTGCAGGAGCTGCAAATCCTGGCGGATCAGCGTCGGGTCGGCATCGCGCGTCTGCCCAATCCACGTGCGCGGCGCGGGCGCCTGAAATGGGTCGCGGGCGATTTCCCCGGCGTCGGCGCGCGCGGTGAATTTTGCGCTGACGAGACACTCGAGCAGCGACGTGCTCGCCAGCCGGTTCGCGCCGTGCAGCCCGGTGCAGCCGGTTTCCCCGACGGCGTTGAGGTGCTGGACGTTGGTGCGTCCCGCCAGGTCGGTGTGCACGCCACCGCAGGAGAAATGGGCGGCGGGCACGATCGGAACCGGCTCGCGCGTCACGTCCACGCCGTGCTCGGAACAGCGGGCGACGACGGTGGGAAAATGATCGCGGATGAATTCGGGCTTCATCGCCGAGAGATCCAGATAAGCGCACGCCTCGCCGCTCGCCGCGAGTTCCTGGTGAACGGCCCGCGCCACGATGTCGCGCGGCGCCAGCGAGCCGCGCGGGTGCAGCGCGTCCATGAAACGCTGGCCGCGGGCGTTGACAATCACGCCGCCTTCGCCGCGCAGCGCCTCGGTCACGAGGAAGCGCGGCGTGTTTTTCTTGAAGAAGACCGTGGGATGAAACTGCACGTATTCGAGGTCGATGAGCCGCGCGCCCACCCGATACGCCATCGCCACGCCGTGGCCGACACTGCCGGGCTGGTTGGTGCTGTGCAGGAAAATCTGCCCAAGCCCCCCGGTCGCGAGCACGGTCTTCTTCGCCACCACCGCGTGCACCTCCCCGCTGGCCGTATCGAGCACGTAGGCCCCGAAGCAGGTCAGCGGCGCATAATGATCGGCGAGGTGGTCGGTGCTGTGCGAGAGCGTGAGCAGATCGACCGCGACCCAGCCGGTGCGGCGCGCGATCCGCGGCGTGGCGTCGACCTGCGCGGCGACCGCGGAGAGAATCGCATGGCCGGTCAAATCCTTCGCGTGGATGATGCGGCGTGCGCTGTGCCCGCCCTCGCGGGTGAAATCGAGCCGGCCGGCCGCATCGCGGTCGAATACGACCCCGACCTCGTCCAGCAGCAGCTCCTTCACCGCCGCCGGACCCTCGCGGACGAGATTCTCGACGGCGGCGGGATTGGAGGTGCCATCGCTCGCCTCGACGATGTCCCGCGCCAGTTGCGCCGGGTCGGGCGCGGTATCGTAGATGATGCCGCCCTGCGCCCAGTCGCTGTTCGCAACGAGCGGCCCCTCGAGCGAAAGCAGCTCGACCGAGAGGCCCGCCTTCGCCGCATGGAGTGCATACGCCGAACCGGCGAGACCCGCACCGATCACGAGGCAGTCGGTGTGGAGCGTTTTCACTTCGCGCGGCGGGCCGGCAGCATCGTCAGGCTCAAATCCGCGGCGGGCGCGGAGTGGGTGAGGGCGCCCACGCTGATCACGTCGACGCCCGGCAGCGCGTAGTCCCGCAGCGTCTCGTAGCGCACGCCGCCGGAGACCTCGATCACGGCGCGGCGGTCGATCAGTTTCACCGCCGCGCGGACCTGCGCCGGAGTCATGTTGTCGAGCAGGATGACCTCCGCCCCGGCCCGCAGTGCCTCGCGCACCTCGGCCGGCGTCTTCGCCTCGACCTCGATCTTCGCGAGATGCGGCGCGGCGGCGCGGGCGAGCTTGACCGCCCTCGCGAGCGAGCCGGCGGCGGCGATGTGGTTGTCCTTGATGAGCACGTGCTCGCCGAGCGACGAGCGGTGGTTGCAACAGCCGCCGCAGCGCACGGCGTATTTTTCGAGCGCGCGCCAGCCGGGCGTCGTCTTGCGCGTGTCGACGATGCGCACGCCGCTGCCGGCAACCGCGTCGGCAAACCGGCGCGAGAGCGTGGCCACGCCCGAGAGCCGCTGCAGGAAATTGAGCGCCGTCCGCTCCGCCGTGAGCAACGCCGCCGTCGGGCCGGCGACGCTCAGGACGCGCGCACCTTTTTTGACGCGGTCCCCATCCCTCGCCGTCGGGACTACTTTCAGCGCCGGATCGACGCGGGTGAAGACGCGCCCCGCCACGTCGAGCCCGCACACGACGAGCTCCTGTCCCGCCTCGATGAACGCCCGCGAGCGATGTCGTGGCGAAAAAATCGTCCGACTCGTGACGTCACCCAGCCCGGCATCCTCGTCGAGGGCGAGATCGATCAGGTGGTCGGTGCGGGGAGTCATCATGGCGGGTGGGCGGGCGAGCGCGAGGAGGTTGTCAACTATTAGTTGACAACCTCTTGGGGTGGATCAGGTGGCGGGGGTGAGTTCGAACATCCGGTCGATGCAGCGCGCGGCCCGGCGGCGCAGGTCTTCGTCGAGCGTCACGATCTGGTCGGGACGCGGCGCGAGCAGCGCGTCGCGCACCTTCTCGAGCGAGTTGAGCTTCATGTAAGGGCACAGCCGGCAGCCACCGATGAAGGTTTTCTCCGGCGCCTCGACCTCGAGCCGGTCGACGAGGCCGCACTCGGTCAGCATGAGAAAATAGGGCGCCACCGTCTGCTTGACGTATTTCATCATCGCCCCGGTGCTGCCCACAAAGTCCGCGAGCGCCGCGACCTCCGGCGTGCACTCGGGATGCGCGACCACCTTGAGCCCGGGAAACTGCGCGCGTGCGGCAGCGATCTGCCCGGCCGTGAATTCGTCGTGGACGAGGCAGGTCCCGTCGGAGGAAATGATTTCCTTGGCGACGCCGCGCCGCTTCAGCTCGCTGCGGACGTTTTCCGCCATGAGCCGGTCCGGCACGAACAGGATCCGCCGCGCCGGCAGATTCGCCACGATGTCGTAGACATTGCCCGAGGTGACGCACACGTCGGATTCCGCCTTCACGTCGGCGGTGCTGTTGATGTAGCAGACGACCGTCGCATCGGGATAAAGCGCCTTGAGCCGGCGCACGCCGTCGCCGTCGATCGAGTCGGCGAGCGAGCAACCGGAGCCGCGGTCGGGCACGACCACCGTGGCGTCGGGCGACAGGATTTTCGCGGTCTCCGCCATGAAGACCACGCCGGCGAACACGATCACCTTCGCCCGCGCCTGCTTCGCCATCAGGCTGAGGTAATACGAGTCGCCCTTGTAATCGCCAACGCCGTAGATGATCTCCGGTTCCACATAGGAATGCGTGAGGATGACCGCATCCTTCTCGCGCTTGAGCCGGTTGATCTCGAGGGTCAGCGGCGCGATCTCGCGGCAGGTCTCGAGGTTCCATTTCCGGCCGTGCGGATCGCAGTCGACGTGCAGCAGCGCCCGCAGCAGGCGCTCGGCCTCGGCTTCGATGATATCGGCGGTGGCGATCATGGGCGGCGGGACAATCAACGTCGCCGGTTGCCGGGCGTTTTTCAAGCCGGCGTGGTGTCATTCCCACGCAGCGCCCGTCGCCGTTGACCACAATCTGCTTGCGACCGGCCGCGGGGTTTTTGAATAAACCGTCCCGTGCAACCCGGACCCACCCCGTTGTTACTGGCCACCCCGCCCACCACGCTGGAAAAGCTCAAGCACATCCCATCCGGGACCTGGCTCAACCTCGGCGGGTGCATCCTGACCGTGGCGATCGTCGTCGGGGCGTGGCGCACGCTGCGCAAGATCAACGAACTCGTGCCGTGGATCGTCTCGGTGCTGGCCGCCGCGATGATCTTCTCCTACTGGACCTACAATCGCACCGAGCCGAAGTTTCTCACGCCGGTGGTCGACCAGCTCACGCAAATCCTGCCGACGAAATCGAAACACGAGCAGGACTTGGAAAAGCTGCGCAAGAGCCGGGAAGATCATCCCTGACCGGGCGGCCGGCAAGTCGGTTTTGACTTGGGCGATCCATTGCCGCACGCTGGCCGCGAGCTTTGGCTGCCGAACGAAGAACTCATGCCGCGGCCCGCGGTCTCATGGCAGGCGCCGAGCTGAAGTTCTTTCCATCCCCGACGCGGCGGTCGGGGGCGCCGTTCAAAATCCCGCCGCCCAACCCAGGAGAATCCTCATGAAACTACGTGATGCCTATCGCCAGAAATTCGAGGCCCAGATCGAGGAGTTGAACGCCCGGCTTGCGGTCATGCGTGCCCAGGCGAAACGCCTCGCCGCCGACGCGAAGATCGCCGCGCACGAGGAACTGGCCGACACCGACCGGAAACTCGCCGCGCTGAAAACCCGCCTCGCGGAACTCCGCGTCTCGGGCGACGACGCGTGGCAGGACATGAAGGGCGGCGTCGAATCCGCCTGGACCGATTTGCACAAGGCCGCGAAGCAGGCCATGAAACGCTTCGGCGCCAAACCGACGAGCACCCGCGCCCGTTGATGCTCTTTTCCCGTTTCCGGCAGATCGGCCGCGCCGTCGGCCAGGCGCAGCGCTTCCGCGTCATCGTCGGCGTATTTTTGAAATACGGCTACGACGACCTTGCCGGCAAACTGCCGCTGCCCGGCATGTGGCGCTGGCTGCCCACGCGCCGCTTCCGGCGCGAGCAGGCGGCCCTCGCGGCGCTGCCGCGGCCGGAGCGGCTGCGCCGCGCGTTCGAGGAGCTCGGCCCGGCCTTCGTCAAGTTCGGCCAGTTGCTCGCGGGCCGCACCCGCCTGCTGCCGCGCGCCTACACCGACGAACTCGCCAGGCTCCAGGACCACGTGCCACCCGTGCCGTTCGCCGAGGTGCAGGCGGTGGTGGCCGTGGAATTGCGCCGCCCGATCGCCGGGTGTTTCAGCCGGCTCGACGAGACGCCGCTCGGCTCCGCGTCGATCGCGCAAGTGCACCGCGCCCGGCTGACCGACGGCACCGATGTCGTCGTGAAGGTCCAGCGCCCCAATATCGCGCGCACGGTCCGCACCGATCTCGAGATCATGGCGCGGCTCGCCGAGTTGCTGGAGAACCATGTCGAGGGCTGGGCGGCGCACCAGCCGACGGCCGTGGTGGCCGAGTTCGCGCGGCGGATGGAGCAGGAACTCGATTTTTCCGCCGAGGTCGCGGGCATGGAGCGTTTCGCCCGGCAGTTCGAGGGCGATCCCACCACGCGCGTGCCCCGCGTCGATCGCGCGTTTTCCACGCCGCGGCTGCTCACGATGGAGTGCATCGAGGGCATCCCGGCCAGCCAGACCGCCGCGCTCGACGCCGCGGGACTCGACCGCCGCGAAATCGCCCGGCGGTTGGCCGACCTCACGCTGCGGCAGATTTTCGTCCACGGCTTCTTCCACGCCGATCCCCACCCGGGCAACGTCCACATCCTGCCCGGCAACGTGGTCTGCTTCCTCGATTTCGGCATGACGGGGTTTCTCATCCGCGACCGGCGCGAGGCGCTCGCCGCGCTGCTGGTCGCGATCGCGCAACGCGACGAGCGCGCCGGCACCGCCGCCCTCCTCCGGCTGGCCGACGCCGAACTCGAGGAGCCGAAGCCCGGCCTCGAGGCGGACGTCGCCGAATTCATCCACCGGCATTTCACCGGGCCGGTGCGCGAGCTGATGTTCGCGCGGCTGCTCCAGCACCTGTTCACAATCACCACGCGCCACGCCCTCACCCTGCCGCCGGAGATTTTCACGGTCGTCAAGATGCTCGGCCAGATCGAGCACCTCGTGCTCGTGCTCGCGCCGGACTACGACTTGCTCGAGCAGGCGAAGCCCTTCGTGCGCGAACTGCACACGGGCCGCCTGCGACCGCGCCAGGTGATGCGCCAGCTCGTGACCTTCGGCGGCGACGCGCTCGTGCTGCTGCGCGGGCTTCCGCTCGAACTGCGGCGGATCGCGGCGCAATTGCGCGGCGGAAAATCGAGGGTGACCTTTCGCGTCGAGGGATTGTCGCCGCTCAATGCGACGCTGGAACGCGTGACCAATCGCCTGGCGTTCGCCGTCGTGCTGGCGGCGCTCATCGTGGCCTCCGCGCTGATCATCCATTCCAGCATCAACCCGAAATGGCACGGCATCCCCATCATCGGGCTGGTCGGCTACACGTTTGCGGGGCTGATGGGCATGGCGCTGCTCGTCTCGATCCTCCGCCACGGCCGGATGTAAGCCCCGGGGCGATTCTGCTCTCGCATCGAGGCAAGCGGCCCGGCGAAACTGACCGTGTGACCCTGCAGATGTGGATCGTGATCGGCGTGTTGGTGGCGACCTTCCTGGCCATCATTGCGGAAAAACTGCGGCCCGAACTCGCGGCGCTGGCCGGCTGCTGTGTGCTGCTTGCGGCGCGTGTGCTGTCGGCCAGTGATTTGTTTCCCGTTTTCGGCAACGAGGCCATCATCACCGTCGGCGCGATGTTCGTGCTCAGCGCCGCGCTCGAGCGCACGGGCGTGATCGCCTCGGCGAGCCGCCTCTTGCAAACCCTGCCCGTCCGCAACGAGCGGTTCGTGTTGATGCTGTTGCTGCCGCCCGTGGTCGCCGTCTCGGCGTTCATGAACAACACCCCCGTGGTCGTCGTGTTCCTGCCGATCATCGTGGCGTTTGCGCGGCAGCATAACCTCGCCGCCTCGAAGCTGCTCATGCCGCTCTCCTTCGCCTCCATCCTTGGCGGCTCGACGACGCTCATCGGCACCTCGACCAACCTGGTGGCGAGTTCCGTCGGCCAGCGTTTCGGCCTCACACCGATCGGGATGTTCGAACTAAGCCCGGTCGGCCTGCTGCTCGCCGGGGTCGGGCTGGCGTTGCTGTTCATCCTCGCGCCGCGCGTCCTGCCGCGGCGCGAAACCGTCACTTCCCTGCTCGATGCGGCGTCGGAACGCCAGTTCCTGACCGAGACGTTCGTGCCCGCCGGTTCCGCGTTGATCGGCCGAACCGCGAATGCGGCGCTCTCCGGCGTGCTGCGCAAGGGCCGCGTGCTCGAGCTCGTGCGGCACGGCGAGGTCTTCGAGGGCGATCCCGGAACCGCGCCGCTCGAGGCCGGCGACCGCCTGCGCGTGAGCGTCGACGCGGAAAGCGTCACCGCGCTGAAGGAGCGGCGCGGCCTGGAGATGTCCGCCGCCGCGGACCTCGCCGTCGGCGAAACGGCGATGAACCGTTGCATCGAATGCGTCGTCGCGCCGCTGTCGGAACTCATCGGGCACACGCTGGCCCAGGCGGATTTGCGCGAGCGCCTCGGCGTCATCGTGCTCGCACTGCACCGCCGCGGCCAAAACCTGCGCGATCACCTCGGCGACATTCCGCTGCAGGCGGGCGATGTCCTGCTGCTCGAGGCGGGCGATGCCGCCATCGCCAAGCTGCGGCAGGGCGGCGACCTGCTGGTGCTCGCCGGCGGCCAGCAAATGCCGCGGCGCGACAAGCGCTGGATCGCGGCGCTCGCGATCACCGCGGTCGTGGCGGTGTCGGCCCTCCAGATCCTGCCCATCGCGGTCGCTTCGCTCATCGCCGTCGTGGTGGTGATCACGGCGCGGTGCATCGACGCGGAAGAGGCTTATCGCGCGATCGACTGGCCGTGCCTGTTCCTGATCGCCGGGATGCTGGCGCTCGGCGTCGCCCTGGAAAAAACCCATACCGCCGAGGTGATCGCACGGGGGTTTGTGACCCAGGTGGCGCCGTTCGGTCCGTGGGTCACGCTGAGCCTGGTGATCCTCGCCGCCTCGGTGCTGACCAATTTTCTGTCGAACAACGCGGTCGCGGCGCTGATGGTGCCGCTGGCGATCGAGAGCGCCCATTTATTGCACGCGAATCCGCGCCCGTTCCTGATCGGCGTCGCCCTCGGGGCCTCGGCGTGCTTCGCCACGCCGATCGGCTACCAGACCAACACGCTGGTGTTCGGCGCGGGCGGCTACCGGTTCGGCGATTTTCTCCGGCTCGGTCTGCCCATCAACCTGATGCACTGGCTGCTGGCCTCGGTCCTCGTGCCGGTCTTCTGGCCGCTCTAGGCGCGGTCAGGCCGGTGGCTCGCTTTCCAAACTCAGCCGGTAACCGACGCCGCGGAGCGTGTGGATCAGCTTCGCCGCCCCCTCGCCATCGACCTTGCGCCGCAGCCGCATGATCTGGACGTCGATCACGTTGTCGAGCGAGGTGAACCGGTGCGACTGCTTCCACACGTCGCGCTCCAGCATTTCGCGCGTCACGATCTGACCCTGATAACGGAGCAGGTATTCGAGCACGTCGACCTCGCGAGGCGACAGCAGGATCTCCTCGCCGGCCCGGACGGCGGTGCGGGCGCGCGTGTCGAGTCGCAGGTCGCCGCAGTGCAGGAACTCGCCGGTGCTCATCGCCGGCCGCCGCAATAGCGCGTGGCAGCGGGCGATGAGTTCGGCGACGGCAAACGGCTTCACGAGGTAGTCGTCGGCACCGCTTTCGAGTCCGACGACGCGATCGTCGATGCCCGTGCGCGCCGTGAGCATGAGCACCGGCGTCTGCGTGCCGCGCGCCCGCACGTGCTCCAGGAGTTCGAGGCCGTCGCGCCCCGGCAGCATCCAGTCGAGCAGCACGAGGTCGAACGCCTGTTGATCCAGCAGCGCGATCATTTCGCGGCCGCGACCCGCCTCGGCCACCGTCCAGCCCTCGAGGCGGAGCGCCTCCACGACGGAGGCGCGGGTCTTCGGCTCGTCTTCGACGACCAGGACTCGCGGCGACACGAGGGAAGCGGTGCCCGGGGTGCTCATTGGGTTCACCTCACGCCATCGCGCAACCGCGCCCATACTGCAACGGTTATTGCCATCGTAACCGCTCCTGACCGGATCGTCAGTCGCCGGCCGCAGGGGATGATTGCATTCCGGGATGACGGCGGTTCGATGGAGCGCGAATGCGCCGGTCGTTGCTCATCGTTTTCCTTCCCGCAAGTCTCGTGGTTTCCGCCGGCGCCGCAGAGGTGGCCAACGTGCTGCCGGTGCCGCTGAGCCGCTATGCCGATCCGGCCGGCGCCTCGCTCTGGGAGGTATTGCGGTATCGGGTGGAGGCCGAGCCGTTCAACGCGGCAGCCCTGGCCATTTTCTTCCTCGCGATCGTGCACACATTTTTCACGGCGCGGATCCGGCACTGGGCGCACGCGATCGAGGAGCGCCACGCCCTCCGGCAGGCGGAACGCCGCGCGACAGCGGCTGGTGACGCGGATGCCGACGGCCAGGTCGACGAAGTCAGCTTTGCCGGCCAGATTCTCCACTTTCTCGGCGAGGTGGAGGCCGTGTTCGGGCTCTGGGCGGTTGTGCTGGCGGGCGCCATCACGTGGTTCAAGGGCTGGCCGGCGGTCGTCGGTTATGTGGGCGAGCACGTGAGCTACACGGAGCCGGTGTTTGTCGTCATCGTGATGGCGCTGGCGGCGACGCGGCCGGTGCTCGATCTGGCGGCGAATTGCCTGCGGACGATCGCCCGCCTCGGCGGTTGCACGCCGGGCGCGTGGTGGCTCACCATCCTCATCGTGGCACCGTTGCTGGGCTCGTTGATCACCGAACCGGCGGCGATGACGATCGGCGCGCTGCTGCTGGCGCGCCAGTTCTACGAATTGAAACCCAGCGGCCGGCTCGCCTACGGGACGCTGGGCCTGTTGTTCGTCAACGTCTCCGTCGGCGGCACGCTCACCCATTTCGCCGCGCCGCCCGTCATCATGGTGGCGCATTCGTGGGGCTGGGGCTTTCGGCACATGTTGACGCATTACGGCGATCGCGCGGCGGCAGGCATCGTCGTCGCCACCGGCCTCTATTATCTCGTTTTTCACCGGGAGCTCGCGCAACTCGCGCTCCGGCCGGCACCGGGAGCCGGTGAACGGCCGCGGCCGTGCGTGCCGGCCTGGATCACCGCGGTGCATGTTGGATTTCTCGCCTTCACCGTGTGGCAGGCGCATTTCCCGGTGATGTTCATCGGCGCGTTTCTCTTCTTCCTGGCCTTCGCGCAGGCCACCGGCCACCACCAGAATCCCATCGATCTGCGCTCGCCGATTCTGGTCGGATTTTTTCTCGCCGGGTTGGTGATTCATGGCGGGTTGCAATCGTGGTGGATCCAGCCGGTGCTCGGCCGCCTCGGCGAAGTGCCGTTGTTCATGGGCGCGACGCTGCTCACCGCGTTCAACGACAATGCCGCGATCACCTACCTCGCCACGCTGGTGCCGAACTTCACCGACGCGTTGAAATACGCGGTGGTCGCGGGTGCGGTCACGGGTGGCGGTCTTACTGTCATCGCCAACGCCCCCAATCCCGCCGGCCAGGCGATCCTCGGGCGCTATTTCCCGGAGGGCATCGCGCCGCTGAAGCTCGCGCTGGCGGCGCTGGTGCCGACGGCGATCATGGCGGTGGCGTTCATGGCGTATCGTTGATGCCGCTTGCTCGCGCCGCGGGCCGCCCGGCCACCTGGCGCACCCCGGTAGGGTAGGTCGTCCATCGGTCAGCCCGGGGAACCGCAAAATGCCCGTGCCACGATGCGCGCAAAACACCGTTGCCCGCGACAGCTTCGGACTGGCTTCGGATTTCCTCCCGCGCCACAAACACGGCGAGGCCATGTCCGCTGCGCCAAATCAACCCCTGCTTGAAGTCCTGCTGGATTCCTGGGATCGCAACAATGCCATTCTGGTCAATCTGCTTCAACTGATCCCGCGCGGTGGCCTGGAGGCGAGGGCGATGGAGGGGAGCCCCACCGTCGCGCAGATGCTCACCCACATTCACTTTGTGCGGCTGGCCTTCGTCTCGGAGGACGCCCCCGAATTTGCCCGGGCCTTGCCGGAGTGCGAATGGCGGGCCGAGCCTGACCCAAGCCGCATCGCGCAAATGCTGAACGAAAGCGCCAAGACGGTGCGGGACGCCGTGAAGGGCCGGCTGGAGACAGGTCGGGCCATGAAGCAACATTTCGACCATCCCATCCTGTTTATCCAGCACATGATTTGGCACGAGGGCTACCACCACGGGCAAATAAAGCTGGCCCTCAAGCTCGCTGGCCGGCCCATCGCCGACACGGACGCCGGCCCGGGCACGTGGCGCATCTGGATGAACAAGAAGTGAACGTCCGTCTCCAACCGGTCATACCGAGCCACGATCGTGGTGGCGGCGATCGTGTGCACGGCACGTCGTTTGCCACCGCCACCTTCGACCGGTTCCGGCGCAAATAAAACGCGATGGACACGAGGCTCCGGGATTCGAACCTTCTTTTTTCGTCAAAAGCAAAACCCCGCAAAATGATATTTTGCGGGGTTCGTTAAATTTTCCGAACCGCCGGTTTATAGTTGCCTGAAACCGCGCGTGCGCGCGCGCCTCAGCGCGTCAGGCGTTGAGCTGCGGGCGGGTCGGCTCCGGCCAGTCGATATGGAAGAATTTCCCGCGCGGCTGGTCGACACGCTCGTAGGTGTGTGCGCCGAAGAAGTCGCGCTGGCCCTGCAGGAGATTGGCCGGCAGGCGCGCCGAACGGTAGCTGTCGTAGTAGGCGAGGGCGGACGAGAAAGTCGGCGCCGGCACGCCGCACTCGGCGGCGAGCGCGACGACCTTGCGCCAGTTTTCCTGCGCCTTCTTCACGGTCTTGTTGAAATACGGATCGAGCAGCAGATTCGCGAGGTCGGGCTTCGCCGCGTAGGCCTCGGTGATCTTCTGCAGGAATGTCGCGCGGATGATGCAGCCGCCCCGCCAGATCTGCGCGATCTCGCCGAAGTTGAGCTTCCATTTGTATTCCTTCTGCGCCTCGCGCATGAGCTGGAAGCCCTGCGCGTAGGAGCAAATCTTCGAGCAGTAGAGCGCGTCGTGGATCGCGGCGATCAGCGCCTTCTTCGAGCCGCGATATTTTTTCTTCGGGCCCTTGAGGATTTTCGCGGCGGCGACGCGTTCCTCCTTCACCGCGGAAATGCAGCGCGCGAACACCGACTCGGCGATCGTCGGCGCGGGCACGCCCATGTCGAGCGCGTTGACCGACGTCCACTTGCCGGTGCCTTTCTGGCCGGCGGTGTCGAGGACGATGTCGACGAAGGGCTTCTTCGTGACGGGATCCTTCTGCTTCAGGATGTCGGCCGTGATCTCGATGAGGAAGCTGCCGAGCATGCCGGAATTCCACTCGGTGAAGATCGCGCCCATCTCGGCAGGTTTCAGGCCGAGGAGGCCCTTCATCAGCGCGTAGGCCTCACAGATCATCTGCATGTCGCCATACTCGATCCCGTTGTGGCACATCTTCACGTAGTGACCGGCGCCGTTTTCGCCGATGTAGGCGGCGCAGGGGACGCCACCGACGATCGGCTTGCCCGGAGCGGCGCCGCCGAGTTGCACGCCGGTCTTCGCGTCGACCTTCGCGGCGACCGCGTTCCAGATCGGCTCGAGTTCCTTGTAGGCCGCGGGATCGCCGCCGGGCATCAGCGCCGGGCCGAAGCGCGCGCCTTCCTCGCCGCCGGACACACCCGAGCCGATGAAGCGGAGGCCTTTTTCGCGCAGCGCCTTTTCGCGCCGGATCGTGTCGGTCCAAAGGGCATTGCCGCCGTCGACGACGATGTCGTTCTGCTCAAGGAGCGGCACGAGGCCGTCGATGACCGCGTCCGTGGCCTTGCCGGCCTGGACGAGGATGACCATCTTGCGCGGCCTCGCGAGGGACTGGACGAATTCCTCGAGAGTCTTCGTGCCCACCACGCCGCCGGGCGTATTCGGGTTCTCCGCGACGAACTTGTCGGTTTTCTCGGTCGTGCGGTTGTAGACCGAGATCTGGAAGCCGTGGTCGGCGATGTTGAGAGCGAGATTCTGACCCATGACGGCCAGGCCGATGAGTCCGATGTCAGAGTGAGATTTGGGCATAATCAAGCGAGTCACCTATCCTCCTTCCGCCCAGAAAACCACCCTGTTTTTAGCCGGCTGGTCGAAAACCGCCGCACCACTGGACCGCATTAGCGGTTTTTGGCCATGGCCGCCGGCTGGCTGGGCGCCTTGGGGTGCGGGCCTTTCGTCGGGAAGAAACCCGAGAGAAAGTTGACCGCCGGGCTCGCCCACGTCGGCTCATCCCGCTCGTAGATCCAATTGAAGCCAACAATTGTCACCATCAGGCCAACCACGACCGTGAGGATGACCTTGTTCATCTTGGCCACTTTACGCAGAAAAATCACCGTTCCGATCACGACCACCACCGCCATGCCCAACCGGCCCCAGAACTCAGGCGGGATCGCCCTCAGCCGGTCGAGCGTGGAGGTATGTCTGGCCGGGTCTGCGATGGCCGCGAGTAATAGCACGGTAACAGGCAATCTCCTTCCCGTCGCGAAACACGAGGGGAAACCGGTCGGGGCCGGTTTTTTGCAAATTTTTACCCAATCGGGCCGGCCGTATCCGGCGCATGGTCGCCGCGGGTCGCGCAGTTGATCCACGCCGAAGCGCCACCCGCGTAGTGTTCCTTCTTCCAGATCGGCACCCGCGCCTTCGCCTCGTCGATGATGTAGCGGCACGCATCGAATGCCGCTCCGCGATGTTCCGCCGTCACGCCCACCCACACCGCGAGTTCGCCCAGCTGGAGATGGCCAACGCGGTGGACGCACGCGGTGCCGAGCACGGCGAACTTTTCGCGCGCCTCGGCCAGGATCCGCGCACCCTCCTTTTCCGCCAGCGGCGCGTAGGCCTCGTATTCGAGCGAGGCGACCGGCTGGCCGTCGTTGCGGTCGCGCACCCAGCCCTCGAACGACACGCAAGCACCCGCACGCCGGTCGGCCAGCGCGCGCTGGAGCGCGGCGGGGTCGAGGGATTCGCCCGAGATTCGAAAGCTCATGGCCGGATCATCCGCCCGCGACCGGCGGGATGAAAACGATCCGGTCGCCGTCGGCGAGCGGCGCTGCCGCCGCCACCAATTCGTCGTTCACCGCCGCGCGAATCCGGTCGGCCGGCAGCGTGAATTGGTGCCGCGCGCGCAACTCGGCATAGAGCGCGGCGGTCGTGGCCGCGTCCGTGGCGAGTTTCTCCTGCGTGAGACCACGCTGCTCGCGCAGGATTGCGAAGTATTGGACATGGACGGTGATCATCGGGCGCAGGGAACGGGTCGCGGCGGGTCGGAGCCGGCGTTACGGAGCGCGATAGTCGGACTTGCCGCCGGTTTTTTCCAGCAGGCGCACCTGTTTGATGACGATGCCGTGCGAGACCGCCTTGGCCATGTCGTAGAGCGTCAGCGCGGCAACGGTCGCGCCGGTCAGCGCCTCCATCTCAACGCCGGTTTTCGCGTGGGTTTGCACGCGGCAGTTAATCACGATCTCCGCGCGGTCGCGATCCGGCATGATCTCGATCTGGCAGTCGTCGAGCGGCAACGGATGACACAGCGGGATGAGTTCGCCGGTCTTCTTCGCGCCCATCACTCCGGCAAGGACGGCGGCGTGAAAGATGGGCCCCTTCTTGGTCGTGATCTCGCCGTCGCGCAGCAGCACCGCGAGTTCGGGCGGCAGCGTCACGACCGCGACCGCGTGCGCGGTCCGCCTGGTCACCGGCTTGTCGCCGACGTTGACCATCGCCGGCCGGTTCTTCGCGTCGAGGTGGGAGAACATGGTCGAAGCCTCGCGCATTGCCCTGCGCACGTCAAACCCACGCCCGGAAGGGCACGAGCGTTCCGGCTGGAAACTCCGTCGCGCCGGCCGGCAACTCGACAAATCCGTCGGTGCCGACCAATCCGCCGAAATCGCCGGAAGTGTTTCCGACCGCCGGCGTCGCGAGCAATTCGGCGCGCGGACCGCTCGACAACGCCACCGGGAGAAAATACGCCAGCGGCGGCTTGAAGGTCACGGGTGCCGCCAGCGTGACGAGGCGGGGCGCCGCCACGCCGAGACCGCTCGCGTAATCCAGGGCCGGGAGCACGTAGCGATGCAGGCAGGTATAGGACGACACCGGATTTCCGGGCAGGGCAAACACCGGCGTATCGCGTCCACTCATGCCGAACCAGAGCGGCTTGCCGGGGCGCTGTGCCACGCCCTGAAAAACTTTTCTCACCCCCTGCTTGGCGAGCTCCGCAGGCAGGTGGTCGAACTTGCCCTTCGACACGCCGCCCGTGAGCAGCACGACGTCGAATTCCGCGATGACGTGCCAGAGCAGGTGCTCGATCTCCGCCGGCACGTCGCGAAAATGAAACCGTTCCACGTGCCCGTAACCGGCCGCCAGGAGCGTGGCGCGCAACGCGTGATCGTTGCTGCGGCGAACCTGGTGCGGTGCCACCGGCGCCTCGACTTCCACGAGTTCATCCCCCGTGGCGACCACGGCGATCTTCGGCGACTGGCTGACGGTCAACACTCCGTAACCGCACGCCGCGGCGACCGCGATCTCCCGGCCGGTTAGCCTCACGCCCGCGCGCACGATCAATTCGCCCGCCCGGTGATCGCTGCCCCGCCGGTGCACCGCATGGCCGGCCCCAAACGATGCGACCGGTCCGGAAACCGTCATGGTCGCGCCGTCACCCAGCGTCGTGTCCTCGTAGGGCACGACACAGTCCGCGCCCTCGGGCAGCACGGCCCCGGTCATGATCTCGATGCACGCATCCGCGGCGGCGCCGAGCTTGAAGGGTCTCATGCCCGCCGCCTGGGTCGCCTCGATGCGAAACTTCCGGGCGCCGGCCGCCAGCGTCGCCGCGCGGAGCGCATAGCCATCCATCGTCACGCGGTCGAACGGCGGCAGGTCCCGATCGGCACAGAGATTGGTGCGCAACACCCGGCCGGTCGCGTGCGCGAGCGGACAATCCTCCCGGTGGAACGGCGCGAGGTTGTCGAGGATCAGTTTTTCCGCTTCGGCGGGGGTCAGCATGGGAAAGCGTCAGGTGCGGCTGGACGCCGCGCCCAAATGAGATTCATGTCACCCGTTCGCGGCATCGAGCCGCTCCTGCATGGCTCATCCCGCCGACCAGTTCAACCGCACACTGCACGACCTGCGCATCTCGGTCACCGACCGCTGCAATTTTCGCTGCCCGTATTGCATGCCGAAGGAGGTCTTCGGCGCCGGTTATCCGTTCCTGCGCGATCCGCAGTTGATGACCCTCGACGAGCTTACGCGCATCGTCCGCGCGTTTTGCGCCCTGGGAGTCGAAAAGGTCCGCCTGACGGGCGGCGAGCCGCTGCTGCGGGCCGATGTGCCCGACCTCATCCGGCTGTTGAAACGCGAACTCGGCGTGAAGGATGTGGCCCTCACGACCAACGGCTGGCTGCTCGAAAAACTCGCGCCGGCGCTGCACGCCGCCGGGCTCGACCGGCTCAACGTCTCCGTCGATTCGCTCGATGACGTCACGGCGGGAAAGCTCAACGGCCTCGGATTCAGCATCACGCGCGTGCTGCGCGGCATCGACGCCGCGGCGGCGCTCGGCCTGCCCGTGAAGATCAACTGCGTCGTCCAGCGCGGCGTGAACGACGGCGAACTGCCCGCGCTCTGCGAATATTTTCGCACGCGCGGGCACACCCTGCGGTTCATCGAGTTCATGGACGTCGGCAACACCAACCACTGGTCGGCGGCCGGTGTGGTGCCCGCAAAGGAAATCGTGGAACGCATCGGCGCGCTCTGGCCGCTCGAGGCGGTCGGGCCGGCGTATCGCGGCGAGGTGGCGGCGCGCTACCGCTATCGCGACGGCCGCGGCGAGATCGGGCTGATCAGCTCGGTGACGGAGCCGTTCTGCCGCGACTGCCATCGCGCGCGGCTCTCGGCCGACGGCAAACTCTACACGTGCCTGTTCGCCTCGCTGGGCTGGGACGTGCTCGGCGCGCTGCGGGCCGGCGCGGACGACGCAGGCCTAGAGAATTTTCTCACCCGCATCTGGCACGGCCGGCTCGACCGCTACAGCGACGAGCGCGCCGAGTTGATCGCCAAAGGCGAGACGCGCGCCAAGGTCGAGATGAGCTATATCGGCGGGTGACGGCGTGTGGACTGCCAACACCCCATGAACCGATCACGACGTCGAGGCGGACGAGCAAAGGTAGAGAATTCTAGGTAGGCGCAAGTAGGTGGATCAAAGTCAGCGCGGCGAATGAGACGTGAACGTCTCATTCTTGGCTCTCAATGAGCCAAATTACATCCATGGTCTATCGCCAGGCGCGATCCGACGCCTGTTTTTCGAAGGATTATCCAAGTTCGACGAACTCGACCTCGTTGAAGAACCCACCCCAAGGCGAAGGCCTCTGCATCGAGTTACCCAAATCGACGTCTACGAACGCTGTCCGGTCTGCCACCACCGACTGCTCCGGCAATTTCTTCCGGAGCATCGATTCTCACACCCTGATCCTTGGGACCCAGCGAGCGTCGTCGTCGTGGCTTTGAGCGGTGCTCCCGAACCAGGTTGGGAGAAAGATTAAATACCTCAGCCCACAAGAATGCGCCGGTCACAGCCGAGCGCCACTTCATTCATACCGCGCGGCGCGGCCGAGGTAGTTCAGCATCCAGATTTCCTTCCACACCCGGTAGCGGCCTTCGTGCGTGATCTTGCCGAGGTCCTCGCGTTCATGGTGCGGGTGCAGGAAACCAAGCTCGGTGTTCACCTGGTCGAGCAGGTGCTGTGACGTATTGAGATCTGCCAGGGGCTCGGTGGCGAACGGCACGGGGACAACGCCGGCAGATGTGAGCCGCGCCCGATGCCGCGCCAGCAGCTTCGGCAGCGAACGCCGCCACGGCAGCCGCTCGACAAACCAGTTCTCGGGATAGAACCCGGCGAACGGGATGTAGAGGTTGTCCGTCAGGTAGCGGCCGCCGTCGGCGGTGACGGAGGTGACCGCGTAGCAAACCGAGATCGCGCCGTTGGACTGCGGGATGAACGTCACCTGCACGCGCACGGTCGCCTGGGCGTCCTGATAGACGGACACCCGCAGGTAAACGCCGCCACCGATCTCCGCCTTCAGCGCCTGACTCTGGCGGAAGCCCTGCGCGCGCAGCCATTCGCGGATTTTCAGCAGGCGCGGCTGCACCGGCCACTCCTCGCCGCTGGCGTTGAGGGCGTAACGGGGAAAAAGCGGCAGCGGGCTTACGCTGAGCGCGGAGATGGCGAGCCAGTTGTAGAGTGTCTCACCGAGGAACCACACCAGGAAAAACACCGCGGCCAGCGCCCAAAATGGCCGGTCGATGAGCTCGAAGTCGCGGCACATCTGCGCCGCACCGAAGGCGAACACAAACCACCGCAGCCAGCGGTCGAGGATCGACAGCAGCGGCGAAGCCCGGCGCTGGTTGACCTGCATCAACACCAGCGACAGGAGGATGGCGGCGAGAATGAGATAGGGCGGTTCCACGAAAAGAGCCGCGGCACGTGACCACGGTTCGTCTACTATACGCACTTATGCCGGCGGTCATAGCCGGCCGCGACAAAAATTTCGCTCAGCTCAGCCGCACGGGCATGATCACGCAGACGAAGCTCTCGAGCGTCTTGAACACACCGGGGCTCACCTCGTCCTTCACCTCGAAAAACACCTCGTCCTTCGGCAGCGCCCGGAGCGGATCCATGAGAAACGCCGGGTTGAACGCAACTTGGAGATCCGGCCCGCTGTAGCCGATCGCCATCGATTCGTGCGCCTCGCCGAAATCCGGGCTCTGCGCCATGATCTCAAGCAGGTTGCTGGAGAGCTTGATCTTGACCGAGTTCGATTTCTCCGAGCACACCAGCGCCGCGCGATGCACGCAGTGGAGGAAGAGTTCCCGCTCCAGCTTGATCCGCTGGTGGGTTTCCTTCGGAATCACCTGCTGGTAGTTCGGATAATTACCCTCGACGACCTTCGAGTAAAGATAGACGTGGTCGATCAGCCCGCTCGTGTCCTTGTCGGTCGCGATCTGGAAGGCCGCCCGGCGGTCGTTGAAGTTGATCTTCACCTTCTCACCCTTGTCGAGCAGCCGGGTGAGCTCGCCCACCGTCTTTGCCGGCAGGATGATCGCCCCGGCGCTGGCCGCGGGCACTTCCATCTCCTTCGCGATGAGCGCAAGCCGGCGGCCGTCGGTGGCCACGAGCGAAAGTTTGCCGTCCTTGAAGTTGAAATAAACGCCGTTGAGGATGTAGCGCGTCTCATCCGTCGACTGCGCGTAGGATACGCTCTTCAACATCGTCGAGAGCTCGCCCTGTTCGAGCGCGTAGGCTTTCTCGTCGCCGAACTCGGGCAGCGGCGGAAATTCCTCCTTGCCGATGCCCATGATGCGAAAGGTCGAGCCGCCCGACGTGAGCTTGACCTGATGATTGGGCGAACCGTCAAACGCGACATCGACATTCGGCAGCTCCCGCACGATGCCCGCGAGCCGCTTCACCGGCAGCGTCACCGAACCCGTTTCCTTCACCTCGGCCTTGATCTTGCACCGGATGCCGAGATCGAGATTGGTCGTCGTGAGCGAGATCTGGTCCTTCTCGGCCTCGATCAGGACGTTGCTGAGGATGGGCATCGTGGCTTTGGAGCCGACCACGTTGAGCACCTGGGCAAGGCCGTTGGCGAAATGATCGCGGTTGATTTTGAATTTCATGCGGGGCGACGCAGCGCGTCTTTGGAGAAGCTAACAAAGGGTAATCAGATAGGAGTTCAATTAGGAATTATATCCGTATTATTATGGGCGGCGAACAAGCGCAGCAACCGGGTGGTTTCGCTCGGAGATCGCGCTAAAAATCGCGGTGAGGAACTCCGGATAACTTGCGGACAAGTGACCAGTTGTTCGCATCCGTGAAGTTGCTGGTGCGCGCTCCGCCGCTTGCTCACACGCGCTTGGGCTGGGCCGGCTCCGGCGATTTCGGTCGCGCTGGCGGCCGCGGCCGGCGCCAGTGCCGGATGAGCCCGAAGAAGATGTAGCCCAGGCACGTGACGAGCACGGCGATCTCCTTGTAAAAGTAGAGCACCAGCAGGAAGGCCAGCACGCCGACAAACGTCCGCAGCCGCGTCTTCGTCTGCAGGTCGACGTTCTTCCCGCTGGGATAACGCACGGTGCTCATCATCAGGAACGCGATGAGCAACATCAGGAAAGGCAGGGCCAGCGCCCAGTTCTTGAGCGATTTGTCGGCATCGTAGAGCTTCAGGAGGAAAAGCACCAGCGCCGCGACTGTCCCCGCGGCGGCGGGAACCGGCAGCCCGATGAAGTCCTTGTTCGACTCCTTCTTGCTGCGGTAGAGCAGGGGGTTCGTGATGACGTTGAAGCGCGCCAGCCGCATGGCGGCACACAGCAGGTAGATGAAGCCGACGATCCAGCCGATGTCGCGAAACCACAGGTAGTCGCGCGTCGGCGCCAGGATCAGGTAAAACATCAGCAACGCCGGGGCGATGCCGAACGACACGACATCCGCCAGCGAATCGAACTCGGCGCCGAACAGCGATTCCCGGCCACCGAGCCGCGCCAGCCGGCCGTCGAGCATGTCGAACGCCGCCGCGCCGAAGATGAGCCACACCGCATAGCGGTAATGCTCGGCATTCGACATGCCGAGGTATTCGCCCAGCCCGGTGCTCTCCGCCAGCCGCGCCTGGATGCAGTTCACGATCGCCAGGAAACCGCAGAACAGGTTCCCGGCCGTCATCAGGTTCGGCAGGAAATAAATCCGGCTCGCCTGGGTGACGTTGTAGGGATCCTCGCGGGAATCGAGGTCGTCGTCGGGTTGGGGGAAATTCATTTCTTCGTGAGGCTCTCGAGGTATTTCCAGAACTGCGAGTGCTGTTCCACGAGCTGCTGCTCGGACACCGGCAGTTTGTTCCGGAGCAGGAAATCCTCGAGCGAGTTCTTGTGCAAAATGTAGTTCACGTGCAGCGTCTCGCCCAGCGCCTCGAAATAGAACCGCCATTCGCCCGCGCGCAGCCGGAAAAACGCCTTCGCGCCGCGCCGGAAATGCCCGAGTGGCTCGCGCGGATGGGCGAGATCCGCCGGCCGCAATCCACTGATGGGCTCGATCGCGTCGAGCTGCGCCAGCTTGTCGAGCCGGTTCAGCTCGTGCATGGCTTGCTCGGAGAACGTGACTTGATACATCGTCCCTCCTCAGTCGCGCACGTAACCGCCCGCCGCTGCGCGCGTCATGCCCGCAGTTGGTCCGCGCCGCAGAATTTCAGTCTTCTTCCCCATGAAACGCCTAGGTCTATTCCCCTGTTTTCTCCCGGCAACGCTATTCCTTGCCACCTGCTTGCAGGCCGAGGAGGTCAAGCCCGCCAGTCCGCCGGCGCCGCTCCCCGCCGCGACCGCAACGATGTCGCCCCGCGAGGAGGAATTGCTGAAACGTTTCGACAAGAATCACGACGGCAAGCTCGACGAGGACGAAACGGCCGACGCCCACGAGGCCATGTTGCAGGAGCAGATGAACCGGCAGGCGGCGATCGGAAGGGCGCCCGGCGGCGAGCAGGCGCGGACCTGGCTGCTGGAGATGTTCGACAAGAATCACGACGGCCGCCTCGACGACGACGAGCGGGCCGAGGCCCGGAAATACGCCGAGGAACGCGGGCTCGGGGCCGATGGCGCCGTGCGCGCGGATCTCGTGAAGCGGTTCGACAAGAACGGCGACGGCAAGCTCGACCCCGATGAGCTCGCGGCGATGCGGCAGGCGCTGCGGAACCGCGGGGCCCAGAATCCCCGCCAGATGCGCGATTTCCTGCTCCGCCAGTTCGACAAGAATGCCGACGGCAGGATTGACGACGCCGAGATGGTGGAACTGGAAAAAACGATGCGGCCGCGCATGGAGTCGAATCCGCAGCAGATGGCGCGTTTCGATAAAAACGCCGACGGCAAGCTCGACGACGCAGAGTGGAGTGCCGCCCGCGAGCAGCTCGTCCGCCTGCTGAATGCGCCGTTGCCCGGCGGTCCGGGCGCGCCGGCTCCGGCGAAGTAGAACCCGGCCGCCCGTTCATCCGCGGCCCGTTTTTGTTTTCCACCGGGCAGCGGCCACCGCAGGCTTGGCGCATGCCCGTCACCCTGTCCGACATCCGCGCGGCGCACCGGCGGATCGCGAGTGGAATCTATCTCTCGCCGTGCCCGGAATCGATTCCGCTGAGCGAGATCACCGGCGCACGGATTGTCTGTAAACTCGACAACCTCCAGCGCACGGGATCGTTCAAGGAGCGCGGCGCCCGGAACGCGCTGCTGCGTCTCCCGCCTGCGAAAAAAAAACGCGGCGTCGTCGCCGCCAGCGCGGGCAACCACGCACTGGGGCTCGCCTACCACGGGCATCTGCTTGGGATCCCCGTGAGCGTGGTGATGCCCGACTACGCGCCGCTCATCAAGATCACGACCTGCCAGAAGCTCGGCGCGCGCGTGGTCGTCCAGGGCCGCGATTTCACCGAGGCGCGCGCCGCGGCCGATGCGCTCGTGCGCAGCGAGGGGCTGACCTATGTCCACGGGTTCGACGATCCGGATATCATCGCCGGCCAGGGCACGCTCGGGCTGGAGATTTTGCAACAGGTGCCCGACCTCGATGCCATCGTCTGCCCGATCGGCGGCGGCGGGCTCATCGCCGGGGTGGCGCTCGCCGTCAAATCCGTGCGGCCGCGCGTGAAAATCATCGGCGTCGAGAGCACCAACACCGGTAACTTCACCGCGGCGCTCCAGGCGGGCCATCCGGTGACGGTGGCGCGGCGTCCGACGCTCGCCGATGGTCTCGCCCCGCTCGTCGTCGGTCCGAATTCGTTTTCGCTGGCGCGCTCGCGGATCGACGAAATCGTGCTGGTGCCCGAGCGCTGGATCGCGCTCGCCGTGCTGCGGATGCTCGAACTGGAAAAGACCGTGGTCGAGGGAGCGGCCGCCGTCCCGCTCGCGGCGTTGATGTCCGGGCAACTCCCGAAGCTCCGCGGCAGGCGGGTCGCGCTGGTCATCAGCGGCGGCAACATCGACCCGGGCGTGTTGAGCCGGGTGATTGGCAAGGGCCTTGTGCACGACGGCCGGCTCACGCGTTTCACGGCGAAAGTGAGCGACCGGCCCGGCGGTCTCGCCGGGCTCACGCGGGTGATCGCCGGTTGCGGCGCGAGCATCCAGGACATCGTGCACGACCGCGCGTTCAGCGGGCCGGACGTCTACGCGGCGCATGCGATCTGCACGGTGGAGACGCGCGACCACGCGCACGTCGCCGCGCTGCACCGCGCGCTCAAGAAAAACGGCTTTCCGCTCGTGGTGGCGAAATGAGCCCCTTGTCGATCGCGCGGATCTTTGCACTGGCCGCGGTGGCCCGCGTGTTCGTGGCGCCCGCTCCCGCGGCGCCCACCGAACTCGACGTTCCCATCTTCGCCGGCGGTTACGGCACGGCTTTCTTCGAACAGTCGGCCCGGCTCTTCGAGCAGGCGGAACGCCAGCGCGGCGGCGACGTTCGCGTGAAGCTCTACGGCGATCCGCGCATCCAGGACAAATTGCGTGTCCGGATGATCGACGGCGACCTGCCCGACGCCGCGATGCCGCGCGACCTGCTCATTCCCGCGCTCGCCCGCGCCGGGAAGCTCCGCGACCTGACGCCGCTCCTCGCGGAGAAGAACTGGGAGGGCGATGCCCGCTGGGCCGACACTTTCCTCCCCGGCTCGCTCGAATCGTGGCGGATCGACGGGCGCGTCTACGGGCTCCCGGTGAGCTATGCCTGCTGGAGCATTTTCTATAACCGCGCGCTCTTTCGCACGCACCACTGGACCGAGCCGCGGACCTGGGACGAGTTTTTCGCGCTCTGCGAGCGGATCAAGGCGACCGGCCTCGCTCCGGTGAGCGTGACCGGCATCTACGGCAACTACCCCGACGCGTTTCTCCGTGCCGCGTTCTACGATCTCGCCGGCGGCGGCGGCTGGCGCGCGCTCAACGACCTCGCGCCCGGCACGCGCACCGATCCCCGCTACGAGCGCGCCGCCGGCGTGCTCCAGCGCATCACGCAACACTACACGCTGAGCGGCTGGGAAGGCGCGACGCACACCGCCGCGCAACTCGCGTTCTTCGAGGGCCGGGCCGCGATGGTCGTGTCCGGCTCATGGCTGATCAACGAAATGAGCGACAAGATTCCCGCCAGCTTCGAGCTGGGTGTGATGAATTTTCCCATTTTCCCCGATGGCGTCGCCGACCCGACGACGATCCAGGCGGGAGCGGACAATTTTTTCCTCTTCGCCACCGGCGATCCGGCGCGCGAACGGCTGACGGTGGAATTCCTGAAATTCCTGACCTCGCGCGAGCGGATGACGGCGTTCGTGCGGCAGGTGGACGCGCCGGTTCCGGTGCGCGGAGTGCCGCTCGACGCGTATTCGCCGAGGATGCGCGAGACTGCGGCGATGATCCTGCGCGCGAAGGATTCGTTCAACATGCCGCAGGTCATGATGCAGCCGCCGGCGATCCGCCAGACGCTCGTCGATTCGCGCCTCAGCCTGATGACGGGCAAAGTCACGCCTCGGCAATTCGGCGAGCGGCTCGAAGCCGCGGCGGCAACCGATCGCGCACGTGCCGCCGCGCCCAATGTCATCGAGTATCGTCATCCGTTCGCCGGCACGGCGTTGCTCGCGGCGCTCGCCGGCCTCGCCGCGTGGCTTCTGTCCCGCAGGTGGCGCGCTCGCCCCGCCACGTTGCGCGCGAGCGCGCAACCCACAGCGGAACAGGCCTCCTATTTCGGCCGCCTCCGCCCCGTCGTCGGCCTCGGGTTCGTCGCGCCGGCGTTCGTGCTTTATGCGGCGCTCGTGATCGTGCCGGGCGTCGTGGCGTTCGGCTGGGCGTTTACGCGGTGGGATGGACTCGGCCCGCGCACGTGGGCGGGGTTGTTCAACTTCAAGTGGCTGCTGTTCGAGAACGACCTCTTCTGGTTCGCGCTGAAAAACAATCTCTACCTGATGGTCGTGCCCGCCGTCACGGTGCTGCCGCTCGCACTGTTCTTCGCCTACCTGCTTCATCGCGGCGTCTGGGGCGCGAATATCTTTCGCGCCGTCTTTCTTTTTCCCAACCTCCTCGGCGGGATCGCGGCGACGCTGCTCTGGATGAGCGCCTACGAACCGCACGGCGGCCTCGTCAATGCCGGGCTCGTCGCGCTCGGCAATCTCCTCGACGTCGACTGGCTGCGCTCGTTCGACGGCTACCCGTGGCTCGCGCAGAGTCACCTCTACACGGCGCTCATCCCGATCTACCTCTGGCTCGCGTGCGGCTTCAACCTGATCCTCTACCTCGCGGCGATGGAGGGCATCGACCCGCAGCTCTACGAGGCGGCCGAGCTCGACGGCGCGCCGCGCTGGTGGCAGTTCTTCGCCATCACGCTGCCGCTGATCTGGGAAGTCGTCGTGATTTCCGCGGTGTTCATCGTCATCGCGGGGCTCAACGCCTTCGAGATGATCTGGCTGCTCACCTCGCAGGATCCCGACAGCTCCACGCATACGCTCG
The DNA here is from genome assembly GCA_937902925.1 of uncultured Opitutaceae bacterium. Classification (GTDB taxonomy): domain Bacteria; phylum Verrucomicrobiota; class Verrucomicrobiia; order Opitutales; family Opitutaceae; genus CALFNN01. The sequence goes on from CALFNN010000070.1 coordinate 393,372, forward strand.
GCACGCTGATGGTGACGTCGATGTTCAAGGAATTCCAGATCGGCCGCGCGACGGCGATCGCCGTCGTGCTCTTTGTGCTCGTGCTCGCGGGCAGCGCCGCATTGATGCGCGGGCTCAAACGGGAGGCGATCGAATGAGCGATCGACTAAACGCGGAGTTCGCGAAGGGCGCGGAGGAAAGACCCCGCTGGAAAAGCTCCGCGTCCTTCGCGTCCTCTGCGTTGAAGGATTTGGAATGAAACGATCTTCGCCCAACATTTCCCGCGGTCTCGTGATTGCCGTGCTCGCCGGCTACGCGGCGTGGGTCGTGTTCCCGATGCTGTGGGTCGCCTATTCGTCGCTGAAGGCCGACGCCGCGATTTTCCGCGACGCGTTCGCGCTGCCGTTGGCCGGCGACCTGCATCCGGAGAACTACACGCGCGCGTGGCACGAGGCGCGGTTCGGCGATTACTTTTTCAACAGCGTGCTCGTGACCGCGACGTCCGTCGCGTTGATCGTCGCGCTCGGTGCGATGGCGGCCTACGCGCTCGCGCGCTTTTATCATCCGGCGGGCCGCGCGGTGTTCTGGCTGTTTCTCGCCGGGCTGATGATCCCGGCGCAACTCGCGGTGATTCCATTGTTCTTCGAGCTCCGCTCGCTCGGCCTGCTCAACTCGCGCGCCGGCCTCATCCTCGTCTACACGGCGAACGGCCTGCCGTTCGCGATCTTCGTGCTCGCGGGATTTTTCCGGTCGCTCCCGCGGACGCTCTACGAGGCGGCGGTGATCGACGGCTGCGGGGAATTCGCGGCGTTCTGGCGCGTGCTGCTGCCGCTGGCGAAACCGGGCCTCGTGACGGTGGCGATCTTCCAGTTCATCGGCGTCTGGAAGGAGTATTTTTTCGCGTTCATGCTCGTGAGCGGCGACCTGGAAGGCCGCGCGCGGACGCTGCCGCTGGGGCTCGCGAACCTCTCGATCACGGCGCAATACCGCTCGGACTACGGCATGCTCTTCGCCGGCATCGTGCTCGTGACGATCCCCATCCTGCTCGTCTACCTCCTGCTCCAACGCCAGATCGTCAAGGGCATCGCCACCGGCGCGCTGAAGGGTTGAGCAAGCCGATGATTGGGGCAGGGCCCGAGCTCCGAGCGGGCCTGGGCTGCCGGGTGGCATGTCAATCGGCCACCGGACAGGCCAAAGGCACACCGGGTGGTCCGGCGAGGACGGTTCTCGTTCGGTCCTGAAGGTGAGATTTCACAGAAATCGGACGACAGAGTTAAACGCGGAGAGCGCGAAGGACGCGAAGGAGGGAGATTTTTCTCCGCGCTCTCCGCGGCCTCCGCGTTTCAACAGTCTGGGCCCTCCCTCGAACCGTCGGTGTGACCGAAAAATTACTAAGGATTCCCCGGCGGCCGTGTCTTAGCTCGTGAACGAACATGACTCTTCCACCCCGCCGCCATGGAAGCCCCCGTCCTCCAGCGCCCGCCCGTTCCGTCCTTGCGTGAAACTCCGGGTGCGGCCTGCGTCGTTTCCGTCTTCCCGATGACCACCCCGCCATCGAGCCTGCGCCAGCTCTTCGAAACCGAGGAGGGGCCGCTGCTGCATTTTGCGCTCGGTCTGGTGGGGCGGCGCTCGGTGGCCGAGGAGCTCGTGCAGGAGGCGTTCCTGCGGCTGCATCCGGTCTGGGCCGAGGTGGAAAATCCGCGCGCGTGGCTCTACCGCAGCCTCCGCAACCTCGCGCTCAACCATCTCCGCGACCACCGCCGCGAGTCGCCGCTCACGCCGGACGCCGAGTCGCCGCACGAGGCGGAATTGCCCGCCGAGGAAATGGGACGCAAGGAAGCGGTCGGCGTTGTCCGGATGCTGCTGGCGGAATTGCCGGCGGAGGATCGCGACCTCATCCGGCTGAAATATCAGGAGGATTTAAAATATCAGGAAATCGCCCGGCGCACCGGGCTCAACGCCGGCAACGTCGGCTACAAGCTTCACCACCTGCTCAAGGGACTGGCCGACGCGCTGCGGCGCGCGGGAGTCGAGGGCAGCCAGGGCTGACACGAGGAGGACATCATGAATCACGACGACAATCTTTCTTCCCACCCATCCATCGACCCCGAACTCGAGGCGCGCATCGTCGCGTGGGTGCTCGGCGAGGCGTCGCCCTTCGAGGTGGCCGAGCTCGAACGCCACCTCGCGGAGAATCCCGCGCTGGCCGTGTTCAAGCGCCGGATCGAGGCGGTGCACGGCTTGGTCGGCGAGGCCGCCCGGCCCGCGCGCGAGCCGATGGTGTTGTCATCGGAGCGCCGCGCGAAGGTGCTCGCAGCGATCGGCGGCGGCGGGGCAGGCAGTGGCGCCGTGCGGCAGGATTCGACCGTGAAGGCGCTGCCGTTGGTGGGAGCGAAGAAGAATAAATCGCGCCGCTGGCAGCCGTTGATCTGGGCGGCCGCCGCGTGCCTGCCGATCGCGGTCATCGTCCTGATGTCGACGACGCGGTCATATAAAGGGATTAGATTCGGTGGTCGTGACGGGCTCGAGAACGGCGTTGTCGAGATGGCTCCGTTCGAGGCGAAGTCGACCGAACGCAAAAAGGCGACGACCATGCAGGTGCAAGGCGTGGTGGATTCCGCGATCATGACCGCAGTCGACGAAGCCACGATTGCCCGTGCGCGGGCTGCCCGGACGGAGAAACTGGCGAGAGATACCAACAAACGGCAGACGTTGAATGGCGGCGGTGGTGGGGGCGCTGCGGGCGGCGTGATCGGCGGCGCTGCCGGCAAGGCACTCGACGGAAATCTTCCACTGGTCGCGGGCCAGGGCGGCACCACCTGGAATTACACCGGCCAGCCGCCGTCGTTGGCGGAGCCAGCGACGATGACCAACGGAAGTGGAATAGTCGTTCCCGGGAACAGGGACTTTGCCCGCTTCGCTGGCGTCCCTCAACCGGCGGCCGGAGACAAATTTTCCTTCGGCAACGCCTCGACCCTGAACGTCACCGCCGGCGCCTCGCTACCGGTCGATTCGCCGACGTTCAGTCTCGGCGCCGCCGATCTCGCGGGAAAGAAGATTTCGGTGGACAACGGTTTCGTTTCCAGCGGCGCAGATGTGGCGGTCGCGAACGCTTCCGAGAAAACGGTGCAATTGTCGCCGTTCGCGGTCTCGACCGACACCAAGGGCTATTACGCGGCAAACACGATGTCCGGCACGCGGTTCAATTCCAAAATCGAGGACGTCGCCAGCTCGATCAGCGTCGTGACGAAGGAGCAGATGAAGGACGCTGGATCGCTCGATCTCAACGATACCTTCCTTGCCGGCACGAGCGCCAGACCCGCCGGGCAGACCGTGGATACCGTTGGTGCCGTCACGGGCTCGGGAGGTTTGAGCGGCGCGGCCGTCGGAGCGGTGCAGGTCGGTGGGCAGGCAGCACGACCTGCCGCTCCCACACCTCTTGCGAGTGTCATCGGCCCGATGCCGGGCGCGACACTGGCCGCGCGAGAAGACGCGACTGCCGGGATCGACGCCGACCGGCCGGTCGACCACGCGGCGGCGCGTCCGCCGGTCGACGAAGCGCTCCGCGCAGAAACCCCAACCAGCGCGCAGCCCATCTCGACGTTTTCGCTCCACGTGAGCGACGTGTCGTTCCGTCTCGCGAAGGCGGCGCTCGATCGCGGCCAGCGGCCCGACCCGGCGGCGATCCGCCCCGAGGAGTTCTACAACGCGTTCGATTACGGCGATCCGTCGCCCGCCGCCGGCGAGGCCGTGAACTGCCGCATCGAGCAGGCGGCCCATCCGTTTCTCCAGCAGCGCAACCTCGTTCGCATCGCGATGAAGGTCCCTGCGACCGGCCGCGGCGCCGGCCAGCCGCTGCGGCTCACCGTGCTGCTTGACACTTCCGGATCGATGGAGCGCGAGGACCGCGCCGCGTCCGTGCGCCGCGCCATGGCAGTGCTCGCCTCGCTGCTCGGCCCGGACGATCGCGTGACCCTGATCGGCTTCGCCCGCCAGCCGCGCCTGCTCGCCGACCGCGTGCCGGGCGACCAGGCCGCGAAGCTTGTCGACCTCATCGACCGCACGCCGGCCGAGGGCGGCACGAACCTCGAGGAAGCGCTCAAGCTCGCCGGCGAGCGCGCCCACGCACAGTTCACCGCCGGCGCGCAGAACCGGATCGTCGTCCTCACGGACGGCGCGGCGAACCTCGGCAACGACAATCCGGAACAGCTCGCGACGCAGGTCGAGGCACTGCGCCAGCAGGGCATCGCGTTCGATGCGTGCGGCGTCGGGGCTGACGGGCTCGACGACACGATCCTCGAGGCGCTGACCCGCAAGGGCGACGGCCGCTACTACGTGATCAACTCGCCCGCCGAGGCCGATGCCGGCTTCGCGCACGCCCTCGCCGGCGCGTTCCGCCCCGCGGCGCAGAATGTGAAAGTGCAGGTCCGCTTCAATCCCGCCCGCGTCCGCAGCTACCGGCTCATCGGCTTCGAGCAGCACCGGCTGCGCGCGGAGGACTTCCGCAACGACCAGGTGGACGCCGCCGAACTCGCGGCCGAGGAAGCCGCGGTCGCGCTCTACCAGGTCGAGGTGCTGCCGGAGGGAGAGGGCGAACTCGGCGACGTGTTTGTCCGCTTCCGCAACACCGCAAGCGGCGAGATGGTCGAGCGTTCGTGGACGCTCGCCTACAACGCGCAGCCGCCGGCCTTCGATCGCGCGACGCCGACGATGCAGCTCGCGGGCACTGCGGCCTTCGTCGCCGAAAAACTCCGCGGCGGCGCGGCGGCCGCGCCGATCCGGCTCGGCGATCTCGCGCCGGTCATGAACGCGCTGCGCAGTCGCTACGCCAACGAGGCCCGCGTGCAGGAACTCGTGACGATGTTCGCCCAGACGCGCCGGCTCACCGGCGAGTGAGCGGCGCGAGGCCTGACAATTCCCTGACAATAACCTGACAACGGCGGGGTGATACTGGCGCGAGCTGTGCGGTAACATCGGCGCCAAGTTCGAAAAAGGAAAACCCATGAAGACGACGAATTGGCGGAAGTTTAGCTGGCTGTTCCCCAGCTTGATGGGGACGACACTCGCGCTCGCCGCCTCCGCGCCGGCCGGCACCAACGCGCGCCCCGCGATCGCGCCGCCGCCCAGCGGCGACCACATCACCATCGAGGCGCATACCGTGCCGCCGCCCGTGCCATTGTTCTTTACCGCCGCCGCCGACCAGACGATTCGCGTCGCACCGACGGAAGTGACGGGCGAAATCAAACTCTCGCTGCGTGTCGTGCAGGGCCGGGCCGAGATGCTGACGCTCGGGCTCACTGGCGACGGCGAAGTAATCTCTGTGGCCGGGGCCGGACTGAGCGATTGGTCGGTGCGCCAGGGTGCGGGCGATGCATCGGGCAAACGTTTTCTCGTCCTGCGGCCGGCGCTCGGCGAGGGGCAGGACGGGCCGCGCAGCCTGGACCTCATCGTGCGCACGCGGCTGAAGGAGCCGCCGGTGCCGGGAAAACTCGGTTTGCTGCTCGTCGCGCCGGGCGATGCGGTTGGTTTCGATCTCCACACGCGGATCGTGCCGGACGCGGCGGTCGATCTGCGGCTCGCGCAGGCGACGGGCGTGATCGCAGTCGGCGAGGCGCGCGATCCGGACGATCCGCTGGAATTTGTCGCGCACGGTGAAGCGCGGATCGACGTGGCGTTGTCGCGACGCGGCGCGGCGCTGGCTGAGGCGGAGTTGACCGGCGTGCAGCTCACGGGTCAGGTCAACGAACCGGCGCACAGCGTGGATTTCCGGCTGCGGGGACAGGCGCGGGTCGAGCGCGCCGGCGCGCGGTTGCGGGTCTTGTCGGGCCACGCGGCGTTGAGCGACCGCGTCGCGGGCGACGGCTGGCACGCGGAACTTTCGAACGAGGAGGCCGGCGCCTACGACTTGGTCTTCGACCGCAAGGGAGTCGTGCCGGTGGAGTTCGCGTTCGCGGCGGCGTTGCGCGAGGACGGCGACTGGCGGCGGTTGGAATTTCAGATGCCGGCGGGCACCGTCGTGCCGCTCACGCTCGCCGGTCTCGCCGATGGCGTGGAGTTCGATCCGGCCGCGGCGGTCGTGCTCGCGACCACGCCGGCGGGTTCGCAGGGTTTTTTGCCGGCCGCCGGCGGCGCTTCGCTGGCGTGGAAACAAACGCGCGAGAAAACCGAGGGCGCACTGTTTTTCACGAGCGCGGAGCAGACGGAAGTTCGCGTGGGCGCGGGATTGCTGCGGCAGGAGTCGCAGATCGCGTTCCGGATATTGCAGGGGAAGTTGAACGCCGCGCGGCTGAAGCTCGACGGTCCCGGCGAGATCGTCGGCGTCGAGGGCACGAACGTGCTCGGCTGGAAAGTCCTGCCCGCGGGCGAAAACTCGTCGCGCGTGCTCGAGGTGAAGTTGAGCCGCCCCTTCGAAAGCGAGGGCACGCTCACCGTGCGGAGCCAGTCCGCGCTTGGCGGATTTCCGGTGCGCGCGGAGCCGTTGCGGCTCACGCCTGAGGGCGGCGTGCGGCACGCGGGTTTTGTGCGGATCGCCAATCGCGGCGCGGTGCGGCTCGAGGTGGCGGACGCCACCGGGATGATGCAGCTCGCGCCGGCGCAGTTTCCGGGCGCGGCGGCGGAGCCGGGCGCGCGGCAGGTTTTCGTCTATCGTTTTCCCGCGGCGGAGCACGATTACCGCGTGGTCGCGAGCCAGATCCTGCCTGAGGTCGGCGTGTCGGAAGTCGCGACCTACGAGCTCGGCGAGACCGATCGTGTGATCCAGGCCGACGTGGAGCTCGACGTGCGCGAGGCGCCATTGCGTGACTGGTCGCTTTCGATTCCCGCGGACTACGCGGTCGTCGCGGTGCAGGGCGCGGAGGTGGCGGACTATATCGTCGAAAGCGCGGCGCAGAACGGCGTGCGGACGCTGAAGATTCTTTTCGGCCGCGAAATCGACGGCCGGCAACTCCTGAAACTGCGGCTCGAGAAAAACCAGGCGGCGGGCGCCGGCGACTGGGCGTTGCCGCCGCTCGCGTTTCCGGGCGCAAAATCCGTGCGCGGCCACATCGGCATCGTCGCGGCGCCGGGCTACCGGATCGCGCCCGGCACGGCGCAACAGCTCGTCGAGGTGCCGCTGAGTTATTTTCCGAAACAGGTCGCCGGCCTCCAGCAGGCCTACCGGCTGCGCGAGCCGGATTGGTCCGCGACGCTGCGGATCGAGGCGCTCGGCCAGAGCGTGCAGGCGGATGTGTTTCACCTCTACTCGCTCAAGGAGGGCGCGGTCTACGCGAGCGTGCTGCTCAACTATTTCGTGGTCGGCGCGCCCGCGAGCGAATGGCGGATCGAGGTGCCGGCCGCCGCGGGCAACATCGACGTGACCGGCCAGGGGGTCCGCCGCGACTGGCGGCGCGAGGGCAACCAAATCGTCGTGACGCTGCACCAGCCCGTGCTCGGCGCGGCGACGCTGCTCGTGACGTTCGAGGAGCCGATGAGCGCGCGCGGCGGCGCGATCACGCCCGGCGAGGTTAAGCCGCTCGGCGTTCAATCCGAGCGCGGCTTCCTGCAGGTCGTGAGTCCGCTGCAGGTGAAGACTGAGGTGCACCGGGCCGACGGCCTGTTGAAACTGGAACCGCTCGAGCTGCCAGCGGAGTTCCGGCTCTTCACAACCTCGCCCTCGCTTGCGGTCTATCAATACACCGCGCGGCCGTTCGCGCTGGAGCTGGGCGTCGACTGGTATCAACCGGGCGAGACCGTCGACCAGGTGATCGATTTCGCGAAACTCACGAGCCGGGTCTCGCGCGACGGCCAGGTCGTCACGGACGCGCGGTTCTTCGTGAAGACCCGCGGACGCAAGGCGCTGCGGCTGCAACTGCCCGAAGGCGTGAAACTCTGGGAGGCGCATGTCGACAACGAGGTCGTCAACGCGCGCGCCGACGGCGGCGCGACGCTCGTGCCGCTCCCCGCGCGGCTGAATCCGAACGAGCCGGTCGAGGTCGCGCTGCGGCTCGGCCAGGCGGCGGGCAAGTCGGCGGGACGCGTGACGGTGGCGGTGCCGAAGATGTCCGCGCCGATGGTGATCGGCGAATGGACGCTGCGCGGCGATCCGGAGCGGCTGCTCGTGCCGGCGGGCGGCAACGCCGAGCTCACGCAGCCGAACCTGACCGAGCGCGGCTTCGAGTGGATCGCGATTCGCGGGCGCACGGGGGTTGTCGCGCTGCTGATCGCGATCGGCCTCGGCGCGCTGGCGTTCCGGGCGCGTTCGGATGGCTGGCTGCCGTCGGGATTGATCGCGAGCGGCATCGCGGTGTTTCTCGCGCTGAGCCTGATGCTCGACGCGGCGGTGCACCGGCGCGTCAACCGTCAGGAGATTGCCTACGCGGCGACCGTCGTCCCGGCGGACGGCAGCGTCTCGATCGACGTCGGCAACGTCGCGGCGTGGCGTGCGATGATTTCATGGTGGGGCGTGGCAGCGTTGCTGGCGGGGGCGGCGTGCTTCGTGGCGCCGTGGGTGCGGGGGCGGCGTGGCGCGGAGGAGTCAGGTCGGAGACCTGACCTGCTGTGGCGGAGTCTGCCGGCGCTGGGGGTGATGCTGCTGGGCTTCGGCGTGCTGATGCAGCGGCTCGGGGCGGTGGCGTTCTTTGGTGCCGTCGCATTCGCGGTGCTGCTCACGATGATCCTGCCGGGGCTCGGCCGGAGCTGGCACGCGTGGCAGGCATGGCGGATTCGCCGGCTGACGGGCGAGAGCGAAGGCGAAGCGCCGTCGTCGCCGACGGCGCCGGGCGTCGTGTCGCTGCTAACGGTCGGGCTCGTGCTCGCGGGCACGCTCGGCCACGCGCCGGTGGCGCGCGCGCAAGGCGGTGCGGCCGCCACGCCATGGACGGAGAATGGCGCGAAATCGGCGCAGGCGATGACGCAGCGCTGGGAGATCCGCGACAAGCGGCTCTACGCGGAGGTCGACCTCACGATTCGCGGCGTGGTCGGCGACAGTTTTCTGCTGCTCAAGGCGCCGGCGGTGCTGACGGAATTTTCCGGCGACGGACTGCGCGTCGGCAAGATCGAGCGCGACGGCGGCGCGGCCTATTACGTGACGCCGGAGCGCGACGGCGCGCTGACGGCGAAGGTGAAATTCGAATTGCCCGTGCCGGACCTCACGAAGGGACTGCCGCTGCTCACCGGTCCGGCCGCGATGCAGCGGATCGCGATCCAGCTCGACCAGGGCGGCTGGGAATTCAACTCGCCGGTTGCAGTGCAGGTGCTGCCGATTGCCGGGCTCGGCGACAGTCGCAGCGGCGCGACGCTCGTGATCGGTCCGGGCGCCGGGTCGGTGATCAATCTGATTCCGCAGCAGCGGAACCTTGCGGTGGAGGCGACGCAGTTTTACGCGGAGGCTTCGAATCTCTATGTGCCGGGCCCGGGCGTGGTGAACGGTTACGTGCGCGTCACGGTGCGGCCGGTGCAGGGACGCGTTTCGGCGCTCGATGTCGAGGTGCCGGCGGGCTTCACGGTCGGCGACGTTGGTCGCGGACCGGTCGGCGCGTGGCGGTTCGACCCGGAAAAACGCCGGCTGCACGTCGCGGTCGAGCCGGCGCAGGCGAGCGCATTCAACTTCATCGTCGAAACCCAACGCGGCGCGGCGGCGCTACCATTCGATCTCACGCTGCAACCGGTGCGCGTCACCGGCGCGGCGGGCGAGGTCGGCATGCTCGCGCTCGCGTTCGGCAGCGACGCGCAGCCGGAAGGCGTGAAGCCCGCGGGCGTGTCGGCGGTGAGCGTCGCGGATTTCGACGCGGGGCTGCTGCCGCGCGGGCGCGACGGCCGGCCGCTGGCGGCGCTGGAGTCGGTCTACCGCTACAGCCGCGACGACGGCTCGGTGGCGTTGCGCGTCGCGGCGGTCGCGCCCGAAGTGCGCGTGACGACGAAGCAGACGCTCTCGCTCGGCGACGACCGCCTCGTGCTCGCCGCCGACTTGAACGTGGCGATCACGCGCGTCGGGTTGTTCAAGCTCAGTTTCGCATTGCCCGCGGGGCTCGAGGTCGAGGCGTTGAGCGGGCCGGCGTTGAACCACTGGACCGAGGCGGACGAGAACGGCGCGCGCGTGGTGACGCTCCAGCTCAATGGCCGGACGATCGGCGAGCAGAGTTTTGCGCTGACGCTCGTCGGGCCGGTGCCGGCGGCGCAGGCGGGCTGGCGCGTGCCGACGGTGCTGGTGCGCGAGGCGACGCGGCAGACGGGCGAGCTCCAGCTCGTGCCGGAGCGCGGCATCCAGTTGCGCGCGATGGAGCGGACGAATGTGTCCGAGCTCGACCCACGCACGCTGGGCAACCCGCGGCCGGGCGCGCTCGCGTTCCGGTTGTTGCAGGCGGACTGGGTCGTGACCGTCGGCATCGAGACGCTCGAGCCGTGGGTGACGGTGCAGGCGCTGCAGGAAATGACGGCCCGCGAAGGACAGACGCTCACGCGGCTCGCCGTGCGCTACAAGGTGGAGAACGCCGCGGTGAAAGTGCTCCGCGTGCGACTGCCCGGCCTGAGCGAGGAGCAGACGCGGACGGTGCGCGCGACCGGGCCGGCGGTGAGCGACTTCGTGCCGGTCGCGGGGCAGGCCGGATTGTGGGAGCTGCGGTTCCAACGCGGGATCGTCGGCGAGACCGCGGTGCAGATCGAATTTCAGGGACCGGCGGCGCGCGAACAGAACCGCGAGACGGTCACGACGCCGGTGTTCGAGAATGCGCGACAGGTCGCGCAATTCGTCGCCGTGCGCGGCGGCGGCCGGCTGGAGTTGGAGGCGGCGGCGCTGCCGCGCGGCTGGTCGCGTGCGGACTGGAGTGCGGTGCCGGTGGCGTTGCAGGATCGCGCCGATCGCAGCGTGCCGGCACTGGCGTTTCGCGTCGCCGAGCCCGAGGGCCCGCTGGCCGTGACGGTGCGGCGGCACGAGGTCGCGGACGCGTTGAAGCTGCGCGTGACCGGAGGCGGGTTGACGACGGTGCTCGCGCCCACGGGGCCGGCGCTGACGGCGGTCGAGCTGTCGGTCGAGGTGGTGGAGAAGAGCACGCTGCGCGTGCGGCTGCCGGAGGGCTCGCGGCTGTTCAACACGTTCGTGAACGGCGAGAGCGTGTCGGTCGTGCGCGAGGGCGACGCGTATCTGTTCCATGTCGCGCCGAACACCGCGAGCGACCGCTCGGCGCACGTGCGGATCGTCTACGCCGTGACGCAGCCGCAGGACGGACGGATCGCGCTCGTCGCGCCCGGGCTCAACGTGCCGCTCGAAAACGTGTCATGGCGCGTCGTGCTGCCGCCGGGCTACGAGCTGGCGAACTACAGCGGCGGCCTGCGGCTGCAGGAGGAGCAGTTCGCGGGCAGCTTCGGCCTCGGCGACTACCAGGCGGTCGTGGCGTCGAAGCGCGACGCGGAAACACGGCAGGCGACGGATTTTCTGCGGCAGGCGAGCGTGCTGCTCCAGCAAGGCCAGCAGCAGCAGGCGGGCGAGGTGCTGAACCGCGTTTCCAATTTCAAATCGCTCGACGAGGCGACGAACGAGGATGCGCGCGTGCAGTTGCGTGCGCTGAAGACGCAGCAGGCGGTGATCGGGCTCAACACGCGCCGGCAGAGGATCTACCTCGACAACAGCAGCGACGCCGTGCGCAACGAGCAGCTCGAGCAGGCGGCGAGTGTGAATCCGTTCATGAAAGGGAAGATGAATTTCGATCCGGGGCAGGTGGACCAGATGCTTATGGGCAACACCGTCGAGGAAAACGCCGCGCTGCGCGGCATCGCGGGCCGGATCGTGGACCAGCAGCTCGCCGCCGAACCGGCGCCGGGCGCGATCGACGTGACGCTGCCGGAGCGCGGCCGGGTGCTGACCTTCACGCGCAGCCTGCAGGTCGACGGCGGCGTGCCACTGGAGCTGCGGTTGAAGCTCGGCTCCGCGCGGCGAGCCGGCGCAGGCTTCGGTCTCGGCGTGCTGCTGGCGGTCGGCGCGATCGGCGGGCTGATGCTGCGGCGGCGGGCGGCGTAGTTTTCGCTGCCCGTCCTTGCAGCCCGCTGCAGGGGCAGCGGGAAGATTGGGTCGGAATTTTTTACCGCAGATGACTCGGATTACCGCAGATACCAAACCACAGAAATATTCGAATATCACCGGCCTGAAAACCGCGCTCCTGCTCAATTTCAAATGCGTTTCGCAACCCCGGAATTACTGACCGCAGATGACTGCTGGCAGACCGGGAAGAGCTCGATTCATTTTGGGCCGTCTTTCCACCTCTGTTTTGATCTGCGGTATCTGCGTAATCTGCGGTTCAACTCCGGGCGGTTCGATTCCAATCCATTTTTCACCGCAGATAACTCGGATTACCGCAGATACCAAACCACAGAAATATTCGAATATCACCGGCCTGA